>NZ_LKKO01000029.1 GCF_001455965.1 Methylobacterium sp. GXS13
CCCGGCCGCGCCCCCCCGGCCCGCGGGCCGGCCCTGGGGCCGCCTGCGGGCCTGGGCCCGGCCGCCCCGGGCCCGCCCCGGCCGGGCGCGCCCCCGTTCGGGGCCGGTGCGGGCCCGCCTCGCCCTGCAGAAGCTGCCCGACCTGCCGGACATGCCCGATCGCTCCGGCGCCGAGCCCGGCAACCGCCAGAGCCCCTTCGTCAGCCTCGGCGGCACCCACGGCCCGACGATCGACACCCGCCCCGGCGCGGGCGGCATTCCGGGTGCGGATGGCCCTGGCGGGTTCGGGGCCCCGCGCGGCGGTCCCTTCGGAGGCGCACCGGGCGCCCCCGGCCCCAGGCCCGGCGGCCCGGGCGGTGGTCTCGGAGGCTTGGGTGGCCCCGGGGGCTTCGGGGGGCCGGGCGACGGCCCGGGCGGTTTCGGGGGACCACCGGGCGGGGGCGGTCGGCGCTGAGAGCTTGCCGCCCGTGCGATCTCGCCCGGTTTCCCGGCTCAGAACCTCGCAATGACGGTACAGAACGCGCAGCCGTCGCCAGCAGATGACACAGGCCCCTGTCCCGGACGCCTGGAACGTCAGTGGAAGGTGATCCGGGACCCAGCACAGGAAGCGCCGCGCAGCGGCACGATCGTCAAACAACAATGCGGACGCTGCGCGTCATATCATGCTGGGTCCCGGGACGCATTCCGCTGGCGCTGCATGCACCCGGGAAAGGGACGGCGCGAAACCGGCGATGGGCCGCGACGGCACGTTCGATTCAGCCCCCCGCCTCCCGCGCCAGCAGATCCCGCTTGCGGGCGACACCCCAGCGGTAGCCCGACAGGGCGCCGTCCGACCGGACCACCCGGTGGCACGGGATCGCCACCGCCAGGTGGTTCGCCCCGCAGGCCTGGGCGACGGCCCGCATGGCGGTGGGCGCCCCGATCGGCCGGGCGATGTCCGCGTAGGTGGCGGTCGTGCCCACCGGGATCGCCCGGAGCGCCGCCCAGACACGCTGCTGGAACGCGGTCCCGCGGATGTCGAGGGGCAGGTCGAGGCCGATGCCCGGTGCCTCGACCAAGCCGATGACGCGGGCCATCCAGGCCTCGAAACCCGGATCGTCGCCCTCGATCTCCGCCCCTGGAAACCGGTCCTGCAGGTCGCGGACCAGGGGTTCGGGGTCGTCGCCGAGCAGGATTGCGCAGATCCCCGCCTCCGTGGCGGCCACCAGGATCGCGCCGAGTGAGCAGGCGCCGACGCCGAACCTCATGCGGATGCCGGTACCGCCCTTGCGGTAGGCGGCGGGCGCCATGCCGAGCCGTCCGGCGGCGTCCGCGTAGAACCGGCTCGCGGTCGAGTAGCCGGCCTCGTACAGCGCCTCCGTCACCGTGGCGGCCTTGGGCAGGCCGGCGGCGAGGGCCTCGGCCCGGCGAGCGGTCGCGTAGGCCTTCGGGGTGACCCCGGTGGCGGCTTTGAACACCCGGTGGAAATGGTAGGCGCTCAGGCCCGCGGCCTGGGCGAGGTCGGCCAGCGGCGGCATCGTCTCGGCCGATTCGATCAGCCGGCAGGCCCGGGCGACCGCCTCGGCCCGGCGCTCAGGCAGCCCGGGCTCGTTCGGCCGGCAGCGTCGGCAGGGGCGGAAACCTGCGGCTTCGGCCTCCGCGCAGGTCGCGTGGAAAGTGACGTTCTCGGGCCGGGCCGCCCGTGAGGGGCAGCTCGGGCGGCAATACACGCCGGTGGTGCGGACCGCGTAGACGAAACGGCCATCCGCCCGCCCGTCGCGGGCGGCGAGCGCCGCCCAGCGTTCGGTGTGTTCGGAGTTGGCGGTCGCGAGCGCGGTCATGGCCGCACTATGCGGCGCGGCCGGTGTGTTGAGGAGGGGCTTGGCGGAGACGGGCATGACGGGACCTGCCGGACGGGTATATCGAGCGTCCCTCTCCTGCCGGTCCGCGGCCGCGGCCGCATCCTGCCCCTTGCTGCCGAATTTCTATCGCCCCCGAGTACGTCATGGCGTCGAGCAACACCGATCACATTCATGTCGGGCGGGATGGTTGGCTGTTCCTGAAGACCGGGACCAACGACATCCTCGGGCAATTCGAGCGCCCGGAGGAGACCACCGACCTGATCTGGCGCTGGCGCAGCCTCGTGATGACCCGGGAGCGGCGGCTGCGGGCGCTGGGCATCCGCTACCGCCACGTGGTCGCGCCGGACAAGCTGTCGATCTACGACAATCACCTCGACGGTCTCGCCATCGCGCCGGAGGCCTCCCCGGCCTACCGGCTGCTCCACGCCGAGCCGCCGCTGGGCAACCCATGGCGGCGGGGCCTGACCGGCCTCTACGCGGATTGGCGGCGCCGGAAGCGCTGGCGGGAGACCTGCATCGACCTGATCACGCCGATGCGCGCCGCCCGGGACACGGCCGATCTTTATTGCCGGACCGACACCCATTGGAGTTTCGACGGCTGCTACCTGGCCTATGCCGAGATCTGCCGGGCCTTCGGGGCGGAGCCGCGGACGGACCTCCGCGACCGGCCCTTCACCCAGATCGACCATGACGGCGACCTCGGCAGCGCCTTCGACCCGCCCCGGCGGGCCCCGTCACGGGCCTATCGGATCCAGCGGGATGCGGTGCGGACCTATGCCAGCCCGATCGTCGAAGCGCGCGAGAAGGCGGGCCTGCTGCACACGCTCCATGTCGGCGCCAACGTCGTCTACGGCAACGCCGCAGCGAGCGACCCGCGCCGGCTGGCGCTATTCGGCGATTCGTTCTCGCACGTCATGCCGTACATGCTGACGATCCTGCTCGCGGAGACCTTCCGCGAGGTACATTTCATCTGGAACACGTCGCTCGACTGGTCCTACATCGACCGGGCGAAGCCGGACCTTGTCCT
This sequence comes from Methylobacterium sp. GXS13, assembly GCF_001455965.1. GTDB lineage: Bacteria > Pseudomonadota > Alphaproteobacteria > Rhizobiales > Beijerinckiaceae > Methylobacterium. Next base: position 2,869 of record NZ_LKKO01000029.1, read on the forward strand.
CACCGAGGTGGCCGAGCGGTTCATGGCCCAGCTGCCGGACGACGGGTTCTCGCTCGACGCCTACGTGCAGGAGCGGTTCGGCGCCGAGCTGGCAGCCCAGGCTTAGAGAGCGCTAGCCCTCCAGCTTGGCCATCAGCGCATCGGACAGGGCGAAGTTGACATAGACGTGCTGCACGTCGTCCTGGTCCTCGATCACCTCGACCAGGCGGATCAGCTTCTCGCCGGTCTCGTCGTCGACATCGATCGTGTTTTGCGCCTTCCAGACCAGGCCGGTGCGGGTCGGCTCGCCGAACCGGGCCTCCAGGGCCTTGGCGACCTCGCCGTAGGAATCCTGCGCGCAGACGACCTCGTGGCCCTCCTCGCTGGAGCTGACGTCGTCGGCCCCCGCCTCGATCGCCGCCTCCAGCATCGTGTCGGCATCGGCGACGCTCGCCGGGAAGCCGATCACGCCGACGCGGTCGAACATGAACGCCACGGCGCCGGTCTCGGCGAGGCTGCCGCCGGACTTGGTGAAGGCCGAGCGCACGTCGGAGGCGGTCCGGTTGCGGTTGTCGGTCTGCGCCTCGACGATCAGCGCGGCGCCGCCGGGGCCGTATCCCTCGTAGCGGATGTCCTCGTAGTTCTCGCCATCTGCCCCGGAGGCCTTCTTGATGGCGCGCTCGATATTGTCCTTGGGCATGTTCTCGGCGCGGGCCGCGATGATCGCCGCGCGCAGGCGCGGGTTCATGGCCGGGTCCGGCGTGCCGAGCTTGGCCGCCACGGTGATCTCGCGGGCGAGCTTGCCGAACACCTTCGAGCGGACCGCGTCCACCCGGCCCTTCCGGTGCATGATGTTCTTGAACTGCGAATGGCCTGCCATGGCGTGTGAGACTTTGTTCGTTGGCGAGGGCGGGAATCCGGGACCCCGCCGTCGCGGCTGTGAGGTCGCCGCGTTATAGGCCGCCGGCTTCCGACGAAGCAACGCGGGCCGGGGCGTCGCGCGGCCGTCGCATTCGCGTGAGGTGCGGAAAGATCTCCGGCGGCGAACGTTGGCCGGGACTGTTTCACGTGGAACCCCGATGTCGAACCGGACCGAACGCAGCAAGACAGTAATGGTGACGGGCGCCAGCGCGGCCGTCGGCCGGGCGGTGGCGCACGAATTCGCGCGGCACGGTTGGAACGTCGGGCTCATCGCCCGGGGTGAAGCCGGTCTTGCCGGCGCCATCCGCGACGTGGAGCAGGCCGGCGGCCGCGCCCGCGCCTTCGCGATCGATGTGGCCGACGCGAATGCCGTCTCGCGTGCCGCCGATTCGCTCGCGCGGGCCTTCGGCGGCATCGACGTCTGGGTGAACAACGCGATGGTGACGATCTACGCGCCCGTCCAGGAGACGAGCCCGGAGGAGTTCCGCCGCGCCACGGAGGTGACCTATCTCGGGCAGGTGCATGGGACGCTGGCGGCGCTCCGCCACATGGTGCCGCGCGACCGGGGCACGATCGTCCATATCGGCTCGGCGCTCGCCTACCGGTCGATCCCGCTCCAGGCGACCTATTGCGCGGCCAAGGCGGCGGTGCGCGGCTTCGTCGACTCTCTACGCAGCGAGTTGCGGCACGATGGCAGCCGGGTGCGGCTGACGATGGTTCAGCTCCCGGCGGTCAACACGCCGCAATTCGATTGGGCGCGCTCGCGGCTGCCCCGCAAGCTCGAGCCGGTGCCGCCGATCTACCAGCCCGAGGCCATCGCCCGGCACGTCTTTCGGGCCGCCCACGACGCGCCGCGGGAATTGTGGATCGGCGCTTCGGCCTGGAAGGCGATACTCGGGACGATGCTGATCCCGGGATGGATCGACGGCTACCTGGCCCGACACGGCTATCGCGGGGAGATGACCAGCGTGCAAGCTCAAAAAAATCGTCCGGACAACCTCTACGAGCCCGTCGATACCGATCCCGGTGCCCATGGGCGCTTCGACGCCCGGGCGACTGCGCACGTGGCCGCGGCCGACCCGCGCTGGCTCAAACTCGGGATCGCCGCGCTGCTCGGCGTGGCTGCCGGCTCGATGCTGTTCGCCACCGAGGCGCAGGGCCGGCGCATCGGGCGCTCCCGCCTCAGGCCGCCCGCACGGTCGCCAGGAAGCGCCCGACCTCGGCCGTGAGCTGTTCGGACTGGCGCGACAGGGCGGAGGCCGAGTCCAAGAGCTCACCCGCGGCGGCGCCGGTCTTCTCAGCGGCCCCGGCCACGCCCGTGATCGTGCGGGTCACCTCGCTGGTGCCGGAAGCCGCCTGCCCGACATTGCGGACGATCTCCTGAGTCGCGGCATCCTGCTCCTCGACGGCCGCCGCGATCGAGGCGGACACGGTGCTGATCTCCCGGATGCGACCGGCGATGGCCTCGATGGCCGATACGGCCTCGCCGGTCACGCTCTGAATCTGACCGATCTGCTGGCCGATCTCGCCCGTGGCCTTGGCGGTCTGGTCGGCGAGCACCTTGACCTCCGCGGCCACCACCGCGAAACCCTTGCCGGCCTCGCCGGCCCGGGCCGCCTCGATGGTGGCATTGAGGGCCAGCAGATTGGTCTGCGCCGCGATGCCGGAGATCATCCCGACCACCTCGCCGATCTTGGACACGCTGGTCTTCAGGGCCGTGACGAGGGCGGCGGTCTGGTCCGCCTGGCCCACAGCGGCCCGCGCCAGATCGGCCGAGCCCGAAACCTGCCGGCCGATCTCCTGCACCGAGGCGCCCAGCTCCTCGGCGGCAGCCGCCACGGTGCCGACATTGGACGCGGCCTGCTCGGAGGCGGCCGCGACCGTGATCGATCGCTCGGCACTGTCGGCTGCCGTCGTCGCCAGGGTCTGCGCCGTTGCCTGCAACGCGCCGGCCGAGGCCGAAACCGTGCCGACGATCCCACTCGTCGCCTGCTCGAACGCATCGGCCATCTGATGCATCGACGCCAGACGCTGTTCCTCGGCGAGCAGCCGGGACTCGCTGGCCTCCTGCTCCAGGGCCTTCGTCAGGATCAGGTTGTCCTTGAACACCTGCACAGCCGCAGCCATGTCGCCAATCTCGTCGTCGCGCTGGGTGCCGGGCACGAGCGTTTCGAGCTGCCCCTCGGCGAGCCGTCGCATCGCGCCGCCCAGGTGAAAGAGCCGCCGGACGACGTGGAACTGGACGATCAGCACCGCCACCACGGCAAGGCTGGCGGCGAACAGGATGGTCGCAACGGCGAGCAGGAAGTCCCCGTGGGCGTCGGCGGCTGCCGCACTCGCGCGAGCCTGGGCGGCCTCGAGGACCGCGATCGCGGCGTCGGCGAGCGTCTGCTGGCCGATGATCGCCTCATCCCAAGCCGCAATGGGGATCGAGATCTTGCGCCCCGCCGAGACGTCGGCAGCGACGGTGTTGCGCAGGTCGGCCAGCTTGCCGCTGAAGTAAGTGGCGTTCGCCCTGTCGTAAGCCGCTTTCACGGAGGGATCGAATCCAGCGGTGGCGATCACGCGCTGGGCAATCTGCCACGCGGTGAGGGCCCCGGTTTCCGCCCTGTTCAGCTGCGTCCAGTCGGCGGGCGTAGCGACGCGACCGGTGGTCATGAGTTCGCTCACCTGGGACGCGACCCTGCTGGTCGTCGTTCGGGTCAGCCACGTCGCCGCCCTCGCATCCAGGAAGCTGCCGAAACCGGGCTCGAGGGCCTGAATCTCGGCCTCCGCCGCGTCCGAGGCGGCCTCGAGCACGGTGAGGATCCGGACGCCTAAGTCGGCGAGCGTCTTGCGCACCGATGGATCGCGTGCCGCGATGGGCTGTTTGAAGGCGGCATCCACGGCGGGGCGCTGGCGTCTCCACTCGTCCACCAAGGATTGCAGTTCAACGCCCCGCGCTTTGAGGGCGGCATCGTGCAGACGCCGCAATTCAGCCAAGGCACCGTCGATCGCCGTGTCGAAGGCCTCACGGCCCTTCAGGGCGATCTGCCGGTGCAGGCGGCCGGAATCGTCATCGGCATTATCGGCGAGCGCGATCATGGACCAGCCGCGCTCGACCCGAAACTGGTTCAAGCTCCCGAAGAGGTTGCGGTCGATCGCCATGTATTCGGCGACTTGCGTGGTGATGTTGGATCGCGTCCTGCTTCGTGCGACTTCCAGCGCGGCGATACCGATCGCCGCAATGCTCACCAGAGCCACCATCGCAATGAGGACCAAACGAATCGAGATTCTCAGCACGATCACCCACCCGGACAGACGACCACAGCAAGATTGCTCCAAGATGCCTATCGGTATGGGGGATTTCAAGTTTTGATTTTATATAAGTACTTTCAAATATGATACTTTATCGATCTTACTCTACAGCATTATTCAATTTTTATTATATCTATAAGTCGAAATATTGAAAGCAACTTGTTGTAAGGCACCCTGCGAATCCGAAACAATACAGTTGGGTATGTGAGCCGGCACGGGCCATGGGGTCGATCGCCCGGTGGGCCACCTGCACGAACCGCAAGGCCACCGACCGCGCAGGCGCAGCCCCAAATCCCGTCGCGCGGACGAACACCTCGGCCTCGGAGCGCGGATCGTCATCGGTCGAAAACCGGAAGCCCATCTTTAGGGTGATCGACCCGGTCTCGGGCGATCGCCGTCGGACGGCCCAACGAGCGCCTGCATGCGCCGTGGGCGGCTCGGACGCCGCGAAGCGAACGGTAAGGGCCCGACTCGGCGGAGGGGGACGGCAGCCGTTCGTTCGGTCGCGCTCCGCGGTGCGGCCTCCGTCTACCGCAAACCCGCGTGCCAATCCCGCAGCGCGGCCAGCGTCACCACGCGGCCCGGCCATTCCAGGCCGGCGAGGTGCCGATGCGGATGGCCGGGCTCGCCGAGGTCCGAGACCGCCGAGAAAGCGCCGTCGAGACGGTGGCGGTCGGTGTAGCGGCTGCGTGTCGCCAGGACCGGCAGGCCGGCGGTACGGGCCGAGGCGATGCCGGCGGCGGAGTCCTCGAAGGCCACCGCCTCCGAGGCCGGCACCCCGAGCCGCTCCAGCGCCAGCAGGAAGACATCCGGAGCGGGCTTCTTGCGATCCGCTTCGTCGCCGGCCGCGATCACCGCGAAGGGCGCGTCGGAGGCCGGAAAATTGGCCGCCAGCAGCCGGTCGACATTGGGCCGGCTGGTGGTGGTGGCGATGGCCAAAAGGAGCCCGGCGCTCCGGGCCTCGGCGACGAGCCGGGCGATCCCCGGGCGCAGCGGCAGCCCATTCTGAGCGATAAGCTCGCCATAAGCGATCGTCTTGCGGGCGTGGATCTCGGGCGCCTGCGCGTGGAAGGAGGCGGCCGCGCCCGGGTGGGTTGTGTCGATGTAATGGGTCAGCCGCTCCTTGCCGCCCATCACGGTGAGCAGGTCGGCGTAGAGCGCGGGGTCCCAGCGCCAGGGCAGGCCCAGCGCCGCAAAGGCGCGGTTGAACGCCTGCCGGTGCAGGTCCTCGGTCTCGGCCAGCGTGCCGTCGACGTCGAAGATCAGCGCCCTCAGCACGAGAGATCGCGGCCGGAGGCGCCCTCCGCGCCGGCCCGGATCGCCGCGATGCGCTCCGCATAGGCGTCGGGACCGCCGCTGAACACCGCGTTGCCGGCCACGAACGTGTCGGCGCCGGCGCGGCTCGCCGCCTTCACGGTCTCGGCATCGATGCCGCCATCGACCTGGATGCGGATGTCGAGGCCGGCGGCCATGGCCCGGACCCGCGCCACGCTCTCCATGGTGCTCTTGAGAAATTTCTGGCCGCCGAAACCGGGATTGACGGTCATCACCAGCACGAGGTCGACCATGTCGAGCACCGGCTCGACCAGGGCGGCGGGGGTCCCGGGGTTGATCGCCACGCCGGCCCGCTTGCCGAGGTCGCGGATGGTCTGGAGCGAGCGGTGGATATGCGGCCCGGCCTCGGCATGGACCGTGATCCCGTCGGCGCCGGCCTCCGCGAAGGCCGCGAGATACGGGTCGGCCGGCGCGATCATCAGATGCACGTCGAAGAACGTGTCGGCGTAGGGGCGCAGCGCCTTCACCACCGGGGGGCCGAAAGTGATGTTGGGCACGAAATGCCCGTCCATCACGTCGAGATGGATCCAGTCGGCCCCGGCCTCGGCCACCGCGCGGGTCTCCTCTGCGAGGCGGGCGAAATCGGCGGACAGGATCGACGGGGCGATGACGGGAGGCAGCATGCGATATCCGGAATCGGGCGGGCCGGGGCGAGCGCTGAAGGCCGAAGAGGGTCGATCCATTTACGTCGGCTCGCCGGCTCTTCCTACCCCTGCGTGTCGACCTGTCGGATGAGCCCGATGGCGGTCTTCGCCGCGAGGGTCAGGGGCTGCGGCGGTGCCTCCAGATCGAACCAGTCCAGACCGTCGTGCTTGTCCGGCTCGACCAGCCTCGGCGTCCCAGCATAGGCTTCGACCCGGTAGACCGGCGCGACCCAGTGGATGCCTGCATTCCGATCGATGTGATCGATCACGCAGAGGAGTGTGACCGGCTCGATGCCGATGCCGAGTTCCTCGGCGACCTCGCGCTTCACGGCATCGGCCACGGGCTCGAACAGGTCGACCTTCCCGCCTGCCAACCCCCAATGCCCGGCCTCCGGTTCGGTCCTCCGGCGCAACAGCAGGATGCGGCCATCGCCGACGATGGCGGCCCCGCATCCAACCCGTGGCTCCATCTGCACGATCCGACATCCCTTGTTTGGGAATTTGCTGGTGCCACGGTGAGGGCCGAGTCGCCAGTGTCGGCGACCCGGATCGTCATTGCGAGCGCAGCGAAGCAACCCAGCGTAGCGCGCGCTCTCAAAGCGTAGCGGATCACTGGGTCGCTTCGCTGCGCTCGCGATGACGGCGGGGCAGGATCGGCCGAGCGATCGCTGCTCCGCGCGCTACAATCAGGAAGGCCCGATCCCCAAAAGATCACGCCAGCCGGCGGCGGCGCTCCACGAGTTGCATGATCATCGGCGTCAGGATCAGCTGCATGGCGAGGTCGAGCTTGCCACCCGGGATCACGATGGAATTGGCTCGGCTCATGAAGCTGTCGTGGATCATCGAGACGAGATACGAGAAATCGATCCCCTTCGGGTCCTTGAACCGGATGACCACCAGCGACTCGTCGGCGGTGGGAATCCAGCGGGCGATGAACGGGTTCGAGGTGTCGACGGTCGGCACCCGCTGGAAGTTGATGTCCGTGAACGAGAATTGCGGGCAGATGGTCTGCACGTAGTCGGGCATCCGCCGCAGGATCACGTCGGTGACGGCATCCGTGGAATAGCCGCGGAACGAGCGGTCCCGGTGCAGCTTCTGGATCCATTCGAGGTTGATCACCGGCACGACACCGATCTTCAGGTCGGCGTAGCGGGCGATGTCGACATCCGGGTCGGCCACGCAGCCATGCAGGCCCTCGTAAAACAGCAGGTCGGAATCCGGCGGGAACGCCTCCCACTCGGAGAAGCTGCCCTCCGGGATGCCATAGGCCCGGGCGTCGTGCTGGTCGTGGGCGTAGTGACGGGTCCGGCCGGTGCCGTTCTCCGCGTAGCTGCGGAACACCGCCTCCAACTCCGGAAGCAGGTTCGCCCGGGGTGCGAAATGCGACAGCGTCGGCTCGCGCGCCATCATGGCCCGCATCGTATCCCGGTCGAAGGCGTGGAAGCCGTCGCCCTCGATAAACACCGCGCGCACGTCCTCCCGGCGGAAGATCTGCTCGAAGGTGTTGCGCACCGAGGTGGTGCCGGCCCCGGAGGAGCCGGTCACCGAGATGATGGGGTGACGCGCCGACATTCTGTGTTCTTGGCGTCCTGCCTATGAGCGCATCAGGCCGCGCTGGCCGAACAGCGGCGAGCGGCCGGCATCGGGCTTGCCGCCGGCGTAATAGGAGGCCACGCAATCGACCTCCTCGGTGGAGCCGCAGACCAGCGGCGCGCGCTCGTGGATCCCGGTGGCCACCAGGTCGAGGATGCGGGTCTGGCCGTCGGTCGCGGCGCCGCCGGCCTGCTCGATGAGCATCGCCACCGGGGCGACCTCGTAGAGCAGCCGCAGGCGGCCACGGGCGTAGTTCTTGCGGGCGTCGCCCGGATACAGGAACACGCCGCCCCGGGTCAGCACGCGCTGAATGTCGGCCACCAGGGAGGCGAGCCAGCGCATGTTGTAGTCCTTGTCGCGCGGCCCCTCGGTGCCGCGCTGGCAATCCTCGATATAGGCCTTCACCGGAGCATCCCAGTGCCGGACGTTGGAGGCGTTGATCGCGAATTCCTTGGCCGAGGCCGGAACGGACATGCCTGCGCTGGTCAGGCGGAACACGCCGTCGGTGCGATCGAGCACGTAGGATTGCGTGCCGTCGCCGAGCGTCAGGATCAGCGCGGTGGCCGGACCGTAGGTCACGAAGCCGGCGGCGATCTGGGCGGTGCCCGGGGTGGTGAACGAGGCCAGCGGGTTGGCCGGATCCTTGATCGACGGGCGGATGCCGAAGATCATCCCCACCGCCATGTTGACGCCGATGTTGGACGAGCCGTCCAGCGGGTCGATGGCGACCGCAAGCGGCGCGTCCGGGTTCAGCCGCATCACCTCCTCGGCCTCCTCGGAGGCGACCTCGGCCACCGGAGCGCCCTGCAGGGCGGCGGTGACGCTCTCGTGGGCGATCACGTCGAGCGCCTTCTGCACGTCGCCGTCGCTGTTATGCTCGCCCGCTGCCGCAAGGTCGCCGCCGAGCGCGCCGCGCCCGATCAGCGCGCTGATCTCCACCGCCGAGCGCGCGATCGCACCGATCACCGCGGCGGCATCCTTCAACGCCGGGTTGGTTTCGACCGCCTGCGCCAGGCAGGTCTCGAGAGGCGTCCCGATCGCTGCTGAAATTGCCATCGGCCTATCTCTCCTGCTGGAATCCCGCCTGCCGGGATCGCGCGTTCCGCGTCGGGTCTGTACCGGCCCCTCTACCACCAAGATAGCGGGTCGCGCGCCTGGATCGACAGGAACCGGGGACGCCACGCTCAAGATTTCTGAGGGATCTTGTGTCATAGGACAAAAAAAACGACATCTCCGCCATGCGCAATCTCTCCCTCAAGCAGCTCCAGGCGGTGGCGGCGGTGGCCCGCCTGGGGACCATGACCCGGGCCGCGCAGGAGCTGAACGTCACCTCGGCCGCGCTCTACGCGCGCATCCGCCAGCTGGAGGAAGAGGCTGGGCTGCTGCTGTTCGACCGGACGCCGGGCGGCCTCAAGCCCACCGATGCCGGGCGCGAGATGCTCTGGGCGATCGACAGCATCAACACCGTCCTGGAGACCTGCACCGACCGGCTGCGGACCCTGCGCGGCGCGGAGGGCGGGCGCGTCGCGCTGGGCGTCGTCTCGACCGCGAAGTATTTCGCGCCCCAGGTGATCGCGGGCTTCGTCAAGAAGCACCCCGGCGTCGAGATCAGCCTGTCGGTGCGCAACCGCGGCCAGACCGTCGAGGCGCTGCGCGGCTACGAGATCGACTTCGCCGTAATGGGCCGCCCGCCCCGGGACTTCCCGATCGAGGCCGCGACCTTCGGGCCACACCCGCTGGTGCTGGTCGCGGCCCCGAGCCATCCGCTCGCCGGCCGGACCGGCCTGTCCCGCGAAGATCTGGCCGATCAGCCCTTCTTTTTCCGCGAAGAGGGCTCCGGCACGCGCACGGTCTTCGAAGAGTTCATGAGCGGCATCCTGGTCAAGCGGGCGCTCCTCGACATCGACACCGGCTCCAACGAGACCATCAAGCAATCGGTGATGGCCGGGCTCGGCATCGCGCTGCTGTCGGTCCATTCCGTCGCGGCCGAGGTCGAGAGCGGCCGCCTCGCCCTTCTCGACGTCAAGGGCCTGCCGATCCGGCGCGACTGGTACGCGGTGCGCCGGGCCGACAAGGTGCTGGGGCCGGCGGCCTCCGCGGTCTGGTCCTACCTGATGAGCGACGGCGCGCGGATGCTGCCGGGCGTCACGCTCCCCGAAGTCACCGGGGCCAAGGCGTGAGCACCCCCGGCATCGTCGTCGCCGGGGCCGGCCAAGCGGGCTTCCAGCTGGCCGCCTCCCTGCGCGAGGGCGGCTTCCGGGCCCCGATCACCCTGGTGGGCGACGAGACCGCCCTGCCCTATCAGCGCCCGCCCCTGTCGAAGGCCTATCTGGCCGGCAAGACCGACGCCGAGGGGCTGTTCCTGCGCCAGCCCGGCTTCTTCGCCGAACACGCGATCACTCATCGGCCGGGGATCCGCGCCCTGGCGATCGACCGCGCGGCGCGCCGCCTGCAGCTCTCGGACGGCCAAAGCCTCGCCTACGATCACCTCGTTCTGGCCACCGGCGCCCGCAACCGGCCGCTGCCGGTGCCGGGGGCCGATTTGCCGAACGTGCGCCAATTGCGCGGCCTCGCCGATGCCGACGCGCTCCGGACGGCGCTTGGCGAGGCCAAGGCAATCGTGGTGATCGGCGCCGGCTTCATCGGGCTGGAATTCGCCGCCGTGGCCGCGGCACGGGGCCTGTCGGTGACCGTGGTGGAGGCGGCCGACCGGCCGATGGCCCGGGCGGTCTCACGGGAGATCGGGCAGTTCTTTCAGGCAGCCCACGAGGCGATGGGCGTGCGCTTCGCCTTCGGGGGGGGCGTGACCGCGATCGTCGGCCGGGCGGGCCGTGCCACGGGCATCGTCCTGGCGGACGGACGGGAGCTTCCCGCGGACTTCATCCTGATCGGCATTGGCGTGCTGCCGAACCGGGAACTCGCCGCAGACGCCGGTCTCCCGGCCGAGGACGGGGTGCGGGTCGACGCCTTCCTGGCGACGCCCGATCCGGCGATCTCGGCGATCGGCGATTGCGTCCGCTTCCCGAGCCCGTTCGCCCACGGGCTCACCCCGGACGGCACGGTGCGGATCGAGTCGGTGCAGAACGCCATCGACCAGGGCCGCTGCCTCGCCGCGCGGCTCAACGGCAAGCCGGCGGCCTACGGGGCGCTGCCGTGGTTCTGGAGCGACCAGGGTCCGCACAAGCTGCAGATCGCCGGCCTGTCCGGGCCTGGCGATACCAGCGTGGTCCGGGGCTCGGGCCCGGCGTTCTCGGTGTTCCGCTTCCGGGACGGTGCCTTGAGGGCCGTGGAGTCGGTCGACCGGGCGGGCGACCATATGATCGCCCGGCGCCTGCTGGCGGCGGGCACGCCGCTCACCCCGGAGCAGGCAGCCGATCCCGGCTTCGATCTCAAGGCCCTGGCGATGAAGCGGCCCTGACCAGGGCCAGACCGGTCAATCCGAGAAGGCGATCTTCGGGCCCGGCCGCTGCAGGGCCACGGCGGTGGCAATTCCCAGACCCAGGATCGTGACCGCGCAGGCTGCCAGCGCCCCGAACTGCCCGAGTTGCAGCAGGGCCTGACCCAGCACCGCGACCCCGAGCGCCTGGCCGCAGAAGAACGAGAAGGCGTGCAGCGCCACCGCGGAGGCGCGGGCGGTCGGCGCGACCTCGGTCACCTGGGTCTGGAAGGTGTTGTGCAGCATGTAGAAGCCGAGCCCCATGGCGGTGAGCGCCGCGCAATCGACCTGCCAGCTTCCGGCCAGCCCGACCACGGTCAGCGAGGCGCCGCAGATCAGGCCGCCGCCGATCAGCATCCGGGGCATGCCGAGTAGCCGCACCAGCAGCCCGACCAGGGCCGAGTAGAGCAGGCCGCCGATGGCGAAGCCGGCCAGCACCAGGCCGGCCTCCCGCGGGCCGCCCTCGCCGCGGGCCTCGATCAGCGGGGCGAGATGCGGGAACACCCCGAAGATCGCGATCGCCTCCACGAACACCGCGGAGAAGAGAATCCGGGCGCGCGGATTGGCCAGGATCGTCCGGTAGCGCCCCACCGCCTGCCCGAAGGCGGGACGGCGCGCGGGCGCGCGGCCGGTGCGATCGAAGCCGAACACCGTCGCGGCACAGGCGATGGCAGCGACGAGCGCTGTGATCGCGAACACGCCGCGCCAGCCAATCGCTGCCTCGATCAGCCCCGCGAAGGTCGATCCTGTGAGCTGCCCGAGAATGACCGCGACGAGGAAGCGCCCGATCGCGACCTGCCGCCGGTCCATCGGCACCCGGTCGCCCAGCAGCGCGAGCGACAGCGGGATGCAGCCGCCCGCCGCCGCCCCCGCCAGCATGCGCAGACCGAACAGGCTGGAGAGATCGGGGGCGAGGCTGCACAGGACGAGGGCGCCGGCCAGCACCGCCAGGCAGACGCTCATCACCCGCTCCTTGCCGAGCGCGTCACCCACCGGACCGAGCACCGGCTGGATGAAGGCGTAGGGCAGCGCGAAGGCGGTCGAAAGCAGCGCCACCGTGTGGGCGTCGCTGCCGAGGTCCCGGGCGAGCACGCCGACCAAGGGCTCGACCGAGCGCAGGGCGAAGGTGCTGCCGAATCCCGCGCAGGCCAGGACGACGATCAGGCGCGGGATCGAGGCGGCGGCCGGCTCCGACCCGTGGGTCGCGGACGGCGTGAGCGCCGGCTCTTGTCTGTCGAGCATGGTGAGGATTCGCGCCGCGGGCGGGACTCAAGACCCGCGGCATCGCATCTCCGCGGCCGGAGCGAAACCCATCCGGATCAGTGCGCGTAGAAGGCCGGATCCGAATTGTCGCTCGGGTTCTCGAACGCCCACTGGAGCGCCGAGGACAGGGGGATGTTGTAGGTCAGCCCCCGCGGCGGCACCGGCTTAAGGAACCAGGTCTCGTAGATCGTCCTGATCTCGGGACTGCGATAGAGATCGGCGGTGGCCTTATCGACCACCGCCTTGAAGGCCGGATCGTCCCGGCGCAGCATGATCCCGTAGGGTTCCGGGTTGGACAGGGTCTCCTGGCTGATCACGTAGGCGGCGGGGTCCTTCGACTGGGCTGCCACGACGCTGAGCTGCACGTCGTCCATGACGAAGGCCGCCGCCCGACCGGTCTCGACTAGCAGAAAGCCTTCCGGCACGTCCTTTGCCGAGATCACCGTGATGCCGAGCTTGCGCTCGTTGTTGGCCTTGATCAGCATCAGGATGTTGGTCGAGCCGGCCACCGACGACACCGCCTTGCCGCGCAGGTCCTCCAGGCTGCCGATCTTCTGGTCCTTGCGGGAGACGAACCGGGTCGCCGTGAGGAAGTGGGTGTTGGTGAAAGCGACCTGCTTCTTGCGCTCCGCATTGTTGGTCGTGGTGCCGCATTCGAGATCGGTCGTGCCGTTGGTCATCAGCGGGATGCGGGACGAGGAATTCACGAACTCCATCGCGACCTCGAGCCCCGGCATCTTCAATTCACGCTTCACGGCATCGGCGATCTTCAGGCAGATATCGACCGCGAAGCCGACCACCTTCTGGTTCTGGTCCAGGTAGCTGAACGGCGGCGCGGTATCGCGCACGCCGAGCACGAGCCGGTTGTTGTCCTGGATCTTCTTGAGGGTGCCGGTCAGCGGCTCGGCCCGAGCCGCAGGGGGGAGCACAGCGAGCAGCACGGCGAGGATCGGGGTGAGCAGGCGCATGGGCTGGCGGGCTCCGGGGGCGTGCAACGAGGCGCCGACCGCGAGGGGCGGCGGGAAGCGGGATCAGGCTTCCACCCACCGCTCAGCAAGAGTCCGGCCGCTTTGATGCGGGATGGCGGAACCAAGACCGGTTCCCGACCGAACCGAACGCTGGAATATTGATCATTTCTCCGGCTGCGCGGCGTGCAGGACCGGCAACGCGCGTAACGCGTCGGTGGCGTAATCGAGGAAGGCGTTCACCCGGGCGGACCGGAGCCCCTGGCTCGGGGTGACGATCTGCACCGGCACCGGTGGCGGCTCATGCGAAGCGAGCAGGCGCACGAGACGGCCCGCCGCAATGTCCTCGGCCGCCTGATAGGACAGCACTCGGGCGATGCCACGCCCGGCCCGGGCCGCGATCAGCGCCGCCTCGACCTCGTTGACGATCAGGCGCGGCGCGAGGCGGACGCGGTGCGCGCCGAAGCGCCATTCGCGGACATTGGAGCGGACCATGCCCAGGATGGTGTCGTGGACGCTCAAGTCGGCGGGGGTCCGGGGCGTGCCCCGGGCCGCGAGGTAGACCGGACTCGCCACGAGCACTTGGCGTACCTGTCCGACCCGGCGCGCGACCAAGCGGGATTCCGCGAGGTGCCCGATCCGGACTGCAACGTCGATGCCCTCCTCCACGAGGTCGAGGTTGCGATCGGCAAGCACCAGTTCGACCTGCGCCTCCGCGTAGGCATCAAGAAAGCCCGACACGATCGGCGCGACGTGCTTGCGCCCGAACAGAACCGGGGCCGTGATCCGCACAAGCCCGCGCACCGCATCGCCCGCCGCCCCCGAGACGGTGGCCTCGTAGCCAGCGAGCAGGCCGCGCGCCCGCTCGGCCAGTTCGAGCCCCCCCGGGGTCGGCGCCAGGCGTCGGGTGGTGCGCTCCACCAAGCGGGTGCCGGCCCGCGCCTCCAGGCTCGCCAGCGCCCGGGTCGCGGCAGCGGCCGAGCGGTGCGACCGGCGCGCAGCCCCGGCCAGGCTGCCGGCGTCGATGATCGCGACGAAGAGAGCGAGTTCGTCCAGCCGGTCCATGGATCATTTCAGTTTATGAAATTCTGAATGCCGTGAATTCCGGATTATCCCCGCGCTGTGCAAGAGTCATGTTCGGGCCTCGCTGGAGACCCCGACCATGTCCGACCCCGACCTGACCCTCTACGGCCTGCGCCTCTCGGGCCATTCGCACCGCGCGGAACTGTTCCTGTCGCTGCTGGGGCTGCCCTACCGCTTCGTCGAGGTGGCCAGCACGAAGCAGCGCGCCGCCGCCGACTTCCGGCACCTCAACCCGCTCGGCCAGATCCCGGTCCTGACCGACGGCACGGCCGTGATCGCCGACAGCAATGCGATCCTCGTCTACCTCGCCGCACGCTACGCATCGAAGAGCGGATGGATGCCGGCCGATCCCATCGACGCCGGCGAGGTTCAGCGCTGGCTCTCGATCGCCGCCGGCGAGGTCCGGACCGGGCCGGCCCTCGCCCGGCTGATGGTGGTCTTCGGCGCGCGCGCCGACCGGGCGACGGTGCACGCGACCGCGGCCCGGATCCTCACCTTTATGGATGAGCATCTGGCCGATCGCCGCTACCTTGCGACCGAGCGGGCGACGCTGGCCGACATCGCCTGCTACACCTACGTCGCCCACGCCCCCGAGGGCGGCGTCTCGCTCGCCCCCTACCCGGCCGTGCAGGCCTGGATCGCCCGGGTGCAGGCCCTGCCGGGCTTCATCCCGATGCCAGCCTCCCCCATCCCCGAACAGGCGTGAGGTGCGCCATGGCCGATTTCCATGCAGACGAGCTGATCGCGCAGGCCCATGCCGGCCACGTCCTCGGCGGCACGCCGGCGGTCCGGCCGTTCATGCCGGAGCAGCACCGCCTCTTCTTCGCGAGCCTGCCCTATCTTCTGATCGGGGCCGCGGACGCGGCCGGCGCGCCGGTCGCGACCCTGCTGACCGGCGCGCCCGGCTTCGTGCAGAGCCCGGACGCGACGCATCTTGCCATCGCCGCGGCCCTCGACCCCACCGACCCGGCGGTTGGATCCCTCGTGCCGGGCGCCGAGGCCGGGATTCTCGGCATCGACCTGGCGACGCGGCGGCGCAACCGCGCCAACGGCCGCATCGTGGATGGCGATCGGGATGGCCTGGCCGTGGCGGTCGATCAGAGCTTCGGTAACTGCCCGCAATACATTCAGCGGCGCGCGGTCGAGCCGGTGCCGCGCCGGCCGGGCTCGACCGAGATCCTGTCGGCCCTGGATACGGAGGCCGAGGCGCTGATCGACGCCGCCGACACGCTGTTCGTCGCCACCCGATCGCGGGACGGGCTCCGGGAAGGCGGCGCCGACATCTCGCACCGGGGCGGGTGCCCGGGCTTCGTCCGCCGCCGCGGCGACGTGCTGACGGTGCCGGATTTCTCCGGCAACCGCTACTTCAACACGCTGGGCAATCTGATCGGCGAGCCGCGCGCGGCCGTACTGTTCCTCGATTTCGCCAGCGGCGACCAGCTGGTCCTGCAGGGCCGCACCGAAATCGACTGGACGGGCGCCGCGGGCCTCCTCGGCGCGCAACGATCCTGGTCCGTTACGATCACGGGCGGTTGGCGGCGCCGGGCGGTTGTTCCCCTGCGCTGGAGCGATCCCGAGCCCGCGCCGCAACTGGCGCGCACGGGCATCTGGGCCGAGGCTGAGGGGGTCCGATCGTGAGTCAGGACGCGCCGCCTGCCGCAGCCTCGTGCTCCCGGGCGAGACGTGCCTCTGCGGCGGCCACGGTCTGGAAGGCCGGCCGGGCACGAACGCGCTCGACATAGGCCGACAGGACCGGGTCGGGCGCACCCAGGCCGAAGCCCATCGTCCAGCCGAGCGCGCTGCCCCACAGGATGTCCGCGGCGCTGAAACGGTCGCCGAGCAGGTACGGCCCCGGACTCAGCGCCTCGGTGATGCGCGCGATCACGCTGTCGTAGTCGGCATAGGCCGACATGGCCCGCGGCCCGGGCTCGCGCTTGAGATGGCGGTCGATCACCGCAGGCTCGAAGCAGGAGCCGTAGAACACCATCCAGCGCAGATACGTCCCCCGGGCGGGGTCGGTGAGGGCGGGCGCGAGGCCGGCCTCCGGGAACAGGTCGGCGAGATACAGGTAGACCGCCGCCTGCTCGGTGACGAGCGCCTCGCCATGGCGGATCGCCGGCACCTTCGCCATCGGGTTGATCGCGCGATAAGCGTCTCCGAGATGCTCGCCGGCCCGCATGTTGAGCACGTGCAGGCGATGCGGGGCGCCGAGTTCCTCCAGGAGCACGCGTACGCCCGACGACCGGGTATTCGGCGCATGGTAGAACGCGATCTCCGGCGTATTCGTCATGCCGCACCTTCTCAAATGATGTGATTTGCGCGGCTTACGCTTCGTCCGACCGGGGAACCGGGTCAATCGGGCCGCGCACCCCGCCGGCCGAATAGGTCCCGCCTGTTCCAACCGTCGCCGTTCTGTACGCGTCGCTCTCTTCCGCAGGGACCGGAATCGCGGCAGGGACGTTGGGCGATTGTGCGTTGCCGCGCGTTGGGGTGCCTACCGGCTCAGCGCGACCCGGGGATTCGAGTTCTGATGGCGAAGATACTGTTGGTCGAGGACCATGAAGAGATCTGGGACTTCCTGTCCCGACGCCTCAAGCGCCGCGGCTACGAGGTGATTTTGGCGCATGACGGCGAGGCCGGCGTTCAGCAGGCCCGCTCGGGCCAGCCCGACGTGATCCTGCTCGACATGAACCTGCCGGTGCTGGACGGCTGGTCCGCCGCGCGCGCGCTGAAATCCGGGTCCGACACGCGGGCGATCCCGATCATCGCGCTCACCGCCCATGCCATGTCCGGCGACCGGGACAAGGCGATCCAGGCGGGCTGCGACGACTACCATCCCAAGCCGGTCGATTTCTCCAAGCTGCTCAGCCAGATCAGCGCCGCCCTGGGCGAGACCGCGCAAGCGGGCTGACGCCGGCCGACACGGCAGGCTTCCCGAACCGCACCGCCGTCGCGGTGCGGCAGCGTCCCCCGAGTTCGACACGTTAGTGGAGCGTACCCGTGAGCGAGGATCCCGTCACCGCCCAGCGCCTCAAGCAGGGCCTGCCGGTCATCGTCGCGCTGGCCTCCACCCTCCTCGTCGTGTCGATCATGGCGGCGCTGTATCTCGGGCGCGAGATCCTGGTGCCGGTCACGCTGGCGATCCTCCTGAGCTTCGTCCTGGTGCCGGCGGTCCGGATCCTGCGTCGGGTCCGCGTGCCGCGGGCGGCGGCGGTCCTCCTGGTGGTGGTGATCGTCTTCGGCGGCCTGTTTGGGATCGGCAGCCTGATCGCCAGCGAGGCGTCGCAGCTCGCCGCCGACCTGCCGCGCTACACCCAGGTGATGAGCACCAAGATCAAGGACCTGCGCGGCGCCACCGCCGGGACCGGGACCCTGTCCCGGATGGTCGACATGGTCCAGGATCTCAGCGCCACGCTGCAGCCGCCCGCCGCCATCGAGGTCAAGGGCCAGCCGGGAACCCGCACGCATCCGCTCACGGTGGAGATCAGCCCCGCCCGGGCGAGCGTCGTCGAGACGTTCCAGACCTTCGCGGGTCCGATCCTGCACCCGCTGGCCACCACCGGCCTGATCCTGATCTTCACGATCTTCATCCTGCTCCAGCGTGAGGACCTGCGGAACCGGGCGATCCGGCTGGCGGGCGGATCCGGGGATCTGCGCCGGGTCACGGCGGCGATCGACGACGCCACCAGCCGGCTCAGCCGGTTCTTCCTGGCTCAGCTCGCCCTCAACATCGCCTTCGGGGTGGTGATCGGCGTGGGCCTATGGCTCATCGGCGTTCCGAGCCCGACGCTGTTCGGCGTGCTCGCGGCGATCCTGCGCTTCGTCCCCTATATCGGCGCCGCGATCAGCGCGCTCCTGCCGCTGATCCTCGCCGCCGCGGTCGATCCCGGCTGGACCATGGTGATCGCGACCGCAGCCTTGTTCCTGGTGGTGGAGCCGATCTGCGGCCACGTGATCGAGCCGCTGCTCTACGGGCACTCCACGGGCCTGTCGCCGATCGCCGTGATCCTGGCGGCCACGATCTGGACCTTCCTGTGGGGGCCGATCGGCTTGGTGCTCGCCACGCCGCTCACCGTCTGCCTGGTCGTGCTCGGCCGGCACGTGGAGCGGCTCTGGTATCTCGACGTGCTGCTCGGCGACCGTCCGGCCCTGGCGCCGCCGGAGATCTTCTACCAGCGCATGCTGGCGGGCGACCCGGCCGAGGCGATCGACCAGGGCTGGCAGTTCCTCAAGGAGCGGGCGCTCGTCACCTATTACGACGAGGTCGCCCTCGCAGGCCTGCTGCTCGCGCAGGAGGATCTCTCGCGCGGTACCCTGGACCGCGCCCGCCAGGACGAGGTCGGCGCCGCGATCCGCACCGTGGTGGCGCGGCTCGGGACCGCTCCGGTGGCCCGGCGGACCTGGCGGGGATCGACGCGCTCCTCCCCGGATACCGAGACCGCGGCGGCGCTCGCGGCCGTGGGGCCGGACCGGCAGGTCGCCGGCATCGTGCTGGCCCGCGAGGAACTCGCCCCGGCCTGGCGGAGCGAGACGCCGGTGCTGTGCGTGTCGAGCCGCGGCCCGTTCGACGAGGCGGCGACCCTGATGCTGAGCCAGATCCTGGCCCGGCACGGGCTCGCCTCGCAGACCCTGTCGATGGCCGCGATCCGGGCCGGCGAGCGGCCCGAGAACCCGGAGGGCCTCGCGCTGATCTGCTTCTCCTACCTCGAGCCGGTCAGCCTGTCGCAGATCCGCTTCACCGTGCGGCAGGCCCGCGCCGCGGTGCCGGGCGTGCGCATCCTGGTCGGCTTCTGGCGCGAGCGCGACCCGGCGACCCTGGACCGCCTGCGCCGGGCGACCTCGGCGGATTTCCTGGTCACGTCGCTGAACGAGGCGCTCTCGGCAGTGCTCACCGCCTGCCGTAACCCGGCGCCGCCGCGGGTCGCTCCGGCGCCCATGAAGGCCCTGCCCAATGAGGCCCGGACGGCGGCGGCATAGCAGGCCACCCTCACGGGGCGCGCGCCGAGCGCGACCTTGGTGCCATCGACAACCGCGATCGCCCCCCTAATGTCGCAACGGGATACCGGTCTCGGGCCGGTCCCCGCTCCATTCAAGACCGAAAGCATCAAGACCGCGCGGCATGTCCGACTCTCCCGAAAAACCCCCCATCGGACCGGCCGCCGTGGTCAGGGACGGCGCGGCCAGTGATGTCGCCGACCGCAAGAGCGACATCTTCTTTGCCGCGGTGGAAACCACCCGGATGCCGATGATCGTCACCGATCCGCGCCAGCCGGATAACCCGATCATCTTCGCAAACCGCGCCTTCTTGGCGATGACCGGCTATACGCCGGAGGAACTCGTGGGGCGCAATTGCCGGTTCCTGCAGGGCCCGGAGACCGATCGCGAGACCGTCGATCAGGTCCGCTCGGCGATCGCGGACCGGCGCGAATTCGCCACCGAGATCCTGAACTATCGCAAGAACGGGTCGACCTTCTGGAACGCCTTGTTCGTTTCGCCGGTGTACAATGCGGCGGGCGAACTGGTGTATTTCTTCGGCTCGCAGCTCGACGTCTCGCGCCGCCGCGACGTCGAGGAGGCCCTGGGCCAGGCGCAGAAGATGGAAGCGCTCGGCCAGCTCACCGGCGGCATCGCGCACGACTTCAACAACCGGCTGCAGGTGATCGTCGGCTACGTCGACATCCTGGCCTCCGGACTGGAGAAGCCGGATGCCGACCGCGCCCGGCTCGGACGTGCCACCGACAATATCCGGCAGGCGGCCGAGCGTGCGACGACGCTGACGCAGCAGCTCCTGGCCTTTGCCCGCAAGCAGCGGCTCGACGGGCGCGCCGTCAACCTCAACACGCTGATCGAGGGGATGCGCGAGATGGTCGCCCGCTCGGTGGGCGAGGTGGTGACGATCGAGCTGGATCTCGCCCGGGACCTCTGGAACTGCCGGGTCGATCCGACCCAGGCCGAGGTCGCGATCCTCAATGTGCTGATCAACGCCCGCGACGCGATGCCGGAGGGCGGCACCGTGCGGATCACCACCGAGAACACCGAGATCGTCTCGGGCGGCGAGATCGGCCCGCTCCGCCCCGGCCGCTACGTCAGCATCGCCATCCGGGATACCGGCACCGGCATCCCGCCCGCGGTGCTCGCCCGGGTGATGGACCCGTTCTTCACCACCAAGGAAGAGGGCAAGGGCACCGGGCTCGGCCTGTCGATGGTCTACGGCTTCGCCAAGCAGTCGGGCGGCGCCGCCCAGATTGAATCGGCGGTCGGCGCCGGCACGACGGTGCGCCTGTCCTTCCCGGCCACCGATAGCGACGCGCACGCCCCATCCAAGGTCTCGCACCGGGCGGTGGACCGGCGAGGCACCGAGACCATCCTGATCGTCGACGACCGCGAGGACGTGGCCGAGCTCGCCCGCACCATCCTGCGGGATTTCGGCTACACGACGCTGATGGCCGGCAATGCCCGCGAGGCCCTGGAGATCCTCGATTCCAGCGAGCGCATCGACCTGCTGTTCACCGATCTGATCATGCCGGGGGGCATGAACGGCGTGTTGCTCGCCCGGGAGGCGCGCCGCCGCCAGCCCAAGCTCAAGGTCCTGCTCGCCACGGGCTACGCGGAGGCGAGCCTGGAGCGAACCGATATCGGCGGTTCGGAGTTTGACCTGCTCAACAAGCCTTACCGGCGCACGGAGCTGGTCCGCCGCGTGCGGGCGATCCTCGACGGGCCGACCGGCGTAGGCTGAGCGTGAGGAACGGCGCCATGGCGCAGGGCGACAAGGCGAAATACACCGACAAGCAGAAACGCAAGGCCGAGCACATCGCCGAGTCCTACGAGGCGCGCGGGGTGCCGGAGCAGGAGGCCGAGGCGCGGGCCTGGGCCACAGTCAACAAGGATGACGGCGGCGGCAAGAAGCCGGGCGGCTCCGGCCGCGGCAAGGCCACCGGCCATCCGGCGGCCCACAAGGGCGGCGAGGCTTCTGCGAGCCGGACGCCGGAACAGCGCTCGGCCTCGGCCAAGAAGGCTGCGGCGACGCGCAAGGCGAATGCCGCAAGCGCGTGATCGGACAACGTGGGATCGGACTGGCCCCAGTCATTCTTACTTCTGGAAGTGGGGTGGAAAGCAGTCCTTGCGGCGCTTCGACCACTGATCGTCCAGGCGAAACGCTTTTTCTCGCGCGCGAAGGAACTGGGCCATGCCGACACAGACCGCTCTCGCCGCCGCCGCGCTGGCACTTGCACACGGTTCGCCGCAGCCGCTTCCCTCCGTCTCGGCCACGACGAGCTACCACAGGGCCGAAATCAACGGCGTGGGTGTCTTCTATCGCGAGGCTGGCCCGCGTGACGCACCCACGATCCTCCTGCTGCATGGCTATCCATCGTCGTCGCGGCAGTGGGACCCGCTACTGCCGCTGCTCGCCGACCGCTACCACCTGATCGCGCCAGACTATCCCGGCTTCGGCCACAGCGATGCGCCATCGCCCGAACAGTACTCTTATACCTTCGACAACATTGCCGCGACGATCGAGGGCTTGATCGCGCATCTTGGCATCGAACGATACACGCTCTTCATGCAGGATTACGGCGGCCCGGTCGGGTTCCGCATCGCTCTCGCCCACCCCGAACGGGTGCGTGCGTTGATCGTCCAGAACGCCAACGCCTACGCGGAGGGGCTCGGGCCGAAGTGGCAGGGCATCGCCAAGTTCTGGGCCGACCCCGCAACTCACCCTGAGCAGGTCGACGCCTTCACATCCCTTGAAGGAGCCAAGCAGCGCCATCTCGGCACCAGCCCGAACCCCGAACGGTACAACCCGGACACCTGGGCGGACGAGTATGCCATCCTGTCCCGGCCGGGTGAGCGGGTCATCCAGGCTGCCCTTCTCTACGACTACCGCACGAACGTGGCGTCTTACCCGGTCTGGCAGGCATGGATGCGTGGTCATCCGTTGCCGACCCTTGTGCTGTGGGGCCGCTACGACCCGTCCTTCCTCGTGCCCGGGGCGGAAGCCTATCGACGCGACATGCAGACGGCGGAGTTACATATCCTGGACGCCGGACACTTCGCGCTGGACGAGGCGACGGATGAGGTCGCGCGGCTAACGCGCGACTTTCTTGCTCGGCATATCGAGACTGAGAAAGCTCCCGCGTCCGCGCCTCAATAGAATATAGAGCGCCCGATCGAACATCAGAGACGGTTCAATAACTGACTCCATCATCCGCCCCATCCCCCCGCACCTCACGCCCGATCCCGCCGCTCCGCGAGCTTGACCAGCGTATGCAGCATCCGGTTCGCCGGCGTCGGCACGCCCAGCGCCGTGCCTCTCCGCATCACGTATCCATTGAGGTGGTCAATCTCGCTGGGCCGGCCCCGGGCGAGATCCTGGGCGGTGGAGGAGCGCTGGTCGGCCATGCTGGTGCTGAGCGCGAGCACCGTGTCGAGGATGTCGTCGGGCACCGACACGCCCGCAGCGTTCGCCACCGCGACGCATTCCTGCACCACGTCGGTCATCGCCGCGACCACGCCCTCGCCCTGGACCAGGCGGCCGTAGGGCAGCTGGGTCAGGGCCGAGAGGGCGTTGTAGGCGCAGTTGAGGATCAGCTTGCCCCAGAGCGCGTCCAGGGCGCGCGCTGACACAGTGGTCGGAATCCCGGCCGCATCGAACGCGGCGGCAATCGTCGGGCTCGTTCCCGACGCGCCAAGGATCAGGTCGCCCCGGCCGTTGTGGCGGACGTGGCGCGCCCCGACCATCTCGGTGGCGACATAGACCGCCACCGGCACCACGGACCGCCCCAGCACAGCGGCGAGGCGCTCGGCATTGTCGACGCCGTTCTGGAGGCTGAGGATCATGGCCGAGGGGCTGAGATGCGGGGCGATCGTCGCGCCCGCCGCTTCCGTGTCGCCCGACTTGACGCAGACCAGCACCAGGTCGGCTCCGGCGACGCCGTCGCCCGACGCGGTCGCCTGGACGGCGACGGTGTCGCGCCCGGCCGCACTCTCCAGCACCAGGCCATCGGACCGGACCGCCTCGACCAGGGCCGGTCGGCCGATCAGCGTCACCGCATGGCCGGCTCGGGCCAGCAGGAAGCC
This sequence comes from Methylobacterium sp. GXS13, assembly GCF_001455965.1. Taxonomy (GTDB): domain Bacteria; phylum Pseudomonadota; class Alphaproteobacteria; order Rhizobiales; family Beijerinckiaceae; genus Methylobacterium. The sequence goes on from NZ_LKKO01000029.1 coordinate 26,463, forward strand.
GTAATAGCAGCCGACCGCGCCGGCCCCGAAAACCGCGATCTTCATCGGGCCGAAGCCGCGGCGCGTTCGGGATGGAACGGCGCGGCGCCCACCGCGCTTGTGCGGACATGGTCGAGCAGGGCCTGGACCGGGTGGCGCAGCCGGACGCCGTCGACGAGCTTGACCTGGGACCGGCAGGAATAGCCGTCCGCCAGCAGGGTGCCGGCGGGGGCATCGGCCACGTGACGCGCCCAGCTCAGGCCGTAGATCGCCTCGGAGGTGGCGCGGTTGCGCGTCTCGTGGCCGTAGGTCCCGGCCATGCCGCAGCAGCCCGCGGCCGGCACGTCGAGCCGCAGCCCGAGATGGGTGAACACCGCCTGCCAGTCGCGCACCGCGCCGGGGGCGTTGGTGCGCTCGGTGCAATGGGGCAGCAGCCGCAGGGTTGCGTTGCCCTGCCGGGGGGCGATCCGGTCGAGTTGGGTGGCGAGCCATTCCTGCAGGATCCGGACCTTGGGCAGGTCGTCGTTGCCGAGCGCCTGGGCGTATTCGGACCGGTAGGTCAGCGTCATCGAAGGGTCGAGGCCGACGAGCGGCACGCCCGAGCGGGCGAGCGCCCGCAGCATCGCGGCGTTGGTGCGCGCAACCGCGGCGAACCGGGCCAGGAAGCCGTGGACATGCAGCGGCTTGCCGTTCGGCCGATAGGGCACCAGCCAGGGCTGGAAGCCCAGCGCGATCAGGAGCGCGCAGGCATCCGCCACCAGGCCCGCCTCGAAATGGCTGGTGAAGGCGTCCTGGACCAGCAGAACCGCACGCGCCCGCTCGGCCGGGGCGAGCCGGGCCAAGGCCTCCGGGGTCGCGGTGGCGACGCCGAGATCCGCGAGCCGCGCCTTCAGGTCGACGGGCGACAGGGCCGGGATCCCGACCAGGCCGGCCTTGGCCAGCAGCATCCGGGCGAGCGGGTTGGCCAGGGCCGCGTTGCTCAGGCGCGGCATCCGGGCCGCGAGCGGCAGCAGGGGTTCGAGCGCCGCGACCAGATGGTCCTTCAGGGGCCGGGCGTAGCGGGCATGGTAGAGCGCCAGGAACTTCGCCCGGAAGGTCGGCACATCGACTTTGATCGGGCAGGAGCCCGTGCAGGATTTGCAGGCGAGGCAGCCGTCCATCGCCTCCTTCACGGCGTGCGAGAAGTCGCCGTCGTCGGGCGCGCGCCGGACAGCGCTCCGCAAAGTCGCAAAAAGATCGGGCAGCCAGCCGGCGCGCTGGCGCTTCAGCTCGGCGGCGGGGTCGATCCCCGCCTGCGCGGCGAGGCGCAGCCACTCGCGCATCAGCGAGGCGCGGCCCTTGGGCGAATGCCGGCGCTCCCGGGTCGCCTTCCAGGACGGGCACATCGCGTCGTCCGGGTCGTAGGTGAAGCAGGCGCCGTTGCCGTTGCAGTGCAGGGCTTCGTCGAAATCCTGCCGGACCGGCGGCGGGATCGTGCGGTCCTGCTCGCCCCGGCGGGGCACGCCGTCGATCCGAGTGAGCGCGCCACCGCGGGCCGAGGCGATCTTGCCCGGGTTCATCCGGTCGCCCGGGTCGAAAGCGCGCTTGACCGCCTCCAGCGCCGGCATCAGCGGGCCGAAGGTCGCGGGCACGAATTCGGAGCGGAAGCCCTTGCCGTGCTCGCCCCAGAGCAGGCCGCCATACTTGGCGGTGAGGGCGACCACGCCCTCGGTGACCTCGCGGATCAGGGCGTTCTGGTCGGGGTCTTTCAGGTCGATCGCCGGGCGGACATGCAGCACGCCGGCATCGACATGGCCGAACATGCCGTAGCGCAGGCCCTTGGCATCGAGCAGCGCCCGGAACTCCGCGATGAAGTCGGCGAGCCGCTCCGGCGGCACCGCGGTATCCTCGACGAACGGGATCGGGCGCGCGTCACCCTTGGCAGCGCCGAGCAGGCCGACCGCCTTCTTGCGCATCGTCCAGAGTTTTTCGATGGCGTCGCCGCGAGCAATGGTGAAGCCGAGGCGTTTGGTGTCGGTGCCGCGCGCGTCCGCCAGCGTCGCGGTGAGCCGTGCCAGGGCGGCATCCACGGCCTGCGCATCGTCGCCGACGAATTCTACGAGGTTGATGCCGTGGACCGGACGGCCGGCAGGATCGTCCGGGAAGAAGGCCTGCACCTCGGCCCAGATCGGATCCTGGCGGGCAAGCCCCAGCACGGTGGAGTCGATGGTCTCCACGGAGGCCGCGCCGAAGGGCAGCAGCGCCTGGGCGTCCCGCAAGGCCGCGTCGAAATCGACGTAGGAGAGCGCCACCAGCACCGAGGCCTTCGGGATCGGCAGCACGTTGAGCCGCGCCTCGGCGATCAGCGCCAGCGTGCCCTCGGAGCCGCAGATCACGCTTTTGAGGTCGAAGCGCCCTGACGCGTCGCGCAGATGGGCGAGGTCGTAGCCGGTGAGGCAGCGGTTGAGCTTGGGAAAGCGCTCGGCGATCAGCGCCGCGTTCTCGGTGACGATCGTATCGACGGTGCGGTGGATTTCGCCGACGCGATCGTTGCGCGCCTTGGCGGCCGCGAGCCCGGCCTCGTCCAGCGGCTCGGCGTCCCAGACCGTGCCGTCGGCGAGCACGCAGGTCAGGGCCAGGACGTGGTCGCGGGTCTTGCCGTAGAGGCAGGAGCCCTGCCCGCAGGCGTCGGTGGAGATCATGCCGCCGATGGTGGCGCGGTTCGAGGTCGAGAGCTCGGGGGCGAAGAACAGGCCGTGCGCGGCGAGCGCCCGGTTGAGTTGGTCCTTCACCACCCCGGGCTCGACCCGGACGATACGGCGCGCGACGTCGATCTCCAGGATGCGGTTCATGTGCCGCGAGGTGTCGACCACGAGGCCGTGGCCGAGCGACTGGCCGTTGGTGCCGGTGGCGCCACCCCGGGGGCGGATCACGATCTCGGTGAAGCGCGGGTCGTCGAGCAGCTTGGCGATCCGCACGAGGTCGTCGCGCGAGCGCGGGAAGGCCACGCCCCCCGGCTCGACCTGATAGATCGAGTTGTCGGTGGAGAAGACCGTCCGGTCGGCGGCCGATACCGTCAGGTCGCCCTCGAAGCCGCGCAGGCGCAGTTCGGCGACAACCGCCTCATAGAGCGGCACGGCCTCGGTTTGGCGGGTCAGGACCGGGATCATGCAGGCGTTCTACACCCGGCGGATCGCGAAGGAAGACCGGCGCTTATGTCACGCCGACCCGATGGGGGCTGGCACCCTGTTTGCCACAGGGAGCGACGTTACGGAGCGGATGCACATGAACGCGAGCGTCGAACGGGTCCGGGATGCCCTGGCCGAGCTGATCAAGGCCGCCCTCATCTCCGACGACGGCAAGAGCCTCGCCTGCCGCGAGGCCGGGCGGGAGAAACTGGCCGGGCTAAGGGCAGACCCGCCGGAGGCCGGGAGCCTGCGCATGGACGGCGCCTGGATGCTGGCGATCCAGCAGGCGGAAACGCCGGAGCTGGCGGCCGAGGAGGGCCAGGTGAACCTGACCCTGCCCCGCGCCTGCCCGTTCAGCCTGGACGAGATCCTCGCCCCCGGCTTCGATGTGGATCACGCGGTCGAGGGCATCCGCAAGTCCGCCTCCACGGGCTGAACGCGCCTGTTGAGGACGCGACGGCCGCCGTTGCCGCGGACCAGCCGGAACCCCATCTTCCGGTGACTGGACCGAATCAGCGGTCCGGCGTCCCATCGCGGGCGCATCGCTTTCCGAGAACTGTCCGGCACCACCTTTTGGCACCACGCATCAGCGCAGAGGCGGCCGAGCCCGCCGCTCCCCCGCCCTTCCCCACCCGCGAGCAGATCCTCGCCTTCGTGGCGGAGGCGACCGAACCTGTCGGCAAGCGGGAGATCGCCAAGGCATTCGGCATCAAGGGTGCGGCCAAGATCGACCTGAAGCGGATCCTCAAGGAGATCGAGGAGGACGGCGCTATCGATCGTGGGCGCGGCGGCCTCGCGGCCCCGGGCCGCCTGCCACCGGTGGTGCTGACCGACATCCGCTCGCGCGACCGGCACGGCGACTTCCTGGCGATCCCGGTGGAGTGGGCCGGCACCGGCAAGCCGCCGTCCATCGTGCTTACCCAGCCGCGCGGGCCGCGCAAGGGCAACCGGCCGGCCGCCGGGATCGGCGATCGCGCCCTGGTCCGGGTCGAGCGCGACGCCGAGGGCGGCTATACCGGCCGGGTCATCAAGGTCATCGGAAAGAACAAGGCCGAGATCATCGGCGTCTACCGGGCCGGCGCGCAGGGCGGCCGAATCGTGCCGGTGGAGAAGCGCTCGCAGGGGCGCGAGATCCTGATCCCGCCCGGCGAGGAAGGCCAGGCCCGGGACGGCGACCTCGTTAGCGTGTCGCTGGAGCGCGAGACGCGCTTCGGCCTGCCGCGAGGCCGAGTCCGGGAGCGGCTCGGCTCGCTCGGCTCCGAGAAGGCCGTGAGCCTGATCGCGCTCCACCTGCACAACATCCCGCACGTCTTCTCCGACGCGACCCTGGCCGAGACCGATGCCGCCGCGCCCGCCTCGCTGAAAGGCCGCGAGGATTGGCGCGACCGCCCGCTGCTGACCATCGACCCGCCGGACGCTAAGGACCACGATGACGCCGTGATGGCCGAGGCCGATCCCGACCCGGCCAATCCCGGTGGCTTCATCGTCACCGTCGCCATTGCTGATGTCGCGGCTTACGTCCGCCCCGGCTCCAGCCTGGACCGCGAGGCTTTGGAGCGCGGCAACTCGGTCTATTTCCCCGACCGCGTCGTGCCGATGCTGCCAGAGCGGATCTCGAACGACCTCTGCTCCCTGCGCGAGGGCGAGGACCGCCCGGCCATCGCGGTCAGGATGGTGATCGCCGCCGACGGCGAGAAGCGCCGCCACACGTTCCACCGGGTGATGATGCGCTCGCGCGCCAAGCTCGCCTACGCGCAGGCGCAAGCCGCCATCGACGGCCAGCCGGATGCCGCCACCGAGTCGCTGCTGGAAACGGTCCTGCGGCCGCTCTGGACGGCCTACGCCGCCCTGCGCGCGGCGCGCGACCGCCGCGGCCCGCTCGCCCTCGATCTGCCCGAGCGCAAGGTGCTGCTGTCGCCCGAAGGCGCGGTCGACCGGGTGATCGTGCCGGAGCGCCTGGACGCGCACCGGCTCATCGAAGAATTCATGATCCAGGCCAACGTCGCCGCGGCGCAGACCCTGGAGGCGGCCAAGCAGGTGCTGATCTACCGGGTGCACGACGAGCCGGCGCAGGAGAAGATGCAGGCTCTGGGCGAGGTCCTGGCCTCGGTCGGGATCAAGCTGCCTAAGGAAGGCGCGCTGCGCCCCGCTTTGTTCAACCGCATCCTCGGCTCGGTGGCGGGCAGCGAGCACGCGACCTTCATCAACGAGGTGGTGCTGCGCTCCCAGGCGCAAGCGGTCTATGCCGCGGAGAATCTCGGCCATTTCGGGCTGAACCTGCGCCGCTACGCGCATTTCACCTCACCCATCCGGCGCTACGCCGACCTGATCGTCCACCGGGCGCTGATCACCGCCTGCCGCCTCGGCTCCGATGGCCTGTCGCCGGAGGTGGCCCTGGGCGAACTGGCGCAGATCGGCGAGCAGATCTCGGCGGCCGAGCGCCGCGCCATGGCGGCCGAGCGCGAGACCATCGACCGGCTGATCGCCCACCATCTCGTCGACCGGATCGGCGCGACCTTCGCGGGTCAGATCGCGGGCGTCACCCGGTCCGGCCTGTTCATCAAGCTCGACGAGACCGGGGCGGACGGGTTCGTGCCGATCTCGCAGCTCGGCGCCGACTATTTCCGCCACGAGGAGGCGCGCCACGCCCTGGTGGGCGAGCGCAGCGGCGAGACGTTCCGATTGGGCGACCGGGTCGAGGTCCGGCTGGTGGAGGCCGCGCCCGTGGCCGGCGCGCTGCGCTTCGAGCTGCTCAGCGAGGGCAAGACCCGCGCCGGGGCCGGCAAGGATGGCGGCGGCCGGAAGCCCGGCGGCCGCCCGTTCAAGGCGGCGCCGTCGGGGCGTCCGCCTGGCATCCGCAACTCCGGTACGCGCCACCGCCCGCCGGGCCGGTGACCCGGCCGGTGTAGACCCTAGACATGGCCACCGACGCGATTCCCGTGCGCACCCGCCTGATCCCCGCGATGGCGCGCGGCTTCATCGGCCGCTGCCCGCATTGCGGCCAGGGCCGGATCTTCGGGCGCTTTCTCAAGGTGCGCCCGGAATGCGACGTCTGCGGCCTGGAGCTGCATCATCACCGGGCCGACGACCTGCCGCCCTACGTCGTGATCTTCATCGTCGCCCACGTGGTCGGCTACCTGATCCTGGAGACCGAGAGCGCCTACGACGTCCCCCTCTGGGTCGAGATGGGCGTCTGGCCGGTCTTCACCCTCCTGTTCGCCCTCGTCCTGCTCCAGCCGGTCAAGGGGGCCGTCGTCGGGTTGCAATACGCCCTTGGCATGCACGGCTTTGCCACGTTACCGCGGGGCCGCCCCGTTTCGGGGTTGAAGGAGACGCGCCTTGCCGCAGCCGGAGCCGCAGCAGGAATCCGAGATCCCGACCAGCCCTGAGCCGAAGCCGTCGCCGGCGCGCCTGCGCCCGCGCGACGCTGCGACCCTGATCGTGCTCGACCGGCGCGGCAAGGGCGGCCCGAAGGTCCTGATGGGCCGGCGCAACCCGAAACTCGCCTTCATGCCGGGGCAGTTCGTGTTCCCGGGCGGCCGGATCGAGCTCGGCGACCGCCACATGCCGGTGGCCGGCGCCCTGCCCGACTATGCCGAGGCTGCGCTGACCCGCCAGGTTTCCCGGCCACCGCACCATCTCGGCCGGGCATTGGCGCTCGCCGCCATCCGCGAGACCTACGAGGAGACCGGCCTGCTGCTGGGGACGACCGAACACGGCGCCCCCGAGACCGCGCCGGAGGGCTGGGAGCCCTTCGCCCGGCACGGCATCCTGCCAGATCTCGAGGCGCTGCACCTCGTGGCCCGGGCGATCACCCCGCCCAAGCGCGTACGCCGGTTCGACACGCGCTTCTTCGCCGTGGACCGCCGCATGGTCGCGGCCGAGGAGCCGGGCCGGGTGAGCGCGGACTCCGAGTTCACCGAACTCGCCTGGGTCCGCCTGGACGCGGCGCGCAAGCTCGACCTGCCGTTCATCACCCGAGCAATCCTCGACGATCTCGAGGCGCAGATCGCCGTCGATTTCGCGCCCTACCGGATGATCCCCTTCCACTACGAGCGCTACGGGCGCCGGGAACGAGTCGCTCTGTGAATGTTTCGGAAAGGCCGGACCGGATCGCCGCGCCAAGCGGGATCGGGCCGGACACCGTGGCGGCGATCACCGCCGCCATCGCCTGCGTCACGGTGGTCGGGATCGGGCTGAGCCTGTCGATCCCGCTCCTGTCGATCGAGCTGGAGCGGCGCGGCGCGTCGAGCAGCTTGATCGGGCTCAACACCGCGATCGCCGGCGTGGCCAGCATCTGCACGGTGCCGTTCGTGCCGCGGCTCGCCTCGCGGATCGGCGTCGCACCCCTGCTCTGCCTCGCACTGATCGTCGGTGCGGTCAGCCTCGCGGCATTCCCGATGGTTCCGGGCATCGCCCTCTGGTTCCCGCTGCGCTTCGTGTTCTCGGCGACGCTGGGCGCTCTGTTCGTCCTCTCCGAGTACTGGATCAACGCGGCAGCCCCGCCGGAGCGCCGCGGCCTCGTCATGGGCATCTACGCGACCGTGCTGGCGGCGGGCTTCGCGGTCGGCCCGGCCCTGCTGGCGCTGGTCGGCACCGAGGGCTTGCCGCCCTACCTGACGGGGGCCGCCCTGATGCTGGCCGGCGGCCTGCCGATCGTCCTCGCCCGCGGGCTGTCGCCGACCATCGCGCACGGATCCGGCCGCAGCATCGTGGCGTATCTGCGCCTCGCCCCCGGAGCACTGCTCGCCGCCCTCGCCTACGGGGCGGTGGAGACCGGGATCTTCGCGATCCTGCCGCTCTACGGGCTGCGGCTCGGCTACGACGCGAAAGGCGCGGCCGGCCTCGTGAGCCTGATCGCGCTGGGCAACATGCTGTTTCAGATTCCGTTCGGCTGGCTGGCCGACCGCTTCCACCGGCGCGCCGTGCTGCTCGGGGCGAGCCTCGGCGGGGCCGCGGGCTCGGCCCTGATACCGCTGGCCTCCGGATCACCGGTTGCGCTCGGCCTCATCCTGTTCCTGTGGGGCGGCATCGCTGGCACCCTCTACACGGTGGGCCTGACCACGTTGGGCGACCGGGTGCCTGCCAGCGATCTTGCGGGCGCCAACGCGGCGTTCGTGGTTCTGTACAATGTCGGCTTGATGCTGGGGCCGCCCCTGATCGGCGGCGGCCTCGACCTCGTTCCGCCGCACGGCTTCGCGTGGGCCCTGCTGGCCCTGTTCCTGGCCTTCTCGGTGAGCCTCGCCACGATGGAGCAATCCGCTTCCCGGTCTTGACCTGCGGGGTGCGATCGGGCATTGACCCGGCCGTATTCGGCCGGGCTCTCCCGGCCATTTGCGTTTCGCTCACGCGGAATGCCGCACCCTGCAGGAGCGCCGCGCCATGGCCAAGGCCGTCACCGTCAAGATCAAGCTCATCTCCACCGCCGACACCGGCTACTTCTACGTCACCAAGAAGAACTCCCGCACGCAGACCGAGAAGCTGACGATGCGCAAGTACGATCCGGTGGCGCGCAAGCACGTCGACTTCAAGGAAACCAAGATCAAGTAAGGCACGATCGCGCAAGGCTTGGGGTTTTCCCCAGGCCGCGGCCGATCCGACGAGCCGCTCCGGGGACGGGGCGGCTTTTTCCATGCGCGGCTTCTTCCGTCCTCGGGTGGTCGGTCGGCCTCAGCCCAGCGCCGCCTCTTCGTGTCGCCGCGATGCGGGCGCTGCCGGGCGGCGTTCAGGGATTCGCATCCCTTCGCATTGGCCGGTCCGGTCATGGGAGCGCGCACACGATGACGAGAATGCTGCTGCCGACCGCCCTCGTCCTGGCGGTTCTTGCGGCCCCCATCGTCCTTTAGGTGCCGCTTGTCCCGTACCGCGCCGTTCGCGTCCTCTGGCGGGGCGTGTTCGCGCCGGTCTAAGCGCGCCTCACGCACCCGGCACGGATCCGGACAACGCGGGATCGAGCGTCCGAGCCAGGGTCCGGGCGATGGCGACGAGCGCCGTCACCATCGGGGTCGAGGGTTCCCGCCGCGGTGCCACGAGGCCGATCGTGTGCTCCAGATCCGGCGCTGTGATCGGGATCGCCCGCACACCCGACATCGGCCCGAGGGCGTCGACCAGGATCTCCGGCATGATCGAGGCCCAGCGCAGGCTGCGCACATGGGTCATCAGCACGATCATCGAGTTCGATTCGAGGGTCGCCACGGGGTCCGCGCCCGATTCGCGGATCTGCTGGTCGATGATCCGCCGGTTCTGCATGTTCGGGGTCAGCAGGCAGAGCGGCAGGCGGCCGGTCTCCGCCCAGGTGACGCTGCTGCGGCCGTCGAACGGACCGCCATCGGCCGTCACCAGGCGGTAGCGCTCCCGGTAGAGCGGCACCGAGACGACCCGGCCCAGCGGCTCGTTGTCGAGATACGTCAGCCCGGCATCGGCCTCCAGGTTCTCGATCAGCGAGAAGATGTCGGCCGAGGCGGCAGATTCGACCGTGAGCCGCACGTCGGGGTGGCGCTCGCCATACGGGGTGGTCAGGCTCACGATCATCGGCAGGGCCGTGGGGATCGCCGCGATGCGCAGATGCCCGGTCAGGCCGCGGCGCAGGCCCGTGACCTCCTCGTGCATCGCCCTGGCATCGGCCACGATGCGGCGCGCCCATTCGAGGACTCGCTCGCCTTCGGGGGTAAAACCCTGGAAGCGCGAGCCCCGCAGCACGAGTTGCACGCCGAAGCGATTCTCCAGCTGCTTCACGCCCGCCGAGAGGGTTTGCTGCGTCACCCCGCAGGTCTCGGCCGCATGGCCGAAATGCTGCTCGCGGGCGAGCGCCAGCAGGAAGTCGAGCTTGTCGATCACGGAGGCATTCCGAGCGGTGCGGGCCCCGCAGGATGGGATGCCGAAACCTAATGGGCCGCCGGTCCGGCCACAACCGGCGGGGCGCGTCCGCTCAGCGGAACAGGATGAACGCCTTCGACACGGTGATGCCGATGCCCCAGAGGATCGGGATGCCGACCACCGCCCAGGCCAGGGCGGCCCCGGCGCTGAACCCGCCGCGGCCGATGCCGAACGAGCCTGAGGACCGGACGGCAGCGGCACCGGCCTTGGCGTCGAGGGTGGCGCGCTCGGCATCCGACATGAACCAGCGCCCCGCAAGCGGCCGGATCAGCAGGTTGCAGACGAACCCGGCGGCCAGGAACGCGGCCAGCACGTACATGGTCCGCCCGTAGAGATCCGCACCCTGTACCCCGGCGGCGGCCTGGGCCTCGCGGATCTTGGTGACCACGAACGGCCCGACGATGCCGGCCGTCGACCAGGCGGTGAGCAGGCGCCCATGGATCGCGCCCACGAACTGCGTCCCGAACACGTCCGCGAGGTAGGCGGGGATCGTCGCGAAGCCGCCGCCATACATCGACAGGATCACGCAGAAGAAGGCGACGAACAGCGCCTGCGAGCCGATCCCGGCAGCCCAGGGCGCGGCGGCGTAGAGAACACCGCCGAGCGCGAAGAAGATGGCGTAGGTCACCTTGCGGCCGATCCGGTCCGACATCGAAGCCCAGAAGAACCGGCCCAGGATGTTGAACAGCGATAAGAGGCCGACGAAGCCGGCCGCGATCGCGGCAATCTGTGCCTTCTGGCCCGGATCGAGGGCGGCGAAACCGGTACCGGGCAGCCCGATCAAGGCGCCTCCGAAGATCTCTTGGAGCATCGGCGAGGCCAGCGCCAGCACGCCGATCCCGGCCGAGACGTTGAGGCAGAGCACCAGCCAGATCATCCAGAACTGGACGGTCTTGTGCGCGTCCCGGAGATGGACGTGGCCCGAGGCGATCATGGCATTCTTGGACGCCGGCGGCGTCCACCCGTCCGGGCGCCAGCCCGCCGGCGGGACCCGGTAGCCGAAGGCGCCACCCAGCATGAACACGCTATAGCCGACCCCCATGATCGCGAGCGTCTGCCACACGCCGACCGAGTCGGCGCTCCGGAAGGTCTTGATCAGCCCGTCGGCCAAGGGCGAGCCGATCATGGCGCCGCCGCCGAAGCCCATGATCGCCATGCCGGTGGCCATGCCGCGCCGGTCGGGGAACCACTTGATCAGCGTCGAGACCGGGGAGATGTAGCCGAGCCCCAGCCCGATGCCGCCGATCAGCCCCATGCCGAGCCAGACCAGCCAGAGTTGGTGGAGGTAGACGCCGAGCGCGCCGATCAGGAAGCCGCCACCCCAGCACAGGGCGGCCGCGATGCCGGCCTTGCGCGGCCCGGCCCGCTCCAGCCAGCCGCCGAACACGGCGGCCGAGAGGCCGAGCATCACGATCCCGATGGAGAAGACGATGACGAGGTCGCTGACGCGCCAGTCGCAGGTGGTGGTGAACAGAGCCGTCATCACGCCCATGTCGGGGCAGGCGGCGGGCGCGGGCTGGCCGACGGACAGTGCCCGGCTCAGCGGCAGCCAGAACACCGACAGGCCGTAGGACATGCCGATGCAGAGATGGATCGCCAGGGCCGCGGGCGGGACCAGCCAGCGGTTGAAGCCCGGTTTGGCGATGATGCGCTCACGGGACAGCCAGCCGTGATCGCCCCCGGGCGCGACCGCGCTCGCCAGTTCTGAACGCATCGAGACTTCCTCCGGGCGCGACTTCTTTCGCCGAGTCGCGTCGTTTGGGAAGCCTAGCGGTTATGGATACCGGTTGCCAGCACACGCCACGGCCGAACCCGGGATCTAATCCCCGGCTCGGCCGCGCGGAGTGCGGATCAGCCAGCGTCGCTGGCGCCTTCTCCGAGCTTCTGCGGATCGCGGGTCGCCGGGCGCACCGGGCTCTCGGCCTGGGGCTCGGCACCGCGGAGCGCCTGCTGAACCAGGCTGTCGGCCCGGTCGCCCATCTCCGGCAGGGCGGCCTCCAGCTTCGAGACCATCTTGGGCGTCCAGAACGCCGTGATGTGCTTGTGCACCCCGGCCACCGCTTCGTCCTCCGGGTAGGACCGGAAGAACGTGGCGATCTGGTTCGCCATCCGGAGGAGCTTGTCCTCCTGGGTCTGCGCGCTCATCGGCTCACTCCGCCGCGTCGAGCGTTTGGGCAATGCGCGTCAGCGAGAAATCCTCCTCGTAGAACTTCGCCTGCCAGTCGGACGGCCGGTTGGTCCGCCGGACCTGCACCGCCGTCACCTTGTATTCGGGGCAGTTGGTCGCCCAGTCCGAATAGTCGGTGGTGATGACGTTGGCGCCGGTCTTCGCGTGGTGGAACGTGGTGTAGACCACGCCCGGCTGCATCCGCTCCGAGACCTTGGCCTTCAGGGCGATGTCGCCGGAGCGGCTCTCCAGAGAGACCAAGTCGCCGTCGACGATGCCGCGCAGTTCCGCGTCGAACGGGTGGATTTCCAGCACGTCCTCCTCGTGCCAGCGCGAGTTCTCGGTGCGCCGGGTCTGCGCGCCGACATTGTACTGGGACAGGATCCGGCCTGTGGTCAGGATCAGCGGGAACTTGGACCCCGTGCGCTCCTCGGTGGCCACGAACTCGGTGATCATGAACCGGCCCTTGCCGCGGACGAAGCGATCCACGTGCATCATCGGGGTGCCGAGCGGCGCCTTCTCGTTGCAGGGCCACTGGACCGAGCCCAGCTCGTCGAGCTTGGCGTAGGACACGCCGGTGAAGCTCGGGGTCAGGCCGGCGATCTCGTCCATGATCTGCGACGGGTGGCTGTACTCCATCTTGTAGCCCAGGGCGTTGGAGAGCAGCACCGTGCCCTCCCAGTCGCCGTAGCCGCCCATCGGGGGCATCACCTTGCGAACGCGGGAGATGCGGCGCTCGGCGTTGGTGAAGGTGCCGTCCTTCTCCAGGAACGAGGCGCCCGGCAGGAAGACGTGGGCGTATTTCGCGGTCTCGTTCAGGAACAGATCCTGGATGACGATGCATTCCATCGCCTTGAGGCCGGCCGTGACATGGTGCGTGTCGGGATCCGACTGCGCGATGTCCTCGCCCTGGATGTACATCCCCTTGAACGCGCCATCGACGGCCTCATCCAGCATGTTGGTGATGCGCAGGCCCGGCGCGCCGTCGAGCTTGGCGCCCCACAGGGCCTCGAAGCTCTCGCGGGTGGCGTCGTCCGAGACGTGCCGATAGCCGGTGAACTCGTGCGGGAACGAGCCCATGTCGCAGGAGCCCTGGACGTTGTTCTGGCCGCGCAGCGGGTTCACGCCGGCACCGAGCTTGCCGATGTTGCCGGTGGCCATGGCGATGTTGGCCATGCCCATCACCATGGTCGAGCCCTGACTGTGCTCGGTGACGCCCAGCCCGTAATAGATGCCGGCCGCGCCGCCCGTGGCGTAGAGCCGGGCAGCCGCACGGACCTCGGCCGGATCGAGGCCGGTGAACGACTGCTGGTTCTCGGGCGAATGCCGCTCCTCGGCGATGAACCGGGCCCAGGTCTCGAACTCGGCAAGATCGCAGCGCTCGCGGACATAGGCCTCGTCGATCAGCCCCTCGGTGACGATGACGTGCGCCAGCGAGTTGATGAAGGCGACGTTGGAGCCGGGCTTCAGCGGCAGGTGGTAGTCGGCCTTGATGTGGGGCGACTTCACGAGGTCGATCTTGCGCGGATCGGCGACGATCAGCTTGGCGCCCTGGCGCAGGCGCTTCTTCATCCGTGAGCCGAAGACTGGGTGGCCGTCGGTCGGGTTGGCGCCGATCACCAGGATGACGTCGGAGTTCTCGACCGACTTGAAGTCCTGGGTGCCGGCCGAGGTGCCGAGCGTCGACATCAGGCCGTAGCCGGTGGGCGAGTGGCAGACGCGGGCGCAGGTATCGACGTTGTTGTTGCCGAAGGCGGCGCGCACGAGCTTCTGGACGAGGTAGGCCTCCTCGTTGGTGCAGCGCGACGAGGTGATGCCGCCGACCGAGTCCTTGCCGTAGGTCGCCTGGATCCGCTTGAACTCGGAGGCCGCGTGGCTGATCGCCTCCTCCCAGGACACTTCGCGCCACGGATCCGTGATCTTGGCGCGGATCATCGGCTTGGTGATGCGGTCCTTGTGGGTGGCGTAGCCGTAGGCGAAGCGGCCCTTGACGCAGCTATGGCCCTCGTTGGCCTTGCCGCCCTTGTAGGGCACCATGCGTACGACGCGGGTGCCCTGCATCTCGGCCTTGAACGAGCAGCCGACGCCGCAATAGGCGCAGGTCGTCACCTCGGCGTGCTCGGGCTGGCCGAATTCGTGGATCGACTTCTCCTGAAGGGTCGCGGTCGGGCAGGCCTGCACGCAGGCGCCGCAGGAGACGCACTCCGACTCCATGAAGTTGGTCGGGCCGGCTGCCACGCGGCTGTCGAAGCCGCGGCCCGCGATGGTCAGCGCGAAGGTGCCCTGCACCTCCTCGCAGGCGCGGACGCAACGGTTGCAGACGATGCATTTCGACGGGTCGTAGGTGAAGTACGGGTTCGACTCGTCCTTGGGCAGATACTTCTCGGCGCTCGGCACGACGTGGTTGTCGCCCTCGTAGCCGTAGCGGACGTCGCGCAGGCCGACCACGCCGGCCATGTCCTGCAATTCGCAATCGCCGTTGGCGGCGCAGGTCAGGCAGGTCAGCGGGTGATCGGAGATGTAGAGCTCCATCACGCCCTTGCGGAGCTTGGCCAGCTTGTCGGTCTGCGTGCGCACAACCATGCCGTTCTCGGCCGGCGTGGTGCAGGAGGCCGGCGTGCCCCGCCGACCTTCGATCTCCACGAGGCAAAGCCGACAAGAGCCGAACGGCTCCAGGCTGTCGGTGGCGCAGAGCTTCGGGATCTGGGTGCCGGCGTGCATCGCCGCCGCCATCACCGAGGTGCCGGCCGGCACGGTCACGTCCATGCCGTCGATCGTCAGGGTGACGGTCTGCTCCGCGACGCGGATCGGCGTGCCGTAGTCGATCTCCTTGATCAGGCCCATCGACGTCTCCTTCACTCGGCCGCGACCGGCAGATCGCCGGCGCGCCTGAAATCTTCAGGGAAGTGGGTGATCGCGCTCATCACGGGCATCGGCGTCAGCCCGCCCATGGCGCAGAGCGACCCATCGGTCATGACCTCGCAGAGGTCCTCGATCAGCTTGAGGTTGGTCTCCGGCCGGATGCCGGCGATCACCTTGTCCATCGTCTCGACGCCACGGGTCGCGCCGATGCGGCAGGGGGTGCACTTGCCGCAGGATTCGGTGGCGCAGAACTCGAAGGCGAAGCGCGCCTGGCTCGCCATGTCGACGGTGTCGTCGAACACCACGATGCCGCCATGGCCGACGAGGCCCTTCTGGGCCGCCATCGCTTCGTAATCGAGGGGCGTGTCGAGCAGGTGGTCCGGGAAGTAGGCGCCCAGCGGCCCGCCGACCTGTACGGCCCGCACCGGCCGGCCCGAGCGGGTGCCGCCGCCGTAATCCTCGATCACCTCGCGCAGGGTCACCCCGAAGGCGAGTTCGATCAGGCCGCCATGCTTGATGTTGCCGGCGAGCTGGATCGGCAGGGTGCCGAGCGAGCGGCCCATGCCGTAATCGGCGTAGGCCCCGGCGCCGTTCACGAGGATCCACGGCACGGCCGTGAAGGTCATAACGTTGTTGACCAGCGTCGGCTTGCCGAGGAAGCCCTTGAGCGCCGGAATCGGGGGCTTCGCCCGGACGATGCCGCGCTTGCCCTCCAAGCTCTCCAGCAGCGAGGTCTCCTCGCCGCAGATATAGGCGCCCGCCCCGAGCCGGACCTCGAGGTGGAAGGTCTTGCCGGATCCCAGGATGTCGGCGCCGAGCACGCCGGCCTCGATGCCGTTGGCGATCGCCTCCTTCAGGGTCGCGAAGGCCTGCGGGTATTCGGAGCGCAGGTAGATGTAGCCCCGGGTCGCGCCGGTGGCGATCGCCGCGATGGTCATGCCCTCGATGAGGTTGAAGGGGTCGCCCTCCATCATCATCCGGTCGGCGAAGGTGCCGGAATCGCCCTCGTCGGCGTTGCAGACGACGTATTTCTGCTCGCTCTTGGCGAGCATCACGGTGTTCCACTTGATGCCGGCCGGGAAGCCGGCGCCGCCTCGGCCGCGCAGGCCGGAATCCCGTACGGCGGCAACGATGCCCTCGGCATCGAGCTTCAGCGCCGCCTCGAGCCCACGATAGCCGCCATGGGCGCGGTAATCGGCGACCGAGACCGGGTCGATGACCCCGCAGCGGTTGAAGGTCAGGCGCTGCTGCCGGGCGAGGAACGGGATCTTTTCGGGGTCGCCGAGGCGCAGGGCGTGCTCGCCGCCGGTGGTGAGACCGGCATCGAGCAAGGCGTCGACATCCGTGACCTTGACCGGCCCGTAGGCGATCCGGCCCTCAGGCGTGGCGACCTCGACCATCGGCTCCAGCCAGAACAGGCCGCGCGAGCCGGTGCGCACGATGGTCACGTCGAGACCGCGGCGCTCGGCGCCCGCGAACAGGGCCCGGGCGACCTTGTTGGCACCGAGGCCGAGCGCCACGGCGTCCCGGGGGACGTAAAGGGTGACGCTCACTGGCGGGTCTCCCGCTTGGTTTCGGCCAGGGCCTCGTCGAGGCCGTCGGCGGTCAGGTGGGCCACCGGCTCGGCGTCGATGAGGGCCGCGGGTCCGTTGGCGCAGAGGCCGAGGCAATAGACCGGCTCGACCGTGGCGCTGCCGTCGGCGGTGGTCTCGTGCCAGCCGCAGCCGAGGCGGCCGAGGATCTCGCGGTGGATCTTGTCCGAGCCCATGGCCTGGCAGGCCTCGGCCCGGCACAGCTTTACCTCGTGACGGCCGGCGGGGTGTGCCCGGAAGTCATGGTAGAAGGTGATGCAGCCATGCACCTCGGCGCGCGACAGGTTCAGCGCGTCGGCGATGAGCGGCACGGCGCCGCCATCGACGTATCCGAAGGTCTCCTGCAACGCGTGCAGGATCGGCAGCGTCGCGCCTTCGAGATGGGTATGCTCTGCAATGATCCCGGTGGCGCGTTCCGCGCTCCAGGGCTCGTGACGCGCCATGGTTTCCAGCCCAGTCTGTTCCTTTTCTAAAGCGAAGTGGAACAGAAATGCCGAACACCATCAATCGCGCAGTCCGGTCGCCTGACAAAGGATCCCTGTCGAACTGTCACCCATCCAAAGACGCAGGTCGCCCTGCGTGGTAAGCCTTTCTTAGAAATCCGTTTTCCGACGCTCAAGAGCGAGCGGGGCGTCTTGGGTGCAGTGCAACAGCATCTTGTGCCATGCAAGAAATTGCATTTGCCGTGCCGCGCGGGAGTTCAGAACTCCATGTCGAGCTCTTCGATCTCGTCCGGCTCGTCGGCGGCGGCCTCGGCCCAGTCGATCATCAGGGGCCAATGCAGGATCGTGTCGCGATAGGCCGCGGCCCGGGGTGGCAGCGTCACGTCGTAGGTACGGAAGCGCGTGCAGACCGGCGCGTACAGGGCGTCGGCGAGGGTCGGACGTTCCCCGAACAGGAACGGCCCGTCATAGCGATCCAGGCAATCGTCGAAGATCGTGATGATGCGCTCAATATCGGCCCGGGCGCCGTTGAACACCCGGAAGCCCGGGTGGAACGCGCGCAGGTTCATCGGCAGGGCCGAGCGGAGGTTCACGAAGCCCGAATGCATCTCGCCCGCGATGGAGCGACAATGGGCACGCTCGGCCACGGCCCGCCGGGGCAGGCCGGCCTCCGGGAAGGTCTCGCCGAGATACTCGGCGATGGCGAGGGTATCCCAGACCACCACGTCGCCGTGCCGCAGGCGCGGCACCAGGAAGGACGGGGACAGGTGCAGCAGCTCCGCCCGGCTGGTCGCATCCGTGCCCGACAGAACCTCGGTGTCGAAGGCGAGCCCCGCCATCCGGCAGATCAGCCAGCCCCGCAGGGACCAGGACGAGTAGTTGCGGCTGGAGATGGTGAGCGTGGCGGCGGTCATCGTCTCTACCCCGGGCGCGTCGCCGATCATGCGATCTGCGCTACCGGATCCAAGACTCGTGCCGATTCGATCCGGGCGAATCGCGATGCGCCGAAGTCTACTCCCGTCGGAGCAGCGCGGCGACCTCCGCCTCCTCGGCCGCCGACAGGGTCCGGACCGGCGCGGCCGGCCGGCGGCGGGAGAGGCGCCAGATTCCGAAGGCGCCGAGCAGGACCGCCAGGATCGGGGTCAGCCAGAGCAGCAGCGTGTGCAGGGCGAAGACCGGCCGCAGCAGCACGAACTCGCCGTAGCGGTCCACGACGTAGCGCAGCACGGCCGGGTCGGTGTCGCCCTTCTGCAGGCGCTCGCGCACGATCACGCGCAGATCCTTGGCCAGCGGCGCGTCGGAATCATCGATCGACTGGTTCTGGCAGACCAGGCAACGCAGCTCGGACGAGATCTCCCGGGCCCGATGCTCCAGCACCGGATCCTTCAGAACCTCGTCGGGCTGCACGGCGTGAGCCGGGGCGGCGAGCGCGAGGACAGCCAGGAATGCGTAGGCGAGGCAGCCACGCACGCGCCCTCTCCCCTCTGCGGGGGAGGGTGACCCCTGCGTCAGCAGGAGTCGGGAGAGGGGAGCGACGCTGCAGGGCAGATCGCGCCAGGAGCCGAAACCCGCTCCATCGCGCTGCCCCTCTCCCCCCCTGCTGCGCAGGGTACCCTCCCCCGCAGAGGGGGGAGGGAATATCCACCGGGACCTTGCGCGCAATCCCATATCCCGACCCATCACTCGGCCGGCACGGCGCGGTTCGGCATCGCCCGCGCCCGGGCCTTGGCCGGGACGCCGACGCGCATCCGGCGGTCGGTGAGCGACAGCCCGCCGCCCAGCGCCATGACCACGGCGCCGAGCCAGATCATCAGCACCAGCGGCTTGTAGTAGAGGCGCACGCCGACCCCGCCGTCCTGGCCGATCTCGCCGAGGCTGGCATAGACCTGGCTCGCCCCGATGGTCAGCAGGCCCGATTCCGTCACCGACATCTTGCGGCTCGGGTAGAAGCGCTTGCCGGTCTCGACCCGGCCGGCCTCGTCGCCGGCGCGGGTCCGGATCGTCAGGAAGGCCGCGGCCTCCTCGTAGTTCGGGCCGGCCCGGGGGGCGACGCGGTCGAGGGTCGCCGTGTATGGGCCGGTGGAGAGGGTCTGGCCGGGCTTGAGCGTCGCCAGCCCCTCGGTGGCCCACCCTTGCGCGGCGATGCCGATCACCACCACGCCGACGCCGGCATGGGCGAGCGCGGTGCCCCAGGCCGAGCGCGGCAGGCCGATGGCCCGGCGGCCGATCTGGTCGAGGTTGCGCGTTCGGCTGGCTCCGTAGCCCCGGGCCCGGGAGACGATCTCCAGCGCGGAGCCGATCAGCAGGTAGGCGCCGAGACCGATCCCGACCGGCGCCATCACGGGGCCGCCCCAGGTCAGGGCCAGAACCGCGAAGCCGACCACCAGGGCGACGGCGAGCGCCGCGAACAGGCGCTGCGAGGCGGCGAGCACGTCCCCGCGCTTCCAGGCGAGCGCCTGTCCGAACGGGACGATCAGCAGGAGCGGGATCGCAAGGGGGATGAAGGTGGCGTTGAAGAAGGGCGGCCCGACCGTGATTTTTTCCCCGGTCAGCATCTCCAGCAGCAGCGGATACAGGGTGCCGACCAGCACCGTGGCGCAGGCGGCCACGAGGAACAGGTTGTTGAGGACGAGGGAGCCCTCCCGGGAGATCGGCGCGAACAGGCCGCCCTGGCGCAGCAGCGGCGCCCGCCAGGCGAATAGCGTCAGCGAGCCGCCGATGAACAGGATCAGGATCGCCAGGATGAAGACGCCGCGGGTCGGGTCGGTGGCGAAGGAATGCACCGAGGTGATCACCCCGGAGCGGACCAGGAAGGTGCCGATCAGCGACAGCGAGAAGGTCAGGATGGCGAGCAGCACCGTCCAGACCTTCAGGGCGTCGCGCTTCTCCATCACGACGGTGGAGTGCAGCAAGGCCGTTCCGGCGATCCAGGGCATCAGGGAGGCGTTCTCGACCGGATCCCAGAACCACCAGCCGCCCCAGCCGAGCTCGTAATAGGCCCAGTACGAGCCCATCGCGATGCCGAGCGTCAGGAACGACCAGGCGGCGAGCGTCCAGGGCCGCACCGCGCGGGCCCAGACCGCGTCGATCCGCCCGTCGATCAGGGCGGCGACCGCGAAGGCGAAGCTGATCGAGAAGCCGACATAGCCGATGTAGAGGAGCGGCGGATGGATCGCGAGGCCGACATCCTGGAGCAGCGGGTTGAGGTCGTTGCCCTCGAGCGGCGCCGGCACCACGCGGCTGAACGGGTTCGAGGTCGTGATGATGAACAGCACGAACACGAAGGTGATCAGGCCCTGCACGCCGAGCGTGTTGGCGCGCAGCCGCGGCGGCACGGAATTCTTGGCCGCCGCCACGCAGGCGCCGAACAGGGTCAGGATCAGGACCCAGAGGAGCATCGAGCCCTCGTGGTTCCCCCAGACGCCGGAGAACTTGTAGATCAGCGGCTTCTGCGTGTGCGAGTTCTCGACCACGTTCTGGACCGAGAAGTCCGAGGTCACGTGCGCCCAGGTGAGGGCCGCGAAGGCGAAGAGCACGCACGCGAAGGCGCCAAGCGCGGCCTGCGAGGCGACCTGGCGCAGGGCCGGGTCGCCGGAGCGGGCGGCCCAGACCGGCATCACCATCTGGACGAGGGAGATCGCCAGCGCGAGCGCGAGCGCGAAATGGCCGGTCTCGACGATCATGCCGGTTTCCTTACCGCTCGCTGCGGGGGCCGAGGGTCCCGCCGTTCGAGGCGGTGACGGGCTTCGGGCCGGCCTTGGGGCCGCCCTTGTCGCCCCCCTCCTGCCAGCGGCCCTGCGCCTTCAGGGCGTCGGCGACCTCGCGGGGCATGTACGATTCGTCGTGCTTGGCGAGCACGGTGTCGGCGCGGAAGCGACCGCCCGGCTCGAGCATGCCCTCGGCCACGACGCCCTGCCCCTCGCGGAACAGGTCGGGCAACAGGCCCTTGTACTGGACCTCGACGGTGGCGTTGGTATCGGTCACCATGAAATCCACCGTCTGGTCGGGCCCGCGCCGGAGCGAGCCGTCCTTGACCAGCCCGCCGAGCCGCAGGCGGGTGCCGGGGGCGATGCCCTGCTGGGCGATAGCGGTGGGCGAGCGGAAGAACACGATCGAGCCGCTCATGGCGAACAGGATCAGCCCAACGGCAAGCGCCAGGACGCTGCCGCAGGCGGCGATCAGGATCAGGCGGCGGCTCTTGCGCGTCACGTGTCTTCCACCCCGGGATCCGGCGGGCTTATGCCCGACCAGACCTGAACCGTTCTCATTCTAGCCTTGCAGGGTGTCGGCCCGGTAGCCGCGCCGGTCAAGGGCGCAGGCCGGGACCGATTGTCGTACGAACAGCCGCGCGCCGCCGTCAGGGATCGGATTTGGCGGGCAGATCGAGCTCCCGGGCGAGCCCGTCGAGCCGGCTCACCGCCTCGGCATTGGCGGCGAGCGCCATCCGGGCGCGGTCGAGGGCCTTGATCGCCTGATCGTGCTCGCCCAGCGCGCTGTAGGAGCGCACGAGGCGCAGCCATTCGTCCGGCGTGCCGCCCCGAGCCGCGAGGCGCCGGTCGAGGCCGTCGACCATGCCGCGGATCGCGGCGTCGCGCTCCGCCGGACCCGTCGCCTGCATGGCGGCGGCCGCCGATTCGGTGTCGGAGCGGGGTGCGGGCGCGACCATGGGACCGGGCGGCGCCGGCGGGGTCTCGCTGCCCGGATCGAGGCCCAGGATGCGGGCGCCCGCCTCGACCTGGGCGAGCCCCTGCGGATCGCCGGCCAGCGCCACCCGGGCCCGCGCCAGGGCGGCGATCGCCTGATCGCGCTCGCCGAGCACCGCGCGCGACCGGGTAAGCCGCAGCCACTCGTCGGGGGTCCCGCCGCCGGTCTTGAGCCGGGCATCGAGCCCGTCGACCATGCCGCGGATCGCGGCCTGCTGCTCGGCCGGAATTTTCGGGGGCGCCGGGGGCGCGGCGGGCGGCGCAGGCTCGCCCTTGAGCCGGGCGAGGTTCTGCCGGACCAGCCCAAGCCAGGGCGCGTCGGCGGGGCTCGCCTCCTGCAGAGCGGTGAGCTGGCGGATCGCCTCGCCGGGATCGCCGGCCTGCTCGGCGGCCCGGGCGAGATAGAAGCGGGGTTTGGGCGCGTTCGCTTCCTTGGCCTGGGCCTTCTCGAACAGCGCCTTGGCCTCGGGCGAGACGGTGCCCTCGCCCGCCGCCGTCAGGGCCTCGCCCCAATCGGCCAGGGTGTCGGCAGTCTCGCCCTTCAGCCGGGCGATGTTGGCGAAGGCGCGGGCCGCGTCGTCGAACCGGCCGGTGCGCATGTAGACCGGAGCGAGCACGGCCCAACCGCGGGCATCGTTCGGGTCGCGGGCCAGCGGCGCCTCGATCTGGCCGACAGCCTTCATCAGGTCTTCGGTGCCGCCGCGGGCGGCCTGCCGGTCGGCATCGCTCTGCGCCGGCAGTTCCGGCGAGCCGTAGAGACCGTAGGCGATCAGCGCGACCAGCGGGATCGTGGACAGCGCGAAGGCGGAGGCCGCCCGGCGCCGGCGCAGCCGCGGCTCGGCCGGGCGCGCGGCCTCATCGGCGTCGGCATCCTCGGCATCGCGCCGGACGTCGCGGCTCGCCCGGAGCAACCGGCGGGCCGCCTCGGCGCGTGCGGTCTCGGCCTCGTCGGGCGCGATCAGGCCGCGCTCCTGGTCGCGGGCGATCTCGGCGACCTGATCCTCGTAGAACGCAGTCTCGGTATCGACGCTGGAGCCGCCGCCCTCGCCGACCGGAACGGCGGTGCGCCGTGACATCGGCCAGAGCAGGCCCAGCACGCAAGCTGCGGTCATGCCCGCCAAGATGAACCAGATCGCCGTCATCGAACCTTCGCCAGCGAGCCCGACTGACCCGCGCCTCCCCACGCCCTGTGGATCCGGCGGCTGGACGCCACGACGGCCTCCGGCGGCGGGACGGTGTCACGCAACTTCAGCACGATGACAAGGGGCAGGCGCGAGCCATGAGGCCGCGTCCCACGGCGGAAAAACCCGCGTCGGATCAATGGCTGGCCGCACCCACCGGCGCGTCGCCCGGCACTTCCAGGACCGCCCGCAAGCCGCCGAGACTCGCCTGCTCCAGGGTGAAGCGTCCCCGGTACAGGGCGGCGAGGTCCGCCACGATGGAGAGGCCGAGGCCCGAGCCGGGCTTGGATTCGTCGAGGCGCCGGCCGGGGCCGAGCACGGCCTGACGGGCCTCCGGGGGCAGGCCCGGGCCGTCATCCTCGATGGCCACGACGAGGTGGGGATAATCGTGCTTGGCCACCGCCTCGGCCCGGATCGCCACCCGGCCGTGGGCCCATTTCGAGGCGTTGTCGACGAGATTGCCGACCATCTCCTCGAAATCCTGGCGCTCGCCCCGGAAGCGCAGGCCCGGGGGAACGTGGACGTCGTAGGCGATGTCCTTGTCCCGGTAGATCTTTCCGAAGGTCCGGACGAGGCCGGCCATGGCCGGCTCGACCTCCGTGGAGGTGCCCAGCGTGCCGGCCAAAGCGGCGGCGCGGGCGCGGTCGAGATGGTAGTTCACCTGGTCGCGCATCACCGCGGCCTGCTCGCGGATCTTCTGGGACAGTTCCTCGGGGGCATCCGACGCGCCGACCTCGTTGACGATGATCGAGAGCGGCGTCTTGAGCGCGTGCGCGAGGTTGCCGACCTGGGTCCGGGCGCGCTCCAGGATCTCCCGGTTTGTCTCGATCAGGAGGTTCACCTCGCCGGTGAGCGGGGCGATGTCGCGCGGATAGGTGCCGGTGATCCGGTCGGCCTCGCCCCGGCGCACGGCCCCGAGTGCGGCGCGCATCTTCTTCAGGGGCGCCAGGCCGAACCGGATCTGCAGCAGGGTGGTGATCGCCAGCGACAGGCCGAGCAGCCCGAAGGTGATGGTCAGCGAATTGCGGAACCGGTCGACGTCGTTGACGATCTCGTCGGCGGGCCCCGCGACCCGCACGGTGTAGCGGCCCTCCTCGCCGAGATCGACGTCGCGCTCCATGATGCGCAGCAGGCGTCCGTCCTGGGCCTTGCCGTAGCCCTGGCGGATCTGCCCGACGCCGACCTTGCCGTCGGCATCGGTGGCGGGCCCCAGCGGTACGCCAACCAGCGAGCGGGAGGTGCGCAGGTCCCGGGGCTTCGCATCGGGCTTGCCGACCTGCCAGTACCAGCCGGACAGGGGCAGGTCGAAGCGCGGATCGCCGAGCGAGAACGTTCGGCTCTCGGGATCGTTGGGCGAGACGAGATCGGTGGCGAGGTTGTTGGTGAAGACCAGGAGCCGGCTGTCGAAGGCGCGCTCGGTGTTCTCCCGGTACAGGGTCGTCAGGATCCAGGCCGCGATCAGCAGGATCGCCGAGCTCGACAGGAACGCCGACACGGCCAGCCGCACCGCGATCGAGCGGCGGCGCAGGGAGAAGAGACCGATCAGGGTTTTCATCGGCCGCCTGGGGACTGGGGATACGATTTCGCCTTAGCCGCGACGCGCTGATAGAGAAATGCTCCGACCACGGAAGCGATCGTGCCGCCCCCAATCGTTCCTGCGACCCAGGGCTGGCCTAGCCAGAGCGCAAAGGCGGCAACCGACAGAGCAGCGAGCGCAAAGAGGAGCGCACTGATCTGGCCGCGCACGTCCTGCCGAATGGCAGCCTCCAGAGCTTGCCGCTCGTAGGTCCGACGGTGATCGGCCTCCAACTCCCATTGCCGAAAGATGCGCTCGGGTGACTCAGGGACCACCCGAGCAAATCCTTCAAGCACGGCAGGCGGCGGCAAGGGTCCCTGCCAGAAACTGCTGCGTCCGACCTCGACCGGCGCCTCACCCCGATTCGTAAGTGTCCCCTGGTCTGTGGGAGCTGGCTGGCGCGCGGGTGCCCTAGTCCTGCTTGATCGGCTCACACGCCGCCTCGCGCTCGATCACGCCACGCAGATCATCGCCGATGCGGCGAAAATCACCCCGCAGAGCCTCAGTCTCGTCCCGGTGCGGATACCGGATCGGTTCCGATGCGACGGGCCAGAACGAAGCGAGGGCATCCAGGCCGACCCTGTAGCGGGACCAGCGTGTCCGCGGCGCCGGACCGGGTCTTTCGGCGGAAGTCATGGCGGTGGCAAATCCGTGGCGCGAAGCCCTGTGCGATGTAACTCTTCGGCGATACCGGGACAACCGCACTTACCCCGGTGTCACCGCATCATAATACACCGCGCCCCGCATCAACGGCCGCGCGGTGCGGAAGAAGGAACCGCGCTCCGCCCGCCATCCGGCGCCGTCCCGCGCCACGGCGGCGTCGGCGGTGAGGATCCCCGAGGGCATGCCGACCCGCAGGGCCGCATCACCGGTCGGATGCGCAGCCTCGTGGACCAGGCTGCCCTCGATCCGGGCGGCCACCGCGAGGCACAGGGTGGCGGTGAGCGGGAGCGCCTGGTGCGGCAAACCGTTCGAGATCACTCGGGCGGTCAGGTCGACGTCCGCGGCGCGGATCGCCGTACCGGACAGGCTGGCGGAATCCTGCGGCGGCGCGACCAAGCCGACGAAGGGCACGTGGACGATCCGCGCGGCGGCGTCGCGATCGGGGGCGATGCCCATCGCCACGGAGGCGGCCAGGCGGATCTGCGCCAGCCGGTTCAAAAGGCCCGGCACCGCCTCCAGGGCGGCGGGCAGTTCGGTGCCGGTGAGGCCGAGATCGGCGGCGCGGACGAACACGCAGGCATTGGCCGCATCCACCAGCGAGGCCTCGACCGGGCCGAGGCCCGGCACGTCGAGAATCTGCCGGACGGCGCCGGTGGGCAGAAGGCGGCCGGTGGTGGCGCCACCCGGATCGACGAAGTCGAGGCGGATCGGCGCGCCCGTGCCGGTGACGCCGGGGATCGCCAGGTCTCCGCGATAGACGGCACGGCCGCCCCGGACCTCGAAGGAGGCCTCGATCCGCTTAGCGGTGTTGGTGTTGTAGATCCGTAGGCGCACCGGCCCGTCCGGGGCCTGCACCAGCCCCTCGTCCACCGCGAAGGGGCCCACCGCCGAAAGCATGTTGCCGCAATTGCCGGACAGGTCGATCCGCCCCTCGCGGACCACCACCTGCACAAAGGTGTAGTCGATATCGGCATCCGGTCGGGTCGAGGGCTCGACGATGCAGATCTTCGACACCGAGGACACGCCCCCGCCCATGCCGTTGAGCTGGCGCCCGAACGGGTCGGGGCTGTCCATGGCGGAGAGGAAGGCGGGCTCCCAGGCGGCGATGTCCCCGGGCACGTCCTGCCAACGCAGCATCAGCGCTTTGCTGGTGCCGCCGCGCATGAACACGGCCGGCAGCACGCCGGACGCCGGCACCGCGGTCACACCCGCGCCGGCGGCTGGTTCGGATCCACCAGGTAGCCCAGCCCGCGTACGGTCTGGATCAGGTCGACGGCGAGCTTCTTGCGCAGGCGGCCGACGAACACCTCGATGGTATTCGAATCCCGGTCGAAATCCTGGTCGTAGAGGTGCTCGGTCAGCTCGGCCCGGGAGACCACCCGGCCGGTATGATGCATCAGGTAGGAGAGCAGCCGGTATTCGTGGCTGGTGAGCTTCACCTGGGCGCCGTCGACGAAGACCTTGCCGGAGCGGGTGTCGAGGGTGACCGGCCCGCAGGCGATCTGGCTGGAGGCGTGGCCCGCCGCCCGGCGCGGCGGCGCCCGGACCCGGGCCATCAGCTCCTCCATGTGGAACGGCTTGGTCACGTAATCGTCGGCGCCGGCATCGAAGCCGTCGACCTTGTCGGACCAGCGGTCCCGGGCGGTGAGGATGATCACCGGCGTCTTCACCCCGGCCCGGCGCCACTTCTGCAGCACCGAGACGCCGTCGGCCTTGGGCAGGCCCATGTCGAGGATGATCGCGTCGTAGGGCTCGCTCTCCCCGAGATAGCCGCCCTCCTCGCCGTCATAGGCCTTGTCGGCGACGTAGCCGGCCTCCTCCAGCGCCGCGACCACCTGCCGGTTGATGTCCCGGTCATCCTCCACGACGAGCAGTCGCACGGCTCACTCCATTCCGCTGCGGGTGCGAAGCCCGTCAGTATTGGCCCGCGACCTTGCCGGTGCGGGCGTCCACGATCACGTGCACGAAATGCCCGTCCCGGCGCAAGGCGGTCAGCATGTAGACGAGCCCGTCCTCGTGACGGCACAGGCTCGCGCGCTGGATCTCGGCCCGGGGGATCACCGTGCGGGCCGCCCGAATCGCCGCCACCGGGGCGATCACGCGCCGCTCGCCGACCTCCTCGCGCATGTCGGCCGGCGACAGGCAGCTCTCGATCCGCAGGGGCGTCGGATCCGCCACCTGGGCCGTCTGCGGGGCCGGCCCGTCATCGGCCATGGAGCCGAGCCGGGCGGCGGCGAGGGCCGCGGCGGTCAGGCTGATAGCGACGAGGGCGATGGCGTAGCGCATTGCCAGAAGATTAGCGCCGAGGGCACTGAATGCCCCCTGAATATGGAGCTGTAGGCCCGACGACGCGCGATCGGCGGGCTGTCGACTCCGGGGACATGAGAACTGTTTGATCGCGGACGGCATAGACCGGCATTACGGCCGACGGGCTTTTCGGGTTCCACCGCTCCGTCGGTGCCGCACAGGCGATTGTTGCGGCCGGCCCGAGGGCCTAGCGATCGGCCCGGCATCCGGCCGGCGGGGCCGACCGGAACAGGGTCGCCGGCGCGGCTGCGTGCGCGGCCAGGACGGCGTCGATCGACCAGGGCCGCGCCCCGAATTGCGCACCGAGCTGGAGCATGATCGCGATCGAGGCCGCCCCGGACAGGGCCAGCCAGATCCGGTCGAGGATCCGATTCCATTGCCGGCTCATCGTGCGCCTCCCGTGATCAGGGCCCAGAACGCCCGCAGGGCGGGCATACGCTCGGTGAGCCACGCGATCTGGTCCGAGAACCAGTGCGCGGCCGCCGCCGCGGTGACGAAGGCGAACAGGGTCGCGTGCTTGAGGCGCCGCAGGTAGCGGCGCAGCACCCGCCGCTCGACATGCGCGTCCACGAGCTCGTCGAGGACGGCCAGGCGCGGCTCCGTCTGGCGCGCGACATAGGCGTGCCAGAACGGTGGAAACCGGATCGTCCGCGCCAGCCCGTCGGGGTCGAACGCGCGCTCGGGCGGGTGGCGTGGGGCCTGACGGATGGCGTTCATGGCTTCCTCCCCCGGCACAGACCATTCCCAGCCTCGCACCAGACTGCGTGCAAGGCTCGAAGCGCTCCCTCTCCCGTGCGGGCGACGACGTTCGCATATCGTCTTCGGTCAGGCCCGACGCACTCTCCTCCCCCTTGTGGGGAGGCGTTGGAGGTGGGGGTGGTTCAGAAGGCACCGCTGCGCCCCATCCTGCACCACCCCTGCCCCCTCCCCACAAGGGGGAGGGGAAACGCGTTGAGTTTCAGAGGCTTGCCAAAGAACGAAGCCGATATGCGAATCTGTTAGCCCATGCGGGTGCGGGACCCCGTCCCGCATCCGGCATCGTGTGAAGTCGGCCGCTTGCGGGCGGAGACGCGCCGACCGCCGTCAGGCCCGATGCGCCGCGTCCCGCTCGCGCAACGCGGCCAGCGCCGGCGTCAGGACGTTGCCGACGCTCGCCTGCGGGTCGAGGGGCAGGGCCCGGAAGATCCGGGCGGCGACGCCCTCGGCACCGCCCTGCTGCCGGACGACCCGGGCCGGGGCATGCGCCAGGACGTGCCGGGCGCCGGCCGCCACCACCGCGGAGCCGAGATCGACGCTCACGGTCCGGCCCCGGGCGGCGCCGGCCACGGCGTTCTGGCCATACTCGGCCCCGGCCCGGATCGCCGCCTCGACCCGCTCCCGGGTCAGCAGCGAGGTCGCCCAGGGCGCGACCCGGGCGATGCCGGCGGTGACCGCCGCGGCGGCGATGGGCACCAGCACGGCCGAGACCGGTTGCAGCAGACCGACCAGCCAGTCGCCCCAAGGAATCGCCACGCCGCCCGCTGGAGCACCGGCCAGCGCCGGGGAAACCAGGGCGACGAACGGGATCGCGGCGCCGGCCAGAGCCATTCCCGATCGCGCTGCGACCGGGAATGGCTCCAGGTCTTTGATGCAACGCGCTCGTTTACGCCGAACCGGTATCCACTTCGGCGACGAGCGCTCTGGCGCCAGCCCGGCACGGAAGAGCTGCGTCATGATCGATCTCCGGTGTTGCGCGCACGGCGGACCCGGCCGGCTCGGGATTCGGATGGCGGCGGCGCGGCCGCGCGCAGGGCGGCAAGCGCCCGGCGGGCGCAGGCCAGCCGGCTCGCCGACGCGATCACGCCCGGCCGCTCGAAGTGCCGGCATACGGTCTCGGTGGCGGCCTCGAGGGTCGGGGCCTGCCGCAGGGCGGCGAGCGCCGCCGCCTCGGTGGTGCGCAGCTCCACGCAGAGGTAGCGGTACTGCGCGTCCAGCGATGCCGGATCGAGGGCCTGTGCCCGGCACCAGGCCTCCATGGCCACGCGCCGGGGGCCGGTCCATTGCGCCAGCCCCCAGCCGCCCCGGGACCCGGGCACCACAGGGGCGACCTCCTGGCGCTGACGGAAGCCGCCGCTCTCCTGCCCGAGATTGCCCAGGAGGCCGGCGGCCTGGAGATCGGTGAGTTCGAGATCGCGCATCAGGCGCGGCCCGAGGCGCCGGCATCCGGCCGCGAAGGCGTCGCCCGGCCCCCGGGCCGGACCGGTGGTTGCGGGCATGGGACTTCTCCGGGCAGGGTCCGCGCGGCGCGGACGGAGGACACGTGGGACACGGACAGGGCCGGCCGCTGGTGTTCATCGGCGATTCGATCACCGCCGGCTGGGGCGTGGCCCGGGCCGAGACCTTCGCGCGGCACGGGTTCAACGCCCAGGGCGTGCCGGGCCAGACGAGCCGGCAGATCCGTGCCCGGTTCCTGCGGGACGCGGCGGGTGCCCGGGGAATCCACCTGCTGTGCGGGATCAACGACATCGCCGAGATCGGCGGCCCGGTCTCGGACGGGGCGATCCGGGACAACATCGCCGCCATGGCGCTGGCGGCCTTCGAGGCCGGGCTACCGCTCTGGATCGGCACCGTGATGCCGAGCGATTTCTGGGGGTGGCGCCCGGAACTGCGGCCGGTGGCGCGCATCCGCGCCCTGAACCGGTGGATCCACGCGCATTGCGCCGCCAGCGCCGCGGCGCGGATCGACTATCACGCGCCGCTCGCCACCCCGTCAGGCGCGCTCCGACCGGAGTTCACCGAAGACGGCATCCACCTCAACGCCGCCGGCTACGCCGCGATCGAGCCGACGCTGCTGGCGGCCCTGGTGCCGGGGGATGAACGGTGAAGCAGGGCTGACGGCTTCAACAGCCTATCGACACGGCAACGTTGGCGCCCCCTCGCCCCGCTTGCGGATTCGCACATTAGGGTTGTCTTGAAACAAGGCTCCGAAACGCAACGCGTTTCCCTCTCCCTTGCGGGGAGGGGTCAGGGGTGGGGGTGGTGCAGGATGGGGCGCAGCGGTGCCTCCTGAACCACCCCCACCTCCACCTCGTCCCCGCAAGGGGAGGAGGGAGCGTCGCGCCTTTCGCCGTGCGATGTGTGAACGTCGCAGGCAAGCGGGGCGAGGGGAACATGCCCGCACCGTGCTCTTCGGAATCCCCCTTCAACACCCCAGCGCCAGCCAGTGGGTCGGGACATTTCCAGCGCCCGTCACCGTGCCGCCGGTCGTGCGGCGGTTGCGGAGGGTGAAGCCGGTGGCGGTCACGTCGCTGATCTGGCTGGCGTAGAGCGTCCCGGCATCCCCGGCGACCGGTTGCGCCCAGGCACCCAGGCAGGCGCTGGGGAAGGCCGGCGCGAACGACACCGAGAAATCCGCATCGGCGCTGGTCGCGAGTCCCCATTGCAGGATCAGGCCGTTGGCGAGACGGGCGTAGCCGTTCGGGGTCAGCGCCTGCGTGCCGAGCGCCAGGGGCGTGCCGTCGGCGCGCTGGTACTGGCGCACCCACCAGCGGCCGGCGCCGTCCGAGGTGGCGAGGCAGGTGTCGTCGGCGGCCGTGACGATGTCGGCGTGGGTCGGCAGCACCAGCTGCTCGGGATCGTGGACCAGGGTGGCGGCGCCGGCGAAGCGCAGGAGCCGCTCCCGGTCGGCGCCGGAGCCGAACCGGGTGATCCGGGCCGTGCCGGTGACGAGGACCCGCCGCGTCCCGGCGGCACCGAGATCCGTGGTCGCCGCCGAGGCCAGCACGGTCTCCGTGGAGGCGAAATCGATCCCGCCCTTCGCCGCGGAGGCGGTAAGCGCGGTCCTGAAGGTTGATCCGTCCGGCGACACCTTCAGCGAGAAATCGTCGCTGCCGAGGAGGCCCAGCAGGGCGCGGGCGGAATAGCCGGTCTGGAGGATCAGGCCGGCATCCCGGGACGCGGCCTGCTTGTTGACCGCGATCCGCATGTCGCCGGAGCCCGGCGTGGCGTCGTCCCAGGTGAGCAGGGCCGCGTCGGACTTGACCGCGAGGCGGTTGGTGGCATCCGCCCCGGTGTTGATGCCGAGCCGGCTGACGCTCTGGATCGCCGTGAGCGTGCGGCGGAAGCTGCCCCAGGCGGTGCCGTCGAACACGTAGAGGTCGGCCTCGTCGATCACGTAGGCGAACCAGCCGGCCCGGGGCACGGCGCCGATCCAGACACCGTCTGAATAGCGCACCACCTGGCCGGCGAGCCCGGCCCAGGCGCCCCCCGGGTTCGACGCGACGACGAGGTAGCGGTCGCCGTCGGCGGGGTTCTGCGGCGGCGCCGTGAGGTCCTTGTCCAGGCAGGCGAGCTGGACCAGGGCGTCGAGGAGGCCGAGCGCCTCGTTGTGGGTGACGTGCTTCTGGGCCTGGCTCGCCGCGATCAGCGGCAGGCCGAGACGGGGCGTGGCGTCGGTCATGGGGGCTCCGGGGGGCTTGCAATGCCGTCATCGCGAGCGCAGCGAAGCGACCCAGTGCAGCGCGCGATCACGATGGGTGGCGCATCCCTAGGTTGCTTCGCTGCGCTCGCAATGACGGTGAGGGCTTCGCTCCAAAGCCGGATCAGGCGGTTCGGATCGGGATACGCGCGCGGGTGGCCGGGCCGGGGCCGGCCTCGGCGGCGATCTGGGCCACGGCGACATCGAGGCTGGTCTGCCTACCGCCGAAATCGGCCGCCTCCTCGGCGTAGAGGACCTGCTGCGCCTCGGCCCGGATCGTGCGCAGGGGCGTACCGGCGCCGGAGAAGACCGTGACGGCGTAGGCCTCCGGCTCGTCCAGCGGAATCTCGGCGGGCTCCCAGGCATCGCCGTCCCGGCGCGCCCGGCGGATCCAGGAGAGCCGCACACCCGAGGCCTCCCGGCGCGCCCGCAGGTGGACCGGCCGCAGGGGACGCAAAGCCGCAAGCCCGGCCGTAGCGACGAACTCCGTGAAGGCCGGATCGCCCGGATCAAGGGCGGCCGGGCCGACGCGGTAGCGGAAGAGGCGGCCGACCTCGTCCAGGCGCGCGACCAGGGGCACCACCGCGCCGTCGTCGAGCCGCACGATCAGGCTGCCCGCCGGCGCCACCCGTCCGGCCGACGCCTCGCTGCCGGCCAGCCCGCGCAGGAAACCCGAGAGCCGGTAGGTGTCGGGACCGGTCGCGGCCGCGTCGGCGGCGGAGAGCAGCTCCACGGCGCCGTCCGGCCCGATCAGCGCGAACAGGTTACCGCCCGCGCGCATCGCGGCCTCGCCGATGGAGCCGAGCGCCCCGCCCCGCCGCAGGGTGACGTCGAGGGAAACGCCCCGGTGCAGCCGCCAGAGCGGGCCGGCCGGCAGGGCCGTGAGGGTCCGGCCGAGGCAGGCCGGGTAGTCGACGAGGCCGTGGAGCGCGAGCGGCCCAGATCCTTCCGCACGCCAGACGGCCGCCGCCCCGGGCCACGGCTCGCCCGCCACCGCGAGGTATTGCAGCACCGTCGGGCTGCCGCGGTCCACCGGCAGGTCGAGCGCGAGGGCGAAGGGCGGGCCCGGGAAGGCCGGCACAGGACCCGCCCGCAGGGCCGGGCTGCGGGGCAGGCCGCGCGCGGGTCCGCCCCGGGGCGGCACGCCGCTCGCCCCGATCCGGCGCCCGGTGGGCGCGTCGTCGATCCGGTCGATCCTGCGCAGAACCGTCCCGCCCGGCACGTCGGCCCCGGCCGCCAGGAGGTCGCCGGGCTCCAGCTCGACGCGGCGCGGGCTCAGGGTGAAGACCGCGCTGTCCCGGGCGGCGATGACCCGGTCGAGCATCGCCTCGGCCAAACCGTCGCCGGTCTCCCGGCGGGTGACGATCGCCGCCTCAATCCGGGTCTCGCGCCGCCGCTCGCCCACCGGGCGGATCGCGGCGGCCGTGGCGCGGCGGTAATCCGGGCTCTCGGATTCGGTCAGCCCGAGCTCGACCGAGCGCGGCAACGCGCTCTCCTCGGCCCGGACCTGGCGCAGGACCGGTTTGTCCTCCGACAGCCGGACGAGATCGGCCTCGGCCAGCACCACCGGCCGGTCGCGGCGGGGCCCGCGCAGGTGCAGGGTACCGGCCACCGCCGAGACGTCGAGGCCGTAGACCTGCGCCAGGGTCTCCAGGGCGGCGCGCGCCGATAGCGGCCGGTCGAGGACGTAGCCGTCGAGGAAGGCGGCGGCCTCCACGGCGACCGGCGCGTCGAAGCCGAAATCGGCCAGGATCTTCAGGACCAGCCGATCGAGGTCGCAGCCCTCGATCCGTCCCGTGATCCAGTGCCCGACCCGCCAGTTCGCGGTGTCGGCCCAGACCGCCTGCACGGCCGGGAAGGCCGGGTAGGGCCGGGCGTCCCAGGACCAGACGAAGATCGATGCCGGATCGACCATCCGGCCGCCATAGACCGGCGAGACCGGGTTATCGGAGTCCGAAAAACCCGCCGCTTCCGGGTCGAACCGGGCGATCACCGCCTCGAGCCCGCGCAGCTGGATCAGCTCGTCGCGCAGAGCCCGGGAATGCGGCGGGTAGGCACCCTCGGCGGATTTCGGATCGGGGAAGACGTTGGGGCCGTTGGTGCCCTTGTCCACCGCCGGCACCCCGACCTCGGTGAGCCAGATCGGCTTGGCCTTCGGCACCCAGGCGGTGGCGCGGGTCTCGACGCCGCCGTCGCGCTCGACATGCGGGTTCGACCACCAGCCGACCAAGTCCTTGGGCCGGAAGACCCACGGCTTGCCGGCGGCGCCGTCCTGGATCGGCAGGCGCGCCTGCGCGTCGCGCCGGGCCGCGTCGGCATAGTACCAGTCGTAGGCCTCGCCGGAGGCACCCCGGGCCTTCAGGTAGGCGCGGTCGGCGATGTCGCCCGAGACCGCGAGGTCGGCATGGTCCGGCGCGTCGCGCCAGTCGGAGATCGGCGGATACCAGTCGATCCCGACCGCGCCGATATTCGGGTCGGCGAACAGGTCGTCCAGGGGAAACCGGATCGTGGCGCCGCCGTCGCGGACATGGGCGCCGTACTCGGTCCAGTCCGCCCCGTAGACGAGGGTGACGCCGGCGCCGAGGCGGGACCGCACCTCCGCGGCGAGGCTCTTGAACGCCCGCACGGCCGGGTAGCCGGCGCCGCCGCGGACCCGGGTAAGGCCGACGAACTCGCTGCCGATCACGAAGCCGGCGATCCGGACACCGGAGGCCGCCCACAGGGCCGCGAGTCCGGCATAATGCAGCACCTCCGCGCGGTAGCCGTTCGCGAAGAAGCCCTGGACCTGCGCCTCCGCGGCAGCGGTGCCGTCCGGGCTCCCCGGGACGCCCGGGGCCGGGTCGCAGGTGATGCGCCCGCGCCAGGGATAGGGCGGCTGGGTCGCCCCGGGCACGCGTGGGTCGGGCAGGCTGTTGCCTGCGGGCACGTCCATCATCACGAACGGGTAGAGCAGCACGTCGAGGCCCCGGGCCGCGAGGTCGGCGACCAGCCGGGCCAGCCCGGCATCCGACGGGGTGCCGCCATAGGCGGGGGTGCCGTCCGGCAGGGTCGAGACCAGCTCCGCTTTGTCGCGCGTGATCCCGGCAACGCTCCAGGGTTCTGGCAGGGTGCGCTTGGTCCGGGTCTCGACCTTCGGCAGGCCCGGCGCGGCGCCGGCCCGCAGGTCGGTGCCGAACCACGTCGCCACCACGGCGACCCGGCGCAGGTTCGGGCACAGGGCCTGGAGGGCGTCGAGCGACGCCGTGACGTCGGTGGCGCGCTGAAGCTGGTGCCGGTTGGCCGCCTGCGTCCGGCCGAGGCCGAGATCGACGGTGACGCGGTTCGGGTCGAGGGCGAACTCGCCGGCCCCCGGGATCAGGTCGACGGCGCGGATCCTGTGGAACAGGCCATTGACCGGGCGGACCACCTCGAAGGCGAACTGGGGCACGCGGTTGCCGAACTCGGCGAGCGGCAGGTTCTCGAACACCACGTAGGCGAGGCCGCGATAGGCCGGGGCGTTCTCCGCGCCCTCCTTGGCGACGATCAGCGGGTCCGGCGCCTGCTCGGGGCCGCCGGTATGGACCCGCAGGGTGATCCCGACCTGGTCGATCTCCTTGCCGTCCGCCCAGATCCGGCGGACCATCGCGATCTCGCCCTCGCACAGGCCCACCGCCAGGTTGGCGAAATAGGCGTAGCGGGTGCGCACGGTCTTCTGCCCGCCTGCGCCCTTGGAGGCGGAGGCCGCGCGCTCCACCGTCGTGTTGGCGACCTCCCGGGCGCGCGTCGCCCAGATCAGGCTGCCGCCGATCTTCGCCCGCCCGTAGACCCGGGGGATGGGGTCGCCCTCCGTGGAGGACAGGCCGGCGACATCGGCGAGCCGCGGCCCCTCGACGAAGCGCGCGTGCCGCCCGGAGCCCGACAGCATCCCGTCGAGCCCCGCCCCCGCGGCCGCCCCGAGCACGCGCCCCACCACGGCCCCGATCGGCCCGCCCAGCGCGGTCCCGGCCGCCCCACCCGCCGTGGACAGGATCAGGGTGGCCATGGCGGGCTCCGGGGTGGGGGCGGACGTGTTGTGGTAAGGTTTGCCGTTCGGGGAACGGCATCGACGGCAGGGGCGGCGGCCATGGGAGACACGCACTTCGACAGCGTCTGGGACGCGATCGAAGACACGCCGGCGAAGGCCGCGCGGATGCGCCTCCGCTCGCAGCTGTTGATGGCCCTGCGCACTCACATCGAGCAATCCGGCCTGAACCAGTCCCAGGCGGCGAAGGTCTTGGGCGTCACGCAGCCGTGCGTCTCGGACCTGATGCGCGGCAAGATCGACCTGTTCGCGATCGACACGCTGGTCGCGATGCTCGCCGCGGCCGGACTCCAGGTCGAGCTGCGTGTCGCTGCGGCGGCTTGATGCGGTTTGGGATCGAAGCGCTCACCACTGCCTCCACCGTCATTGCGAGCGCAGCGAAGCAACCTAGGGAAACGCGCGATCCCAGACCGTAGCGGTTCACTGGGTCGCTTCGCTACGCTCGCGATGACGGCGGGAATGACCCTCCTTGCGCGTGCCAGGTGCCAAGCCGCCCGTGGCGACCAGCTCCTCCGGGAACCGGAAGACCCCCGTCAGGTGCCGCCGCCACCAGGCAGTGAGCGCCACCTCCGTCACGGCGGCGTGGTCATGGGCGTGGATCATGGCGCCGTCGCCGGTGGCGATGGCGCAGTGGTGGGCCGGGAGATGGCGCCGGAAGGCGAAGAGCAGCACGTCGCCGGGCCCGGGCGTCGCGCCGGCCGCCGGCATCAGGTGGCGGGCCGCTGCCGCGGTGAGCGGGTCGGTGCCGGGGGCGGCAGATTCCGCCCAGGTGGCGGCGTAGGGCGGCACCGGTTCCGGCTCGGCCCCGTAGAGCCCGCGCCAGATCCCGCGCAGCAGCCCGAGGCAATCGCAGCCGACGCCGCGCAGGGATGCCTGGTGCCGGTAGGGCGTGCCGAGCCACAGCCGCGCCTCGCCGAGCGCGGCCACGCCGATGTCCCGCCGCATCGCGCTCATCGGAACAGGCTCCCGCCGTCGAGGACGGGCTCCGAGCCCGGCACCGCGCGCATCACCGCGTCGTTGCCGGGCATGTGCGGGAAGCCCTGGAAGTTGACCGCGTTGGCGAAGCGGTCCCGGCAGGTGGCGAGCCGCTTGTCGCAGCCGGCGGTGAGGCTGAATGCATCCCCGGCCGCCACCGGCCGGGGCGGTGCGATCCCGAGTTCGAGCAGCGCGCCGAGCTGGAGCCGCACGTCGGCCGTGAGCCCGGCATTGGCGCCCTCCGTCCAGGTGAGCGTTCCGCCGGTGAACAGCCCGTCCGCGAAGCCGCCCGCCAGGGTCACCGCGAGTGTCGCGGGTTCGGGCAGGCCGGTGACCCGTCCGGTGGTCCGCCAAGCCGAGAGGTCGACCCGGCAGCGGCCATCGCCCAGATCGGCACCGCAGGTCGCCCGGTAGGTGCGGCCGCGCTCGGCCCCGAGCCGGTGGGCGAGGCCGCGCAGCTCCGCCACGAAGGCGTCGCCTTCGCGCCGCACCTCGCCGATCGTGCCGACATCGATGAGCAGGCGCGTCTCCGGGTTGGTCCAGTCGACCAGCCAGGTCTCCACCGTAGCGCCGTCGTAGAGGCCGCCGGCAATGTCGGCCTCGGTCAGCCCGAGGGAACTCAGCGCCCCGGCGACATCGCCCCCGGAGACCGCGAAGCCGGATTCGGACGCGGCCTCGGCCGCCTCCAGCCCGGTGCGGGCGGCGTGGACCAGGCCCGCCAGGGTCAGGTCGCGGTCATGGTCGGTGAAGCCCAGCGCCACGCCGTCCCGCCGACGCAGGGACCAACAGCGGCACAGGGTGGTGACGCCGCCCGCGAGATGGGCCGCGACGGCATCCGGGATATCGCGCATCAGTTTGTCCTCACGGCACGATCTCGACGAGCGGCACCTTCGGGATCTCGCCCGCCGTGAAGGCGGCGAGGTCGATGGTGAGGTCGTCGGTGTCGAAGCGGACCGGCACGTCGAAGGCGAAGCCCGCGGTGACGGCGGCGCCCTTGGCCGGGACCTGGCCGGCCGCGAAGGTGACGAGCCCGGTGGTCGGGTCGCACGCGAAGTCGTCGGCGCCGATCTCCCGGCCGGCCAAAGCCACCCGGACGCTGCCCGCCACCGGCTTGGCGATGCGCCGGCGATAGGGCGCGAAGCCGGCACCGTAGGTCTTGGTCAGCGGGAAGGAGGCGGTGGCGCCGTCGCCGGTGCCGAGCGTCTGGTCGAGGGGGCCGATCGCCCGGCCGGGGGGCCCGGAGCGGCAATCGACCCGGTCGCGGTAGCGGAAGCCATAGAGCCGGCCGCGCCGCTCCTCGAAGAAGGCCAGCACGGCGTGGAGGGAATCGAGCCCGCGCAGTCCGAACCCGGCATCGTAGCGGCGGCGGGAATCGGCCCAGCGGCCGTTGCGGTGCTCCCGGCCCGAGGCCAGCGTGACGATCTCGGTGAGCCGCTGCGGGCCGCCGCTGCCGCGCAGCGACACGTCGAGGGGAAACAGCACCTCGTGGAAGGCGTCGGCCATGGCGCGATGATCCCGGAAAGGGGGCTGGAGAAGGCACGTCCTCCCGGCCGCCGCCGACCGGGAAGAGTTTTTTTGGAACGGGCGAAACTTCGGAAACGCCGTTTATCGACAATCGGCCTCAACCGGGTGAAGATCATTCAAGACGACGGACGCTTCTTCGAAGACATTCATCTCCGGAAGATCTCGAAAGATCTTTCCCGGCAGGCGTACGTCGTCCCCGATCCACCCAGGAGCCTTCCGATGAGCGCCGTCCCGCAGCCGCTGCACCCCACCCTCGACATCCGCCGGGTCGCCGGCCGCATCGGCGCGGAGATAAGCGGCGTCGCACTCGCGGGCCATCTCGACGCCGCCACGGTGGCGGCGATCCGCCAGGCGCTGGTGACCCACAAGGTGGTGTTCTTCCGCGACCAGGATCTCGACGAGGCGGGCCAGGAGACGTTCGGCCGGCGGCTCGGCGATCTGGTCCCGCACCCGACCGTCCCGTCGCTCGCCGGCACCGCGGGCGTCCTCGATCTCGACGGCAGCCGGGGCGAGCGGGCAAGCTCCTGGCACACGGACGTGACCTTCGTGCCGGCCTATCCGGCGATCTCGATCCTGCGGGCCGTGACCCTGCCGGCCTATGGCGGCGACACCCTCTGGGCCAACACGGCGGCGGCCTATGCGGAGCTGCCCGAGCCCCTGCGCGAGCTGGCCGACCGGCTCTGGGCGCTGCATTCCAACGTCTACGATTACGTCGGCGGGCGCGTGAACGCCCCGGAGGCCGGCCGCCAGCGCTACAACGAGGTGTTCACCCGGACCGTCTACGAGACCGAGCACCCGCTGGTGCACGTGCACCCGGAGACCGGCGAGCGCTCACTGATCGTCGGGCATTTCATCCAGCGCCTCCTCGGCCTCACGACCGCGGATTCGCAGCACCTGCTCGCGATCTTCCACGATCACGCGACCCGGCCCGAGAACACGGTGCGCTGGTCCTGGCGGCTCGGCGACGTGGCGATCTGGGACAACCGCGCGACCGTCCACCGGGCGGTGGACGATTACGGCGACCTGCCCCGGGTGGTCCGCCGCGTCACCATCGCGGGCGTCCCCCCGGTCAGCGTCGACGGACGCCGCAGCCGGGCCAGGGAGGCCGCGGCCAGCAAGGCGGCGTGAGGGGGCGATCACGTCGCCCGCTGCCCTCGCGCCACGGCGCGGGCGAGGCTCGCCGTCAACTGCGCCTCCGAACGGCGGAAGGCGCCGGGGTCGGGGGTGGCGATGTTGACCGTCACCGAGACCGGCCGGGAAGCGGGGGCGCCCGCGGCGACGCCGAGGGGGCCGTCCGGGCCGCGGTTGAGCGGCAGGATCGCCTCGGGGCCGGCCTCGCCCATCAGGCCGGCCCCGTTCGCCATCGGGAAGTAGGTCGGCGCGGCCACGACCCCGCCGGCCGCGAAGGGCTGGACCTGCCCGCCCCGGAACATTCCGCCCCGGGCGAAGCCGGTCTCGCTGCCGGCACCGGCCCCGAGCACCGCGTTGACCAGGCCGGTGATGCCGGAGCGGATCGGGCCGGAGGCCGCCCGGGCCGCCGCGCCGGCGAGCTTGCTGCCGATCGTGCCGAGCACACCGTCGAGGCTGCGCCCCGAGGCGGCGCCCCGGCTCAGCGCCGAATCCAGGCTGCGGCTGAAATTCTTGGCGAGCCGGTCGAGGGTCTCCAGCTGCTTGATCCGGGCGGCATCCTGCGGATCGGGGTCGGCGTCGATCATCGGGCGGCCCTCCTGTTCGGTCGGGGTTAGCGTGGTGCCATAACCCGAGATCCCAAAGGGCCCAGCCCTTTGGCGGGGTGTCGGGGCGGAGCCCCGGCTCGGTTCACGGGCCCGGATCCGGATAGGCGGCGAGCAGGCGCTCGAACGCGGCGCGGCTCAGCGGCTCCGGGCCGCGGCGGCGGCCGAGGGCGGCGGCGAATTCGCGGGGCGTGGCCGCCCAGAAGGCGGCGGGGCTCCAGCCGAGCGCGCCGAGGCCGAGGGCCAGGGCGTCGTCCCAGG
This sequence comes from Methylobacterium sp. GXS13, assembly GCF_001455965.1. GTDB lineage: Bacteria > Pseudomonadota > Alphaproteobacteria > Rhizobiales > Beijerinckiaceae > Methylobacterium. Next base: position 66,988 of record NZ_LKKO01000029.1, read on the forward strand.
GGAAAGCCGGCGCGCGAGCCGGCGCCGACGCAAACGCGTCGGGCACCGGCTCTACCGAGGGTTTGCGGGTCCCGGCGCCTCCCCGAAGGCGGCGGCGAGGACCTCGCCGAGCGCGGTCGAGACCGCCTCCAGCCCACCGGCGAGGGGCAGGCGCGCGACCGCGTCGTCGTCGAGGGCGTGGCCGCCGCCGCGCAGGGCCGCGCCCAGCAGGGCGATCAGGTCCCGGGCCGAGACCCGGCCGCCGTCGAAGCGCTCGGCCAGGCCGACGAGGTCGCCGGCCTTGAGCGCGCCCTCCAGCTCGGCCAGAGCGCCGAGCGTCAGGCACAGGGTGTAGCGCCGGCCGGCGAGCTGGAGCGGCACCTCGCCGCGGATCCGGTTGGCCATGGCTCAGGCCACCGTGAAGGCGAGCACGCCCGCCGAATCGAGGCTGATGTCGAAGGTGACCTCGCCGGCATGGTCGCCGCGGTATTCGAGGCTTGCGATCTGGAATGGCCCCTCCAGGGTCCCGAAGGCCGGCACGACCACCTGGAAGGTCTCGATCGCGCCCTCGAAGAAGATCAGTCGCAGGCGCACATCCGACGCCTGGTCGCGGAACACCCCGGATCCGGCGATCGCGGCCCGGCGCACCCCGGCCCCGGCCAGCAGCTCGCGCCAGCGGCCGGTGGAATCGGCGTTGGTGACGTCCACGGTCTCGGCGTTGAGGGTGATCTGCCGGGTGCGCAGGCCCGCCACCGCCACGAAACCACCCGCGCCGTCGCCGGCCCGGAGCAGCAGGTCCTTGCCCTTCTGTGCGCCCATCGGGCCCTCCTCTCACTGGGTTTCGGTGACGGCCTCGAGCGTCAGGGTGGCCCGGGCCTCGCCGGTGCGGGCGTCGCGGGTCGCCCTGATCGCCCGCACCCGCAGGGTGACGAGGCGGCAGCCCTGGAGCGGCAGAGCGGCGTCCGTGAGGAGCGCGGCCATGCGCTCGGCGGCGTCGAGCGCGGTGCGGACCGAGCCGGGCTTGGCGATCACCGCGATGGCGTGGCTGTGGCGATGGCGCTCCGCGCCGTCGACGGAATCGTCCGCGATCTCGGCCTCGCCGAACAGGGCGTAGACCGGCACCGAACCCCGGGGCGGCTCGTCGTGGAGCCGGACCTTGCCGCCGAGCAGGGCCGCGAGGGCGGCGTCGCCGGAAAAGCGGGCGATCAGGCCGGCGCGCAGGGCCAGGAGCGGGCTCGGGTCGCTCACGACGCGCTCTCCCGGGTCAGCTCCTCGACATGGCAGACCAGATCGCGCCCCTTCGCGTCCGGCTCGCTGACCGCGCGGATCGCGAAGCGGCGGGGGCCGGCAGCGAGCCGCATGGTCGGATCGAGAGCGACCCGGCCGCGCAGGATGACCCGGTAGGCGGGACGCGTATCGGTCCGGCCCCCCTCCGGGCGGTCGACGAGGCCGGCCGGAGCCATCGCGCCCCACACGACCGGGCCGGCCACGTAGCGGCGCAGCACGCCGCCGAACCCGTCGGGCTGCTCCAGGGGCCGTTCGAGGACGAAGCGGCGGCGCCGGGCGCCGACCGGCGGATGATGGGGGGTGGTCGCCATCGGCGAAGCTCCGGTGGGTCGCAATCGGACAGGGCGGCGGATCACAGGCGCATCCGGCGGAACGGCGCGGCGAGGTCGGCGGCGTCGGTGCGGACGGCATCCGGCTCGTCGCCGCGATGCTCGTAGCGGGCGGCGGCGAGCCGCAGGATCGCGAGCCGGAGCGGTGCCGGCAGCGGCGGCCCGTCGCCCCCGAACCCGGCCGCGACCTCGATCAGGATCGTGCGGCCGGCCGGGTCCGGCACGCCTGGGTCGATCAGCAGGCCCGGCGCCTCGACCGGGTCCGGCCCGAGGCGGACGAGGCCGGCGGCGAGCTCGGTGACGCCCTTGGCGTCGGACAGCCCGGCGCGGATCAGCGTCACGAGCGGGCTCAGCGGCAGGCCCAGCTCGCCATTCGCGGGCCACGCATGGAGGGCGATCCGGTAGCGGCCCGGCACCAGGATGCGGCGCGCCTCGATCTCGAGGCTCGCCCGGGCGGCGGTGATCAGGGCCGCGAGCAAGTCATCCTCGGTGCCGCCGTCGTCGGAGCCGAGGCGCAGATAGGCGCGCAGCTCCGCCACGATCCCCGGCTCGACCACGGCCCCGTCGGCGCGTATCGGGATCATCGCGTTGCCCCCTTGCTGGATGTCTCGAATGCCGGTCCCGAAGCGCCGCCGGGCGGCCCTCACCGTCCTGGCGGCGGCCCTCTGGCTCGCGGCCGGCCCGGCCGGCGCGATCGTCGGCGGCGCTGAGGCGCCGGCCGGCGGGGCCGTGAGGCTGCTGTCCTCGAACGGCGGCGTCTGCACCGGCCTGGTGCTCGCCCCCGACACCGTGCTGACCGCCGCCCATTGCGTCGCCGCCGGGCGGGAGCACCGGGTCCATTTTCGCGATGATTCCGGGGCGCCGGTGCTGGTCGAGGTCGCCGCCCGCGCGATCCATCCCGGCTACGATGCCGGCGCGGCCGCCGGCCGGCGGAAATCCATCGACCTCGCGCTCCTGCGCACCGCGACGCCGCTGCCGCCGCGCTTCGCCCCGGTCACCTTGAGCGCCGCACCACCGCGGGCCGGCGAGCGCCTGACGCTCGCAGGCTACGGCGCCGCCAAGCCTGGCGATCCGCGCTCCACCGGCACCTATCGCAGCGTCAGCCTGCCGGTGATCGAGCCGCACGGGCCGAGCCGCATCCTGGTCTGGCTCCAGGGCGGCGCCGGCGGCGGCCGCCCGGGCGATTCCGGCGGCCCGATCACCGGGCCGGACGGATCCGTGCTGGCGCTGGCCGCCTGGATCGGCGGCGCCTGCGGCGGCCTCACCCAGGGCGTTCTGGTGGGGCCGCAGCGCGGCTGGATCGACCGGGTGCTGGAGGGCTGGGGCCGGAACGCGCGCTGGAGCGGTTGAGGCGGCCGTGCCTGACGGACCCGCGCCGGCCCTCCCCCCTTTTGTGGGGTCGTGGGACGCGTGCGCGTCCGGCACCGGTGCACGCCTCGGACGTCACCGTTCGGAACCGCAGCTTGGCCGGTTCATTGCCTTGCTCTAGGCTCCCTGCGCGCCGCGCCCTCGCCGCGGCGTCCCACCTTGCGCCGTGAGCGCCCCCCGGAGTGCCCGATGTCCCGTCGCCCGATGCGCAAGGCCGGCCTCCCTGAGCGTGTGCGAGGCGCTGGGCTCGGGGCTGCCCTTCTCGGCAGCGCCCTGCTCGGATCGGTCGCCGCGCTGATGCCCGCCCCCGCGGCGGCGGTGATCAACGGCACCACCACCCGCGATCCCAACGGCGCCCGGACCTTCGCGGTGCGGATCGAGAGCACCGAGGGCGAGATCTGCTCGGGCACGCTGATCGCCCAGGACCTCGTGCTCACGGCCGCCCATTGCGTGATGCGCCCGGCCGGCTACACGGTGATCAGCGTCGACCGCGGCTTCCGCCAGCATCGCACCCAGGTCATCGCCGCGACCATGCACCCGGACTTCGTGCCCGGCACGACCCCGGAGGACCAGCCCGGCGTCGATCTCGCCTTGCTCAAGCTCGAGGCGCCGCTCGGCGCCGATTACGTCCCCCTCGATCCGCGCGGCGCCGCCTCGATCGATACCGGCGCTCCGGTGGACATCGCAGGCTTCGGCGTCGTGGCCGAGAACCGGCGCGACACGGCCCGCACCCTGCGTCTCGCCCATCTCGTGTCGATCGGCTCGCTGCAGGTCGCCAACCGGGTGACCGTGGTGACCGACCGGCGGCGCATGGCCGAGACCTCGGGTGCCGGCGCCTGCCTAGGCGATTCCGGCGGCCCGATCCTGGTCGGCGGCCCCGGCGGCTACCGGATCGTCGGCGTGGTGAGCTGGTCGAGCGGCGCCCTGCAGCAGGGCACGCGCCGGACCGCCTGCGGCGGCTTCACCGCGGTGACGCCGGTGGCCGAGCACAGCGGCTGGATCGCCACCCGGTCGGCGGAACTCGCGCGGATCCCGGTGGGCGAGGTTCTGCCGCGGGGCAACCGCTCCGACTGGATGGCCAAGCCCGGCCGGCACCGCTGAGACCGGCACCGCCTCGGAACACCCGGCCCGCCGTCGCGTTTGTGCAACGCAATTGCGTCAGATGAGGACTCGCGGCCTGAGTGGCATATTCGCGACCGTCCGCACGCATGTTTACGGAGCAAATTTCATGGCTGACACCGGCAAGGGCGATACCGTCCGCTCGCACAAGACCCGTAACGACACCGACTCGAACGCCAAGCAGGTCTCGGTCCAGGCGCTGAACGCCCGGCTCGCGGACGGCATCGATCTCGCCCTGGCGGTCAAGCAGGCGCACTGGAACCTCAAGGGTCCGCAGTTCATCGGCATCCACGAGATGCTCGATGGCTTCCGCACCGAGCTCGACGATCTCAACGACAAGGTCGCCGAGCGCGCGGTGCAGCTGGGCGCCACGGCGTTCGGCTCGACCCAGGCGGTCGCCGAGAAGACCAAGCTGCCGGCCTACCCGACCGGGATCTACGCCATCGCCGACCACGTGGCCGCGCTGATCGACAGCTACGCCGCCTACGCCAACGCGGTGCGCGAGAACATCGACGAGACCGACGAGGCCGGCGATCCCGGCACGGCGGACCTGTTCACCGAGATTTCCCGCGCGGTCGACAAGCAGCTGTGGTTCCTCGAGGCCCACGTGCAGGAGCCGACCGGGACGCTGCGCGACGGCAACCCGGGCCGGTAAGCTCAGCTCGATAAGCGGTCGTATTCGGTAATGGCACGCGCCCTCCCTCCCCCCTCTGCGGGGGAGGGAGGGCCGGCCGTCAGGCCGGGTCGGGAGAGGGGCAGCGCGACGGTCACGGGTTTCACGCCCGTTGCGACCTTTCCGGACACGGCGCTCCCCCTCTCCCGACCCGCTTCGCGGGCCACCCTCCCCCGCAGAGGAGGGAGGATGCCGTGCGGGTGTCAGCCTCCCTCACCCGAATTTCAGAACCTTGATCGCATCAAAATCCTGCACTCCGCCGCCGACGCGCTTGGTGACGTAGAACAGCACGTAGGGCTTGGCCGAGTACGGGTCGCGCAGCACCCGCAGGCCGGTGCGGTCGACCACCAGGTAGCCCCGGCGGAAATCGCCGAACGCCACCGACAGGCTGCCCGCCGCGATTTCCGGCATTGCCTCCGCCTCGGTGACGGGGAAGCCGATCAGCGTCGCGGATTGGGCGGCGGTGAGCGGCGGGTGCCAGAGGTAGTTGCCCTGCGCGTCCTTGAACTTGCGGATCGCGCTCTGGGTGCGCCGGCTCATCACGAAGCCGGCATTCTGGCGGTAGGCCGCCCGCAGGGCGTAGACCAGATCGAATAGCACGTCGGATGGGTTGCTCTGCGGGAACGCCCCGGCCGCCCCGGTGGCGACGCAGCCGAGCTTGCCCGGCGTCCAGGTGGCGTTGGCCACGGTGTCGTAGCTCAGGAAGCCGCGCGGGCGGCTGGCACCGTTGCCGGTAACGAAGGCCACCCCCTCCTGCTCGGCGAAGGCCATCTCGACCTCGGCCGAGAGCCAGGCGTCGAGATCGACCACGGCATCGTCGAGCAATGTCTGGGTCGCGGCCGGCATGGCGTAGAGCTCCATGGCCGGCACCGCGATCTCGGCGAGCACCGGCCCGTCGGTGCCGGGGCGCGGCGCGGTCTCGGCGACCCAGCCGGTCGCCGGAGCGCCCACCGAGGCCGCGCGCTTGTACTGGGCGCCGGAGATCTGCTGCACGCTGGCGATGGACCGGATCGGCGAGACGTTCGCTAGGCGCGCCAGCACGGTCCGCTCCAGGGTCTGCGGCACCAGGTAGCCGCCATCCGGCCCCGATCCGGCCGACAGGGCCTTGGCCTCCAGGCGCTTCAGCCCGGCGCTTTCGCCGGCCCGGACATAGAGGTCGAAGGCCGCCTTATGCTCCTGCGCAGCCCCGTCCTCCCGGGCCCCCGGCTGGCCGAGCGGCGGCCGGGCGCGGTCGAGGGTGATCCGGTCGAGCCGGGTCCGGGCGGCGTCGAGGGCCGCGTCGATCCGGGCGAGCTTCTCCTCGGTGAGCACGTCGGCGCCGAGCCGGCCCTCGATCTGGGCGATGCGGCTGTCGTTGGTCTCCTTGAACGCCTCGAAGGCGATGGCGAGTTCGTCCAGCGCCGGCTGGACCGGTTCGGCCCCGGGGCGGCCGGCCTTGTTCTCGAGGCCGGGCAGCACGCCCTTGGTCTCCGGGGCGGGGCGCGACGGTGCGGCGGTGTGGGACATCATCGAACGACCTCGTGGCTGGGGTGGGTGAAGCGGGACCGGACCGCCGGCGTCAGGCAGGCGGCGGGTTCGGGGGCGATCCTGCGGGCGAGGCCGCGGATCTCGGCGGCGGAGGGATTGCGATCCGGGCTCGCCCGGGCCGCGGGCTGCAGCGGGAAGGTCACCAGCGAGATCTCCCACAGGTCGACCCGCTGGAGCCGGCGCTCGCCGCCCGCGCCCTTGCGGGCGAGCAGGGTGCGGAAGCCGATCGACAGCCCGTCGAGACCGCCGCCGCGCATCAGCGCGTCGATCTCCCGGGCGCGCTGGACCGCGAGGTTGAGCTGCCCCTCCGCGAACAGGCCGCGGGCATCCTCGCGCAGCGACAGCCAGCGCCCGATCGGCTCGGCCGGATCGTGCTGGAACAGCAGCCGCACTCCCGCCGCCCCGCGCCGGGCCAGGCTGGCCGCGAACGCGCCCGGCACCACCACGTCGCGGCCGAGATCGGGCACGCCGAACACGCTGGCGTAGCCGGAGAAATGGCCATCCATCGGCTGGGTCCTCGGTTGTTTTTTGGGATGGGTTGAGAGGCCGTGGCTTCAAGGGAAGCCAGTCCTGCAATGGCAGGCGCTCTCCCTCCGCCCTCTGCGGGCTACTTCACACATCGCCCGGCGGAGGGCGCGACACGCTCTCCTCCCCCTTGCGGGGAGGAGTTGGAGGTGGGTGTGGCGCAGAAGGCACCGAAGCGCCTCGCCCGGCACCACCCCACCCCTCCCCGCAAGGGGGAGGGGAAAACGTGTCGTGTTTCAGAGCCTTGTTTCGAAACAACCCTGATGCGTGAATCCGCCAGCCCGCGCGAGGGAGGGCGGGCCTCGCGTCAGCAAGGGTCGGGAGCGGGTCTGGAAGGCGGCGCGCGCCTCACCCAGCTGCTTCCGGCTCCGGTGGGTAGCCCACCGCCGCGCGCTTCTCGGCCACCGACAGGAACCCGGCCGCTTCGACCCGGCGCCAGAGGGATTCCCGCTCGCCCGACAGGGCCTCGATCCGGTCGAGATCCGGCTCCAGATCCAGGGCGCCAAAGGCCGGTTCCAGCGCGCCGGCCGGCGCCTGGGCGGTGCGGGCGGCGAGCGGGATCAGGGTCTGGCGGTACAGCGCCCGATTGGCCTCGGCGTAGTTGGCGTGGGTGCTGTCGCCCGGCAGGCCGAGCAGCAGCGGCGGCACCCCGAAGGCCAGGGCGATCTCCCGGGCGGCGGCATTCTTGGCCTCGACGAAATCCATGTCCCTGGGCGACAGGGCGAGCGGCTTCCAGTCGAGGCCGCCCTCCAGCAGCAGCGGCCGGCCGGCATTGGCGGCCCCCTGGTAATTGGCCTCCAGCTCGGCCTTCAGCCGGTCGAACTGCGGCTCGGTGAGCGCCGCCCCGGCGAAGACCAGCGCCCCGGAGGGCCGGGCGGCGTTGTCGAGCAGGGCCTTGTTCCAGGCGCTGGCGGCGTTGTGGATGTCGAGCGCGGTCGCCGCCGCCTCGATCGGGGCGAGGCCGGCATAATCGTCGTCCGGGTGGAAGAGGGACAGCGCCAGGATCGGCGCAACCTCGGGGTCGCCGGGAGCCGGCAGGTCGAACCGCCGGCTGGTCCCGCCGACCGTGTAGACATAGGCGGCGGGCCAGCCGTCCGGGCCGGGCAGCATCCGCATTCGGCCGGGCCGCAGCGCCTGCAGGGCGGCGGTCCGCCCGTCCAGGCTCACCGCCTCGAGATAGGCCGTGCCGCTGAGCAGGAGGTCGGCATAGAGCGTCTCCAGCAGGCGCGTGCCGCTCTCGCGCGGGTTCGGCCGGGCCAGCAGCGCCAGCAGGTCCCCCGCCCGCGCGGCGCCGGCGCTGGCGCCGGTGGCGACGAGGGGCAGGCTCGCCGCCCCCTCGGCGACCAGCCGGACCGCCCGGTGCACCACCGGGTTGCCCTGGTAGCCGGCCCGCGCCAGTGCCGCCGGATCCCGGGCCGTCCAGCTCGCCCGCCCATCGGTGTAGAGGGCGAAGGCCGGGGCGGCCTTGGTGACGAGATCCGGTCCAGGCGGGCGGGCGCCCCGGCGCGCAACCCGCGCCAGCCGATCGAGGAGAGTCGCCATGCCGGTCCGCTCCTGGGCTAAGGCCCCAACCCGAAAGGTGGTTCGTGGCTCTCGGGATGCGGCAAAACCAAAGGCCTCGCGCATCGTCCGATCCGATATCCGGGACGATGCGCGAGGGTATAAAGCTCCGATTCGCCCGCCGGCTCGGCGGGCGGGGTCAGCGTTGGGCGATGCGGTGACAGGATGGGCCGCTGCGCGGGTGCGGCGGATACACCGCACCCCGGGCCCGGGCGTGGCTATGCGGCTACAGCCTCGAGACGCCGCCTCGTGTATTCAGGATGCAGTTCGTTCCAGAGACCACGAACCGACTCGCGGCGCGCTTCTCGCAGAGGCGCGCCGTATTGTTGTGTCCGCGCGGCCTGGCATCGGGCTCTCGACCAGGGGATGCGGGCGATCCCCTTCTCCCGAGGTACCGCGTCAGCGGCCTCGCTCCGGCCCCTCAGGATGCTGGGGGATCGTCGGATATCCCGGTCCCTTCGTACTTTGCCGAGGCCCCGCCCGGCATCGACCCCATCAAACCGTCTCGACCGCGCGCGGGACGACACCGGCGGCTTGCCGGGCGTAGCGGAGCACGGCGGCGCGGTCGGCCTCGCTCGTGATGGCATGCCACAGGCGCAGCAACTCGACCGTGGCGCTCAGATCGGCGCGGACCGTCGGGGGGCCGAAGAAATCGGAGACCGGGCAGCCGAGGGTCTCGGCGAGCATCCGCAGGCGGCGATGAGCGCTGTCGGGCAGACCGATCTCAGGATCAGGATCCGAGTTCATGAGCCGCCCTCCGGATGTACGATCAACCATAACAGCCACCCCGAGTGTATGCAATTTATGGATGCAACACGCCTCACTTTCCCGTGTGGGACCGCACGGCCGGCTTCATAGCCGCCGGATCCGCGGTTCCCGGGCCCCGTCGAGCAGCAGATGCGTCACCGCCCAGACCAGGGCGTCGAGCCGGTCGGGCGAGGCGCCGCTCGACAGACCGTCGGGCCCGAAATCGCACAGCTCGTCCTCCAAGGCCGGAAACGCCCCGACATGGTGGACGAGGCCGCGGGCGTAGAGCAGCGAGACCGGCTCGGCGCGCAGGTACTTGCCCCGCGTCGCGCGGACGGGCGTGACCGGCACCGCCGGGTCGCACTGGGCGACCACCGCGGCGGCCATCTCGCCCCCCTGGTTGACCTCGACCACCAGGACATCGGCCCCGAGCCGGTGATAGAGCGCCAGCGCCGCCCCGGCCCAGGCCTGGGGGCTTGCCCGGGCGAGGCTGGCATCGGCCAGGACGTAGGCCTCGGCGCCGGCGCGGCCCGCGGCCACGATCCCGCAGGCATCCGAGCGCGCGCCCGAGGTCGCGGGCGGGTCCACCGCGACGACGATCCGGGCCAGATCCGGCGCGACGGCGACCCGGGCGGTCTCCAGGGCCCCGCGCGCCCAGAGGGCGTCGTCCCGGTCGGCGATCAGCTCGCCGTCGAGTTCCTGCCGGCCCAGCCGCGTGCCGGCATAGCGCCCGACCACCTGCTCCAGGAAATCCGGAGCGAGATGCGCGGCATTGTCGTGGGTGCGGGCGCGGCTCACCACCGTGCGCGGGTCGGCGAGCAGGCGGCGGATCAGCGGCACCGGCCGCGGCGTGGTGGTGACGAGGTTGCGCGGGCGGGCGCCCAGCCGCAGCCCGAATTGCAGCATGTCGAAGGCGGCTTCGGGCCGGCGCCACTTGGCGGCTTCGTCGCACCAGGCGCCGCCGAATTGCGGGCCGCGGAGCGCATCGGGCTCCTCCGCCGAGAAGGCCAGGGCGACCGCGCCGTTGTCCCAGGCGAGCCGGCGCAGGCTCGGCGACCAGCGCGGCCGCGCCCGGCCCCGGGCCGGCAGGTTGAGGAGGCCGGACGGCCCCTCGACCATCACGTCGCGCACGTCGAGATGGGTCTCGCCCACCAGGGCGATGCGGCCGACCGGCTCGGTCGTGAAGGCCGGGTCGCCCCGGGCCAGGGCGTCGACCCATTCGGCCCCGGTGCGGGTCTTGCCGCTGCCGCGGCCGCCGATCACCGCCCAGGTCGTCCAGTCGATCCCGGATGGCGGCAGCTGGTCGGGCCGGGCCTGGTGCAGCCAGTCGTCCGCCAGCGCGCAGACCAGCGGCGCCGGCAGGGTCGCCAGGAAGTCAGGCAGCCTCCCGGCCGCGGCCAGGGCCTGCATCGCGGCGCGCGATGCCCGCGCGGAGGGCCGGCGCGTCGGGCCCGGTGCCGCCATCGCCCCCCTCCCGCCCGTCGCTCGGGTCCCGCAGCACCGCAGCCGATGGACCGCCTCGGGACTTCGCCGCGATCGACCGGCGCCGGGCGCCGATCGATCCGATGATGGCGTCCGGAAGACGGACGCGTGGTCTCACGCCGCCCGCAGCTGGGCCAGCAGGCGGGTCACCTCGGTGCTGAGCGTGCCCGCTTGACGGGATACCCCGGCGGCGATGTCGAGCACGAGCTCGGCCGCCGTTCCGGTATCGCCGGCGAGGCTGGCGACGCCGTCGATCGTCACGCGCAGCGCCCCCGCGCCGTTGGCGGACTGGCTGACGTTGCGGACGATCTCCTGGGTGGTCGCGCCCTGCTGCTCCACCGAAGCCGCGATGGCCGCGGAGACGCCGTCCAGGTCGCCGATCCGCGTGACGATCTCGGTGATCGCCAGGACCGCCTCGCGGGTTGCGCCCTGGATACCGCTGATCTGGGCCGAGATTTCGTCGGTGGCCCGGGCGGTCTGGTTGGCCAGCTCCTTGACCTCGGCGGCCACCACCGCGAAGCCCCGGCCCGCTTCCCCGGCCCGCGCCGCCTCGATGGTCGCGTTCAGCGCCAGCAGGTTGGTCTGCCCGGCCACGCCGGAGATCACCGCCACCACGTCGCCCACCCGCGCCGCAGCCTCGCTCAGGTGGCGCACCAGCTCCGCGGTGCGCCCCGCCTCGGCGCTGCTGGCCCGCGTCAGCGCGGCCGCGTCGGCGACCCGGCGCGCGATCTCGCCCACGGAGCTCCCGAGCTCCTCGGCCGCCGCCGCCACGGTGGCGGCATTGCTGGCGGCGTCCCCCATGGCGCGGGAGGCCTCCTCAGAGCGTGTGGCCGTCGCGCCGGCCATCTGCGCCATGGATTGCGCCGTCCCGCGCAGTTCCACGGCCGATCCGGTGACCGCCTGGACCACGGCGCCCACCGCCTCCTCGAAGGCGGCCGCCAGGGCGTGGTTCTGCGCCCGCCGTTCGCGCTCGCGCTCGGCATGGGCCGCCGCGTGCCGCGTCGCGGCATCGTCGGCCAAGCCGGTCTTGAAGGCTTCCAGGCAGCGCGCCATCGCGCCGACCTCATCCGTCCGCGCCACCCCGGGCACCGCGGTCGCGTAATCGCCCGCCGCGATCCGTTCCATCGCGGACCCGATCGACGCGTAGCCGCGCAGCAGAGCCTTGTAGCCGAAGCCGGCCAGCGCCAGGAACGCCGCCACGGTGGCGACCAGGGCGCCGATCACGCCCAGGAACCAGAGGTGCGCCTGGGCCTGGAGCGCCTGCACCGCTTCGTTGGTCCGATGCTCGATCAGTCCGTAGAGGTCGTCGAGCGGCTTCATGATCCGGGCCTTGAAGGCGTGATAGTCCGGTGCGTGGACGAGGGTGATCGCCCGCTGCCGGTCCCGCTCCGGCTGCGGCTCCGCGAGGGGATGCCCTTCGGCGTCCTTGCCCTCGACGAGGTTCATGGCCTCGACGCCGATTCGGACCAGGCCGTCGGAGTTGCGCACCGCCTCGGCGAGCTTGTCGGTCTCCTGCTGGGTGAAGCCGAGGCGTTGCATCAGCGTCTGGACCGAGACGGCCTCTCCGTCGGGGCGCGGCTTGGGCAGGCCGGCCGAGATGAAGTCCCAGTAGACGCGATAGTAGTCTTGCGGCCGCGGCTTCTTCCCGGACCGAATATCGATGATGTCAAAATATTGTTTTTTGTAGCTCGGATCGCCGGTGACCACATAGGTTCGGCTGAGACGGGTGAGATCGTCGGAGCTCTGCCTGACCTCGCCGGCCAGGAGGATGGACTGAATGCGCAGATTGTTCGCGCCATCGACTTTTCCGATCGATGATCCGTACATCGTGATCATAAATGACAGAACGATGCACGATAAAACATTGACCGCACACAGTGCGAAGAACTTTCGTGCCAGACTCATCCCATCGGCCCCGTGATCGATACTTTCGTTCGATCGCAGTCTTGCCTCACAATCTACGGCGAATCCACCGAGAAGCGACGATCAACGCAGTTCGGATAATGGAGGCTTACCGGCCAGCACGGCCCCGGCGGCGGCATCCCCGGCGCCGCCGCACGGAAGCGCCCCGGGCCGCGAGCCGAGGGCCCGGCGCGGTGTCGGCCGATTCGCGCGGAAACCGGCAAGGTGCCGTCCGGTCGAGATCCTGTCGCGGGCGCGCCGACCGGCCGGGTCCGAGCGTGTCAGGCCGCCGTCCGGGCGCGGACGAAGCCGGCATAGCGGCGCGCGATCTCCGTGCGGAGAGCCGGCAAATCCGGTTCGGGGCCGCTATCGCTTCCGTCCCCGGTCCCCGCGCCGATCTCGTCGAGCAGCCGCTTGAGGCCGCCGAGGTCGCGCAGCACCCGGGCGGAATCGAGCACGGCCGCCCCCTCCCCGTTCAGAGCGGCATCGAAGGCGGCGATCTGCCGGGCGATATGGGCACGCAGATGCGCCCGCAGGGTCGGCGGGTCCGCCGCCGAGGCCGGATCGAGGAGGCTGGGCTCGGCCGTCTCCACAGCCGGCTCCGGCGCCGCCGCTTCGGGTTCGGCCAGACGTTCGGAGCGGGCCACGCCGCAGACCGCCAGGAGCCGCCCGGTCGCCTCGCGGCCGACACCCGCCGCCTCGGCGACATCCTCCGGATCGTTGCGCCGCTCGCTCAGCAGCCGGGTGAGCG
>NZ_LKKO01000030.1 GCF_001455965.1 Methylobacterium sp. GXS13
GCAGCGTCAGGTAGGGCGCAACCAGCGCCCACTCCTCATCGGAAACATCGGACGGATACAGCTTGCGGGTCGCGCTCATCCCCGCTCATCTGAGCATCAGCCCGACCCAGGTCCATAACAGCCTCTAGGAAACGCTACGCTCTGAGACGGCGCGCTGTCCTGGGTTGCTTCGCTACGCTCGCAATGACGATGCGGGTGGCAGCGCTTATCTCGTGACTCGATCTTATCGGGAAGAAAGATTGCCCTTCATCCGGGCAGCACTGCTTGGGAATCGGGCGGCGCCGAGCCGCGTCCCTCTCACCGGCACGATACGACAGTGCGGACGATCCAGCCTTCCTGAGGCAGCCAGAACTTGCGACGGGCCCGGCCGCAATCGCGCTCGGGCTGGGTGCCGGAGGTCCAAGTTCCGGTGGGCTCCACGACCTTGGCGGGCTCCACGATCTTGGGCGGTTCCACCATTGTGGCGGGTCCGGCCGGGTCGCCCCGGCGGGCCTCGGCGGGCGCACTGACAACCAGGGCGGCGGCGAGCAGAGCAGCACCCCGTAAAACGCTTGCGCGCACGATCAAGACCCTCGCTCGGCGAAGATGCCGAGGGACGGCATCAACCGGAGGTTGCCGACTGGCGCAAGCGCGATCCGGCTTGAAACCCGTGCCGTCCCGTCCGTTCACGCAGCAGGGTGAACGGACGGGTCATGCGTTGAGGCAGGAACGCAACACAGGTGAGGAGAAGTACCGGGGGAGACATCAGACGACGGTCATAAGGGACCTATGCAACTTGGCGGTGCCGCGCGATCTTTGCTAAGGCCTGGAATGAGCGTGGCCTTGTATTCGTGTTGGCTTGCTCGATCGCGCGCCGCCGCACGTATCCGGTGACGCCGCGCCATCCAGGGAAAACCGAACCATGTCCGCCCCGATCCGCCGCCTGTTCCTGGCCGGCTTCACCGTCCTGGCGCTCGCCTCCACAGCCCACGCACAGGGCCGCGGCCCGGTCGCCGCGTCCGGCATCGACGGGTTCGGCGACGACGGCCAGCTCTATCAGGACCAGAACGGTGCGTTCTACGTGCGCCGTGGCGACCGCTACCTGCCGTATACCGGCCGTCCCCCGGTGGTCCGCCCAGCACCCCCGGCCGCGTCGGTTCCGCAGGCGGCCCCGGTCTACGCGCCGGACTATGACGATCCGGCCGCGCCGCCCCGCCGGGCCGCCGGAGCGCCGCCGGCCGAGGGGCTCTCCCCCATCGAGGCCGCCAAGGCGAAGGCCGTGCTCCGTGCTCCCGATGATGGGCCGATCGACTACGCCAAGGCCTATGGCCCGATCCAGGACGACGTGTTCCCGGTCCAAGCCTTCAACTACAAGAAGATGAACCCGGCCTTCCTCCGGCAGGAGATCGCCTATAACGGCCCCTACGAGCCGGGCACGATCATCGTCGATCCCCGCGCGCACCAGCTCACCCTGGTCGAGCAGGGCGGGCGTGCCCGCCGCTACGGCGTCGGCGTTGGCAAGCAAGGGTTTTCGTGGTCCGGGACCGCAACGGTCAACTCGAAGCAGGCGTGGCCGGATTGGTATCCGCCCAAGGAGATGATCGCCCGCAGCCCGAAGCTCGCCAGCGAGGTCGACAAGCTCCAGAGCGGTCTCGGCGTCGAAGGCGGCCTGCGCAACCCGCTGGGCGCCCGCGCCATGTATCTCTGGCAGGGCAACAAGGACACGCTGTTCCGCATCCACGGCACCCTCGAGCCGTTCTCGATCGGCAGGAGCGTGTCCTCGGGCTGCATCCGGATGATCAACCAGGACGCGATCGACCTGTTCAGCCGGGTCAACGTCGGCTCGAAGGTCGTCGTCCTGAACTGATGTTTTCGAAAGATCGGGAGCGCCGTCAGGCCACGCCGCGGCGGTGCTCCCCGAGGATCCGCCGGACCGTCCCGGCTTCCGAGCGGTAGACCACCGTCTCGGTCTGGATCCGGTCCGGCCGGAACCGGACGCCGCGGAGCAGCGCACCATCGGTCACGCCGGTGGCGGCCACGATCACGTCGCCGCTGGCGAGATCGACCAGATCGTATTTCCGGTTGTAATCGTCGATGCCCATCTCGGCGGCCCGGCGGCGGCGCTCGGGCGTGTCGAGGATCAGCCGGCCCTGCATCTGGCCGCCGATGCACCGCATGGCCGCGGCGGCCAGGACGCCTTCGGGGGCGGCGCCGGTTCCGAGATAGATGTCGATACCGGTCTCGGCGGGGCTCGCCGTGAAGATGATGCCGGCGATGTCGCCGTCCGAGATCAGCCGGACTGCAGCGCCCGCGGCCCTGACCTCGGCGACGAGATTCGCGTGACGCGGGCGGTCGAGGATCAGCGCGGTGATCTGATCGGGCTCGACGCCCTTGGCCCGGGCGAGCGCCGCGATGTTGTCGGCGGGGCTCGCGTCGAGATCGACGATGCCCGGCTTGTAGCCCGGGCCGATCGCGATCTTCTGCATGTAGACGTCAGGCGCGGCCAGCAGGGAGCCGCGCTCGGCCATGGCCATCACGGCGATCGCGCCGGGCATGTCCTTGGCGCAGAGCGTCGTGCCCTCCAGCGGATCGACCGCGATGTCGACTTCCGGCCCCTCGCCCTGCCCGAGCTGCTCGCCGATGAACAGCATCGGCGCCTCGTCCCGCTCGCCTTCCCCGATCACCACGGTGCCGCGGATCGGCAGGCCGTTGAGCTCGTCGCGCATCGCGTCGACCGCCGCTTGGTCGGCGGCCTTCTCGTCGCCCTTGCCGCGGAGCCGCGCCGCCGCGATGGCGGCCCGCTCCGTGACGCGGGCGAGTTCGAGGGCGAGCGTGCGCGGGACGCCACGCGGGTCAGTCTTAGGGGCCACGGCCATCGTTTCCTGCCTGTGTCCGGGCCCGATCTTGAGGTCGGATCCCGCCTTGATCGTCGTCGACCGACACCAATCAGCCTACGCTTGGCGTATCTTTATCACTTATCCTGCATCAAGATTTAGGCACTCTGCCCATTTGATGCACTCTTATTCCCGTTCAATGCGGATCACCTGCGGTGGTTCAGCCAATAAGCCATCCGCGTCGATCGCGTCGAGGGCCGCGCGAATCGTGCCCTCGGTGGCCGCGTAGGTGATCAGCACCAGCGGCACCGGGCGTCCGGAGCGGCCGCGCGGATCGGATCCGGCGCCTTCGGTGCGGCGCTGCAGGATGCTCTCCAGCGAGATTTCCCGCTCGGCCATGCGCTGGGCCACGCCCGCGGCGACGCCGGGGCGGTCGTGCACGGTGAGGCGGATGTAATAGCCGCCCTCGTGGCGCTGCATCTCGACGCGCTCGCTGGCGCGCATCGCCGAAGCAGGCACCCCGAAGGTCGGGCGCACGATGCCGCGGGCGACGTCGGCGATGTCCGCCACCACCGCGGAGGCGGTCGCCTCGCCTCCGGCGCCGGGGCCGATCAGGGTCAGTTCGCCGACCGCATCGGCGTCGATGGTGACCGCGTTGGTCACGCCCATCACCTGGGCGATGGCGGAGGATTTCGGCACCATGGTGGGGTGGACGCGCTGCTCGATCCCGGCCTCCGAGGCCTGGGCGACGCCGAGGAGCTTGATCCGGTAGCCGAGCTCGTCGGCCATGCGCAGGTCGAGGGGCTGCACCCGGGAGATGCCCTCCACGGAGACGCCGTCGGCGTCGATGGCGGTGCCGTAGGCGAGGCTCGTCAGGATCGCGAGCTTGTGGGCGGTGTCGAAGCCCTCGACGTCGAAGGTCGGGTCCGCCTCGGCATAGCCCAGGGCCTGCGCATCCTTGAGGCAGGCCTCGAAGGTCAGGCCCTCGCGCTCCATGCGGCTGAGGATGTAATTGCAGGTGCCGTTGAGGATCCCGTAGACGCGCGCCACGGCGTTGCCGGGCAGGCCCTCGCGCAGGGTCTTGATCACCGGGATGCCGCCGGCCACCGCGGCCTCGTAGGCGAGCGCGACGCCGCTGGCCTCGGCGAGGGCCGCCAGCGCCGCACCGTGGCGGGCGAGCAGGGCTTTGTTGGCGGTCACGACGGTCTTGCCGGCCTGAAGCGCCGCCTCGACCACGGCCTTGGCCGGCCCCTCGGCGCCGCCGATCAGCTCGACCACGCGGTCGACGTCGCCAGAGCGCGCCAGCGCCACCGGATCGTCGAACCAGGTCACCCCGGCGAGATCGAGCCCGCGGTCGCGGCTCCGGTCGCGGGACGACACGGCAGCGACGCGGATGTCGAGGCCGGAGGCCAGCAGGGTGTCACGGCGGCGGGCGATCATCCGGACGACGGACGCGCCGACGGTGCCGAGCCCGGCGACGCCGATGCGGTAGCTCACTGTCATGATTCCTTCCGTGCCGGGGCCCCGCAGATGACCGGGCCTCCGATGCGCCGCATCTCTGCAAGAATTCCGGCCCGCCCGCAAGAAAACCGCGGGTCCCGGATCGATCTCCCGCTCAGCCCGCGACGGCCCGGTGCCGGATCGCCGTGGCGACGAGGGCGTAGAGCACGAGGGCGTTGAGCAGATGCCAGAGCGCGTGCGTCCCGGTCGGCAGCACCGCGCAGGCCAGCTGGTCGATGGTGCGCACGGTGAGCGAGATCAGGAACAGCACGCCCACGACAACGAGTCGCCGGCCGGTGCCGACGAACCGCGTCTCCGGACGGTCGAGCGCCGCCACGGTGAACAGGGCCAGAGCGGCCGGCAGGTAATCGATCGAGCCGTTGGTGCGGGCGGAGATGTCGGACCCGGTCAGCCCGTCGAGGGTCGGCACCAGGGTGAAGCTGAACAGGATGAAGCCGGCGGTCGCCGCCTCCACCCGGAGGCGGGGCAGCTTCAGGAACCGGTGGAGCGCCAGGACGAGGTATGCGACGATGAAGACCGTGATCGGGATGATGTCGGCATACATCGCCCAGGTCACCGCCAGGGTGTGGAACAGGAACGAGCCGATCCCGACCAGGGCGATCAGCCCGGCCAGTCCGAGGCAGGCGCGATCGGGCGGATCGGCGGCGCCGGCGCGGCGTGCGGCGGCCGCAGCCGCCAGCAGAAAGGCGGCGTTCGACGCCGCGTTGAGCGGTTCGGCCCAGAAATCCGGCCCGGTCCGCTCGCAGTACGCCATCACCGGCTCGAACCACCCCATCGTCATCCCGGTGTCCATACCTCCCCAATCTTGCGCGGTGATGGCCTTGTCAGCGCGCCGCGAAGCGGGGATGACGGCCAGGCGGCGACCGGAAGCGAGGCGATGCGGATCACGACCTGGAACGTCAACTCGATCAAGCAGCGGCTGCCGCATCTGCTGGGCTTCCTCGACGAGGCAAAACCCGACGTGGTTTGCCTGCAGGAGCTGAAGTGCCAGGACGACGCGTTCCCCCGCGCCGAGGTCGAAGGTGCCGGCTACGCGGTCGAGACCCTGGGCCAGAAGGCCTATAACGGCGTGGCGATGCTGGTGCGGGCGCCGCTGGCGATGACCGAGATCCGCCGCGGCCTGCCGAGGGACGAGTCCGACGAGCAGTCCCGCTACATCGAGGCGCTGATCTCCGGCGCCGACACCAAGCCGGTGCGGGTGGCCTCGATCTACCTGCCGAACGGCAACCCGGTGGACAGCCCGAAATACCCCTACAAGCTCGCCTTCCTGGAACGGCTGCGGCTCCACGCCCGCGCCCTCATGGAGGACGAGCATGCCGTGGTGCTGGCGGGCGACTACAACGTCATCCCCGAGCCCGCCGACGCGGCCGACCCGGAGGCGTGGCGCTCCGATGCGCTGTACCTGCCCACCACCCGGGCGGCGTTCCGCGCGCTCCTGGCCGAGGGCTACACCGACGGCCTGCGCGCCTGCGACCCGCGGGACGGCCTCTACACCTTCTGGGACTATCAGGCCGGCTGCTGGCAGCGGAATGCCGGCATCCGCATCGACCATCTGCTGCTCTCCCCCCAGGCTGCCGACCGCCTGGTCTCGGCCGCCGTGCAGAAGCACCTGCGGGGCCTCGACAAGCCGTCCGATCACGTGCCGGTGACGGTGGAATTGACGCCAGGGTAGGGTCGAAGCCGCCTCTCGCGCCTGTCGGTCGCGCCGCCCGGGTTCGACAGCAGACGGATGGCGCACGGGAAACTAATGGCGATAGCGCCGGTCATGCCATCTTGCAGGAGGCCCCGATACGGGTCCCCGCGCGCCTGTTCGACCGGTGTTTGGAATCCAAGCTCGCGTACCGAGAGGCCCGCGCCAGCGGCCCTCGATCGCCCGGCATCGCAGCGTGCGGGCACGGGTGGGAGTATCGGGCTGAACGCCCTTCCGCGTCCGGCTCCCGTCTCACGCCTTCAGCGGACGCGCCTGCAGGATCGCCGCCCGCACGAAGGGCCGCTTCAGCTGAGTGCCGACATTCGCCCGGCCGACGAATTCCTGCGCGCCGGGATGGCTGCGCACCGCCTTGACGAGGTTGAGCCGGTGGCCGCTGCGGAACCGGTACGGCTCGGTCACCGCGCCATTCAGGAACGCTTCGACGCTGGCATCGATCTCGTCCTCGGCGATCACGTTCGCCCTGTGCAGCATCTGGATGGTCTGAAGGTCGGTCATCATCGATAGATAGGGCGGCGGCGCCGGTTACGGAGCCAAGATTACCGGCGCCGCCGCTTGAGGGAAAGGCCGCCCCCTATCGCGTCGTCGCCAGCAGCAGGTCCGGCAGCCAGAGGGCGATGCCCGGCACGAGGCAGAGGATCAGGATCGCCACCGCCATCAGCATCACGAAGGGCAGGGTGCCCCAGATGATGTCCGAGAGCGGGATGTCGGGGGCGATGTTCTTGATGACGAAGATGTTCAGGCCCACCGGCGGGTGGATCAGGCCCATCTCCATGGTGATGGTCATCACCACGCCGAACCACACCAGGTCGAAGCCCGCGGCCTTGAGCGGCGGCAGGATGATCGGCGCGGTCATCAGGATGATCGAGACCGGCGGCAGGAAGAAGCCGAGCACGATCACCAGGGCGAGGATCGTCACCAGCAGCACCCAGGGGGAGAGCTGCATCGCCACGATCGCGGCCGCGGCCGACTGCGACAGGTGCAGGTAGCTCATTACGTAGGCGTAGAGCAGCGACATGCCGATGATCAGCATCAGCATGGTCGATTCCCGCAGCGTCGCGATCAGGATCGGGCTGACGTCCCGGAACCGCCAGACGCCGTAGATGGCGGCGATCAGGCCGAGCGCTAGCAGGCCGCCGAGACCGGCCGTCTCCGAGGGGGTCGCGTAGCCGCCGTAGAGCGCCACCATCACGCCGGTAAGCAGGATCACGAAGGGGAGCACCCGCGGCAGCGTCGAGAAGCGCTGGGCCATGCTGTACTGCTCGTCGGCCAGGATCGGCGAGGCCGGGCCGCCGCGCTCCAGCACCGCCTTGGCGGCGGCGAATTCCGAGCGGAACCGGTACATCGACCAGGCCGCGAACAGGGCGACCAGCAACAGACCCGGCCCGATGCCGGCCAGGAACAGCCGCCCGAGGGACTGCTCGGAGGCGACCGCGTACAGGATCATGGTGATCGAGGGCGGCAGCAGGATCCCGAGGGTGCCGCCGGCCGCGATGATCCCGGCCGCGAAGCCCGGCGAGTAGCCGCGCTTGCGCATCTCCGGGATGCCGGCCGAGCCGATGGCGGCGCAGGTCGCCGGGCTCGAGCCCGCCATGGCGGCGAACAGCGCACAGGCGAAGACGTTGGCGATGCCGAGCCCCCCGGGGATCCGGTGCATCCAGGCATGCATCGCCGAGTAGAGGTCCTGCCCCGCCCGGGACCGGCCGATCGCCGCGCCCTTCAGGATGAACAGCGGGATCGACAGCAGGGTGATCGAGGCCATCTCCTCGTAGACGTTCTGGGCCACCGTATCGAGGGACGCGGCCGGCATGAACACGACCATGAAGGCCAGCGCCACGGCGCCCAGCGCGAACGCGATGGGGATGCCCGACAGCATCGCCCCGAGGGTGGCCCCCGCGTAGAGGAAGCCGATCGCCGCCGTGCTCATCGTTTCACCCTCGCGTCGACCGTGCGGCCGATCGGATCGGGCCCCTGGGGCGTGACCCCGGGCGCACCGTGCATGTCCCTGTTGACGTCGGCACCGATGCCGATCTTCGGCTTGGCCCAGCCCGCCGCCCGCGGCCCGTAGAGCAGGGCCTCGGCGATCTGCAGGACGAACTGCAGGCACAGCAGGCTCATGCCGGCGGCCATCAGCGTGTAGGGGATCCAGAGCGGCGGCCCCCAGGTCGATTGCGAGGTCTGGCCGTCGACCCAGGCCTCGTGGTCGAGGGTCCAGCTCTTCCAGGCGAAGAACGCGCAGAAGGCGAGGCTGACGACGTCCACGAACAGCAGACGGACCCGGTTGACCGCCGGCGGCAGCAGCCCGGTCAGGGCCTCGATCGCGACATGGCCGCGCTTGGCCTGGACTCCGGCGGCCGAGAAGAAGGTCGCCCCGACGATCAGGAAGACCGCCATCTCGTCCTGCCAGTCGGTCGGTTCCTTCAGCAGGTAGCGGACCACGACGCTGTGGCTCAGCACCAGGCAGGCACCGACGAGACAGAGCCCCCCGAGGCCGAGGATCACGCGGTTGATGCCGCGCAGCGTCCGGTCGAAGAGCCCGAGCAGGCCGGGGAGCCGGGGCTCCTCGGCGCCCTTCGCGTCCGGGATCGCGGTGGCCGCGTCGAAGCCGTGGCTCACGCGACCTGCTCCGCAAGCTTCAGCAGTTCCGCGCAGGTCGCGTTACGGCCGGCGTAATCCTTCCAGGCGGTCTCGCGGGCGATCTCCCGCCACTGGCCGAGCACCTGATCGTCGAGCTGCGAGACCTTGGCGCCGGCCTTGGAGAAGATCTGCTCGACGCGGGTGTCGTCTTCCTTGGCGCCGGCCTGGCCGAAGGCCTCGAGCTCGGCACCCACGGCCATGATCAGGTCCTGCTGGTCCTTGGGCAGGCCGGAGAACACGGTCTTGGACATCATGATCGGCTCGAGCATGAACCAGTAGGAGCGCTCCCGGCCGGAGGTGAGCGCCTTCGAGAGTTCCTCCAGCCGGAACGAGATCAGGCTGGTGGACGAGGTGATGACCGCGTCGCACGCCCCGGTCTGCATCGCCGCGTAGGATTCGTTCGAGGGGATCGAGAGCGTCGCGGCGCCGGCCTGCTTCATCATCAGATCCATCTCGCGGGAGCCGCCGCGGACCTTCATGCCCTTGGCGTCGGCCGGCGCGATCAATCCCCGATCCCGGCTGGCGACGCCGCCGGCCTGCCAGACCCACGAGACCAGGACGATGCCCTTGGATTCCAGCAGCTCGGTGAGCTTGCGGCCCACCGGCGCGGTCTTCCAGGCCACGGCCTGCGCGTAGGAGGTCACGAGCGCCGGCATCAGCCCGATATTCAGCTCCGCCACCTCGCCACCCGCGTAGGGGCTCGGGTAGAGCGACATGTCGAGCGCGCCCTTGCGCATGGCGCCGAACTGGGCGTTCGTCTTCATCAGCGAAGAGCCGGGATAGACCTGGACCTCCAGGGCGCCCTTGGAGCGCTCGCCGACCGCCTGAGCGAATTTCCGGCACATGCGGTCGCGGAAATCGCCCTCGTCGATCGTGCCGCCCGGGAATTGGTGCGACAGCTTGAGGACGGTAGCAGCCTGGGCGGCGCCGAGACCGAACCTCAGGATGGCGGGCGCCGCGAAGGCGGCCGCGACCAGCGTGCGACGTGTCGGCGTCATAGCTTTCTCCCGCGCCGCAATACGAGCAGCGTCCATTTTGTGCGCCGCAATACTGATCAACAGCGCTTGTATGCAAGAAAAACCGTCTTGTATATTTTGTCAACGGTGGAGCATATGTGATGGGCATCAAGCCCGGCGGCGAGCCAGGAATCGGGCAGATGCAGCGCTGATCTGTCGGCGCGGAGGGATGGAGGCATGAGTCACGCCCAGCGTCTGCGCCAGCGGATCGAGGACGAGATCGTCTCGGGCGAACTCGCTCTCGGCTCACGCCTGGACGAGAACCAGCTCGCGGCGCGCTTCGGGGTCTCGCGCACGCCGATCCGGGAGGCCCTGCTGCAATTGGCGGCCACCGGCCTGGTCCAGACCAAGCCGCGGCGTGGCGCCATCGTCAGCGCCCCGGAGCCGCACCTGCTGCTCGCCATGTTCGAGGCCATGGCCGAGATCGAGGCCGCCTGCGGCCGGCTCGCCGCGCGCCGCCTCGTCCCGGAGGATGCCGAGGCGCTGCAGGCGGCGCTCGCCGGTTGCACGGCGGCGATGGCCGAGGCGGATACCGAGAGCTATTACGCCGAGAATTACGTGTTCCACACGGTGGTGTACCGGGCGAGCCGCAACGCCTTCTTGGCCGACCAGGCCTTGTCGTTGCATCGTCGGCTGGCACCCTACCGGCGGTTGCAATTGCGGGTCCGGCAGCGGCTGCCGCAATCGCTCGCCGAGCACGAGGCGATCGTCGCCGCGATCGTGGCCGGGAACGAAGCCGGTGCCGCCGAGGCCCTGCGCAGCCACGTCATCGTCCAGGGTGACCGGTTCACCGACCTCGTCGCCGGCCTCCGGGCATCGAACGCGGCCTGACCGGGCCGCAAGCGCCGCTTAACCGCAATGCGCGCGGGGATTGCGTAGCTCCGGGTTCTGACTCGACTAGAAGTTGAGTAATCGGCATGGTCGCCCTCTGGAATCGAGGACGATTATGCTGAAGGACATCGTGAGAAGCGCCGGGCGCCGCGCCGGGGTCGATATTTTCCGGGCCAGCACCGAACCGTTCCGCTGGAGCCACACGGTTCACGATTATCACCCGGTGGTGCCATCCTCCCGCTGGACCCCCGGCAGCGCGCCGCACGGTCACCTGCGGTCGGTCTTGGCCCGGGAAACCGCCGCCTACGGATCGTTCCTCGATGCGCTGGAGAGTCAGGTCGATCTGCTCCACAGCGTTCCGCACGAAGCGGGAGCGACCGGCTCGGTGACGCCGCACTGGAACAACACCTGGTTCACCGCCCTCGACGCTGCAGCGCTCATGACCCTGCTCGCCTGGAAGCGGCCGGCCCGCTATCTCGAGATCGGATCCGGGTGCTCGACCTGCTTTGCCCGCTACGCGATCGACGCGCTGAATCTGCCGACGACAATCACCTCGATCGACCCGATGCCCCGGCGTGAGATCGATGCGATCTGCGATTGGACTCTTCGCAGTCCACTCGAAGGTTGTGATCTGAAACTCTTCGACGAGTTGCGCGCCGGGGACATCGTGTTCTTCGACGGATCGCACCGATCCTTCGCCAATTCCGACGTGACGGTGTTCTTCTTCGAAGTGATGCCGCGTCTCGCGCCGGGTGTGATCGTGCAAATCCACGACATCTTCATCCCGGATGACTACCCTGCCGCGTGGAACTGTCGTCTCTACAACGAGCAGTACCTGCTGGCCGCGATGCTGATGTGCGGTGCGCCCCCGTTCCGGGTGACGGTCCCGGTCATGTACCTTTGCCAGGAACCGGCGATGCGCGCCCGGATCCAAGCGGTCTTCGCCGCCCGTGGGCCGGGCCCCGACATCCCGTTTCTCTATCCCAACGATTCCCGCACGCCGGGTGCCTCGTTCTGGTTCGAGATGACCGCTCAGCCGACGTCCGCGACCCCGTAATTCGCTGCAATCACAGGCTTTTTCCCGCGGATGTGCTCGCGCATCAGGATCGCCAGGGCGCCCCCGTCCCGGGCGCGCAGCAGGGCGATCATGTGCTCGTGCTCGGACACGGCGCGAGCCCATTGGTCCGGGGTCTGGTGGGCCGAATAGCGCGACCGCTGGATGCGGCCCGACAGGCCCTCATAGATGTTCGCCAGGATGCCGTTGCGGCTCGCCGCCATAATGCCTTCGTGGATCCGCCGGTTGTGGCTGAAATACCCGGCCTCGTCGCCAGCCTTCCAGGCCGCCACCATGGCCCGGTGATCGGCCTCGATCGCATCAATCTCGGCCTCCGAGATCGTCCGGCAGGCGAGATCGCCGGCCGTGGCCTCGAGCGCGGCAATCACCTCCATCATTTCCTCGAGCTCGGTCTCGGAAATGCTGGCGACCCTGGCACCGCGGTTCGGCAGCAGCTCGAGCAGGCCCTCGGTCGCCAGGATCTTAATCGCCTCCCGCAGCGGCGTGCGCGAGATTCCGAACCGCTCCGTCAGCTCGCCCTCGTTGATGCGCGCCTTCGGCTCCATTTCGCCGGAGCGGATCAGTTCACGCATCCGGTCCGCCACCTCGTCGTGGAGATAGCGACGGCTAATTCCGATGCCGGGGTCGATCTTGTTCATGGGCCCAGAGTGCACGCACGGTCAAAGCAACCTGAGTGCATGTGTAGGTGCCCGGCAATTCAGTGTCGAGGCGGCGCCGTGCGCACGAGCGCGTCATCGAGAACGCGGACCACATGCTCCGCGCGGATGCCGAGGCCGTCGTGGATCTGGTGCCGGCAGCTCGTGCCGTCGGCCACGACGAGATCGCCGGGGGCGGCCGCCCGCAACGCCGGGAATAGAGACAGTTCGGCCATGGCCAAGGAGGTCTCGATCGTCTCGGCGCCATAGCCGAACGCCCCCGCCATGCCGCAGCAACTCGATTCGATGACACGCACGTCGAGGCCCGGGACGGTTCGCAGCACCGTCTCCACCGAGCCCATCACGCCAAAGGATTTCTGGTGACAATGCCCATGCAGGTGCGCCACGCGGCCGCCCTGATCCACCAGCGGCAGCGTGATCCGGCCCGCCGCCAGATCGCCGGCCAGCAATTCCTCGAATAGGAACGCCTGCTTGGCGAGAAGCGCAGCCTCGTCGCCCGGCAGCAAGGCCGAGAACTCATCACGGAAGGTCAGCAGGCAGGACGGTTCGAGGCCGACCACCCGGGCGCCGGCCCGGACGAAGGGCAGGAGCGTGTCGAGGGTCCGGCGCGCTTCGGCGCGGGCCCGGTCGGTCTGGCCCGAGGCAAGCCAGGTTCGCCCACAGCAGAGCGGCCGACGCCCGCGGTTCGGATAGACCCGGTGGATGCGGTAACCCGCGGCCTGAAGCACCCGCTCGGCCGCTTCCAGGTTCTCCCGCTCGAAGGCGCGGTTGAACGTGTCGCCAAACAGGATGACGTCACGGAAATCCCCCGTCACGTCTTTGGGGTGAGCCGCCTCACCCTGCTCGCTCCAGGGACGCCGCCAGCGCGGCAGCGAGCGCTTCGCCGAGAGCCCGACCATCCGCTCCGATAGGGCGGCCAGCGCCGGGTGCCGGTCGCGGAGGTTGAGGAGCGGCGCGAGCTTGGCGGCGATGCCGGCATAATGCGGCATCAGGCCGATCAGCCGGTCGCGCAGGGGCAGGCCGTGGCGGGCGTGGTAGTGGTGTAGGAACTCGACCTTCATCTTGGCCATGTCGACGCCCGTCGGGCATTCCCGACGGCAGGCCTTGCAGGAGACGCACAGGTCGAGGGTGCGCTTCATCGCCTTGCTGGTGAAGGCGTCCGGCCCGAGCTGGCCGGAGATGGCGAGCCGCAGGGTATTGGCGCGGCCGCGGGTGAGGTGCTCCTCCTCGCGGGTCGCGCGGTAGGACGGGCACATCGCCCCGCCGGCGAGCTTCCGGCAGGTGCCGTTGTTGTTGCACATCTCGACGGCCGAGCCGAAGCCGCCCCAATCCGACCAGTCGAGGGCGGGCTTGAGCGGCTCCGTCACCGCGTAATCGGGCTTGAACCGGAACAGGCTCCGGTCGTCCATGGTCAGCGGCCGGACAATCTTGCCGGGATTGAGCCGGTTTTCCGGGTCAAACGCGTCCTTCACGGTCTCGAAGGCGCGGGTCAGGACCGGGCCGAACAGCGGCGCGATGTATTCCGAGCGCGAGATGCCGTCGCCGTGCTCGCCGGAATAGGAGCCCTTGTAGCGGCGCACCAGCTCGGAGGTCTCCTCCGCGATGGCGCGCATCCGATTCACGTCGCCGCCCTCCTTCATGTCGAGGATCGGGCGGACATGCAGGCAGCCCACGGAGGCGTGGGCGTACCAGGTGCCGCGGGTACCGTGCTTGGTGAACACCTCGGTCACCGCATCGGTGTAGTCGGCGAGGTGCTCCAACGGCACCGCGCAATCCTCGATGAACGAGACCGGTTTCGCGTCGCCCTTCATCGACATCATGATGTTGAGGCAGGCCTCGCGCACCTCCCAGACTGAGCGCTGGCGGGCCGGCTCGACGATCTCGACGACCGCATCCGCGAAGCCGTGATCGGCCATGCAGGCGTCGAGCCGCTTCAGGTCGCGCTTGAGGGCGGGGAGATCGTCCCCGGCGAACTCCGCCAGCAGCAGGCAGTTCGGCTTGCCGCGGGTGATGTCTGCCAGCGTCGCCCGGAACAGCGGGATGTCGGCGCCCAGCACCAGTACGTTGTTGTCGACCAGCTCTACCGCCACGGGATCGAGGGCGACGATGTGCTGCGTCGTCTCCATGGCGGCCCGGAACGACGGAAAGTGGCAGACGCCCATCACCCGGTGCGCCGGCAGGCGCGACAGCTTGAGGGTGACCGAGGTGGTGGCAGCCAGCGTCCCTTCCGAGCCGACCAGCAGATGCGCGAGGTTTGGACGCGGCTCGACCAGGGCGTCGAGGTTGTAGCCGCCCACGCGCCGCTGCACCTTCGGGTAGCGGGCTTCGATCTCGTCGCGATGAAGCAGGGCGAGGGCGCGCATGCGCTCGGCCATGGATTCGACGTGTGCCGAGCCGGTAACGCCGGTGGTCGCGTTGCCGGTCAGGCCGAAGCCGAACGCCTCGCCGTCGGGCAGCAGCGCGTCCATCGCAAGGACGTTGTCGCTCATCTTGCCGTAGCGCAGCGAGCGGGCGCCGCAGGAATTGTTGCCGGCCATGCCGCCGATGGTGCAGCGGGTCGCCGTCGAGGGCTCGACGGGGAAGAACCAGCCATCGGCCTTCACCCGGGTGTTCAGGCGCTCCAGCACCATGCCGGGCTCGACCGTGATCGTCCCGGCCTCGGGATCATAGGCGCGGACGCCGTTGAAGTGGCGCGCGCAATCGACCACCAGCCCCGAGCCGATCGGCTGGCCGTTCTGCGAGGTGCCGCCCCCGCGCAGGATCACCGGCGCGCCGTGATCGGCCGCGATCCGTAGGGTGGCCGCGATATCCGCGGCCGAGCGCGGCAGGACCACGCCGGCCGGCATGATCTGGTAGATCGAGGCATCGGTGCTGTAGCGGCCGCGGGTGAACGCGTCGAACCGCGCTTCCCCCTGAAGCTGTTCCGCGAGCTTGCGGGCCAATCCGCCATCGTGACGCGCCGCCGCGCGCGGCGACACCGCACTCCGAGCCTTGGCTTGCGTCACGGCCGATTCCTCCCAAGGGCGCGTCCCCGCCCATTGAAAGGATTGTATTCAAAATTCACGATCGGGAAAGCCGTGGTCGTGCCGCACCGGCGATGTGGACGATCAATCGACTCCGGCTAGCCCCGTCGGGCGGACCGTCAGATCGTCATGCCACCGTCGATAGAATAGCTCTGGCCTGTCACGAACGCGGCCTCGTCGCTCGCCAGGAAGACCACCAGCGGGGCGATCTCCTCGGCCTTCGCCAGCCAGCCCATGGGCTGGCGGGCGATGAAGGCCTTGCGGGCCTCCGCGGGATCGTCGAACGCGTTGATCCGGTCGGCGAGCGAGGGCGTGTCGACCGTGCCGGGGCAGATGCAATTGCAGCGGATTCCGCGGCCGACGTAATCCGCCGCCACCGACTTGGTCAGGCCGATCACCGCGGCCTTGGTCAGCCCGTAGACGAAGCGGTTCGGCAGCCCGCGCAGCGATCCGGCGACGCTCGCCATGTTGACGATGCTACAGGCGCCGGCCTCCAGCATCCGGGGCAGGACCGCGCGGATCGTCCAGAACTGCGACCGGACGTTGAGGTTCACCGCGAAGTCGAAATCGGCATCGCTGGCGTCGAGCACCGTGCCGGAATGGACGTAGCCGGCGCAGTTGAACAGCACGTCGATCCGGTTGAGCCCGCCGGCTACCGCCTCGATCTGCGTCCGGTCCAGCACGTCGAGGGGCGCGGTGGTGACGTTCTCCACCCCGTCGAAGGTCCGGAGCGCCTCCGCCCGGACATCGGTGGCCAGCACCTGCGCGCCTTCACGCGCCATCGCCAGGACACTGGCCCGGCCGATGCCCTGGCCTGCGGCCGTGACCAATGCTGTCTTGCCGGCGAGACGCATGCTCCGATCCTCCCCTTGGCGCGGTCGTCGTGCCGCTTCGGCTCCAATCTGCCGCGATCCGGGCCGCAGCGTAAGCCAGGGCGAAGTGTTTCAGGACAGCATCCGGGTGTCGCCGTCGATGGAGATCGCTTGCCCCGAGATGGTCCGGCCCCGGGGCGAGCAGAGCAAGAGGATCTGGTCGGCGAGCTGGCGGGCGGTGACGTAGTTCTTCACTGACACGAACGAGAAGGCGCGGGCCTCCATCTCGGCGAAGCTCGTGCCCTGCTGCTGCGCCTTGGCCTCCAGGACTCGGCGCTGGCGATCGCCCGCGACCAGACCGGGCAGGATCGCGTTCACCCGGATGCCGGCCTCGCCCAGCTCGATCGCCAGGGACTTCGTGAAGCCGATCACGCCCCATTTCGCCGCCGCGTAGGGGCTGCGGAGGCCGAAGCCGAACTTGCCGGCCGCCGAGGACAGGTTGACGATCGAGCCGTTGCTGCTCGCGCGCAGGTAAGGCACAGCGAGCCGGGCGCAATTGAACTGGCTCGTCAGGCAGACCGTGAGGCAGCGGTCCCACTCCTCGGGGGCGATCTCTTCCACCCGCCCGGTCGGCCCGGTGATGCCGGCATTGTTCACCAGCACGTCGAGGCCACCGAGGTGATCGACCGCCTGATCCATCATGGCGGCGACCTGTTCCCGGTCGGCGACGTCGGTCCGGCTGCGGGCGACCTCCGCGGGCAGCGCCTCGAGCGCCGCCTCGTCAATGTCGCAGGCGAAGACCCGCGCCCCTTCCTCGAGGAACGCATCGACGATGCCGCGTCCGATGCCGGCGGCGCCCGCCGTCACGAGCACGCGTAAGCCGGCGATTCCGAGATCCATATCGTTCCTCCCGTCCTAACCATCGTACCGAAGGCGCTTGCCGCCTTTCTGACGCGGACGATGGGCACCAAAACTACGCGTCCCGCAGACCCCCGCGGGACAGGATGAAATCTGCCGCCTCGCGGATATCGGCAGCCAGGGCTGCTGCGGCGGCAGGCCCGTCCCGGGCCTCGATCGCGACGAGCGCCTCGGCATGTCGCCGCAGCGCGAAGCCCTGGAGCAGCCGCTCGGGATGGGCGCGCAGGTCGAGGTTGATGACCGGCCCCGCCTTAAGCCACAGCCGGGCGATGACCTCTTGGAGCGGCGCCAGCCCGCAGGCGGCGTAGATCGCGAAATGCAGGTCGCGGTTGAGCCGGACCGCACGGGTGCGATCGGGCTCCGCAGACTCGGCCTCGGCCCGGAACGCCGCCTCGGCCCGGCGGATCGCGGCGAGGTCCGCCTTGCTCCGATGCTCGGCGGTGCGGGCGGCGGCCATGCCTTCGATCGCCATGCGGGTCTCGGCGAGCGCCCGGAAGTCCCGCGCGGTCATGATCGGGACCCGGATCGCGCGCGTCGGCGCGACTTCGAGCACGCCGTCGGCCACGAGGCGGCTCACAGCCTCGCGCACCGGCATTACCGAGACGCCGAGCGCCGCCGCGCTCTGGCGCAGGGACAGCCGGTCGCCGGGCGCCAGCCGCCCGGCGGCAAGGAGATCCGCCAGGGCCTCGTAGGCGGTGTCGGCGAGGGTGCGCCGATCGAGTTGAGGCAGTTCGGCCAGGGCCAACGTGGAAGTCATATGCCGAGACTAGACGAATCCGGCACTATCGCGCTAGTGATCTGTGATCACAGTTTGAGTGAGAGCTGCCGGAGTCCATCGAGAATGCTCGGCCTAGTGAGCCGCGTGAGCCGCGCGAGGATCAGGAGCTGCGGCGGAAGGTTTTGTGATTATGACCGATAGCGTCGCGATCATCGGCGCCGGCCTGATCGGCCGAGCCTGGGCGATGATCTTCGCCCGCTCGGGCTGGGATGTGCGGCTGTTTGATGCCGTGGACGACGTCGCCGAGGCCGCGATCCCGCTTTGTGCAGAGGGCCTGAGGACTCTGGCCGAGCATGGGCTTTGTCCGGATCCACAAGGGGCGGCGGATCGCATCTGGGCGCCCGAAAGCCTGGCTGCCTGTCTCGACGGCGTCGGCTTCGTTCAGGAGAACGGGCCGGAACGGCTCGATGTGAAGCGGGCCCTGTTCGCTGAACTGGACGCGCTGGCCCCCCCGGATGCGGTCATCGCCTCGTCTTCTTCGGCGATCCGCTGCTCGCTGTTCACGGAAGATCTGCCCGGGCGCGGGCGCTGCCTGATCGGCCATCCGGTCAACCCGCCACATCTGATCCCGCTGGTAGAGATTTCCGGGGCGCCCTGGACGGACACCGACGCTCTCGCACGCGCCCGGGAAACCTACGAAACGATCGGGCAGGTGCCGATCACCGTCCTCAAGGAGATCGAGGGCTTCATCCTCAACCGACTGCAGGGCGCGCTGTTGGCCGAGGCGTTCCGCCTAGCCTCGGAGGGCTACGTCACGCCGCAGGATCTCGACAAGACCGTCTCGGATG
The DNA here is from genome assembly GCF_001455965.1 of Methylobacterium sp. GXS13. Lineage (GTDB taxonomy): Bacteria > Pseudomonadota > Alphaproteobacteria > Rhizobiales > Beijerinckiaceae > Methylobacterium. Next base: position 18,577 of record NZ_LKKO01000030.1, read on the forward strand.
GACTCGGCCTGCGCTGGAGCTTCATGGGGCCATTCGAGACGATCGAGCTGAACGCCCCCGGCGGCATCGCCGATTACTGTGCGCGCTACACCGGCTTCTACAAGAGCCTCGCCGCCGACCCGGCCCCGCCCGCTGTCTACGAGGCGCCGGCCACCGAGGCGATCCTGGCGCAATGGCGGGCGCCCGCGGATCTCCCCGCCCGCATGCGCCGCCGGGACGCCCGGCTCGCGGCCCTGCGAGCCCACAAGCTTTCACGGAAGGACTGAGCATGGCCCCCCAGCGGAAAGTCATCATCACCTGCGCCGTCACCGGCGCGATTCACACGCCCAGCATGTCGCCACACCTCCCGGTGACGCCGGAGGAGATCGCCGACGCCGCCATCGGTGCCGCCGAGGCCGGGGCGGCCATCGTCCACCTCCACGCTCGCAATCCCGAGACCGGTCAGCCCGATCAGTCGCCGGAGGCGTTCGCCAAGTTCCTGCCGGTGATCAAGCAGCGCTCGGGCTGCGTGGTGAACCTCACCACCGGCGGCGCGCCGACCATGTCGATCGAGGAGCGGGTGCGTCCGGCTGCGACCTTCCAGCCGGAGGTGGCCTCGCTCAACCTCGGCTCGATGAATTTCGGCCTGTTCGGCATGCTCGACCGCTTCAAGGACCTGAAGCACCAGTGGGAGCGCGACTATCTCGGCAACAAGGATATCATCTTCCGCAACTCGTTCGGCCAGATCGAGCATATCCTGACCACCTGCGCACCGAACGGCACAAAGTTCGAGTTCGAGTGCTATGACACCGCCCACCTCTACAATCTCAAGTACTTCTTCGACCGCGGGCTGGTGAAGGCGCCGCTGTTCATCCAGACGGTGTTCGGCCTGCAAGGCGGCATTGGCGCCCATCCAGACGACGTGATGCACATGAAGCGCACCGCCGATCGGCTGTTCGGTGATCAGTATCAATGGTCGGTGCTGGGGGCCGGCCGCAATCAGATGAACATCGCCGCCATGGCCGCCACAATGGGCGGCAACGTCCGCGTCGGCTTGGAGGACAGCCTGTGGGACGGCCCCGGCAAGCTCGCCGAGACCAACGCGGCGCAGGTACGCCGCGTCCGCTCCATCATCGAGGGGCTGGGCCTTGCGGTCGCCTCGCCCGACGAGGCGCGCGAGATGCTGGCGCTGAAGGGCGGGGATAAGGTCGCGTTCTGAGGAGCGTTCGGGCCGAGATGGATCGTTGATCCAACCGTGACCGGGGGGAGGGCGCTTGTGGACCCTCCAATGCCGGCATACGTCGCGGTGTGTGCTCGGGAGGTTTCCGTGAAGCACAGCGTGCGTGCAATCCTAAAGAGGCGTATCCGATCCAATCGCCATAAGCGGGACTTAGAACTTCCTGAGAAGGGAGTGATGAATGCGCCGCGGCTTGACGGTAATCCTGCCATCCAGCCAGCAATTCAGCTCAGTATGCTTATGGCGACGCTCGCGCCGCTTCAGCCCGAGGACATGTTGGACGATATCCCCGACCTCATCGCTGAAGCCATCGTACTTTGAGCGCTCTCGCGTGCCGACGGTCCTTTCGCCGTGTGTCGCCATCGCGAGCGAAGCGACCCAGTGTTGCGCCACGTTCTGTGATCGCGCGTTACCCTGGGTCGCTTTGCTACGCTAGCGATGACGGTGAGGGCCGATGGCGTTCTTCGCATTCGGAAATGGATGGGGCATCTATCCCGGCACACCAAAAACTTTGGCAACGGCCTCATCATCCACGCCGGTAATCTCCAGGCGCTTCACCCGGCCCTGATGGCCGGCGACGATCTGAACGGCGCCGGCCGCGATCCTGAGAGAGCTGGCAATCAATCGTTCTAGCGCCGTGTTGGCGGCGCCATCAACCGGAGGGGCGGCCACGCGCACCTTGAGGCACGGGACGCCGTCCGCGTCGCGGATCCAACCGTCCACGGCGTCGCGTCCCCCGCGCGGGGTTAGCCGGACGGTCAGCCGCAGCGGTTTGACCGCCGTCTCCGATGGAACTCGTGCCACCCCACACGCCTTCAGAAGATCTTGCCCGGGTTCAGCCGGTTATCCGGATCGAGCGCACGCTTGATCAGCCGCATGGCGCCGATCTCCTCCGGTGAGCGCGACAGGGACAGCTTGCCGCGCTTTTCCAGTCCGATCCCGTGCTCGGCAGAAACGGAGCCGTTCAGCTCGGCGAGCGGCGCGTAGATCGCGGCGTCGATGGCCGCGTTGCCGGCGGCGTCGAGGCGGGTCGTGTTCCAGTGCAGGTTGTTGTCGCCAATATGGCCGTAGACGACGGCCCGGCAGCCGGGGATCGCCGCGAGACCGTCCAGCGCTCCGAGAACGTAGCCGTCCATCTTAGAGAGCGGCACGCTGACGTCGAAGGCGCGCTCGATCCCGTCCGCGTTCAGGTGCTCGACCCGGTCGCGAATGCGCCACATCCCCCGGCGCTGCTCCTCCGAGGAGGCCACCGCCGCGTCGAGGATCGTGCCCTCGCCCATCAGGCCCTCCAGCAGGCCGAGGAACCGGTCTGCCTCCTCCGGCACGCACTCGACCTCGATGATGGCGTAGAACGGGTAGTCGTAGCTCAGCGGAGGCGTCGCCCGGCCGGGGGCCGTCATAAGCTTATAAAAGTCCGGCCAGAGGCCCTCGAAGGAGGACACGCGCCCCTGGAACGCGCTTTGTGTGGCGCGCAGCACCCGTGCGCCGTCATCGACCCCCGGGCAGGCGATCAGCGCGGTGGCGTAGCCGGCCGGTTCCGGTCGCAGGCGCAGGACGGCGCGGGTGACGATGCCGAGCGTCCCCTCGGTGCCGATGAAGACCTGCTTCAGGTCGAGCCCGGTGTTGTTCTTGATCAGCGGACGCATGGATGAGACGATCGTGCCGTCGGCCAGCACCGCTTCCAGACCCAGTACCATCTCGCGCATCATGCCGTAACGCAGCACCCGAAGGCCGCCAGCATTTGTCGAGATCGCGCCGCCGATCGTGGCCGAGCCGCGGGCGCCGAGATCGAGGGGGAAGAACAGGCCGTTCTCGGTGGCCACGTTCTGCACGCTCTCGATGGTCGCGCCGGTTCCGACCACCACGGTCATGCCCAGTGGATCCACCGGCTCGATGCCGGTCATGCGCTCGGTGGACAGGGTGATCTCGTCCGGGGCGCAGAGGGTGCCGTCGACCAGGCCGGTGGCGCCGCCGCGCGGGACCACCGCGACCCCGGCTTCATGGCAGGCCGCCATCACGGCGCTCGTCTCGGTGGTGTTCCGCGGTCGGATCAGAGCGAGCGCCGCGCAGGGTTCGGTCGGCCGGGTCCAGTTCGCCGAGCGGCCGCGCAGCTCCTCGCCGGTGACGAGGCCGGACGGTCCGACGATGTCGGAAAGACGCGCGAGGATGGATCCGGCTTCTGTCATCGGCTTGTTCCGGAGAGCTTTAGCGCGAGGCTCTGTCACAGAATGCCGCGTGCCGCGAGGTTGCGCATCAGCGCGCCGGCGCCGAACGTCCAGGGCTCGCAGGCATCGCAGGGACGCATGCGGTTGACGAGGCGGCCGAGTTCGGGGCTCGCCACGACGACGCGGTCGTACTCGGCGTGGGTGAAGCCCAGTCCGGGGCCGTACCGATCCTGAATTGGCGCGAACATCGTGCCCAACAGCAGGACCGCCCCGTCCGGGTAATCGTGCGTGCGCCCCATCAGGGCCGCGACCAATTCCTCCGGATCCCGGCTGATCTCGGACAGCGGCGAGGTCCCCTCCATCCGGAACCCGTCGGTGCCGATGACTTCGAGGGTCACGGTGGTGCGCCGGATGTCGTCGAGGCCAAAGGTTTCGTCGAACAGGCGAAGGAACGGCCCCAAAGCACAGGAGGCGTTGTTGTCCTTCGCCTTACCGAGCAGCAGCGCAGATCGCCCTTCGAAGTCGCGCAGGTTCACGTCATTGGCGAGCGTCGCCCCGACGATGTTTTGGCGGGATGAGACGGCCAGCGCGACTTCCGGCTCGGGGTTGTTCCAATACGACTCCGGGTGAAGCCCGGCATCGGCGCCGCAGCCGACCGCGGAGAGCGGCTGCGCCTTGGTGAAGATCTCCGCGTCCGGCCCGATTCCGACCTCGAGATACTGGCTCCAGGCGCCCTGAGCGACCAGCACCTCCTTCAACGCCATCGCCTCCGGCGAGCCAGGTTTCAGCCGGCGCAGGTCGCGGCCGACCAAGCGCTCGACCTCGGCGCGGATCGCCGAAGCGGCAGCGAGGTCGCCCCGTGCCCGCTCCTCGATGACCCGCTCCAGCATGGAGGTGGCGAAGGTGACACCGGCGGCCTTCAGCGCCTGGAGATCTACCGGGGCGAGGAGCCACGGACGCCCGGTATCGCGGCTGTCGGGCGGGGTGTTGGCGACGATTGTCTCGAGGCTGCCGAGATCCACGCCCTCGGCGGCGCGCAGGGCCGTGGCGGGGTCCGGCGCCTCGCACAGGTCGCTGACGGTGGCGAACTGGGCGGTGATGTCCACGACCCGCATCTCGCCCTCCGAACCCGCCCGAATCGCCACGACGCTTGGGCCACCGACATCCGGGCGCCACACCCGCCCGACTAAGGCACCGCGACCGGCATCGGCGGGCAGGATCTCGCGGGCGGTCAGACCGGATAAAGCCATGCTGTCCTCATGCGTCGGGTTATCGTGCCGCGTTGCGGCTGCGCGCGCTCCGTCTGGAAAGGCGCGGCGCCGGCGGATCCACTGTGGTCCCGCCTTAGCATCGGCCGTCGATTCGGGCTCCGGGAGAATGTTTCATGCGGACAGGCTCGTCACCGATCCGGAACTGCGAACTGAGACCGTCGATCTTCTGGCAGCCGCGCCGCGCAATTTCACCGCCTGCACAAAAAATCCACAGGGCTCCCCCTGACAGAAGCCGCCTATGATTTAAAATTCAGGTGCGGTCGGCTTGCTTTCCGAAAGGCACTCCTCTGTACTGCTTGTAGAGGAGTCGCCATCAGAGCGACCCTGATCGGGAGGAAGCATGGCCTCGGTGGGAATCCGCGAGGTTCGCAAGGCTTTCGGGTCGACGAACGTCCTGCACGGTGTGTCCGTGGACATCCGGGATGGTGAGTTCGTGATCCTGGTCGGGCCTTCGGGCTGCGGAAAGTCGACCTTGCTGCGCATGATCGCCGGCTTGGAGAATATCTCCGGCGGCGAGATCCGTATCGGCGAGCGTGTCGTCAACGATGTTCCGCCCAAGGAGCGGGACATCGCGATGGTGTTCCAGAATTACGCGCTCTATCCGCATCTCACGGTGCGGGAGAACATGGCCTTCTCCATGCGGATCCGGAAGGCGGGGTCGGCCGAGATCAATACGCGGGTCAGCAAGGCCGCGCAGATCCTTGGCCTGGCGCCCCTCCTCGACCGCTACCCGCGCCAGCTCTCGGGCGGGCAGCGCCAGCGCGTCGCCATGGGGCGGGCGATCGTGCGCGACCCCCAGGTCTTCCTGTTCGACGAGCCGCTCTCGAATCTCGACGCCAAGCTGCGCGTGGCGATGCGCACCGAAATCAAGGAACTGCATCAGCGCCTGAAGACCACGACCATCTACGTCACCCACGACCAGATCGAGGCCATGACCATGGCCGACCGGATCGTGGTGATGCATGACGGCGTGGTCGAGCAGATCGGCCCGCCCCTGGAACTCTACGACCGGCCCGACAACCTGTTCGTGGCGGGTTTCATCGGCTCCCCGGCGATGAACTTCGTGCTCGGGACGGTCCGGAGGAACGGCCATCTGGCCTTCGCCGGCGATTCGGGGCTGATCATCCCCCTGGCCGAGGCGCCGGCCGGCGCCGAGGGCCGCAAGCTCGTCCTCGGGATGCGGCCCGAGCATTTCGATCTCGCGCCGGACGGGATCGCCGCCGAGGTCGTGGTGGTCGAGCCGACCGGCTCGGAGACGATGCTGGCGGTGCGGGCCCACAGCCAGGATTTTACCTGCGTGCTGCGCGAACGCGTGAGCGAAGGGCCGGGCGAGACCGTCCATCTGCGGCCAAACCGCGTGCATTTCTTCGATGCCGAGACGGGCCGGCGCCTGCCGACCTGATCGCACCCGATCCATCCAGGGAGTGACGCCACGATGCCCAAACTCGACCGCCGTTCCCTCCTGGCGGGTGCCGCCGCGACCGGCCTCGCCGCCAGCGGCGACCTCCTCGGCTTCGCCCGGGCCTGGGCGCAGAATGCCGAGTGGAAGCCTGAGCCCGGCGCCAGCCTGTCTATTCTGCGCTGGAAACGCTTTATCCCCAGCGAGGACGAGGCGTTCCTGCGGATGGTGGATGCCTTCACCAAGGCGACCGGCGTCAAGGTCTCGGTGACCAACGAATCCTTCGACGACATTCAGCCGAAAGCATCCGTGGCTGCCAATACCGGGCAGGGGCCCGACATGGTCTGGGGTCTGTTCTCGTTCCCGGCGCTGTTCCCGGACAAGTGCCTGCCGCTGGAGGACGTCGCCGAGTCGTTGGCCAAGAAGTACGGCCCCTGGTTCCCGTCGGCAGAGGCCTACGGCAAGGTCAAGGGCAAGTGGATCGCGATCCCGGTCGGCTTCAATGGCGGTTATCCGAACTATCGCATCTCGGCCATGCAGAAAGCCGGGTTCAGCAAGTTCCCCGAGGATACCGCGGGCTTCCTCGAGCTGTGCCGGGCGCTCAAGAAGAACAACACCCCCGCCGGTTTCGCCCTCGGGCACGCCACCGGCGACGCCAACACCTGGTGCCACTGGGCGCTCTGGTCCCATGGCGGCAACCTGGTCGACGCCAACGAGAAGATCGTGATCAACTCGCCCGAGACCGCCAAGGCGCTCGAATACGTCAAGTCGATGTACGAGACCTTCGTGCCCGGAACCGTGTCCTGGAATGATTCCTCGAACAACAAGGCGTTCCTGGCGGGCGACCTGTACCTCACCCATAACGGCATCTCGATCTACGCCGCCGTCAAGAAGGACAACCCGAAGCTCGCCGAGGACATGGACCACGCGGTCTGGCCGATCGGCCCGGCCGGCAAACCCACCGAGTTCCAGCTCGCCTTCCCGATCCTGGCGTTCAAGTATTCGAAGGCGCCCAACGCTTGTAAGGCGTTCATCAGTTTCATGATGGAGGCGTCGAACTACAATCCCTGGATCGAGGGCGCGCAGGGCTACCTCTGTGAGCCGCTGTCGAATTACCCCAAGAATCCGATTTGGACGAGCGACCCGAAGAACGCCGTCTTCGCCGAGGCGGGACGGCGCTCACTCGCGGCCGGCGGCCAGGCGCCGGTGAGCGAGCGCATCGCCGCGGTGCTGGCCGACTTCGTGGTGGTCGACATGTTCGCGAGCCACTGCACCGGCCGTGAGGACGTGAAGACGGCGATCCGCAACGCCGAGCGCGCAGCCCAGCGCATCTTCCGCAACACCTGAGGCGGCGACGCATCCCGGCCCATTTCCCGAGGCGAACCCATGGCGCACACGGCCCTGACCCAGCCTGCCCCGCTCGCGGTCCCGACGCGCTCGGCCTGGCAGCGCCTGCGCGTCAGCCGCGGCTGGGCGGGCTTCTGGTTCATGCTGCCGACCGCGCTGATCCTCGGCCTGTTCCTGGCCTATCCGCTGCTGAAGGGCATCTGGCTGTCCTTCACCAACACCCGGATCGGCCGGGAGGGCGTCTTCATCGGCCTGGAGAATTACGCCTGGCTCTGGGACGACGACGTGTTCTGGCTCTCGGTGTTCAACACCTGCCTGTACACGGCCGTGGCGTCGGTAGTGAAGTTCGCGGTCGGCCTCTACCTGGCGCTGCTGCTCAACAAGAACATGCCGTTCAAGTCGATCGTCCGGTCGATCGTGCTGATCCCGTTCGTGGTGCCCACGGTGCTCTCGGCGATCGCGTTCTGGTGGATCTTCGACAGCCAGTTCTCGATCATCTCGTGGTCGCTACGCCACCTCGGGGTCATCGACGGCAACATCGATTTCCTCGGCGAGCCCAGCATGGCGCGGGCCTGCGTGATCTTCGCCAACATCTGGCGCGGCGTGCCGTTCATCGCGATCACGCTGCTGGCGGGGCTGCAGACGGTCTCGCCCTCGCTCTACGAGGCCGCGACGCTCGACGGCGCCTCGAACTGGCAGATCTTCTCGCGTATCACCCTGCCGCTGCTGACGCCGATCATCGCCGTGGTGATGACCTTCTCGGTGCTGTTCACCTTCACCGACTTCCAGCTGATCTGGGCGATGACCCGGGGCGGCCCGGTCAACGCCACACACCTGATGGCGACCCTGTCGTACCAGCGCGGCGTCCTCTCCGGGACGCTCGGCGAGGGCGCGGCGATCGCCACCGCGATGGTGCCGTTCCTGCTCGCCGCGATCGGCATCTCGTGGTTCGGCCTCCAGCGCCGGGCCTGGCAATCCGGGGGAACCGACCGATGAGCGCGCCCGCTCCGCCCGCCCATGCCGACCCGCGCCTCGCGCCGGTCATGGCCGCCCGTCCCGCGGGCCTAACCGACGACAGCGAGGGAATGGCCTATCTCGAGCGCCTGCCCCGGCGGCTCGTCACCACCTACCTGCCGCTCCTGATCATCCTCGCGGTGCTGCTGTTCCCGTTCTACTGGATGGCGCTGACGGCGATCAAACCGGACGAGCAGCTGATCGATATGGAGCGGTTCAACCCGTTCTGGGTGGTGGATCCGACGCTCAAGCACATCAACAAGCTGCTGTTCGAGACGCAGTATCCGCGCTGGCTCTGGAACACGATGTACGTGTCGGTGGCCGCCACGATCCTGTCGCTGTTCGCCAGCGTGCTCGCCGCTTATGCCTGTGTGCGCGTCCGCTTCAACGGCGCGGGCTGGGTCGGCGCCGCGATCTTCCTCGCCTACCTGGTGCCACCCTCGATCCTGTTCATCCCGCTCGCCACGATCATCCAGGCCTACGGGCTGTTCGACTCGCCGATCGCCCTGATCCTGGCCTATCCGACCATCCTGATCCCGTTCTCGACCTGGCTCCTGATGGGCTACTTCAAGACCATCCCGTACGAGCTGGAGGAATGCGCGCTCATGGACGGAGCCAGCCGCTGGCAGATCCTGACCAAGATCATCCTGCCGCTCGCCTTCCCGGGCCTGATCTCGGCCGGCATCTTCTCGCTGACGCTGTGCTGGAACGAGTTCATCTACGCGCTGACCTTCCTATCCTCGACGCAGAACAAGACCGTGCCGATCGCGGTGGTCAGCGAGTTCGTAGACGGCGACGTCTACAAGTGGGGCTCGCTCATGGCCGGCGCCCTGCTCGGCTCCCTGCCGCTGGTGATCCTCTACTCGTTCTTCGTCGAGTATTACGTCTCCGCGCTCACCGGCGCCGTGAAGGAATAGGCCGGGGCCTGAGGAAACCTGCCGCCGGCCGTTGCGCCGGCGGCCGCGATTGCTCAGACAATCCGCTGTGACGGCGCGCAGGGAAACACCTGCGGACCGCGATCGCAGAAGGTCACGCCATGGCCCATTTCATCGAGACCCGCGCCACCCTGGTCACCGACGCCATTGCGGGCCTGCTGGCCGCCAGCGGCGGTCGCCTCGCCCGGCTCGACGGCGATCCCGGGATCCGCGTCGTGCTGCGGGCCGAACTGGATCCCGGCAAGGTCGCGGTGATCTCCGGCGGCGGCTCCGGCCACGAGCCGGCCCATGCCGGCTTCGTTGGCCCGGGCATGCTCAGCGCGGCGGTGTGCGGCGATGTCTTCGCCTCGCCCAGCGTCGACGCGGTGCTCGCCGGCATCTTGGCCGTGACCGGACCGGCCGGCTGCCTGCTGATCATCAAGAACTACGCGGGTGACCGCCTGAATTTCGGTCTCGCCGCCGAACGCGCCCGAACGCTCGGCAAAAAGGTCGAGACCGTGATCGTGGCCGACGACATCGCTCTGCCGGAGGCGAAGCAGCCCAGGGGCGTGGCCGGAACCCTGTTCGTGCACAAGGTGGCGGGTCACGCGGCGGAGAATGGCGCGTCGCTGGAGACTGTGGCGGCCCTCGCCCGAAGGGTGGCGGACTCGGCCCAGTCTCTCGGCATCGCGGTCTCCACCGCCACGGCCGCCGGGTCGCCGCGCAGCGAGCGGTTAGCCGAGGGGCAGGCGGAACTCGGCCTCGGCATTCATGGCGAGCCCGGGGTCGAGCGGATCACGCTGCCGCAGGCGGGCGATTTGGCGCAGCTGATGACCGAGCGGTTTTCGGGCGCTGGGCCGCTGGCGCTGCTGGTCAACAATCTCGGTTCGGCGACCGCCCTGGAGATGCAGGTTCTGACACAGGCCGTTCTGAGCACGGAGCTCGGCCGGCGCGTGCGCCTTCTGCTGGGTCCGGCACCGCTGATGACCGCCCTCGACATGCACGGTGCCTCGCTGTCGATCCTGCCCCTGGACGACGAGATCGAAGCGGCCCTCCTAGCGCCGGTGCCCATGCCGGCTTGGCCCGGCGCGGTGCGGATCGCCCCGCCGGTCCTGCGCCCGATCCCGGAGGGACTAGCGGGCGAGGCCTTCACGCCGTCGCGGGATCCGATCGTGGCCGCCCGGATCGCCGCCGTGACGCGGGCGCTCATCGCCGCCGAGGGGACGCTCAACGCCCTGGACGCGAAAGTCGGAGACGGCGATACCGGTACCACCTTCGCGGGCGCGGCCCGGGCGGTCGCGACAGATCTCGACCGGCTGCCGCAGACCGATCCGCCCGCCCTGTGCCGTGCGCTCGCCGAGCGGATCGGCCGCGCGGTCGGCGGCTCCAGCGGCGTGCTGGCCTCTATTTTCTTCGCTGCCGCCGCGTCCGCGCTCACGGACGGCGCCTCCTGGCCCGACGCCCTGGCCCAGGGCGTGGCCCGCGTGCGGAACTACGGCGGCGCCGGCCCGGGCGACCGCACGCTGCTGGACGCCCTGATCCCGGCGCTCGAAGCCCTGAAATCCGGGGGCCTCGATGCCGCTTCCGCCGCCGCTCGCACGGGCGCCGCCGCCACGGCCCGGATGGACAGAGCCGCCACCGGCCGGTCCAGCTACCTCGCGGCCGCGGATCTCGCCGGTGTCGAGGATCCCGGGGCAGCTGGGGTCGCGGCGGCGGCCTCGGCGTTGGCGGCCGCCGGTTGACGGTCGTTGGCTGATCGTCGAGGGCCGTCGGCGATCGCGTGTAACGCCTTTTCCGGAAGCCGGTGCGTGGGCCCGACGAACGCCGCGCTTTCGAGGGCGTTGCAAGCCCGAGCCCTGAAGAGAGACCGCCGTGCAGACCTGCCTGATCCTCGACGATTACCAGAACGCAGCGCTCGGCCTCGCTGATTGGGCGCGTCTGTCCGACCGGGTCGCGGTCTCGACCATCATCGATCACATCGCGGATCGGGACGCCCTGGTTTCCAGGATCGAGCAGGCCGAGATTCTGGTCATCATGCGCGAGCGCACGCCCTTTCCGGCGGATCTGCTGGCGCGTCTGCCCCGGCTGAAGCTGCTGGTCACCAGCGGCATGCGCAACTTGGCGATCGACGTGGCGGCGGCGCGGGCACGCGGCATAACGGTCTGCGGCACGGAGTCGAGCCCGACGCCACCGACGGAGCTGACCTGGGCGCTCATCCTCGGCCTCGCCCGCCATCTCCCGTTCGAGAACCGGAACCTGCGCGAGGGCGGCCCGTGGCAGAGCACCGTGGGGACAGATCTGGCCGGGGCGACCCTGGGCGTGCTCGGGCTCGGCAAGATCGGCACGCGGGTCGCCGCGATCGGCCGCACCTTTGGCATGCGGGTGATCGCCTGGAGCCCGAACCTCGACGACGCCCGGGCGGCCGCCGCCGGGGTCGAGCGCGCCGAAGCCAAGGAGGCATTGCTGGACGCGAGCGACGTGGTGACGATCCACCTCGTCCTCGGAGACCGGACGCGCGGGTTACTGGGCGAGGCCGAGCTGCACCGGATGCGGCCGAGCGCCATTCTGGTGAACACATCGCGGGCGCCTATCGTCGATCAGGCCGCCCTGGTCCGGGCCCTGGAGGAGGGCTGGATCGCGGGGGCGGGGCTCGACGTGTTCGAGACTGAGCCGCTCCCAGCCGACAGCCCATTCCGGCACCTGCCGAATGTTTTGGCGCTGCCGCATGTCGGCTACGTCACACTTAACAATTACCGGACGTTCTTCACCCAGGCGGTGGAGGATATCGAGGCGTGGCTCGCCGGTGCGCCGATACGGCTGCTGAGCTGAGGCTACTCGGCCCGCGGGTCGACGGCATCGGCCAAGCCGTCGCCGAGCAGTGTCAGGGCAACCAGCGTCGTGATCAGAAACGCGGCCGGGCCGGCCAGCATGTGCGGCGCGGATTCGATCGCTCGGGCACCCTCGGCGATCAGCACGCCCCAGCTCGTTTGCGGCTCCTGCACGCCGAGCCCAAGGAACGACAGAAAGCTCTCCAGCAGGATCACCTGCGGCACCAGCAGGGTCGCGGCCACCGCCACCGGCCCGAACGTGTTCGGCACGATGTGGCGCAGAATGATCCGGGGCGTGCCGAGCCCGAGGGCGCGGGCGGCGCGGACGAAGTCGCGCTCGCGCAACGACAGGGTCTGCGCCCGAACGATGCGGGCCATGTCGAGCCATTCGACGGCGCCGATCACAACCAGCATCAGCGTCAGGCTCGCCCGGAAGAACACCAGCAGCACGATGACGAAGAACACGAAGGGCAGGGCGTAGAGCACATCCACCAGCCGCATCATCACGGCATCGACGGCGCCGCCGACGAACCCCGCCGTCGCGCCGTAGCCGACGCCGATGAGCAGCGCGACCAGGGTGGCGGTGAGCCCAATCAGCAGCGAGACCCGGCCGGCGACAAGGCAGCGGGTGAGCAGGTCGCGGCCGTGCACATCGGTGCCGAGCGGGAAGGACAGTCGCCGGAGCGGCACCGCCACGATCAGGCGCTTCCCGCCTTCTGGATCGGCGATCACGTTCGGCTCGCCGAACAGGTCGGAGCGCGGCAGGTAGACGAGGCTGCGCCGGTCTACCCCGACCTCGGAGCTGAGCGTGAGGCGCAGCGCATCGCCGTCACGGGCGACGTCGTCGAGGCGTGCGCGCATGCGGAAGGCGAGGCGTTCCAGGGCCGGGCGCAGATGGTCGGGATCGGGCTGCGCCGTCAGGCCGGCGGGGAGCTGGCGCAGGTCCGGATAGGCTCGGGTCGGATCGTGCCCGGTCAGCGCCGGCCCGAACAGGCAGGCCAGCGTGATCAGGATCAGGACAGTCAGGGAGGCCATCGCCACCCGCTCGCGCGCGAGACGCGACAGGGTGCGAGCGGCCGGACCGGCCATGGCACGGGTGGCTCTCACGCGGCGTTCCGCAGGCGCGGATCGAGCCAGGCGCAGGCGAGGTCGGCGATCAGGTTGAGGGCAATCACCAGGGCCGCGACCAGCAGGACGGTGCCCATCACCAGCGTGTAGTCGCGGTTGAGCGCGCCTTCCACGAAGTAGCGCCCGATCCCGGGCAGGCCGAAGATCGTTTCGACCACCACGGATCCGGTGAGCAGGGCCGCCGCCAGCGGCGCCAGATATGCCACCACAGGTAGGAGCGCGCCGCGCAGGGCGTGCCGGGTTATATCGGCCGGCGGCAGCCCGAGGCTGCGCATGGTCCGCACCGGCTGGGTGCGCAGGACTTCGCCGAGCGAAGCCCGCGTCAGCCGGGCTAGGGCGCCAATCTGCGGCAGCGCCAGGGTCACCACCGGCAGGATCAGGTGGCTCGGCGCCCCGCCCTCCCAGCCGCTTAAGGGCAGCCAGCGGAGGCTCAGCCCGAAGGCGATCTGCAGGAGCGGCGCGACGACGAAGCTCGGCAGCGACAGGGTCAGCGCCGCCCCGAGGCCGAGGAGCCGGTGGATTCCGCCGCCGCGCTGGAGCGCCGCCACGGTCCCGAGCCCGATGCCGAGGCAGGCCGCGAGCGCCAGCGCCAGAGCGCCCAGCGTCGCCGAAACCGGCAGGCCCCGGGCGATCAGGTCGAGGACGCTCATGTCACGGAACGAGAAGGAGGGGCCCAGATCGCCCTGCGCCAGGGCCGCCAGGTAGCTGCCGAACTGGACGATGAGCGGCTGGTCCAAACCGTAGACCCGGCGCAGGTTCGCCATGGCGGCCGGCGCCAGCGGGCGTTCCAGGTCAAAGGGGCCGCCAGGCGCGAGCCGCATCAGGAAGAAGCTGACGGCGACGACCGCGAACAGCGTCGGCACCGACTGCGCGAGGCGCCACAGGATGAAGCGGATCACGCGTCGAGCCTCAGGAAGCGGGTCGGCGCGGCGTTGCGAACGTTCGGTGTGTAGCCGTGCAGCCGCGGCGCGATCAGCGCCTTCGAGCGGTAATGCATCAGCGGGATCCAGGGCAGCTCGCGGAGCGCGATGGTCTCGGCGTCGTAGAGCATGTCGGCCCGGCGGGTGAGGTCACGCTCGGAGGCGGCCTTGGCCAGGAGTGCGTCATAGCCCGCGTCCGACCAGCGGCCGGCGTTCAATCCATCGTTTCCGCTCTGGAGCAGAAACAGGAAATTCTGCGGGTCGGAATAGTCGGCGATCCAGGCGTAGCGGGCGACGTCGAAGGCCCCGCCGTCGCGCAGGAAGGCGAAATGCGTCTTGGCGTCGGTGTAGACGAACCGGGTCTCGATCCCGAGGTCGCGCCACATCTCGGCGACCGCCACGGCGGTGTTGCGGTTGTTGTCGCTGACATTGAACCGGTACTCGACGGTGAGCGGCCGGCCGGGGCCGAACCCAGGCCGCCGCGGCAGGCGCCGCGCCTCCGCCTCGTGGTCGATCGGCAGGCCCTGCCGGCCCTCCGTCTCGGGGGGCGTGCGGTAATTGTCGATGCCCGGCGGGCAGATGGAATAGGCCGGGCTCATCGTACCGCCGTAGAGCCCTTCGGCGAGGTATTCGCGGTCGATGAGCAGGGACAGAGCCTGGCGGACGCGCCGGTCTGAGAAGGGCGCCTTGCGGGTGTTGATCGCCAGGACTTCGAGACCGAGCGAGGGCCCGAGCACCACTTGGCTACCGAAGCGGCGGCGTAGGTCGACGATCTGGTCGACCGGCAGCTCGGACAGGGAATCGAGCTCCCCGGCGGCGTAGCGGCGCACGGCCGCCGACATGTCCGCCATGGGCAGGAAGGCGACGCGCCGGATCGCAATGGCGGCAGCGTCGGGATGGTGCGGATTGACCTCCAGGGTGATGGCGCCGCCCGGCACCCGGTCGATTAGCCGGTAGGGCCCGTTGGTGACGAAGTTGCCCGGCCGGGTGAAGGAGTCGCCGTACCGCTCCACCGAGCCCCGATGCACCGGCAGGGCGGTCTGGTGGGTCAGGAGTTCGAGGAAATAGGGCGTCGGCTGTTCGAGGGTGATCAAGAGAGCGAGCGATCCCTCCGCAATCACCCCGAGGGCATCGCCGGCAATCTCGCCGCGGTTCACAGCCGCCGCCCCGCGGATCGGCGAAAGAATCTCGGCGTATTTCGCCCCCGTGGCCGGGGCGAGCATGCGGCGGAACGCGTAGACGAAATCCTCCGCCGTCACCGGCTCGCCGGTGGACCATTTTCCATCAGGGCGTAGGACGAAGCGGAAGGTCAGGCCGTCCTCGGAGACGGTCCAGGATCGGGCGGCGCCTGGGATGATGGCGCCGTGATTGTCGTAAGTCAGGAAGCCGTCGAACAGGTCGCGCAGGATATGCGCTTCCGCCACCGAGGAGGAGCGGTGCGGGTCGAGCGTCTCCGGGTCCGCGTCGTTGCCGCGCCGGTAGAGCGCGGCTTCGCCGGCCCAGGCTGGCCGCGCGACCGCGAGGGCGGTGGCGCCGGCCAGCCACGCGCGCCGGCGGATCGCCATCCTCAGGCGCCGGTCTCGGCCATCAGGCCGGCGGCCTCGATGCCCGCCACCGCGCAGATCTCGTCGTTGTCCGAGGTGTCCCCGGAGATGCCGACCGCGCCGAGCAGCCGTCCCTCCTGGGAGCGGATCAGTACGCCGCCCGCCACTGGCACGAGTGCGGCCGGGCCCGCCACGTGGCTCACCGCCGCCACGAAATAGGGCTGCGCCTCGGCGCGGGCATGGATCGCCCGGGAGCCGAGGCCCAAAGCCAGGGCGCCGTTGGCCTTGCCGCTCGCGATCTCGGCCCGGCGCAGGGATGTGCCATCCTCGACGGCGACGGATTTGAGCGCGCCCCGGGCATCGTAGACCACGACGGCCATCGGCTTCAGTCCGCGGGTGCGGGCTTCCCGCAGGGCGGTGTCCACGATGCTGCGGGCGGCCTCGAGCGTCAGGTCGATCATCGGATTCCACGGGCTGTCGCCGCTCCGGGCGGCCGATACTCACTTAAAGACCGGGACCGGACCGGTCCACCGTGAGGCGATGGCGGAGCCTCAGCTGACGCGCATCAGCCGGCCGAGCAGCGTGCCAGCCCGATCGATCGCCTCCGGCGTTCGCGATGAGTATTCCACCACGATGCGGGTTTCAGACGTCCCAAAGATCTGCACCGGGCCAGGTATCAGAGCAAATCTCTCTGGCGAAGCTGAGACACCGCGCGACGTAAATTCAGAAGAGTTCGGAGCCGGCAGGCTCCGTATCGTAGAAGCATCAGCCATCGGCCTCCGACCGGACGCGCTACGCCAGCTTCGTCCAAATGCCGTTCGGGAACTGCATGACAGCGGTCTATCAGGCGATGAATAGCCACTCGGGATTTATCTTGATCCAGCTGGACTGCACCTCCGGGTTTGGCAATGCGCCGCTCAATCTAATGGGTCGTCGATCGACAGCGCTCCTGCGTGCTCAACGGCGATCCAAAGACTTGCTGTCCTGTGCGGGGCCGTCCTGCTGCACGCCTCCTAGGCGCAAGTGATGCCAGGACTGCGCCGTCACTGGCCATGACGCGATCGGACGCTCCGCTGCAAAGCGATGTTTCCGGCTTGTGTCCCGCGGCCGCGAACGGCATGGCTTCGCGTCGCCGGAAGGCGTTGACGAGAGATGGCGGATCTTTGGCTCAGACAGGCGCGCGCGGTATCGCGGTCGGGCGGGACGGCTGGCTGTTCTGGATCGGCCGCAAGAACGAGCTGGTCGACCTCTACACCGATTCCCCGGCCTCCCGGCGCCTGCTGCGCCGTTGGGGCCGGTTGGTCGGAACCCGCGTCCGCCGGGCGAGGGCGCTCGGCGCGACCTATGTCCACGCGGTCGTGCCGGAGAAACTGGCGATCCATGCCGACACGCTGGACAGGCCGTTTCCCAGCCTGAATGACCCGCCCGGCAAGCGCCTCGGCCGGCTCCTCGCGGAATCCGAGGCCGAACTGGTTGATCTCTATGAGCCCCTGCGGGCGGCCCGGGCGGAGGGGCCGGTCTACCTCAAGACCGACACGCACTGGAACCATCGCGGCTACATCGCCGCCTACCGGGCGCTCTGCGCTGCCCTCGGCGTGACGCCGGCTGCGCATGTGCTCGCGGCGTCCGGCGAGACCGCGCGCTTCGTGTTCGACCTCGGCGGCAAGCTCAAGCCGCCGGTGGATGAAACCTACTTCGCCCACGCGTTTCCGCGGCTGGCGCAGCGCAGCGAAGCCAACGCGCTGGTGCAGCTGCGCGAGACCGGCCGGGTCGCCGGCCGGGGCGGGTTCTTCGTTGGATCGCGTGCGGTCATGCGGAACCCTGAGGCCGCGGACCCGCGGCGGATCGTGCTGTTCGGCGATTCCTACGTCTTCGACCAGGGGCCGCGCCTCACCGCGATGCTGGCCGAAAGTTTTGCCGAGGTGCACGCGATCTGGTCCGCCGAGATCGATTGGGCCTACGTCGCCGCGGTGAAGCCCGATCTCGTGGTCTACGAGATCGCCGAGCGTTTCCTGCGGCGCGTGCCCACCGACCGCTTCTCAGTCGACGCCTTCGCGGAAAGCCGGGTGCGGCGGGAGCTGAACCCCAACCTCGTCGACCGGCTGCGCCGCCTTCTGGGCCTGCGCTGACGCGGCAAAAGGCGGTCCGCGCGTTGCCGGCGAGGTTCTCGCCCCTATCGTTCCGGCCGGATCCTGAACCCGGAACACGATATGGCCGACGCACAGCACCCCTACGTCATCTGTCACATGACAACCTCAGTGGATGGCCGGATCAAAGTCCGCCGCTGGAAGACCCTCGACGCCGACAGCCATTACGAGCGCGTCCACGGCGAGCTGAAAGGCGATGCCTGGATGTGCGGGCGGGTGACCATGCAGGGCTACGCCGACAGCGCCGATCCCCTGCCCGAACCGGTCATCGACGAAACGAACCCGATCCCCCGGGAGGACCATGTGGCGAAACGCGGGGCGTCCGGCTACGCCGTGGCCCTTGACGCCCGGGGGCGCCTGGATTGGGGTGCCCGGAACGAGATCGAGGGTGACCACATCGTGGTCGTGCTCACCGAATCCGTACCGGACGCCCGCCTGCGGGCGCCGGCGGCCGGCGGCCAGTCCTACCTGTTCGCGGGCGACAGGACGGTCGATTTCGCGCTGGCGGTGACCAAGCTGCGCGCCCTCTTCGGGATCGAGCGGCTGCTCGTCGAGGGCGGCGGCCACATCAACGGCTCGATGCTGAAAGCCGGCGTCATCGACGAGCTGAGCCTGCTGCTCGCCCCGGCGGTCGACGGAGTGTCCGGCACGCCGGCCCTGTTCGACTTCGCCGGCGAGGAAGCAGACTCGATGGGCGGCCGATGCAAGCTCGACCTGACCGCCTGCGAGACCCTCTCGGGCGGTGTCGTGTGGCTGCGCTACCGCATCACGCCGGTGACCGAGGCGGCGCCCAGGTGAGGTCGGCCAGGAACGCGTCGTAATCGGCCGTCATGTCGCCCAGCCGCTCGAAATGGGGGAAGGCGCCGGTCGGCAAGCTGATGACGCGCCAGTTCGGCCGTCCGGCGACCCGGGGCGCGAGCCGGTAATCGACGAAGTCGCCGCGGCGTCCATGCACCATCCAGACCGGCAGGCGCAGCTCTTCGTAGAGCCGCGTCGTGTCGGTCGGAAACAGGTGGCCGGCGATGAAGCAATAAGGGGCGTGCTCCGCCCCCGGCTGATGTGCCGAGGCGTAATCGTAGGCGAACAGGCCCTCGTCAATATCCTTCGTTCCAAATGTCTTCTGCAGGAAGAAGCGCATGCTTGGCCGCGAGGCCAGCGCGTCAAACAGGGGCCGGCCGAACGGCGGACGGTCGAGCAGATCACGCAGGGTGTCGCGGCCGCGATGGCCGTCCGGCGGTCCCTCGCCGGAGAGCCTGGCGTCGAAGCCCGTCGGGCTGATCAGCCCGAGGCTGCGGTAATCGTCGGGACGCTCCACCGCCGCGCGGGCGAGGTAGGAGCACGACAACGACAGTGCCATGGCGTCGACCGCGCCGTGCCGGTGCCGGCTGCGAATCTCAGCCACAGCCGCGTGGATCGCTTCCACCATCAGCCGCGGGGTGTAGCGGCGGCGGGACCGCTCGGAGAATCCGAAGCCCGGCAGGTCGAGGGCATAGACGGGTCGGGACGTGCGGTAGTGCTTGTAGAGAGGCCGGACCTCATAGGCGTTCGCCGCCGCGTTGATCGAATGGATCAACAGGAGCGGTACACCCTCCTGCTCAGGCGAACCGTAGAGTGAGACCGCGCCGGCACGCTCCGTCGCCAGTGTTTCAAGCTGGCCGGGCAGGGCGGGCGGCAGGTCCATATGCCGATTCACGGCGAACCGGCTCCAGCCGACGAGTCCGGCGGCCGAGCCGATGAACGTCAGGACGGCGGCTAAGCCATAGGGTCCGGCACGACCGTTCTTGCCAGGCGGACGGCTCATCGGGTTCTTCGACCTCGGTAAGGCCCCAGCCCGGATAGCGCGAGCGCCGGTTGAGGGGAGACTGTGCCGTCCAATCAGGATGCGTGACCGGCCAAGCCGCCCGCGGCGAGAGCCGGAGCACGCTCGGCAGGGCGAATCGGACTGATCTCGCGGCCTGCGGCCTCGCGGAAGAAATCCACCGTCGCCGGATCGTTGCGCCAGCCTTGAACGCGCTGCGAAACCAGCGCCTCGCGCGGGCGCCGGTCATAATTCGCGTAGGCCGCGGCCACGAATTCCTGCCGGGTCATGGTGCGGGCGGGGCCCGAGCGACGTGTCTCGGCTTTGAAGAACAGGGCGCTCCCGGGAACGCCGTAATGGGCAGCGATCTCCGGATAGACCGGCCAGCTGCCCTGCCCACCGAGATCGTCCGGTACGAACGCGTCGAGATCGCATTCGGGATAGGCGACGCCGGACTTGGTCAGGAGTCCGCGGGCGAGATCGGCGACCACGTAGAGCTTGGTGTGGTTGATCGAGTGCATGAAGCAGCCCCGCCGCGCCCAGCGCGTGAGGTGCGTGTCGAGATCGTACTGCGCCTGGGTGCCAAGGCCGCGCAGGTAGGAGACCGACTCGTTCCACAGATCGAAATAGCCGAGGCGCTCGAACACCGGCTCCGCGAACAGGCGCAAGGCTTGCGCCTGCGAGAACCCGGCCAGGTAGGCATAAAGCGTGATCGCCGAGTGCGAATGCCCCATCGGCCCGGAGATCAGACCGTTGAGCGAGACGGCATCCTGCACGCCGACATGGATCAGGTCGGGATGGTAGGCGCCGAACACGATGGTCGGGATCAGCCGGACCTTCGGATGGGTCCGGAACCGGTCGATCGTGCCGCCGTCCTTGAACCGCGGTAGGTAGATGCTGGAATAAACGTGGTCGTAGCCGTCGGCATGCGCCATCAGGTCGACCAGCTTCGGGAAGCGGCGGTTTGCCGTGAAGGCCGAGACGAAGTCCACCTGCGCGTCGGGCAGGAGGAAGCGCAGCACCTTGGCCATGGAGCCGGCTTGGCAGACGCCGACCACCAGGATGCGGGGCGAGCCCGTGCGCTTTTTCCCGATCTGCGCGAGCCGGTGCCGCACGCGCCAGAGGCTATCGACCGTCAACATGCGGCTTCTCTCGCATGTCCGCGGGTCGCGGGCAAACCGGACCGGCGGCTATTGAGGCGTATCGTGGGTGCGAAGCCGCGCGTCATGCGGAGCCATGACAGTCGAGCGAAGTTGTCGTGCGCTGGTACTGGAAGCCCCGTCGCCTCTGATCCAAGCCGGACGTGCCAGAGCCCGGAGGATTACGATGGCCCCGACAAACGTGCCGGATGCAATCCCGGAGATCGAACGGGCGACCCTACGCAAGGTGACCTGGCGGATCCTGCCGTTCCTGATGCTCGCCTACTTCATCGCCTTCGTGGACCGGGTGAATGCCGGCTTCGCCGCCTTGCAGATGAACCACGATATCGGATTGTCGGCGGCGCAGTTCGGGCTGGGCGGCGGCCTGTTCTACGTGTCCTACGTGCTGTGCGAAGTGCCGAGCAACCTCGCTATGGAGCGATTCGGCGCCCGGATCTGGATTGCCCGGATCATGATCACCTGGGGGCTGGTATCGGCGGCCATGGCCTTCGTGGTCGGACCTGCCTCGTTCTACGCGGTGCGCTTGCTGCTCGGTGCGGCCGAGGCGGGCTTCTTTCCCGGGGTGATCCTGTACCTCACCTACTGGTTCCCCCGGGCCTATCGGGGACGGATCGTGGCCGTGTTCATGGTGGCGATCCCGATCTCGAGCTTCCTCGGCTCGCCGATCTCCGCTTCGATCCTCAACACCGACGGGATGCTCGGCTTCCGCGGCTGGCAGTGGTTGTTCATCCTGGAGGCCCTCCCGGCCGTGCTGCTCGGCATCATCGCCTTCGCAGTGCTGCCCGACGGGCCCGGCCGGGCGCGCTGGCTGACACCGCAGCAGAGCGCGTGGCTCCAAGACCGGCTTGCCGCCGAGCGCAGCTCCATGGTCGCGGGCGAGGCGGCGCCAGCCCGCCATCTCTCGGTCTGGCAGGTGATGCGTAACCGCTACGTGCTGGCCGCCTCACTGATCTACGCAGGCGCCTCGGGCGCCAGTCAATGCCTGTCACTCTGGCAGCCGCAGATCATCAAGTCGTTCGGGCTGACGAACCTGGAGACTGGACTACTGAATTCCATTCCGTTCGGCATCGCCTCGGTGCTGATGATCCTATGGGGCCGCTCGTCGGATCGGAGGCGCGAGCGTGTCTGGCACACCGCGCTGCCGCTCGGCCTGCTGGCGCTGAGCCTTGCGGCTTCGATCGCCACCACCCAGTTGCTTCCGACGATCCTGATCCTGTGCCTCGCCGTGACCGCGACATACATGGTGAAAGGCCCGTTCTGGGCGCTGTCGACCGAATGGCTGTCGGCAGGCGCTGCGGCGGCCGGTATCGCGCAGATCAACGCCATCGGGAATATCGGCGGGTTCGTCGGGACCTACCTGCTCGGCGTCATCAAGGACGCCACCGGCAGTTACCCGCTCGGCCTGCTGCCGCTCGTTGCGCTCTCGGGCGCCGGCTGTCTGCTGGTGATCGGGCTCGGGCGTGGTCGCGCTCAGAACGCTGCGGCGGCTAGGGCTTGAGCCAGCCGCCGATTCGCTGGCCGAGCACGCTCTCGCGACGGGTCCATGACTTGCGCATACACGCTTCGACCGCGGCCCAGGCCTTCTGACCGGCGCGTTGCCCGTCCAGCCCATAGATTTCTATGGTTTGGCGACAATTAGAAGGGCGGCCGGTATAGATGGTGGATCGAGACACAGGACCAGTGTCGCCAATTTCTCCCGACGTTAATGAGCTTTCAGCGCGCTCTTTCGATCGGTATAAATACTATCTGCGAGGGATTGTTGTAGGTCTCCATGTGCGCCGCTAGACGGCAGGGCACATTGACAAGCCAATGCTACGGTGTGCCTATTGCAAAGCTTGGAGTATGACGGTCCGAGCCTTTACTTCCTCGGCCACGATAGCCTTCG
Source organism: Methylobacterium sp. GXS13 (assembly GCF_001455965.1). GTDB lineage: Bacteria > Pseudomonadota > Alphaproteobacteria > Rhizobiales > Beijerinckiaceae > Methylobacterium. Next base: position 41,313 of record NZ_LKKO01000030.1, read on the forward strand.
GAAGATGATCGCATGATGACCGTGCGCCATGCATTAGATGTCGATAATTTCACAATTGTGTTGCGCAGATTATTTCGGCTGACAGTGCATATTAATTTTTGACCTGCGTATATTGATGCATGTGTAATGTGTTCTGATTTTGAACCGGGATGCGCCAGCCAGTGTGTCCGGCAATACCTTCGGGAATGTACAATTTCGAACGCGCAGCGCTCGAAAACAGGAACGATATATTTGCCGCTCTTTTATTGCGAAACCACCACAATAACAAAATATTCGACCATCGTCGTTTCGGCGATTGAGCAAATCAATCTACGTCGAGGTGTGATCATCATGTGGCATGGCCTTAGGCCAATCCTCCGGAGCCGGTAACATGTTCGCTGTCAGTCCTGTAGGGCCGTCCTCCGTTGCTGCCTTGACGCCCTTACAGGCGCATGCTCCGGAGCGCGTGGCATCGGTGATCGCGGGTGCGCTGCCCGTGCCAGTGGCGCTGGATCCGCGGTTGACCTACGCCCTCTCGACACAGACAGCTGATGCCGTCCTGTCCCTTGTCCAAGCGAGAGCCCCGGGGCAGGATACAGCTGCGATAGTTCCGCAGTCGCCTGAGCCGCCACAGACCAACGACGCTCAGAATGCCGTTGAACCTGCGCGCGACGGATATGCTCGTTCCGATATCGAAGCCGGCAGTGCGTCTGCGAACCCAGCGCATCCGGTTGGCGGTAGCGATACGCCGGCCTCGGCGGACCCGAACGCAGTCGAGCGCAAGGCGGTTCGCCAAGCGGAAGAAGCCGCGCGATGGGATGCCCATCTCGATGGCATCACCCAAGTGGACACGAACCTCGTGAGCGCAATCACCTTTACCTGTTGTGCAACGATTCGCACTATAAGGACTTCAAAACCGAGCATCCGGGCTTGGATATCCACTGGATCAATGTCGATAACAAGAAGATCGTTTCGGTTTGGCCCAAAATCACGGACCAGTGGTTCCCGCCGCGGTGATCCGGGGCAGAGATATCGGCCTGCACGTTCAGTCCATCTGCGCTCGGCTGAGCGGCGGGCGGGCGGCGATTCAGACCAGTTCTGACGCTTCACAGAACTGGCAGCAGGGTCCGGATATGAGCCGCGAAGGCGCGGGTGAGCGGCGAGGCGTGTCGCTCCTCGAGCCGGACCACGAGACCGATCTTCGGCAGGGGCGGTAAGCCGGCGGTTCGCGAAAGGACGCGCAAATCGCCGGGTACGGCGGCCCGGGTGAGCACCGCGATTGCCTGCCCGGACCGCACCACAGCGAGAAGGCCCGAGAGGCTGCCGCTCGCATAGGCGATCCGGTAGCTGCGCCCGGCCTGAGACAAGGCCGCGAGCGCCGCGCGATGGTCGAGCGTATCCGGGTCGCCGAGCGCGAGGTGGAGCGGGTCCGGCCGGTCGGTCGCGCCATCCTTGGCACCGACCCAGACGAGCGCCTCGCGGCGCAGGATCGCCCGCTCGGCATCGAGGGGGACCGAGATCAGCGCCAGATCGAGGCCGCCCCGCTCGTACTGGCTCACGAGCCGGGGCGTCGCGGCGCAGACGACTTCGATCACCACGGCCGGATGGAGCTGGGCGAAGCTGCGCAGCAACGCCGGCAAGAAGGCGTCAGCGTAATCGTCCGGGCAGCCGAAGCGCAGCGTCCCGTCCAGGCGACCACCGGTGAGTTCTGCCAGGGCGTCGTCGTGCGAGGCCAAAATCCGATGCGCATGGACCAGAAGGCGCTCGCCATGGACCGTCAGGACCACACCGCGACCGGTCCGGCTCAGGAGCGGATGGCCCACGATGTCCTCCAGGCGCTTCATTTGCATGCTGAGCGCGGCTTGGCTGCGTCCGACCCGTTCCGCGGCCCGACTCAAAGCGCCGCTCTCGGCGACGTGGGCGAAGCTGCGCAAGAGGTCGATGTCCAGGCTTGCAGCCATCAGGATTTCTGAAGCCTCGGTTCAGATCTATAAGCTACCATGATGGAGTTCCCGTCCTTAGCATGGCTTGGCTTTCAATGGATCGGAGCAAGCCATGTCCCGAAACGCAGACCCCGATTTCTGGACCCGGGCGCGCCGGCATCTCGTGCGTTACGGGGGGACCTTCGCGCCACTGATCATCGAGCGCGCGCAGGGCAGCTTCGTCTACGATGCCGACGGTCGCGCCATCCTCGACTTCACCTCTGGCCAGATGAGCGCCATTCTGGGCCACGGCCATCCTGAGATCGCCGCCGTGGTGGCCGATCACGCAGCGCATCTCGACCATCTGTTCAGCGGCATGCTCACCCGCCCGGTGGTCGATCTTGCCACGGAACTCGCCCGCCTCGCGCCCGGCAGCCTGGAGCGCGCGATGCTGCTCACCACCGGCGGCGAGGCCAACGAGGCGGCTTTGCGCATGGCCAAGCTGGCCACCGGTGGCTGGGAGGTGGTGAGCTTCGCCCAGTCCTGGCACGGCATGACCGCGGGCGCCGCCGCGGCGACCTACAGCGCCGGACGCAAGGGCTACGGCCCGGCCGCGGTCGGATCCTTCGCGATCCCGGCTCCGAATGCCTACCGCCCGACCTTTGAGAAGGACGGCGCCGTGGATTGGCAGGCCGAGCTGGACTACGCCTTCGCTCTGATCGACCAGCAATCCACCGGCAATCTCGCAGCCTTCCTGGCCGAACCGATCCTCAGCTCAGGCGGCATCATCGACTTGCCTCTCGGCTATCTGGCGGCCCTCAAGCGCAAATGCGTCGAGCGGGGCATGCTTCTCATCCTCGACGAGGCCCAGACCGGCATCGGCCGCACCGGCCTGATGTTCGCCTGTGAGCGCGACGGCGTGGTGCCGGACATCCTCACCCTGTCGAAGACCCTGGGGGCCGGCCTGCCGCTCGCGGCACTCGTCACCACGGCCGAGATCGAGGAACGCTGCCACGAGCGCGGCTTCCTGTTCTACACCACCCACGTCTCCGACCCGCTTCCGGCGGCGGTGGGCCTGAAGGTGCTGGAGATCGTCCAGCGGGACGGCCTCGCTGCTCGAGCCGCGGAAGCCGGCGACAGGCTATCGGCGCGCCTGCGAGCGTTGCAGCAGCGCTTCGCCTGCATCGGCGACCTGCGCGGGCGCGGGCTGCTGCAAGGAATGGAGATCGTGGCGGATCGTGGGACCAAGGTCCCGGCGCCGGAACTCGGGGATGCGATCACCCGGCGCTGCCTGGAGTGCGGCCTCAGCATGAACATCGTTCAGCTGCCCGGCATGGGCGGCGTGTTCCGCATCGCCCCGCCGCTGACCGTCTCGGATGCGGAAATCGATCAGGGCGTCGACATCCTTGAGCGTGCCCTCGAAGCCTCGGTGTAAGGCGCCCAAGACCGGGATACCAAAGGGCAGGTCCTTTGGCGGTGTTCGGGACAAGACTTCAGGGCTTGGCCCACGAGAGACCAGGGCTCTGCCTGGGACCCGCAAAAGGTCGGAGACCTTTTGAAACCGGGGCTATCGTGATCAGTCCTGGAAACAATGCCTCAGGCCGCCTCGATCTCTTCGCTGACCATCAACCATTCCTCCTCGGCGGCGGCCAGCGCGCTTGCCGCGTCCGCGCGCATCTTGGCAATCTCGCCAGCCTTCGCGGCATTCTCCCGGAAGGCCGAACCATCCTCTAGCGCCGCGTCGATCTTCTGGATCGCCGCGATGAGCTTGGCCATGCGGGCCTCGATCCCGTCGAGCTTCTTCCGCAACGGGGCGCGGGCGGCTCGGCGCTCGACGCCGGCCCGGCGGGCCTCGGCCTTCTGGCCGCCCGCCGGCTCCGCGTCGCGCGTCTCCTCGCGCTCCGGTCCGGACAGGACGAAGCGGCGGTAATCGTCCATATCGCCGTCGAAGGTCTTCACCGTGCCGTCGGCCACCAGCCATAGCCGATCGGCGCAGGCCTCGACGAGAAAGCGGTCGTGGCTCACCAAAATGACGGCGCCCTCGTAGTCGTTGATCGCCTCGACCAAGGCCTGGCGGCTCTCGATGTCGAGATGGTTGGTGGGCTCGTCGAGGATCAGCAGGTGCGGGCCGTGGAAGGCTGCGAGCCCCATGAGCAGCCGCGCCTTCTCGCCGCCGGAGAGCTTTTCCACCGGCGTGTCGGCCTTGTTGGCGCCGAAGCCGAGCCGGGCGGTGGCCGAGCGCACCTTCGCCTCCGGCACGTCCGGCATCAGCGTGCGCACATGCGCGTAGGCGCTCTCGGCCGGGCGCAGCTCGTCGAGCTGATGCTGGGCGAAATACGCCACTTCCATCTTGGACGAGCGCCGCATTTCCCCGGCGATCGGCCCCATCCGCCCGCCGATCAGCTTGCAGAAGGTCGACTTGCCGTTGCCGTTGGCGCCGAGCAGAGCGACTCGGTCGTCGGGCGCGAGGTTGAGGTCGAGCCCGCTGAGTACGACCCGGTCGCCGTAGCCAGCCTTGACCCGTTCCATCGCGACGATCGGCGGCGACAGCGGCTTTTCCGGGCTCGGCAGATGGATGACCGGCACGTCGTCCTCGATCAGGGCCGCGATCGGCTCCATCTTGGCGAGCCGTTTCACCCGGGACTGGGCTTGGCGGGCCTTGGTCGCCTTCGCCTTGAACCGGTCGATGAAGCTCTGCAGATGCGCTCGCTCGGCATCCTGCTTCACTTTCGCCTTAGCGAGCAGCATGCGCTTTTCGGAGAGTTGCTTGGCAAAGCTCGTATAGCCGCCGCGGTAGATCGTCAGCTTGCCGCGGTCGAGATGCAGGATGTGATCGACGCTGGTATCCAGCAGGTCGCGGTCGTGGCTGATGATGATCGCAGTGCGTGGGTAGCGCTCGAGATAATCGTAGAGCCAGAGCGTGCCCTCGATATCGAGGTAGTTGGTCGGCTCGTCCAGGAGCAGCAGGTCGGGCTCGGAGAACAGCACGGCGGCGAGGGCCACGCGCATCCGCCAGCCACCGGAGAAGTCCGAGCAGGGGCGTGCCTGCGCGGCCGCGACGAAGCCCAGCCCGTGCAGGATCGCGGCGGCGCGCGCGGGCGCCGAATGCGCGCCGATATCGACCAGCCGGGTCTCGATCTCGGCCCGACGCAGACCGTCGGCATGCTCGGCTTCCGCCATCAGCCGGGATCGCTCGGTGTCGGCGGCGAGCACCACCGCATGCAGAGTCTCCGGGCCGGCCGGGGCTTCCTGGGCGACCGCGCCGATCCGCATGCCCTTGGGCAGCGACACCGATTTCGCGTCCACCGACAGATCGCCGAGGATCGCCTTAAACAGCGTCGTCTTGCCGGCGCCGTTGCGCCCGACAAGCCCCACCCGCGCCCCTTCCGGAATCGAGAAATTCGCAGCATCGAGGATCAGGCGGTCGCCGATGCGATAGGTGAGGTCATGGACGCGCAGCATGGCGGCGTTCTGGCCGTCCGAGCCCGGGGAGGCAAGCGCCCTATCAGCGCTGTCGTCTGCCGCCGGGCTGAGCAAGCAGTCGCATTGGCGGAAACTTTATTGTGGTGCTGAAATCCGAAAACGTCGGAGGTCCCTTTAACGGAATCGCATCACTCTCGGACGAATATGTGACATTCATCGGTGCTTATGCCGTAGACATTGAGCCGCTCGATCAGCGGCGGTTGACCGGAAGCCTGGCTTTCCAGGTTGCGGTGCGGGACGGTGAAGGCCGTTCCGCTGATTGGTACGCCCGTCGGAAGGCGTGTGGTGGGAGAGGCGTTTTGGGTCGCACCGTGATCCTGACCGATGATCTCGGCCGTGGAGAGCGCCTGGTGCGCAATCTCGGCGGGGGTCCGGACCTCGTCGTCCACGATCTCTACGGCGACGCAGAGCCGCCGACGGGCGCCACGCTGGTCATCAGCGACGTGAGCGCGCTGACATCGGATGCCGTCCTCCGGCTGCGCCGGGCGCTCGCCGTCGCGCGCAACAGGGCCACGCCGTTCCTCGCGCTGATTCATGGCAATCTCGGGCGCGGCGAGATCCAGGCGACCGCCCTTGGGGCCACCCGGAGCCTTCCCGCCTCGGCGGCAAACATGCTGCTCGCCAACACGATCTCCGCCCTCAGCAAGGCCGGATCAGAGCTCGGGGACGGTGGTGACCTGCGGCGCTGCGCCGAGGAGGCGCGGTCCGCCTTCGCGGCGATCTTCCGCGGCGACACGGCGCCGCCTGCCGCGCTTGTCGATGCCGGCACCACCATCGTCAACCGGGCAATCCGCGAAACGAAGGTCCGCGACTGGTTGAACATCGTCGCTGGCTTCGACGATGTGACGCACCGGCATTGCCTGACGGTCGCCGGCTTGGCCGCAGCCTTCGCCCAGAGCCTGGGCCTGAACGAGGCCGACGCTCATCACCTGACCAAGGGCGCGTTGCTGCACGACATCGGCAAGGCGCGGATCCCCTTGGTTATCCTGAACAAGCCGGCGCCGCTGACCCCGGATGAGCGGATCGAGATGGATCGGCATCCGGCAATTGGCCATGCCATGCTGATCGACGGGAGCTACGACGCCGGGACGCTCGCAGCCGTCCGCTCGCATCACGAATATCTCGACGGGTCGGGCTATCCTGACGGGCTGCGGGCTTCCGAGATTCCGGATCTCGTCCGCCTGATCACGATCTGCGATATTTTCGCGGCGCTCATCGAAATCCGCCCTTACAAGGCTCCGAAGTCGATCCGGGAAGCCTACGCGATCCTGACGGCGATGGGCCCGAAGCTCGATGGCGATCTCGTCCGGGCCTTCCGCCAAGTCGCCGTGGCCAGCGAACAGCCGGCCCAGAGGATGACGGCTTGAGCCAATGTCCGTTCAGACCAGCTCCCAGGCGTTGATCTGGCGCAGCAGCGACCCGACCAAGGCGTGGTTCAACTCGTGCCCGGTATGAAAGGCCGCGACCCGGCCCTCCACGGGATGGCCAGCCAGCATCAAGTCGCCAATGAGGTCGAGGACGCGGTGACGGACCGGCTCGGCCGGGACGTGCATCCCGCCGACCACGCGACCGCGCATCAGGAGCGCCGCCGTGCGCGGTGAGACGCCCTGCAGGAAGTCCCGTCCCGTTGCATAGCCATAGGCGCGGCCGGCCATGGCCCGAAAGTATCGGCCGAAGCTGCGTGACGGCGCGATCTCGCGCACGAAGCTGTCCGGCGTGATCGGGCCGGACCAGTCCATCGAGCCGAAATGCGCCAGCGCGATATGGCCCGTGACGTAAAGGCCCGCGCCTGGCTCGATCTGGATGCGGCGGCGCCCATCCTCGACCGCCACCGTCCGGCGCATCCGGATGACCCGGCAGGGGAAGGGCTGCTCGGCCCGGCCGACGCCCCGGATGGCCTCGCACCAGGGCAGCGCGCTGCCGTCGAAGATCGGCAATTCGTCCGCATCGATCTCGGCCAGCACGTTGTCGATGCGCAGCGCGTGCAGGGATGCCATCAGATGCTCGATGGTGCGCACCAGCGCACCGTCGCGCCGGATTGCCGCCGAGAGAGGCTGCGATTCCCGATACTGCCACAAGGCGGGCACATCGATCGTGCGGCCAGTCTTCAGGCGTCGCCGAAAGACGATCCCGTGCCCTGCGGGCGCCGGGTAGACCCGGATGGTGGCATAGCGGCCCGAATGCAAGCTGTGGCCGGACCGCTCGAACGCATCGGCCAATGTCGCCTGGCACCGGCTGATCGGCATGACCGGGCCGGACGTGAAATCTGCAAGGTCGAACTCTTGGTGCATCGGGATTCGTCGGGCGCCATGGCGCGGGAAATTATCCCTCCTCACCGATTCCCGCTAATAAACTCCTGTTCAACCAAGCGCGGCTTGACCGGCCAGCGCGCGGCCGTCACGATCACATTTGCCTCATCGATCGAGCGCGGCCATGTCGGCGCGCGGCTCCGAGATGCGGGCAGCTCCCGTCCCAAGTGTTGCTGGCCCAGAGTTGCTGGTCGGCCCCGTCAGGGCAGGGACGGAGGCCGGGGCCGAAGGAACAGGATCGATGGCGCGGTTGGGGACCATACCCTTCTTCAAGGATCCGGGCATCGAGCTCGGTCCGTTCGAGACCCGTTGCCATTGGCGCCGCTTCGACGAGAACGAGGTGCTGGTCGATTTCGACGACATCTCCACGGACGTCTATTTCATCGCCTCCGGCGAGGTCCGCATCCTGAACCGGACCCAGTCCGGCAAGGAGGTGATCCTGGGCGAGATGCGCGGCGGCGCCTTCTTCGGCGAGCTCGCGGCCATCGACGGCATCGGCCGCTCGGCCAACGTCACGGCGCTGACCCGCGGCGAGGTCTGCGTGGTACCGGCCGCCGTGTTCCGGCAGATGGTGTTCGCCTCCGAAGCCATCGCCGACCGGCTGTTCCGTCTGCTGGCCAAGCGCGTGCGCGAACTCAACACCCGGCTTATGGAGCATGCGCTCCTCGACCTGAAGCACCGGCTCTATGCCGAGTTGCTGCGCCTCTCGGTTCCGCGGTCGGGCACGTCGGGGGAGCGGGTCGTGTCGCCGCCACCCTACCATCATGTGCTGGCCGCCCGGATCGGCTGCCGCCGCGAACAGGTCACCCGCGAGTTCACCGCCATGGCCGCCGAGGGGCTGGTCGACCGCACCCGCGGCGCCCTGGTCCTGCGCCGGCCGGACCTGCTCGAGGCGCGCGTGGCCGAGGCGTTGCGCGAGGATTCCTGACGCCTTGGCGGATGCACCCGCGCTGCGCCTGCGGCTGGAGGATCTGACCAAACGCTTCGGCACACACGTCGCCGTCGATGCGGTCAACCTCGACTTGGATCCCGGGGAGTTCTTCTGCCTGCTCGGGCCGTCCGGCTGCGGGAAAAGCACGCTGCTGCGCATGATCGCGGGCTTCGAGACCCCGAGTTCGGGCCGTGTCCGCCTCGGTGACCAGGACCTGACCGCCCTGCCGCCCCATCGGCGGCCCGTGAACATGATGTTCCAGTCCTACGCCCTGTTCCCGCATATGAGCGTGGCCAGGAATGTCGGTTACGGCCTCGCGGGACTGGGCCGGACCGCCGCCACCGCCCGGGTGTCGGAGTTGCTGCGCCTCGTCCAGCTTGACGGCTTCGCCGATCGTCGGCCGGAGTCCCTTTCCGGTGGCCAGCGGCAGCGGGTCGCTCTGGCCCGCGCGCTCGCCCGCGAGCCGAAGCTGCTCCTGCTGGACGAACCCCTTGGCGCCCTCGATCGCGGCCTGCGCGAGGAGACCCAGGCCGAGTTGCGGGCCGTGCAGCGCCGCCTCGGAACCGCCTTCGTGGTGGTGACCCACGATCCGGAGGAAGCGATGATGCTGGCCGACCGGATCGGCGTCATGGAAGGCGGCCGGCTCGCTCAGGTCGGACCGGCCTCCGAACTGTATCGCCGCCCGGTCAACCGGTTCGTGGCTGGCCTGCTCGGTGATGTGAACCTCATCCCCGGACGGCTCGGCCCTGTCGAGGCGGGCGACAGCCGCATGGTGCAGACCCCGCACGGGCCTGTCCATGCATCTGCGACCGCGCTGTCGGAGGGCGCTTCTGTGGTCGTCGCGGTGCGCCCCGAAAACCTGATCGTCGGCACCGAAGGGCTGCCGGTGACGATCGCCGACGCGACCTTTTTGGGCGACCGTCTGCGCCGGACTCTGCGCCTTCCCGATGGAACGTTGCTGCGGTCGAGCGGCCGGCCGGACGACGCGGGCGATCCGATAGGCACGGAAACCCGCGCCTGTTTCGCCAGCGCCGATGCCGTGATCCTGCCGGCATGACCCGGCCTCGGATCACGCTTGCCGGTACGGTCGGCCTCCGCGGATGGCGGCCATGAGAGCCGGAAGTCCATGGCGCCTGTTCGACCGGCTGGTGCGCCTGCCGCCGCTTCTCTGGCTGGCGGCCTTCTTCCTGCTGCCCTTCGCGATCACCCTGAAGATCAGCCTGTCCGAGCCGGCCACGGCGATCCCGCCCTACCTACCGGTGCTGGATTGGCAGGGCGGCCTCGACGGCTGGTCGGCCTTTCTCGAAGCCCTGAACTTCGACAACTACGCGACGCTCGCCGCGGACGCGCTCTATCGCGACGCCGCCCTCGGCTCGCTGGCCTACGCAGCAGTCGCGAGCCTGATCCTCGTCGCGGTCGGTACGCCGCTCGCCTACGCGCTGGCCCGGGCGCCGTCGCATCGGCAGCCCCTCCTCGTCGCTTTGGTGGTGGTGCCGTTCTGGACGAGTTTCCTGATCCGGATCTACGCCTGGATCGCGATCCTCAAGCCCGAGGGCCTGCTGAATCTGATCCTGCTGCGGCTCGGCCTAGTCTCGCAGCCGCTGATCATCCTGAACACCGACGCCGCGGTGATCGTCGGGCTGGTCTACGCCTACCTGCCGTTCATGGTCCTCCCGCTTTACGCGGTGATGAACCGCCTTGACCCAGCCCTGCGCGAGGCTGCGGCGGATCTCGGCGCTTCGCCGACCCGGGTCTTTTGGACGGTGACCCTGCCGCTGAGCCTACCCGGGATCGCGGCCGGCGCCGGTCTCTGCTTCATCCCAATGGTGGGCGAGTTCGTCATCCCGGACCTGCTCGGCGGTTCAGAGACCCTGATGCTCGGCCGGGTGCTGTGGAGCGAGTTCTTCTCGAACCGCGACTGGCCGCTCGTCGGGGCGGTGGCGGTGTTGATCCTCGCGATCATCATCGGCCCGGTGGTGCTGTTCCGCGACAGCTTGCGCTCCGGCGAGGAGGGCCGCCCGTGACCTGGGTGACCCGCACCGCCCTCGTGTTCGGGCTCGCCTTTCTCTACGCGCCGATCCTGGTGCTGATCGCCTACTCGTTCAACGCCTCATCCCTGGTGACCGTCTGGGGCGGCTTCTCTACGAAGTGGTACAGTGCGCTTCTGGCCGACGCCCCCTTGATGGCGGCGGCCTGGGTCTCGCTGCAGGTGGCGCTGCTCGCAAGCCTGATCGCCACGATTCTCGGAACCCTCGCAGCCCTCGCCCTGGAGCGCCACGGCCGCTTCCGCGGACGGGCACTGTTCACCGGTTTGATCTTCGGGCCGATGGTGATGCCGGAGGTCATGATCGGCCTATCTCTGTTGCTGATGTTCATCGGCATCGGCGTCGACCGGGGCATCGCGACCCTGGTGATCGCGCATGCAACCTTCTGCACAGGCTTCGTGGCCGTCGTGGTGGCGGCGCGCCTGCGCGGCCTGGATCAGGGTCTCGAGGAGGCGGCCGCCGATCTCGGCGCCGGGCCGTTGCGGGTGTTCCTCACCATCACACTGCCGTTGCTCGCCCCCGCGGTTCTCGCCGGGGCCCTCCTCGCCTTCACGCTTTCGCTCGACGACCTCGTGATCGCGAGCTTCGTCTCGGGCCCGGGCGCGACCACCCTGCCGATGCGGCTTTACGGCCAGGTCCGGCTCGGGGTGAATCCGGAGATCAACGCCGCCTCGACGCTGCTCGTCGTGCTGGTCAGCGCTTTCGTGCTCCTGGCCTCGTGGCTCACCGTCCGGCGCTCGCAGGCCTAACGCGATCGTCGTCCGGCCGCGCGCCGAAGGCGTCGCGCGAGAGGTGCGCTCGCGCACGCAGCCAAGCTTTCAGCGACCATACTCTCGCGGTGAGCCCGCTGCGCCAAGCAGTGAATCCATGAGGGACCCTCGTCATGATTCGCGCTCTGACATTGCTACCCCTTGCTACGCTCCTCCTCGTTTCAGCGGCCGACGCCCGCTCGGCCCGCGTCCACGCGAAGCCGCTGCCCGATCCCGCCGTCAAGGCGCGGGAAACGGTGGTGAAGGATTTCGATGCCCGGATGAGCCGGCTCGATGCGTTGATGGGCCTGACGCCGAAGGCGTCGGCAAGATCGCGCTCGGCGGAGGCCGGTCGCTGAACTCGACGCCTTGAGGGGCGATCAGCGGCCGAGGCCACCGGCCTCCTCGACGAAGCGGGCGACATCATCGGCCCCGTCGCCGCCTCGCAAGGACGCGAAGACGTAGGGCCGCGTGCCGCGCATGCGCTTGGTGTCGGCCTCCATCACCGAGAGGTCGGCCCCAACGAGCGGCGCCAGATCGGTCTTGTTGACGATCAGGAGATCGGAGCGGGTGATACCCGGGCCACCCTTGCGTGGGATCTTCTCGCCGCCGGCCACGTCGATGACGTAGAGTGTGATATCGGCGAGTTCCGGCGAGAACGTTGCCGCCAAGTTGTCGCCGCCCGATTCGATCAGCACCAGATCGAGCTTCGGAAAGCGCCGGCTCATCTCGGCCACTGCGGCGAGGTTGATCGAGGCATCCTCGCGGATCGCCGTATGCGGACAGCCGCCGGTCTCGACGCCGAGAATACGGTCCTCCGGCAGGGCCCCGGCCACGGTCAGGATCCGGGCATCCTCCTTGGTGTAGATGTCGTTGGTGATCGCGCAGATCTCGTAGCGGTCGCGGAAACGCTTGCAGAGCTGCTCCATCAACGCCGTCTTGCCGGAGCCCACCGGGCCGCCGATACCGACGCGGAGAGGGCCGTTCGCGGATGTCATGCTGCGTCCTCAGGATCGGAAGATGCGGGAATATTGCGTCTCGTGCCGGAAGGAGCCGAGATCGAGGCGGAACGTGGCGGATCCGATCGCGTCGAGATCCGCCGTTCGGGCCGCCTCGGCGAGTCGGACGATGCGCGGTGTCAGGGCCGCGATCACCCGCGTGCCCGCGGCCTGCCCGACCGGGGCCGCCCGCAGCGCCGCCGAAACGAGATTCTGGATGAAGGCCAAGCCGTACGCGGCCAGCAGGGACGGCAGCGCCATTCCATGGGCGCCCGCCGCCGCACCGACCGCCACCGGATAGGCCACCGCGCCCGGGAGATGCCCAGCCAGAGCCGCCAGGGCTTCGCAGGGCCAGGCGCCCAGGGTGGCGTCGAGGAAGCTGCGGCCCTGCTGGCTGGTTTCCAGATGCAGCTCGCGCGACGGCGCAAGGGCCAAAGCAAGATCGTTGATCTCGACGATCCTCTCCGGTTCGGACGAGGATGCCGCCCGATGGGCATGGGCTGCCAGGATCAGGTCGTTGTGCAGGGTGCCGTGCTCGCAGACATCGGCCAGCCAGTCGGTAAGGCTTGCCTCATCACGCACGTCACCGGTCTCGGCCGCCCATTCCAGCCCGTGCGAATAGGCATAGGCGCCGACCGGATAGCCCGGTGACAACCACGCCATCAGGCGCAATGCGTCCAGGCCCTCAGCCATCGGCGTGGTGGTGATGATGCCCACCATGCGGGTGATCATGGCCGTGGGCATGACCGCCGGAATAGGCGCCGCCCTCCGGCCGGAACGGACGGTCCACCGGTTCGGCGGTGCCGCCCAGGCCCCGGACCATGTCGGCCAGGACATGGTCGTAGGCAATCCAGACAGCCTCCATACCGATCTCGGCTGGAATATGCCGGTTGCCGATATGCCAGATCAGCCGTTTGAGGGCCTGATCGCTCGCGGCACGTATCTCAAGGAGCCGCTCCGGTGCCGCCTCGACCCAGACGAGGCGGCCATCCTCCAGCACAAGCGCGTCGCCGTCCTCCAGCACGGCCGCCCCCGGCAGATCGAGCAGAAACGCCAATCCCCCGGCGCCGCGCATGGCGACGCGGCGGCGATGGCGCGCGCCGGAATCGAGTACGACCCGGTCGACGATCTCGCCGCCGGACAGATGCTCACGGCGGAGGATGCGAGTGGCGCGGATCATGATCTCACCGCCGATCCATCGAGGTGGACCCCCTCGGCAGGAATCCTTCGTCCAGTGCCGGCTCAATCATGAGCCGCCCGTGATTGGGGACGTTCACGTCAGACTGCCCAGTGATCGTTCAAAACAAAAAATAGCGCTGCGCCATCGGCAGCACCTCGGCGGGCTCGCAGACCAGGAGTTCGCCGTCGGCCCGCACGTCGTAGGTTTCGGGATCGACTTCGATCACCGGCGTCGCGTCGTTCAGCACCATGTCCTTCTTGGAGATACCGCCGCGGACGTTCTCCACCGGGACCAGCTGCTTCTGCACCCCGAGCCGCTCCCGCAACCCGTCCTCCACCGCCGCCCGGGAGACGAAGGTGAGGGCCGTCGCGTAGGGCACGCGGCCGTAGGCGCCGAACATCGGACGGTAATGGACCGGCTGCGGCGTCGGGATCGAGGCGTTCGGATCGCCCATCGGCGCGGCCGCGATGCAGCCGCCCTTCAGCACCAGATCCGGCTTCACACCGAAGAAGGCGGGAGTCCAGAGCACCAGATCGGCGAGCTTGCCCGGCTCCACCGAGCCGATATGCTTCGACACGCCGTGCGCGATGGCCGGGTTGATCGTGTACTTGGCGACGTAGCGCCGGGCGCGCAGGTTGTCGGTGCCGGAGGCGTCGCCCGCAAGCGCGCCACGCTGGCGCTTCATCTTGTCGGCGGTCTGCCACGTGCGGATCACCACCTCGCCGACCCGGCCCATGGCCTGGCTGTCCGACGACATCATGGAGAGCGCACCGATATCGTGCAGGATGTCCTCGGCCGCGATCGTCTCGCGCCGGATCCGGCTCTCCGCGAAGGCGAGGTCCTCGGGAATCGACGGATCGAGGTGGTGGCAGACCATGAGCATGTCGAGATGCTCGTCGATCGTGTTCTTCGTGTAGGGCCGGGTCGGGTTGGTCGACGACGGGAGGACGTTCGGCAGCCCGGCGACCTTGATGATGTCCGGCGCGTGACCGCCGCCCGCGCCCTCCGTATGGAAGGCATGGATGGTGCGCCCCTTGAAGGCCGCGATCGTGTCCTCGACGAAGCCCGACTCGTTCAATGTGTCGGTGTGGATCATGACCTGGATGTCGTGGGCGTCCGCCACCGACAGGCAGGTGTCGATCGCCGCGGGCGTCGTGCCCCAATCCTCGTGGAGCTTCAGCGCACAGGCCCCGGCCCGCACCATCTCGACGAGGCTTTCGGGGCGGGAGGCGTTGCCCTTGCCGGCAAAGGCGAGGTTCATCGGGAAGCTGTCGGCAGCCTCGATCATCCGGGCGATGTGCCAGGGGCCGGGGGTGCAGGTGGTCGCGAAGGTGCCATGCGCGGGCCCGGTGCCGCCGCCCAGCATGGTGGTGATGCCGGAGCACAAAGCCTCCTCGATCTGCTGCGGGCAGATGAAGTGGATGTGGCTGTCGAAGCCGCCGGCTGTGAGGATCTTGCCCTCACCGGCGATCACCTCGGTGCCGGGACCCACGATGATGTCGATCCCGGGCTGCACGTCGGGATTGCCGGCTTTGCCGAGCCTGAAGATCCGTCCGCGCACGATGCCGACATCGCATTTCACGATGCCCCAATGGTCGAGCACCACCGCGTTGGTGATCACCGTATCGACGGCGCCCGCCGCGTTCGTGACCTGGCTCTGGCCCATCCCGTCGCGGATGACCTTGCCGCCACCGAACTTCACCTCCTCGCCGTAGGTGGTGAAATCGCGCTCGACCGTGATCTCAAGGGATGTATCCGCGAGTCGGATACGGTCGCCGGTGGTCGGGCCGAACATGTCGGCATAGGCGGCGCGGGGGAGGGCGGCCGGCTTGGGCATGTTGGCCATCTCAGAGGCTGCCCATCACGTCACCGCGGAAACCATACACGGCGCGTCCGCCCGAGAGTGGCACCAGGACCACCTCCCGAGTCGAACCCGGCTCAAAGCGCACCGCCGTACCCGGCGCGATGTCCAGACGCTGCCCGCGCGCCTTCTCGCGTTCGAAGACGAGACCCGGATTGACCTCGAAGAAATGGTAGTGGGAGCCGACCTGAACCGGCCGGTCGCCGGTATTGGCGACCTCGATCACGGTGCGGTCGGCGCCGGCATTGAAGACGATCTCGCCGGGCAGCGTCGAGACCCGGCCGGGCACGTCGGTGGAGGCTGCCCCCCGGATCGGGTGATGCACGGTGACGAGCTTCGTCCCGTCCGGAAAGGTCGCCTCGACCTGGATATCGGGGATCATCTCGGCGATGCCCGGCATCACCTGATCCGCGGTGAGGACGTTCGCTCCCGCTTGCATCAGTTCAGCGACGCTGCGCCCGTCGCGCGCACCCTCCACCACGAAGTCGGTGATCAGCGCGATCGCTTCGGGATGATTGAGCGTGACCCCGCGCGCCAGACGGTTGCGCGCCACCTGCGCCGCCATGGCGATGAGCAGCTTGTCCTTCTCGCGGGGCGTCAGCAGCACGGGATACCTCGTCGTCGCGGCGACAGGAGCAAGGATCATGCGCGCCGCGGGGTCAAGGCTTCCGCTGATCAGTCCGACATCGCCGTAAAGCCAGCAAAGAGGTCAGGAAGCGCCTCACCCCGGATCCGACTGGGCAGGTCGCGGGGATGGATGAACTCATCCCGGAACCACGGGTAGCGAGCGGGATCGAAGGACGCGCGCAGCCAATCGATCACGCGACGCACCCGGCCGATCCGCTCGGCATCCGGATGGTAGGTGAGCCAGATGTCGAGGCCGAAGAGGCCAAGATTGTCCACCGGCACGACCTGTGCCCCGATGGCGGTGGCATAGGTCGGCAACAGACCGATCCCAGCGCCTTTCGCGATGGCCCAGTAATAGGCACTGCTGACATTGATCTTCAGTGTCACCGGGATCTCGGCAGGGAAGCCGGGCAGGTCCCTTGCATAGTCTTCCAGACGGATCGTCTGGCTTGCGGCCTGCACGACGATGCGGTGACGCGTGAGGTCCGCAGGCTTATCCGGCAAGCCATAGAGCTGCTCGTAGCTGCGCGCGGCGTAAGGCATGACGTGCATGCGTCCGAGCTTGACCATCCGCAGGTCCGGGCTGGTCGGTCGCGTGAGCTGGATCGCGACGTCAGCTTCCAGACGCAGAACGTCTGCGGATTCCATGGCGCAGCGCAAGTCGACCGTCAGGCGCGGATTGGCCCGCTGAAACTCCACCAGACGCGGTGCCAGCCAGAATGCGCCGAGTCCTTCGGTGACCGCTATGCGCACCTCACCGATTTCGGCAAACGGGGCGGCTTCACCGGCCAGCATGAGGCCGAACGCGGCCGTTTCCATGCGGGTCGCCGCATCCAGGATCGAGCGCCCCTCTGCGGTGAGGCGGACTCCGTCGACGTGACGAGTGATGAGGGGCGCTCCGATCCGCGCCTCTAGGTCGCCGACCTGGCGTCGGACCGAGTTGATCGAGAGGCCCAGTTTCACCGCCGCCGAGCGGAAGCTCCCGCATCGGTGCAGGGTCAGGAACACCCGAACGCTTTGCCAATCAGGCATCGCGGCGTGGTCGATCTCGACCCGTTCCATCGCCGGAACACCCCTGTTTCAATTCGTGCACATACAACCCGTGCGCTAGATGCGAAGTGCTGCAGCGTCAATCCGTTCCCGAATGACAGGTCATCCGATGACGGTGCACGTCGCCCATTCCCGATTTCAGGCACAGGACCCAACGGGGCTCGGTCTGACATCCCTGCTTCCGCAGCCGCGACACGGTCTCCAGTCGATGCGGGTCGAGCGTGTCGCTCGACACTTGGTCGTCTTCATGCCGACGCCAGACGACCTCGCCTGCCTCATGGAGGCGGCTCGCGTCGACCTGCCGGACCTCGCTCCCCTTGCTACCGTCCAACGGGTGCTGTCGACCAACCCCGACAGCATCGTGGCAATCGCTCAACGCCACCGCTTCGACGCGGCGGCGCCCCGCGGGGAGGGGTTCGTCGCCTGCCTGATGCTGAACGCGGACGGGCTTGCAGCCCTCAAGGCGGGAACCTCCGACGCGGCCGAGCCGCCAGCGACCATGCTGGCCGCCCAGCACGAGCGTCCGGCGGCGATTTACATCTGGGCGGTCTATGCCCGCCGTCGCCTCGCCGGCGGAGTCGGCCTCGTCTTCGACCGCCTGTCGAGCCCCCTGTATCACGGCATCGACTTCTACGCCCGGGCAGCGACCCCGGAGGGGGCCGATCTACTCACTGCCCTCGGCTTCACGACGGGCGGCGGGACCAACGGCCGTCTCTATCACTTCGCTCGTGCATCCGTGCCGGAGGCAACGCCCCCTTATGACAGCCACCGCCCCGGCCTCGCCGGCGTCAGCGTAGCGGTCGCGCGCAGCTTCGAGGATTTGGCGCGCGTCATCTCCCTCCGCGCCGCGGTCTATATGGCCGAGCAGGCCTGCCCGTACGAAGAGGAGTTCGACGGCAACGACCTCTCGGCGACGCACCTGATCGGCTATGTCGGCGACGAGCCGGCGGGATGCCTGCGGATCCGGTTCTTCGCCGATTTCGCCAAGATCGAGCGTCTGGCCGTCAGAGCCGAGTACCGCAACACGCGGATGGCCTTCGCGCTGGTCCGGGCCGGGATCGAGCTGGCCCGGGTCAAGGGCTATCGCCGCCTCTACGGCCACGCGCAGAAGCGCCTCGTCGGATTCTGGAGCCGGTTCGGGTTCCGGGTGTTCGAGGGTGCACAGGAGCTGGTGTTCTCGGATTTCGACTATGTCGAGATGCTGATGGAGGCGGAGCCGCATCCGGAAGCGATCGGGATCGGCATCGATCCCTACGTGATCATCCGTCCCGAGGGCCGGTGGCACAAGGCCGGCGCCCTCGACCGGTCCCGCGGGCGGGCCGTCACGCGGCCCTCCGTCGACGGGCAGGCCGCGCGGTGACCCGGCACGTGAACCCGGCGCTCTATCGCCGGCCGAGCAGCGTTCCCGTCCTGGTGCTGGTCGACATGCAGCAGGAATACGAGATCGCTGGCCGGCCACTGGCGCTCGCGGGTATCGCCCCGGCCCTACAGAAATGTCGGCTCGCCCTGGATCACGCCCGGGAGAGCGGCATCCCGGTCGCCTACGTGCGCTGGATCGGGGCACCACTGTTTCAGGCGGGCACGCGCTTCGCCCGCTGGATCGAAGGCTTCGAGCCGCATGGCTGCGACATGATTTTCGACCGGGATCGACCCTCTTGCTACGCCAGCCCCGCCTTCGCCGACGCGATGGAGCGCGGTGGCGCGCAACTGGTCATCGCGGGCTTCGCGGGCGAGGCCGCCTGCCTCGCCACGGCGATCGACGGCTTCCATCGGGGCCAGGAAGTGACGTTCCTGGCCGATGCTTCGGCCAGCCATGATCTCGAAGGCATCTCGGCCGACGACATCCATCGCTCGGTGAGCGCCGTCATGCGCGTCTTTGCGGATGTCATGGACACCCAATCCTGGGTTGCGGCGTCGGCGCCCTACAGGCCCACGCCGACCGTTTCCAATCCCGCGGCACGCCAATGACCGGTCCACGCCCGCACGAACGCGACGCGCGCAGACGTGACGAGAACGACATCGATGTAAGACTCGGCCAGCACGCAGTCGGGCTGCTAAAGGCTGCTCGGGACAGCGGCGACACCGCGCTGATCGTGCAGGCCGAAGCCATGGCGATGGCTGTGGGGTTCGCCCTGGCGTCACGTCTGCCCGGCTACGGCGAAAGCGGAGAAAGCTGACGACGCCCAGTCGTCAGACCGCCTCGTCGTCCCCGCCGATCAGGCGCATGGCCCGGAGCCGAGCCGTTCTCTCGTCGCCGGCGCGACGATCCGCCTCCAAGGCGGTCCAGAGCGCGATCAGGTCTGGATTGCGCTGCGGCTCAGTCGGCGGATCAATCTCACGCGCCGTACCGGTGTGATCGAGGGCGTCCATGTCGTGGCATCCCGCGTCTTGAGCTGCGGTCCGGTATCAGCGCAGCACTGATGCGGTCCAGCCTCGAAGACAGGCGTTGCCTGTACAACCGGACCGAATCGTCAGGCGGCCCGGGTGTTCAGCTATCGCTCTACAAGCGGATGTTTCCGCGCGGACCCGTGATGCGGTTCCCGTAGCGGTCTGAGCCGCCGGCCCGCTTGCGCAGAGGCGAGAAACATAACGGACACGGAGACGTGGCACCTGTCCGACCCGCCCGGCCGCATGGTCATCCACGCGGAGGGGCGCCCTCAAGCCTTCGTCAGCGTGGCGATGATGGATTCGACGACGTCGATCTGGTGCTGCACCGCCACCAACCGCGGCCCGGCGGCCGCGCCGTCCCCGAGCACGAAGGTACCTTTCTGCCGGCGTGAATCGCGCAGCTTCCGCACCGAGGCGACGATGGTCTGCCGCTCCTCGAGGAGGGCGGCGCGTAGCTCGTTCAAGCCGTCCAGTTCCAGCGTCTCGGCCATACGGCGTCCCAATGTCCAGACTTCGTGGCCGGACGCGCCGGCGTTGGACGATGCGCCGACCCGCATCCCAGGGGGCGGGCGCGGCGGCGAACCGATATTCCGGCTCCTCTGCGACGGCTTTCCTTCAAGGGCAACCGCCGCCGCGCGAGGCGGGTCCAGCGCGGATTTCGAGCACCGCGGCGCCAGCTTTGGGCCAGGCGCCCTAATGTCGCCGCGTAGATTGTATGCTAGTGAATGCAATCTGCTTTGCTGGCGCTCCAAGCGGGGCCGCGATCCCGTCGGACGATGGCGTCGCGCATCGCGGCCTGTTCGCGCAAGGGTCACCCAGGCATGCTGAGCGAGGATGACAGGCAGCGCGACGCGACTCGACCGGACGAGGCTGTCGCGTTCCAAGGCGGAGGGGGCCCGCGGCCGATGAGGGTGAAACAGAAGCCGCGGCGATCCCGCGGTTTGGTAACGGCGATCGTGGCCCTGGCCCTCGTAGGCGGTGGGGCCTACGGCTACGTGCGTACGACCCAGCGCCCGGTCACCAAGGCGAAGGCCGCGGCGCCGGCTCCCGTGCCGGTGACGGTCGGGATGGTCGAGCAGGGGCCGTTCGCGCTGGTATCGAACGGGCTGGGCACGGTCCAGGCCTACAACACCGTTCAGGTGCGCACCCGGGTGGACGGCGAGATCCACCAGATCGCCTTCCGCGAGGGCCAGAACGTCCGCAAGGGCGATATCCTGGTCCAGATCGACCCACGCCCCTACCAGGCCACCCTCGACCAGGCGAAGGCCAAAAAGGATCAGGACACCGCCAACCTCAACAACGCCAAGGTGGATCTGGTCCGCTACACCGGTCTCGGCGCCTACGCGTCGCGCCAGCAGACCGAGACGCAGACGGCCTTGGTCGCCCAGCTGACTGCGCAGGTGGCCTCCGATCAGGCGTCCATCGACAATGCCACGACACAGCTGAGCTATGCGACGATCCGGGCGCCGATCGACGGCGTCACCGGCTTCCGGCAGGTCGATATCGGCAACATCGTCACCGCCGCGGGCCAGTCGGCGATCGTGACCATCACCCAGGTCGAGCCGATCTTCGTGGTGTTCACGGCGCCCGAGGACCAATTGCCCGCGATCGGCGCTGCCCTGCGGACGGGCGACGTGCCCGTCTCGGCCTGGACCACGGACGGGCTGACCAAGTTGGCCGAGGGCAAGCTCGCCCTGTTCAACAATCAAGTCGATACCGCGACCGGGACGATCCGCCTGAAGGCGGTGTTTCAGAATCAGAACCATGCCCTGTGGCCCGGCCTGTCGGTCTCGACCCGGATGCGGGTCGGTACGGTCGCGGCGGCCATGACGGTGCCGGACGATGCGGTTCAGCACGGGCCGGAGGGACTGTTCGCCTTCGTGATTGACGAGTCCGGCCACGCACATCAGCGGATGCTGAAGGCGGGACGCTCGGATTCCGGCCGAACGCAGGTTCTGGCCGGCGATCTTAAGCCGGGCGAGCGGGTGATCACCGCCGGGCAGTACAAGGTCCAGGACGGCAGTCTGGTGGCCGATCCGCACGCGGCCCATACGGCGCAGGCCGAGACGGCAGCCGCAAGTCCGTCGGGTCCCAGCCGGTCGGCAAAGGCCGATCCGTGATCGGAATCCGCAGCGACAGGGCGGCCCCGATGCCCCGGGAGGGTTTGCGATGAAGGCTGGTATCTCGGCGCCGTTCATTCGCTTTCCGGTGGCGACCACCCTGATCATGGTCGGCATTCTGTTTCTCGGGATGGTGGCCTATCCGCTGCTCGGCGTCGCGCCGTTGCCGCAGGTCGATTTCCCGACGATCCAAGTCACGGCGCAATTGCCCGGTGCCAGCCCCGAGACCATGGCCTCCTCGGTGGCCCAGCCGCTGGAGCGGCAATTCTCGCAGATTCCCGGCGTCGCCCAGATGACCTCGACGAGTTCCCTCGGGATCTCGACGGTCACGGTCCAGTTCGACCTCAATCGCAACATCGACGGTGCGGCCAGCGACATCCAGGCGGCGATCAACGCGGCGAGCGGCCAGCTGCCGAAGAACCTGCCGACCCCGCCGACCTACCGCAAGGTGAACCCGGCCGATTCCCCGATCCTCCTGCTCTCGGCCACCTCCGACAGCATGCCGCTGATCGAGGTGGACGACGCGGTGGACGTGCAGCTCGCCCAGCGCATCAGCCAGATCTCGGGCGTCGCGCAGGTCTTCATCGGCGGCCAGCAGAAGCCCGCGGTCCGGATCCAGGTCGATCCGGCCAAGCTCGTGGCCAAGGGCCTGTCGCTGGAGGATATCCGCACGCCCCTGTCGCTCACCACGGTGAACAACCCGAAGGGCAGCATCGACGGCGCGAGCCACAGCTACACGATCTTCGCCAACGACCAGCTCACCACGGCGCAGAACTGGAACGACGTGATCGTTGCCTATCGCGACGGCGCGCCCCTGCGGGTGCGGGACATCGGCACTGCGGTGGCCGGCCCCGAGGACACCAAGCAGGCCGGCTGGACCAACGGCCAGCGCGGCGTGTTCCTGGTCGTCTTCAAGCAGCCCGGCGCCAACGTCATCGACACCGTGGACAGCATCAAGGCGCAGCTGCCGCGCCTGACCGCGACCCTGCCGGCCGGCATCAAGATCGGCATCCTCAGCGACCGGACGCAGACCATCCGCGCCTCGGTGGAGGACGTGCAGTTCACGCTTCTGATCACCATCGTCCTGGTGGTCGCGGTGATCTTCGTGTTCCTGCGCAGCTTCTGGGCGACCGTGATCCCGAGCGTGACCGTGCCGCTCGCCCTGCTCGGCGCCTGCGCGCTGATGTGGCTCGCCGGCTATACCCTCGACAACCTGTCGCTGATGGCGCTGACCATCTCGGTGGGTTTCGTGGTCGACGACGCGATCGTCGTGCTGGAGAACATCAGCCGCTACGTCGAGGAGGGAATGCGGCCCATGGAGGCCGCGTTCAAGGGTGCGGGCGAGATTGGCTTCACCATCGTGTCCATCTCTGTGTCGCTGATCGCCGTGCTGATCCCGCTGCTGCTGATGGGCGGCATCATCGGCCGCCTGTTCCGGGAATTCGCCGTCGTCCTGTCGATGACCATCGCGGTCTCGGCCTTCGTCGCCCTGACGCTGACGCCGATGATGGCGGCGCGCCTGCTCAAGCCCCATGGCACCGGCCACCATGGCCGCCTGTACCGGGCGAGCGAGGCGGTGTTCGATGGTCTGCTGTCGTCCTACGCGAAAGGCCTCGACCTCGCCCTGCGCTTCCGGTTCATCACGCTGCTGACCTTCTTCGCGACGCTCGCGCTGACGATCCATCTGTTCATCGTCATCCCGAAAGGCTTCTTCCCGCAGCAGGATACCGGCTTCATGATCGGCGTCACCGAGGCGGGGCAGGACATCTCGTTCTCGGCGATGAAGACGCTGCAGGAGAAGGTCGGCGCCATCGTCCAGGCCGATCCGGACGTGGCGACGGTCGGCATGTCGCTGGGCGGCAACGGCCAAGCGCTCAACTCAGGGCGGATGTACATCACCCTCAAGCCCCGCGAGGAGCGCGAGGCCGATGCCTTCCAGATCATCGGCCGGCTTCGGCCGAAGCTGGAGCGGGTCGAGGGGATCCGCACCTACATCCAGGCCACGCAGGACGTGCGCACCGGCGGCCGGACCTCGCGGACGCAGTTCGAATACACCCTGCAGGACCCGGATCTCGCCGAGCTGAACACCTGGGCACCCCGCATCCTCGATAAGATGAAGACGCTGCCGGAGCTGCGCGACGTCGCCACCGACCAACAGAACCGCGGCACCACCCTGACGCTGGCGATCGACCGCGACGCGGCCTCCCGCTACGGCATCACGCCCCAGCTCATCGACGACACGCTCTACGACGCGTTCGGGCAGCGGCAGATCGCCCAGTATTTCACGCAGCTCAACAGCTACCACGTGATCCTCGAGGTGCTCCCGGCCCTGCAGGGCAACGTTGAGAGCCTGGACAAGATCTACATCAAGGCCCCGATCGGCGGCGGGCAGGTGCCGCTGGCGGCCTTCGCGCGCTGGACGACCGACCCGGTGGCGGCGCTGGCGGTCAACCACCAGGGCCAGTTCCCGGCGGTGACGATCAGCTTCAACCTCGGGCCCAACGTCGCCCTCGGCCAAGCCACCGAGGCGATCGGCCAGGCCATGAAGGATCTCCAGGTGCCACCGACCGTGGTCACCGGCTTCCAGGGCACCGCGCAGGCGTTCCAGCAATCGCTCTCGACGGTACCGCTGCTGATCCTGGCGGCCCTGTTCGTAGTCTACCTGATCCTCGGCATCCTCTACGAGAGCTTCATCCACCCGATCACGATCCTCTCGACCCTGCCCTCGGCCGGCGTCGGTGCGTTGGCCGTGCTGATGTGGGCCGGCTACGATTTCAGCCTGATCGCGCTGATCGGCATCATCCTGTTGATCGGCATCGTGAAGAAGAACGGCATCATGCTGATCGACTTCGCCATCGTGGCGGAGCGCGAAGAAGGCTTGAGCCCGGAGGAAGCGATCCGCAAGGCTGCGCTGCTGCGGTTCCGACCGATCCTGATGACCACCATGGCGGCGCTGCTCGGCGGCATCCCGCTGATGCTCGCCACCGGCACCGGCTCCGAGATCCGCCAGCCGCTGGGCTACGCCATGGTCGGCGGGCTGGCCGTGAGCCAGATCCTGACGCTGTTCACGACGCCGGTGATCTACGTCTATCTCGACCGGCTGGCGCACCGCTTCTCGTTCCGGGACAAGCCCGAGGCGGTCGATGCGCTGATCGCCGAGCCGGGCGAGGCTGCCCACGATCATCGGCCTTTGCGCGCCGCGGAGTAGCGCTGCGGCTTCGCGCCGGATGTCAGCCGCCCCGGCTTGGCGGCGCGCGCGGCCGACCCAGATCCCCCGCTCCGGCCCCGTACCGTCGGGCGTTCCGGATGCCGAGGAGCCAGAATGCGCGTGAACCGCCCGTTGCAGGGGCTGACCGTCCTCGCCTTGGAGCAGGCCGTCGCCGCGCCCTATTGCACCTCGCGGCTTGCCGATGCCGGCGCTCGGGTGATCAAGATCGAGCGTCCGGAAGGGGATTTCGCCCGGGGCTACGATTCCGCCGTCAATGGTCTGGCGAGCTACTTCGTCTGGCTCAACCGCGGCAAGGAGAGCCTCGTCGCCGATATCAAGGATCCGGACGACGCCCGTTTGCTGCACGCCATTCTGGAAGAGACCGACATCTTCGTGCAGAACCTGGCCCCGGGGGCAGCCGCCCGCGCCGGCTTCGGCTCGGCGGACTTGCGGGCGCGCCATCCGCGGCTGATCACGGTCGATATTTCGGGCTACGGCGCCGGCCATGCCTACAGCGACATGAAGGCCTACGATCTGCTGGTGCAGGCCGAGAGCGGCATGGCCGGCATCACCGGCCATCCGGCTGGCCCGGGCCGCGTCGGCGTCTCGGTCTGCGACATCGCCTGCGGGATGGACGCCCATGCCGCCGTGCTGGAGGCGCTGATCGCCCGTTCCATCATCGGAGCAGGCTGCGCCCTGGAGGTCAGCCTACTCAGCGGCGCGGCCGACTGGATGAACGTGCCGCTGCTCTACTTCGAAGGCACCGGGCAGGAGCCGCAGCGGGTCGGCCTCGCCCATCCCTCGATCTCGCCCTACGGTGCCTATCCCACCGCCGACGGCAGCCTGGTGCTGATCTCGATCCAGAACGAGCGGGAATGGGCGCGCTTCTGCGATCGCGTTCTGGGTGAACCGGACCTCGCCAACGCCGAGACATTCGCGTCGAACAACGCCCGGGTGGCGAACCGCGCCGCTGTGGACCTGCGCGTCGGAGCAGCCTTGGTGCGGCTCAGCCGCGACGAAGCCGCCGCCCGGCTCAAGGCCGCCGGCACCGCCTACGGCTTCGTCAATACGCTCGCCGACCTCGCCACCCATCCGGCCCTGGTCCGCGCCGAGGTCGAGACCTCGGCCGGCCCGGCCCGCATCGTCGCGCCGCCGGTCCTGATCGACGGCGAAGTCCGTGCGCTCGGCCGGGTGCCGGATATCGGCGAGCACAGCGCAAGGATCCGGCGGGAGTTTGGGGCTCGGGAGTGAGAGCAATGGGGCGGAATTTGGAATATATTCTTATTTCGGCTTAGGAGTTCTGTCTTCGTCCAAACATCCGCTTTGTCATCCCGGGGCCGCGCAGCGGAGCCCGGGATCCAGAAACGCCGACAGCTCAAGGTTCTGCACAGTCGGCGGCTCTGGATTCCGGGTTCGCCTGCGGCGCCCCGGAATGACAAAGTGATTTATAAAGCTGACGTTGCGATGCCGATTGAGTGATCTATCTGTCAGGGATCGTATTAAGAAGCATATCTACCAATAATGTCTGAGGTTATTTATAAAACGAAACAAAAGCGGGAGGAAGCGATGAGACTGAACGGTAAGGTCGCGATCGTCACGGGCGCCGGCAGCGGGTTCGGCGCCGGCATCGCCGAGCGGTTCGCCGCCGAGGGTGCCCGGGTCGCCTGCGTGGATATCGACCTGGCGGCTGCCGAGCGGGTCGCGGCCGGCATCGGTGCGAGCGCCATCGCGATCGCTGCGGATGTCGGGTCGGCAGCGGATGTCGAGTGCAGCGTGGCCGAGACCCGGGAGCGGTTCGGCATCCCGCACATCCTCGTCAACAATGCCGGCACCACCCACCGCAACAAGCCGCTGCTGGAGGTGACCGAAGACGAGTTCGACCGGGTGTTCCGGGTGAACGTGAAGTCGATCTTCCACTACGTCCGGGCCATCGCCCCGCTGATGCGCGACCAGGGCGGCGGCGTGATCCTGAATGTCAGCTCGACGGCGGCGCTCCGGCCGCGCCCGGGGCTGACCTGGTACAACGCGTCCAAGGGCGCAGCGAGCCTTGCCTCGAAGTCGTTGGCGCTGGAACTCGCCCCCTGGAAGATACGGGTGAACGCCCTGTGCCCGGTCATGGGCGCCACCGCGCTGCTCGAGCACTTCATGGGCGTGCCCGACACCCCGGAGAACCGGGACAAGTTCATCGCGACGATCCCCCTCGGACGGATGTCACGGGCCGATGACATCGCCGCCGCGGCCCTGTTCCTGGCCTCCGACGAGGCCGCCTTCATCACCGGCGTCGACCTTCCGGTCGATGGCGGCCGCACGGCCTGAGGCGCGCGATGGAAGCCTATACCGAGATCCGCGAGGCGGTCGCCAAGCTCTGCGCCGGGTTTCCCGGGCCGTATTGGCGAGCCCTCGACCGGGAGATGGCCTACCCGACCGAATTCGTCACCGCGCTTACCGAGAGCGGCTACCTCTCGGTGCTGATTCCGGAGGCGTATGGCGGGTCCGGCCTGCCGCTCTCGGCCGCCGCCGCGATCCTGGAGGAGGTCCAGCGGGCGGGCTGCAACGGCGGCGCCTGCCACGCGCAGATGTACACGATGGGCACGCTGCTCCGGCACGGCTCTGAGGCGCAGAAGGCCGCCTACCTGCCGGCGATCGCGGAGGGCCGCCTGCGGCTCCAGGCCTTCGGGGTGACCGAGCCGAGTTCCGGCACCGACACCGGCAGCCTGAAGACCACGGCCCGCCGCGAGGGCGGCCATTACGTCGTCAACGGCCAGAAGATCTGGACTAGCCGGGCCGAGCATTCGGACCTGATGCTGCTCCTAGCCCGCACCACGCCTCGGAGCGAGGGCATGAAGCGCACCGACGGCCTCTCGGTGCTGCTCGTCGACATGCGGGAGGCGGTCGGCAACGGCCTGACCATCCGGCCGATCCGAACCATGATGAACCACGCCACCACGGAGGTTTTTTTCGACACCCTCCGGGTGCCGGCGGAGAACCTGATCGGCGAGGAGGGCAGGGGCTTCCGCTATATCCTGTCCGGAATGAATGCCGAGCGCATCCTGATCGCCGCGGAATGCGTCGGCGACGCCAAGTGGTTCATCGACAAGGCGAAGACCTATGCGTCGGACCGGTCGGTGTTCAGCCGTCCGATCGGCGCCAACCAGGGCGTGCAATTCCCGATCGCGAAAGCCTACGCGAACATGCGCGCCGCCGAGTTGATGGTCCGCGAGGCGCTGAGCCTCTACGAATCCGGCGCCAATCCGGGCGCGGAGGCCAACATGGCCAAGATGCTCGCCGCCGATGCCGCGTTCGAGGCCGCCAATGCCTGCATCCAGACCCATGGCGGGTTCGGCTTCGCGGAGGAATACGATATCGAGCGCAAGTTCAGGGAGACGCGGCTCTACCAGGTCGCGCCGATCTCCACGAACCTGATCCTCGCCTACCTGTCCGAGCACGTGCTCGGCCTGCCGCGGTCGTACTGACATGACCGATCTCACCGCCTGGATCGGCCGCACCCGCGAGATCACGGACCTCGTCACGCCGCGGCTGCTGGCCGAGTTCCGCGCGACCTTTGGGCCCCATCTCGCCCCGATGTCGGATGGGGCTGCACCGCCGGCCCTGCATTGGTGCCTCGCCCCGGAGACGACGCCGGCCGACGCCCTCGGGCCGGATGGCCACGCCGCCAAGGGAGGCTTCCTGCCGCCGGTGCCTCTGCCGCGGCGGATGTGGGCCGGCGGTCAGGTCGAGACGCTGTCCGAACTGCGCGAGGGGGACCTCGTCACCCGCACCGAGACCGTGCGTGACGTGGCCTTTAAGGAAGGGCGCAGCGGCCGGCTCTGCTTCGTTACCGTCGAGCATGCCGTCGCCACGGCGCGCGGGCTGGCGATCCGGGAGCGGCAGGACATCGTCTACCGGGAGGCCGCCGGGGCGCGGAGCGGGGCGGGTGCCGTGGCCGAACGCGACGAGGCATCGGCCTACGAGCAGGTCTGGGCCGTGCCGGCGACGCCGACGCTGCTGTTCCGCTACTCGGCCATGACCTTCAACGGCCACCGCTTCCACTACGATCAGCCCTACGCGACCCAGGTGGAGGGCTACACCGACCTCGTGGTCCACGGACCGATCCAGGCGACGCTGCTGATGAACCTCGCGGCGACACTGCTCGGACGGGTTCCGCGAAGCTTCACGCATCGCGGCGTCTCACCGATGACCGCCAACCAGATCTTTCGGGTCTGCGGGCGGCGGACAGGGGAGGGGTTCGAGGGCGTGACCATCGACGAGGCGGGGCATGTCTGCATGCGGGCGCAGGCGGCGGCGTAAGCGCTTACGCTTCGGAATTCAGCTGTGCCGTCATCGCGAGCGCAGCGAAGCGACCCAGTGCAGCGCGCGATTTGCGGACGTAGCGCGACCCTGGGTTGCTTCGCTGCGCTCGCAATGACGGGGAGGGCACTGCCGACCCTACCGATATCCCACCCGCGACCTCATCGTAAGGTAGCGCCGCTTGGCTGCGCCCTTGAAGGAGGTCTCCGGAGATCGCTGAGACCACTGGAGGGCTCCTTCGAGGCGCGCGCTTCGCGCGCGCCCCTCAGGATGAGGGAAAGGGGTGGAGAAGGGCCGAATGACGGCCCGGCTCAGGCGAGCGTCAGGCCGACATCGACGTTGCCGCGGGTGGCGTTCGAGTACGGGCAGACCTGGTGGGCGGCATCCACGAGCTTCTGCGCGTCGGCGCGGTCCAGGCCCGGCAGGCTGACGGTCAGGTCGGCGGTGATGCCGAAGCCGCCCTCGGAGCGCGGGCCGATGCCGACATCGGCGGTGACGGTGGTCTCGGCCGGAACCTTGAGCTTCAGCGAGGGAGCAACGGCCTTCAAGGCACCGAGGAAGCAGGCCGAGTAGCCCGAGGCGAAAAGCTGCTCCGGGTTCGCGCCCGGACCGCCCGCGCCGCC
The DNA here is from genome assembly GCF_001455965.1 of Methylobacterium sp. GXS13. Classification (GTDB taxonomy): domain Bacteria; phylum Pseudomonadota; class Alphaproteobacteria; order Rhizobiales; family Beijerinckiaceae; genus Methylobacterium. The sequence continues at coordinate 71,094 of NZ_LKKO01000030.1, forward strand.
GAGCTCCTTCGGAGTCGAGAGCTTCACCTCGAAGCTGCCGTCGGCGGTCTTGGCAGCGCCGTCGCGGCCCCCGGTGGCGGTCGCGGTGGTGCGGTACTTCACGTCTACGGACATAGCGATCTCCGATTACAGGAAGAGCGTCCGGCATCTAGGGCCGTCACCCCGGCTGCATAGCCCCGAGGTAGATTGTGCGCAATCTAATTTACGGATCGATGAGCGCGAAGCGGTCGACATCCACAAGACCCTTGTCGGTGATCTTGAGGTGCGGGATGACCGGCAGCGGCAGGAACGCCACCTGCAGAAATGGCTCCGGCAAGACGACGCCCAGGCCCCGCGCCGCCGCCCGCAGGGTCACCAGCGACGCGCGGATGGAATCGAACGGCATCAGGCTCATCAGCCCCGCGACCGGCAGGGCGATTTCGGCCAGCACCCGGCCGCCCTCGACCACGACGAAGCCGCCCTCGATGGCGCCGAGCCGGTTCACCGCCACGGCCATGTCGGCATCGTCGGCGCCGACCACGGTGACGTTGTGGCTGTCATGCCCGACCGAGGAGGCGATGGCGCCACGCTTCAGCCCGAACCCCTTCACGAAGGCCACGCCGATTCCGCGCTCCCCCGGCGGCGTCTTGCCGTGGCGCTCGACGACGGCGACCTTGATCACGTCCTGGTCGAGGTCGATCCGGCGCTCGCCATTGACGTAGGGCAGGGACAGGTCGTGCCGCAGGGTGATGATCTTGCCCGGCATCACGCCGATTACTGGGGTCGAGGGCCCGGAGCCGGGGGCCGCGAAATCGGCCGCCGTCACCCGCCGCGCCCGCCTGCGGGCCCGACCGATCGGCTGGATCGCCGGCCGGCCGGCGAACAAGGCGTCCTCCACCAGCCGCCCGGCGCTGAACACCTGCGCGACGCGGCAATTCAGAAAATCGTCGAGGACGACGAGGTCGGCGCGCTGGCCGGGCGCCACGAGGCCGCGATCGTGCAGCCCGACGGCCCGCGCCGCCGACCAGGACGCCGTCCGGTAGGCCGCGAGGGGCGGTGCACCCAACGCGATGGCGGTGCGGATGACGTAATCGAGGTGGCCCTCCTCGGCGATGTCGAGGGGGTTCCGGTCGTCGGTGCAGAAGGCCAGGAACGGCGCCGTGCGCTCGGTCAGGATCGGCGCCAGGGCATGCAAATCCTTGGAGACCGAGCCCTCCCGGATCAGCACGGTCATGCCCTTCGAGAGCTTCTCCATCGCCTCTTCGGGCGTGGTCGCCTCGTGCTCGGTGCGGATGCCAGCGGCGATGTAGCCGTTGAGCGCATCCCCGCGCAGCAGAGGGGCGTGGCCGTCGATCAGCCGGCCCTGGAACGCAGCGAGTTTTTCCAGCGCCCCGGGGGCGCCCGCGAGGACACCCGGGAAGTTCATGAACTCGGCGAGCCCGATGACCTTCGGATGATGCGCAAAGGCCAACAGGTCCGTCACCCCGATCCGCGCGCCGGACGTCTCGAGATGGTCGGTGGCCGGAACGCAGGAGGAAAGCTGGACCCGCAGATCCATCGCAAGGGTCTCGGACGAAGCCAGGAACCACGTGAAGGCTTCCGCGCCCAGCACGTTCGCCATCTCGTGCGGGTCGCACACGCCCGTGGTGACGCCGTGAGGCAGGACGCAGCGCTCGAATTCCTGCGGCGGCATCAGCGAGGATTCGACGTGGAAGTGTGTGTCGATGAAGCCCGGCACCACGACCTTGCCGGACACGTCCACCTCCCGCCGGCCGCGATAGCTGCCGAAGGTGCCGACGATCCGGTCGCCGCAGATGGCGATGTCGGAGGCGACGAGATCGCCGGTGACGAGGTCGAGGAAGCGCCCACCCTTGATAACGAGGTCGGCTTCGGTCCGGCCCTGACCTTGGTCGATGGCTCGCCGCAGGAAATCCACTCGGTCCATCGCGCGACTCAACCTCTTTTCGATGCGGTATCTGCCAGGAGCATGCCACGGTCGCACCGGCTCCGGCGACGCTTGCAGCGACGCGGCGGCGGGCGCAGAAGCCCCCCACCTTTGAAAGATTCGCTTCTGAACCGATTGAACCGCGCGATGCCTGCCTATCGTTCCCGCACCACCACCCATGGCCGCAACATGGCCGGCGCCCGCGGCCTCTGGCGCGCCACCGGCATGAAGGACGGCGATTTCGGCAAGCCGATCATCGCCGTGGTCAACTCGTTCACGCAGTTCGTGCCCGGCCATGTCCACCTGAAGGATCTCGGCCAGCTGGTGGCCCGGGAGATCGAGAAGGCCGGCGGCGTCGCCAAGGAGTTCAACACCATCGCGGTCGATGACGGCATCGCGATGGGCCATGACGGCATGCTGTACTCGCTGCCCTCCCGCGAACTCATCGCCGATTCCGTCGAGTACATGGTCAACGCGCACTGCGCCGACGCGATGGTGTGCATCTCGAATTGTGACAAGATCACCCCCGGCATGCTCATGGCCTGCCTGCGGCTCAACATCCCGACGGTGTTCGTCTCGGGCGGCCCGATGGAGGCCGGCAAAGTCCAGCTGCCGGGCATCGCCAAGAAGGTGGATCTCGTCGACGCCATGATCGCGGCGGCCGACGACCGGATCTCGGACGCCGACGTCGAGGTGATCGAGCGCTCGGCCTGCCCGACCTGCGGCTCGTGCTCGGGCATGTTCACGGCGAACTCGATGAACTGCCTCACGGAGGCTCTGGGCTTGGCCCTGCCGGGTAACGGCTCGGTGCTGGCGACCCATGCCGACCGCAAGCGCCTGTTCGTCGAGGCCGGGCACCTGATCGTCGATCTCGCCCGCCGCCATTATGAGCAGGATGATGCGAGCGTGCTGCCGCGGGCGGTGGCGAGCTTTTCGGCATTCGAGAATGCCATGACGCTCGACATCGCCATGGGCGGCTCGACCAACACGGTGCTGCACCTGCTCGCCGCCGCCCACGAGGGGGAGGTGCCGTTCACCATGGCCGACATCGACCGGCTGTCCCGACGGGTGCCGGTGCTGTGCAAGGTCGCCCCGGCGGTGGCCAACGTCCACATGGAGGACGTGCACCGGGCCGGTGGGATCATGGCGATCCTCGGTGAGCTCGACCGGGCCGGGCTGATCGATACCGAGACCGGCAACGTGTCCGCTGGCACCCTCGGCGCGGCGCTCGCCCGCTGGGATGTGTGCAACAACCCGAGCGCCTCGGTCCAGAATTTCTACCGGGCGGCGCCCGGCGGCGTGCCGACCCAGGTGGCGTTCAGCCAGGAATCCCGCTTCGACGAACTCGACCTCGACCGGGAGGGCGGCGTGATCCGCGACGCAGCCCATGCCTATTCGCAGGATGGCGGCCTGGCGGTGCTCTACGGCAACCTCGCCGAGCAGGGCTGCATCGTGAAGACGGCCGGCGTCGACGTCTCGATCCTGACCTTCGAGGGGCGTGCCCGGGTCTTCGAGAGCCAGGACGCGGCGGTGGACGGCATCCTCAATGGCAAGGTCACGGCCGGCGAGGTGGTGCTGATCCGCTACGAGGGCCCGCGGGGCGGTCCCGGCATGCAGGAGATGCTCTATCCCACGAGCTATCTGAAATCGAAGGGCCTCGGCAAAGCCTGCGCGCTGGTGACGGACGGGCGCTTCTCCGGCGGCTCCTCCGGCCTGTCGATCGGCCACGTCTCGCCGGAGGCGGCCGAGGGCGGCCTGATCGGCCTTGTGCGCGACGGCGATGCCATCGCCATCGACATCCCGGCCCGCAGCATCCGCCTGGACGTCGAGCCCGCCGAGCTGGAGCGGCGCCGGGCCGAGCAGGACGCCGCCGGCTGGCAGCCGGCGAGCCCGCGCAAGCGCAAAGTCAGCACGGCGCTCCGCGCCTACGCGATGCTCACCACCAGCGCGGCCCACGGGGCGGTGCGGCGGGTGTGATAGCGCCTGATGCGGGTCGGGCTGCTGGATGCTCGACCTCATCCCGTTGCGATCTGCGATCAGAAGGCTGTGTGACCCGCACCGTCATTGCGAGCGGAGCGAAGCGGCCTAGGGCATCTCTGGCTTGCCGATCATAGCGTCGCACCGGGTCGCTTCGCTCCGCTCGCGATGACGGTGGGGGACAGGCGGTACCCGCTTCCCCGTCAGCGCAAAGTCAGCAGGAGGGCGAAGCCGACGATCACCAGAACGGTCGCCGCCAACGCTGCAACACGGCGTCGTCCTCCGAATCTCGGCGGCATCGCGGCGGTGAAACCCTGAGCGGGCGCCTCCACCCGCCCCAGCGCCGACAGCATCAGCGGCTCGATCGCCTTGTAGCCCGCCGGGCTGAGATGCAGGCCGTCCGTCGTGTAGGCCAGACGCAAAGCCCCGGCTTCGTCCGCCAGCACGGCGTGGTAGTCGATGAAGGTCGCGCCGTGCTCGCGGGCGTGGTCCCGCAGCCAGGCGTTCACCGCGGCGATCATCGCCGGGGCGTCCGGGACCTCCGGGTTCCAGGGGATCCGCGCGGCCGGCAGGATCGATCCGACCCAGGCCGTCACGCCCATCGCCCGGGCCTCGTCGAGCATGCCGGCCAGCGTCCGGGCGATGTCCTCGGCCGAAACGAAGAAGCCCTCGTTGCGGCCGATATCGTTGACGCCGCACAGGAGGTGGACACCCTGCGCACCGGTCTCCTCGAGGTCGCGGCGGAACCGCATGGTGATCCACCGCGCCGTCTGGCCGGAGCCGCCCCGCGGGATCAGGTCATTGGCCGCGAAGGTGGCGGCCCGGTGGAAGCCCCAGGCTTCGGTGATCGAGTCCCCGATGAAGACGATCGGCCGGACCAAGACCTAGCTTCCCGCGGAGAGGACGAGCATCTCCGCGACCTCGTCGGCCAACCTGTCGGCCATCACCTGGCGGCCCTCCGAGGTGACGTGCACAATGTCGGTGAACAGGGCGCGCGTGTCGGCCTCGAAGATCCGGCTCAGATCCCGGACGGTGAACGGCCCCTGCGCGAGGCCGTCGGCTTCGAGCCGGCCCAGAACCTGCTCGATCCGCGTGTATTGCCGGTCGAGATAGGCCAGGAACTCGCCGGAGGCGGCGTTCTGCTCGTCGCCGACCCGCTCGGACTTACGGACGATCGCCGGTTGCAGGAGGAACCGCACCGGCGCGCCGATGCCGCCGGAGAGGCGGCCGAGGCGCTTCAGCGCTAGCTCGAACTGGCGGACCACCTCCCATTCCCAGATGTCCGACTGCCAGTTCGTCAGCGCCCGCAGGTTGTCGAGCCGACCGAAGATCAGCGCTTGGAGACTGTCATAGGACAGATCCTCGGCGTCCTCGTCCTTCTTGGCCGTATTGAAGAAGTAGTCGCACAGGCTCTCTTGCGCGAAGTGGTTGTACGGATAGCCCGCGCGCGGATCGAAGCTCCACGGCTGGAAGATATCCGTGGCCCCGCCAAGCACGAAGATCACGTCGGGCTGAAGGTCCATCAGCCGGGTGGTGATCAGCGCGATCATCTGGTTCAGGCAGGCCGAAGTCGCACCGAAATTGTAGACCCACGCGCCAGCCCCATGGCGCTGCTTCAGCCCGGTCTCCAGGCGGCCCGGAATCGTATCGGCGAAGACCTGGCCGTCGACCAGGGTGCTGTCGCCGACAACGAACACACGCAGCGTCTCGGAAGCCGGGCGCGCCTCGGGATGGCTGTCGTTCCGGTAACCGAGCGCGTCGTAGCGCCAGTTCTGCTCCGCCGCCTGGGAGAGCGGCTTGCCGGCGAACTGCGTGTAGGGCGCCGGGAAGCGGATATTCGAATCGAAGGTGTGGAAGTCCCGCAGGAACTTGCGCCGTCGCGCGTGCTCGGCGTCGTCGGGGGCCCGTGGGGCCATGCTGGTTCTCCTGCCCGGTCGAAAGTCGTGCGGCGGGCGCGCTCAGCCGCGCAGCGTGGCGTGGTTCTCGAGGAACCACCCATAGGTCTGCTCCAGGCCCTGCTCCAGGCCGATCTCCGGCTGCCAGCCCATGGCGCGCAGGCGCGACACGTCCATCAGCTTGCGCGGCGTGCCGTCGGGCTTGGTCGCGTCGAACTCGAGCCGGCCCGCGTAGCCGATCACCCGGGCGAGCGCCTCGGCCAGCGCGCGGATGGTGCAATCGGCGCCGGTGCCGACATTGATGTGCGACAGGTCCGGCCTCGTGTTGGCGGCGTAGACCGAATCGTCCAGCTCCATCACGAACACGCTGGCGCGCGCCATGTCGTCGACGTGCAGGAACTCGCGCATCGCCCGGCCGGTGCCCCACACCGTGACGGAGGGGCGGCCCTCCTGCTTGGCCTCGTGCAGGCGCCGCATCAGCGCCGGCAGGACGTGGGCGTTCTGCGGATGGAAGTTGTCGTTCGGACCGTACAGGTTGGTCGGCATCACGCTGCGGTAGCGCCGCCCGTATTGGCGGTTGTAGCTCTCGCACATCTTGATCCCGGCGATCTTGGCGATCGCGTACGGCTCGTTGGTCGGCTCCAGCAGACCGGTCAGCAGCGCATCCTCGCGCATCGGCTGAGCCGCGTGCTTCGGGTAGATGCAGGAGGAGCCCAGGAACAGCAGCCGGTCCACGTCGCTCGTATGCGCGGCATGGATGAGGTTCGCCTGGATCAGCAGGTTCTCGTGAATGAACTCGGCCGGGTAGGCATTGTTGGCGTGGATCCCGCCGACCTTGGCGGCGGCGAGGTAGAGCTGATCGATCCGGTTTGCGGCGAAGAACTGGCGGACGGCGGCCTGGTCGAGCAGGTCGAGCGCCTGCCGGTCCGCCGTGAGGATCCGCTCGTAGCCCAGCTCCCGCAGTCGGCGCACGATCGCCGATCCCACCATCCCGCGGTGCCCCGCCACGAAGATGGTCCTGTCCCGCCCGTCCATCACGCGTCCAATCCCTGCGGCCAGCGCTCGCTCGGCCAGCATACCCCCGTCCCGGGCGGATATCGCCGCGGAAAGGCGGATTTTCTGAGGCGCAGGGCGTCACAGCCGCTTCGGAACGGGAGATGCCGCGCCAAACGCGAAGTGACGAATACAAATACAACCGAAAGTTGGTGTTAAGCATTCTACCAGAAGGTGTGTCGGTACCAGCCTAGCGCCCACCGAACTTCAGGTTCGAGGTGGAAGCGACCGGGCCGCGCAGCAATGGAGTCTGAGATGCGTAACTCGACCGACGTCCCAGCTGGGCCGCGGACATCGAATGCCGCCCTGTGCCGAACGGCCGGCCGCATCGCCCCCCTGCTGGCCGGTGCCCTGCTCGCCCTCCCGGTTGTCGCCCCGGCGCAGGCGCAACTTCTCCGTGGAACTCTTGATACAACTGGAGGCGGTATCCTGGGAACCGGAATCACGGTCGGCACCACGAATCCCGGTACCGGCATCCTCGGCACCGGCCTGAATGTCGGCACCACCGGCGGCGGTGTTCTCGGGACCGGGGTTACCGTCGGCACCACCAATCCCGGCACCGGCGTCCTCGGCACGGGCTTGAATGTCGGCAGCACCAGCGGCGGCGTCCTCGGGACCGGCCTGCTGGTCGGGACCACGGGTCCCGGCGAGGGTCTGCTCGGGACCGGACTGTACCTCGGCACCGTGGGTGGAATCGCCGGCGGCGGCGGCGGTACCGGCGGTACCGGCGGCGGCGGTACCGGCGGAGCAGGCGGTGCCGGGGGTGCGGGCGGCGCCGGCGGGGCCGGTGGCGCGGGCGGGACTGCTGGCG
>NZ_LKKO01000031.1 GCF_001455965.1 Methylobacterium sp. GXS13
GGCCTTGGCGCGGGCTCGGGGCACGCCGCCCGGCCGGTGGGAAGCGAGGAAACGGGCGCGCAGCGTCCGGCCGAGACCCCGGGGCGCCAGGGTCGCCGTGACCGCCGGCGTCGCGACGCCCCTGCCCGCCCCCGCCGGCATCGCGACCCGGCACTCGGAGGGCGCCCAACGGCGCACGATGGCCAGCGCGGTATGCCGGTTGTAGTCGCGAAAGTAGCGGCGCAGCAGGGTCGCGGCGGCGTCCGCCCCATCCGCCATGGTGGCGAAGGCCGTGTGGCCCTCCGCATCCGCCCCGATCTCCCCCGACCAGCGGGCGGACTTGATGCACCATCCGTTGTTCAGCCGGACGCAGCGGGCGACGTAGGGCGGGTCCTCGGCGAGCCGGGCGGTCAGTGCCAGGGCCCGGGGCAGCAGGTTGACGCCGGCCTGTTCGTGCCAGTTGGAGACCGACCGGGTGGCGGCATCGAAGCGCGGGGGGGCGGCCTCGGCCGGGGCGGCTGCCACCGGCGGCGCGGCCAGGAGCGCGGCCGCGCGATCCTCGACGGACGGCATCAGGCCCGCCAGCAGGATGAGCGCGTTCAGCAGCACGCGGGCGGGCCCCCGTTGTCCCGGTCATGCGAAAGCCGGCAAAGCCTCACGGGTTCAGCACCTTCAGGGCTGCTTCGTGGAGGCGCGGGTCGCCCGCCGCCACGATGCGCCCGCCGCCTGCGGCCGAGCCGCCGTCCCAGGCCGTGACCCGGCCGCCGGCGCCCTCGACGATCGGGATCAGCGCGACGATGTCGTAGGGCTTCAGGCCGGCCTCGACCACGAGGTCGATCTGGCCGGCCGCGAGCATGCAATAGGCGTAGCAATCGGTGCCGTAGCGCGACATCCGCACCTGGCCTTCCAGGGCACGGAAGCGCTCAGCCTCCTCTCCTGTCGCGAACAGGCGCGGATCGGTGGTGGCCAGAATCGCCTGGCCCAGATCGGCGCAGCGGCGGGTGCGCAGGGTGCGTTCGCCCGCCGGGCCGCGCAGGCGGGCGTTGCGTCCATCGCCGGTGAAGCGCTCGCCGAGATAGGGTTGGTGCATCAGCCCGCGCACCGGGACGCCGTTACGGGTCAGGCCGATCAGCGTGCCCCAGGTCGGCAGGCCCGCGATGAAGGCGCGCGTTCCGTCGATCGGGTCGAGCACCCAGACGCATTCGGCGTCGGTCCGCTCGGCGCCGAATTCCTCGCCCAGGATGCCGTGGCCGGGGAAGGTCTGGCCGATCATCGCCCGGAGCACCACTTCGGCGGCCCGGTCGGCCTCGGTGACCGGATCGAACGGAGCTCCGCCGCGCGCCTTGTCGTCGAGGCCGAACTGGGCGCGAAAGAACGGCAGGATCGCCTGGCCGGACGCGTCCGCGAGATCGTCCATGAACCGCCCGAGTTCGACGACGCTCATCGGCTCTGTCCCCTGATCTGCCTGCGACCCGTCCGGTGGTCCGGCCGCTGCGCGACGAAACCGGGGCGGCCCCCCGGCCGTCAAGCCCCCGGGGCTGGAGTCGTCGCGGTTCATGCCTCCGCCGGCTCCGGCGCACGGGCCGCCGCGCCAGCCTCCGGGGCGCCGGCGATGTCGGCCTGGACGGCGGCCAGCACCGCCTCGATGGCCTCGCGCAGGGACGCCACCTGCCCGGTGGCGTTCGTGGCGCCCGCCTGGGCGCGCCCCACCCGCTCCGACTGGCCGTTCTGGGCGAGCCACAGGCCGAGCAGGACCGGCACCCCCGGCATCCGCGCCTGCAGGCGCTCGACCAGACGGCGCAGGTGCGTCGGCTCGCCGTTCAGCGCCAGCGAGACCACGCAGGCCATCCGGGCCGGGCCGGGCTCGAACCGTCCGATCCGTGCCGAGGACGCCTCCGAGAACGGCACCGTGCGGATGCCGATGCCGCGCTTCTCCAGGATCTGGGCCAGGATCGCGGCGGCGGCCTCGTCGAGGAAGCCGCGGCCCGAGATGCACAGCACCGCACCCTTGCGGGTCCAGGCCTCCGGCAGGGTCTCCGGCGCGGGGCCGATCGGCATCGGGCTGCAGGCGTTCTCGCCGCCCTCCCCCGCCGCCTCGGTGGCGGCATCGCTGCGCTCGGACAGGTCGGCGATCAGCTCGCCCAGGGCGGTGCGCATCGCGCCCTTCTGCTGGGTGGTCAGAACCCCGCGCGCAGCGTCCCGGGCGGCGAGCTCCAGGCCCTTGAGCACGACCTCGTCGTAGTAGGACGACAGCGAGCATTGCTGCAGGATCAGCTCGGCATGGCCCAAAACCTCCTCGGAATCGCCGGCCAGGATGCGCTGGTAGAAATTCTGCACCGGGGTGAGCGCCGGCCGGTCGCCGAACAGCACGTCGAGGAATTCCAGGTGCTCGACATGCCGTCCCAGCACCACCAGGCAGACGGTCAGCGGCGTCGACAGGAGCAGGCCCACGGGCCCCCACAGCCAGGTCCAGAACAGGGCCGAGACCAGCACCGCGAGCGGCGAGAGCCCCGTGGACTGGCCGTAGACGATCGGCTCGAACACCTGTCCCGTCAGCGGTTCCAGGATGAGGAACAGGATCGTCACCGCGATCATCATGTTCCAGCCGGGATCGACCGCGGCGGCCAGCGTGATCGGCAGGATCGCCGACAGGAACGCCCCGATATACGGCACGAACCGCATCAGGGCCGAGAAGATCGCCCAGAGTATCGGGTTCGGCACGCCGATGACGTAGAGCCCGATCCCGATCACGACCCCGAAGGCGGTGTTGAGGGCGAGCTGCACGACGAAGTAGCGGCTGAGACGCCCGGCGGCGTCGTCGATCGCCCCGGTGGTCCGGTGCAGGTCGCTCGAGCCCGCAAGCCGGATCATGCGGTCGCGCAGGTCCTCGCGCTGCATCAGCACGAACAGCAGCACCACGAAGACGATACCCACCGTGGCCAGCGGCTGCAGCACCGGCGACAGCAGCGTGCCCAGCATTTCCAGCGGTCCCGGCGGGATCGACGCCACCTCGACCAGGACGGGTTTCTGGCCCGGCTTGGCCTCGTCCAGCCCGGGGGCAGGCTCGGTTGGCTGCGGTGCGGCTTTGGGCGTCTCTTTGGCCGGCTCCTTCGCCTGGTCCTGGCCACCGGTATGGAGCGCCCGGCCGATATTGGCGACGTAATCGGTGATGTGGCCCACCGGCGAGGCGCGCAAGCCCTCGATCTTGCGCTCGATGGTGGTGCGGTAGCGCGGGATGTCGCCCACAAGATCGGCCGCCTGGATGCCGATCAGGGTCCCCAGGGCCCCCACGATTCCGAGCGTCAGCAGGACGCTCACGCCGACCGCCACCAGCCGCGGCAGGCGCAGGCGCCGCAGGCGGCTCACCAGCGGCGTCAGCACGAAGGACAGAAGCAGCGCGATCGCGATCGGGATGAAGATCTCGCGGCCGAAATACAGGATCGCCACGATGGTGGCCCCGATCAGGATCGGCGACGCCATCGCGGCCCGCGGGGTCTCGGCCGCGGCGACCCGGGTCGGGCGCGGCGCAATCAGCGCGCGCTCAGGCTGCGCCCCGACCGGGGTTCTCGTACCCATGCTGCGAGTCCACACCCCGAACGCCACATGCGGGCGCCCGCCGGGGGTCGCGGGGCCTCGCGGCAGAGGAACGGCACGGGGCCGGAAAACGATCCCGCTGGCCTCGCGTATCCGTTATCGAGGCGCCGACGCCCCGATCACGCCCCCTGCACCCCGGCCCGGGCCACCGCGCCGACATCCTTCAGCTCGGGGAGCGACCAGCACATCTGCATCACCTGCTTGGCCTGGGCCTCCGGCAGCACCCCGGCGGCGAGATCGGTGAACTTCGCCTCCAGCTGCGCGTCGGACATCGGCGTCTCGACGCTGCCGATCGCGTGCTCGATCCGACGGTGGAAGGTCCGACCGTCGTTCAGGGTCACGGTCATGTCGACCTGCGCGGCGTCGATGCCGGGGGTGATCACCGGCACGACCTTCTGGCGCAGGGCGACGACGCGCGGGTCGTTCACCGCCCGGTCGCTGAACTGCTTCTCGCCGCCCGCACCCTCCACGAGGGCGACCGCGGCCGCATGGTAGATGCTGAACTTGCCCTCCAGGCCGGTCTTCGGCGCGGTCTTGCCGGTGAGCTCCAGAACCAGCGGGTGGACCTTGAGATCGACCCGGGCGATGTCCTCCGGCCGGACATGGTCCTGGTCGCGGATCTGGACGCCCGCATCGATCGTCGGGTGCATGACGATCCCGCAGGCGAACGGCTTGTAGGTGTTGAGCAGGGCCTCGTAGCGGGTGCCCAGCCCGTCGGTGATCTCGGACCAGTCCTGCTTGGTCGAGATCGTGTTGGCCCAGCCGCGCTTGGCCTCGATCATGCCCTCCGACGAGGTGAAGCCCTTGGCCGCCAGGATCGCCGCGAACAACCCGTTCGAGGCCGCCCGGCCCGGGTTGAAGCTCTTGTTCATCGAGCCGAACGATTCGCGCAGGCCCACCGGCTGCGATGCGGCGAGGCCCAGCGCGTAGACCATCTGCTGCTCGGTCAGGCCCATCAGCTTGCCGGCTGCCGCCGCGGCGCCGAACGGCCCGCAGGTGCCGGTGATGTGCCAGCCGGCGTCGTAGTGGTTCGGATAGACTGCGTTGCCGATCCGGCACTCGGTCTCGATCCCGACCACCAGCGCGTCGAGGAAGTCCTTGCCCGAGACCGGCTTCATCTGGGCGTAGGCCAGGATCGCCGACGCGACCGGGCCGGCCGGGTGGATGATCGTCTTGAGGTGGGTGTCGTCGAAATCGAAGATGTGGCTCGCCACGCCGCTGAGGAAGGCGGCGTTCATGATGTCGAACCGCTCCGCCCGGCCGAACAGGCCGGCCTGCGGTGGTCCCGAGAACGGCTGCAGCGCCGCGACCGCCACGTCCACGGTCTCGTGGTGGGAGCCGCCGATCGCCACGCCGACCCAGTTGAGGAAACTGCGCACGCCCTCGCGGCGGACGGTCTCCGGCAGGGTGTCGTAGGACGAGGCCAGGATCCACTGCGCCAAGATCTTCGTGACGGGCGGCGGCGCCTTGGCGGCCGGCTTCACGGATTCGGCGGCCTGTGCGCCGTCCAGGGCCGGGGCCGCCAGGGCGAGGGCTGCGGCGCCGATGAGCGAGCGGCGATTCATAGTCATGGCGTTCTCCCGTCGAGCCGGCCGCACGCGGCGGGCTCTGTTGGTCGACACCATACTGAATAAGGCGCGGGTCCGTCAGCAGGTGTGTTGACAGGCCCACGCAGATGAAGCCCGCTCGCTTGGAAGCTCCACGGCAGACCGTCTCCGCGCGCGCACCACCCTTTCCCGGACACCTGGAACGTCAGTGGAAGGTGATCCGGGACCCCGCGGAAGAAGCACCGCGCAGCGGCACCTTTCGAGCTAACGCGGACACTAAGCGTCGTCTTGCGCTGGGTCCCGGGTCGCATTCCGCTGGCGCTGCATGCGCCCGGGAAAGGGCTGCGTTTCCGAATGCCGGCGGCGCAGTAGTCGCGCCTCACACCAGCACCGGCAACGCCTCCTGCTCGCCCACGCCAAAAACCCGGCGGTAGCGGGCGATCGCGTCGGCCGGTCCCTGGGCCTTGGTCGGGTTGTCGGAGAGCTTGACGGTGGGACGGCCGTTCGCTGCCATGACCTTGCAGACCACCGAGACCGGATCGAGCTTGCCGTCGGGCAGGAGACCGCGGAAGTCGTTGGTGAGCAGGGTGCCCCATCCGTAGCCGATGCGCATGCGTCCGTGGAAATGGGCGTGAATGTGCTCGATGGCGTCGATATCGAGCCCGTCGGAGAAGATCGCGAGCTTGTCCCGGGGATCGTAGCCGCGCTCCCGCCAGAAGCGGATCACCTCCTCGCCGCCCGCGATCGGATCCTTTGAATCGATGCGGATGCCGGTCCAGTCGCTCACCCAGTCCGGGGCGTTGGCCAGGAAGCCGGTGGTGCCGTAGGTGTCGGGCAGGATGACCCGCAGGTTGCCGTCGTAATCCTCCTGCCAGTCGGCGAGCACCGCGTAGGGCGCGGCGGCGAGTGCCGCGTCGTCCTCGGCCAGCGCCGCGTAGACCATAGGCAATTCGTGGGCGTTGGTGCCCACCGGCTCGACCTCCTGCCGGGCGGCGATCAGGCAGTTCGAGGTGCCGAGGAACGCGCCGCCCAGCCCCTCGGCCATGGCCTGCACGCACCAATCCTGCCAGAGGAAGCCGTGGCGTCGGCGCGTGCCGAAATCCGCCACCGACAGGTCGGGCAGCTTCTGCAGCCGCTGGATCTTCTCCCAGACCCGGGTCATCGCCCGTGCGTAGAGCACCTGCAGGTCGAGCTTGCCGAGACCCTTCAGCACCGCGCGCGCCCGCAGTTCATTGAGGATCGCCAGGGCCGGGACCTCCCACATGGTGGTCTCGATCCACGGGCCGTGGAAGGTCAGCTCGTACTGGCCGTCATGGACCGCGAGCTCGTAGTCGGGCAGCTGGAAGCCTTCGAACCACGCCACGAATTCCGGGCCGAGGATCCGGCCCTGACCGCGGAACACGTTACCGCGCAGCCACGTCACCTCACCCTTGCTGAGCCGCAGGCTGCGGGCATGGTCGAGCTGCTCGCGCAGCAGCCCGGCATCGACCTCGTCTGCGATGCGGATGCGCTTCGTGCGGTTGGTGATGCCGAAGGTGGTGTCGATCTGCGGATGCCGGCGCAGGATCGTCTGTGCCATCAGCAGCTTGTAGAAATCCGTGTCGAGCAGCGACCGTACGACCGGGTCGATGCGGAAGCTGTGATCGTGGACCCGTTTCGCCAGATCAATCATGCTTTTCGGACTCGTCCCGCGTCTCACGGCGCAGAGCGCATGCCGGGCGCGGGCGCGTCAATACGAAGGGCGACACGTCCCTACGACGCGCCGCCCCCGTTACCCACGTCGCCAAGTCACAAAAAACTCAGGCGAGATCGACCTTCTTGGTCTCGGTCTTGGGGCTCTCGCCGGTGAGCGTCGCCTTCACGTAGCCGTAGAGATGCAGCATCTTGCTGTTGGGGCTGTCCCAGTATTCGCCCTTCTCCGGGTGGACACGGATCAAGGCGACCTCGGGGTCGTCCTTGCCGTTGGGGAACCAGGTCTTCAGGCTCTCATTCCACTTCTCGTCGATCTTGGCCTGCTCGCGCACGATCTCGGCCTTGCCGGCCACCGAGACGTAGGTCTGGCTCGACGGGTCGGAATAAGCCAGGTTCACCTGGTTGTCCTTGCTGATCTCCGCGGTCTTGGGCGAGTGCAGCTTGGTGAAGAACCACAGATCGCCGTTCTCATCAGCGTCGTTGTTCCACATCGGGCGGCTGTTGAGCGTACCCTCGGCATCGACAGTGGTCATCATCGCGATCTTCACGTCTTTGACCAGCTCGAACAGCTTCTTCGCGCCCTCGTGGTCGCGGTGATTGCCCTGATGCATCGGGTAAAGTCTCCTGGAAGTGGTCTGCGGGGGGCGTACCTGCGCGGTGCGCCGATCCCTAAAGAGTCTCGACACAACGGGCGAGGGCGGCGTTGGTTCAGGCCCGATACGGACTCCCGTCGGCAAGGCTGGCGTTTGCCGCCCGCAGGGCTACAAGGGACCAAATTCCGGGTCTGCGACGGCTGGCGAATACGGCCGGATACGCCCGTCCCGAGTCGTCCCATCAGGAGTCGAGAATCGTGGCCATCACTCGCGACGACGTGCTGCGTGCGCTTCAATCCGTCACCGTCTACGCCGCCGGCACCACCCTGCCCGGCTCCGGACGGTTGTCCCAGGTCGTGGTCGATCCCAGCAACCGGGTGATGTTCTCGATCCTGGTCGATCCGAGCGAGGCGGAGCGGTTCGAGCCGGTGCGGCGGGAGGCGGAGGGGCGTGTCCTGCAGATGCCGGGCGTCTCCGGTGTGTTCGCGAGCCTGACCTCGGAGCGGGGTCCGGGCATGCCGGCCCAGAGCGACGCCGCCCCCCGCCCGGTAACGCCGCCGCCGGTCGCCCCGCCGCGGCCCGGCGCGCCGCCGAACCAGGGGCCGCAGATCGCCGGCGTGCGCCACATCGTGGCGGTCGCCTCCGGCAAGGGCGGTGTCGGCAAGTCCACCACGGCCTGCAACCTTGCGCTGGCCTTGCAGGCCCAGGGGCTGAAGGTCGGCCTGCTCGACGCCGACATCTACGGGCCGTCGGTGCCGAAGCTGTTCGGCCTGTCGGGCAAGCCGACCGTGGTCGACAACAAGGCCATGGAGCCGATGGTCGGCTACGGGTTGAAGGTCATGTCGATCGGCTTCCTGATCGAGCCCGAGACGGCGATGATCTGGCGCGGCCCGATGGTGCAATCGGCGATCACCCAGATGCTGCGTGACGTGATCTGGGGCGAGCTCGACGTGCTCATCGTCGACATGCCGCCCGGCACCGGCGACGCCCAGCTCACCATGGCCCAGGCCACCCCGCTCTCCGGTGCCGTCATCGTCTCGACGCCCCAGGACCTCGCGCTGATCGACGCCCGCCGGGGCGTGACCATGTTCAAGAAGGTCGCGGTCCCGATCCTCGGGGTGATCGAGAACATGGCGACCTTCGTCTGCCCGAATTGCGGCCACGCCTCCCACATCTTCGGGCATGGCGGCGCCCGCATCGAGGCCCAGCGCCTGGGCGTGCCGTTCCTCGGCGAGGTGCCCCTCGACATGACCATCCGGGAGACCTCGGATTCCGGCCGGCCCGTCGTGGCGACCGAGCCCGACGGCCCGCATGCCAAGGTCTATCGCGACATCGCCGCCAAGCTCTGGGCGAACCTGTCCGGGGCCCCGGCGGGGCGGACGGCGCCCAGGATCGTCATCGAGTGATGCTTTCGTGGTGGACCGCCCGCCGATCCTAGGCCTGATCCTCGCCGGCGGCCTCGGCCGGCGCATGGGCGGGGTCGACAAGCCGCTGCTCGAACTCGGCGGCCGGACGCTGCTGGCACGGGTGGTGGAGCGGCTGGGTCCGCAATGCGGCGCGGGGCTCGTGCTCAGTGCGAACGGCGATCCGGCCCGGTTCGCCGGGTTTCCGGGGGCGGTCCTGCCCGACACGGTGCCGGGCCTCCCGGGTCCGCTCGCCGGCCTTCTCGCGGGGCTCGACCACGCCGCGCACCATCCGGTTGTGACCCATGTCCTGAGCGTGCCCGGGGACGCTCCGTTCCTACCGGGCGATCTCGCCGCGCGGCTCGGATCGGCTCTGAAGGGCGCGCCGATCGCGCTCGCCGCCTCGGGTGGACGCGAGCACTACACCGTGGCGCTCTGGCCTGTCGGGCTGCGGGATGATCTGCGTCGGGCGCTGTGTGAGCGGGACGAGCGGCGGGTGGGGGCGTTCATCGCGCGTCACGGCGCGGCCGTCGTCGAATGGCCAGTTGAAACGGTCGATCCGTTCTTGAACGTCAATACGCCGGGAGATCTGGCCGCGGCCGCAGAACTTACCCACGGGCTCAACCAGCTGGGTCGTGCTGCCGAAGGACTGTCAAGTGCCTGAGCGCTACGACGGTATCCAGTCGGATCGCTGATCCCACACCGTCATTGCGAGCGAAGCGAAGCAACCCAGGGAAACGCCACGTTCGGGGATCGCGCGCCGCCCTGGGTTGCTTCGCTACGCTCGCAATGACGAAGGCTGTGGAACGCTCTGATTGGCCGCCCGTACTCGCACTTGTGGCGAGAGCACGGGCGGCGACGTCTCGAATTAAGCCGCTTCGCCCACGCTCGCCTTCACGATCTTGTCCGGGGAGCGCGGCGGCTCGCCCTTGTTGATCGTGTCGACCACGTCCATGCCTTCCACGACCTTGCCCCAGACCGTGTACTGCTTGTCCAGGAAGCGGGCGTCGTCGAAGCAGATGAAGAACTGCGAGTTCGCCGAGTGCGGGAAGTTGGTGCGGGCCATCGAGCAGGTGCCGCGCACGTGGGGCTCGGCGTTGAACTCGGCCTTCAGGTCCGGCAGCTCGGAGCCGCCCGAGCCGGTGCCGGTCGGGTCGCCGGTCTGGGCCATGAAGTTCTCGATCACCCGGTGGAACGGCACGCCGTCGTAGAAGCCCTGGGCGGCCAGGGTCTTGATCCGCTCGACATGGCCCGGGGCGAGGTCGGGGCGCAGCCCGATCACGACGCGGCCCTTGGTGGTCTCGAGGATGAGGGTTTCGGTATCGGCCATGGGTAGGTCCTTCCTGTTGGTGGAAATGTAGCGGCGCCCATAGGATCGGCGAGCGCGGCGAAACGGTCAGGCCGGCGGCCGGTAGACGAAGCGCAGAGCCACCGGCCGGCCGGCGATCGCTCGGCCAAGGCCCGGGGTGATCCGCGCCGGGGTGCAGCCCGCGAGCGCATCGAGGGTCGCCCGCACCAGGTTGCGACGCTGTCCGTCAGCGAATCCCGCCGCGTAGGTGATGCGCGGGGGACCGATCAGGCTGCCGTCGCGCCGGAGCGACAGCCGCGCGGTGATCTCGACGTCGTCGGACCCGGTGACCGGCCCGGCGAGGCCGGCGGGCGGTTGCCAGCAGGCCGCCAGCACCGGGTAGAGTTCGGCCAGGGTGTCGGCCGCCCGCGCCGGTCGATGCGCCAGCGGCACCGCGACGGTGCCCCGCAGGGTCTGCGGCAGGCTCAGCGGATAGGCGCCGCCGGGCTCGTACGCGTAGCCGCCGTAGGCATAGAAGCCGTCATAGGCGCGCGCCGCCGCCGGGGCGAGGGCGAGCGCGCCGAGGACGACCAGCCGGCGCCACATCGGCGGGCGCTACTTCGCCTTCTCGGCGAGCGTCATGCGGACGATCTTGTCCGGGTCCTGCACGGCGCCGCCCGGCGCGCCGGGGGAAGCCTTCTTGATCTTGTCGAGCACGTCGAGCCCGTCCGTGACGTTGCCCACGACCGTGTACTGCTTGTTCAGGAACGGTGCGTCGCCGAGGCAGATGAAGAACTGCGAATTGGCCGAGTTCGGATCCGACGAGCGGGCCATGCCCACGGTGCCGCGGCGGAACTCGGCGGTCTGCGAGAACTCCGCCGGGATGTTCGGCAGGCTGGAGCCGCCGGTACCGTTGCCCTTCGGGTCGCCGGTCTGGGCCATGAAGCCGTCGATCACCCGGTGGAACTTCAGGCCGTCGTAGAAGCCCTGGGAAATCAGCGTCTTGATCTGCTTGACGTGCTTTGGGGCAAGATCCGGCCGCAGCGCGATGGTGATGCGCCCGTCCTTGGTCTCGAGATAGACCGTGTTGGCGTCGGCGGCCTGGGCGGCCGTGACGGAGCCGAACGTGAGGGCGAGCGCGAGGAGGGCGTGGCGGCGGTTCATCGGGTTCCTTCCAGAAACGTCAGAGGATCAGGCTGTGGCGGCGAAGCGCTGCCGGATGCGGTCGGCGACGGCCGCGGGCACGAAGGGCGAGACGTCCCCGCCCATGCCGGCGATCTGGCGCACCAGCGTCGCGGTGATCGGGCGCGCCTGCGTCGAGGCGGGCAGGAACACGGTCTGCACCTCGGGTGCCATGGCACCGTTCATCCCGGCGAGCTGCATCTCGTAATCGAGATCCGTTCCGTCGCGCAGGCCGCGGATGAAGATGGACGCCCCGCAGCGCCGGGCGGCCGAGACCGCGAGGTCGGCGAAGGTCGCAATCTCCAGCGTCGCGCCCTCGGCCTCGGCCACCGGCCCGCAGGTCTCGGTGAGCAGCGCCGCGCGCTCCTCGGCGGAGAACAGCGGCGCCTTGCCAGGATGGACGCCGATGGCGATCACGAGGCGGTCCACCAGCCGGCAGGCTTGGCGGACCACGTCGAGATGGCCGTTCGTGACCGGATCGAACGATCCGGCGTAGAGGGCGGTGCGGGTCATCGAGGCCCGACCTAGAGCATTTTTGCGCCGGACGGAACCTCGGGGCGGGGGTGAAGGCGCCTCACGCCGCCTCGGGGCCCCCCTCCGGGCCGGCCTCGAGGTCGCCCTCCGCGCCCGCCTCGGTCTCGTCCTCACCGACGATATGCTCCACCGACACGACCTTCTCGTCCTTGGCGGTGTTGAACACGGTCACGCCCTGCGAGGCGCGGCCGACGATGCGGATGTCGTCCACCGGCACCCGGATCAGCTGGCCCCGGTCGGTGACCAGCATGATCTGATCCGTGGCCTCGACCGGGAAGGAGCCCACGAGGTTGCCGTTGCGGTCGTTGACCCGCATCGCCGTGATGCCCTTCCCGCCCCGGCCCGAGGTCCGGTACTCGAAGGACGAGGAGCGCTTGCCGTAGCCCCGCTCGGACAGGGTGAGCACGTATTGCTCGGCCGCGCCCATCTCGGTGTAGCGCTCCGGCGAGATCGCGGCGGCCTCGGCGCCGTCCTCGGCCTCGACCTCGGCGCCCTCCTCCGCCTCGCCGGTGACGGCGCGGCGCATCTTCAGGTAGCCGGTCCGCTCCTCGGCGCTGGCATCGAAGGCGTTCAGGATCGTCATCGAGATGACCCGGTCGTCCTTGGCCAGCAGGATGCCGCGCACGCCGGTGGAATCGCGGCCCTTGAACACGCGCACGTCCTCCACCGGGAAGCGGATGCACTGCCCCATCGCCGTGGTCAGCAGCACGTTCTGGTCCGGCCGGCAGATCTCGACATGGACGATGTGGTCGCCCGGATCGAGCTTCATGGCGATCTTGCCGTTGCGGTTCACCTGGACGAAGTCCGAGAGCTTGTTGCGCCGGACATTGCCGCTGGCGGTCGCGAACATGACGTCCAGGGTCTCCCAGGACGCCTCGTCCTCGGGCAGCGGCATGATCGTGGTGATGCGCTCGGAGGTGTCCTGCAATTGCAGGATGTTCACCAGCGCCTTGCCGCGGGCGTTCGGGGCGGCCATCGGCAGGCGCCAGACCTTCTCCTTGTAGGCCTGGCCCTGGCTGGAGAAGAACAGCACCGGCGTGTGCGTGTTGGCCACGAACAGGCGGGTGACGAAATCCTCGTCGCGGGTCGCCATGCCGGAGCGGCCCTTGCCGCCCCGGCGCTGCGCCCGGTAGGTCGAGAGCGGCACGCGCTTGACGTAGCCGGCATGGGACACGGTCACCACCATGTCCTCGCGGGCGATCAGATCCTCGTCGTCGACGCTCGAATCGTAGTCGACGATCTCGGTCCGGCGCGGGGTGGCGAATTGCTGCCGCACCTCGATCAGCTCGTCCTTGACGATCGCCTGGATGCGCGCGCGCGAGCGCAGGATGTCGAGATAGTCGGCGATCTCGTCGGCCAGCGACTTCAACTCGTCGCCGACCTCGTCGCGGCCGAGCGCCGTGAGGCGCTGCAGGCGCAGGTCGAGGATGGCGCGGGCCTGGGTCTCGGACAGGCGGTAGGTGCCGTCCTCGGCGACCCGGTGGCGCGGGTCGTCCACCAGCGCGATCAGCGGTGCGATGTCGTGGGCCGGCCAGTCGCGGCCCATCAGGGCCTCGCGGGCGGTGTTCGGGTCCGGCGAGGTGCGGATCAGCCGGATCACCTCGTCGATATTGGCGACCGCGATGGCCAACCCGCACAAGACGTGGGCGCGCTCGCGGGCCTTGCCGAGCAGGAACTTGGTGCGCCGGGAGACGACCTCCTCGCGGAAATCGACGAAGGCCTGGAGCAGGTCCTTCAGGTTCATCAGCTCCGGCCGGCCGCCGTTGAGGGCGACCATGTTGCAGCCGAAGGAGGATTGCAGCGGCGTGAACCGGTAGAGCTGGTTCAGCACCACCTCGGCCATGGCGTCGCGCTTGATCTCGACCACGATGCGCATGCCGCTGCGGTCGGATTCGTCGCGCAGGTCCGAGATGCCCTCGACCCGCTTCTCCTTCACGAGCTCGGCGATCTTCTCGACCAGCGTCGCCTTGTTCACCTGATACGGGATCTCGGTGAAGATCAGCGCCTCGCGCTCCTTGCGCAACTCCTCGATATGCGACTTGGCCCGCATGATCACCGAGCCGCGGCCGGTGGCGTAGGCCTGCCGGGTGCCGGCCCGGCCGAGGATCATGCCGCCGGTGGGGAAATCCGGGCCGGGCACGATCTCGGTGAGCTGCTCGATGGTCAGCCCGGGATCGTCGATCAGCGCCATGCAGGCGTCGATCAGCTCGCCGAGATTGTGCGGCGGGATGTTGGTCGCCATGCCGACCGCGATGCCGCCGGCGCCGTTGGCAAGGAGGTTCGGGAACCGGGCCGGGAGGACTTTCGGCTCCTCCCGCGACTCGTCGTAGTTCGGCTGGAAGTCGACGGTGTTCTTGTCGATGTCGGACAGCAGCGCGGTCGCCGGCTTGGCCAGGCGTGATTCGGTGTAGCGCATGGCCGCCGGCGGATCGCCGTCGACCGAGCCGAAATTGCCCTGCCCGTCGATGAGCATCAGGCGCATGGAGAAGTCCTGCGCCATCCGCACCAAGGCGTCGTAGATCGATTGGTCGCCGTGCGGGTGGTAGAGACCGATCACGTCGCCGACGATGCGGGCCGACTTGACGTATTTCCGCTCCGGCAGGTGCCCGGATTCGAAGGCGGAATACAGGATGCGGCGGTGGACCGGCTTCAGCCCGTCGCGCGCGTCGGGAAGCGCGCGACTCACGATCACGCTCATCGCGTAATCGAGGTAGGAGCGGCGCATCTCGTCGGTGATGGAGACGGGGCGAATGTCGCTGGCGGGCGGGGCGGTGCCCGTCGGATCGGTCTCGGCCAAGGAAGTACCCGTAATCAGGCCCGGAGGGGCGGTGCTGGCGACCATCCCGGTGGCGCGCGGAGCGCCCGGACGGCCTTGCGGAACAGCAGTGATATCAGGTGGTTAAATAAGCTTTTCCGCGCCCGCGCACAAGGCTGCGCCCCGGATCGATCCGGCCGGGGCGCAGGCTGCACGCGTCAGTAGAACGTGGGGTGCCGCGGGCCGAAATGGCGGCGATACGCGATGGGCCGCCGGTGTCCGTAGTGACGATGCCAATGGTGGCGGCGATGCCAGAAATGGCGCCGGTGATGCCAATGACGGCGGTAGTGATGGCGGCGGTGCCAGTGGCGCCGATAGTGCCAGCGGGCGAGTTGAACTGTGGGGCCAGGCGCAGCCGCCTCGGCGGCGGCCGGGACCGGCAGCGGTGCCGCCCGCGACGGGGTGCTGGCGAAGCCCCCGATCAGCGCGGCGAGCAGGACCAGGATGGGCCAGGGTCGCATCGTCTCTCTCTCTCCCGTGTGAGCACCCGGCGGCAATCCGCAGATCCGGGCCGGCACGTTCTGCGCGCCGTCGCCAGGAACCGCCAAGGTCGGCAAACGGTTCGATCCGCTCTGACTGCGCAGACGATCATGGTTGCCGGGACCTCCTGTCCCGGTTCCCTTGCGCCCGGCGCCGGAACGCCCAATTCCGACGACAGCACGTACCGCTTCCCGCCTCCCCCGAAGAGCCTCCATGCCGTTCGCCCTTCCCGACGCCCTCCGGGCTTTCCTGCCGCGCCGTTTCCGCGACCGCCGCCCGCGGGTCGCCGTGGTCCGGCTCTCGGGCACGATCGGGGCGGTCTCGCCGATCCGCCCGGGGCTCTCGATCGGCGGCGGCGCCGGCAGCCTGGAGCGGGCTTTCACCATGCCGGGGATCAAGGCGGTGGCGATCGTGATCAACTCACCGGGCGGCTCGCCCGCGCAGTCGCACCTGATCCACCGGCGCATCCGGGCCTTGGCTGAGGAGAAGAAGCTCCCGGTCGTGGCCTTCGTGGAGGATGTCGCGGCGTCCGGCGGCTACATGATCGCCTGCGCGGCCGACGAGATCGTCGCCGACCCGACCTCGATCGTCGGCTCGATCGGCGTGGTCTCGGCCGGCTTCGGCTTCCAGGGCCTCCTGGAGAAGATCGGCGTCGAGCGCCGGGTCCACACCCAGGGCGAGGCGAAGTCGATGCTCGACCCGTTCCGCCCGGAGGACCCTGCCGACGTGGAGCGCCTGAAGCGCCTCCAGGCCGATATCCAGGACCTGTTCACCGGCCTCGTCACATCCCGGCGCCCGACCCTGTCGACATCCGAAAACCTGTTCACCGGCGCGGTCTGGACCGGCCGCCAGGCCCAGCACCTCGGGCTGGTCGACGCACTCGGGGACGTGCGCGCGACCATGCGGGCGCGCTTCGGCGACACGGTCGACCTGCGGCTCGTCGCCGAGGCCAAGGGCGGGTTCCTGTCCCGCCTGCTGCGCCGGGGCGGGGCGCCGGGCGGGATCGCCGCGGACGCGATGGCGGCGCTCGAGGAGCGCGCCGCCTTCGCCCGGTTCGGCCTCTGACGCCCCTGCATCAGGGCCCTGCCCTGATCACCCGCCAGAGGGCGTATGCCCAGCCCTTTCAAGGTGCTTGAGCTGAAAGCCAAGCCATGGCGTTGGGCCGGTCTGCACCGCCCTTTTCCCGGGCGCATGCAGCGCCAGCGGAATGCGACCCGGGACCTAGCACAATACGGCGCGCAGCGTCCGTCTGATCGACCTGTGCCGCTGGCGCGGCGCTTCGCGTGCTGGGTCCCAGATCAGGTTCCGCTTCGCTTCACCTGTCTGGGAAAGGGGAGCGCCGATCCCACGACGCGCACGTGGCCCAACACCGTGAAAGCGCTGGGCGCACGCCCGTCGGAATCCCCTTACCGGCCGGCGCGCCGCGCAGAGACCCGCGCCAGGGCGGCGAGGTCCTTCTCGCCGTCGCCGTGGCTGATGGCCTCGATCAGCCCGTCGCGCAGGACGCTGGCGAAGGGCATCGGCACGCCGGCGCCTTCCGCCGCCTGGAGCGCCAGCCGCACGTCCTTGGCGCCGAGCTTGAGGCCGAAGCCCGGCGGCTCGTAGCGGTTCTGGGCGATCGAGGCGCCGTAGCCCTTGTAGACCGGCGAGGCGAACAGCGTGTTGGTCATCAGGTCGAGGAAGTCGGCGCCCGCGACCCCGTGGCCCTCGGTGAGTGCGCAGGCCTCGCCCATGGCCTCGATGGCCGAGATCAGCATGAAGTTGCCCGCGAGCTTGACCGCGTTGGCGCGCGACGGCTCGTCGCCGAACGGCCAGGTCCTGGCGCCCATGGCGTCGAACAGGGGCGCGGCGCGGTCGAGCAGGGCTGCCTGACCGGCCGCCACGATGTTGAGCTTGCCGGCCTCGGCCACGTCCGGCCGTCCGAAGACCGGGGCGGAGATGTAGGGTACGCCGGCCCGCTCGTGGACGGCGGCGAGCTGCTTGGCCAGCGCCACCGAGATCGTGCTCATGCCGATATGCAGGCCGGGGCGCTCGGGCTGGTCGAGCAGGCCGCCCGACACGATCACCGCCTCCAGGGCCGCGTCGTCCGCCAGCATGGTGATGACCGCGTCCCCGGCAAACGCCTCCGCAGCGCTCGCCACCGGAATCACCCCGTCGAGACCCTGCGCGGCCTCGGGCGAGCGATTCCACGCCCGGACCCGGTGGCCGGCCCGCGCCAGGCTGACGGCCATGCCGCGGCCCATCCGCCCCAATCCGATGAATCCGACGTCCATGTCCTGCTCCTCGATGGCGTTGCCGCCGTCCCGACCCGCGACGGGCCCCGGCAGCGTGAGCGGGATTTGCCCCGATCGCCGGGCGTGGCAAGCTCGATCCATGGCGCGCAACCGCATCACAGACATTCCCGGCCTGCGGGTCGGCCACGCCCACGATCTGACAGTGGCCAGTGGGGTCACCGCCATCCTGTTCGACGCGCCCGTCACCGCCTCCGTCGACGTGCGCGGCGGCGGCCCCGGCACCCGCGAGACCGACCTGCTCGATCCCGAGCGCACGGTGGAGCGGATCGACGCCCTGGTGCTCTCGGGCGGCTCGGTCTTCGGGCTCGACGCGGCCGCCGGCGTGACCGCCTGGCTCGCCGAGGCCGGGCGCGGCTTTCCCGTTGGCCCGATGCGGGTCCCGATCGTGCCGGGCGCGATCCTGTTCGACCTGCTCAACGGCGGCGACAAGCAATGGGGCCGCTACCCGCCCTATCGCGAGCTGGGTTTTCTGGCGGCCGCGGCGGCGGCGGAGGACTTCGCCCTCGGCTCCGTGGGGGCCGGCACGGGGGCACGCACCGGGCGCCTGAAGGGCGGCATCGGCTCGGCCTCGGCCTCGGTGCCCGGCACCGGTTTCTCGGTCGGCGGGCTCGCAGCGGTCAACGCCTTCGGCAGCGCCACGATCGGCGACGGGCCTCATTTCTGGGCCGCGCCCTTCGAAGTGGGCGACGAGTTCGGCGGCCTCGGTTCCCCGGCCCGGGTGCCGGCGGACGCCCTCACCTTCCCGGCCCGCGTCCTCCCTGGCGCGGCGACGACCCTCGCGGTGGTCGCCACCGACGCCGCCCTGACCAAGGCGCAGTGCCGGCGCCTGGCGGTGGCCGCGCAGGACGGCCTCGCCCGCGCCCTGGTGCCGGCGCATACGCCGCTCGACGGCGACCTCGTCTTCGCGGTGGCGACCGGCGCCGTGCCGCTCACGGACCCGGTGGCCGACCTCGCGCGCCTGGGGGATGCTGCCGCGCGGGTGCTGGCTCGGAGCGTGGCGCGGGGCGTCTATTGCGCGACGACCCTGCCGGGCCACGCTGTCGCGGCGCCTCTGTCGGTCATGGGCCTGCCGCCGGCTTGGTGCGACGTGTTCCGGGAGTCTTAGATTTCGAGTCCGACTACGAAGTGCGTGATCGCGGGTGTCTTCAATTGGGCGCCAGGAAAAATCCCTCTTCCCGGCCAAATTTTATAATTTTTCCGTCGAATTTCCCATAAAGATCGGGTGTAATGAAAAAAACAACTTCGTGGCCAGAAAGCATCTGAATGCCATCGCGGATTTTATATCTTTCTGATGTCCGATAGAATCCTATGACGACGTGACTCCAGGACTTGCCATCGTTTAACACAGTATTTCCCCAAGATATCATTAAAACAGAGGCTTTGTCATCACGATTTTTGTCATAGGATTCTCTGATAACTTCAATTTCTGCCCAAGCTTCCAGCGAAATCGTGAAGTTGATTGGGAGATAGGAATTCGTTGGCATGGCTCACGTCCTGAAGTTGTCGTTCAGCAACATTCCATGGCTGACAGCTTTTGATGGAAGTTCCTGAATGCAACGAGGATTTGTTGGGCCTTCTACCATGACTAACCCGAAGTCGAATTCGTAGACGCAATTGCGCCTATTTTTTCGGTATCTCGGCAACAAGTACTCCGAATCTGTACGATCGAGCGATAGGTTGAACGCCGTTGTTGGTTCGACGTGTTCCAGACCCAGATGAGGTACTAGACCATTGACCTCCTTCGCGCTGTCCCGCCGGGACATGCGGCTGATTGGGCTCAACATATTTAAGCGCAAACCTAAGCCGATTGAATTTTACGACGACGCTGGCTGCCGCAAGATCAAAACGAAGTTTAGATAGATGCAATGATTCGCCGCGCTCACGCACCGCGAGTTCTCCTGTGCGCGCCACATAAATAGGAGCTTTAGCAGAAAACCAATATTCCGGGCCATTATGCGATCGGAACTTTACCTCAATTATATAGTAATATTCGCATATATTTATCAATTTTGATGTGCTGTTGATTAATAATTTTCACATTAATTAGATTTGCAGTTTGAATTATTTAGAATAAGAGGCATTTTCGATTTAAGAATAAATTCCTGAATATTTCTCGATCTGCATCAGGTCGCTCGTTTATCGACTGCCATCAAACGGCCGCTTGCGACGCTTCTGCTCGCGATCGTTCATGCGAGAAGAGGTAGTGCCGTCCCACCGAGACCGGCTCACACCTCCCCGCGGGCATCCGCGATCAGTTGCGCCAGCCCGGCATCGACCTCCTCGGCGAGCATCTTGCGCTCGGCATCCGTGAGGTCCTTGGCCC
Source organism: Methylobacterium sp. GXS13 (assembly GCF_001455965.1). GTDB lineage: Bacteria > Pseudomonadota > Alphaproteobacteria > Rhizobiales > Beijerinckiaceae > Methylobacterium. The sequence continues at coordinate 19,725 of NZ_LKKO01000031.1, forward strand.
AGGTGGTGCCGCCAAAGCCTTCCGCGCAGCGCGCCCGCTCGGCGGCGATGTAGGCTTCGGTCTCGGCGGGCCGCGTCTTCATTGCGTGGACGAGGCCGAACCAGGCCGCCCGCTCCACCACTGCCAGCCGCGCCCGCAGGCGGATCGCCGCCGCCTTGTTAAGATCAATCCCGTCGTCGCTCATGGTTCATCTCCCACATCGTTCTCGGCGAGCCGCTCGATCAGGCCCTGGAGCCGGCCCGGCACCGGCTCGGCGGCCGAGCGGGCATAGAGAACGCGCAACTGCCGGCCGATCTCGGCGAGGCTCATGGAGCCCTTGGCGATCACCCGGTCGGCGTGGGCGCCGAGGCTCGCCTTCTCGGCGCTGGTGATCTCCTTGGCGGTGAGCACCACCACCGGCACGTCGCCGTCCGGCCGGGCGCGCAAGGCCCGCAGGAAGCTGAACCCGTCCATCTCGGGCATCATCAAGTCGAGCAGGATCAGGCTCGGGCGCGTTTGGCTGACCCGTTCCAGGGCGATCCGGCCGTTCTCGGCCTCGTCCACGGTCCAGCCCTCGCGGCCGAGCGACCGGCGCAGGCGCTCGCGGGCATCCGGGTCGTCGTCGACCACGAGGACGCGCGCCTCCCCCGGCCCTTCCGGGCGGTAGCGCTCCATCATGCCCTTCATCCGATCCCAGTCGATCGGCTTGACGAAGTAGTCGGTGGCGCCGAGCGCCCGGCCCAGCCCCTGCTCGGCCACCACCGAGGTCATGATCACCGGCGTGCCGGCGAGATCGGGATCGTTGCGCACCGCGTGCAGCACCGCCCAGCCGTCCATGCGCGGCATCTCGACATCGAGCAGGATCGCCCGCGGTTTGAGCGCCCGGGCCAGCGTCAGCCCGGCCCGCCCGTCACTAGCGGTGCGGACGTGAAACCCCTCGCGCTCGAGGAAGCGCTGGAGCAGCTCCCGGGCGGCCGGATCGTCGTCGACCAGCAGGACGGTCTCGTGCTGCTCGTGCGGCTCGACCGCGGCGGCGATCTTGGCCACCTCCGGCGGCTCGTCCTCGGGCTTCAGCACGGCGGGTAGGCGGATCGTGAAGGTCGCGCCCTGCCCTTCCGTGCTGGTGACGGCGATGTCGCCGCCCATGGTCTGGCAGAAGGCCCGGGTGATGGCGAGGCCGAGGCCGGTGCCGCCGAACTGGCGGGTGGTCGAGTCGTCGGCCTGCACGAAGCGCTCGAACAGGCGCGCGATCTGCTCCTCGCTCAGCCCGATGCCGGTATCGCTCACCGCGAAGGACAGCCAGTCCGCCCCCGCGTCCTGGTGGCGGCGCACGGCCAGGGTGATCGTGCCGGCCTCGGTGAACTTGGCGGCGTTGCCGATCAGGTTCAGGAGGCACTGGCGGATCTTGGTCTGGTCTTGGTGCATCCCGCCCAGTTCGGCATCGTCAGCGTCGAGGACGAAGCGGTTGCCTTTCTTCTCCACCAGCGAACCGGTGGCGTCGGAGACGTCCCGGAGCAGATCCGACACCGAGAACGTCTCGGCCGAGGCGGTCATGCGCCCGGCCTCGATCTTGGAAATGTCGAGCACGTCGTTGATCAGCGACAGCAGGTGCCGGGCCGCCGCCTCGATCTTGCGCAGGTCCGGCAGCAGAGCGGCCTGGCCGATATCCTCCAGCTCCTCGCCCAGCATCTCGGAATAGCCGATCACCGCCGAGAGCGGGGTGCGCAGCTCGTGGCTCATGTTGGCGATGAACTGGCTTTTCGCCCGGTTGGCGGCCTCCGCGGCCTGGCGGGCCCGCTCCACCGCCTCCTCGGCTTCCTTGCGCTCGGTGACGTCCACGCAGGTGCCGACCCATTCGCGCAAGGTGCCGTCCTCGGCGAGCACCGGCACGCCGCGCACCTCCATGGCGCGCCAGACGCCGTCGTGCCGGCGCAGACGGTACTCGACCTCGTAGGGCTTGCGTTCCTCGACACAGGCGGCCCAGGAATCGGCCGCGTGGGCGCGGTCGTCCGGATGGACCGCGTCGACCCAGCCCCAGCCCTGGTAGGCCTCCTCGCTCTGGCCGGTATAGGTGCTCCAGCGGACCTGGGGCGGCATCAGCTCGCCCACCGCGTTCGTGTTCCAGATGACCGCCGCGGAGGCGTCCACCAGCGCCCGGAAGCGCTGCTCGGAATCCCGCAGGCGCTCCTCGACGGCCCGGCGCCGGGAGACGTCGGTGTTGGTGCCGTACCAGCGCAGGATGTTGCCCGCTTCGTCCCGGTGCGGCAGCGCCTTGGACAGGAACCAGCGATAGATCCCGTCCTTCCCGCGCAGCGGGAACGTGTCTTCCCACGATTGGCCGAGCAGGATCGCCGCCCGGAAGCGCTCGGTCACCGCGTCGACGTGATCGGGATGGTGGACGGCGCGCCAGCCCCAGCCACGCATCTCCTCGAGGGTGCTGCCCGTGTAGTCGTACCAGCGCTGATTGTACCAGACGATGGTTCCATCGGCCTCGGCGATCCAGGCGAGCTGCGGCAGCGTCTCGGCGAGATTCCTGTAATCGGCATCGGTGACGACGCCTCGGCCGCCCTCGGATTCGCTCATCGGCTCGCCGGTATCCCGTCGCCCGCCCCGCGGGGCGCATGGAATGCCTTATACACGCATCGGATCGGGATCCGACCGGACCGCGACCGCTGGTTCCGCCGGCCTCCGGCCGCGGAAGGCGTCGAAGCTGTACAGGGCGAGCGCCGCCCAGATCAGGGCGAACATCGCCGCCCTGGGTGGCTCCACGTGCTCGCCATAGGCCAGGACGCTCAGACCGAGCAGGCAGGTCGGGGCGACGTATTGCAGCAGGCCAAGCGTGGTCAGCCGCAAGCGCACCGCCGCAGCGGCGAACCAGATCAACGGCAGCGCCGTGGTGAGCCCGGTGAGCATCAGCAGCACGAGACTTTTGGGCTCCGCCGGCAGGAACGGTTCGGGCGAGAGGACGAGCCACAGGATCGCGAGGGGCAGGAGCATCAGCGTCTCGGCCAGGAATCCGACCAAGGCGTCGACCCCGACGATTTTTCGGACGAGCCCGTAAAGCGCGAAGCTCACCGCGAGGGACAGCGACAAGGCCGGCCGTTCGCCGGCCCACAGGACCGCCACCGCGACGCCCGCGGCCGCGATCCCCACCGCCACCGCCTGCAACGGCCGCAACCGCTCGCCGAGCACGATCCGCCCGAACGCCACGCTGACCAGCGGGTTGATGTAGTAGCCGAGGCTCGCGTCCAGCAGGTGCCCGCGGTCGATGGCGTAGAGGTAGAGCAGCCAGTTCACCCCGATCATCGTGGCCGAGACTGCCAGCAGAGCGTGGCGGCGGCACAGGGGCAGCGGCAGGTTCAGACGCTTGCGCGCGGCGAGCGCCAGGGCCAGCGCCCCTGCAAACAGGCTCGACCAGACGATGCGCTCGGCCAGGATGTGGTTCGGACTGAAGGCGCCGAGCATCCGGAAATGCACCGGGACCAGCAGGCCCCAGCTCAGATAGGCGGCAAGCGCGTAGACGAGGCCCACGTCAGTCCTCCGGGTCGATCCGCCGATCGACCCGAGCGAGCGGACGGTGCCGGGGCTTTACGCCCGGCGGCCCACCCCGGACAGGGGGAGCCGCGCAAGGCTGATATCCCTGCGCGGGCCGCGCCCAGGCTCAGGCGGCCCGGATCGTCGCCAGGAAGCGACCGACTTCGCCGCTGAGGTGCTCGGATTGGCGCGACAGCTCGGAAGCCGCGCCGAGCACCTGGCCGGCCGCCTTGCCGGTCTCCTCGGCGGCCGAGGCCACGCCGACGATGTTGCTGGTCACCGCGCCGGTGCCCAATGCCGCCTGCCCGACATTGCGCACGATCTCCTGTGTCGCCGCACCCTGCTCCTCGACCGCGGCCGCGATGGACGTCGACACCGCCTCGATCTCCCGGATGCGGGCGGCGATCCCGCCGATGACCGAGACGGCCGCACCGGTGGATCTCTGGATCTGGCCGATCTGCCCGGCGACCTCCTCGGTTGCCTTGGCGGTCTGGTTCGCCAGTTCCTTCACCTCGGCGGCGACCACCGCGAAGCCCCGTCCCGCTTCACCGGCACGCGCCGCCTCGATCGTGGCATTGAGGGCCAGCAGATTGGTCTGGGCGGCGATATCGGTGATCAGCCGCACCACGTCGCCGACCTTGGCGGCGGCGGCGCTGAGCTCCTGCACCAGGGAGGCGGTCTGATCGGCCTCGGACACGGCGCCCTGGGCGAGCTTGGCCGATCCGTCGACCTGCCGGCCGATCTCCTGGACCGACGAGCCCAGCTCTTCGGCGGCGCTCGCCACGGTATTGACGTTGCTGGCGGCTTCCTCGGCCGCGGCCGCCACGGTGGTGGATTGGCTGGCGGTCTGGGTCGCGGTGGCCGTCATGGTCTGTGCGGTGGCCTGAAGCTCCGTGGCCGAGGACGAGACCTGGCCGATGATCCGGCCGACCGTGCCCTGGAAGCCGTCGGCGAGCTCCAGCATGGTCCGGCGGCGCATCTCCGCGGCCGCCTCGTCGGCCACCCGCCGGATCTCGGCTTCCTCGGCGGCCTTCTGGGCAACGAGCGCCTTGATGCCCTCCACGGCCCGTCCGATCAGGCCGATCTCGTCGCCGCGCCGCGCCTCGGGGATCTCGGCATCGATCTCCCCGTCCGCCATGCGCTGCAGCGTGCCCGCAAGCCGGCGGATCGGGCGTGTCACGCCGAAGATGACGACGAGGACACCGCCGATCATGCCGGCGGCGATGCCGAGGATCGACACGGTCAGCAGCAGGGTGCGCGTCGCGTTGGTCTCCGCGGTCAGCGCGTCGGAATGGGTCTGGACCGAGGCGTCGATATCCGCCACCAGCGTCCGGACGGCATCACTCACCTCCTTCTGAACGCCGCCCGCGATCCGGCGCGCGAGCGTCAGGGCCTCGTCACCCTTACCCGTTTCGGCGAGGGCGCGGATGTCGCGGACGGCCCGGGCATAGGCGTCGAATTGGGGGCCGATCTGGTCGATGCGATCCCGGAAGTTGGGGGCTTCCCGACGGGCGCCGTCGGCGAGCTTCGCGGCCTCGTCCACCAATGCATCGAGGGTGCTGCCGATGCGGCTCCCTTCCGGCGTGCCGGCTTCGGCCGCGGTGCGGAAGGCGCCGTAACTCAGCTGCGCGACGACGCGGTTCAGGCGCGCCATCTTCACGACCGCCTTCGATTCCTTATCGAGCAGCGTTGTGTAGGCCGCGTCGATTCCGGCGATATTCTGAGACGTGTACCAGGCGCAGCCGAAAAACATTGCACTCATCATAGCAATGACTGCGAACAGCTTTGTGGGAATGTTGATCTTCGCTATCAGTTCCATGGCGGCCCCACTTGGCGCGATCCCGATCGAGCTGGCGAGACGTATCTTTTTTTATCGTCCTGGCGACAAGAGCGATGTCTGTGGGATCGACGCAGCATTCGAGTCGCCGAATGGTCGGTTTTTATCTTTATTGTGCGGCGAATATTTGAGTTATTGTACCAGATCTGATGTTAAGTCTCAAAAATAAAGAAATAAAAATATCTTAATGATGTTTGTGAGATCTGTTACTGGTCGATCTCGTGCGTCGAATCCGATCAGGGTGCGATCCAGCCGCCGGCCCAGTCGCCAGGGCCCCGTGTCCAGGCCGCCCGGCGAGGGCTGCGGCGGTCGAGGTAGAGGAAGTCGAGGTGCGCGGCCCGCACCGATACGGCCGCGAAATGCGGGCGGCCGAGGGTAGCCGCCGTCGCCTCGTCGGGCAGCGTATAGGCGCCGCCCGTGGGCAGGATCGTCCCCGGGGCGGGGTCGGCGCCGTAGCAGACCCGGCTCATCGCCCGGGAGCCGGCCCAGGCGGCGTGCGCGACGGCATCGTCCACATGGAGCGTCGCCCGGCCCTCGATCCGGATCTGGATCTTGGACTCGGCGTCGTAGGCGGCGAGCGCGCAGGCCGGGTTCACCCGGATCTCGGCGGCCTTGTCGGAGCGGCGGTCGCAGTGGAAGCGCAGGGTGCCGGATTCGGCATCCGCGGCGCGGAGCACCACCGTGCGCAGCCGCGGACCCTCAGCGCCGAGGGTCGCCAGCACCGGCAGGTGGAACCCGCTGCGGCCCTGCGCGGCGCCCTCCGCCAGGAAGCGCCACAGCTCGGCGAAGGTGGCGTCGAGGTCGTCGTAGAAGGCCGGCAAAGGCGCGCGCGTCATGGGGTGCCGCTCCGCCGCCGCTGCCGCTGCCGCTCGCGGAAGATCAGCGCGAGGTTGCGCAGGTAGATACCGGTGGACAGGCCCTGGCCGATGATGATCACCGGCTCCCGGCGGACGAACCCGTAGACCAGGGTCATCAGCCCGCCCAGGATCGACAGGAACCAGAACGACAGCGGCATCACGCTCCGGCCGGCCCGCTCGCTGGCGATCCATTGCAGGATGAAGCGCGAGCCGAACACCATCTGGGCGACGATGCCGAACACCACCCAGAAATCGAGCCGGGTGACGAACACATCGTAGAAATAGTCCGGCAGATCGCGGGCGAGCTGGATCAGCATCCGACATCCTGGTCTGCGGGCACGGCGTCCGGGGCGGGCAGTTCCCGCGGCTGCGGATCGGCCCGCTTGCGCCGGATCAGCCACCAGACCCCGGCGAGGTCGAGGAGGCCGACCCAGAGACGGTCGAACAAGCCGTAATTCGAGATTCCGGTCAGCCGGGGCCGGTCGATCACGTCGTGGTGGACTACCGCAAATCCTTCGCGCACCACCAGGGCCGGCATGAACCGGTGCAGGGCATCGAAATAGGGCAGCCGGAGATATACGGCGCGGCGGAACACCTTCAGGCCGCAGCCGGTGTCGCGGGTGGCATCGTTCAGGATGCGGCCGCGCACGCCGTTGGCGATGCGCGATTGCAGCATCTTGAAGCGCCCGTCCTTGCGCCCGCGCCGCTGCCCCTGGGCGAGGCCGACTTGCGCGCCCCCTGCCTCGAGGGCGGCGAGCAGGGCGGGAATGAAGGCCGGATCGTTCTGGCCGTCGCCGTCCAGGGTCGCGACGACCGGCGCCCGCGCCGCCAGGACACCGCTGCGCACCGCCGCCGACTGGCCGCCGCTGCGCGTGTGCCGGATCACCCGCATCCATGGGCGGCCGGCGCGCGCCGCCGCCAGGGCACCCGGCGTGCCGTCCGTGGAGCCGTCGTCGACGTAGATCAGCTCGAACCCGATCGGCGCGCAGGCGGACTCGATCTCGGCCACCAGGGGGGCGATGTTGCCTGCCTCGTTCTTCACCGGCACGACGACGCTGAGATGGGGGGCGCCGGTCATGGGGTCACCGCGTAAGCGTTCACGAAGACCCGCCGGCCGGTATTGAGGTTGAAGCCCTCGACTTCGGCGAGCGCCGCGGGCGCGCCCCGCCCCACCGGCCAGGCGGCGTTGAAGTCGTCCCGATCACGAGCCTCCACGAACAGCAGCCGGCAGCCGCCCGCCTGCAGGAACTGCCTGGCGGCGGCGCCGTCCGGCGGGAGGGCGAGATCGGTGCCGGCCAGGAAAACCAGGCTCGGCTCCCGGTAGCCGAGGCTCGCGACCTGCGGGTTCGGGCAGCCCACGCGATCACGCAGGGCGGCGAGCCGCGGCGAGACCTTCAGGGCTGGCAGGGAGCGTTGCGCCACGCCGAGCACCGCCGGCCCGAGCAGGCAGGAGGCGAGGATCCCGAGCACGAGGGCGCGCTCGGGCCTGCCGCCCGCGAACGCCATCCAGGCCAGCACGGCAACCGCGCAGGCGGCGGCCAGCAGTGGCAGCGCGGCCCAGGGCAGCGTGTGGTCGTCGAGGCGCCAGCCCGCGAGGCACAGGCCGAGCGTGAGCCCGATAGGGATCGCCGGCACCAGCAGGGCCGTCGCCCGCGCCCCCCGCAGCCGCGGGTCGAGCGCGCCGCGCGACAGGGCCAGAGCCGTGAGGATCGCCAGCCATGGCATCAGCGGCAGGACGTAATGGGGCAGCTTGGTCGGCACCGCCTCGAAGATCAGCCAGGCCGGCAGAACGGTCGCGATCAGGAACGCGAAGGCGGGCTCGCGCCGTGCGCGCCAGGCGAGCGGCAGGCTCATCGCCGCGAAGGCCGCGCCGGGCCAGAAAGTCGCGAAGAACGCGAGCGTGTAGGCCCCGGGGGGAGCCCAGTGCCGCTCGGCCGCGCCGCCGACCTTGCCGAGCATGTCGTGACCCACCGCCTCCGCGTAGAAGGCGCTACCGCTCTTCCAGGCGATCGCCGCGAACCACGGCGCAACCAGCAGGAGCGTGAGTGCCAGGCCAGCCCAGGGTCTCAGGGCGAGCAGCCAGCGGCACGAGCGCGCGACCACTGACAGGATCAGCGCTGGCAGCACGACGAAGAGCGGGACCATCGGTCCCTTGACCAGGATGCCGAGTGCCATCCCGAGCCAGAAGGCCGGGAAGACGGCGCGGCTCGCGACTTCGCCCGCACGGGACGCGAGCCACACCCGGGCGAGCGCCCCGAGGCTGGCGGTGGCGCAGGCGGCGAGCAGGGCGTCGGTCTTGGCGAGATGCGCCTCGGCCGAGAGCATCAGCCCGGCGCCGTACAGGGCGGCCGCGAGCAGGGCGAGCCGGCGGGGCAGGAAGGCGAGCGCGGCCCAGTAGGCGAGCAGCACCGAGGCGGTGGCGCCGATCAGCGACGGGATGCGGTAGAGGGCGATCTGCCGGCGCGCCAGGGGGACGCCCAGCGCTTCGCCTGCTGCCACCGCGGCGGCCTGTGCCCAGTAGATCCCCACCGGCTTCTTGTGCCGGGCCTCCCCCTGGAAGCGGATGTCGACGAGGTCGCCGCTCTCCAGCATCTGCTTGGAGGCCTGGGCGAAGCGCGGCTCGTCCCGGTCCATCGGCTGCAGGGAGATCTGGCCGGGCAGGAACAGCAGCAGGCAGAGCGCCAGCAGGGCCAGCACGGCGCGGGTCTGGGTGAGGCTCCGGCCGCCGCGCCCGCGGCCGATCCGGTCGACAGAAGCGAGGCGCGGGACGCCGTCGGCGGAAAGGCTCGTGGTCATGCCCGGCCGGTCAATCAGGATCGGACGGGAAGGTCAAATGCGCCGTCATCGATGCGTCATCGCGCGCGCGATAACGGGGCGGACCGTTTCAGGACGCGGCCCGCAGGCGGGCGAAGCCGGCGTCGAGATCGGCCTGGAGGTCGGCGACGTCCTCCAGCCCGATATGGAAGCGCAGGGCCGGGCCGCCCGGGGCCCATTGGGTCGCGGTCCGGTAGCCGGCGCAGTCGAATGGGATCACCAAGCTCTCGAAGCCACCCCAGGAAAAACCCATCCCGAACAGCTCGAGCCCGTCCAGCATGGCGGCGACCGCGGCCTCGGGCACCGGCTTGAGAATCACCCCGAACAGCCCGGAGGCGCCGGAAAAATCGCGCTTCCAGATCGCGTGGCCGGGATCCTCCGGCAGGCCGGGATGCAGCACCCGCAGCACCTCCGGCCGGGCCTGGAACCACCGGGCCATCTCGAGGCCGGCGCGGCCGTGCTCGCGCAGGCGCAACGCCATGGTGCGCATGCCCCGGAGCGCCAGGAAGATATCCTCGGCCCCGGCGCAGGGCGCGAGATGGTCGAAGGTGCGCCGCACTGCCGGGAAATAGGCGGCGTTCGCCGAGGTGAGGCCGATCAGCAGGTCGGAGCCGCCGCTCAGGTACTTGGTCCCGGCCTCGACCGCGATGTCGACCCCGCGCGCATGGGGCGGAAACAGCAGCGGCGTCGCCCAGGTGTTGTCCATGATCACGCAGGCACCCCTGGCATGCGCGACCTCGGCGATGGCCGGGATGTCCTGCATCTCGAAGCTCTGCGAGCCGGGCGCCTCGACCAGCACCGCCTTGGTGTTCGGGCGCATCAGCTCCGCGATCCCGGCTCCCACGGTCGGGTCGTAATAGGTGACCGCGACGCCGAACCGCGCCAGGACCCCGTCGCAGAACTGCCGGGTCGGGCGGTAGGCGGAATCGGTCACGAGCAGGTGGTCGCCGGCCGAGACCGCGGCCATCAGCGCGATGGTGAGCGCCGAGAGGCCCGAGGGCGTCACCACCGTGCCGGCGGCACCGGCGAGCTCGGTCCAGGCGTCGGTCAGCGAATCCATCGTGGGCGTCGCCGAGGTGCCGTAATTGTAGCGCCCGCGCCGATGCTTGATCGCGTCGTAGGTCGGGTAGAGCACGGTCGAGCCGCGATAGATCGGCGTGTTGACGAAGCCGTGCTGCGCGCCCGGATCCCGGCCGGCATGGACGAGGCGCGTCGCCGCCCCGAATTTCTGCTTCGATTCGGGCTTGGGCGTCAGGGACATTGTGGCTCGACGATCGCGTTGCGCTGCAAAACACGAAGCCCCTGGGTTGGGGTGAGGTCAAGCCTGGGCCAAAGGGTGAAACGATCACACGGCCTTCGGATTGACCATGAGGGGGAAGGTTGATATCAGATTTTGATATCTAAACTGGCGATACCGAGCGACGCGTGAACAGCCGGCATTCGCGAACTTTGCTTGCGATCTACAAGGATCCCGTGCTGGCCTCGATAGAGTGGCAGGCTATTGAAAGCTTGCTGCTCGCAGTCGGATGCCGGCTTATCGAAGGGACCGGGTCACGGGTGCGTTTCGAGTACAGAGGCGTCGTGGCCGCTTTCCATCGGCCGCATCCGGCCAAGGAGGCTGCGCGCTATCAGGTGCGCGCCGCGCGTGAGTTTCTCATCAAAATCGGGGTCAGACCGGGAGAGTCAGCGTGAACACGATGACCTATCAGGGCTTCCGTGCCCGCGTCGCATTTGACGAGGAGGATGAGCTATTTGTCGGTCAAATAGCTGGCATCAACGACGTGGTCAGCTTTCACGGGGGAACTGTAGCCGAACTGAAGGCTGCGTTTCATGAGGCCGTGGACGATTATATCGCGACTTGTCGAGCGATCGGAAAGGAGCCGGAGAAAGCCTATTCCGGCAAGCTCATGCTCAGGATCAACCCTGATATCCATGCGCAGGCTGCTCTCGCGGCGGAACTCGCCGGGACGAGCCTCAACCAATGGGCCGAGGATGTCCTGCGTCGCGCGGGCTCGGAACGCATGGTGGCCGTTACTGAGGAGGCATGACCGGCCTCCGCCGTTCTGCCCCCACCGCTCACGGCTTCTCGGGCGGATCGGAGACCGCAGCCTCCTCGTAAGCTTGCATCCAGCCGGCATGCTCTTCGGAGCCTTCCGGATAGGGACATTCGCTCGCGGGCTTGCCGTAAAGGCGGGCGTTGCGGCCCTGAATGAACGGGCTGTCGCTCGCGGTGGCCTGGACGTTCGTCAATATCGCCTCCCGAACATTGGCTCCCATCCCGGACATTTGGGGTGGGCTTCGTTAACGGGCCGGCGGGTAATCTGTTGCCGTCTCAAGTCGCGTTCCGGGTCGTCTGCGTGCGTATCCTGCGTTCTTTCTTCGGCGGCGTCCTCGTGCTGGTCTCGACGGCGATCGTCGCCCTCGTCAGCGCCGACCGGCTCGCCCATCTGGCGCCGCCGGCCGTGGTGCGCCCCGCCCAGGCCGAGCCCTCCGCCACCGGCTCGTTGCCGGCCCCGGTGAAGGCTGCGCCCGCGCCGAAGCCGGTGGTGCCGAGCATCCCGAACGGCTTCGACACCGAGCGCCTCAACGCCCTGATGCGCGGCGACCCGATCCTGCCGCGGCGCTGAAAGGGCCCGGGACGCGACGCGCCCCGTCCCCCCGAAGGAGCCTGGAAGCCCTTCGGAAGCCCCCTATCGGGCCGTGCGGAACACCTGCAGGTCGAGGTCGCGGACCTTCTTGCGCAGGGTGTTGCGGTTGACGCCGAGCAGCTCCGCCGCGCGGATCTGATTGCCCCGGGTGGCAGCGAGTGCCGCTCCGATCAGCGGACCTTCGATCTCCCGCAGGATCCGATGATAGAGCCCGGGCGGGGGCAGCGTGTCCCGGTAGCCCGAGAAGTAGTCCGACAGGTGGCGCTCCACCGCGCTGGACAGGCTCTCCGACTCGGAGCCGGCCTTACGGGTTCCGCCGCTGCCATTGGTCGAGGCCGGGGGGGCGAGCGGCAGGGTATCGAGTTCGGCCTCGATCACCGGGCCGGTGATCGTCTCCTGCGGGTACAGGGCGGCGAGCCGCCGGACCAGGTTCTCGAGTTCGCGGACGTTGCCCGGCCAGCGGTAGCGCTTGAGCCGCTCCATCGCGTCGCCGTCGAGCGACTTGCGGGTCAGGCCCTCGCGCTCCACCAGCACGAAGAAGTGGCGGATCAGATCCGGCACGTCCTCCGAGCGCTCGCGCAGGGCCGGCAGCCGCAGCGGCACGACGTTCAGCCGGAAGAACAGATCCTCGCGGAAGATGCCCTGCTGGATCGAGATCCGCAGGTCCTTGTTGGTCGCCGCGATGATCCGGACGTTGGTCTTGATCGGTACGCGGCCGCCGACCGTTGTGTACTCGCCCTGCTGGAGCACGCGCAGCAGCCGGGTCTGGGCCTCCATCGGCATGTCGCCGATCTCGTCGAGGAACAGGGTGCCGCCCTCGGCCTGCTCGAACCGGCCGGCCGAACGCTGGAGCGCGCCGGTGAACGCGCCCTTCTCGTGGCCGAACAGCTCGGACTCGATCAGGTCGCGCGGGATCGCGGCCATGTTGACCGGCACGAACGGGCCGGTGCGGCGGCGGCCGTAATCGTGCAGCGCCCGGGCGACCAGCTCCTTGCCGGTGCCGGATTCGCCGGTGATCATCACGGTGAGGTCGGTGGGCATCAGCCGGGCGAGCGCCCGGTAGATCTCCTGCATGGCGGGCGAGCGCCCGACCAGCGGGATGTCCTCGTTGTCGGGGGGCGCGCCGGCCGCGGGCGCCCCGCGGGGACGCGACAAAGCCCGGCCCACGATGGCGATCAGCTCCTTCAGGTCGAAGGGCTTGGGCAGGTACTCATAGGCGCCGCGCTCGGAGGCGCGGATCGCCGTCATGAAGGTGTTCTGCGCGCTCATGACGATGATCGGCAGCTCCGGCCGCACGCGCTTGATGCGGGGCAGCAGGTCGAACACGTTCTCGTCGGGCATCACCACGTCGGTGATGACGAGGTCGCCCTCCCCTTGCGCGACCCAGCGCCAGAGCGTGGCGCAATTGCCCGTCGAGCGGACTTCGTAGCCCGCCCGGGACAGTGCCTGGTTCAGCACCGTGCGGATCGCGGCGTCGTCGTCGGCGACGATGATGTGGCCGTTCGGCATGACTCTCTACTCAGACCTCCGGCCGGGCGGCCGAAACACAAGGCGACATTACGGCTCGACCGCCGATTCGCGCCCGTCGCGGGCACTCGACATCGGCAGGAGGATGCGGAACGTCGTGCGGCGGGGGGCGGGATCGCACTCGACGATGCCTCCGTGGTCGCCGACGATCTTGGCGACCAATGCAAGTCCGAGGCCGGAGCCCTGCGCCTTGGTGGTCACGAACGGATCGAACAGGTCGGGCAGCAGGTCGGCCGAGATGCCCGGCCCGTTGTCGCGGATCGCCACCTCGATCGGCAGGCTGACCCGCTCGCGCGACCCCGGCACCTGCAGGCGCAAGCCGGTGCGGAACGCGGTGGACAGGGTGATCTCGCCCTCGACCGCGTCCGGGCCGATTGCCTCGGCGGCGTTCTTCACGAGATTCAGGATCACCTGGATCAACTGGTCGCGGCTGCCGAGCACCGGCGGCAGCGACGGGTCATAGGTCTCGATGAACCGGATATGGCGTGCGAACCCGCTCTGGGCCGAACGCTTCACCTGATCGAGCACCCCGTGGACGTTGACGGCGCCGCGATCGGCCGGGCGCTCGTCGCCGAACAGCTCCATCCGCTCGACGATGCGCACGATCCGGTCCGACTCGTCGCAGATCAGCCGGGTCAGCATCCGGTCCTCTTCGGCGCCGGTGCTCTCCAGGAGCTGCGCGGCGCCGCGGATGCCGGCCAGCGGGTTCTTGATCTCGTGCGCCAGCATCGCGCCGAGCGCCACCATCGAGCGGGCGGCGCCGCGATGGGTGAGCTGGCGGTTCATCTTGTCCGCGATGGTGCGCTCCTGGAGCATCATCACCACGGCGTCGTCGTCGTCGCAGAGCGGCGTCGCGAAGACGTCGACGCTGCGCTCCAGCCCGAGGCGGGGCTGGGTGAGCTCGACCCGATATTCGCTGACGCTGGCCCGACGGCGCCGGACCTCGGCTACGAGCGCAATGATCGGCGAGGCGAACGGGATGATGTCGCGCAGGCGGCGGCGCTGCATCAGGCGCGCGGAATAGTCGAAGAACGCCTCCGCGGCGTGGTTGCAGTGCAGGATTCGCTCGTCGCCGCCGATGGTCAGGACCGGCAACGGCAGGGCGTTGAGCACGGCCTCCCCGGCGGGGGGGCGCTGGCCTGCAGGGCTTTCCGGGCTGCCCGAATTCGAGACGGCGTCGTCGCTCACGCGGCCTCCCGGACCATGTCGGCCGCCCCGAAGGCCCGGGCCAGGAGGGCCAGCGCCACATCGGGATCGGTGGTGGTGAGGAGCGCGGCGCGCTCGGCCGGCTCGAGCGCGCCGCCGGTCTCGGCGTAGGCGGCCAGGTGCTTGCGGGCGTGGCGCACGCCCATGTGACGGCCGTAAAGCGACAGCAGGCCGGCGTAATGCGCGGCCGCCATGTCGGCCTGCTCGGCCCGCGCGGGCGCCTCCGCCGGGCGTCCAGCGAGAGCCGCCGCCACCTGCCCGACCAGCCAGGGCCGCCCGGTGGCGGCGCGCCCGATCATCACACCGGCTGCGCCGGAGGCCGCCAGGCACGCTCGGGCGCTGGCGAGGTCGACGACGTCGCCGTTGGCGATCACCGGGATCGACACCGCCTCGACCACAGGCCGGATCGCGTCCCAGTCGGCCGTGCCCTTGTAGAATTGCTGCCGGGTCCGCCCGTGGACGGTCACGGCGTTCAGCCCGAGCCGCTCGGCCCGGGTGGCCAGATCGACGGCGTTGCGCGTGGCGTCGTCCCAGCCGAGCCGCATCTTGACGGTGACCGGCACCGACACCGCCCCGCGCACGGCGGCGAGCAGGCGTGTCGCGTGGTCGAGGTCGCGCATCAGGGCCGAGCCCGAAGCGATCCCGGTCACGATCTTGGCCGGGCAGCCCATGTTCACGTCGATCACGTCGGCCCCGCCCGCCTCGGCGAGCCGGGCGGCCTCGGCCATGGGGGCTGCCTCGCAGCCGGCGAGCTGGACCACGTGCAGGTCGACGCCCGAGCCGTCCGCCCGCAGGGTCGCCTCGCCGGCGCCGCGGGTGAATTCGCGCGCGGCCACCATCTCGGACACCACCGCGTCGGCGCCGCAGCGCCGGCCGATCCGGCGCATATGCAGGTCGGTGACTCCCGACAGGGGCGCGAGCAGGCACAACGGGGCGGGAGTTTCGCCCCCGCCGGCCGATCGTCCGTCGCGCAGCGCGCTTAAATAATGATCAGTCGCCATTCTGCACAACAATGAGGCAAGTGCGGTCCGCTGGCAAGCGGGTGCCGCGCGTTGATTTCGCGCCCTCCCCCGCTTAAACGACGGGCATCCTCACCGGCAGAGGCTCGGCAGCACGGCTGGCCCGCGCGCCCGCTGCCGCCATGCCCTGGATTCCACGAGTTCGCTGCCCATGCCCGCCACCGGCACGCCTGCCACCGGACCCGTGGATACGGGGTCCGGCGTCGCCGCGGTGGTGGTTGCCGCCGGCCGCGGCATACGCATCGGCGGCGGCACGCCCAAGCAGTATCGCCGGGTCGGCGGCCAGGCGGTCCTGACCCGGACGCTGGCCGCCCTCGCCGCCCAGGACACCATCGTCCGGATCCAGCCGGTGATCGCCGCCGACGCGGCCGAATTCTTTCAAAGCTGCCTCGAAGAGCTCATCCCCGCGATGCGGGACAAGATCGGCGCCCCCGTTGAGGGCGGCGCCACCCGGCAGCTCTCGGTGCGCGCCGGGCTCGAGGCCCTGGCGGCCGGCGCGGCGCCGGAGATCGTACTGGTGCACGATGCCGCCCGCCCCTATGTCGACGCCGCCCTGATCGCCCGGGCGATCGCGGCCGGCCGCGACCACGGCGCCGCGGTGCCGGGCGTGCCGGTGACCGACACGGTCAAGCGCGTCGCCGAGATCGCCCCCGGCATCGGCCGCGTGCACGAGACCCCGCCCCGGGAGCATCTCCGCGCGGTCCAGACCCCCCAGGCCTTCGCCTTCGCGCCGCTGCTCGGTGCCCATCGCGATGCGGCCGCGCAGGGCCTCGACGGCTTCACCGACGACGGGGCGCTCGCCGAATGGGCGGGCTTGCCCGTGGTGGTGTTCGTCGGCGACATCGCCAACCGCAAGATCACCCAGCCCGCCGACCTGATCGAGGCGGACCGGGCCTTCGCCTCCGACCCTTCCGAATTACCCGCGCCCGGAGCCCGCGCCATGACCACCTACGTCACCCGCCTCGGCACCGGCTTCGACGTTCACGCCTTCACGACCGGCGACCATGTCTGGCTCGGCGGCATCAAGATTCCCGCCGATCGCGGGGTGCTGGCCCATTCCGACGGCGACGTGGCGCTGCACGCCCTCACCGACGCGCTGCTCGGCGCCATCGCGGACGGCGATATCGGCACCCACTTTCCGCCCTCGGACGAGCGCTGGCGGGGTGCTTCGTCGGACCAGTTCCTGGCCCATGCCTGCGAGCTGGTCCGGGCGCGCGGCGGCCGGATCGATCATCTCGACATCACCGTGCTCGCCGAGGCGCCGCGGATCGGCCAGCACCGGGAGGCGATCCGTGCGCGCATCGCCGAGATCGCCGGCGTGCCGCTCACCGCCGTGTCGATCAAGGCGACCACCACGGAGAAGCTCGGCTTCGTCGGCCGCGCCGAGGGCCTCGCCGCCCAGGCCGCCGCCACGATCCGCCTGCCCGAGGAGGACGGCCCCGCTCTCGACGCTCAAGCCGAGACCGCGATGCGGCAGGGGTGAGGGGCGTCGGCGCCTATCCCTCCCCCTCTGCGGGCTAACGGATTCCTATATTGGATGCGTTCTTTAGCAAGCCTCTGAAATGCAACGCGTTTCCCCTCCCCCTTGTGGGGAGGGGTCAGGGGTGGGGGTGGTGCCGGATGGGGCGCAGCGGTGCCTTCTGAACCACCCCCACCTCCAACGCCTTCCCACAAGGGGGAGGAGAGCGCGTCGCGCCTTGCCGAAGACGATATGTGAACGTCGTAGCCTCTGCGGGAGAGGGTGTGCCCAGCGTCAGCGAGGGTCGGGAGAGTTGCAGCGCGACAGTTCAGGATTGCACGCCTGTCGCGACCCTTCCGGAAGTGACGCGCCCCTCTCCCGACCCGCTTTGCGGACCACCCTCCCCCCGCAAAGGAGGGAGGGAGCGGCGTTTGGGGCCGGCCTCTTCGCTTATCGGTCGATCACGGGTGAAGGCGCGTACCAATAAGCATCACGCCGTCCGCAACAGCAGCGCGATCGCCGCGATGGCCAAGGTCGCCATCGTCAGCAGGATGCCACCGCCCCGGCAGGCGAACTGGCGGGCGGAGTTGGGTGCGGCGAACATGCCGATCGGATGGAGAATGCGGCCGACCAGCAGGGCAATCAGCAGGCCCTGGACCAGCCCATGACTGCCGCCGCCGGCTTCCAGCAGGCCGACCAGGATCAGCGCCAGCGGCACGTACTCCGAGAAATTGGCGTGCGAACGGACCCGCTTGAGCATGGATTCATCGCCGCCGTTGCCGAACAGGACGTTGCTGGAGACGCGGGATCCCATCACCCAGCCGGACAGGCCGAGATATACGAGGGCGAGCAGCGCGGCGTAGAAGGCCGTGGTCGCGGGGAAGATCATCGGAATAGGGTCTCCTGTTGGGGGCAGCCGGTCCTTGAGCCGGAACCGGCCTTGCGTCACAACACCAGATAGGGCGCTCCGGCCCAGGGCGAGCCTCGCGATGATCGACGACACGGAGCTTCTCGAACGCGCCGAGGCGCTGGTCGCAGCCTATGCCAAGGCCGGCCGCACGATCGTCACGGCGGAATCCTGCACCGGCGGGCTGGTGGCGGGGCTGCTCACCGCGGTTCCGGGCTCCTCGGCCGTGCTCGAGCGCGGCTACGTTACCTACTCGAACGAGGCCAAGGCGGAGGCGATCGGGGTACCGATGGACCTGATCCGCCGGCACGGCGCCGTCAGCGAGGACGTAGCCCGGGCGATGGCCTGCGGAGCGCTGTCCGCCTCGCACGCCGCGGTGGCCGTGGCGATCACCGGCATTGCCGGCCCCGGCGGCGGCAGCGCCGAGAAGCCGGTCGGGCTGGTGCATTTCGGGCTGGCGCTGCGGGAGGGCGGACGGCGTCACCTGGAGCGACGCTACGGCGACCGTAGCCGCGGAGAAATTCGCCGGGCGGCGCTCGCGGACGCGCTCGGCCTGCTCGAAGGAGCGCTTGCGGACTGATCCAACGGCAGGGAGGGCTCGATGGACAGCCTGAGGACCCAGCTCTGCATCGTCGGCGGCGGCCCGGCCGGGATGATGGCCGGCCTGCTCTTCGCCCGGGCCGGAATCGCCGTCACGGTGCTGGAGAAGCACGCGGATTTCCTGCGCGACTTTCGCGGCGACACGATCCACCCCTCCACCCTCGATCTCATCGACGAGCTGGGCTTGGCTGAGCGCTTTCGCGCCTTGCCCCAGCGGCGGGTCGAGACCTTCTCGGGCGTCGTGAACGGCCGGAGCTACCGGGTGGCCGATTTCAGCCGGCTGCCGACCCGCAACCGCTTCCTGTCCTTCATGCCGCAATGGGATTTTTTGGACTTTCTGGCCGGTGAGGCCTGCTGCTATCCGGGCTTCCGGCTGATCCGCAGGACCGAGGCCCGCGACCTGATCTTGGTGGACGGCCGGGTTGTGGGCGTGCGGGCCGAAGGGCCGGACCGGCCGGTCGAGATCCGGGCCGACCTCGTGCTCTGCGCGGATGGGCGCCACTCGGCGATGCGCGAACGCGCCGGGTTTGTCCCCCGGGCCTTCGGGGCGCCGATCGACGTGCTGTGGTTCCGCCTGCCCCGCCGGGACGGCGATCCGGAGGCGGCAGCCGGGCGATTCGGCCCGGGCCGCATCCTGATTACCCTCGACCGGGGCGATACCTGGCAATGCGCCTACGTGGTTCCGAAGGACGGTGACGCGGCACTTCGCGCCAGGGGGCTGCCGGCCTTTCGGGCGGCGGTCGGCGAGATCGCGCCGTTCCTGGCCGACCGCACCGACGCCATCGCCGACTGGGATTCGGTCAAGCTCCTGACCGTGACCGTCGACCGGCTGGAGCGCTGGCACCGCCCCGGCCTGCTCTGTATCGGCGACGCCGCCCACGCGATGTCGCCGGTGGGCGGAGTCGGCATCAACCTGGCGATCCAGGACGCGGTGGCGACGGCCAACATCCTGGCCGGGCCCCTGCGGGCGGGGCCGGTCGCCGAGGCTGACCTCGCCCGCGTCCAGGCCCGGCGGATCTTCCCGGTCCGGGTGATCCAGATGCTGCAGCGTGTGATCCAGGCCCGGGTCATCACCCCGTCCCTCACGGCCGACGCACCGTTTCGGGCGCCGCTGGCCCTGCGCATCCTCGACCGGCTGCCGTTCCTCCAGGTTCTGCCCGCCCGGATGATCGGGATGGGCGTGCGGCCGGAGCACGTGTCCGTGCCGGCCCGGGCCTGATCCCTTCAGGCGGTGCCGTACATCCGGTCCGCGCGGCCCTCGAAGGCGTCGGTGAACTTGCGGAAGGCGCGGTCGAACATCGTGCCCATCAGGAGGCCCAGCGTCCGGCTCTTGAACTCGTAGGTGATGAAGAAATCGACGCTGCAGCCGCCGTTCGGCGCCTCCTTGAACGACCAGCGGTTCTCCAGGTGGCGGAACGGACCGTCGATATACTCGGCCACGATTCTGTGGTTGGCCGGATCGAGGCTGACCCGGGTGGTGAAGCGCTCGCGGATGGCCTTGTAGCCCACGCCCATCTCGGCGACCAAAACCTGCCCGCCCTCCGGCATCGCCTGCCGGCGGATCACCCGCAGGGATTCGCAGAGCGGCAGGAATTCCGGGTAGCGCTCCACGTCGGCCACGAGATCGTACATCTGCTGCGGCGAATGCCGCACCGTGCGGGTAACCCGGAAGGACGGCATTTCTTTTCCGACGTGCTCAGGCCGAGAGGGCGGGGGCGTGCGAGACAGCGTGCTTGGCGAGCCGGGCCGCCTGAAGCTTGGCAAAATCCTCGCCGGCATGGTGCGACGAGCGGGTGAGCGGCGTGGCCGAGACCAGCAGGAAGCCCTTGGCGTAGGCGGTGGTCTCGTAGGTCTTGAATTCGTCCGGCGGAATGAAGCGCACGACCTCGTGATGCTTCTTCGACGGCTGCAGATACTGGCCGATGGTCAGGAAGTCGACCTCGGCGGAGCGCAGGTCGTCCATGAGCTGGAGCACTTCGTTCCGCTCCTCGCCGAGCCCGACCATGATGCCGGACTTGGTGAAGATCGTCGGGTCGAGCTCCTTCACCCGCTGGAGCAGGCGCACCGAGTGGAAGTAGCGGGCGCCGGGCCGCACCGTGAGGTACTTGGCCGGCACCGTCTCGAGGTTGTGGTTGAACACGTCGGGCTTGGCCGCGACCACCACCTCCAGTGCGCCGTCCTTGCGCAGGAAGTCGGGGGTAAGGATTTCCACCGTGGTGCCGGGGCTCGCCGTGCGGATCGCCGCGATGGTCCGGGCGAAATGCTGGGCGCCGCCGTCCTTCAGGTCGTCCCGGTCCACCGAGGTGATCACCACGTGGTGCAGGCCGAGCTTGGCCACCGAGTCGCCGATTTTCTCGGGCTCCAGGGCGTCCAGGGCGTCGGGCAGACCGGTGCGGACGTTGCAGAAGGCGCAGGCCCGCGTGCAGGTGTCGCCCATGATCATGAAGGTGGCGTGCCGCTTCTCCCAGCACTCGCCGATATTGGGGCAGCCGGCTTCCTCGCAGACGGTAACCAGGCCGTGCTCGCGGACGATCTTCTGGGTCTCGGTCCAGGCCTTGGAGCCCGGCGCCTTGACCCGGATCCAATCCGGTTTCTTGGCCTGAACGGGCTGGTCCGGCCGGTGCGCCTTCTCGGGATGGCGCAGGCGCGCGGAGCGCGGATCGTTCTTCAGGATGTCGAGGACGACGGCCATGGGTCGGGGGCTGCCACACCGGGGGGAGGCGCCCGGAGGCGCGGTCGGTCAGTGGGACTGACTTAAGGCGCCCGGCCTCGCGCCGCAAACCGCCGCGACGCCGGGACGCCCTGCGGCGGTTGAGGATGCGGCGTTTCCGTCAGATCCCGAGCGCCCGTACCAGCAGCGCGGCCAGCACCGCCCCGACAACGGGGCCGGCCACCGGGATCAGCGCGTAGCCCCAGTCGGAGGTGCCCTTCCCCGCGATCGGCAGGACGGCGTGCGCGATGCGTGGTCCAAGATCGCGGGCGGGGTTGATGGCGTAGCCGGTGGTGCCGCCGAGCGAGAGGCCGATGCCCCAGACCAGCATGCCGACCATGTAGGGGGCGACCCCGCGCGGGATCGCCCCCGAGGCGCCGAGGGTGTTGGTCACCAATGCCGAGATGGTCAGGATGAGGAAGAAGGTGGCGATGATCTCCGAGGTCCAGTTGGCCTTGGCGTCCCGGATCGCGGGCCCGGTGCAGAAGCAGGCGAGCTTCAGGTCCTGCTCCGGGGTCGCCGCCCAGTGCGGCAGGTAGTGGAGCCAGACGATGGCCGCGCCCGCGAAGGCGCCGAGCATCTGCGCCGGGATGTAGACCCAGAGCTTCGAGACGTCCCCGGAGCTGACGGCCCCCGCCACGGTCACGGCCGGGTTGAGATGCGCGTCCGGGCTGCCGGTGGCGGTGGCGACGAAGATCCCGGCCAGCACCGCGAAGGCCCAGCCGGCGGTGATCGCGATCCAGCCGGCATTCTCGCCCTTGGATTTCTTGAGCAGGGCGCCGGCGACGACGCCGTCTCCCAGCACGATCAGCGTCATCGTGCCGAGGAACTCGCCCAGGAATGGCAATGTCATGGTCTGTCTCCCCAGTTTTGCTGCTTATTGTAAGATTTTACAGCTTGTTTGAATGTGTAATGCTAAGGGATGATTGTCGATATCTATCGATCTTCCAATATCTTCCCTCATCCTGAGGTGCAGGAGCGTAGCGGAGGCCTCGAAGGAGCCCTCCAGCCGGCCGCGCGATCCCTGGAAGCCTCCTTCGAGGCTGCTGCCCAGCACCTCAGGATGAGGTCGCGGGTAGGGGTGATCCGGCCCGAAGGCCCTCTCCTCAATCCTCGTTGAGCTTCCAGTCGAAGGAGCGCTGCACCGCCCGGCCCCAGGCGGCGGCGATCTTCTGGCGCTGGCCGGCATCCATCTTCGGTGTCCAGCGCTTGTCGACGCCCCAGTTGCGCTTGAGGTCGTCGAGGCCCTTCCAGTAGCCCACCGCCAGGCCGGCCGCGTAGGCGGCGCCGAGCGCCGTGGTCTCGGAGACTTTCGGGCGCACCACCGGCACGTCGAGCATGTCGGCCTGGAACTGCATCAGCGTGGTGTTGGCGACCATGCCGCCGTCGGCGCGCAACTCCTTGACCGGGATGCCGGAATCCTTGGCCATCGCGTCCAGCACCTCGTGGGTCTGGAAGGCGGTCGCCTCCAGCACCGAGCGGGCGATGTGGCCGCGGTTGACGTAGCGGGTCAGGCCGATGATCAGCCCGCGGGCGCCCTCGTTCCAGTGCGGCGCGTAGAGGCCCGAGAAGGCCGGCACGAAGTAGACGCCGCCATTGTCCTCGACGGTCGTGGCCAGCGTCTCGACCTCTGCCGAATCCTTGATCATGTGCAGGTTGTCGCGCAGCCATTGCACCAGGGCGCCGGTGATCGCGATGGAGCCCTCAAGGGCGTAGGCGGGCTTCTGGCCGTCGAGACGGTAGGCCAGGGTCGTGACCAGGCCGGCCTTGGACGGGACCGGCTCCGTGCCGGTGTTCATCAGCGCGAAGCAGCCGGTGCCGTAGGTGTTCTTGGCCTCGCCCGGACTGAAGCAGGTCTGGCCGAACAGGGCCGCCTGCTGGTCGCCGAGGATGCCGGCGATCGGCACGCCCGCGAACGGCGCCTTGGTCTCGCCGTAGACCTCGCTGGAGGATACGATCTTCGGCAGCATCGCCTTCGGAATCCCGAAGGTCGCCAGCATGCCGTCGTCCCAGTCCAGGGACTTCAGCGACATCAGCTGCGTGCGGCTGGCATTGGTTACGTCGGTGACGTGCAGCCCGCCCTCGGTCCCGCCGGTGAGGTTCCAGACCAGCCAGGTGTCGATGTTGCCGAACAGCACGTCGCCGGCCTCGGCCTTCTCGCGGGCGCCCTCGACATGGTCGAGCAGCCAACGCAGCTTCAGTCCGGAAAAGTAGCTCGCCAGCGGCAGGCCGGTGAGGTCGCGGAACCGGTCGCGGCCGCCGTCGCGGGCAAATTCGGAGACCAGCCGGTCGTTGCGGGTATCCTGCCAGACCAGGGCGTTGTGCAGCGGCTTGCCGGTGCGGCGGTCCCAGATCAGCGTGGTCTCGCGCTGGTTGGTGATGCCGATGGACGCGAGGTCGGTGGGCTGGAGGCCGGCCTTGTCCAGGGCCTCGCGCATCACGCCCTGCGTCTTGGTCCAGATCTCGGCGGCGTCGTGCTCGACATGGCCGGGGGCCGGATAGATCTGCGCGTGCTCGGCCTGGGCCAGCGCGATGACGCTGCCCGCGCGATCGAACACCATGAAGCGGCTGCTCGTGGTGCCCTGGTCGATGGCCCCGACGTAACGGCTCATCGTTCCCTCCTCAGGTTAGGCCCGACCGGTCTCGCGCCGGCTCGGGTTCGAACAGGATCATGCGGCCTCGGCCTTGCGGTCGAGGTAGTCGGAAAGCCGCGCGGCGCTCTCGGGGCTGGTGCGCAGGCCGAGCTTGGAGCGGCGCCAGAGGATGTCCTCGGCGGTGACCGCCCATTCGGCGACGCGCAGGTAATCGACCTCGGCCGCCGTGAGGCCGCCGTCGAACACCGCGCCGAGATCGGCCATGGATTGCGCGCTCCCGACGATCTCGCGCGCGTTGGTGCCGTAGGCCCGGGCGAGGCGCCGCGCGGTCTCGGCCGGCAGGAACGGCTTCTCCGCCTGAAACTTCGCGAGGAACCGGTCGAAATCCGCGTCCGGCATGCCGCGGTCGTGCAGGACCGCATCGCCGGTCCAGGCCGGCTTGAGGCCCGGGAAGAACGGCTTGAGCTTCTCGATCGCGTGCTCGGCCAAGCGCCGGTAGGTGGTGATCTTGCCGCCGAACACCGACAGCACCGCCGCCTTCCCGCCTTGGTCCTCCACGTCGAGGACGTAGTCGCGGGTCACCGCGGAGGCGTTCTCGGCCGCGTCGTCGTAGAGCGGGCGCACGCCCGAATAGCTCCAGACCACGTCGGCCGGGGTGATGCGGGTGTCGAAGGAGCGGTTGATGCAGCCGCAGAGGTAGTCGGTCTCCTCGGGGGAGATCGAGACCGGCCCGGGCTCGCCGTCATAGGGCACGTCGGTGGTGCCGATCAGCGTGAAGTCGCGCTCATAGGGGATCGCGAAGATGATGCGCTTGTCGGGCTGCTGCAGGATGTAGGCCTGGTCCCCCGGGAACAGGCGCTTGACCACGATGTGGCTGCCCTTGATCAGGCGCACCGCCGCGCGGCTGTTGATGCCGAGCGTGCCGCCGAGCGTCGCGCTCACCCAGGGGCCGGCAGCGTTGACCACGGCTTTGGCCCGGACCATCCGCTCGGTTCCGGTGCGCTCGTCGCGCAGGGTCGCGACCCAGCCGTCGCCCTCGCGCCGCGCCGAGACCACGCCGGTGCGGGTCAGGACCGTGGCGCCGCGTTCGCGGGCATCCATGGCGTTGAGCACCACCAGGCGGCTGTCCTCGACCCAGCAGTCCGAATAGACGAAGCCCTTGGTCAGCCGATTCTGCAGCGGCGCGCCGTAGGGGGAGCTGCGCAGATCGACGGACTTCGAGCCCGGCAGGGTCCGCAGCCGGGCGAGATGATCGTACAGGAACAGGCCGAGCCGCAGCATCCAGGCCGGGCGCAGGCCCTCGTCGTGAGGCAGCACGAAGCGCAGGGGCCAGATCACGTGGGGCGCCTGCCGCAGCAGCCGCTCGCGTTCGGCAAGGGCTTCGCGGACCAGGCGGAACTCGTAATATTCGAGGTAGCGCAGGCCGCCGTGGATCAGCTTCGTCGAGGACGAGGAGGTGAAGCCGGCCAGATCCCCGCGCTCGGCCAGCAGGACCGACAGGCCGCGGCCCGACGCATCGCGCGCGATTCCGGTGCCGTTGATGCCGCCGCCGATGACCAGAAGATCGTAGGCGTCGGACGGCGTGCGCTGGCGCGTTGCAGCCGGCATTGTTCCTCCTCTCCCGCCCTCGATGGCAGGTTCAGGACATATTGAGCCGCCTGCCGATTTTCGCAAGCGAAAAAGCACATGTTCGTTACGGTTCGTCGTCGGCCACCGCCAGGGTGACGCCCTGGCGCTCGATCATCGCGACGACCTCGGGCGGCGGCATCCGGTCGGTGAAGAACGTGTCGACCTGATCCAGACGCCCGACCTGCACCATCGGTCGCCGGGTGAACTTGGTGTGGTCGGCGACCAGGAAGGTCTTGCGGGCATGGGCCAGGATGGTCTGCGTCGCCCGCACCTCCTCGTAATCGTAGTCGAGCAGCGCGCCGTCGGCATCGATGCCGCTGATGCCGATCACCGCCACGTCCACCCGGAACTGGCTGAGCGTGTCGCAGGTGAGCTGGCCCAGCACCGCGCCGTCGCGGTTGCGCACAGTGCCGCCGGCCACGACGATGTGGAATTCCGTTGCCTCGGCGAGCGACAGAGCCACGTTGAGGTTGTTTGTGATGACGCTGAGGTCGTCGTGCCGGGTCAATTCGCGGGCCACGGCCTCGGGGGTCGTGCCGATATTGACGAAGACCGAGCAGTGCGACGGGATCCGGGCGGCCGCCAGCCGGCCGATCCGGGTCTTCTCCGGCAGGAGGGTTACCCGGCGATCGGCATAGTCGATGTTCTCGACGCTCGACGGCAGCCCGCCGCCGCCCCGGTAGCGCTCCAGCCGCCCTTCCGCGCTCAGTTCGTTGAGATCCCGCCGGATCGTCTGCACGGTGACGCCGAATTGCGCGGCCAGGGCCTCGATAGTGACGAAGCCCCGCTGGCGCACCGCCGCCACGATGGCGCACCGCCGCCCCTCGACCCCGGTTGCCTCGACCCTGTCCTCGGATTTCCGGTCGAGCGGGCGTGACATCGAGACTCCTGGCGTTCCTCGGGCCGCCCTACAGGTGCAGATGTTCGTTTTCGAACATCCTGCGGGTGTGGCGGCTTTCGTAACGAGAGTGGACCTGCCGGGGCGGTGGGGCAACCGGATCGCTCGGGTAGAGGACAGGATTCTCAACACCGGTAGACCGTGGCGCGGGCAACTTCCTCACCGGACTACGCGGTGTTCGGTCGGTCACAGGCGCGTCTCCCTCCCCCTCTGCGGGGGAGGGAGGGCACGTGTCATCCTCGCAGTGGAGCATCCGAACCACGCCGGAAAAACCCCACAAAAAAAGGCCTGCCGCGAGCGCGACAGGCCAGATCGTCCGGTAGAGGCCGCGTGCGGCCATCCCGGCCTGATCACATCTGGTGGTGACGCATCCGGCGGTGATGCTTCATCATGCGCTTGTGCTTCATGCGCTTGCGCATCATCGGGCGCTCGGTCGGCGCAACTGCGCCCCGCTCCATGGCGGCGGCTTCGCCGGCCCGCTCCATGCCGCCGCGGGGGCCGCCAGCCTGGGCGCCGGAATTGTTGTAGGGCGCATTACCCTGGGCGTAAGCGGAGCCCGCGAGCAGCGTCAGCGACGCGGCGGCCAACAGCAGTTTCTTCATGATCGATCCCTGGCGTAAGACAGGCGCAGGCGAGGCGTCGCCCAACGTCTGGGGCTTTGCCGCTGCGTCGGAAAATAAGCGGCTGAGGGGAGACATGGTTCCCCGGTTCCGCGATCCGATTGTGGACGATTGCCTGCCGCCGGCCGTGGGCCTATCTCGCGAGCGGGCCCGGCGCGACCGTGACCGTGGGGCTTACAGGAGGGGCGGCTTTGGCCAGCAGCGGTTCGGCCTATCTGCTCCTCGATGTGGCCGGCACGCCGTGCGCCCTGCCTCGCGCCTCCGTCTCCGAGATCCTGCCCCTGCCGGACCTGCACACGCCCCCGGCCACCGGCGGCTGGCTCGCCGGCTTCCTCAATCTCGGCGGCGCGCCGATCCCGGTGGTCGATCTGGCGCCCTTGCTCGGCCTGCGCCCGGCCGCCACCGCCCCGGGCCTCTACGCGCATCTGGTGCTCACCCGGGACGATTCCGTCGCCTACCTGGTCGATCGCGCCGCCGATCTCGTGATCGTGCCCGACTCCGCGATCCGGCCGTCCGAGCAGGACGGCACGCTCAACGGCTGCGTCGCCGCCGAGCTCGTGATCGGCGACCGGCTCGTGCACGCCCTGGTCCCTGCGAGCCTCCTGACCGCCCAGGAGCGGGCCCGGGTCGCGGCGCTGACCCAGGCCGCGGCCGAGCGCCTGGCCGCCCTGCCCGCAACCGCGTGATCCGGCGATGCCGCGCCCCGCTCCGTTCCGTCCCGAGGCGGCTGACGACCCGGCCTATGCCGCGCTCAAGGCGCGGATCATCGCGCGCACCGGCCACCACTATTACATCGACAAGGACGAGCTGCTGATCGAGCGCCTGCGCCGACGCTTCCGGGCCAATGCGGTCGCCGATTGCGCCGCCTACACCGCGCTCCTGGCCGACCGGTCCAAGGGCGAGGCGGAATGGTCCCAGCTCGAGGCCGAGATCACCGTCGGCGAGACCTTCTTCTTCCGGTACGCGGAGCAGTTCCAGGCCCTGCGCCAGACGATCCTGCCGGCGCTGATCGCGGCGCGCAGCCTCGACCGCACCCTGCGGATCTGGAGCGCCGGCTGCTCCACCGGGGCCGAGCCCTATTCCCTGGCGATCCTGGTCCGCGAGGCCCTGGGCGATGCCCTGCCCGACTGGCGGATCGCGATCCTCGGCACCGATATCAGCGTCGAGGCGCTGGCGACCGCCCGGGCGGCCGTGTACGGCCGCTGGGCGCTCCGCACCATGCCGCCGGAGGACCGGCTGCGCTACTTCACCCGCTTGCCTCCCGCGCCCGGGATCCGCCGGGAGGGCGGCTACGCCCTGCGGCCGGAATTCCGCACCCTGGTGCGGTTCGAGCGCGGCAACCTCCTGAGCCTGATCGAGCCGAAGCGGCCGCCCGGCGAGGGGTTCGACCTGATCCTGTGCCGCAACGTACTGATCTATTTCGAGGCCGAGACGGTGGCCGCGGTGGTGCGCGGCCTCGGACGCCGGCTTCGCCCGGACGGCTGGATACTCCTTGGCCATGCCGAGCCGAACCCGACCTTTTCGGGGTTCCTCGATCCGGTCAGCCTGCCCGGCACCGTCGCCTACCGGCGTCTCGCCGATGCCGTCCCGCCGCCCGTGCCCTGGCCGCTGCCGCTCGCCGTCGAACCGCCCTGGCCGGCGTCCCACCCCCTGGCGGCGGACCCGCCGCGTGAGCCCGCTGAAACGGCCGTCGCTATTCTCGTTCCGCCCGCGCCCCTGCCCGCCATCGCCGTGAGCCTCGATCGTGGCGATGACCCCGTGCAGGCCGGCGACCTCGCCCAGATCCGCGCCCTGGCCGATGCCGGCGAGACCGGCACCGCCTGGCGGCTGCTGCCCGGCGCTCTGGAACGGGATCCGACCGATCCGTCCTTGCGCTTCTACGAGGGCCTGCTCGCCCGCACCCTCGGTCGGGACGTCGAGGCCGAGCGGGCCTTCCGGGCGGCGCTCTATCTCGACCGGGGTTTCGTCATGGCCCATTACCATCTCGGCCTGCTGCTGATGGCGATGGGGCGTGCCGAGGAGGCCGCGCGCGCCCTCGACAACGCCGTCGCGCTGAGTCAGGCCCTCGAGCCGGAGACGCCCCTCCGCGAGGGTGATGGCGCGGTGGCCGGCGAGGTCGCGGCCGGGGCCGCCGCAGCCCGCACCGGGCTCGGCCCGTATCGCGGCCCAGGCAGCGGGAGCTTTTAAATGGACGCGCGCCCGAGCGCACCGGAGCGGAGCCGATCCCGCAAGTCCGAGCGGGACCTCAAGGCCGAGCGCGCCGCCGCGCTCGCCCGGCGGCAAGCCGCTGCCGTGGGGGCCGTGGACGGCATCGACCACCTCGTCTGCGCCTGCGGGACCGAGCGCTACGGGATTCCCCTCGCGGCGGTCGCGCAGGTGCTGCCGATGCGCCCATCCACGCCGATGCCCGGGGCCGTGCCGGCGCTGCTGGGCCTGATCGCCCTCTCGGGCCGGATCGTCGGCGTTCTCGGCCTCGCCCGGACCCTCGGCCGGCCGGAGCCGCCGGACGCCGAGCTGGGCGCCGGCCATCTCGTCGTGCTGCGCGCCGCCCAGGCACAGCCCGTGGCTCTGGCGGTCGACCGGGTGCTCGGGATCGCCGCCGCCCCGGGACCCTCCGCCGCAGGGGCGACAGCCGAGGCCGACCCCGCCGGGTTGGGCAACGCCGCCGCTTCGGGCTATGCCCCCGCTTCGGCCCGCGACGGCCGACCGGATTTCGTCGTCGTCGACCTGCCCCGCCTCCTGCGCCGCGTCCTGCCCTAACGCCCTGATCCGCGCATCCGCGCCCCACCACCGGAGTTAGCCCCGACCGTGACGTTCTCGATCGGAAGACGCATCCTCCTCGGCTTCGTCGCCGTCACGGTGGTGATCGTGGCGCTCGGCTTCTACGCGCTGGAGCAGATCGGGGCGGTGCGCGACACCACCGACGCCATCGTCCGGCGCGACATGTCGGTGCTGCGCCAGCTCGACGATCTGGGCAACCAGGCCCGCGACCTGGGGCTCCTGCGCCGCAACGCCGTGATCGCGATGCTGTCGCAGGCGCAAGGCCGGCCGGCGCGCGCCGACGACAACGTGGCGGCGTGGCGCCAGACCGCCGCCAAGGTCGAGGCCGGCCTCGCCACCACGGTCCAGCTCGCCAGCGAGTACCGGACGATCTCGATCTCCGCCGAGCGCAACGCCGCCTGGGACCGGATCGCCGCGGCGGCCACCGAGGTGCAGCGCTCGTTCCGGGATGTCCGGAGCGTGAGCGAGGCGCAGTTCGCCGCCATCGCCAACCAGGATGTCGCCGCCGTCGAGGCGCGCAACGACGAGATCGGCCGACTGCAGGCGCCGTTCCTCGGCGGCATCACCAATCTGCGCACCCTGCTCGACGGCAGCATGGCCCTGGGACAGCGCGCGGCGCACGAGGTCTACGAGCGCTCGCGCCTCTCGATCTACCTGACCCTCGCGGCCGCCGTGCTGCTGGCGATGATCGTCACGTGGCTTATCCGCCGTGCGGTGGTGCGCCCGCTCGAGACGGTGATGGGGTTCGTCGAACGCGTGGGCTCGGGGGACCTCGCCGGGCAGCTCGACGTGCGCGGCGGCGACGAGATCGCCCGCCTCGGGCGGACCCTCAACGCCATGGTGTCGGGCCTGTCGGACCTCGCCCGGACCAACCGGGCGGCCACCGCCGACCTGAACGCCGCCGCCGCCGAGATCCGGGCCTCGGCGCAGCAGCAGGCCGCGTCCGTCGAGGAGCAGTTCGCCGCCGTGCAGGAGACCGCGGCCACCGTCGACGAGATCACCCATTCCGGCGCCCAGATCGGCAAGCGCGCCACCGAGGTCATCGCCACCGCCCAGGCCACCGCCCAGACCTCCCGCCAGGGCCTGCGCGCCGTCTCCGACACCGCCAAGGCCATGGACGCGATCCGCGAGCAGGCCGAGGCCGTGGCCGGCAACATCGTCAGCCTGTCGGAGAAGACCCAGACGATCGGCGACATCATCGAGACGGTCAACGACATCTCCGAGCGCACCCATCTCCTGGCGCTCAACGCCGCCATCGAGGCGGCCGCGGCCGGCGAGAGCGGGCGCAGCTTCGCCGTGGTGGCCTCGGAGATGAAGCTGCTCGCCGACCAGGCCAAGGCGGCCACCGGCCAGGTCCGGGGGCTGCTGGGCGAGATCCAGCGGGGCATCAACACCTCGGTGATGCTCACCGAGGAGGCGGTCAAGCGCGCGGCCTCGGGCAAGACCCGCTCGGACACGACGCAGCGGACGATCGAGGAGATCACGGCGCGGGTGGAGGAGAACGTCCAGACGTTCCAGCAGATCGTGGCCTCGACCAACCAGCAGCAGCTCGGGATCGAGCAGGTGATGGGCGCGCTGCAGAACATCCGCCAGGCCAGCCAGCAAACGGCGGCCGGCACCCGCGAGGTCGAGACCGCCTCGGCCAACCTCACCGAACTCGCCCAGGCCCTCATGGCCCTGGCCGAACGCTACCGGCACTGAGGGCGGGCGCCGCCTTGGCCGTCGATATTCGCCAGCTCCTGCTCGCGGCCTTCGAGGTCGAGCACCGCGAGCACATCACGGCGATCCGGGCCGCGCTCGGGAGCGCGACGCCGGACTGGAACGACGTGTTCCGCCGCGCCCACAGCCTGAAGGGCGCCGCCCGCGCCGTCGACCTGCCGCCCGTGGAGGCCGTCGCCCACCGGCTGGAGACGCTGTTCGAGCGGGTCCGTACCGGCGCCCAGGCCCTCGATCGCGCCGCCGCCAACGCCGTCCAGCTCGCCCTCGACCGGATCGAGACCTACGTGTCCGGCCTTCAGGACGGCGCGGGGCCGGACATGCCCGCCGACGCCCTGTCGGCCCTCGGGCAATGCCTCGGCCTGCCCGGAGAGGCTCCCGAACCCGCACCAGCCCCGGCCGCCCCTGAGCCCCCCGCGCGTCGCGGCGACCCCCCCGCGCCGTCCGCCTCAGCGCCGCCCGCTCCAGCCGCCTCCGCCCCGGCGCCGCCTTCCGAGCCTGCCGAACCCGGCGCTGCGATCCTGCGCGTGCCCGGGGAGGCCGTGGAGGCCCTGGCCCGGGCGAGCCACGACCTGACCAGCACCCTGGCGGCCCAGGCCCCCGCCGCCGAGGGTCTGGCGCGCCTTGCCCGCCTCGCCCGGGATCTGCGTGTCGTCGCCGAGGCACTGGCTGATAAATTCGAGGCGGAACGACCGGACTTGCGGGCGCTGGCAGCGCGTCTCGGCGGCTTCGCTCGGGATGCCGCGGAGCTGTCCCGGCGCCAGGCCGCCGCCACCAGCGCGGTCGAGGGCGCGGCGTTCCGCGTCCGTGCCGAAGCCGAGCGCCTCGCCCTGGTGCCGGCCGAGACCGTCCTCGGCCCCCTCGCCCGCTCGATCCGCGAGACCGCCCGGGAACAGGGCCGCGACGTCGATCTCGATCTGCGCGGCCTCGACCTGCCGGTGGAGCGCGGCCTGCTCCAGGCCCTGAAGGATCCGCTGCTGCACGCCCTGCGCAACGCCCTGAGCCACGGCTGGCAGGGCCCGGAGATCCGCCGCGCCGCCGGCAAGCCCGAGGCTTTGGCGCTCGGGCTGGAGGTCGCGGTGCGCGGTGCGCGCCTTCAGGTCACGGTCCACGATGACGGGCCGGGTCCGGACCTCGCCCGGATCGAGGCCACCGCCCGGGACCGGGGACTGCTGTCCCCCGGGGAGGCCGCCGATCCCGAGACCCTGCTGCGCCTCGTGTTCGAGCCCGGCTTCTCCACCGCGGAGGCGGTCGATACCCTGTCGGGGCGCGGCTACGGCCTGTCGGTCGCGGCGGATGCGGCGCGCCAGCTTCAGGGCAGCGTCCGCCTGGAGCCGCGCCAGCCCGCCGGCACCGCCCTGGTCTTCAGCCTGCCGCTCTCGGCGGCCCGGCGTAGCCTGCTGCTGGTCGAATCGGCCGGGCGTACCTACGCCCTGCCGGGCGGCGCGGTGGAGCGCCTGCTGCGCCTCGACCGCGCCGACCTGCCCCTCGCCCTGGGCCGCACCATGGTCCGGATCGGCGCGGGCGAGGCGGCCACCAACCACCCGGTCACCGATCTCGCCGCGATCCTGGGACAGGCGCAGGACTCCGCCGGTCAGGACCCGACGATCCTGACGGCGGTGCTGCTCCGGGCCGGCGGCGGCCGGCTGGCGCTGGGGGTCGATCGCCTGCACGATGTCCGCGCGCTCCTGGTCCTGCCCGCCCCGGCCTTCGGGGCCGATCCCGGCCTGATCGCCGGCACGGCGGTCGTGGCCGGCGACGTCCCCGTGCTGGTCCTCGACCCCGAGGGCCTCGCCGCCCGGGCCGCGACATCGGCGGGCTTGTCGCCCGGAACGATGGCGCAGGCTCCACGTTCGACGACCGCACCCCGTGCCGCCGCGCGGGCGACCATCCTGGTCGTCGACGATTCGATCACCACCCGGACCTTGGAGAAGGGCATCTTGGAAGCCGCCGGCTACCGCGTGGTCGTCTGCGTCGACGGTCAGGACGCCCTCGACCGGCTGCGTGCCGAGATCGAGCCCATCAATCTCGTGCTCGTCGACGTGGAGATGCCGCGCCTCGACGGATTCGGCCTGCTGAAGGCGCTTCGCGCCGACACGCGCTTCGCCCGGCTGCCGACGATCCTGATGACCTCGCGCGGGGATGAGGCCGACGTGGCCCGCGGCCTCGACCTCGGGGCCGACGCCTACCTGACCAAGCAGACCTTCGACCAGCGCCAGCTGCTCGACACGATCGGACAGCTGCTATGACGCCCGTCCGGGTCATGCTTGTCGAAGACAGCCTCGTGGTGCGCGAGCTTCTGCGCTACATCGTGTCGCGCGATCCCCGGCTGGAGCTGGTCGCCGCCGTGGCCTCCGGCGAGGAGGCGCTGTCGAGCCTCCAGGCGGTGCGGCCCGACGTGATCTCCATGGATATCCGCCTGCCCGGCATCGACGGTCTGGAGACCACCCGCCGGATCATGGCCGAGCACCCGACGCCGATCGTCGTGGTCGCTGACGCGGTGGAGGATTCCTCGCTGCGGATCTCCATGAACGCGCTGCGCGCCGGCGCCCTCTCGGTGGTCGAGAAGCCCGTGGCTACGACCCATGCCGGCTACGAGGCTGTGGCGGGCGAGATCTGCACGCAATTGCGGATCATGGCTCAGGTCCCGGTGATCCGGCGCCGGCCGATCGGCACCGAATGGGCCGGTCGCACCAGCGCCGCCTCCTTCGCGCCCCCCGCCGATCCGGTCGGGCAGGCTCCGAGCCTCCTGGCGATCGGGGCGTCCACGGGCGGCCCGCCGGCGCTCGCCCGGGTGATCGGCGCACTCCCCAAAACCTTTCCGCTGCCGGTGCTGGTGGTCCAGCATATGGGCGCGGCCTTCATGGAGGGGTTTGCGAACTGGCTCGACAGTGTCGTCGCCCTGCCGGTTTCCCTGGCCCAGGACGGCGAGCGGGCCGAACCCGGCCGGGTCTACGTGGCCCCCGGCGACCGGCACCTGGAGATCGGCTCCGGCCGGGTGATGCGGGTGGTCGCGACCGAGGCCGTCTCCGGCCAGCGCCCGGCCGCCACGGTGCTGTTCCGCTCGCTGGCGCGCCAGGTCGGCGCCTCGGGGATCGGCGTGCTGCTTACCGGGATGGGCGAGGACGGCGCCGTCGGGCTGGCCGACATGCACCGGGCCGGCGCCCAGACCGTGGCCGAGCACGAGAGCACCGCGGTCGTCTATGGCATGCCGGCGGCGGCGGTGCGGCTCGGCGCTGCCCGGTCGGTCCTCCCCCTCGACCGGATCGGCGATCACGTCCTGCGGCTGGCCGATCCCGGGGCCCGGCCGTGAGCCGGAGCGAGGCCGCCGCCCAGGACGGGCCCGCCCGGATCCTGCTGGTCGAGGATTCCGAGACGCAGGCCCTGGAGCTGCGCCTTCTTCTGGAGGCCCACGGCTTTGCGGTGGAGCGCTGCCCCTCGGCCGAGGCCGCCCTCGACCATCTCAATCGCAGCCAGCCCGACCTCGTCGTGGCCGATTACCACCTGCCCGGCATGGACGGCGACGAGCTGATCCGCCAGATGCGCCTGTCTCTGCGCACGCGGGCCCTGCCGGTGCTGATGCTCACAGGCGGCGGTGGCGGCGAGCGGAAGGGCCTGGAGAGCGGCGCCGACGCTTACCTGCCGAAATCCGCCGACCGCGACCTGATGATCCTGCGCATTCGCGCCCTCCGGCGCGAGCGCCGGCCCGCCGCCGACGGCGAGGGCCCTGGGGCCGCCGCCTTCCGACGCGGTCGGATCCTGGTGATCGACGGCAGCCTCACCTACCGGACCTTCCTGGCGGGCCTGCTCGGACAGGAGGGCCACCACGTCGCCACCGCCGACGGGCCGGAGGCCGCGCTCAAGGCCCTCGACGGCGTCGGCGAGGACGCGTTCGACTGCGTGACCATCGACCTGCTCGGCCACGCCTATGACGGGCTGACCCTGTGCCGGGCGATCAGTCAGCGCCGCTCCGGCCAGGCGGCCGGCGCCGGCTTCCATCTCGTGGGCATTGCCGGCAGCGATCCGGCCAAGGATTTTCTGGTCGAGGCCTTCGCGGCCGGCGCCGACGACGTGGTCTCCAAGACCGATGCCGAGGTGCTGGCCCTGCGGGTGCGCGGCTTCGTGCGCCGCCGCCTGCTGGAGGAGGACGACCGCCGCATCGCCGGCCAGTTCGGCGAGCGCGAGCGGGCGGTGGAGCGTGCCCGCGCCGAGGCCGAGGCTTCCGAGGCCCGCGCCCGTCTCGCCGACGCCCTGGAGCGGGCCAACCGCGACCTCGCCGAAGCCAACCGCCAGATCACCGAGGCCCAGGCCAAGCTGGTCCAGGCCGCCAAGATGGCCTCGCTCGGCGAGCTGGTCGCCGGCATCGCCCACGAGATCAACAACCCCCTGGCCTTCATCCTGGCCCACCAGGGCACGGTCGAGCGGCTGCTCAACGAATTGCCCACCGCGGCCCCGGAGCGCGCCGCCCGCGCCATCGACAAGGCCCGCCAGCGGGTCGGCTCGATGCGGATGGGGCTGACCCGGATCCAGGACCTCGTGCTCAACCTGCGCAAGTTCTCGCGCCTCGACGAGGGCGAGCGGGCGCTCGTCAACGTGCCCGAGGCGATCGAGACCGTGCTGGCCCTGATCCAGCACAAGCTCGGCGACCGGATCGCCGTGGAGCGCAGCTTCGCCGGACGCCCCGAGATCCACTGCACCCCCGCACTGCTCAACCAGGTGGTGATGAACATCCTCGGCAACGCCGCCGACGCCATGCCGGGGGGCGGCATAATCCGGATCGATACCCTCTCGAACCCCGAGATCGACGAGATCCGGATTAGCGATACTGGTCCTGGCATCCCGGAAGATCTGCGTGAGAAGATCTTCGAGCCATTCTTCACGACAAAGCCCGTGGGTTCAGGCACCGGCTTGGGTCTTGCGATTGCCTACAGCGTCGTTCAGGCGCATAGCGGCTCGCTCACCGTGGAGGCGGCGCCAGACGGGGGAGCCTGCTTCGTGATCGGCATTCCGCGGCAGGCGGCCAGCGCATGAGTGAAGGCACGGCAGTTCGAGCATTCTCCTCCGCGATGGACACCGGTTCGGTGACGGATACGCATTCACAGCACGATCACGGGGCGGGGTTCGACAACCCGCGTGGGACGATCCTGGCCGTCGACGACGAGCCGGATATCCTGATCGCCCTGGAGGACCTCTTCGAGGACTCCTACCGGGTGTTGACGACCTCGAACCCATCCGAGGCGCTCGAGATCCTGCACGCCGAGCCCGACATCGCGGTGGTGCTCTCCGACCAGCGCATGCCCGGCCTCACCGGCGACGCATTGCTCGCCGAGGCCCGGGCTTTCCACGACGCCCAGGCGATCCTGCTCACCGGCTACGCCGACATCACCGCGGTGATCGCCGCCCTCAACCGCGGCGGCATCGTCGGCTACGTCACCAAGCCCTGGGACGCGAGCCTGCTGCTTTCCACGGTCCGGCAGGCCTTCGAGCGCCACCGCCTGGGCCGCGACCTCGCCACCGAGCGAGCGCTGCTGCGCGGCCTGCTCGACCACGCCCAGGACGCCATTAGCTTCAAGGACGCGGACGGGCGGTTCGTGCGGCTCAACGCCCGCAAGGCGACGCTGCTCGGCCGGGACGTCTTCAGCTGCCTCGGGCAGCGCGAGGGCGACCTCCTCGGCGCGAAGGGCGGCGCGGTGACCGAGGCGGATGCCGCCGCGATCCGCATCGGCAAGGTCGCCGAGAGCCTGATCAGCGAGGGCCCGGTCGGCGCCGAGCTCTGGAGCCACGTGACCCGGGTGCCGATCCGCGACGCTGGCGGCGCGGTCAGCCACCTCGCGGCGATCGAGCGGGACGTCACCGAGCAGCGGACCCTGGAGGCGCGGCTGCGCCAATCCGACAAGATGCAGGCGCTCGGCACCCTGGCCGGCGGCATCGCGCATGATTTCAACAACCTGCTGACCGCGATCCTCGGCAGCCTGGAACTTGCCGCCCCGAAGGTGGCCGACCAGCCGCGGGTGCAGCGCCTGATCGAGAACGCCCGCGGGGCCGCCGAACGCGGCGCCTCCCTGACCAAGCGCCTCCTGAGCTTCAGCCGCGCCCACGACCTCCAGGCGCGGGCCACGGACGTCAACGCCCTGATCGCCGGGATGAGCGACCTGTTCGGCCGCAGCCTGGGCGGGCTGGTGACCGTCCGCACCGAACTGACCGAGGGCCTGCTCGCCGTCCAGGTCGACCCGGACCAGCTCGAGCTCGCCGTACTCAACCTGTGCATCAACGCCCGGGACGCGAT
This sequence comes from Methylobacterium sp. GXS13, assembly GCF_001455965.1. Classification (GTDB taxonomy): domain Bacteria; phylum Pseudomonadota; class Alphaproteobacteria; order Rhizobiales; family Beijerinckiaceae; genus Methylobacterium. The sequence continues at coordinate 57,346 of NZ_LKKO01000031.1, forward strand.
GCTGGACGGCGGCACGATCACCATCGCCACCCGGCGCCTCGACATCGCCGGCGATCCCGAGATTGCCGACGGCTCCTATCTCGGCGTCAGCGTCACCGACGAGGGCACCGGCATCCCCGACGAGATCCTGCGCCGGGTCTGCGAGCCGTTCTTCACCACCAAGGCGGTGGGCCAGGGCACGGGCTTGGGGCTCGCCATGGTGTTCGGCCTCGCCCAGCAATCGAAGGGCCGGCTCGCTATCGAGAGCGAGGTCGGTCGGGGCACCCGGGTCGAACTCGCCCTCCCCTTCGCGACCGAGCTGCCGGAGCAGGCGGCCCGCGCGCAAGGCGAGACCCCGGTGGCGTCCCGGTCTGCGCGGATCCTGGTGGTCGACGATGACCCGCAGGTCCGGCACGTCACCGCCTCGTTCCTCACGGGCTTCGGCCACCAGGCCACCGAGGCTGGCGATGGCGAAGCTGCGCTCCAATCGTTCGCCCCCGGCCGCTTCGACCTGATCGTCGCCGATCTCGCCATGCCGGGGATGAGCGGCATCGAGCTCGCCGCCGAGATCCGCGACCGCGATCCCGGCCTGCCGGTCCTGATCCTCACCGGCCACGCCGAGGCGATGCAGATCCCGGACGACCTGCCGGTGCTGACCAAGCCCTTCCGCTCCGCCGACCTGGCGAACCGGGTCTCGGCGCTGCTGGACCGGGTGGGAGGAAGCTGAATCGTCATTGCGAGCGCAGCGAAGCAACCCAGTGATCCGCACCATTTGGGGATCGCGCGCTGCCCTGGATTGCTTCGCTGCGCTCGCAATGACGGGGTTGGACGCGCGACGTGGTGCGAGAGCTGAAACCTCGGAACCGCGGCGCCTCTGCCCACCGTTCTTATAGGGTAGCTGCATCCCGGGCGAACGCGGGATCCATTTTTTCGGGAACCACTCCGTTGCCGGCTCATTGACTCGCTACGGAGCTGCCTTGCTCCGGGTTACGAACTGGAGGCGAACCATGAGCAATCACGGTATCTTCCCAGGCAGGCGGCGCGATGCCGACCCGGATCAGGACGATCCGCCCAACAGGAATCAGCAGGGATAGAGGTTTCGAAGCAGCGCGGTCGAGTTCCCGGTCAGGCCGACACTGACCGTCAGGGCAAGCTCCCGCAACGCATCGAAACGTGGACCCTGCTTCAGGCCCGCCGGCGCAAGCCGGCGGGTTCTTTTTTGGGCTGGTCGGGCGCACGAAAAAGCCGCCCCGGATGATCCGGGACGGCTTTTGTCGATCAGGCCGGTGGAGCTTAAGCTCAGGCCGCCTCGGCGATCTCGACCTGGCCGGAATCCTTGCCGCGGGCCTCGACGTCGCGATCGACGAACTCGATCACGGCCAGCGGGGCGTTGTCGCCCTTGCGGAAGCCGGCCTTCATGATGCGGCAATAGCCGCCCGGGCGACCCGCGTAGCGCGGGCCGAGCACGGCGAAGAGCTTCTTGACCATGTCGGCATCGCGCAGCTGCGCCATGGCGAGACGGCGGGTGTGCACGCTGTCGATGCGGCCGAGCGTGATCAGCTTCTCGACCACGGGACGAAGGTCCTTGGCCTTCGGCAGGGTGGTGACGATCTGCTCGTGCTTCAGCAGGGCGACCGACATGTTGGCGAACATCGCCTTGCGGTGCTCAGCCGTGCGGTTGAAGCGGCGACCGCGATACCCGTGACGCATGGTTCTGGCTTCCTTCTCTTCTCGGCCGCCGTGCCACGGTACGGCCGGGCGCCCCAACAGCGGGGCCATTCATTCCGCATAACCCCGCGGCGGGATTTCTTGAAACTTCGCGTCGTGCCCGCGAAGTCCCGGATCCGGATCGGCCAAGCAGACGGCGCCGACCAGCGCCGCCAACTCCGGCCCGAGGCAGCTTCGCCTCAGTAATGCTCTTCGAAGCGCTTGGCGAGATCTTCGATGTTCTCCGGCGGCCAGCCGGGAATGTCCATCCCGAGGTGCAGACCCATGCCGGCCAGCACTTCCTTGATCTCGTTGAGCGACTTGCGGCCGAAGTTCGGGGTCCGCAGCATCTCGCCCTCGGACTTCTGGATCAGGTCGCCGATATAGACGATGTTGTCGTTCTTCAGGCAGTTCGCCGAACGGACCGACAGCTCCAGCTCGTCGACCTTCTTGAGCAGCGCCGGGTTGAAGGGCAGCTGGGGCGCGAGCGGCGCGGCCTCTTCCTTGCGCGGATCCTCGAAGTTCACGAAGACCTGCAGCTGGTCCTGGATGATGCGCGCGGCGTAGGCGAGCGCATCCTCCGGACCCACGGCGCCGTTGGTCTCGATCGTCATCGTCAGCTTGTCCTTGTCGAGATCCTGGCCCTCACGGGTGGTCTCGACGCGGTAGCTGACCTTGGTCACCGGGGAGAACAGCGAGTCCACCGGGATCAGGCCGATCGGCGCATCCTCGGGGCGGTTGCGTTCGGCCGGGACGTAGCCCTTGCCGGTGGCGACCGTGAACTCCATGCGGATCTCGGCGCCGTCGTCCAGCGTGCAGATCACCAGCTCCGGGTTCAGGATCTGGATGTCGCCGACCGTGCCGATGTCGCCGGCCGTGACGGTGCCGGGGCCGGTCTTGCGCAGGGTCATGCGCTTCGGCGCATCGGTCTGCGACCGGATCGCGATCGTCTTGATGTTCAGGACGATGTCGGTGACGTCCTCGCGGACGCCCGGGATCGAGGAGAACTCGTGCAGCACGCCGTCGATCTGCACCGAGGTCACGGCCGCGCCCTGGAGCGAGGACAGGAGCACACGCCGCAGGGCGTTGCCCAGGGTGGTGCCGAAGCCACGCTCAAGCGGCTCGGCCACGACCGTGGCGACCCGCTTCGGGTCGTCGCCGGTCGAGACCTGCAGCTTGTTCGGCTTGATCAGTTCCTGCCAGTTCTTCTGAATGACCACGATCCTACCTCTCGTCCATGCTCGGGATCCGCGACGCCCGTCCCCGCGCTTCGGCCGTCCGGCGCCGCCCCCTGGCGCCCCGAACGGTCCCTGAATTCAAGTCGCTCGTTATTCGCCGCCGACCCAGAGGGCCGGCACGAAGCTGTAGCCTGCCCCGTCCCGGTCCACGTAGCCCAGGGCCGGAAATTCCAGGTGCGCGCCCGCGATGATGGATCGCTCGCTCGCCACCTCGTCCATGATGGCCTTGCGCGTCGCCCGCGCCTGATCCCCATCGACGTCGAATCCGACACCCGCCTCCGGGTTCTTGAACTGGATCGCCGGCAGGTGCACCACGTCCGTCCACATCAGGAGCGACTGTCCACCGGAGACGATGCGGAAACCGCAATGCCCCGGGGTGTGGCCTGGCAGGTGGACCGCCGTGATGCCCGGCAGCACCTCGCCGCCCCGATGCTCACGCATCCGCTTGGCATAGGGCGCCACCGCCTTGCGGGCGCCCTCGAAATACGGCTTGGCTGCGTCCGGCGCCCGAGAGAGCGCCTCGTCCGGCAGCCAATGCGCCGTCTCGTCGGCATGCACCACGATCTCGGCGTTCGGGAAACGAGCCGCTCCGTTCGACACCAGGCCGCCGACGTGGTCGGGGTGCAGGTGCGTGACCAGGACGGTCTCGATCTCTTCCGGCTTCACGCCGGTGACCGCGAGGGCTGCGCCGGCTCGACCGAGGGTCTCGGCCGGTGCGCTCTCGCCGTAGCCCGTATCGATCAGCACCGGCTTGCGGCCGGCGCCGGTGATCAGGAAGGCATTCAGCGTGATCTTGGGCTGCTCGGTGCGGAAGCCCGCGATCTGCAGCTTGCCGGCTTCTTCCTTCGAGATCCCCGTGACGAGATCGAGGCTGGCCTGAAACCAGCCGTCGTTGAGCGCGGTGACCGTGAGGTCGCCGAGGTTCCAACGCAGCACGCCCGGAAGCGGCTTCGATCCCGTCATGAGGTTCTCCGTCAAACCGTTCAGTTCAGACCCGACGACGCTTGCGCGGACGGCAACCGTTGTGCGGGATCGAGGTCACGTCGCGGATCGAGGTAACCGTGAAGCCGGCGGCCTGGAGGGCGCGCAGGGCCGACTCACGACCGGAACCCGGGCCGGACACCTCGACCTCGAGGGTGCGCATGCCGTGCTCGGAGGCCTTGCGGGCGGCGTCCTCGGCGGCGACCTGCGCAGCGTACGGCGTGGACTTGCGCGAGCCCTTGAAGCCCATCGCGCCGGCGGACGACCACGAGATCGTGTTGCCCTGCGCGTCCGTGATGGTGATCATCGTGTTGTTGAACGAGGCGTTCACGTGGGCGACGCCCGACACGATGTTCTTGCGTTCGCGCCGGCGGACGCGTTGCGGTTCCTTGGCCATTCTCGTCTCACTCTTCCTTCAAGCGCGCCCGTAATTCCAGGCGCTCGGGATTCTTTTTGGGACTGGGCCGGCGCGCCCGTGCAGGGCGGTCGAGCCTGCGTTGGGATCCTTGCGGGACACCAGCGCCACGGAGGGAAGGCCGCGCGAGGCACGGCCTTCCAAAGTCAAAAATTACTTCTTCTTGCCGGCGATCGGCTTCGCCTTGCCCTTGCGGGTGCGGGCGTTGGTGTGGGTGCGCTGACCGCGGACCGGCAGCTGCTTGCGGTGACGCAGGCCGCGATAGGCGCCGAGATCCATCAGGCGCTTGATGTTCATCGAGACTTCGCGGCGCAGGTCGCCCTCGACCACGTAGTCGCGGTCGATCGTCTCGCGGATCTGAAGCACCTCGGCGTCGGTGAGCTGGTTCACCCGGCGCTCGGCGGGGATGTTCACCTTCGTGGTGATCTCCTCGGCCTTCTTGGCGCCGATGCCGTGGATGTACTGCAGCGCGATGACGACGCGCTTGTTGGTCGGGATGTTGACGCCTGCGATACGTGCCATGATCACGCTCCATATGAGGCCCGGAAACCGGACGGTGCTCGCGCGCGTCCGGTGGAGGCCGGCCCCTGCGCGCGCCAAACGACAACGTGGCCCGGGGGCGGCCCTGGACAGGGCACCTCGGACCAGCGATCGATTGGACGAAGGACGGCCTGCTAGCGTGCGCAGGGCGATATGTCAACGACCCGTGAACGATCGGCCGCGCCGCCATGCGTCGCGTGCGGCCCTGACTGCAGTCCTTTTAGGAGCACAGATGTCGGTTCTCACCAGCGACGGCGCCACGCTACGGGCTTTCGCCGATTCGGTCCTCCGGGCGGCCGAGGAGAATGCCGAGGAGGTGGTTCCGGTGATCCTCGCGGTGACGGGCGGGACCCTCACCGAGGCCGAGCCCGGATCGATCGCTCTCCAGGCCGAGGATGACGGCCCCGGCCTGCTTTGGGCCACCTTCGCCGGCCGCCGGATGGTGTTCCGCTACAACGTCTCGACCGCGATGGTCGAGCTGCGCGACGGCCGCACCAACGGCAACCCCTTCCGCCTCTTCGGCCGCCGGGCGCTGTCGATGGATGTGGTGAATTTCTTCGGGGCGCTGCGGGCCGAGCGGCGATCGGAGCGATGAAGGGGCTGCCTCAGCGGAAGCGCTGGCTCTGGTATCGGCAATAGCCGCCCATATTCTGGTAGCCGGCAGGGCAATGGCGGACGCAGGCTCCCGCAGCGAATTTGAGCGGCGGCCGACATGCGTTCCGGAACCGCTTTTCGCGATACGCGAAGGACTGTGCCGGGCTCTGCGCCGCCACCGGAAGCGGAGGCAAAGCCATGGCGACGAGGAGCAGGCTTACGGGGATGCGAAGGATGGTCATCAGGGCTTCCGGTCGGGTTTGCCCCTCAACCGACGACCTGGGCATAGGTTCACCGATCCGTCCAGTCATGCCGGGGTACGGCGTGCCCGCGCCGCACTCCCCATTTCATGACACCGATGCGCGTCTTCCTGTCGGCTGTGATCCGACCGGCAGGTGGATGACGGCTCCCGTCCGTCGATCCGACCGACACGTCCGTTAAGCGGGGCCCGGTTGCCCGTAGGGCTCGTGGCCCGCTCGGCGTTTCGATCCCCCTCATCAGGCGCCATCCACCTGCGTCCTGGATCGTATCCGTCCCGTCCTGCGCTCGAGCGCAGTCGATAACCGCGGACAAGCCGCCTGATCGCGGCCGGCCGGCGATGGTATCAGGACTCGACGCGTTCCGCGTGCGGCTCCAGCAGCCCCATGATCTCAGCCGTGACGTTGTCGATCTGCTGCATGCCGTCCACCGTATGGAGCAGGCCGGTCTTGGCGTAATAGTCGGAGAGCGGTGCCGTCTGGGCCCGGTAGGCCTCCAGGCGCTGCTTGAACACCTCGGGGGTGTCGTCCTTGCGCACCGCCTGGCCGCGGGCCTGGGTCTCGGCGGCACGCTTCTCGATGCGCCCGACCAGTGCGTTCTCGTCGACCTTGAACTCGATCACCGCGTCGAGGTCCATGCCCTTGCCGGCCAGCATGGTGCTGAGCGCCTCGGCCTGGGCGACCGTCCGGGGGAAGCCGTCGAGGATGAAGCCGCTTTTCGCGTCGGGCTCCTCGATCCGGTCAGCGACGATGCCGACCACGATCCGGTCGGAGACCAGGCCGCCGGATTCCATCACGGCCTTGGCTTCCAGACCAACCGGCGTGCCGGCGGCGACCGCGGCGCGCAACATGTCGCCGGTGGACAGCTGCGGGATGCCGAAGCGCTGTAGGATCCGCTCGGATTGGGTCCCCTTCCCCGCGCCGGGGGGACCGAGCAGAATGATGCGCATGGCGTTGTCCTCGTCCGGCCCGACTCTCTACGGGCCCAAGCGGCGGGTGGCGAAGCCTCCCCGGCATCGCCCGTCTCGGGATTTTCTAGACGGTCCTGGGCCAGGAGGCACCCGGACCTATGGGTCAGAGGCGGGAACGACGGTGGCTTCGTTCCGCCTCTGTAACAGGATCAGCGACGGCGTTGCGTGGTCGAGGCGCCACGCAGCTTGGCCTTCTTCACGAGGCCCTCGTATTGGTGGGCCATCAGGTGACCGTGGATCTGGGCGACGGTATCCATCGTCACCGAGACCACGATCAGCAGCGAGGTGCCGCCGAAACCAAGGCTTGCCGAGGCGTAGGACGACAGGATTTCCGGGCAGAGGCAGACCAGGGTCAGATACAGGGCGCCGATCACGGTGATCCGGGTCAGCACCTTGTCGATGAAGGCCGCGGTGCGCTCGCCCGGGCGGATGCCCGGGATGAAGCCGCCATGCTTCTTGAGGTTATCCGCCGTCTCCTGCGGATTGAACACCACCGCCGTGTAGAAGAACGTGAAGAAGATGATCAGCGCTGCGTAGAGCGCCATGAACAGCGGCGTCCCGTGGCCGAGATAGGCCGTCACCGTGCCGAGCCAGCCGGTGCTGCCACCATTGGCGGAGAAGCTCGCGGCCGTCGCCGGCAGGAGCAGCAACGACGACGCGAAGATCGGCGGGATGACGCCCGAGGTGTTGAGCTTGAGCGGCAGGAACGAGGTCTGTCCCTCGTACATGCGGTTGCCGACCTGGCGCTTCGGGTAGTTGATCAGGAGACGGCGCTGGGCGCGCTCCATGAACACGATGAAGTAGACCAGCACGACGGCCGCCACGGCGACGCCGAGGATGATGATCGGCGAGAGCGCGCCGGTGCGGCCCAGCTCCAGGGCGCCCGCGATCGCGACCGGGAGGTGGGCGACGATGCCGGCGAAGATGATCAGCGAGGAGCCGTTGCCGATACCCCGCGAGGTGATCTGCTCACCGACCCACATGAGGAACAGGGTACCGCCGGTGAGCGTGATCACCGTCGAGGCCAGGAAGAACGGGCCCGGATCGATGGCCGCCGACGAGCTCTGCAGGCCGATCGCGATGCCCCAGGACTGCACCAGCGCCAGAACCACCGTGAGGTAGCGGGTGTACTGGTTGATGACCTTGCGCCCGGACTCGCCCTCCTTCTTCAGCGCCTCGAGGCTCGGGATAACCGAGGTGAGCAGCTGAACGATGATCGAGGCCGAGATGTACGGCATGATGTTGAGGGCGAAGATCGCCATGCGCTCGACGGCACCGCCGGAGAACATGTTGAACAGCCCGAGCACGCCGCCAGCCTGCTGCTGGAAGTTGCGGGCGAACTGCTCCGGATCGATGCCGGGAATCGGGATGTAGGTGCCCAGCCGGAACACCACGAGGGCGCCCAAGGTGAACCAGATGCGCTTCTTCAGCTCATCGGCCTTGGCGATCGCCCCGAAGTTGAGGTTGGCGGCAAGCTGCTCGGCTGCTGAGGCCATAAGCGTCGCGTCCTGGGAATGTCGCCGGGCCAAGCGTGCCCGGATGAAATGAAAACGGCGGCCCGCGTGGTCGCAGGGCCGCCGCTCGGAGGATCGGCTTAAAGGCTCCGCGGGGCCCGTGCAACGGGACGCCGCGTCGCTCTCACGCCGGCCGTCAGGCCGTGGCCTCGGCGGTGGAACCGCCGCGGTGCGAAACACCGGTCGCAAACGCGACGGTGACCGAGCCGCCGACCTTCTCGACCGCCTCGATGGCGGACTTGGAGGCGCGGGTGACCTCGAAGCTGAGCTTCGCGGTCAGCTCGCCGACGCCGAGCAGCTTCACGCCGTCGCGGGGACGGGCGATGATGCCGGCAGCCACCAAGCTTTCGATCGTGACGGTCGCGGCCTTGTCGAGCTTGCCGGCGTCCAACGCCTCCTGGATCCGTCCGAGATTCACCTCGTTCAGGTCCTGAGCGTAGAGGTTGTTGAAGCCGCGCTTCGGCAGACGCCGATGCAGCGGCATCTGACCGCCCTCGAAGCCCTTGATGGACACGCCGGTCCGGGCCTTCTGACCCTTCACGCCGCGGCCGGCCGTCTTGCCCTTGCCGGAGCCGATGCCCCGACCGACACGCATCCGATTCTTGGTTGCGCCGGGATTGTCGCTGATCTCGTTGAGCTTCATCGGTGCCTCCTCACGCCACGTCGCCGTGGACGCGCACGAGGTGCGCAACCTTGCGGATCATGCCGCGCACGGAGGGGGTATCCTCCAGCTCGGACACGCGGTGGAGCTTGTTGAGCTTAAGGCCGATCAGCGTCTGGCGCTGGCTGGCCTCCTGGCGGATCGGCGAGCCGATCTGCTCGATACGGACGGTCTTCTGTGCCATCGGACCCTCCCCTTACGCGACCGCAGCTTCGGACTGGTCGGCCGGATCGGCGTCGCGGCGACGGGCCTGGAGGCTCGACACCTTGATGCCGCGGCGGGCCGCTACGGAGCGCGGGCTGTCCTCGTTCTTGAGCGCCTCGAAGGTGGCGCGCACGAGGTTGTAGGGGTTGGACGAGCCGAGCGACTTCGCGACGACGTCCTGCATGCCGAGCGTCTCGAACACGGCGCGCATCGGGCCGCCGGCGATGATGCCGGTACCCTGCGGAGCCGCGCGAAGGATCACCTTGCCGGCGCCGTGGCGGCCGTTGACGTCGTGGTGCAGGGTCCGACCCTCACGCAGCGACACCCGGATCAGGCCACGCTTGGCCGCCTCGGTGGCTTTGCGGATCGCCTCCGGCACCTCACGGGCCTTGCCGTGGCCGAAGCCAACGCGGCCCTTCTGGTCGCCGACGACGACGAGGGCTGCAAAGCCGAAGCGACGGCCACCCTTCACCACCTTGGCGACGCGGTTGATGTGGACGAGCTTGTCCACGAATTCGCTGTCGCGCTCCTCGCGCTCGTCACGGCGGCCGCGGCCCCCGCCTTCCCGTTCACGTGCCATGCTGTCTAACCTATCTCACTAGCGCGGATCCTCAGATCCGCTCGCTCGATTCCCCTCGCCGGAAACGGGAGGGAATGGCCGCGCGGGTATCACGCCGCGCGGAGAGAGTTCCTCAGAACTCCAGGCCACCCTCGCGGGCGGCTTCGGCAACGGCCGCGACGCGGCCGTGGTAGATGTAGCCGGAGCGGTCGAAGATCACCTTCGTGACGCCGGCGGCCTTGGCGCGCTCGGCCACCAGCTTGCCCACCGCCTTGGCGGCGGCGACATCGGCGCCGGTCTTGAGTTCACCCTTGAGCGCCTTGTCGATCGACGAGGCGGCAGCCAGCGTCTTGCCGGCGACGTCGTCGATGACCTGCACGTAGATCTGCTTCGACGAGCGGAACACCGAGAGCCGCGGACGGCCATTGGCGGCCGCCCGCAGCGCGCGACGGACGCGCGCCTTGCGGCGATCGAGGGCTTCGAGCTTGCGAGACATGATGCCCTCCTTACTTCTTCTTGCCTTCCTTGCGGAAGATGAACTCGCCCGCGTACTTCACGCCCTTGCCCTTGTAAGGCTCGGGTCCGCGGTAATCGCGGATCTCGGCGGCGACCTGACCGACCTGCTGGCGGTTGATCCCGGTGATCGTGATCTCGGTGGGCTTCGGGGTAACGATCGTGATCCCTGCGGGGATCGCGTATTCGATGTCGTGGCTGTAGCCGAGCGACAGCTTGAGGGCCTTGCCGGCCATCGCCGCACGATAGCCAACGCCCGTGATCTCGAGCTTCTTCTCGAAGCCCTTCGACACGCCTTCGGCGATGTTGGCGATCTGCGCCCGCGACGTGCCCCAGAGGGAGCGCGCCGGCTTGGACTGGTTGATCGGCTGGACTTCGATGGCGCCGTCCTTCATCGCCACGCTGACCAGCGCGGGAACGTCGAACTGCAGCTCGCCCTTCGAGCCCTTCATCTTCACCGTCTGACCGGTGACGGTGGCGGTGACGCCGGCCGGCACGGGAACGGGCTTTTTGCCTACGCGAGACATGGGATAACCTCCTCCGTCCCGATCAGAATACGGTGCAGAGCACTTCACCGCCGACGTTGCGCTCGCGCGCCTCGTGGTCGGCCATGACGCCCTGCGGGGTGGAGACGATGGTGACGCCGAGGCCGTCGGCCACGTGCGGCAGATCACCGACAGACGAGTAGACCCGACGGCCGGGCTTCGACACGCGCTTGATCTCGCGGATCACCGGGCGACCGTCGTAGTACTTGAGCTCGATGGCGAACTCGGTGCGGCCGTTGCCCAGGTCGGTCGCCGCGTAATCGCGGATGTAGCCCTCGGACTTCAGCACGTTCAGGACGTTGGCGCGCAGGCGCGAGCCGGGCGTCTGAACGACGTTGCGACGGCGCAGCTGGCCGTTGCGGATACGGGTGAGCATGTCACCCACGGGATCGTTGACCATGGGGACCTCCTTACCAGCTCGACTTGACCAGGCCGGGGATCAGGCCCCGGTTGCCAAGCTCCCGCAGCGCGATGCGCGAGATGCCCATCTTACGGTAGAACGCGCGCGGACGGCCGGTCATGCCGCACCGGTTCCGGATGCGGGTGGCGGACGAGTTGCGCGGCAGTTCCGCGAGCTTGAGGCGCGCCTCGAAGCGCTCCTCCATCTCGAGGGTGTCGTTGTTGGCGATCTCGAGGAGCGCCTTCCGCTTGGCCGCGAAACGCTTCACCAGCGTCTTGCGGGCCTCATTCTTCTCAACTGAGCTTTTTTTCGACATGTGGTCTATCTCCGGTGTCCGCGTATGAGGCGCGAAGGCCTCACTGCCGGAACGGGAACTGGAAGGCGGCGAGCAGAGCCTTGGCCTCGGCATCGGTCTTGGCGCTGGTCGCCACGACGATGTCCATGCCCCACATCTGCTCGGCCTTGTCGTAGGAGATCTCCGGGAACACGAGGTGCTCCTTGAGACCGAGGGCGTAATTGCCCCGCCCGTCGAACGAGCGCGGGTTCAGGCCGCGGAAATCGCGGACGCGCGGGAGCGCGATCGTGATCAGGCGATCCATGAACTCGTACATGCGCTGCTTGCGCAGCGTAACTTTGCAGCCGATCGGCATGCCCTCGCGGACCTTGAAGGTCGCGATGGCCTTGCGGGCCCGGGTGATCACCGGCTTCTGGCCGGCGATGAGCGCCAAGTCTCCAGCCGCCACGGTCGCCTTCTTGGAGTCCGCCGTGGACTCGCCGACGCCCATGTTGATGACGATCTTCTCGATCTGCGGAACCTGCATCGGGTTTTTGTACCCGAATTCCTCGATCAGCTTCTGGCGCACGACTTCGTCGTAGTGCTTGCGCAGGCGCGGGGTGTAGGCGTTCTTGTCGGCCTCAGCCATCGATCTGATCCCCCGTGCTCTTGGCGAATCGGACCTTGCGCCCGTCTTCGAGGATGCGGAAACCTACGCGGGTCGGCTTGCCGTTGGCATCGGCGACCGCGATGTTCGAGAGTTGGATGGCGGCCTCCTTGGAGATGATCCCGCCTTCCTGGTTCTGGGTCTGCTTCTGGTGCTTCTTGACCAGGTTGATGCCGCGCACGAAAGCCCGGCCTTCCTTCGGCAGAACCTGAATGACTTCGCCCGAGCGACCGGAGTCGCGACCGGTGAGTACGACGACCTTGTCGCCCTTCTTGATCTTGGCTGCCATCACAGCACCTCCGGCGCCAGCGAGATGATCTTCATGTGGTTGCGCGCGCGCAGTTCGCGCGGCACCGGTCCGAAGATGCGTGTGCCGATCGGCTCCTTCTGATTGTTGATCAGGACCGCAGCGTTCTTGTCGAAGCGGATCACCGACCCGTCGACGCGCTTCACGGCCTTGGCCGTGCGAACGACGACCGCCTTCATGACGTCGCCCTTCTTGACGCGACCGCGCGGGATCGCCTCCTTGACCGACACGACGATCACATCGCCAACGCCGGCATACTTGCGCTTCGACCCGCCGAGAACTTTGATGCACATCACACGGCGTGCACCAGAGTTGTCGGCGACGTCCAGATTCGTCTGCATCTGGATCACGTGCGTGACTCCTTGTTTCAGGCGGGTTTCCGCACGCGGGCGGTATTGCCCGGCGGACGACGCCTGATGGGGATCTGATGTCCCCGGCTCATGGTATAGACCGCGCTTGCGGCGTCAGAAGACGTCGGCGCGGTCACCGCGTTCAGAGGGTGCGAGCACCCATCGAAATGTCGCGAAGGCCGGGCGGATACTACGGGTAAGCCCGGAAGGCAAGCCGATCGCGGCAAATTCGCCGGCACGGCCGGGAGCTGCTCGGGCGATTCGGGTCGGGTGCCGCACGGCATCCCGGCGTGGCCGCGGGGGTGTTCAGCGACGCGGACGCGTTGAGGCGCCGGCTTGTGTCGCCGTCGCATGCGCGCGGCGGCGAGACTGGTCGAAGACGCGGCCGGATGGGCGAGGCAACAGTGCAGCCATGTCCGCCGTGCAGTCCGGCGCGGCGGGGAGGTGTCCGGGACGGCTCAGGTGCTCAGAACGGCTGGCCGGCTGATTCGAACAAGAAATCGTCGAGGCTCGGGATCGTCACGGCGCCGCCGAAGGCCGGCTTCGACAGGCGCCATGGGCGTTCGGACCGCGCGCGAATCGCTTCGGAGGGGCGCAGCCGGCGCATGCCGCCGTCCTCGGTGACCTCCTCGATGGTGAGGAAGCCGTAGACCTGCAGGCGCGAGGCGGTGAGCTTCATCTCGCGATCGCCGGCAGCGACGATCATGCTCCCGGTGGCGTAGACCGCGTCCATCAGCGCGCGCTGCTCGCTGCGACGGCGATTCCGGGCATCCCGCTCGCCTGCCGCGGAGGCGGGGGCGATCCGCCGAAAGGGGACGACGTTGCTGACCGCGACGCAACCCATACGCAACATCCTCGACGCGCACTGAGGCCGGCCCGGAGGCAGCCCGACGACCGGGACATTTCGACGGTTCGCTTTAATCTTCCGTAGACCGTGATCCCGGGCCCCTGCCCCGATCCGGCACGTTGCTGGCTCGGCGCGCCCTTGGGGATGGTCGCGCCGTGCCCGCGACGACCCATCCGAATCGCGTGGAGACGAGGACGGGGGTCTGTCAGGCCCTGCCCGCGCGCGGCAGGCTGCGCTGCCTGGCCACCAGCGCGGCGAGCCAATCGACCAGCAGGCAGAGGCATCCGTAGACGGCGCCGACAAACAAGAAGATCTCGGCGGGATAGACCATGGCGCGGTTGTTCACCTGGGTCGCCACGAAGGAGAGTTCGGGCACGCCGATCACGTAGGCGAGCGCGGTGTCCTTGATCAGCACGGTCCACTGGTTGACGAAGGACGGTGCCATGGCCGGCAGCGCCCGGGGCAGGATGATGACCCGCAGGACCTGCCAGCGGCCGAAGCCCAGGGCCAGGCCGGCCTCCCACTGCCCGCGGCCGATGCTCTCGATCCCGGCCGCCACCGCGTAGGACAGGTAGGCGCCGCCCACCAGCGACAGGGCCGTCACCACGGTCCCGGTCTCCGGGATGGCGAATCCGAACAGGACCGGCAGCAGGAAGTAGCTCCAGAAGATCAGCATCACGATCGGCACGGCCCGGAACAGCCCGAGCCCCAGGGTCAGAGCGCGCCGTGTCCGGTCGCCACTCATCGCCAGCGCGATCCCGAGGACGAGCCCCAGGAGAGCCGAGGCGAGGCCGGAGGCGACCGACAGAATCATCGTCAGCATCAGCCCGCCGACCGGCGCGTCCGGCCAGGCGCCGGCCAGCAGGTAGCCGAGATTGTCGGTGATGACGGAAACATTCACCGGCGGACGGCTCCCGCCGGGTCCCGCCGCGCGACGGCGTGGCCGGCCGCCTCCACTGCCGCGACGGCCCCGACATACAGGAGCGTGGCAATGCCGAAGGCCTGGAAGGCCAGGAAGCTCTCGGTTTCCACCTCCCGGGCAGCATAGGACAGCTCGGCCAGGCCGATGGTCATGGTCAGCGACGTGTTCTTGATGGTGTTGAGGTACTGGCCGACCACCGGCAGCCAGGCGATTCGCAGCGCCAGCGGCAGGGCGATGTGGCGGAACACCTGAAGGTCGGTCAGGCCGAGCGCGACCGCAGCCTCCCGCTGCGCGGCCCGGATGCCGTTGAGCCCGGCGCGGCATTCCTCGGCGATATAGGCGGCGGTGTAGAGCGTCAGGCCGAAGAAGCCGGCCAGTGTCTCGTAGGCGGGCCACGTCAGGGCGGTCGGCCCCAGCGGCAGGCCATGCGGGCTGTTCAGCCAGGCGGTGAGCGGGGCCGGGGTCAGCGCGGCGGCGCCGAAATACCAGAAGAACAGCTGCACCAGCAGCGGCGTGTTCCGGATGAGGCCCACGCAGGCGGTAGTCCCGGCCCGCGCGAGCCGGCCCCCGACTGCCCGCAGGCAGCAGAGGGCGAGGCCGAGGATCGTCCCGGCGACGCAGACGGCCGCTGACAGGGCCAGGGTGACCCCAAAGCCCTGCAGCAGCCAGATCAGGTAGCGTGGCGCCAGGAGGTCGCCGAAGAGACTCACCGGGCGCCTAGCTGTGGTCGCCGATCCGGAACAGGCGCGGCAGCGGCTGATCCGATTTGGGGCCGAACCAGCGATCGTAGATGGCGGCCGCCTTGCCGCTGGCTTCCAGCTCGCGGAGGGTCTCGTTCACGACGTCGCGAAGGCGGGTCTCACCCTTCGGGATGCCGACGCCGATATAGTCGTTCGAGATCGAAAAGGCCGGAACCTCGTAGTTCTGTTTGTCCGGGACCTTCGCCAACAGGCCGACGAGCTTGGGGCCGTCTTGGGTGATCGCCTGGACGTTGCCGTTGCGCAGAGCCGCGAAGGCGAAGGGCGTGTCGTCGAAGGCAACCACGGTCGCCTTCGGGAAGTCGCGGCGCAGGACGATCTCGTTGGTGGTGCCCTTGTCGGCGCCGATGCGCAGGCCGTTGAGCTGATCGGGCGAGGTCAGCGTGCCCTTCTTGGCCAGGAATTGCTGGCCGGAGGCGAAGTACGGGATGCTGAAATCGAGCTGCTTGGCGCGTTCTTCCGTGATCGTGAAGTTCGCCAGCACCAGATCGACCTTGCCGGAGGTCAGGAGCGGGATGCGATTCGCGGGATTGGTCGGCCGCAGCTCGAGCGTTACGCCGATCTTGTCGGCAATCGCCTGGGCGTAATCGACATCGAGCCCGGCGAGCTGCTTGGTGTTCGGATCGACGAAGCCGAAGGGCGGATTGCTGTCGAAGGTCGCGACCCGCAGCACGCCGGCCTTCTTGATGTCGTCGAGCCGATCGGCCTGCGCGGCCCCGACGGAGAGGAGAGTTGCCAGGGCGAAAGTCAGTAGGCGACGCACAGATATCTCCAGGTGTTGAGGTTTCTCACGTGTCGCGGCGGGTCGAGACCGGCCGCACGAATCATGGTTTCGGAATCGCTCGGACCGGCCCCCGTGTCCCATCCAGGCCAAAGGCACGGAGTTGGCACTTCGAAACAGTGCAATCCTCAGGATTGCGCGTCGCCAATCCGATGGGGTCGAGACGATGGTGGCGGTCGACCCTCAGGGCGTTGGGGCTACGGCGATCCATGAGAACCGGCGACGGCCAGGCTTCGGATCGAGGGCAAATCCAAACATCGCAGACATAATGGTTCTAGAATGAAGACCAGCGATCCACAGATGAAGCAAATCAGTCCTTCGGGATATCTCCAAAGAAAATCCTTGTGTCTTCGCGACTCGCACAAAGATGATGGCGTATGAGCGCTGGAGCAATCAACAGCATCCCATTCTGTTTCTCAGCGGGCGTGAAGAATAAACTCGGCACGAAGCTTGGCGCTGGGAAGAGATTATTTCGGTGCCCTCGGATCAGCCGAAGGCGACCGCCACGGCTTCGCGTCACGCGCGACACCGCCGGCGATCTAGGGGTGTGTCCTGAAACGAGGGCATGACCGGCGTCGACTCCGTTGGAAGCCGCGCTGCAGCCAAGGCAGCATCGGCGCCAGGGCGCGGGACTCGTCCCGCGGCGGTCTTTGCTCCACGCCGCGTCCCGGATAAAAGGCCGGCCATCGCCGGCTTCACGATACGCAGGGCGGCTCAATCGGTCCGCTCCGTGACGGGACGTTAACCTGTCGCGCGGCGCAGTTTTCTGCCGCGACCGCATTGACCTGCGGGTTAACCGAGGCTAGAAGCGCGCCACTTCGGACGGCCATTGGCTGCCGACGGTCCTCAGGTTTCACCTTGAGCGCCGCCATCGCCCCGAGCGATCCGAAGGCTCAAATCGCCTGACGCTCTAAGTCAGATCCGTAGGTACGAGCGCGTTCGTTTCGGGCGTGCTCCTCTGCCCACACCGCGCCGAGGGTCTGTGACAGGACCTCCGGCGCATATTCGTTTTGCGGATTGCCCTCGGCAATCCGACCAAGGTGACCGAGGAAGAGGGCACAGGATGCCGACGATCAACCAGCTGATCGCCCAGCCGCGGAAGATCCAGCGGAGCCGCAACAAGGTTCCGGCGCTTGACGCTTGCCCGCAGAAGCGCGGCGTCTGCACCCGGGTCTACACGACGACCCCGAAGAAGCCGAACTCGGCCCTTCGTAAGGTCGCCAAGGTCCGTCTGACCAATGGCTTCGAGGTGATCGGCTACATCCCTGGCGAGGGTCACAACCTCCAGGAGCACTCGGTCGTCATGATCCGCGGCGGCCGCGTCAAGGATCTGCCGGGCGTGCGCTACCACATCCTGCGCGGCGTGCTCGACACGCAGGGCGTGAAGAACCGCAAGCAGCGCCGGTCCAAGTACGGCGCCAAGCGGCCGAAGTAAGATCGCCGACCGGAGTTTATCCGGTCGCGCCAAGGCCTTTCCACGGCCTCGTAAGGATGTCGCCGGCTTCATCAAGAGAGCCAAGGCGGCCTGCGCGAGGTGCTTAAAAACTACTCGTTTGAGAGTTTAAGAGATGTCCCGCCGTCACTCTGCCGAAAAGCGTGAGATCATCCCGGATCCGAAGTACGGGGACGTGGTGCTGACGAAGTTCATGAACTCGATCATGTACGAGGGCAAGAAGTCGACCGCCGAGCGGATCGTCTACGGTGCCTTCGACATCGTCGAAAACCGCGCCCGGGCCAACCCGATCGAGGTCTTCCGCGCTGCGCTCGACAACGTCGCCCCGATGATCGAGGTCCGCTCCCGCCGCGTCGGCGGTGCGACCTACCAGGTCCCCGTCGAGGTTCGGACCGAGCGCCGCCAGGCCCTCGCCATCCGTTGGCTGATCCAGGCCGCCCGGTCGCGCAACGACCGCACCATGATCGAGCGGCTCTCCGCTGAGCTGCTCGACGCCGCGAACAACCGCGGCAACGCCGTCAAGAAGCGGGAAGATACGCACCGGATGGCGGAAGCCAACCGCGCCTTCTCGCACTACCGCTGGTAAGCGGTTCCGCCGTCTCTCAGGAGCAATCCGATGCCCCGCACGCACG
The DNA here is from genome assembly GCF_001455965.1 of Methylobacterium sp. GXS13. GTDB lineage: Bacteria > Pseudomonadota > Alphaproteobacteria > Rhizobiales > Beijerinckiaceae > Methylobacterium. The sequence goes on from NZ_LKKO01000031.1 coordinate 75,415, forward strand.
CGATCGAGGACTACCGCAACTTCGGCATCATGGCCCACATTGATGCCGGGAAGACCACGACCACGGAGCGGATCCTCTACTACACCGGAAAGTCGCACAAGATCGGCGAAGTCCATGACGGCGCCGCCACCATGGACTGGATGGAGCAGGAGCAGGAGCGCGGCATCACGATCACGTCCGCCGCGACGACGTGCTTCTGGCGCGAGAAGCGCCTGAACATCATCGACACCCCCGGCCACGTCGACTTCACCATCGAGGTCGAGCGTTCCCTGCGCGTGCTCGACGGCGCGGTCTGCGTGCTCGACGGCAACCAGGGCGTCGAGCCCCAGACCGAGACCGTCTGGCGTCAGGCCGACAAGTACGACGTGCCGCGCGTCGTGTTCGTCAACAAGATGGACAAGATCGGCGCCGACTTCTTCAAGTGCGTTGCCGACATCATCGATCGCGTCGCCGGCAAGCCCGTTTGCCTGCAGCTGCCGATCGGCTCGGAGTCGAACTTCAAGGGCGTAATCGACCTCATCAAGATGAAGGCGATCGTCTGGTCCGGCGAGACGCTGGGCGCCGACTTCTCCGAGGTCGAGATCCCCGAGGACCTCAAGGACCAGGCCGTCGAGTATCGCGGCAAGCTGGTCGAGGCCTGCGTCGAGCTCGATGACGAGGCCATGATGGCCTATCTCGACGGCACCGAGCCGGATGCCGCCACGATGCACAAGCTCGTGCGTCGGGCCGTGCAGCTGCGTGCCTTCCATCCGGTGCTCTGCGGCTCGGCCTTCAAGAACAAGGGCGTGCAGCCCCTGCTCGACGCGGTGGTGGATTACCTCCCCTCCCCGGCCGATCGCGGCGACGTCGAAGGCATCGATTTCAAGACCGAGGAGCCGGTGGTCCGTCACCCGACGGATTCCGATCCCTTCTCCATGCTCGCCTTCAAGATCATGGACGATCCCCACGTCGGCACGATCACGTTCTGCCGCGTGTATTCGGGCAAGATCGAGTCGGGCGCCAACGTCATCAACTCGACGCGCGACAAGAAGGAGCGCGTCGGCCGCATGCTCCTGATGCACGCCAACAACCGTGAGGACGTCAAGGAAGCCTTCGCGGGCGACATCGTCGCCCTCGCCGGCCTCAAGGACACCCGCACCGGCGACACCCTGTGCGATCCGCAGAAGGCCGTGATCCTGGAGCGCATGGAGTTCCCGGAGCCGGTGATCGAGATCGCCGTCGAGCCGAAGTCGAAGGCCGACCAGGAGAAGCTCGGCATCGCGCTCGCCAAGCTGGCCGCCGAGGATCCGTCCTTCCGGGTCTCCACGGACCAGGAATCCGGCCAGACCATCCTCAAGGGGATGGGCGAGCTGCACCTGGACATCAAGGTCGACATCCTGCGCCGCACCTACAAGGTCGACGCGAATATCGGCCAGCCGCAGGTGGCCTACCGCGAGAAGCTGACCCGTCGTCAGGAGATCGACTACACGCACAAGAAGCAGACCGGCGGTACCGGTCAGTTCGCCCGCGTGAAGTTCATCGTCGAGCCGAACGAGCCGGGTGCGGGCTTCTTGTTCGAGTCGAAGATCGTCGGCGGCGCGGTGCCGAAGGAGTACATCCCGGGCGTCGAGAAGGGCCTCAACTCGGTCCTGGGCGCCGGCATCCTGGCGGGCTTCCCGGTGGTCGACGTCAAGGTCGAGCTCATCGACGGTGCCTACCACGACGTCGACTCGTCGGCGCTCGCCTTCGAGATCGCCTCCCGCGCCGCTTTCCGTGAGGCGCTGCAGAAGGGCGGCTCGGTGCTCCTCGAGCCGGTGATGAAGGTCGAGGTCGTTTCGCCGGAGGAGTATACCGGCTCGGTCATCGGCGACCTGAACTCCCGCCGCGGCCAGATCCAGGGCCAGGACATGCGCGGCAACGCCAACGTCATCAACGCGATGGTGCCGCTGGCCAACATGTTCGGCTACGTGAACAACCTGCGTTCCATGTCGCAGGGCCGGGCGAACTTCACCATGCAGTTCGACCACTACGAAGAGGTGCCGCGCGGCGAGGCCGACAAGGTCATCGCCAAGTACGCCTAAGGCTACACGCCTAGGCATCTCTTCATCCGCAACACGATTTCGAATTTAGGAGGCTCTGATGGGCAAGGAAAAGTTCTCCCGCACCAAGCCGCACTGCAACATCGGCACGATCGGTCACGTCGACCACGGCAAGACGTCGCTGACGGCGGCGATCACGAAGGTTTTGGCGGAGACGGGCGGGGCGA
>NZ_LKKO01000032.1 GCF_001455965.1 Methylobacterium sp. GXS13
CTGTCCGGCCCGGGCCTGGCCGCCGAACACGGCCGACGCCATGGCGGCAGCCTCACCGCCGAGGCGATCGTCGCCGCCGCACGCACCGGCGACGCGCAGGCACGCGACACGCTCGCGACGCATCTCGACCGCCTCGGCCGCGCCGCCGCCCAGGTGGTCAACCTGCTCGATCCGGACGTGATCGTCATCGGCGGCGGCCTGTCCCGGATCCCGGAACTGATCGCCGGCCTGCCCGGGGCGATCGCCCCCCATGTCTTCTCCGACGCCTTCGACACGCCGGTGCGAGCGAGCTTGCACGGCGATGCCTCGGGCGTACGCGGCGCGGCCTGGCTCTGGGACGCGGAATGAGCGTCCGCCCCGGGCGGCGGCGGCGCGGCCGGCCCCCGACGCGAGATGCGAGCGATCGCGCCGTGCCCATGCACGCGGCCTTCCCAACACGATCCTGAACGGACTGCCATCTGCTACCCGATCAGCAGATCGCCCAAGTCATGCGACCTCGGTCGACAGCCGACTTGCATCTTGCTTCAAGTTTTTTGACATCATAACATTGGCAAAGCTTAGTGATTCGTTCCATTTTTCCGGTTTCATTGTCGCAATCCGGAACAGCATTCTGCTCGAATGCACAGAGATGCAGATATTTTAGCGCGACAGTCTGAAATTAGACGTCGTCAGGAGGAAAATCCAAGACGTGGCTCGACTCGATGATCGACGCCTTGGACACCCGTGATGCGCGTTCTCTTGGTTTCATCAGCCTTCAACAGCATGACGCAGCTGTTTTTTGTCGAGCTGTCTGATGCCGGATACGAGGTCGCGGTCGAGATCTACGGCGGTGACGAGCAGCGCCTTGAGGAGGCGTTCGCCGCGTTCCGGCCGGACCTGACGATCGCCCCGTTCCTGACCCGGGCGATCCCCGAGCGGATCTGGCGCGAGCATCTGACCCTGATCGTACATCCGGGCGTCGAGGGCGACCGCGGCGCCTCCGCCCTCGATTGGGCGATTCAGGAGAGATGGGACCAGTGGGGCGTGACCCTGCTGCAGGCGGAGGCCGAGATGGATGCCGGCCCGATCTGGGCGACGCGCAATTTCCCCCTGCGCCAGGCACCCAAGAGCAGCGTCTATCGGCGCGAGGCGATCGACGCCGCCGTCTCCTGCCTGTGGGAGGCGCTCGCCAATGTCCAGACGCCGGGCTTTCGACCCCGCCCCCTGGACTACGCCGCCCCGACCGCCCTGGGCCGCCTGCGGCCGTCGATGAAGCAGGCGGATCGCCGGATCGACTGGGGCCGGTGCGAGACGGCGGACGTGCTGGCTCGGATCCACGCGGCCGACGGCGTGCCCGGCGTACTCGACCAGATCTACGGCCTGCCGGTCTATCTCCACGCCGCCTGCGCAGAGCCGGAGCTGCGCGGCGCGCCGGGCGCGGTGATCGCCCGGTCCGAAAGCGGTGCGATCTGCCGGGCGACGGTCGACGGCGCGGTCTGGATTGGCCGGCTGAAGCCGAAGCTGGAGGGCGGCGGCGGGATCAAGCGCAGCGCCGTGGATACGCTGGGCGATCTGATCCCGGGCGACCTGCCCGTCGCCGCCACCAGGCTCGCCCATCCCAATCCGGTCGAGGAGGTGCGGCTCGATCGCATCGGCGACATCGTCCATCTGCACTTCGACTTCCACAACGGCGCGATGAGCACGGTGCAGTGTCGCCGGCTCCAGGCGGCGTTCCGCCAAGCGGCGGAGAGTTCCGCCAAGGTCATCGTGCTGGCAGGCGGCGACGACCTGTTCTCGAACGGCATCCACCTCAATGAGATCGAGGCCAGCGCCGACCCGGCCGCGGAATCCTGGGCCAACATCGTCGCGATGGACGATCTGATCCGCGAGATCATCACCGCCACCGACACGATCGTCATCGCGGCGCTCGGCCGCAATGCCGGCGCAGGTGGCGCGATCCTGCCGCTGGCCGCGGATTTCGTGCTGGCGCGGCAAAGCGTGGTGCTCAACCCGCACTACCGCAACATGGGCTGGCTCTACGGTTCGGAATACTGGACGTACCTGCTGCCCCGTCGGGTCGGCTGGGAGCGTGCCGTCCAGCTGACCGAGGCGTGCCTGCCGATCAGCGGCCGGCGGGCCGCGGAGATCGGCCTCGTCGACGAGGCGATCTCCGGCGACACCGAGCAGTGCGCCCGGGCCGTCCAGGCCTTCGCCGCCGCGCAGGCGGAGCGGCATGCCGCGCTCACCGACCGCAAGCTCCTGCAGCGCGCCGAGGACGAGGAGCGTCGACCGCTCGATGCCTATCGCGGGCAGGAGATGACGCAGATGTATCGCAACTTCTACCAGCCGGACGCGCCCTACCACCGCGCCCGCAGCGCCTTCGTCCAGAAGCGCCCCGCCTGCTGGTCCCCGCTCTCGGTGCGCATGCTGACCGCGTTGAAGCGCCTGGAGACGAACGGGTCGCCCGATCTCGTCCGGGAAGCGTCGGTCTAGGGGGCACGCTTCCGGCTTCGAGCCTCTCCGGACGGCTGTTCACGCCGTCATAGGGGGAGCGCCGGTCGACACAGGCCGGCCCGGCGGAAGCCCACACGAGCGCGTGTCCGGCAGGCCCCTTGTCGGCGCGCAAGGGGCAGGGCAGGAGAGCCCCGCCCTCGCCGCGAAGCCCCGATGATCGTCCGCACCCGGCCCAACCTGTTCACCCTGCTGTTCACCATGCAGGGCTCGATTCTGCCGCGCGTGGCCTGGAAGCTCGTCGGCATCGTCGCGGTCGCCTGCCTGGTTGTCTGGGCGGAGGCGCGCTGGCCCACCTTCTTTCCGGTGACGGCCGGGGTCGCGCCGTTCACCCTGGTCGGCCTCGCCCTGTCGATCTTCCTGAGCTTCCGCAACAACGCCTGCTACGAGCGCTGGTGGGAAGCCCGGAAGGCCTGGGGTAGCCTGATCGGCGAGGTACGCAACCTCGCCCGCCTCCTGCCGGCGCTGCTGCCGCCCGCCGAAGCAGCGCCGCAGCTGCGCCGCCTGTCCGCCTTCGCGCATGGCCTGCATGCGCGCCTGCGCGGCCTCGACGAGGCCCTGGCGGTGGACGGCAAGGCCCCCGGGGCGGATCTCGGCGGCCCGAATCCCACCGATTCGGTCCTGGCCGCGCTGACCCACGATCTCGCCGGGCTGATGCAGGCCGGCCGCCTCACCGACATCCAGTTCGGCCTCCTGGAGGCGCGGATCGAAGCGCTGTCCGGCGTGCACACGGCCTGCGAGCGGATCGCCAATACGCCGCTGCCCTTCGCCTACACCCTGCTCGTTTACCGAACCGCCTGGCTCTACTGCCTGCTTCTGCCGGTGGGGCTCACGGGCTCGCTCGGCTGGGCGACCCCCGTGGTGGTGGCGCTGGTCGGCTACACCTTCTTCGGCCTCGATGCCCTCGGGGACGAGTTGGAGGAGCCGTTCGGCACCGAACCGAATGACCTGCCCCTCGATGCGATGGTCCGCGCCGTCGACCGCATCGTCCACCATGCGCTCGGTGAGCCGATGCCGGTGCCGCTTGCGCCGGATGGATACTGGTTGCGGTAGGGCAGGGATCAGCCGGCCCAATTGCACAGAACCGGTTCGCCGCACTCATGCTCGTAGCCCAGCACACCAACGCTGGTTTTCCCGAGCACCCGTTGCACACCGCCCTCTGGCGGCAGGCCGATCCAGCGGGCGGCGCGCACGCGCAGGACATGCGCCCCGCCCGCTGCTCGCCGTCGACGCATCTGCGCCGACTCGGCACCGTGCGAGCGAGTCAGCGCGCCGCAGCCGAAACATCACCCTTGCGCGCTTGGAGAAACGGACATAAACATATCTTTATGTCTAACGCTGAGAGTCGCGCCGCGGGATTGATCCCTTTTCCGGAAGCCCTGGGTGTTCTGCGCGCCGCGGCCGAGGAGACGCGCCTGCGCATCCTGGCGCTTCTTACCGAAGGGGAGCTGTCGGTCTCTGACCTCACCGACATTCTCGGCCAGTCGCAGCCGCGCATCTCGCGGCACCTCAAGCTTCTAGTCGAGGCCGGTCTGGTCGAGCGCCACCGCGAAGGCGCCTGGGCGTTCTTCCGGCTGTCCGAGGCTCGCGCGGGCCTCGCCGACCCGCTCCTGTGCGGGCTCGACCGGGCCGCACCGCCGCTTTCGGAGGATCGGGCCCGGCTGGATGCAGTGCGCACTCAAAGGGCCGACGCGGCCCAGACGTTTTTCGCCCGGCTGGCGCCGAAATGGGACGAGCTCCGCTCCCTGCACGTCCCCGAAGCCACCGTCGAGGCGGCGGTGCTCGACGCTCTGGGCGAGCGCCCCCTCGGCAGCCTGATCGACCTCGGCACCGGCACGGGCAAGATGCTTGGCCTTCTCGCCCCCCGGGCCGCACGTGCGACCGGGCTCGATTCGAGCCACGCCATGCTATCCGTCGCACGGGCCAACCTGGAGCGTCAGGGCCTGTCGCGGGTGGACCTGCGCCAGGGCGACATCCATGCTCCGCCCTTCGCCCGGGCGAGCTTCGACGTGGTGGTGGTGCATCAGGTGCTCCACTATCTCGATGATCCGGCCCGCGCCTTGCGGGGCGCCGTGCGCCTCGTGGCGCCCGGAGGCCGGCTCTTGGTCGTTGATTTCGCCCCGCACGACCTCGAATTCCTGCGAACGAGCCAAGCCCACCGCCGGCTCGGGTTCTCCTCCGACCAAGTGTCCCACTGGCTGGCCGAGGCCGGGCTCACGACGGTCGCGACCCGCGATCTGGTGCCCCGGGAGGCTGGCCAGCTCACTGTCACGCTTTGGCTGGCACAGGAGGCGGGCCTTCAGCAGGCGGGCCTCGCCCGCGACGCGGCACCGCTTCAGCGCGCAGTCGCCTGACCTTCGGGCCGGACGACATCCACACAACTCTCTTCACCCAATTCGTCTGAACCGATCGACATAGAGGACGAGACCCGATGCGTCGCTCCACCCACCGCGCCAGCCGCGACGGCTACCACCCGATCCGCGTCTCGATCGAATTCTTCCCGCCCAAGACCGACGAGATGGAGAAGGTCCTGTGGTCCTCCATCGAGCGGCTGGCACCGCTCCAGCCGAAATTCGTCTCCGTGACCTACGGCGCCGGTGGCTCGACCCGGGAGCGCACCCACAACACGGTCGCCCGGATGATCCGCGAGACCACCCTCAAGCCGGCCGCGCACCTCACTTGCGTTGATGCCAGCCGCGAGGAGATCGATGCGGTGGTGCAGGCCTACTGGGATGTCGGCGTGCGCCACATCGTGGCCCTGCGGGGCGATCCGGCCGACGGCGTCGGCCACGCCTACAAGCCGCATCCCGAGGGTTACGCCACGACCGCCGAGCTGGTCGAAGGGATTAAGCGCATCGGCGATTTCAAGGTGTCGGTCTCGGCCTATCCCGAGAAGCACCCGGAGGCCGCCTCGCTCGACGCCGACATCGACGCCCTGAAGGCCAAGGTCGATGCGGGTGCTGACCAGGCGATCACCCAGTTCTTCTTCGAGAACGAGGTCTACCTGCGCTACCTCGAGAAGGTCCGGGCCGCCGGGATCACGATCCCGATCATCCCGGGCATCCTGACGGTGCAGAACTTCAAGCAGTCGGCCAACTTCGCCCGCCGCACCGGCGCCTCGGTGCCGTACTGGCTGGCCGCCCGGTTCGAAGGTCTCGACAACGACGTGGAGACCCGCCGCCTCGTCGCCGCCGCCGTGGCGGCGGAGCAGGTGCTCGACCTGGTGGACGAGGGCGTCCAGGACTTCCACTTCTACTCGATGAACCGCTCCGACCTCGTCTACGCGATCTGCCACCTGCTGGGCCTGCGCGCGCAGGCGCCGAAGCTGGCGGCGGAAAAGGCGGCGGCCTAAATTCATCTGCACCCACACGGCGCAGCAGGGGGCAGGACCATGGCTGAACCGCAGGATCTAATTCTTCCGCTTCTTCGGGAGATGCGGACCGACATTCGAGAACTCGGGCAGAACACTGCGCGCGAGTTCACTGTCGTTAAGCAGCGCCTGGATCAGATCGAGGGGCGACTGGCGAATATGCGCGAGGCAATCAACGGCGAATCAGTCCTTGGCCGCTACGCGGCCGCCGAGGTCGAAGAACGCCTCGACGCCATCGAAAAGCGGCTCGCCGTCTTGGAAAAAGCGGGCTGACCCGGGCGATTTCCCGGGCCGGTCCGAAACCAAAAATCCCACCCTCCGCCTCATCCTGGGTGCCGCGCAACGGCCTCGCAGGAAGGCTCCAGGGACCGATAAAAAATCTGGACGCCTCCTTCGAGGCCTCCGCTTCGCTCCGGCACCTCGGCTTGAGGTGGTCTGTTGGGACCGATCATGACTGACTTCCCCCCCGTCGACGGCACCGAGATCGCATCCGCGCTGCGTCAGCGCGCGTCAGAAAAGATCCTTGTCCTCGACGGGGCGATGGGCACCGTGATCCAGCGGCTCGGGCTGACCGAGGCGGATTTCCGCGGCGATCGCTTCAAGGATCACCCGAACGATCAGAAGGGCAACAACGACCTCCTGATCCTGACGCAGCCGGACGCGATCCGGCAGATCCATCTCGATTACTTCCTCGCCGGCGCCGATGTCTGTGAGACCAACACCTTCTCCGGCACCACGATCGCGCAAGCCGATTACGGTCTCGAATCGATCATTCCCGACCTGAACCGGGAGGGCGCGCGCCTCGCCCGCGAGGCCGCGCAGCTCGCCGAACGCCAAGATGGCCGCCGCCGTTTCGTGGCCGGCGCCATCGGCCCGACGAACCGCACGCTGTCGATCTCGCCGGACGTGAACAATCCCGGCTACCGCGCCGTGACCTTCGACCAGGTCAAGACGGCCTACATGGAGCAGGTCCACGGCCTGATCGCCGGCGGGGCCGAGCTGATCCTGATCGAGACGATCTTCGACACGCTCAACGCCAAGGCGGCGGTTGCCGCCTGCTGGGCCGTGTTCGAGGAGACCGGGATCCGCCTGCCGATCCAGATCTCCGGCACGATCACCGACCTGTCGGGCCGGACTCTCTCGGGCCAGACCCCGGCGGCGTTCTGGAATGCGCTGCGCCACGCGGACCCGCTGACCTTCGGCCTCAACTGCGCGCTCGGCGCCCGCGAGATGCGCGGGCACATCGCCGAGCTGTCGCGGATCTGCGACACCCTGGTCTGCGCCTATCCGAATGCCGGCCTGCCCAACGAGTTCGGTCTCTACGACGAGAGTCCGGAGGCCATGGGGAAGCTCGTCGGCGAATTCGCCGAATCCGGCTTGGTCAACATGGTCGGCGGCTGCTGCGGCACGACGCCGGACCATATCCGCGCGATCAGCGAAGCGGTCGCCGGCAAGACGCCACGGCAGATCCCCGAGATCCCGCGTCTGATGCGGCTGTCGGGGCTGGAGCCCTTCGTGCTGACGAAGGAAATCCCGTTCGTGAACGTCGGTGAGCGCACCAACGTCACCGGCTCGGCCAAGTTCAGGAAGCTCATCACCAACGGCGACTACGCTGCTGCGCTCGACGTGGCCCGCGACCAGGTCGCCGCCGGCGCCCAGGTGATCGACATCAACATGGACGAGGGCCTGCTCGACTCGCAGAAGGCGATGGTCGAGTTCCTCAATCTCGTCGCCGCTGAGCCCGACATCGCCCGGGTGCCGGTGATGGTCGACTCCTCGAAGTTCGAGGTGATCGAGGCCGGCCTGAAATGCATCCAGGGCAAGGCGATCGTGAACTCGATCTCCATGAAGGAGGGCGAGGAGAAGTTCATCGAGGCCGCCCGCGTCTGCCGCTCCTACGGCGCCGCCGTGGTGGTGATGGCCTTCGACGAGCAGGGCCAGGCGGACAGCTACGAGCGCAAGGTCGAGATCTGCACCAAGGCCTACCGGATCCTGACCGAGCAGGTCGGCTACCCGCCGGAAGACATCATCTTCGATCCGAACATCTTCGCGGTCGCCACGGGCATCGAGGAGCATAACGGCTACGGCGTCGCCTTCATCGAGGCGACCCGGACGATCCGCGAAACCCTGCCGCACGCCCATATCTCGGGCGGCGTCTCGAACCTGAGCTTCGCGTTCCGGGGCAACGAGCCGGTGCGCGAGGCGATGCACGCGGTGTTCCTGTACCACTGCATCCAGGCCGGGATGGATATGGGCATCGTCAATGCCGGCCAGCTCGCCGTCTACGACGAGATCCCGGCGGAGCTGCGCGCGCTGTGCGAGGACGTGGTCCTCAACCGCCGTGACGATTCCACCGAGCGCTTGCTGGAATCGGCCGAGCGCTTCAAGACCGGGGCCTCAGCCCAGGCCAAGACCGCCGACCTGACCTGGCGCGAGGCCCCGGTGGCCAAGCGCATCGAGCACGCCCTGGTCAACGGCATCACCGAGTACATCATCGCCGACACCGAGGAGGCGAGGGCCGGCGTCGAGCGCCCGCTCCACGTCATCGAGGGCCCGCTGATGTCCGGCATGAACGTGGTCGGTGACCTGTTCGGCGCCGGCAAGATGTTCCTGCCGCAGGTGGTGAAGTCCGCCCGGGTGATGAAGCAGGCGGTGGCCTATCTCGAGCCGTTCATGGAAGAGGAGAAGCGCGCCAATGGCGGCGACGGCAAGCGCCAGGCGGCCGGCAAGGTGCTGATGGCTACGGTGAAGGGCGACGTCCACGATATCGGCAAGAACATCGTCGGCGTCGTGCTGGCCTGCAACAACTACGAGATCATCGATCTCGGCGTGATGGTACCGGCTGCCAAGATCCTCGACGTGGCGCGCAAGGAGAACGTCGACATCGTCGGCCTGTCCGGTCTGATTACGCCTTCGCTCGACGAGATGGTCCATGTCGCGGGCGAGATGGAGCGCGAGGGTTTTTCCGTGCCGCTGCTGATCGGCGGGGCCACCACCAGCCGTGTCCACACGGCGGTCAAGATTCACCCGGCCTACGCGAAGGGCCAAGCCGTCTACGTCACCGATGCGAGCCGCGCGGTCGGCGTGGTGTCGAGCCTGCTGTCCAAGGAGACCCGCGACACGACGATCGAGAAAGTGCGCGCCGAGTACGCCAAGGTCTCGGCCGCCCATGCCCGGTCGGAACTCGACAAGCAGCGCCTGCCCCTGGCCAAGGCCCGGGCCAACGCGTTCAAGGTCGACTGGTCGGGCTACGCCCCGAAGAAGCCGGCCTTCACGGATGCCCGGGTGTTCGGCTCCTACGAGGTCGCCGACCTCGTGCCGTATATCGATTGGACGCCGTTCCTGCAGACCTACGAGTTCAAGGGCCGCTTCCCGGCGATCCTGGACGACCCGGACCAGGGTCCGGCCGCCCGCGCCCTCTACGAGGACGCGCAGGAGATGCTCAAGCAAATCGTGGCGGAGCGCTGGTTCAACCCGAAGGGCGTGATCGGCTTCTGGCCGGCCAACAGCGTCGGCGACGACATCGTGCTCTACAAAGGCGAGAGCCGCAGCGACCGGCTTGCGACCTTCCACGGCCTGCGCCAGCAATTGTCCAAGCGCGACGGACGGCCGAACACCTGCCTGTCGGACTTCGTGGCGCCCAAGGAGACCGGCATCGCCGATTATGTCGGCGGCTTCGTGGTCACGGCCGGCCTGGAGGAGGTGCGGATCGCCGAGCGGTTCGAGCGGGCGAACGACGATTACCGGGCGATCCTGGTGAAGGCGCTGGCCGACCGGATCGCCGAGGCCTTCGCCGAACGCATGCACGAGCGCGTCCGCAGGGAATTCTGGGGTTACGCGGCGGACGAGACCTACACGCCCGCCGAACTGACAAGCGAGCCCTATGACGGCATCCGCCCGGCCCCCGGCTACCCGTCCCAGCCCGACCACACCGAGAAGACGCAGCTGTTCGATCTTCTGAAGGCCGAGCGGCGGATCGGGGTGAAGCTCACCGAGTCCTATGCCATGTGGCCGGGTTCCTCGGTCTCAGGCCTCTACCTGGCGCACCCGCAGGCGCACTATTTCGGCGTCGCCAAGGTCGAGCGCGATCAGGTCGAGGACTATGCCCTGCGCAAGGGCATGGATATCCGCGAGGTCGAGCGCTGGCTCGGGCCGATCCTGAACTACGACCCGACGCGGTATCTGGCCGAAGCCGCGGAGTAGGGGGCTCGGCAGGCATCGATCGTCCGCGATGCCTGCCGTGCTTGGACACCCGCCCTGTCGTTCCGGGGCTCGCTGCAGGCAAGAACACGGAATGATGGAGCATCTCAGCTCCGTCGACGCGACTTAGATGAGCCGGATCAGCATGTCCCGGCGCCGCGGGTGTTGACGTAGAGCGCGTAGACCGCGTGCGAAGCGGTCATCAGCAGCAGGTTGCGGTTGAGGCCGCCGAAGCACAGGTTGGCGCAGCGCTCGGGCAGGCGGATCCGGCCGATCGGCTTGGCCTGCGGCGACAGAACGAGCACGCCGTCCTCGGTCTCGCTCATGCCCCAGCCGCACCAGAGGTTGCCGTCGACATCGACCCGGAACCCGTCCGGCGTGCCAGTGCCGGCGGCAAAAAAGACCCGGCCGTTGGCAGTCTTGGTGCCGTTCTCGACCATGTCGTAGACGCGGATCAGGCGGTTCGGCTTGGCGCGGGCCTCGATGACGTAGAGCTTCGACTCGTCCGGGGAGAAGGCCAGCCCGTTCGGTCCCGCGAGGCCCCCCACCGCGAGGCTCGCCTGCCCAGTAGCCGGGTCGATCCGGTAGACGTTGCCCGGAAGCTCCGGAGATGCCATCGACTCATGGGGGTTGGGGCCGAAGGTCGGATCGGTGAACCAGATCGCGCCGTCGGAATGGCAGACCACGTCGTTGGGCGCGTTGAGCGGCTTGCCGTCGAACCGATCGAGCAGCGTGGTGATCGAGCCGTCATGCTCGGTCCGGGTGACGCTCCGGGTCTTGTGCTGGCAGGTGACGAGACGCCCCTGCCGGTCCCGGGTGTTGCCGTTGGCGTAGGAAGAGGGTTTGCGGAACACCGTGAGCGCACCGGACGCCTCATCCCAGCGCATAATCCGGTCGTTGACCACGTCGCTGAACAGCAGCGCTCCCATGTCGCCGAACCAGACCGGCCCCTCGGCCCAACGGAGACCGGTGGCGACGCGCTCCACGGTGGCGGAGACCAAGCGGTACTTGGCGAAGGCCGGGTCGAGCACCTCGACCGCCGGATCGGGCACGCGCTGCGAGGGCTCCCATCCCGCTCCGACCGCCCGGACCGCGCCGAGCAACGCCGCGCCCGCGAGCAGCCCCCTGCGTGCGATCATCGCCATGTCTCCTCCCTGTCCGTTCGGTCGGCGAATGTCGCCACGACTCGCGGATCGTTGTTTCGTCGCGCTGGCTTGCGCCGGGCTGAGACGGCTTTCGGGCAGGACGCGCGCAGATCAGTGGATCTCGGGTTCGGGGATGCCGCCCGCGCCCTCCAGGAAGTCGAAGTCGCAGCCCTCGTGCGCCTGCCTCACGTGCTGGGCGAACAGGCGGTTATAGCCGCGCGGATAGGCCCGGTCCGGCGGCACGAACGCCGCCACCCGCGCGGTGATCTCGGCCTCGTCCAGGTGCAGGTGGATGCGCCGCTCGGATACGTCGACGGTGATCAGGTCGCCGTTGCGCACGGCCGCCAGCGGGCCGCCGGCCGCCGATTCCGGCGAGACGTGCAGGATGCAGGCGCCGTAGCTGGTGCCGCTCATGCGCGCGTCCGAGATCCGCAGCATGTCGCGCACGCCCTGCCGGAGCAGCACCTTCGGGATCGGCAGCATGCCCCATTCGGGCATGCCGGGACCGCCGATCGGGCCGGCATTGCGCAGGACCATGACGTGGTCCGGGGTGACGTCGAGGTCGAGGTCGTTCACCGCCGCGCTCATGGCATCGTAATCGTCGAACACCAGGGCCGGACCGGTATGCTTGAGGAAGCGCGGGTCCGCGGCCGGCGGCTTGATCACGCAGCCATGCGGCGCGAGGTTGCCGTACAGGATCGCGGTGCCACCGCTCGCGACGATCGGCTTGTCCAACGGGCGGATCACGTCGTCGTTGTAGACGCTCATGCCGGCGAGCCCGTCGCCGATCGTGCCGCCGGTGACCGAGCGGGCGTCGAGGTGGAGGAGGGGGGACAGCCGCACCATCAGCGCCCGGATGCCGCCGGCGATATGGAAATCCTCCATCAGCCACTGGCCCGAGGGCCGCAGGTTGGCGATCACCGGCACCGTCTGGGCGAAGTCGTCGAACTCGGACAGCTTGATCGGGATCCCGGCCCGGCCCGCCATCGCCACCAGGTGGATCATCGCGTTGGTGGAGCCGGCCAGCGCGTTGTGGACCACGAGGGCGTTCTCCACCGAGCGCCGGTCGAGGATGTCGGACGGCTTCAGGTCCTCCCAGATCATCTCGACGATGCGCCGGCCGCAGGCGCTCGCCATGCGCGGATGGTCGGCATCGGCCGCCGGGATCGAGGCTGCGCCGGGCAGCGACAGGCCGAGCGCCTCGGCGATCGACGTCATGGTCGAGGCGGTGCCCATGGTCATGCAGGTGCCGAAGGTGCGGGCGATGCCCGCCTCCATGTCGTTCCACTGCTGCGTGGTGATGGTGCCGGCTTCCTTCTCGGCCCAGTATTTCCAGACGTCGGAGCCCGAGCCGAGGATCTTGCCGCCGGAATGCCCGCGCATCATCGGCCCGGCCGGCAGGAAGATCATCGGCAGGTTCATGGAGATGCCGCCCATCACCGTGCCGGGCGTGGTCTTGTCGCAACCGCCCATCAGCACCGCCCCGTCCACCGGGTGCTGGCGCAGCAATTCCTCCACCTCCATGGCGAGGAGGTTGCGGTAGAGCATCGTGGTCGGCTTGACGAAGTTTTCTGACAACGAGAGCGCCGGCAGCTCGATCGGGAAGCCGCCCGCCTGCCACACGCCGCGCTTCACTTGCTCGACCCGCTCGCGGAAGTGGAGGTGACAGGGGTTGATGTCGCTCCAGGTGTTGATGATGCCGACGATCGGCTTGCCGGTGAAGTCGGCGCGCTCGTAGCCCATCTGGAGCATGCGCGAGCGGTGGCCGAAGCTGCGCAGGTCGGTGGCGCCGAACCAGCGCTGGCTGCGCAGGTCGCCGAGGGTCTTCCTGTGTGCGGTCATCAGACGGTCTCCGGTCTCACGCGCTCGGTCGCGGCGGCCGGTCGGCCAGCCGTGCCGTTCCGGCTCCCCTTCGCGCCCGGCGGGACCGCCAGGACGGTGATCGTCGCGGAGGCGAGCGCACAGGCGGCGAGGAAATACAGGCCGGCCTCATAGGTGCCGGTGGCGTCCTTCAGCCAACCCAGGACGTAAGGCCCGACGAAGCCGCCGAGATTGCCGATGGCGTTGATCAGGGCGATGCCCCCGGCCGCGGCCGGCCCCGACAGGAACTCCCCTGGCATCGCCCAGAAGGCGGGCTTGGTGCCGTAGAGGCCGACCGCCGCCACCGACATCGCCGTGAGCGCCCAGAGGCTGCCCAGCATCGGTCCCGCGGCGACGAGGCCAAGCGTGGCGATCACGCCGGCGACCACGAAGTGCCAGCGCCGCTCGTTGCGCCGGTCCGACGACCAGCTCCAGGCGATCATGCCCACCGTGCCGATGACGTAGGGGACCGCCGTGGCGAGGCCGGTCTCCCAGTCACTGAGCTTGAGGCTTTTCAGGATCGGCGGCAGGAAGAAGGTGATGCCGTAGGTCGCCGTGCCGATGCAGAAATAGATCGCCGCGAGCGACAGAACCCGGCCATCGGTCAGCGCCTGCTTGAGGGTGAAATGCCCGTGCGTCCGGACCGTGCTCCGGCGCTCGGCTTCCAGGGTATCCTCCAGCCAGGCCCGCTCCTCGGACGTCAGCCAGTCCGCCTTGGCGGGCCGGTCGGTCATCAGCGCAAGCACGACGAAGGCCAGCAGGATCGAGGGCACCGCTTCCAGCAGGAACAGCCATTGCCAGCCATGCAGGCCCAGCACCCCGTCGAGCTGGAGCAGCGCCCCCGAGATCACCGCCGTGAGGGCGTTCGAGCCCGGCACCGCCAGGAACAGGGCCGCCACCACCCGGGCCCGGTAGCGCCGGGGGAACCAGTAGGTGAAGTACAGGATCATCCCCGGGAAGAACCCGGCCTCGGCCACTCCCAGCAGGAAGCGCATCGTCAGGAAGCTCACCGGACCGGTGATGAAAGCCATCGCGCCCGCGACGAGGCCCCAGGTGACCATGATCCGGGCGATCCAGAGCCGCGCCCCGTTGCGCTCCAGGAGGAGGTTGCTGGGAATCTCGAAGATGACGTAGCCGAGGAAGAAGATCCCCGCGCCCCAGCCGTAGACGGTCGCCGAGAATCCAAATTCCCGGTTCAGCCCGAACGAGGCGAAGCCGACATTGGTGCGATCCATGTAGGCGATGAAGTAGATCAACACGATGAGCGGCAGCAGCCGCCACGAAACCTTGGCGACCGTGCGCCGCTCGATCTCGGGCAATGCTGAGACCGTCGATATGCCCCCCGACATAGCGCTCCCCCACCCCTGAATGTTTTGCGCCGGCGATTCGCCGATCTGTATCGAGCGCCGTCAGCGCCCGTTCTGCTTCCGCCACGCGGCGAAGTCGGCGAGACTCTGCTCGTCGGTGGCTGGATAGAGGCCGAGGATCGAGCGGCCCTTGCGCACCTCCTCGGTGACGAAATCCTCGTAGGCGGTCATCTCGACGGCCTCGTCGGCGATCGCGTCGGCGAGATGGGCCGGGATCACGGCCACGCCGTCGCCGTCGCCGACGATCACGTCGCCGGGGAAGACCGGGGCGTCGCCGCAGCCGATCGGCACGTTGATGTCGATCGCCTGGTGGTGCGTGAGGTTGGTCGGCGCCGAGGGGCGCACGTGGTAGCTCGGCATGTCGAGCCGGGCGATCTCGTCGGCGTCGCGGAAGCCGCCATCGGTGACGAGCCCGGCGCAGCCCCGCACCATCAGGCGGGTCGCCAGGATCGAGCCGGCCGAGGCCGCCCGGGCATCCTTGCGGCTGTCGATCACGAACACGGCGCCGGGCGGGCACTCCTCCACCGCCTTGCGCTGCGGATGCGCCCGGTCGCGGAACACCGTGATCGGGTTCAGGTCCTCGCGGGCCGGGATGTAGCGCAGGGTGAACGCCTCGCCGACCATCGTGCCGCCGCCGGTCTTCAGCGGGCGGACATCCTGGATCATCTGATTGCGCAGGCCGCGCTTGAACAGGGCGGTCATCAGCGTCGCCGTGCTGACCGTCTTGAGCTTGTCGCGGGTTTCCTGGGACAGCCCGGGCATCCGCATCTCCTCCCCCTGAAGGCGGTCGCCGTCGATTCCGGATCGTCGAGGATCCGGCCGGCGCGGATGCACCCTGGGCGACACCTGATATCTCAGGGCTTGAGTAGGACGCTGCCTGCATCCATTGTCAACTGCAGCAGGCAAGAGCTTCGAGACAGGCGAGGGCGGGTTGGCCGAAGCGCGGATTCCGACGGCAGGCTCCAAGGCGAGCGGAGCCATGGCCGACGCGAGGCGGCCGCGATCCCTCGCCGAGACTGCCTACGACGCGATCGAGCAGATGATCATCAGCCGGCACCTTGCGCCGGGCGCGATGGTGTCGGAGGGCGAACTCGGCGAGGAATTGGCGCTCGGGCGCACCCCGGTCCGCGAGGCGCTGGCCCGGCTCAAGACGATCGGCTTCGTCGAGGTCCATCCGCGCCGCGGCGTGCTCGTCACCCCGGTCGACATCATCAAGCATCTCGAATTGCTCGAAGTCCGGCGCCCGCTCGACGAGACGGTGGCCCGCTGCGTGATCGCCCGCGCCTCGGATCAGGATCTAGCGACTCTGCAGGCGCAGACCGAAGGTTTGCTCGTGGCCGCTGCCGCGCGGGACCGCGAGGTCTATTTCCGCCACAAGCGCGCCCTGCACGAGGCGCTGGTCGGGGCGGCCTACAACCCGACCCTGACCAGCACCATGGGCCCGCTCCACGCCCAGTCCCGGCGCTTCTGGTACACCTACGAACCCACCGCCAGCTTCCTCGACTGCGCCGGCATCCACGCGACGATCGTGGCCGGCATAGCGGCCCGCGAGTCCGATCAGGCCCTTGCCGGAATCGGCACGCTGTTCGACCTCCTCGACCAGATAACCCGTCGGGCCCTCGACCGCCGGCCCTTGGTCTGACAGGTTGACCCGGCCACCCGCGGCCCTATCCTGGGACTGAGATATCAGTCGCATCCCAGGACACGGCAGCGGTCAGGTTCAAGGCCGCGACAGGACGGTCGGCTGCCCCTGGAGACATCCTCCGGGGGGCGCATCGCCAGGGAGAAACGGCTTGAGCGGATTGCCCCCACGCACCGGCGCGCAGGTGCTCGTCGATCAATTGCTCGTCCAGGGCGTCGAGCGGGTCACCTGCGTGCCCGGCGAGAGCTACCTCGCGGTCCTCGATGCCCTGCGCGACAGCGGCATCGACGTGCTCGTCTGCCGGCAGGAGGGCGGCGCCGCGATCATGGCCGAGGCCGCCGGCAAGCTCACCGGCCGCCCAGGCATCTGTTTCGTCACCCGCGGCCCCGGGGCTACCAACGCCTCGGCCGGAGTTCATATCGCCCGCCAGGATTCGACGCCGATGATCCTGTTCGTCGGGCAGATCGCCCGGGCGATGCGCGACCGGGAAGCGTTCCAAGAGGTCGATTACCGGCAGATGTTCGGCGGCCTGGCCAAGTGGGCGGTGGAAATCGACGATGCGGCCCGCATCCCGGAGATCCTGGCCCGGGCCTTCAGGGTTGCGCTCCAGGGTCGGCCGGGGCCGGTCCTGAGCGCCCTGCCAGAGGACATGCTCGACGACGTGGCGGCGGTCGCCGACGCCCCGCTTGTCGTTCCGGCCGAGCCTGCCCCGTCGCCGGCGGATGTGGAGCGGCTGGGCACGATGCTGGCCGCGGCTCGGCGCCCTGTAGTCCTGGTCGGGGGCGCGCGCTGGACAGAATCCGCCCGCGCCACCCTGGCCGCTTGGGCCGAGCGCCACGACGTGCCGGTGGCGGTCTCGTTCCGGCGCGCCAACCTGTTCTCCGCCGACCATCCTAATTTCGCCGGCGAGCTCGGGATCGGGCCGAACCCGGCGCTCCTGGCGCGGATCAAGGAGTCCGACCTGCTGCTCATGGTCGGCGGCCGCCTCTCCGAGATGCCGGCCCAATCCTACGGCCTGCTGGGCATCCCCGATCCCGGCCTGCCGCTGGTCCACGTTCATCCCGACCCGGCGGAGCTCGGCCGGGTCTATCAGCCGGCTCTGGCGATCCAGGCGACTCCGGAAGCGTTCTGCGCGGCGCTGCCCGCCTACGATGCGCCCCGGACCGGACGCGCCGCCGAGGCCCATGCCTCCTACCGGGCTTGGTCGGAGACCCCGGAACCGAAGCCCGGCGCGTTCCAGTACGGCCAGGCGATCACCTGGCTGCGGGAACGGCTGCCGCCGGAGGCGGTGATCTGCAACGGCGCCGGCAACTTCGCCACCTGGATCCACCGCTACTACCGGTTCCGTGCCTTCGGCACGCAGCTCGCCCCGACCTCGGGCTCCATGGGCTACGGGCTGCCGGCGGCCGTGATGGCCAAGCGCAGCCTGCCGGAGCGGATCGTCGTGGCGCTCGCGGGCGACGGCGACGTGATGATGACCGTGCAGGAATTCGCCACGGCCGTGCAGTACGGCATCGCCATCGTGGTCGTGGTCCTGGACAACGGCATGTACGGCACGATCCGGATGCACCAGGAGCGCGAATATCCCGGGCGCGTCTCGGCGACCGAGCTGCGCAATCCTGACTTCGCAGCCCTGGCCCGCTCCTGCGGCGGCCACGGCGAGCGCGTCGAGTGCACCGCGGACTTCGCCCCCGCCTTCGAGCGCAGCCTGGCCGCCGGGATCCCGGCGATGATCCACTGCCTCGTCGATCCGGAGGCGCTCACCCCGACCATGACCCTCGCGGCGATCCGCGCGAAGGCCCTGGCGGCACGTGAGGGCTGAGAGGCCCCCAACACCGACCCGGTGCGGAAGACCCGCACCCGTTTCGAACAGGAGTCGATTATGACCGTGCGTGGCGAAAACCTGATCGGCGCTCAGGCCCGGCGAGGCACGCAGGCCGCGTTCCAGGCCGTGGAGGCGGTCACCGGCAACACCCTGGAACCCGAGTTCCCGGGCGCGAGCCTCGAAGATCTGGACCTGGCCTGCGCCCTGGCGGATTCCGCCTTCGACACGTACCGCGAGACCGCGCCGGAGGCCCGGGCGGCTTTCCTCGAGGCGATCGCGGCCAACATCCTCGACATCGGCGATGATCTCGTCACCCGCTGCATGGCGGAGACCGGCCTGCCCCGGCCGCGGATCGAGGGCGAGCGCGGCCGGACCGTGGGTCAGCTGCGCCTGTTCGCCGGCGTCTTGCGCGAGGGCAGCGCCTTCCAGATCCGCATCGACCCTGCTCTGCCGGACCGCAAGCCGCTGCCGCGGCCGGACCTGCGCTTGCGGATGCTCGCCCTGGGACCGGTGGCGGTGTTCGGCGCCAGCAACTTCCCGCTCGCCTTCTCGGTGGCCGGCGGCGACACCGCCTCGGCGCTGGCGGCCGGCTGCCCGGTGATCGTCAAGGCACACCCGGCCCATCCCGGCACTTCGGAACTGGTCGGCCGGGCGATTCAGAAGGCTGTCGCTGCGAGCGGCCTGCCGGAAGGGGTGTTCTCGCTGCTGTTCGATGCCGGCCAGTCGATCGGGCAGGGGCTGGTGGCCGATCCCCGCATCGCCGCGGTGGGCTTCACCGGATCGCGCCGGGGCGGCACCGCCCTGATGGAGATCGCGGCCAAGCGTCCCCGCCCGATCCCGGTCTATGCCGAGATGAGCAGCATCAACCCGGTCCTGCTGTTCCCGGGCGCCCTGGCGGCCCGGGGCGAGGCGATCGGCCGGGCCTTCGCGGCCTCCCTCACGCTCGGCGCCGGACAGTTCTGCACCAATCCCGGCCTGATCCTGGCAATGCCCGGCCCCGGCCTCGACGCGTTCCTGGCCTCGGCCACGGCCGCCCTGCGCGAGAGCCCGGCCGCGACCATGCTGACCCCCGGGATCCACCGCGCCTATTGCGACAGTGTCGCGCAACTCGCCGGCCACGCCGCCGTCACGCGCCTCGCCGAAGGGCCCGAAGGTTCCGCGAACCAGGGCCGGGCGGCCCTGTTCGCCACCGATGCGGACGCCTTCGTGTCTGAGCCGGAACTGCAGGAGGAGATGTTCGGTGCCGCGGCCCTGGTGGTGCGCTGCCCCGACCTCGCGGCGATGCGGAAGGTCTTGGAGCATCTCGAAGGCCAGCTCACCGCCTCCCTGCACATCGCCCCTGAGGACCATGCGGCCGTGCGGGACCTGCTGCCGCTGCTGGAGCGCCGGGTCGGGCGCATCCTGGTCGACGGCTTCGGCACCGGGGTCGAGGTGGCGCCCGCCATGGTCCATGGCGGGCCGTATCCGGCGACCTCCGACGGACGAACGACCTCGGTGGGCAGCCTCGCGATCGACCGCTTCCTGCGGCCGGTGAGCTACCAGGACTTCCCCGACACCCTGCTCCCCGAGGCCCTTCAGGAGGCCAATCCCCTCGACCTGCCACGCCGGATCGACGGCACCCTCGAACGCCGCTGACAAGCCCCGGCGTGCGGGACCCGGCGCAGGCCGTCCACATCCGCGCGCCGTCGGCTCAAACGGTGCCCTTCGAACCCCATCGACCGCTTGCCGGGCCTGGGCTGCGCGTCTAGACAGCCCCGGCACATGGTGGGGCGTCGCCAAGTGGTAAGGCAGCGGTTTTTGGTACCGCCATTCCCAGGTTCGAATCCTGGCGCCCCAGCCAAATTCCTGGCCAATCGCTAGACTTCCGAGATCTGAGCCCAGTAGATCCGTCGCTAGTCTGGCGTCTCCTCAATCCTGCACAATCGGCCTTCGACGTCATTTTTGAGTTGCAGCGAAGCAGATCCACGGCGGTCGTGCTCTGTGTGAGTTCCTTGGCCTCGCGAAAGCGCGATGGCCATCCCAGGCTTGAAAGCCATCCGATCGAGCAGCTTTCCGCAGCCCGGACCGAACGCAGCTGATGCCTACCATAAATGCATCAAGATATTGGAAAACTTGGTGAACCAGCTGGTTGACGCGGTTTGCCTCGCTTCGACATGGTTGAACTTCTCCATCACGGCAATCGCCGCTTTTCGCTGGCTCTCGGGGATGGAGAACGTCTGATACTTGGAAGCTTTGCTGAGCGTCGGGGCGCCGGCGGAGCCGTGCGTACTCGCAGTGGGCGCAGCTGTGGGGTGAGGCGCGTTCGGCGCGCTGATTGGACTGTTGGTGGCAGACGCTGCGATCGTTGAGCTGCCATTCGACGCTTGGAAGTTCTGGTTAGCAACGGGTGAACGGGTTGCACCCGCAGCGCTGGCGAGCGCCGCCTGGGGGCTGTTGGTCGAGCCCGTCGCCGGACCGGTCGAGACGGTGGCCGCCGTCTGCACCGGGACCGCGGGCGTGCCGGGTGGATGGGTGGCCACAGTCGACGTGCTCGCGACACTGCTTGCACGGGTTGTTATGCCGCTCGAGCCAGAAGGCGCCGAGCTCGTCGCAATGGGGGCTGCGTTAACGGGCGTCGGCGAGCCGGGGGCGCTACCGCCGGCGGATGTGGAATCGCCGCCGGTCGAGGCCGCCATACCTGCAGAGCTCGGGGTCGTACTCGCTGCGCCGCTCGTGCTCGCCCCCGCGGTCAACGTGTTGTCCGTGCTGACGGCGGACGTGGTCGAGGGGGTGGCGCTCGCAAAGTTGGCGGATGAATGCGTGGCCGCGTTGGAAACGACCGTATTTGATGTGCTGGTCGCGCTTGCGGGAACGCTGGACGAAGTGGCCGAGCTCGAAGTCGTGATTGTCGTTCGCCCAGACGCCGCTGGCGGATTTACCGCCGAGGGCAGCGCCCCAGCCATGGCCGAAGGTGTGCTCCCCGTCGAACCGCTGTTCACCGGGCTGGTCGAACCCACCGACGCATTGGCTGGAGCAAGCGAGGCAGGAACGCTCGCGGGCGGAGTCGTGGTGGTGCCCGTGGAATTCGTGGATGACGCTGTGGCGGAGGGCGCCGCACCGGCTGCGTTCGAAGCAGCATTGACCGGAACCGGAGAAGCGGTGCCGCGCGCAGCCAGGCTGGTCGTACCGGCAGCGCCCGTTGTCGAAGCTGCAGCCGGAGATGTGGTGCCCGCATCAGCCAGTCGCGAACCTCCCGTTGTGCCGCCACTTGCCGCGTTCCGCGCGTCGGTAGCGCTGGGAGCGGTGCTGACTGAAGCCTTCGCGACGGTTGAGCTCGGCGTCGCGGTCGTCGTCCCCCCGGAGCCCGTTGTCGAAGCTTGTGTACCGACAGCCGAATTCGTTGTCCCCGGGACGGTGCCCGTTGCCGACGCGGTCGCGGGTTTGGCCGCCGTCGTGCCGGTCGTTGTCGCGGGGGCGGTCTGGCTGCCCGCGCTCTGCGTGGCACTGGCAGGTGTCGCAGTTACTCCAGCGCTCGTGCTGCTGGAAGGAGCGGCGCTTGTGGCAGCTGCAGTTGGCGTGGCCGAGCCAGCCGTGGTCGTCGGGTTGGTCGCGCTGACCGAACCTTTCACAGCACTTGCGGTGGTCGCGGCTGGGGTATTCGTCGACACCGCCGCGGACGTAGCACCGTACAGTCCTGGATCCGCTCCCGCTGGGCTGGAGACAGTATCCAGCCTGACGGCGACGGCGGCAGGATCTTTCGAATAGGCGCGGACGTAATCGATCTTCGATGTGATCGGCACGCCGGCGAGGTCGGCGTTGTTGCTGCCGCCGCCCTGCGTGGCCAGATTGACCAGCATGTACATCGGGCTATGCAGGTCCGAGGGGGTGGCCTGCGAGCCGGTGAGCTGACCGTCGACGTAGAAGCGGAGCCGGTCGGCCTGCCAGTCCAAGCCGTAGGTGTGATAGCCGGTCTCGTTCGGCATCACGCTGGTGACCTGGCGGTTCTGCTGCCAGGGAATGTTCGGCGTCTGGTCCGTGGTGTGGATCGTGCTGTAGACGGTCTTCGGCCCATCGCCGTACCGCTCGACGACGTCGAGTTCCTGGTGCTGGCCGGCATTGTTTGGATCCGGCTTCTGCTGGTTTGGTAGCAACCAGAATGCATCCCAGGCGCCGACCTGCTCGGAGAAGTCGGCCCGGATCTCGAAATACCCGTAAGTCTGCGAGAAATTGCCCTGGGTGGTCAGCAGGCCGGATTCCCAGCTACCGGGAACGCCCGACGAGGTCCTGTCCGGTACCGCCGTGATCGAGAGTGCGCCATTCTGGACCTGGAACGGGTCGTAACCCGAGCCTTTGTCCACGAAGGACGAGTGGCCGAAGCCGACATCGGCGTTCGCGTCGCCGCGATCCTGAGCGCGGATATCTGCCCAGGTTGTGCCGGCCCCTGTCTGCGAAATGCTGCGCGTGTTGAATTCGTCGTCGAAGGTCAGCTTGTAGCCGGTCAGATCGACCATAAATATTCCCCCCAGACTTGCAGCAAGGCGCGATTCTTCGATCGCAGCACAAGAACGCTTGCCTACGTAGATCAGGACCGTCGGTTGCCAGACGGGCCGATCAGCAATGTTTTCCTATTTTTAACCCTGTGGAAACATTACTTACGTGGTTGCGATGCTGTCAAGATTTGTATCTGAGCAGATTTCAGGATTCGATTTTTGATGTATGCAGATTAGGCACAATCGACGCCGTGTCGGGGATTGACAGTGGCAGGTATGCGTCAATCGCCAATATGCATATCATCCTACCATCGAGCCTGGCGGAGCCGTTGGGATGCCTGCCACGAGAGATGTCGGTGGAGGCGGCGCCCGATGGGCATTCGATATTGCGCGGACGGAACGCTAGCCGGTCGCGGCTTACGCAACAGGACCGTCGCACTGCATGAACGCCGCGAGGATCCGCTTCACCATTGTGCGGCTTGGACTCGTACGGGACGGGGTAGGCTCGGCAGGTCGGGGAGAGCGCCTAAATTTTGGGCCCGTAGTTTCCGTAGGCCTGTCACTTGATCAGGGCTGGGCGCAGGATCTCAATCCGTCGCCGCAAGACGCGGGCTCCGTTCAGGCTTCCGCCAGGAGGCGTTCGTACTCAGCCTCGGCCGGTCCGTAGGTGTCGCCGGCCAGATCCTTAAGCTTGTCGCGATTGAGCACAGTGATGCGCCCCTCGCTCGCCCGGACCATGCCGGCACCCGTCAGGACATATAGGGCAGCGGTCACACCGGTTCGGCGCACGCCCAACATCATGGCCATGAACTCGTGGGTGAGAGGCATCGCCCCGTCGTTGAGCCGGTCATGGGTCATCAGGATCCAGCGGGCGAGACGAGCCTCGACGTTCAACTCGGCGTTGGCGTAGACGGTACACCCCATCTGGATCATCAGGCTCAAAACGTAGCGGCTCAAAACGTTTCGAAGGGCGGGACTCGCGTCGATCGCCTCGCGCAAGGCACCTGCCGGAACGCGCAGCGCCTCGCCCCCGCCCTGCACGATCCCCAGGAAGGGACCGCGATCGGTCCCGAGGACCAGCGGTACGCCAGCCAGTCCCTCGCAGCCGATAAGGCCGATCTCGATCCGCCCCCCCTCGGTAGCCGCCACGAGCGAGACTAAGCCGGTCTCGACGAAATAGGCGTGTGACAGCGGTTCGTGAGCATGAATCAGCGTTTCGTGCAGGTGGAGTGGCAGCCTTTCCAAAGCCGGGGCCAGGCGGGCGAAATCCTCCGGGGCCAGGGCGCCGAGCAGCCGATTGCGACTATCGGATTGCCGAAGCTGAAACATGGCTCTGCTCCCAATCAGGGCAAGAGCACACGGTCTCCCAGTCGTCCGCGCCCAAAAATTCCGGCGGACAATCACACAATGATAGTACTATTTCACACAGAAAAATAAGTTTCTGATAAGGGTACGATTTCGGACACAGCGATATCCCAGCTATCGAAATCTGATCTAAATTCATTCAGCGGCTTTGTATATATGCGACGAACGATATTTGTTGATCCGATACTTGACGCCTGAATCATAGATAGACTGGACCGCACGAATGCTCACCGCTCGCCCGGCCGACCTGACGGCCTACGCGACCCATCCCAAGAGCCTCACGAACGAACTCGGATTTTCGCTGCGGGAGCGCGCGGTTCCGAAGCAGAACGAAATCCTGGTTCCGGGGTCTACGCCGAACGTCGCTCACCTGTTGCTGGCCGGCCATACATGCCGCTACCGTATGCTGCAGGACGGTCGACGCCAGATCACCGCCATCCTGGTTCCGGGTGATATCTGCGATTTGGAAGCGATCTTGGCGGGGCGCTCCAGCTATGCCGTCAGCACGCTCACCCGCTGCACGCTCGGCGAGATCCCGCTGTCGCGGTTCGCAACAACCAACGATCCCGCTCTCACGACATCTCTGCAACGCCGCCTGCGCCGCGACGAGGCCATAGCCCGCGAATGGATCGTCAGCCTGGGTCGCCGGGATGGGATCGAGCGTACGGCGCATCTGATCTGCGAATTACGCTGGCGGCTTGCTGAAGTCGGACAGGCGACGGAAGACAGCTACGAATTGCGCATCACCCAGCACGATCTGGCGGATGCGCTGGGCCTGACCTCCGTGCACGTGAACCGCGTGCTGATGAATCTGCGTGCCGAAGGGCTCATCCACCTCAAGGCCGGCCGACTGACGATCATGGACCGCACACGCCTAAAGCACTTGGCACAGTTCGATCCAGCTTATCTAATTCAGTGATTGCAGTCCTGACGGGCTGCATCGGCCTCGATCCTCCGGTGCATCCCGGCGCAAGTTCCGGGACGCACCGTCGATATCGGCCGGCTCGCATCAGCGGGTCGGCATCGCGGTCGCGGTGACGACCCGAGTCGCGGCCAGAGCGGTTGGAACCAGCCGCGGCGTGGTCGCCAGTTCGGTCGCAGGACGCACCACCGAGGTCGCGCGGGCCTGTTCGCGGTAGAGCGGTGGCGTCAGGGCAATGGCCTCATCCGCCAGGGCGGAGCCGATCATCGGCAGGAAGGCCAGGGTGGCGATCAGGAAGGGTCGCAGGGTCATCGTGTGAAAGCCTTTCGCTGTCCGGGTCCGAAGCCCGGTGTCGAGGCACTATTTACGTTGCAGCGCACCATGGTTCAAACAGATCCGATCGATATCAGAAATCGATTTGATCAATGATGCGTTGAGCCATGACGGTCGGCTCATGCGGCCCGCGTTCCGCCTTGAGGCTGATGCGGTTCTTGGACCATCATGGTAGGCGTCTCCGCTCCATCGAATTCGCACGGATACTGGTCCTCGAACCGAGACGTCGCATGCTGGGCTGGTTTCGTGCGCTGATGCCGAGGGAAGATCGTTTTTTCGACCTGTTCGAGCGTCATGCCGCAACGATCGTGGGCGGCGCAGCCGCTCTTCGGGCATTGCTTGACGGCACCGAGGACGTGCCGGTGGCCTGCCAGGCGCTCGCCGATCACGAGGACAAGGCCGACACTATTGCCCGAGAGACCCTCCTGGCCGTTCGCCGGACCTTCATCACCCCGTTCGACCGGGGCGACATCCAGGCCCTGGTCGGCTCCCTGGACGATGCCATCGACCAGATGCTCAAGACCGCCAAGACGGTCCAGCTGTTCGAGGTCACCGCCTTCGAACCGTCGATGCGCGAGATGGGCGCGGTGATCCAGGAGGCGGCTGCCGCGACCGCCGAGGCGCTCCCGAAACTCAGGGCGCTGGGCGAGAACGCCACCGTGCTGAACACCCTGACCGAGCGGGTCATCCAGCTCGAAGGCCGGGCCGACGATCTGCACAATGCCGGGCTGAAGGCGCTGTTCAAGGCGTCCCGGCAGGATCCCATGGCCTTCGTGGTCGGGTCCGAACTCTACGATCACCTGGAGAAGGTTATGGACAGGTTCGAAGATGTCGCGAACCAGATCAGCAGCATCGTGGTCGAGCATGTTTGAGCCGATCGCGTGACGCTCCTGATCGTCCTCATCGCCGTTGCCCTGTTCTTCGACTTCTTGAACGGCCTGCACGACGCGGCCAATTCGATCGCCACCATCGTGTCGAC
Source organism: Methylobacterium sp. GXS13 (assembly GCF_001455965.1). Taxonomy (GTDB): domain Bacteria; phylum Pseudomonadota; class Alphaproteobacteria; order Rhizobiales; family Beijerinckiaceae; genus Methylobacterium. The sequence goes on from NZ_LKKO01000032.1 coordinate 25,968, forward strand.
CCGGGTGCTGGCCCCCCGCTACGCCGTCATCTGGGCGGCGTTCTTCAACTTCGTTGCGTTCCTGATCTTCGGTCTGCACGTTGCCGGTACGGTCGGATCCGGCATCGTCGATGTGACCGTCGTGACCGACCGGGTCATTCTGGGTGCGCTCGGCGGTGCGATAAGCTGGAATCTGATCACGTGGTACGCGGGAATCCCATCCTCGAGCTCGCACGCGCTGATCGGGGGCCTGTTGGGGGCCGGCATCGCGAAGGCAGGTCTCGGCGCGATCGTCTGGCCCGGCGTGATCGCCACCAGCGCCGCCATCGTGCTCTCGCCGGCGCTGGGCTTCGGCCTCGGGCTTCTGCTGATGCTGGCCGTGTCGTGGATCTTCGTGCGCTCGACACCTCACGCCGTGGATCGGTTGTTCCGGGGGATGCAGTTCATCTCGGCCTCGCTCTACTCGCTCGGGCACGGCGGCAACGACGCGCAGAAGACCATGGGGATCATCGCTGTGCTGCTCTATGCGCACGGGGAGGGGGGCGGAGCGTTCCACGTCCCGCTCTGGGTGGTGCTTTCCTGCCAGACCGCCATGGCGCTCGGTACCCTGCTGGGCGGTTGGCGCATCGTCCACACGATGGGCTCAAAGATCACCCGGCTCACACCCATGCAGGGCTTCTGCGCCGAGTCCGGCGGGGCCGTGACCCTCTTCGCCGCCACCGCGTTCGGGATCCCGGTCTCGACCACCCACACGATCACCGGGGCGATCATCGGAGTCGGCGCGGCCAAGCGCGTATCGGCGGTGCGCTGGAACGTCGCCCAAGGAATCGTGGTCGCCTGGGTGATCACCATGCCGGCCGCGGCCCTGGTGGCGGCCCTGGTCTACGGCGCCTCGGACTTCGTGCTGCCCTGACTATTTCAGCCCTCGGAGGGCTGAGGGTCCCGCTGAACCGGCAGCGCCGACGCTGCGGCCGAAAATATTTGCCCTATCAAATTCACTAAATTTGCATCTGCAAATATGGCGGATTGCAAAGGATTGCGGTATAAATTTTACTGTTCTACCGTATAGGGGCCAGCTTGTTGCTTATCGCGGCCCTCTTATTCGTGGCTGGCGTTCTGGAAGGCTTGTACTACCGAGCCCAGATCGTTGTGGCCAGCTCGATACTCATCGCCCTGGTCTGCCTACCGCTCTGGGCGCTCACATCCGCGATTGACCTCGAGAAGGCCCTAATGCTGTTCGCCTATCTGACGGCGCATCAGTCCGGCTATCTTGTGGGCGCCTATGCCGGGGCCGGCACCCATCACGACCCGTGACACGGCTCACCAAGTCCAGACGACCCGGCCGGTATAGCGATAGATTACCACCCAGATCCCAATCGACACGAACAGCGATGCGACGACAACCGGGAAGGGTGGTTTCCAGCCTTCCACGCGGCGCAACCTCCCGAATGCGTCCTTCACCATCAGCCTCCCGGGCGCACCCTACGCAGCGAGCCCGAACGGAGGGGAACCGGAGAAAGTTTCAGGTTGCGGCTCTCGCGGCTCAGCGGCCGAACTGCACCGGGACGCTGAGGTCGGCGACTCCGGTTTCCGCCAAAAGCTCGGCCGGAGGAGCCGTGAACGGGCTCGCTCCCTGCACCGCCCGGAGCGCACGTTGGTCCAGACCGCGCGAGCCCGAGCTATGCTCGATCTCGACCTGACGCACCGAACCGTCGGCGGCGATCTCGACTCGTACTAGCACCGTGCCGGACGCCCCACGCGTGTTCCCGTGGCGGTCGGTGCGATCGACCGCGTCGATCCGCGTGACGAGGGCGGACAGCCAGTTGCGCACCGCGGGGGAGACACCTGTCCGGGCCTCCGCCAGCCAGGGCATCAGCAGGAGACCGAGGATGACGGTTCCGTAAGTCCACACGCGTGACGACATGCAGGAACAACGACCCTATGGCTGGTTGGTGGCCCGGTTATCCTTACCCTGAAGGGTTTACCGGTCGTCACCTCCGAGCCCAGGCCGCTGGCGTGCGAAATTCTCGCCCTGGCCCGGTTCGTCAGTTCGGCAGACGGATACCTTGATCCATGATGGGAAACCCGCCAAGCGTGACGCTTATGATGGTTGATCGTCCAGCTTCAACACAGGCCGTCGCCGCGGACTCCGGACCGGACGCGGGCCGCATGCGCGGTAGCGTTTGAAGCAACCTCGCCCAAGGGCATTCAGGCCCCCGGCGAGGCCGCCAACATCCCACCTTGATTGAGGAGTGAGCCTACATGACCCGATTGGCGGAGTTGCAGAGCGACCCGGCATTCCAGCAGGCCGTGCTCGCGGTCCGCGGCGCGGCCAGCACGCTGAGCGGCCGGGCCGTCACCGCGGAGGAAGCCAGCTTCTTGGTCGGTATCGCGCTAGCCACCTACGCCAATGCCGGCGGCCTGACCGAGCCGAGCGTTAGTCGCCTCGCCCGGTTCTCCGACACGCTGGGTCAGGATGAAACCCTCGACAGCCTGACCAAGCACTGAGAGCGGCGCAAGCCCCGAGCGTCGAATCGCGTTCGCAGCTACCGCAGCGCAAGGGCGGACCGGCTACAGAAAGCCCGTCCGCCGTGCCAGCATCACGCCAAAGGCGAGACAAGCGGCGAGGCTGACGACCAGCATGGCGAAATTCGTCCAGAACCGGACCGGCCGGCTGGAGCCCTCGATCCCGCTGGCACGCAGCCTGACCCAGGGCACATAGAGGAACAGCGCCACCACCGTCAGGATCATGAACGCGAAACTGGGAATTCGCCCGGAAAACAGCGCGATCCCGGCCAGGACGACCCAGCCGAGTACGATACCCGCCATTGTGAGAAGGGCCGTCATATTCACGTCCGCCTCATCCTCCCATCGGAAGTATCGGCGCGCAGCCGCCTGCAGGACGGAGGGCGGACCGGGCGTCTCGAATTGTCTTTCGCAGGGTCAAGGATCAGCGCAGGCGTTCAGACAGAAACGCCTGCAGAATGTGACCCAAATAGGCTGCTATCAGAATATCTGGTGCTGCGAGAGAGGATTGAACTCTCGACCTCTTCATTACCAATGAAGTGCTCTACCACTGAGCTACCGCAGCAAGCGCCGTGGCGACCCCGCTTGGGGGCGTGTCCGTCCGGCTGAGAGGGGCCATAAAGGATCGGCGGCGGCTTGGCAACGGTGGGTTACGCGTCTGGCACGTTTACTTGCTGGCAGGTGGCCCGAATGATCGCAGCGAGGCCGGGCTCGGACACGGCCTCGGCAGCTTCAGCAGGGGTGAACCAGCGCAGCTCGCGCTGATTCATTTCGGGGAAGGTCTTGAGCTGCTTGCGCACCTTGAGCGGAAACACCTTGACCTGGCAGAGGACGGCGTCGAGGTTCTTCAGGCGCTTCTGGTAAAAATAGTAGCCGAGCGGGCGCTTGCCGACATCGCCGCGCAGGCCGGCCTCTTCGTAGGCTTCTCGGGCTGCCGCTTCGAACGGCTTACGGCCCTTCATCGGCCAGCCCTTCGGGATGACCCAGCGTCGGCTTTCCCGAGACGTCACCAAGAGAATTCGGTTCTCGCCATCACGGCCCAGCTGGAACGGCAGGACGCCCACCTGCCGCCGGGGCTCGGCTTCGTCTTCGACCGCGCTCGTCACGGCTGCACCGGGCGGGCCGGAGCCCCTGTCGAACCCTGCCGGATCAGCGAAACGGCTGGGAGATAGAACGGAGAACAGATGATCGGACCCTCTGACGGCGGCTGGCCGTATCAGCAACAAAATACGCGGTATCAGCAACTTCCGTCAACATAACCGCGCGATGCGGGGAAACGTTCAGCCAAGACTGATATCTCCCTGCATCCTCTTCCATTGCTGGCTAACGCCACATCCGTCGTCTGATCATGCGGTCCGCCGCACTCCACCCGAGCTGGCGGCTGGAACCGCAGCGGCGGCCATGCCGGCAGAGACCGGATCGGCAGCCGGCGTCGCGGTCGTGTTCGTTGCCGGCATGATGGTGGGAAGCGGGGCAGCCGATGTCGGACCGGCCGGAACCAGCGCGGGCTGCGCCGCCTCAGGTTCCTCCGGCTCTACCACGGGGGCGGGTGCAGCCAGCGTGTTCGGCGGCTCGCGCCAAGCGAAAGCGTCGAGGCGACCGGTGACCGGCGAGACGGGCGCCCAAGTGTCGGAGGCGATACCGTCGGCGATCCAGACCGGATCGCGTGGCGCCCGGGCCGCGCGGGACAGCCACTCGCGGGCCTGCCCCGACGCCGCGCCGTGCTCAGCCTCTTCGATCGCTGCCATCATCAGGCTGGTGCGCACGGTGGGGCGGTCGGCAAGCAGCGGCTTCACCGCTTCCCGGGCGCGGCCGTAATCGCGCGCATCGAGCGCCGCCTGCGCCACGGCTATGCGTGCCTCTGGGTCCCAGGAGGACAATTTGGCCAGGGTCTCAGCACGAGCCAGGCGGTCGCGGACCGAGTCGCCGGTGCGTAGGCCGAGATAGACCATGGCCAGGTCCGGATGGGGGTTGGCCTTCCAGGCCGTCTCGACGATTTTCGCGGCCTTTCGGAGATCGCCGCGGCGGGACAGCAGCCGCCCTGCGATGCAAGCCGCCGGAACCAGATCCGGGGCGAGCTTGACCGCCTGCAGAACGCGCTCCGTGGCGAGTTCGGGTTCGCCGGCCTCGCGCTCGCCGGCGATCGCCGTCAGAAGCACCGCCCGCTGGCGGCGGGCGGTCGGCTTGTCGATCAGGCCGAGCGAGGAGCGCCGCTCGACCGTCTCCAGGGCCGAGGCCCAATCGCCGTCGGCCGAGTGTGCCTCCAGCACCGCTTCGTTGGCCCAGGTGACGCTCGGAGCAAGGCGGGCCGCTTCCACCGCGTAGGCACGTGCGGCGGTCTCGTCCTCGCGGCGGCGCGCTTCCACAAACAGGCCGCGCAGGCCGAGCACCCGGGTCTCGGGATCGTCGACCATGCGTTGGAAGGCGCTCTCAGCGGCATCCCGGTCGCCGGAGATCTGTGCGGCCTGAGCCTTGAGCAGCAGGGTCAGCGGCTCGGGGCCGAGCAGCCGCTCGGCGTCCCCGGCGTAGCGCCGGGCCGCGAGCGGATCGCCCGAACCCACCGCCACCATCCCGCGTGAGAGGGCGGAGAAGCCCTTAGCCCGACGGCGTTCGGCCGAGCCCCGGACTAACGCCTCGGGCAGGCCGATCACGCCGCGCACGATCGCCCAGAGCAGTCCCAAGACGATCGCAGCTGCGATGACGCCCACAAGGGCGACCGCGAGGCTGGTGCCGATCTGGTAGCCGTTCCAGACGACGGTGACAGTGCCGGGCCGGTCGGCGATCCAGACCGCCCCGAAGGCGGCAAGTGCGAGCAGGGCCAGGAAGGCGAGGGCGCGCCACATGAGGTCAGTGTCTCCTGTCGATGGCCGTCGGGCGGCCGCCGCTGGGTGCGGAAGGGGCGGAGCAGCTATGTGCCCGCCCGGCGTTGATGCAGCCGCGCGGCGCGCGGATCGGCGCCGTCACGCCTAGCGGCCGGGTGCCGCCACCGGAGCGGCACTGGCGGCCTGATCCGTCGGCAGAGCCTTGAACGCGCCAGCGAGCAGCGTCCGGATGGCCTCCTCGGCGGCAGCCCGGGCCTTCAGCTTGGCCGCGAAGTCGCCCGTCTGGTCCCGGATCTCGGCTGGCAGGGCTGCAAAGGCCGCGGACGCTCCCGGCAGGTCGCCACGGTCGAGGGCCGCCTGGACCTTGGCTTCAGGCTCGTCCGAGGCCTCCGGGGTGGAGGCGGGCGCGTCGACCTTGCGCACCTGCACGAGACCGTCGGCCATGCTCAGGAGCTTGGTGCGGAAATCGCCGGTTTCGGCCGCGCTCTTGGCCCGCAGCGACCAGCGCTTGGCGGCGATCTGCTCAGCGATCGGCCGGAAGTCGTTGGCGAGTTGGGCCGTGGTCGGCGCGCCGGTCTCGGCGTAGGGCGCGAGCGCCACCACCCGAGACTCCGCACCCGGATCGAGCTTGCGCAGGGTCGCCAGCGGCTCGGCGTAGGGCATGCCGGCCGCCAGGGCGGACGCCACCCGGTCGGCGACCACGACCCGAAGGGCTGCCTGAACGGTGGCGACCTCGGCGCGCTGGGCCAGCCCCTTGTCCAGAGCGGCGATCTTGTCCGCCTGCTCCTGCAGGCGGCGATCGACCGCCTTGGTGGCTTCGGCGGCCTGGGCCTGCCCGGCCCGGCTGGCGGTGCGGCTCGCCTGTGTCGCCGCCTGGACCGCCTCGGTCGCCGCCTTCACGCGGGCATCGAGGGCCTGCTGCAGACTGTCGAGACGCTGACCAAGGGCGGCATCGGCGTCCGCATTGGCCTTGGTCCGCTGCTCGACCTCGCCCTGCAGGGCAGCGATCTTTTTCGATGCCCCGGCGAGTTCGCCCTTGCCGGGCTGATCGGCTTCGAGCGCCTTCACACGCGCATCGAGATCGGCGACCTGCTTGGGATCGGCCGCCTGGGCAACGCCAAGTTTCGAATCGGCCTGTTGATCCCGGCCGGGCTCCTCCTGAAGCGCCGCAACACGCTGATCGAGGCTATCGAGGCGCGCAGCGAGATCAGCCGGCAGAGCAGACGCAGGGGAAACCGCTGACCCGTCCGTCGCGGCGGCGCCCGGCGCCGGAGCCTTCTCCAGCGCCTGCCGGGCCGCAGCTTCGGCGGCGGCGACGCGCTTGTCGAGATCGGCAACGGCAGCGCGTGGCGCGAGAGCGTCGACGCGCTTGTCGAGCGTCGCGACCTGCCCGGACAGGTTCGGATCGGTACCGTTCGGTCGCACGAAGCCGCCGAGTCCGGCGCGCTCGACACCGAACAGGGCGCTGGCCCCGATTAGGCCACCGAGCAGGCTGGCCGCCGCCAGGGAGCCGAACCCGGCCCGGGCGCGTCCGGGCGGCGCAATCGCCGCCGGGGAGGCGACGCCGGGAACCGGTCCTTTCGGAAGGCCCTTGGCAACGTCTTTCGGAGCGTCCTTGGGGGTTTCCTTGGAAGGCTCCTTTCCGGGTGTCGGCGGATCTGGAATGCGCTTGGCCTTCAAATCAAGGATCGGGCCGGCTGTCACCGCGGCGGCCGCGGCACCGGCCGCCGTCGCGCCGGGACGGGGACCGCTGCCCGGCTGCGGTCCTGTTCCCGGCTGGCCGGGCTTTGCGGGATCCGGTTTGGCACCCTCGGGCTTGCCGGGGTCGGGCTTGCCGGGGTCGGATTTCACGCCGGCGGCCATCGAAGCCGCCCTGGCGGATTCCGGACCGGACGAGGCCGTGGCGCCGGTCGGGGAGGCCTCGGTCTTGCCGAGACCCGAACCCCCGGGTGCTCCCCCAGCCAGCTTCGTGCCGCCCGCGGCGCCGACGCCGAAAGCGGGTTTGCCGGCTTCGGGCTTACCATCGGGGACACCGAGTCCACCCGGCTTGGCCGTCACAACCGGGTCGGTTGCCGGCTTGGGCGGCGTGGTCGGCTGGGTCCCGGAGGCGGGATTCGAAGCCTGATTCGAGGGCGTCTGCGCGGGCTTGGCGCCACCGACTGCGGGAGCCGGCGACTTCGCCTCGGGCTTGGCATCGCCTAGCTTGGCATTCGTCCGCGTGGGATCGGGCTGCGCGGGCGATGACGGGGTCGCCGCCGGCTTCGGGCTGCCGGCTCCAGGCTTGTCGGCGTCGCTGGGTGGTGGCGTCACGGGCAAGTCCTCCAACTCTTCGGCGTCGCCGCGCCCCCGTAGCACCACGGCGGCACCGGGCGCGAGGGCGAGATACGGCGGCTCTGTCTCGCTGTCACCGCGCGCCGTCACCACGGTATGACGCGAGGGCATCGAGCAGATCCGTTTCCCGCGGTCGTGCCGCGACGAAATGGACCGGGACACCGGCGGCTTCCAGGGGGAACGCGACATCAGCCGACAGGCAGTAATGCCTCAGGCGGCGGAAAGCTCCGCCGTGATTTGATCCGTCGGCCAGCGCGAGCGCGACGGCTGCGCTGCGGCGGGAATAGTGCAGGACGGCATCGAGCGCTCCGGCCGCGAGGGCATCCTGCGCCGAATTCGGCAGGGCGGGCAGCGCATCCGCCGCATAGGCGACGAAGAGAGCGACGGAAAACCCGGCGGCGGCCAGACTCGCCGCGGGCTCGGGTTTGCGCGCGGTCCCGGTGGCGTGGAGCAGGCGCGACCCCGCGGGCAGCACCTGCGCCACGAGAGCGGCGAGCCCGGCGGCGTCGCCCGGTCCCTCCCGGACCGGGCCGAGCCCGGCCTCGATCGCCAGCGCGGCGGTTCGGGCGCCGACCGCGAAGACCGGCAGGCCGCGTAAGGCAGCGACGTCCCGCAGCGCCGGCACCGCGTTGGCGCTGGTGAGCAGCAGGCCGTCGAAGGGCCCGTCCGGGGGCGGCGCATCGGTCGAACGAACCACCAGCACGGGTGCGACGAGGGGGATATGCCCGCGTGCCGCGAGAGCCGCGCCGGTTCGGGCGGCGCCGGGCTCGGGCCGGGCGACCCAGACGCGCAAGCGCTAGCCTTCCAGGCTCAGGCGGACGCCGTGGCGCGCCTGCGCCCCCGGCGGCAGCAGGCGTTGCGAATCGCGCGCTTGGAGCGGGCCGGAGAAATCCGCCCAGTCGGCGTAGCCGGTCCAGCATTCCAGCGACAGGAACGGCGCGGTCGGCTTGGTCCAGACGGCGAGGTGCGGGAAATCATCCATCTCCATGCGGATCGCCGTCTCGGGCCCGGTGAACCGCATCCACCGGCTCGTCGCGTTCCGGAGCACGAAGGCTTCGGTGAAGATCGCCGGGTCGAGCGGCAGGGTGTCGCCGGTCAGCGGGATCGGCTGCTCGTCGCGCAGCAGCAACCCGCCGGGGCCGACCTGAGGGGCAAACGGGCGCTCGGCCTGCTCGAATTCCACCGCGTAGCCGCCATCCCTGGCGCGCGTGCCGCCCGCGAAGGGCCACGGGAAGGCCGGGTGGAAGCCGAGCGCGTAGGGCAGGGGGGCGTCGCCGGGATTGGCCACGGTCACGGTGAAATCCAGGCCGGCCGGGCGCACCCGGGCGGCGATCTCGAGACGGAACGCGAACGGATAATGCGCCCGCGTCTCGGGGCCGTCGGTGAGCTGCAGGATCACCGCGTCGGCGCTGCGCTCCACCACCGCGAAAGGCAGGTCCCGGGCGAAGCCGTGCTGGGCCATCGGGTAGCTCTCGGACCCGACCCGCACCTGCCCGCCGGACGAGGCGCCGACCACCGGGAAGAGCCAGGGGGCGTGCCGGTTCCAGTGCGCGGGGTCGCCGCTCCACAGATACTCGGCCCCGCCGACCCGCCAGGAGACCGGCTCGGCCCCATGGGTGGCAAGTGTCGCCGTGGTCCCATCGGGCGCGGTCAGGTCGATGCGCGAACTCAAGCGGGCCTCCCGGGCGATCCTCGGACTGTCGAGGTAACGGACCCGGGCCGGGACGCAAGGGGCGCGGCGGAACGGATGGTCCGTCTCTCCGCCCCGTATCCCGCCCCGTATGCCGCCGACGCGCGGGATCGCGATCGGAGGCTTGCGACGGGTCCCGAGGCTCTAGGGAGCGTAAACACCTGTTCGTCCGCTTCCGTACAGGGACTGCGCAAGTGGAGCGGTCTGCGATAAGGTCACGGGGCGGATCGCCATCGCTCGGTAGCGAGAGACTTGGAGCGCGACAGCCTCGGTCGTCTCGTCGGACCGGCGGCCTGAGAACGGCGCGTCGCTCAAACCTGCAACCCAGCGCCTGCAGCAGCTACAACCCAAGATATTATAACGCGGCTTATTGGCACTCGCTTTCGCAGGATGCACTACGTGAGATTAACGGTCTGAACATGAGATAGCTATAGCCAGAGGGCGGCATCCCCTCCCTGGTTTAAGCTTATGCTGAAGGTCGCTGGTTGCTTCGTCGACTCCCATGATGTCTGGCTCGTCGGTCTGGCGGCTCTGACGTGCGCCCTGGCGGCGACCACGTGCATCGAGCTTCTGCGGCACGCCCGCAAAGCGATCCCGAGGATCCGCGCGGTCTGGCTCGGCGTCGCGGCGGTGGCTGGGGGATCCGGCATCTGGGCGACCCACTTCATCGCCATGCTGGCCTTCGAGCCGAACCTGCCGAGCGCCTACGCTGTCGGCCTCACGGGCCTCTCGCTCGTCTACGCCATCGCGTTGACCGGGCTCGGTCTCGCCATCGCGATCACCCCCACCCTGCCGTTCGCGGCCGCGCTCGGCGGCACCGTCCTCGGGCTCGGCATCGCGGCCATGCACTATACCGGCATGGCCGCGTTCGAGATCGCCGGGCACATCCGGTGGGATCGCGCCCTCGTGGCGGCATCCCTGATCTCCGGCGCGTCCTTCGGGGCGGCCGCCCTGCCGGTGGCGCTCGCCGTCGACCTCGACAGAGGGCGCATGACCGGCGCGCTGCTGCTGCTCATCGCGATCTGCAGCCACCACTTCATCGCCATGGGCGCGGTCACGATCGTGCCCGATCCGGGCGTCCTGATATCGGAGAGCGCCATCCCGGCGCGCTGGCTCGCCGCCGGCGTAGCCCTGGCGAGCCTGGCCATCCTGTTCCTGGCCGGTGCGGCGCTGACCCTCGACATCCGCGATCGCCGCCAGGCGGCGCTGGAACGGGAGCGGCTGCACAGCCTCGCCAACGCCGCGGTCGAAGGCTTGGTCGTGTGCCGCGGCGATCGCATCGTCAGCGCCAACGACAGCTTCGGCACCCTCGTGGGCTTCGCGGCCGCCGACCTGTCGGGAATCCCGCTGTCGCGGTTCCTGCCGGAAGCCGCGACGCGCCTCGCGCTGGCCACCCCGGCGGATCAGCCGGTGGAGACGGAGCTGCGGCACGCCGAAGACGCCTCCCAGATCCCGGTCGAGCTGATCATGCGGCCGGTCACCTACGGCAACCAACCGCATTACGCCATCGCGGTCCGCGATCTGCGTGCCCGGCGCCGGGCCGAGCGACAGATCGAGTTCCTGGCGCACCACGACGCGCTGACCAGCCTGGCCAACCGGGCGCGCTTCAACCAGCGCCTGGATCAGGAACTGAAGGTCGCCAAGGTCACCGGCCGGCGGCTCGCGGTGCTGTGCCTCGATCTGGACCGGTTCAAGGAAGTCAACGACCTCTTCGGCCACGCGGCCGGCGACACCATGCTGATCACGGTCGCGAAGTCGGTGAGCGCGCTCCTCGACAAGACCCAGCTGATGGCCCGGCTCGGAGGCGATGAATTCGCGATCCTCATGCCCTGCGATCAAGCGATCGCGGCCGGGCGCCTGGCCGAGCAGATCCTGGACGCCCTGCGCAACAGCGCCGAGGGAACCGGCCCGACGATCGCCACCAGCGTCGGCATCGCGCTCTTCCCCGACGACACGGATGAGCGGGCCTCGCTCCTGAGCTACGCGGACACGGCGCTCTACCGCGCCAAGTCCGAGGGCCGCGGCACCTACCGGTTCTTCGAGGCGCGCATGGGCGCACAGATCCGCGAGCGGGGCCTCCTCGAGCACGACATGCGGCATGCCGTGGCCCGCGGCGAGATGCACCTCGTCTACCAGCCGCAGACCGACGTGCGGGACGGGTCCGTGCTCGGCTTCGAGGTGCTGCTGCGCTGGCAGCATCCGCAGCGCGGCGCGGTGTCGCCGGACCTGTTCATTCCGATCGCGGAGGAGAGCGGCGCGATCCTGCAGATCGGCGAATGGGTGCTGCGGGAAGCCTGCCGCGAGGCCGCAGGCTGGCCGAACCCGCTCACCATCGCCGTCAACGTCTCGGGCCTCCAGCTCCACGCGCCGCACTTCGCGCAGCTGGTCCACGAGGTCCTGTTCCAGACCGGGCTGAAGCCCGAGCGCCTGGAGATCGAGATCACCGAGACGGCCCTGATCCGCGATCCCGCCCGAGCCCAATCCACCCTGCGCCAGCTCAAGGCCCTGGGGGTGCGCATCGCCATGGACGATTTCGGGACCGGCTATTCATCCCTGTCGAACCTCCGGACCTACCCGTTCGACCGGATCAAGATCGACGGCTCGTTCATCCGGGCGGTAAACGGCAACGCGCAGGCCGCCGCGATCGTGCGATCCGTCCTCGGACTCGGCCGAGGCCTGGGCCTTCCGGTCCTGGCCGAGGGCGTCGAGACGGAAGCGGAGCTCGATTTCCTGGTCAGCGAGCATTGCGACGCCGCGCAGGGCTACCTGATGGGCCGGCCTTCCGCGATCGCGGCGTTCACCGCGCACACGCACGGCACGGAACCCGATGGCGCGGGGCAGGCCCTGGTGGCCTGACCGCCTCCGCTCAGGCCACGGCTCCCAACCCCGGCAGGATCGTCTCCGGCGGGCCGGAGGCGACCAGCCGGCCGGCCTCCAGCACATGGACCGCGTCGGCCCCCTCCAGGGTGGACAGGCGGTGGGCGATCAGGATCAGGGTGCGCCGGCCCGACAGCGCCCGCAGGGCGCGCATCACCGCGGCTTGGGTCTCGTCGTCCAGCGCCGAGGTCGCCTCGTCGAACACGATCACGTCGGGGTCGTGGTAGAGCGCCCGGGCGATGCCGATGCGCTGCCGCTGGCCGCCCGACAGCCGCGCCCCGCGCTCGCCGACGCGCTCGCCGTAGCCCCGGGGCAGGGCGGCCACGAAATCGTGGGCGCCGGCGAGCCGGGCCGCGCGCTCGACCGCGGCCAGGTCCGGCGCGTCGAGGCCCAGCGCGATGTTCTCGGCCACCGTGCCGTCCACCAGAAACACATCCTGCGGGACGTAGCCGATGCGGTTCTGCCAGGCGGGGAGGGCGCTCGCGTCGAGCACACGCCCGTCCACGGTGATCCGGCCCGTCCCCGGAGTGAGCACGCCCAGCAGCAGCCCCGCCAGGGTCGACTTGCCCGAGCCGGTGCGGCCGGCGAGACCGACCGTGGTGTTGACCGGGATGGTCAGGTCGATGTCGGCCAGCGCCGGGCGGCCGGTGCCGTAATCGAAGCCGATGCCGTCCAGCCGGATCTCTCGGGCGAAGGGCAGGCGCTCGCCGGTGCGGGGCCGGGCCTCCCGTTCGTCGGCAAGCTCGTCGACGATCACCTGCACCACCGGGCTGTAGAACCGCATCAGCGAGACGGAGGTAAAAATGTTCTGGAAGGCCGGCAGCATCCGGTAGCCCGCAAAGGCGAACAGGCCGAGCAGCGGCAGGATCCCGGCGACGTCGAGCCCCTGGGCCAGGGCGAACAGCACCACTACGATCACCCCGCCGAAGGCCAGGGCCTCGATGACGAAGCGCGGCATCTGGCCGGTGAGCAGGCTCGCCGCCGTGGCGACCGCGTAGGCCCGGGCCGGGGCGTCGAACCGGCCGGCAAACGCCTCGGCCCGGCCGTAGAGCTTCAGCTCCGTCAGCGCTCCAAAGGTTTCCTGGACGATCCGGAACCGGGCCTCGTTGTCGGCCACCGAGCGGCCACCGAGCCGGGCGAGCCGGGCCCGCATGATCAGGTAGATCCCAACATAGAGCCCACCGAAGCCGCCCCCGAGGATCAGGGCGAGCTGCGGCGCGTAGGCCAGCAGGAAGGCGATCACCGCGAGCGCGGAGGTCGCCCGGGAGGCCAGCACGGTGGCCGGGGTCAGCACGCCGACCACCAGCCGGTCGGTCTCGGACAGGACGTTCTTGGCGAGCTCGGCGCTGTTGGCCTGGGCGAAGAACAGCCGCTCGCGGTCGAGGTAGCGGAACAGCAGCCGCCGGCCGAAGCCGTAGCCGGCCAGATGCGTGAACAGCAGCTGCGCGTAGGTGAGCCCGGCATTGACCACGGCCGTGGTCAGGATCGCGAGCAGTGCCGCCCCACCGGTGACCAGCAGAAAACTGCGCTCGTCGGCGAGGCCGAGGGCTTCGCGAGCCTGGGCGAGGTAGGGCACCCTTGTCGCCGCCGAGGGGTCGCCGACCAGGGTCAGGAACGGGATCACCGAGGCGACGCCGACCACCTCCAGCAGGGCCGCGACCGCGAGGCCCAGCGCAGCCGGGCCCAGCCGCCGCCGGTCGCGCGCGCGCATGAGGCGCACGAGGTCGATCAGCGCGCGCATGGTTCGGGACGGGTCGGCGGAGGGGCTCGCATGGCCGGGCCGGGCTTAGAGGGCCCGGCGCCGGAGGGGAAGGTGGTCGGGGGCGGTTGGGTGGTTCGAGCCCCAAACCTCCCCCTCATCCTGAGACCGGGTGAGGCTTTCGATCGGCTGCCCTTCGACACGCGAAGGCTGGCGGGGCCCGCTCGGGCCTGCGCGTCAGGCTGATCGGCGAAGCGCCACGCGCGCTCCTCCCCCTTGCGGGGAGGAGTTGGAGGTGGGGGTGGTCCCGGAAGAGGTGCAGCAATGCCTCCTGCACCGCCCCCACCCCTACCCCTCCCCGCAAGGGGGAGGGGAAAACGCGTGGTGTTTCCAGCGCTTGCTGCCGAGCGCGACGTGTGAATCCGCTGGTCCGCATGGGAGAGGCGGCCGTCGCACTCCGTCGTCGACCTCGCCTGCGAGCCGATGCGGACCGTCAGTCGAGCTTCTTCAGCGAGCCCAGATCCACGTCGCCGTTCTGGCTGGAGAAGGTCAGCGACTTGGTGCTGCCGTCCGATTGGGAGACGCCGCCGATCCGGTGGTCGCCGCTGTCGTAGGTCGAGACCTGGCCGTCGCGCTCGATCAGGAGCCGGTGCTTGTCCGGGAAGAACGCGTATTTCATCCCGTTCTGCGAGCCGCTGGTCGAGGGATCGCCCAGGTCCTTCGGCCAGAAGGGCTCCATGCCCTTCATCGGCTTCATCGGTTCCATGGGCTTCATGGGTTCCATCGGCTTCATCGGTTCCACGGCGCGCCTCCTGTCGAAGTGAGTGACAGGAGGACGCGGCAGGGCGGAAACGGTTGCATCACCCCGTCAGAGGCGGGCGCCCGGGACCGGCCGCTCGCGGACCTGGCCGTCGAAGCCGACATGGAGCTGGTGCTCACGCCCGTCGCGATCCTTGGCGGCGACCTCGAGGTGGCGCGGTCCGCGGCCGGTCACCCGCACGTCGCCGTAGCCGGCGGCCTGGACGGCGGCGGTCAGGGCCGGCACGTCCGGCGTCGGCCCGAGGCCGAGCTTGTCCTTGGCCCAGTCGAGGCTGCCGGTGGGCGGCCCGCCGGCCGGGCCGATCACCACCTTGCGGCCATCGCCGTGGGTCAGGACGCTGGCATGCAGGAACCCGGTCTCGAAGCGGCCCTGCACAGTCACGGCCTCGCCCTTGCTGACGAGCTTGCCGCTCTCGCCGGCGGGACCGGTCTCGACCAGCGCCCGGCCGGTGGGGTCCTGGACCACGAACTTGTTGCCGAAAATCTCGGCGACCTCGCCCTTGATCGCGGTGGCGCTCGACGGGGCGAGCGCCTGGATCGCCACAGGGTCCACCGGCGTCGGCTGGACGGCATTGCCCTGCGCCAGGGACAGGCCGGCCGCACCCAGCGCCAGGGGCGCGGCGATCGCGGCCACCACCCAGGTCCGCGCCGGGATTCTTTTGGCCGTCTTGGCGGCGGGCGCGGGCTCGCGGATCTCGCGGGCGGTGCCGTCGATGGTGTTTGTCTCGTCGCTCATCGGTGTCGTCCTCTTGAAGGGTTCGGGACCCGATCGGTCCGTGGCTCCTTCGTAAGGCGCGCCCGCCAATCCGGTCTGAACCACCCGGTTCAGCCCCGGTTAAACCCGCCCGCTTATGGCCGAGACGCGCGGGCGATCAGACACTTGGCGCCGCCGGCCGATCCGGGACGCCGGATTGATGGGCGGCGTGAGAAGCCGGCCCTAACTTGCCGCGGCGGCATGATTTCCGGCAAGCCGAGGTACGAGAGGGCGAACCTTTGAAAATCCTGCTGGTGGAGGACGACACGGCCCTGGCCACCGAATTGGCCAAGGTCCTGCGCGCGGAGAACTTCGTCCTCGACCGGGCCGCCACCGGCGAGGACGCGCAGCATCTCGGCGAGACCGAGGGCTACGACGCGGTGGTGCTCGATCTCGGCCTGCCCAGGGGCGACGGCGTCTCGGTGCTGCGCGCCTGGCGGGCGGCCGGGCGGACCCTGCCGGTGCTGGTGCTCACCGCCCGGGACGGCTGGAGCGACAAGGTCGCCGCCTTCAAGGCGGGGGCGGACGATTACCTGGTCAAGCCGGTGCGGGTGGAGGAGCTGGTGATCCGCCTGCGCGCCCTGGTGCGCCGGTCGCAGGGCGGCGGCGCCAGCCGGATCGCCTGCGGCCCCTTGAGCTTCGACACCGGCCTCGGGGCCTTCGAGCACGAGGGCCTGCCGCTCAAGCTCACGGGCCTCGAATGGCGGGTCCTGTCCTGCCTGATGCTCAACCGCGACGCGGTGGTGCCACGTCCGCACCTGATCGAGCGGGTCTACGAGGGCGACGCGGATGTCGATTCGAACTCCGTGGAGGTGATCATCACCCGCCTGCGCCGGAAGATCGCCCCGGCCCGGATCGAGAGCGTGCGCGGCCACGGCTACCGCCTGCATGCGGATCCGGCCTGATGCCGCCGACGAAGAAGCCCCCGCCACCGCACCGCTCCCTGCGGACCCGCCTGCTGGCCGCCGCCGCGGTGCTGGTGCTGGCCGCGCTCGTGGTCGCCGGTCTCGCCATCGGGGTGATCCTGCACCGCTTCGTCCGCGGGCAGATCGAGGGGCATCTCGACGCCCAGATCGTCGCGCTGCGGGCCGGGCTGGAGGCGGGGCTGCTGTCCCAGAATCGCGACGCGCCGCCCTTCGACCGGGACGGGCCCGGCTGGGCCTGGGAGGTGCGCCGCGGGTCCGAGACTTTCGGCTCGGACTCTCTGCGGGGCGGCCACATCACCGTCACCGCGCCGGGTCCCGACGACGATCCCGGCCACCCGCACCCGGCGGACGGCACCGGGCCGCGAGGGGAGCGGCTGATCCTGCGCGTGCTCACCGTGCCGGGCACGCCCCCCGCCACGATCGTCGCGGCTGCCCCCCAGGCGGCTCTCTACGGCCCCCTGCGCGAGGCCCTGACCAGCCTCGCGCTGGCCCTCGGGATCCTCGGCCTCTGCCTGATCGCCGGTTTGGCGCTGCAGGTCCGCCTCGGCCTGGCACCGCTGCGGCGCCTGCGGGCCGACCTCGCCGCCGTGCGCGCCGGGCGCCGGGAGCGGGTGCCGGAAGAGCAGCCCGCCGAGATCAAGCCGCTGGTCACCGAGCTCAACGCGCTGCTCGACCAGAACGCCCAGAACCTGGAACGCGCCCGCGGCCACGTCGCCAACCTCGCCCACGCCCTCAAGACCCCGCTGGCGACCCTGTCCATGGCCCTGGCCGATCCCGCCCGCGACCCCGACGGGGCGCTGCGCCTGCAGGTGGACGACATGGACCGGCGGGTCCGCCACCATCTGCGCCGGGCCCGGGCGGCGGCGCTTGCCGGCTCGGCCCGGGGACGGACACAACTGGCCCCCCGGGTCTCGGACCTGCGCGACGCGCTGGTGCGCCTGTACGCCGAGAAGGGCGTGGCGATCGATCTCGCCGTGCCCGACGACCTGTCGGTCCCGTGCGAGGGCCAGGATCTCGACGAGATGCTCGGCAACCTCGTGGACAATGCCTGCCGCTGGTGCCGCAGCCGGATCCGGGTCACGGCCGCCGGCGAGGCGGGCGGCATCATGGTGCGGGTCGAGGATGACGGGCCGGGCCTCGACGGCGCGGCCGCCGCAGCGGTCATGGAACGCGGCCGGCGCCTCGACGAGGGCGTGCCGGGCCACGGCTTCGGGCTGCCGATCACCCTCGAACTCGCCGAGGGCGTGGTCGGCGGCCTCACCCTCGGGCGCTCGGAGCTGGGTGGGCTGGAGGCGGAGCTGACCTTGCCGGCTTGAGGCCGGCGGCGGGTCGATGGCGCCTGTCCGCTGCGCCGCGCGTCGTCATCACGAGCAGGGGATGTGACCCAGGGTCTGAATACGATCCGCCTGGCCCCGGTGATGTCTCAGGAGGGTGGAAAACGGCCCTTCTCGCCACGGCTGCAACCGGACATTCACGCCTTTACCCAGTTCTCGGGCGGTTCTCTCCTAAGCCTACCGGCAAGAAGACTATCGGCGCACTTGCGCAGGAGAAAGCATCACCCCATCGAATAATATCTCTTGTGCGCTTAAGTATTTATAGAACTTCAACGGAAAGATTAAATAGAAAAATTAAAAACTAGAGCCCCGCATCTTGAGCGTGACTTCCATGCTCTTGCTTTACGGTCCATCGTCGCGATACGCCGAGGCATAGCCAAGCCACCCCAGCCGTCTCTCACAGGCAAAGCTCCATGCCTGCCGTCGATCCCGCCCATGATGGGCCTGCGAGCCGATTGGCGAGCCTCTATCGCAGCCATTGCGAGGCCTTGCTGCGGTTTCTGAGCCGAAAGGTCGGCCGGCACGAAGCGACCGACCTCATGCACGAGGCCTTCATCCGGGTGGCGCGGTCCGAGCAGGGACGGACCGTTTTTCACAACGAACGCGCCTTCCTGTTCCAGATCGCGGCGAACCTGGCCGTGGATCACAACAGAGCGCAGATGCGCCAGTCCCGGTTGCTCACGCCCGTCGAGATCGACGATCTTCTGGCTGTCGCCGACGAGGGACCGGGCCCGGACCGGCAGGCACAGGGCCGCCTCGACCTGCAGAGGCTCGGTGCGGCCCTGCGCGAACTCCCGCCCCGGCGCGCCGAGGCCTTCCGCCTCAGCCGGATCGAAGGCTTGAGCCACGCCTCCATCGCCGCGCGCCTCGGCGTATCACTCCGAACGGTGGAGGCCGAAGTCAGGATGGCGCTCGATCATTGTGCGGACCGTCTCCGAACAAGCCGGATCCCGGATTGATTGCGGGATGCGGCACATCGAAACGTCTTGCTGCAGGATGCTCTTTCCGTGCGATGGCGCGAAACGGATCCGCCGACCGGCGAGAGAAGAATGAGCGAGCCGAACCAACCGGACAGGACCACGAACGGCGACGATCGCAGCGTCCGGCAGCAGGCGCACGCCTGGGTTGTCCACCTGACCTCCGGAACGGCGACGCAGGATGACGCCGAGGCCCTCGCCGCCTGGCGCTCCCTGCCCGCGCACGACGCCGCATTCCGGGCTGCCGCCGGACTTTGGCGGCGGACGGGCGACGCCCTCGCGGTCACGTCCGGGCCGGCATCTGCCCGGGAGGCGCCCCGCGGGATGACCCGGCGGCGCATGCTGGGCCGAGTGGCCGCGGGCGGGGTCGCGTCGGCCTCCATCGCAGCCGCGGGCGCGACGCTTGCGTTGCGGTGGCCGACCCTGCGGGCTGCATACCGGACGGGAACCGGCGAGATCCGGACGGTGACCCTGCCGGGCGGCATCCGCATCGAGCTAGATGCCGAGACGGCCCTGGACGCTCACCGCAAGGACATGCGGCAGGACATCGTTCTGCATGCGGGCTCGGTGGCCGTCACCGTTCCGGCCACCCGCGCTGCCCTCACCGTGGTCGTGGGCGAGGCGCGCCTCGTCACTGAGCCGAGTGAGCCGGCGGAGGTCGTCGTTCGGTGCAGGCCTCGCGGAGGCCTGTCCGGCTGGGTCGGCGGCCAGGATGCCGACATGGCCTGCCTGGCCGGGCAAGTCACTGTCGTTCCCGCACCGGGCGTTGCTGCGACGCGCCTCGTGGCCGGTCAGGAGGTCGGGATCGGACCGGATGCGCGCGGTCCCCACGCCATCGACGTCGCCACCACGGCTGCCTGGAGGCGGGGCCTGCTTGTCTTCCGTGATACGCCCCTGTCGCAGGTCGTGGACGATCTCAATCGATACCGGCCGGGACGGATCGTCGTCGCCAGTTCGGCTACGGCCGCCCGGCGGGTGACGGGCGTGTTCCACCTCGCGCGACCGGAGGAGGCTCTCGGCAGCATCCGCACCGCCCTCGCCCTATCGGAGGTCAGGTTCGGCGACCGCCTCGTCGTCCTGCGCTGAGCGCCGCACGGTCGCGTCGGGCCGAGAAAGGACACGCAGTTTTTTTGCGGGCTCGCCACCCGGCGCGCGTCTGAGGAGTCAGACGGGCGATCACGACCCGTCGGACAGCGGTGACAAGCCGCAGGATGACGCGGGGCACGACGATGGCGCGAGGATGCGGGCGGCACCGGACGGGAGACGGCTTTCGGATGGTGACCGGATTGAGTGGGGTCGCGGCGCTCGTGTTGACCCTGCCGACGCAGACTGCGGCAGCCATCGCCCCCGCTGACCTGACCGGGGCGAGGGTCGAGGCGCGGATCGTCCGCGTGACATCGCCCAATCCGGATCTGGACGAGACCCTCGACTTCGCGATTGCCGGGCAGCCCCTTGACGAGGCTCTGGCATCCTATGGCGCCGTCAGCGGCGTGCAGCTGATCTACGACAGCAACGCCAGCCGCCGCCTGCGCTCGACGCCACTCTCCGGACGGTACGACCGGATGGGAGCCTTGCGGCAGCTGCTTGCGGGCACCGGCTTGGTGCCGCACTTCACGGCCAGGCGCGCGGCCACCATCGTCGGTCTCGTGGCCCAGGCCGACGTCGCCGGCCCTCAAGACGGCAGCGTGACCCTCGATGCCTTGGAGGTGACCACCGACACGGCTCTTGGGCCGGTCAATGGCTACGTCGCCAGACGCAGCGCGACGGCGACGAAGACCGGCACGCCGATCCTGGAAACGCCGCAGGCCATCAACGTGGTCGGCCGGAAGGAGATCGAGGATCGGCAAGCGCAGACCGTGCGCCAGGCTTTGCTCTACACCCCGGGCGTGCTCACGCAGTACGGCACGGACCTGCGCTACGACTGGCTCTACGTCCGCGGTTTCGTGCCCGGACGCTACCTGGATGGCCTGCGCCTTCCTTACGGCGCACGGGGCTACTCGCAGCCACTCGTCGAGACATACGGCCTGGAGCGCGTCGAACTGCTGAAGGGCCCTGCGTCAGGACTTTACGGGCAGAACTCGCCAGGCGGCTTACTCAACCTCGTCAGCAAGCGTCCGAGCGCGGTGCCGCTGCACGAGATCCAGCTCCAGACCGGCAGCTTCGGACGTGCTCAGGCCGCCTTCGACCTGTCCGGCCCCGTCGATCCGGAAGGCCGCGTCCTCTACCGGCTCACCGGGCTCGCCCGCACCACCGGAACCCAGCTGGATTACCTGGAGGAAGACCGGGTCTTCCTCGCCCCGAGCGTCACGTTCCGACCGGATGCGGACACGTCCTTCACGATCCTGTCGCAGTACCTGCACATCGACTCGCCCGGTGGCGGTGCGCCGCAAGGCCTCCCGACCCTCGGCACATTGTACACGAACCCGCGCGGACGCATCTCCACGAACCGCTTCATCGGCGAGCCGAACTACGATCGGTTCAAGCTCGACCAAAGCTTCATCGGCTACGCGTTCGAGCATCGTTTCGATGAGATCTGGACACTGCGCCAGAACCTGCGGTTTGCGCATGTCGAAGCCGACACGCAGCGCGTCCAGGCGAGCGGGCTTGCGGCCGACGGACGGACGCTGTCCCGCTACGCTTGGGCGTTCCCGGAACGCTCGAACCTCTTCAACGTCGACAATCAGGCGGAGGCACGCTTCCTCACGGGACCTTTCGCCCATACGCTCCTGTTCGGCGCAGATTATCTGCGTGAGGATGCACGCTACGACGAGTCGGACCTGACGGGCGTCCCCTCGATCGACATCTTCGCCCCGGTCTATGCCGGGACCGTCACCCGGCCGCCGCTCGGCACGCGGATCACACAAGGGCGCAACCAGACCGGCCTGTACGTGCAAGACGAGATCCGCTTCGGCGGCTTCGGTCTCACCCTCAGTGGACGTCAGGACTGGGCCGACGCCATCACCCGGACCCGAACGGTGTCGACCGGCGCGCTGGCGCAGGTGAAACAGGACGATGCCGCCTTCACCGGCCGTGTCGGCCTGAACTATCTTTTCGACGGTGGCTTGTCCCCATACGTGAGCTACGCGACGTCGTTCCAGCCGACCTCCGGCACCAACCGCTTCGGCGCACCCTTCGCGCCGACCACCGGTGACCAGATCGAGGGCGGCATCAAGGCCCAGCCGACAGGTACGAACCTCTTGCTGACCGGTGCGGTGTTCGATCTCACGCAGCAGAACGTGCTGACGCCGGACGCCCTCAACTTCCGGTTCAACAGCCAAGCCGGCGAGGCAAGGGTCCGCGGGCTGGAACTGGAGGCGAAGGCCAGCCTCACCGACAGCCTCGACATGGTCGCCTCCTACGCTGCGATGACCAGCAGGTTCACCAAGGCCAACGCCAACGCGGCCGGTGTCAGCATCGTCGGGAACGAACTGCCCTTCGTTCCACGCCAACAGGCCTCGGTCTGGCTCGACTACACGATCCGAACGGGGGAATGGGCCGGCCTCGGCCTGGGCGCAGGCGTGCGCTACATCGGCATCTCGGTCGGCGACACCGCCAATCTCTACCGAACACCTGCGGTCACGCTGGTCGACGCGGCTGTCCGCTACGATTTTGGGTATCGCTATCCCGTGCTGAAGGGCGTCGATCTTGCGCTCAACGCGACGAACCTCTTCGACAAGACTTACGTCACGACGTGCATTGCTGCGACCGGCTGCTTCTACGGAAACAGGCAGACGATCCTCGCGACACTGCGCTATCGCTGGTAACGATCTAAGAACGTCGCCGGAAATGAATGCGGAAGCGTGAGGTGCCGAGCACGGCTGGCGACCCTGATCACGCGGGAGGAAGCGAGATCTGGGGCCATAAACGTTCGCCCGTTCCGTCTAACGCCGGCGGGCGGTAGACGGGCTGCAAGAAACCAGTTGCTGCTGGACTATGCCTGCTCGGCCGGTCATTCGCCCGGAAGCAAAAGGCGGCACCTTACCTCACGCAATCGTAGGTCTTTGCACCTTATGATCCCCTGAGCGGACCTTCCCAATGTCTATAAACGGTCGAAGGCAGCAAATCTAAGCTCAAGCGGATCGGATATTGATCCATCCCCCCCCGCATTGCCAAAGGTGGCGCCGGGCCGGGTCGATGCGCTCGCACGGACGGGCCCCGCAGCGATCAAGCCAGCGCCCCGCGCAGGATCGGCCGGATGCGCGGGTCGGTGCAGTGGGCGACGTTGAAGCGCAGGTAGCCGTTCCAGTCGTCGGAGAGGCTGAACGCCGCCCCCGGGGCCAGCACCATGCCCTGCGCCAGGGCGCGGCGCGCCACCTCGGCGCCGTCGCGCCCGTCCGGCAGGCGCATCCACAGGAAGAAGCCGCCCCGGGGCTGCGCCCAGGGTTTCAGGCCGCAGGCGCCGAGCTCGGCCGAGGCCTGGACCATGGCGCCGGCGAGCCGCCGCTTGGTCTCGGCGAGGTGCCGGCGGTAGCAGCCTTCGGTGATCAGGCTGTGCACCAAAGCCGCCGTGACGTGGCCGTTGCCGAGGCTGAGCGCGAGCTTCAGATCGACCAGCGGCTCGACCCAGTCGCCCCGGAGCGCGATCCAGCCGCAGCGTGCCGCCGCCGACAGGGTTTTGGAGAAGCTGCCGATCTGGATCACCCGCTCCAGCCCGTCGAACCCGGCGAGCCGCGGGGCCGGCTCCGGTTCGAGGTCGCCAAAGATCTCGTCCTCGACGATCAGGGTGTCGTGCGCCTCGCACAGCTTCAGCAGCCGATGGGCGATGGCCGGGGCGAGGCTCGCGCCGGTCGGGTTCTGGAGCGCCGCGTTGGTCAGGTAGAAGCGCGGCCGGTGCCGCTCGAGCAGGGTCCCGAGAGCCTGCAGGTCCGGGCCCTCCGGGGTGAGCGGCACGCCGACCACCGACACCCGGTGTGCCCGCAGCAGCGCCAGGAAGTTGAAGTAACAGGGATCGTCCACCAGCACGGTGTCGCCCGGCTGGAGCAGGAACCGGCAGACGAGGTCGAGGGCCTGGGTGGCGGATTCGACGAGCACGATCTGGTCCGGCTCGGCGCCTACGCCCTTCTCGGCGATCTTGCGGGCGATCTGGATCCGCAGGGGCTCGTAGCCCAGCGGCCGGTCGTAATTGGTCATCTCGGCGAGATCCGCCCGCGCCACCCGGCGCAGGCCCCGCCGAATCGCCTCGTGCGGCATCCAGGAATCGGGCAGCCAGCCGGCCCCGGGCTTGAGCTGGTCCGCGCCGGCCTGCTGCGCTTGGCGGGTGATCCACAGCGGGTCGACGATCCGGTCGAGCCGGGGGCCCATCGCCTGGAGCGAGAGCGGCCGGGTCTTGCCGGCGACGTAGAAGCCCGAGCCCGGCCGCGCCACCAGGGTGCCCTCGGCGGCCAGCCGGTCATAGGCCTCCACCACGGTCGATTTCGACACCCCCATGGATTCCGCGAAGGCCCGCACCGATGGGATCCGGACCCCCGGCACGAGGTGGCGCGCCGCGATCCGCTCGCGGATCTCCCCGGCCACGATCTCCACGCGCGTCCCGGCGGGCTTGAGCGCGACCTGCATCCGTACCGCCTTTCCGACCGGACAATTCTTCGAAATCGTACCGAACTGTTCCTGTCGCCGCCAGTCCCGTGCGGTCAAGATCGCCGGGTTCCGGACAGACGGAGGATCGAATCATGGACCAATGCCTCACCGAGACCGCCCATGCCCCAGGCAGGCCGTCCTGGCTCGCCCGGTCCGTCCAGGCGATCGCCGCGGCCGCCGCGTAGGTGCGGGCGGGGCTGTCGCGCGCGGCGATGAACCGGCGCGTGCTGCACCGGCTCTCGACCCTGTCCGAGCGGGAGCTGAAGGATATCGGGCTGACCCCGCAGGACGTCGCCGACGCGGCCGTGCCGGGGCCCCGCGACGCCACCGACCTGCTGATCGGCCGGCGCGATGAACGCCGGCGGGCGCGGGGGGCCGGTCGCTGGCCTTCGGTTTGAGGCTCCGGTCAGCCGTGCGGTGACCATCGACTTGCGCACGCTCATCGCAAGCGCCAATCTCAGGAAATGTCGGTCGACTTCTCATACCTGCTGCGGAAAGAGGATACCGGGGCCACGTTTCGGGATCTCGACGACGTGGTCGTGCTGGCACCGGTCGTAACCGATGACGGCGATCCGATTCCGGCCGGCACCGAAGGCACCATCGTCGGCGTCTGGAAGGGCGGCGAAGCCTTTTTCGTCGAATTCCCGGAGCCAGCGGGTGCCCTCGCGACGGTGCTACCAGTCGATCTGAGACGCACTGGTCGCCATACGCCGTGAGTCGCGCAGGCCTGCCGACACTCCTGGGGTTGCGCATCCAGGGCGAGAAGATCGTCGGTTACTTGCTGAATCCTATGCACCCGAAAGGCGGCTCAAAAGCAAAGTTTTTGCTGCGCTTCGGATTCACAGCAGGTCAACCGAACATTCTGGCAGACGCCTTGGTAGACCATTATGTGTCCGCCCCGGACGTGCAGATGATTTTCGACGCGGTTGGGTCGAGGCGCATTGTCTGCGAAGGCCCAATCAAAGGTGTCGATGGCCGAGAGCCCTGGATTCGCTCCGTCTGGCTCATCGAAGAGGATCTTTACGGCCGCCTTCTTACCGTCATCCCGCTGCCTGCACGGCGCAACGCATCATCGTAGTTTTCCGTGTCAGGCTTTAACGCCATAACATCGCGAACTCGATGGAACGCCCCCGACATAGCCGGAGGGCAAATCCAAATTTCGATTTTAAGAAACTTATGGAAGTGGCGCGGGCGACGGGGCTCGAACCCGCGACCTCCGGCGTGACAGGCCGGCACTCTAACCAACTGAGCTACGCCCGCACGGCGTGGTCGCTTCGAAAGCCGATGGATGCGCTTCGAAGAGGGCGTTTCGCCCGGCGACGGGGCGGGGTTTATGGGCCAGGCGGGGGGCTGTCAAGCGTGTCCGTGATGGTTTTGCGCCGCGCCCGGCCAAAGGGGCTGCGCGCATGCGTCGTGTTGCAGGGCCGCCGCGCAGGCCCACATCCCTACACAAGACAAGACCTGCACTTTGTGCGACGCGGCAAGCCATTGTCAGGGGTCGGCGGCTCGACTAAGCCTCCGGCCGCGCGCATCCTGGCATAAGAACAATTCCACGGGCGAATCCGGTTCGGCGGCGCACCGCGGTTTCCCACGTCGATCGAGACGCTCTCGCGAGGCCCTGGCATGACCGGATTGTTGGCGGATTACCTTCCGCTCATCGTGTTCATCGGCGTGGCTCTGTTCATCGCCACGGCGCTGCTCGTCGTGCCCTTCCTGGTCGCCTTCAAGAGCCCGGATCCGGAGAAGCTCTCGGCCTACGAGTGCGGCTTCAACGCATTCGACGATGCCCGCATGAAGTTCGACGTGCGGTTCTACCTCGTGGCGATCCTGTTCATCATCTTCGATCTCGAGGTCGCGTTCCTATTCCCGTGGGCGATCACCTTCGGAGACCTTGGCTGGTTCGGCTTCTGGTCGATGATCGTCTTCCTGGGCGTGCTGACGGTCGGTTTCGTCTATGAGTGGCGCAAGGGCGCCCTCGAATGGGATTGATTCGCAACAGCAGCCTGCCCGCACCGCATTCCGAGTCGCCGATGGCCCTGATCACCGACACGACCCACAGCCTGTCCCGCGCCCCCGCGGTCGCGCCCCAGCCGAAAGGGATCATCGATCCCAACACCGGCCGGCCGATCGGCGCGGACGATCCGACCTTCCTGTCGATCAGCGACGAACTGGCCGACCGGGGCTTCCTGCTCACCACCACGGACGAGCTGATCAACTGGGCCCGCACCGGCTCGCTGATGTGGATGACCTTCGGGCTCGCCTGCTGCGCGGTCGAGATGATGCAGATGTCGATGCCGCGCTACGATTGCGAGCGCTTCGGCTTCGCGCCCCGTGGCTCGCCGCGCCAGTCGGACGTGATGATCGTCGCCGGCACGCTGACCAACAAGATGGCTCCGGCCCTGCGCAAGGTCTACGACCAGATGCCGGAGCCGCGCTACGTGATCTCGATGGGCTCCTGCGCCAACGGCGGCGGCTACTATCACTATTCCTATTCGGTGGTGCGCGGCTGCGACCGGGTGGTGCCGGTGGACATCTACGTGCCCGGCTGCCCGCCCACCGCCGAGGCGCTGCTCTACGGCGTGCTGCTTCTCCAGAAGAAGATCCGCCGGACCGGCACGATCGAGCGCTGAGGAGCGGCCATGACCAACGGCATCTCGATCCTGTCGCACACCCAGCCCGAGAGCGGCCCGGCCGCCCTCACGGCGCTGGCCGAGCGGGTTACCGGCGCGCTCGGCCCGGCGGTGGTGTCGCACGCCATCGCGTTCGGCGAGCTGACCCTGGTGGTCCAGGCCTCCGACATCATCTACGTGCTGACCTACCTGCGCGACGACCCGGCCTGCGCGTTCCGCAGCTTCATCGACATCTGCGGCGCGGACTACCCGCAGCGCGCGCAGCGCTTCGACGTGGTCTACCACCTGCTCTCGCTGCGCCACAACGCGCGCATCCGGGTGAAGGTGCAGACGGACGAGGTGACCCCGGTCCCCTCGGCGATCGAAGTGTTCCCGGCCGCGAACTGGTACGAGCGCGAGACCTACGACCTCTACGGCATCTTGTTCTCGGGGCATCCGGACCTGCGCCGGCTGCTCACCGATTACGGGTTCGAGGGACATCCCCTGCGCAAGGACTTCCCGCTCACCGGCTTCGTCGAGGTCCGGTACGACCAGGACGAGGCCCGGGTCGTCTACGAGCCGGTCCAGCTCACCCAAGAATTCCGCAACTTCGACTTCCTGTCCCCGTGGGAAGGCACAGACTACGTGCTGCCCGGAGACGAGAAGAAGACGTCGGCCTGAACCGCGGAGACTGTCAATGACAGAACACAACATCCGCAATTTCGCGATCAATTTCGGCCCGCAGCACCCGGCGGCGCACGGCGTGCTGCGCCTCGTGCTGGAGCTGGACGGTGAGGTGGTCGAGCGGGTCGATCCGCATATCGGGCTGCTGCACCGCGGCACCGAGAAGCTGATCGAGCACAAGACCTACCTCCAGGCGACGCCCTATTTCGACCGGCTCGACTACGTGTCGCCGATGAATCAGGAGCACGCCTTCTGCCTGGCGATCGAGAAGCTCGCGGGCATCGAGGTGCCGCGGCGCGCCCAGCTGATCCGCGTGCTGTTCTGCGAGATCGGCCGCCTGCTGTCGCACCTGCTCAATGTCACCACGCAGGCGATGGATGTCGGCGCCCTCACGCCCCCGCTCTGGGGCTTCGAGGAGCGCGAGAAGCTGATGATCTTCTACGAGCGTGCCTCGGGCGCCCGGCTCCACGCCAACTACTTCCGGCCGGGCGGCGTCCACCAGGACCTGCCGCCCAAGCTGATCGACGATATCGAGGCGTTCTGCGACCCGTTCCTGCAGGTCGTCCAGGATCTCGACGACCTCGTCATGGCCAACCGCATCTTCAAGCAGCGCAACGTCGACATCGGCATCGTGTCGGTGGACGAGTGCATGGAATGGGGCTTCTCCGGCGTCATGCTGCGCGGCTCCGGCATCCCGTGGGACCTGCGCAAGGCGCAGCCCTACGAGTGCTACGAGGAGATGGAGTTCGACGTGCCGGTGGGCCGGAACGGCGACACCTACGACCGGCAGGTGATCCGCATGGAGGAAATGCGCGAATCGGCCAAGATCATGAAGCAGTGCTGCGCCAAGCTGCGCGAGCCGGCCGGGCAGGGCCCGATCGCCGCTATCGACGGCAAGTTCGCGCCGCCGCCGCGCCGCGAGATGAAGCGCTCGATGGAAGCGCTGATCCACCACTTCAAGCTCTACACCGAGGGCTTCCACGTGCCGGAGGGCGAGGTCTACGCCGCCGTGGAGGCGCCCAAGGGCGAGTTCGGCGTCTATCTCGTGTCCGACGGCACCAACAAGCCGTATCGCTGCAAGATCCGCGCGCCGGGCTTCGCGCATCTTCAGGCGATGGATTGGATGTGCCGGGGGCACCTTCTGGCCGACGTGTCCTGTGTGCTCGGCACCCTCGACATCGTGTTCGGCGAAGTGGATCGGTAAGGCGTTAGCAGGATGGCAAACCGCAGACTCGCGCCGGCCTCTGAGCAGCCCGAGAGCTTTGCGTTCTCCCCCGAGAACGCCGCCTGGGCCAAGACCCAGATCGCCAAGTACCCGGAGGGCCGCCAGGCCTCCGCGGTGATCTCGCTGCTCTGGAAGGCGCAGGAGCAGAACGGCGGCTGGCTGCCGCGGGCGGCCATCGAGGCGGTGGCGGCCGAACTCGGCATGCCCAACATCCGCGTGCTGGAGGTGGCGACCTTCTACACGATGTTCGCCCTGGAGCCGGTGGGCCGCTTCTGGATTCAGGTCTGCGGCACGGTGCCGTGCGATTCCTGCGGCGCCCGGGGCCTGAAGGAGATGCTCGAGGCGCGCCTCGGCCCCCCCGGTCACGTCTCGGCCGACGGCAACTTCTCCTGGCTCGAGGTCGAGTGCCTGGGCGCCTGCTGCAACGCCCCGATGGTGCAGATCAACCAGGATTATTACGAGGACCTCACGCCCGAGTCCCTCGGCACGCTGATGGACGACCTGGCGGCCGGCCGGCCGGTCAAGGTCGGCTCGCAGATCGGACGCCAGGCCTCGGAGCCGCAGGGCGGCCCCGACACGCTCACCGACCAGACCCTGTTCGACGGATCGCGGATCGGAGCTTGGCGCAAGCGCTTCGAGGACACGGCCAAGCCCGAGGAGCAGGCCGCCAAGACCGGCGAGGCGGCCTCCAGCGAGCAACAGGCCGCCGTCAATCCGAAGCCGGCCAAGCCCGATGCCGGGCGACCGGTGGAGCGGACGGTCAGCGACGCCCCGGCCCAGCGTGCGGCCGAGGGCGAGACGCCGGTGAAGCCCGAAGATCGCGCCGACGCGGCCGAGCGCGGCCGCTCCACCGCCAAGCACGGCGCCGCCCGCCCGGGCGACGCGGACGTGCTCGACTCACCGGCCAAGCGCATCGCCGAGGGCGAGCCGGCCGCGGGCGAGCAGGGGAATCAGGAGACGCCCCAGCGCGATACGGTCCCCCAGCAGCCGGACGCCTCCGGCGCCAGCGCGGGTGAGGTCGCGGCGGAAGCCGAGGAGGCCCGCGTCGCCGGGGCGCTCGCTGCGCTGCCGCAGGATGCGACCCCGGAGCAGAAGGCGAACGCCGTCGGCACCCGTCCGCCCGGCCTCGACGCGGCCCGCGCCGGCCGGCCGGACGATCTCACCCGGATCCGGGGCATCGATCCCGACACCAGCCTGCGCCTCAACGGCCTCGGCATCCACCATTTCGACCAGATCGCCGCCTGGGCCCGCGACGAGATAACCTGGGTCGGCACCTACCTCGCGGTCCCAGGTCGCATCGACCGGGAGGACTGGGTCGGTCAGGCCAAGGCTCTATCGGCGCCGGCTCAGTGAGGACCTGACATGCTGTCGGATCAGGATCGCATCTTCACCAACCTCTACGGCCTGCATTCGCCGGGCCTGGAGGCTGCCAAGCAGCGCGGCGCCTGGGACGGGACCAAGTTCCTCCTAGAGCAGGGCCGCGACTGGATCATCGAGGAGATGAAGGCGTCGGGCCTGCGCGGCCGCGGCGGCGCGGGCTTCCCCACCGGCCTGAAATGGTCGTTCATGCCGAAGAAGTCGGACGGGCGCCCGCACTACCTCGTGGTCAATGCCGACGAGTCGGAGCCGGGCACCTGCAAGGACCGGGAGATCATGCGGCACGATCCGCATCTCCTGATCGAGGGCTGCATGCTGGCCTGCTTCGCCATGGGCGCGCATGCCTGCTACATCTACATCCGCGGCGAATACGTGGCCGAGAAGCACGCGCTCCAGAAAGCCGTGGACGAGGCCTACGAGGCCCGTCTCGTCGGCCAGTCGAACGTGCACGACTTTCCCTTCGACATCTACGTCCACCACGGCGCGGGCGCCTATATCTGCGGCGAAGAGACGGCGCTGATCGAGAGCCTCGAGGGCAAGAAGGGGATGCCGCGGCTCAAGCCGCCGTTCCCGGCCAATATGGGCCTCTACGGCTGCCCCACGACGGTCAACAACGTCGAGTCGATCGCGGTGGCCGGAACGATCCTGCGCCGGGGCGGCGCGTGGTTCGCCGGGCTCGGCGGCAAGAACAACACCGGCACCAAGCTGTTCTGCGTCTCGGGGCACGTCAACAGGCCGTGCAACGTCGAGGCGGAACTGGGCATCACCTTCCGCGAGCTGGTGGACCGGCATTGCGGCGGCATGCGCGGCGGCTGGGACAACCTGCTCTGCTCGATCCCGGGCGGCTCGTCGGTGCCGCTGGTGCCGGCCGACCAGATCATCGACGCCAAGATGGATTTCGACACCCTGCGCGGCCTCGGCTCCGGCCTCGGTACGGCGGCGGTGATCGTGCTCGACAGGTCCACCGACATCGTCGCGGCGATCACCCGGATCTCGTACTTCTACAAGCACGAATCCTGCGGCCAGTGCACGCCCTGCCGGGAAGGCACCGGCTGGATGTGGCGGGTGATGCAGCGGATGACCGAGGGCCGGGCGCAGAAGCGCGAGATCGACATGCTGTTCGAGGTCACCAAGCAGATCGAGGGTCACACGATCTGCGCGCTCGGCAGCGCGGCGGCCTGGCCGATCCAGGGCCTGATCAAGCACTTCCGCCCCGAGATCGAGAAGCGGATCGACCGCTATACGGCCAACCCGCATTCCGACCCGATCCCGATGGCCGCGGAGTGAGGCCATGACGAGCCAGCCTGACAACCTGATGCTCGTGTACCTGCGTCGCATCGACGAGAAGGTCGATCGGCTCAGCGACGATGTCCGTGAGTTGAAGGGCCGGATGGCCGCGGTCGAAGAAAACCTGGCCGGCGTTCACCGGCGGATCGACCGGGTCGAGCTTCGCCTCGAGCGGATCGAGCGACGCCTCGATCTCGCCGACGCCCCGCACTGAGATGGCACCGATGACAAAAATCCTCGTCGACGGCACCGAGGTCGAGGTTCCGGCCGAATACACCCTGCTCCAGGCCTGCGAGGCCGCGGGGGCCGAGATCCCGCGCTTCTGCTTCCACGAGCGCCTGTCGATCGCCGGCAATTGCCGGATGTGCCTGGTGGAGCTGAAGGGCGCGCCCAAGCCGGTGGCGAGCTGCGCCTACGCGGTGAAGGATTGCCGCCCGGGCCCGAACGGCGAGCCGCCGGAGGTGCTGACCCGCTCCGGCCTGACCAAGAAGGCCCGGGAAGGGGTGATGGAGTTCCTCCTCATCAACCACCCGCTCGATTGCCCGATCTGCGACCAGGGCGGCCATTGCGACCTGCAGGACCAGGCGATGGCCTACGGGGTCGATTCGACCCGCTACCAGGAGAACAAGCGCGCGGTCGAGGAGAAGCATATCGGCCCGCTGGTGCGGACCGCGATGAACCGCTGCATCCACTGCACCCGCTGCGTGCGCTTCCTGGCGGAGGTGGCAGGCGTGCCCGACCTCGGCGCCATCGGCCGCGGCGAGGACATGGAGATCACGAGCTACCTCGAGCAGTCGATGGCCTCGGAGCTCCAGGGCAACGTCGCCGACCTGTGCCCGGTGGGCGCCCTGGTGCACCGGCCGCAGAGCTACAACGTCCGCCCCTGGGAGCTGAACAAGACCGAATCGGTCGACGTGATGGACGCGGTCGGCTCCTCGATCCGCGTCGACACCCGCGGCCGCGAGGTGATGCAGATCGAGCCGCGGGTCAGCGAAGAAATCAACGAGGAGTGGATCTCCGACAAGACCCGCTACCACGTCGATGGCTTGCGGATGCAGCGCCTCGACCGGCCGTACCTGCGCGAGAACGGCCGGCTGCGGCCCGCCTCCTGGGGTGAGGCGTTCCAGGCCATCGCCGCCAAGGTGAACGCCACCGATCCCAAGCGCATCGGCGCTGTCGTCGGGGACCTAGCGGGCGTCGAGGAGATCTTCGCCCTGCGCGAGCTGATGCGCGCGCTCGGTACGCCCAACCTCGATTGCCGGCAAACCGAGACCGGGCTCGATCCGGCGCTGGGCCGTGCATCCTACCTGTTCAACCCGACGATTCCCGGCATCGAGGCCGCGGATGCGATCCTGATCGTCGGTGCCAATCCGCGCACCGAAGCCTCACTGCTGAACGTCCGCATCCGCAAGCGCTGGCGCATGGGGCCGCTCGCGGTCGGGGTGATCGGCGAGCCGGTCGATCTGACCTATCCGAGCCACTATATCGGCGCCGGCCCCGAATCGCTGGCCGGCCTCGCCCGCGGGGAGCACAGCTTCCTCGAGATCCTCAAGGGCGCGAAGGCGCCGCTCATCATCGTCGGCGCCAATGCCGAGCCCGGCATCCTGGCTGCGGCGGCATCCCTCGCCCAGGCGATCGGCGCGGTCACGCCGGAGTGGAACGGCTTCGGCGTTCTGCACACGGCCGCCGCCCGGGTCGGCGCGCTCGATCTCGGCTTCGTGCCGGGGGAGGGCGGCCTCAGCTTCCCGGCCATGCTGGCGGCCGGCGGCGTGGACGTGCTGTTCAACCTCGGTGCCGACGAGCGCGACGTGGCGCCCGGCGCCTTCGTGATCTACCAGGGCACCCATGGCGACCGCGGCGCCTCCCGGGCGGACGTGATCCTGCCGGGCGCAGCCTATACCGAGAAGTCGGCGACCTGGGTGAACACGGAAGGCCGGGTCCAGATGGGCAACCGCGCCGGCTTCCCGCCGGGGGATGCCCGCGAGGATTGGGCAATCCTGCGCGCGCTCTCGGACGTGCTGGGCCAGCGTCTGCCGTTCGATTCGCTCACTGCGCTTCGCCGGGCCCTCTACACCGCCCATCCGCATTTCGCGGCGATCGGCACCGTGGAGACCGGCGACGTGGCGGCGGCCGTGGATCGGCTGGCCGGCCTCGGCAGCACCACCGGCGGCCCCGCCTTCGCCTCCCCGGTGACCGACTTCTACCTCACCAACCCGATCGCCCGCGCCTCGCGGGTGCTCGCCGAGTGCTCGCGCCTCGCCCGCCAATGGGCCGCCGAGCCGCGGCCGCTCGCGGCGGCAGAGTAGGGACCCCACGATGACGTCGCTCGAAATCCTCGGGACCGTGCTCCTGATCGTGCTGAAGAGCTTCGTGCTGCTCTCAGCGCTGCTCGTGTTCATCGCCTACGCGCTGCTCGCCGACCGTAAGATCTGGGCGGCGGTGCAGCTCCGGCGCGGTCCCAACGTGGTCGGGCCGTTCGGGCTGCTGCAATCCTTCGCCGACCTTCTGAAGTTCGTGCTGAAGGAGCCGGTGATCCCGGCGGGCGCCAACAAGGCGATCTACCTGCTGGCGCCGCTGGTCTTCGCGATGCTGGCTCTGTCGAGCTGGGCGGTGATTCCCCTGGCCGACGGCTGGGCGATCGCCGACATCAATGTCGGCATCACCTACATCTTCGCGATCTCCAGCCTGGGCGTTTACGGCGTCATCATGGGCGGCTGGGCCTCGAACTCGAAATACGCCTTCCTGGGCGCGCTCCGCTCGGCGGCGCAGATGATTTCCTACGAGGTCTCGCTGGGCTTCGTGATCATCTGCGTGCTGCTCTGCGCCGGCTCGCTGAACCTCTCGCGCATCGTGATGGCGCAGGACACCAGCCTCGGCCTGTTCGGCTGGTATTGGCTGTGGCTCTTCCCGATGTTCGTGGTGTTCTTCATCTCAGCGCTGGCCGAGACCAACCGCCCGCCCTTCGACCTGCCGGAGGCCGAGTCGGAGCTGGTGGCCGGCTACATGGTGGAATACTCGTCGACGCCCTATCTGCTGTTCATGCTCGGCGAGTACGTCGCCATCATGAGCATGTGTGCGCTCGGAACCATCCTGTTCCTGGGCGGCTGGCTGTCGCCGATCCCGTTCGCGCCGTTCACCTGGGTGCCGGGCGTGATCTGGTTCATCCTGAAGGCCAGCTTCCTGTTCTTCCTGTTCGCGATGGTGAAATCCATCGTGCCGCGCTACCGCTACGATCAGCTCATGCGCCTCGGCTGGAAGGTTTTTCTGCCGATCTCGCTGGTCTCGGTCGTCGTCGTCGCCTTCGTGCTCAAGATGACCGGCCTCGCGCCGGGCGCCTGAGCCCACCCGCCGAATCGGAGATCCGGGCCATGAAGCTCGATCAGGTCGCAAAGAGCCTGCTGCTGAAGGAATTCGTGTCGGGGATGATCCTCGGCATGCGCTACTTCTTCAAGCCGAAGGCGACGATCAACTATCCCTTCGAGATGGGCCATCGCGGCCCGCGCTTCCGGGGGGAGCATGCCCTGCGCCGCTATCCCAACGGCGAGGAGCGCTGCATCGCCTGCAAGCTCTGCGAGGCGATCTGCCCGGCCCAGGCGATCACCATTGAGGCGGGCCCGCGCCGCAACGACGGCACCCGCCGCACCACCCGTTACGACATCGACATGGTGAAATGCATCTATTGCGGCATGTGCCAGGAGGCCTGCCCGGTGGACGCCATCGTGGAAGGTCCGAACTTCGAATTCTCGGTCGAGACCAGAGAGGAGCTTCTGTACGACAAGCAGAAACTCCTCTTGAACGGCGACCGCTGGGAGCGCGAGATCGCGCGCAACATCGCGATGGACGCGCCTTACCGCTGAGCGCATGCCGGGGGCGCTGTTGTGCCCCCGCCGACCGGGTTCTATAGACGGGCCGCCCGCTGCGGCCCGTTTCCACGCAAGGCAGAAGGGGCCGCTCCGGCGGCCGATCCCGACGAGCGCATGACCGCAGCAGCCGCCTTCTTCTACCTGTTCGCGAGCGTAACGGTCGCGTCGGGCTTCATGGTGATCGCCTCGCGCAATCCCGTCGCCTCGGTGCTGTTCCTGATTCTCGCCTTCGTAAACGCCGCCGGGCTGTTCGTCCTGATGGGCGCCGAGTTCCTGGCGATGATCCTGGTCGTCGTCTATGTCGGCGCGGTCGCGGTGTTGTTCCTGTTCGTCGTGATGATGCTCGACGTGGACTTCGCCGAGTTGCGCCAGGGCTTCCAGCAATACCTGCCGATCGGTGGCCTGATCGGGGCGATCTTCCTGGTGGAGCTGCTCCTGGTGGTGGGCTCCTGGACCATCGATCCGAACCTGGTTCAGGCGCCGCTCGGCAACGTCGCGGCGGCGGACAACCTCACCAACGCCCAGGCCCTCGGCCGGGTGCTCTACACGGATTACGTCTACTTCTTCCAGCTTGCGGGCCTGATCCTGCTGGTGGCGATGATCGGCGCGATCGTGCTGACGCTCCGTGATCGCCCGGGCGTCAAGCGCCAGGACATCTCGGTCCAGAACGCCCGCACCCAGAGCATGGCGGTGGAGACCCGCAAGGTGCCCTCCCGCCAGGGTGTCGAGGTCTGATGCCCGCCGAAGGACTCGAACGATGATCGGCCTGAGCCACTACCTCACCGTTGCGGCGATCCTGTTCACGCTCGGCGTGCTCGGGATCTTCATCAACCGCAAGAACGTCATCGTCATCCTGATGTCGATCGAGCTGATCCTGCTCGCGGTCAACATCAACCTGGTCGCCTTCTCGACGCAGCTGAACGACATCACCGGACAGGTCTTCGCCCTGTTCGTCTTGACTGTCGCGGCCGCCGAATCGGCGATCGGCCTCGCTATCCTCGTGGTCTTCTTCCGCAACCGCGGCACCATCGCGGTCGAGGACGTGAGCATGATGAAGGGCTAGGGCGCCCTTCTTGACGCGACCCGAGTTCGCGGCCCCGCGTTCCACGGGCCCCGAGTGACAATCCGGACGCCGCCCAGCGGTCGGCCCGGAGGACGGACTGCAAGAGAGCGATGTATCACGCGATCGTCTTCTTCCCGCTGATCGGCTTCCTGATCGCCGGCCTGTTCGGCCGGTACATCGGGGCCCGGGCCTGCGAGTACATCACTACGGCGTTCCTGGCCTTCACGGCCCTGATCGCCTGGGGCGTGTTCCTCGACGGCGGCCATGCCGAGCGGGTGCAGGTCGCGTCCTGGTTCTCGGCCGGCGACCTCCAGGTCGATTGGGCCTTCAAGGTCGATGCGCTGACCCGGGTGATGCTCGTGGTCGTCACCACGGTCTCGACCCTCGTCCACCTCTATTCCGTCGGCTACATGCACGAGGATCCGCACCGGCCGCGGTTCTTCGCCTACCTGTCGCTGTTCACCTTCGCCATGCTGATGCTGGTGACCGCCGACAACCTGGTGCAGATGTTCTTCGGCTGGGAGGGCGTCGGCCTCGCCTCCTACTTGCTGATCGGCTTCTGGTACGAGAAGCCCTCGGCCAACGCTGCCGCCATGAAGGCGTTCATCGTCAACCGGGTCGGCGATTTCGGCTTCTCGCTCGGCATCTTCCTGGTCTTCGTGCTGACCGGTTCGGTGGCGTTCGACGCGATCTTCTCCAAGGTCGACGCGATCAAGACCTTGAGCTTCCACCTGCTCGGCTATGACTGGAACGCCCTGACCCTGGCCTGCCTGCTGCTGTTCATGGGCGCCATGGGCAAGTCGGCGCAGTTCCTGCTGCACACCTGGCTGCCGGACGCGATGGAGGGGCCGACCCCGGTCTCGGCGCTGATCCACGCTGCCACCATGGTGACCGCCGGCGTGTTCATGGTCGCCCGGTTGTCGCCGCTGTTCGAGGAGGCGCCGAACGCGCTGATCGTCGTCACGGTGATCGGCGGCATCACGGCCTTCTTCGCCGCCACGATCGGCCTGGTGCAGAACGACATCAAGCGGGTGATCGCCTACTCGACCTGCTCGCAGCTCGGCTACATGTTCGTGGCGCTCGGCGTCGGCGCCTACTCGGCCGGCGTATTCCACCTGTTCACCCACGCCTTCTTCAAGGCGCTGCTGTTCCTCGGGGCCGGCTCGGTCATCCACGCGATGCACCACGAGCAGGACATGCGGAACATGGGTGGCCTGCGCTCCCACATCCCGTTCACCTGCGCCATGATGGCGATCGGCTCCCTCGCGCTGATCGGCTTCCCGTACACGGCGGGCTACTATTCCAAGGACGCGATCATCGAGGCGGCCTACGCCTCGACCCGGCCGGGTCACACGCTCGCCTTCCTGTGCACCGTGGTGGCGGCCTTCTTCACGTCCTTCTATTCCTGGCGCCTGTTCTTCATGACCTTCGAGGGTCCGGCCCGCTGGGGTGTTCACGCGGCGCAGGACCACCACGCCGCCCCGGCGGTCGCTCATTCCACCATGGCCCATGAGGCCGACGGCGCCCCGGGCCATACCGAGGGTGCGGCCCACGACGATCACGGCCACGACATCGAGCCGTCCCACAAGAGCGACCTCGTCGCGGACGACCATCATGGGCACGGGCACGGGGACCATACGCCCCACGAGAGCCCGCTGGTGATGACCATTCCGCTGGCGATCCTCGCCTTCGGGGCGCTGTTCGCCGGGATCATCTTCCACGACCGCTTCATCGGGTCCGGCATGGACGCGTTCTGGGGCCACGCCCTGGCGCACGGCCCCGAGAACCACATCATGCACGAGATCCACGAGGTCCCGGCGCTGGTGTCCTATGCGCCGCTGATCATGCTGATTCTCGGCTTCGTCCTGGCCTTCTGGATGTATATCCGCCGCCCGGAACTGCCCGGCGCGCTCGCCGCGCAGCAGCCGTCGCTGTACCGGTTCCTGCTCAACAAGTGGTACTTTGACGAGCTCTACGACCGGATCTTCGTGCGTCCGGCCAAGGATTTCGGCCTGTTCCTCTGGAAGCAGGGCGACGGCCGGATCATCGACGGGCTCGGCCCCAACGGCATCGCGGCGCGGGTCGTCGACGTCACCCGGGGCGTGGTCCGCCTGCAGACGGGCTACGTCTACCACTACGCCTTCGTCATGCTCATCGGCGTGGCCGGCTTGATCAGCTGGTACCTGATGGCCGGCCTGCCCAAGGGTGCTCACTGACATGCTCGGCCTCGGCATCCTCTCCGGCCTGCTGATCGTCCCGCTCTGCGGGGCGGCCTTCATCCTCACCCTTAAGGGCGACGAGGAATCAGTGGCGCGCAACAGCCGCTGGGCCGCGCTCGCCACCACCGTCGTCACCTTCGTGCTCTCGCTGGTGGCCTGGGGCCGCTACGACGCGGCGTCGGCGAGCTTCCAGCTCGTGGAGAGCCATCCCTGGCTCGCCGAGACGATCCGGTTCAAGCTGGGCGTCGACGGCTTCTCGATGCCGTTGATCCTGCTCACCACCTTCCTGATGCCGTTCTGCATCGGGGCGTCGTGGACCTCGATCCACGTCCGGGTGAAGGAGTATTTCGTCGCCTTCCTCGTCCTCGAGACGACGATGATCGGCGTGTTCGCCTCCCTCGACCTGCTGCTGTTCTACCTGTTCTTCGAGGCCGGCCTGATCCCGATGTTCCTGATCATTGGGATCTGGGGCGGGGCGCGCCGGGTCTATGCGAGCTTCAAGTTCTTCCTCTACACCCTGCTCGGTTCGGTGCTGATGCTGCTCGCCGTGATGGCGATGTATTGGCAGGCCGGCACCACCGACATCCCGACCCTGCTGCAATACCGCTTTCCGGTGGGGATGCAGACCTGGCTGTGGCTGGCCTTCTTCGCCTCCTTCGCGGTGAAGATGCCGATGTGGCCGGTCCATACCTGGCTGCCCGACGCCCACGTCGAGGCGCCCACCGCCGGCTCGGTGATCCTGGCGGGCATCCTGCTGAAGATGGGCGGCTACGGCTTCATCCGGATCTCCCTGCCGATGCTGCCGGTGGCGAGCCAGGATTTCGCCCCCCTGGTTTTCGCCCTCTCGGTGATCGCGATCATCTTCACCTCGCTCACCGCGTTGATGCAGACCGACATCAAGAAGCTGATTGCCTACTCGTCGGTGGCCCATATGGGCTTCGTGACGCTGGGGCTGTTCACCCTGAACGAGCAGGGCATCCAGGGCGCCCTGTTCCTGATGATCTCCCACGGCATCGTGGCGTCGGCGCTCTTCCTGTGCGTCGGCGTGGTCTACGACCGGATGCACACCCGCGAGATCGCCGCCTATGGCGGGCTCGTGAAGCGGATGCCGCTCTATGCGGTGGCCATGATGGTGTTCACCATGGCCAATGTCGGCCTGCCCGGCACCTCCGGCTTCGTCGGCGAGTTCCTATCGATGCTCGGCGCCTTCAAGGCGAACCCGAATGTCGCGTTCTTCTCGACCTTCGGCATCATCCTGTCGGCGGCCTACGCCTTGTGGCTCTACGCGCGCGTGATCTACGGCAAGCTGGAGAAGCCCAACCTCCAGGGCATCCTCGACCTCGACACCCGGGAGAAGCTCATCCTCGCGCCGCTGGTCGTGCTGACGATCTATTACGGCGTGCATCCGGCCCCGGTGCTCGACGTCTTCGCGCCCTCCACCGACGCGCTGATGGCCGGCATGAAGGCCGCGCTGGCCAACACCCAGACCGCAGCCGCCGCGCTGCCGCTCGCTCGCTGAGACGGAACAGATGCCCACCGTCCACTCCGTCCTGCCCTCGCTGGCCCCGCTCCTGCCCGAGCTGATCCTCAGCGTCGGGGTTCTGCTGATGATCCTGTACGGCGCCTGGCGCGGCGACCGGTCCGCCGAGTCTGTCAGCATCGGCGCCCTGGTCCTGCTGCTGTTCGCCCTGTTCGTCGTGCTGTCACAGCCCACCGCCGGCCGGGTGACCACCCTGTCGGGGGCGTTCGTCTCGGACGCGTTCGCGAAGGTGATGAAGTCGCTGGTGCTGCTCGGCTCGGCGGCGACGATCCTGCTGGCGCACGACTTCTTCAAGCGCGAGCAGATCGACCGGTTCGAGTTCCCGGTGCTGATCGTGCTCTGCACCATCGGCATGATGGTGATGGTCTCGGCCAACGACCTGATCGCCCTCTATCTGGGCCTCGAGCTGCAATCGCTCGCCGCCTACGTGATCGCGGCGTTCCACCGGGACAATGCCAAGTCGACCGAGGCCGGCCTCAAGTACTTCGTGCTCGGCGCGCTCTCCTCCGGGATGCTGCTCTACGGGGCCTCCCTGGTCTACGGCTTCACCGGCACGGTCTCGTTCCCAGGCATCGTTTCGGCGCTCAACGAGAATGCCGGGCTCGGCATCGTGCTGGGCATCGTGTTCCTGGCTGCGGGCGTCTGCTTCAAGATGGCGGCGGTGCCGTTCCACATGTGGACGCCGGACGTCTACGAGGGCTCGCCGACCCCGGTGACCGCCTTCTTCGCCACCGCACCCAAGATGGCCGCCGTCGCCATGACGGTGCGGGTGTTCATCGGCGCCATGCCGGACGTGACCGCCATCTGGCAGCAGATCTTCATCTTCGTCGCCGTGGTCTCGATGGCGCTGGGCTCTTTCGCGGCCATCGGCCAGCGCTCGATCAAGCGCCTGATGGCCTACTCGTCGATCGCCAATATCGGATACGCGCTGATCGGCTTGGCCTGCGGTTCCGAGGAGGGGATCAGCGGGCTGGTCACCTACATGATCATCTATCTGGCGATGACGCTCGGCACCTTCGCGATCATCCTGTCGCTCCGGCGCCGGAACGTGATGTTCGAGTCGATCGAGGACCTGTCGGGCCTGTCCCGCACCCATCCATGGGTGGCCTTCTGTCTCGCCGCGATGATGTTCTCGCTGGCCGGCATCCCGCCGCTCGCCGGGTTCTTCGCCAAGTTCTACGTCTTCGCGGCGGCCATCAAGGCGGGCCTCGTGACCCTGGCGGTGATCGGTGTGGTGACCAGCGTGGTCGGCGCCTACTACTACCTGCGCCTGGTCAAGATCATGTATTTCGACGAGCCCAAGGAGCCCTACGAGGCGATGGCACCCGGCCTGCGCGTGGTGCTCGCCCTGTCGAGCGTCGTCGTGGTGCTGTTCTTCCTGCTCCCCGGACCGCTGGTCGGCGTCGCCGGCCGGGCGGCCCGGTCGCTGTTCTAGGTCCGGCGGCCTTCCGGCTTTCCCGATGAGCATGCGGCCCGATCAGAAAAGAACGCCTTGAGCTACCGTCTCGGGCCCGAGGCGCACGGCCCGTGCCATCGCCTGCACGTTCACGACCGCCTCGGCTCGACCAACACCGAGGCCATGGCCCAGGCGCGGGCCGGGGAGACCGGCCCGCTCTGGGTGGTCACCCACCGGCAGGAGGCGGGCCGCGGCCGGCGCGGCAATGCCTGGGCGTCGCTGCCGGGCAACCTCGCCGCGACCGTGCTTTGGCCGGTGGCCGGGGTGGCACCCGACCATCTGGCGGAACTCGGCTTCGTGGCGGGCCTCGCCCTGATCGAGGCGCTGGAGGCGGCCTGCGGCACCCTGCCGGATACCCGAACTGAGGGTTGCGCCCGATCTCTGAAGCTGAAATGGCCCAACGACGTGCTGCTCGGCGACGGCAAGCTGGCCGGTCTGCTCCTCGAGGCCGAGACGCTGCCCGGTGGCCGCCGGGCGACGGTGATCGGCTTCGGCGTCAACGTCGCGGCGGCTCCGGATGGCCTCGGCGCGACGAGCTTGGCCGCGACGGGTTACGCCGGCGGCGCCGAAGCGCTACTGGAGCATCTCTCGGACCGGATGGCCGTGCGGGCACGCGCCTGGGACCGGGGACGGAATTTCGCTGACCTGCGCGAGGATTGGCTCGCGCGGGCCGCCGGTCTTGGGTCGGAGATCGCGGTGCGCAGCGGCGAGCATGTCCTGCGGGGCATGCTCGAGACCATCGACGAGGGGGGGCGGCTCGTGATCCTCGCCCCCGACGGAAAACGGCATACCGTGACGGCGGGCGAGGTGCATTTCGGAACGGCCGCGACGGCGGCATGATGTTGGACGACGACAGATGGTGATGGGACAGGAGGAGCTGGTCTTCCTGCCGCTCGGCGGCGTGGGCGAGATCGGGATGAATGCGGCCCTCTACGGGTTCGGTCCGGAAAAGGGCCGGAAGTGGATCATGGTCGATTGCGGCATGGGCTTCGCCGGTGAGGAGCAGATGCCGGGGATCGACCTGATGTTCCCCGATCTCTCCTTCATCGAGGAGAAGCGCAAGGACCTGCTGGGGATCTTCATTACCCACGCGCACGAGGACCATATCGGGGCGATCTCGGAGCTGTGGCCGCGCCTCAAGGTG
Source organism: Methylobacterium sp. GXS13 (assembly GCF_001455965.1). GTDB lineage: Bacteria > Pseudomonadota > Alphaproteobacteria > Rhizobiales > Beijerinckiaceae > Methylobacterium. The sequence goes on from NZ_LKKO01000032.1 coordinate 68,746, forward strand.
CCGGTCTACGCGACCCGCTTCGCCAAGAACCTGCTGGAGACCCGTCGCCTCTCCGAGCCCGGCGCCCCGAAGGTCGACCTGCGCGAGGTGAAGCCGGGCCGGCGCGTGACCGTCGGCCCGTTCGAGCTGGAATACGTGCCGGTCTCGCACTCGATCCCCGAATCGAACGCCATCGCGATCCGCACGGCCGCGGGCCTCGTAGTTCATACCGGCGACTGGAAGATCGATCCGACCCCGGTGGCCGGCGACGTCACCTCGCCGGAAGCCTTCACGGCGCTCGGCGACGAGGGCATCCTGGCGCTGGTCTGCGACTCGACCAATGTCGTGCGCGAGGGGTTCTCCCCGAGCGAGAAGGAAGTCGCCGCCACCCTCAAGACCCTGATCGCGGATTCGCCCCACCGGGTCGCGGTCACCACCTTCGCGTCGAACGTCGCCCGCATCCGCGCGGCGGCGGCGGCGGCCGCCGCCTGCGGCCGCGAGGTCGTCGCGGTCGGCCGGGCCATGGACCGGGTGATCGATGTCGCCCGCGAGTGCGGCTATCTCGACGGCCTGCCCGAGTTCCGCCGCTCGGATTCCTGGAAGAACCTGCCGCGTGAACGGGTCGTGGCCCTGCTCACCGGCTCTCAGGGCGAGCCGCGGGCGGCTCTGGCCCGAGTCTCCCGCCGGGACCATCCGGATATCAGCCTGGCCGCCGGCGACCGGGTGATCTTCTCCTCCCGGGCGATCCCCGGCAACGAGCGCGATGTCGGCTCGATCATCAACGATCTGGTCACGCAGGGCGTCGAGGTGATCACCGATCGGACCGAGCTGGTCCACGTCTCCGGCCACCCTCGCCGGGACGAGATGGTCGAGATGTACAAGTGGACCCGGCCGGGCACCGCGATCCCGGTCCACGGCGAGGCGCTGCACCTCGACGAGCATGCCCGCTTCGCCCGAGCCCAGGGCGTCCAGAACGTGGTCAAGGCCCGCAACGGCAGCCTCGTCCGCCTCAGCCCCGGCAAGCCCGAGGTGATCGACCACGTGAAGGCCGGCCGCCTGTATAAGGACGGCAACGTCCTGATCGACGAGAAGGACCGGGCGATCCCGGAGCGGCGCAAGCTCATGCAGGCCGGCCTCGTCTCGGTGGCGATCGCCATCGACGAAGACGGCGTCGTGCTGGGCGATCCGGCGGTGGACATCATCGGCCTGCCCAATCGCGGCCGCTCCGGCGAGCCGCTGATCGAGACGGTGGTCGATGCCGTCTCGCGCACCCTGGCGGGGCTGTCGCGCGGCAAGCTGAAGGACTCGGAGGGCGTCGAGAAGACGGTCGACCGGGCCGTGCGCACCGCCGTCAACGAGGTCTGGGGCAAGAAGCCCGCCTGCCACGTGCAGGTGGTCGAGGTGTGATAACCTGACGCCGCCCTCCGCGGAGAGGGGCGGGGACCGGGACGGCAGCCTGCAAGGGCCGCCGTCCCGGTCTCAATTCATCCCGGAAGCTGGCCCGCGAATGGGACGGCGCGGGTCCGCAGACAGGGAGAGGAACATCATGATCGGGCGGCTCAATCACGTGGCCATCGCCGTGCAGGATCTCGACGCCGCCTGCGCGGTGTATCGCGACACGCTGGGCGCGACGCTCACCACGCCGCTACCGCAGCCCGAGCACGGGGTCACGGTGGTGTTCGTGGAGTTGCCGAACAGCAAGATCGAGCTGATGGCGCCGCTGGGCGAAGGCTCGCCGATCGAGGCGTTCGTGGCCCGCAATCCCGGCGGGGGCGTCCACCACGTCTGCTACGAGGTCGACGACATCCTGGCCGCCCGCGATCGGCTCAAGGCGCAGGGCGCCCGGGTGCTCGGCACCGGCGAGCCGCGCATCGGCGCCCACGGCAAGCCGGTGCTGTTCCTGCACCCCAAGGACTTTCTCGGCACCCTGGTCGAGCTGGAGCAGGTGTGAGCCGGATCATGACCGCGCTGGCCCGCTCGACCCCGGCGACCCTGCTCGTCGTGGCCGTGCTGGTGGCCGCCTTCGTGGCGGTGGGTGTCAGCCAATTCAAGCTGACAATCGGCGGGGCGATCGCCCTCTACTTCGTGGTGTGGTGGACGCTGCTCTTCGCCGTCCTGCCCCTGCGCAACCAGCCCGAAACCCGGCCCAGCCACGTGGTGCCCGGGCAGGACCCGGGCGCTCCGGCGTCGCCGCGCCTGCGCGAGAAGGCGATCTGGACGACGCTCGTCGCCGGCGCCGCCTTCCTGATCGCGCTGGCGGTGTTCCCGCTGACCGGGCTGTAGGGCGGGGTTCGTTTCCGGAGACGTATCGGCCCTAAAGCAGCGTCCCGGAGGAGGAGGAGCGTACCGTCAGCGACTTGCCCGCCCGGGACACCAGATGGGCGAAGGCGAGGGCCGCCGCGGAGGCCTGTGCGGCCGAAGGAAAGGTCCGGTGCGACTCGGCGACCGTCTCGGCGGCCTCGTTGAGCAGGACCCAGGACCAGAGGTCCCCGGCTTGGCGGATCTGGAAGTGCATGGCGGGCTCACCCGGTAAGGTCCATGCCCCACCATGCGCCGCGAAAAGCCCTGACCGGTTAATGGCTTGAGCCCGCAAAGTCGAATAGTCGACAAACCATCGACTTGTCCGCGCTTTCACCGCTCTTCACAGCACGCCGATTGCCGCGGGCTCGTGGTCGGACGCGCTGACGGAAGGGGCTGCCGAGGGCCCAGGAAGGCCTGCCGAAGGATCGGGAGCGCCGCAGCGAAGGAAGCCCAACAACAAAAAAAGCAAGGCCCGAGGCCTTGCTTTCTAAGCTGCAGTGGCTCGACCTTTGATTGTCCTACGCATTGCCTGCGTGGCGGTCGGTTTTCCTCCCGAGACTCGGACCCTGCGCCGCCTCTTGCGGGCGTCGCAAACATCACGAGCCGCTTATAGGAACAACAATTCGTGTTGTCACCGGGTCTGCGAGAAAAATCTGCGCTTTCTTGCCGGCAAATGGGCAGATCGCTTCCGATTGTAGCAGCCTGACCGATCGGCGCGGCCCACACGGCACCGGCGCGGGCGCTGTCGCGCGATTACGCCGCGCCGTCATCCGACAGCGCTTGTATTTTGCGTCTCCGGCGTGTTGTGTGCCCCCGTGCTGCGGTTCCTCACGGTTGGATCCTGGCCGAAACCTCAAAGACAAGCCTCCAAAACATGCGTCTCTCCCGCTACTTCATGCCGACCTTGCGCGAGACGCCCAAGGAAGCCGAGATCGTCTCCCACCGCCTGATGTTGCGCGCCGGCCTGGTGCGCCAGGAATCGGCCGGGATCTACGCCTGGCTGCCGCTCGGCCTGCGGGTGCTGGAGCGCGTCTGCGCGGTGATCCGCCGGGAGCAGGATCGCTCCGGTGCCATCGAGATCCTGATGCCGACCGTGCAATCGGCCGAGCTGTGGCGGGAATCCGGGCGCTACGACGCCTATGGCAAGGAGATGCTGCGCCTGAAGGACCGGCATGACCGGGAGATGCTCTACGGCCCCACAGCCGAGGAGATGGTCACGGAGATCTTCCGGGCCAGCGTGCGCTCCTACAAGGACCTGCCCAAGAACCTCTACCAGATCTCGTGGAAGTTCCGCGACGAGGTGCGGCCGCGCTTCGGCACGATGCGCTCGCGCGAGTTCCTGATGAAGGACGCCTATTCGTTCGACTTCGACCAGGCCGGGGCGCGCCACGCCTACAACCGCATGTTCGTGGCCTATCTGCGCACCTTCGCGGGGCTCGGCCTCAAGGCGATCCCGATGCGCGCCGATACCGGTCCGATCGGCGGCGACCTGTCCCATGAGTTCATCATCCTGGCGAAGACCGGCGAGAGCGAAGTGTTCTGCGACCGCGCCTATCTCGATTTCGAGCCGCCGCCCGAGACCGTCGATTTCGACGACGTGGCCGCGCTCCAGGGCATCGTCGACGCCTGGACCTCGCACTACGCCGCCACCGACGAGATCCACGAGCCGGAGGCCTTCGCGGAGGTGCCGGAGGAGAGCCGCCTGAGCGCCCGCGGCATCGAGGTCGGACACATCTTCTATTTCGGCACCAAGTATTCGGAGCCGATGGGCGCCAAGGTCGCCGGGCCGGACGGGATCGAGCGGCCTGTCCATATGGGCTCCTACGGCATCGGCCCGAGCCGGCTGGTGGCCGCGATCATCGAGGCCAGCCACGACGAGGCCGGCATCATCTGGCCGGATTCGGTCGCCCCCTTCGATGTGGCGCTGATCAACCTCAAGGTCGGCGATGCCGGCACCGACGCCGCCTGCGCGCAGATCCAGGCGGAGCTCGAGGCCGCCGGCCTCTCCGTGCTCTACGATGACCGTGACGAGCGTCCGGGCGCGAAATTCGCCACCGCCGACCTGATCGGCCTGCCCTGGCAGGTTGTGGTCGGGCCGAAGGGCTTGGCCGAAGGTAAAGTGGAGCTGAAGCGGCGCGCCGGGGGCGAGCGCGAGAGCCTCGCCACCGTCGACCTGCTGGCGCGCATCCGCCGCGTCTAGACCGCGGCTCTTTCCAGCGAGGCCAGGCGCTGCGTCCGATCGATGCGATCGGGCGCGGTTCTCGTTAGGATTGCGAGAGGCAATTCTGCTTCAATCCGTGTTCATGCATCATTTTCGCCGCGCGAGTGGCGACAGCGCGGTGAATGGTGCTTAGGGCTAGTCCGATGACGGGAGCAGCGGCGATCGACCGGGTGAGGAGCTTCGCGGCCTCCTTCCGCGAAGGGACGGCCCCGTTCGCGCCGTTCGAGTGGATCATCGCCGGCCGCTACCTGCGGGCGCGCCGCCGGGGCGGTGGCGTCTCGGTGGTCGCCTTCTTCTCCGTGCTCGGCATTGCGCTCGGCGTCGCCACCCTGATCATCGTGCTCTCGGTGATGAACGGGTTTCGCGCGGAGCTGCTCTCCAAGATCGTCGGCATCAACGGCCACCTGTTCGCCACGCCGATCGACCGGCCGTTCAACGACTGGGTCGACCTGTCCGAGCGCCTGTCGAAGGTGGCGGGCGTGCGCGCCGCGGTGCCGCTCGTCGAAGGCCAGGCCTTCGCCTCGTCGCAATGCGGCGGCTCTGGCGTGATCGTTCGTGGCGTGCGCGCCGCCGATCTCGACGCGCTCGCCGCCGTCTCCAGCGCGATCCGGGGCGGCACCTTGGAGGGGTTCGACGACGGCACCGGCGTGCTGATCGGCCGGCGGCTCGCGGATTCCCTGGGGCTTCAAGCCGGGGACAACATCACCCTGGTGACGCCCAAGGGCTCGTCCACGCCCTTCGGCACGGCGCCCCGCACCAAGAGCTATGCGGTGAAGGCGGTGTTCGAGGTCGGCATGACCGAGTTCGACCAGACCTTCGTGTTCATGCCGCTCACCGAGGCGCAGGCGTTCTTCAACCGGGAGAGCGACGTCAGCATGATCGAGATCTACGTCGACAAGCCCGATCAGGTCGGCGAGATGCGTGAGCCCCTGGAGATGGCGGCCGAGCGCCCGGTGCTGCTCACCGACTGGCGCCAGCGCAACCGCACTTTCTTCGGGGCGCTGGAGGTCGAGCGCAACGTGATGTTCCTGATCCTCAGCCTGATCGTCGTGGTGGCGACCCTCAACATCGTCTCGGGCCTGATCCTCTTGGTGCGCGACAAGTCGAGCGACATCGCGATCCTGCGCACCATGGGGGCGACCCCGGGGACGATCATGCGGGTCTTTCTGATCAACGGCGCGCTGATCGGCCTGGTCGGGACCCTGAGCGGCCTCGGGCTCGGGATCCTGATCACCCTCAACATCAAGCCGATCCAGCACGTGCTGTTTCCCGGCGCCTGGGATCCGACCGTCCGGTTCCTCGCCGAGATCCCGGCCCAGATGAATCCGAAGGAGATCACCGCCGTGGTGATCACGTCGCTGCTGCTGTCGCTGGCGGCGACGCTCTATCCCTCCTGGCGTGCCGCCCGGCTCGATCCGGTGCAGGCCCTGCGCTACGGCTGACGGTCCGCACCCCATGAGCGATGCAAGCCAGCCCGCCGGCACCCCGCCGGTGCCGGCCCTGTTCTTCGCCCGCGTCGAGCGGCGCTACCCGCAGGCCGAGGGAGCCCTGGATATCCTGCGCGGGGCCGATCTCGCGATCTGGCCCGGGGAGCTGGTGGCGCTTGTGGCACCCTCGGGCGCCGGCAAGTCGACGCTCCTGCACCTCGCCGGTCTGCTGGAGCGGCCCGATGGCGGCGAGGTCTATATCGGCGGGCGCCCCCCCCCCGCGCTGCCGGGTGGCGAGCGCACCCCCCCGCGCCGCGCGGGGGGGGGGTTCGTCTACCACTTCCACCACCTCCTCCCGGGATTCTCTGGGCCCGCGGACGGGGGGGGGCCGCAGCTCATCCGCGGCCCCCGCCCGGCGGGGGCCCAGGCGCGGGCCACCCCGCCCTTTTGCTTCCCCGGCCCCCCGGGCCGCCCGCCCCCTCGCCCCGCCGAGCTCGCGCG
>NZ_LKKO01000033.1 GCF_001455965.1 Methylobacterium sp. GXS13
CAGCATCTCCAGGAGGGTCGGATTGATCCGGACCTCGTCGTCGTGCCGCGCCAACCGGAAGCCGGCGCGCACGCTGGATCGCTTCAGTGAGACCGGGATGAGGAGGAGGGGGGCTCGGTAGGGGGCCCCGCCCTCCTTCTTCGTCCACGACAGGAAGCCGATCGCGAGAAAGAGGATATTGGCCCCGCCTTCCTCGAAACCATTGCGGGCGAGACGATAGAGGTCGAGCAAGCGGCGATCGAGATCGGCCTCGGTCGCGGTCGTGTACAGCTCGCCCCGGGCGAGGGCGGCCTCGAGGTAGCTTCCTCTCGCGCCGAACCGGCATCCACTTCGGCGGAGACCACTCTAAGCCAAAGCTTTTTCACTCAGAGCGGCGCCGATCCTCGTCGAAATGCAGGTAGACGGGGTCGAACTTGGCCGTGGCGACGAGGCCTAGCCAGTCGCCGATGGTGAAGTGGCCGCCCTGGAGGACGATCTTGCGCTGTGCCCGCAGGGTCCGAACCGACCGGTTGAAATGCACCGCCGTGACGCCGACTGCATCGGCCAGATCCGCCTGCGTCGGCGGCAGCGGACAGGAAAGGTCGCCCGCCAGCTCCACGGCGCGCTGGCGCATGTACATTTCGCAGAACAGATGTTCCGTGCGCCCCAGGAACTGCCGTCGACCGAGTGTCATGATCCGCTCGCGGTAGACTAAGGCATCGGCCAGCGTATCGCGCCAGAGTGCCGCCATGACCCCGGGCCGGCCGACGGCGAGGGCGCGCATCGCGCCTCGTGCGGGATTGGAACCCGAACAGCCTCTCGATCCGCGGGCGGTGCCACACGAGCAGGTCGAACGGCGACATGAGGGCCGCCTCGTGGTGCTGGCTGACCGATTAGGGGGGCGGCGTCATGCACTCAAGCGTGCGGACTGTACCCTACGCGGGTGAACTACTTCACGGGCCTTGTCTGCTTCGCGGATTTCGGGAGAAGCCGCTGAATGGCTGGGATGGGCGCAAAGCCGAACGTCGGCTTTCGGGCAGCGAGCCAACGGTGGCTTACGACCTGCTTCTTCCAGCAGCTCTCTGGAGCCGGAATGTGGGTCTTCACAAACTAGGATCGACGACCGAGCGACACATCCTTGGTCGAAAGCGGCTCAAGGTGTGAATCAGCGTTGAAGCATAGCCCCCGCAGAACCTTCAATAAATTACTGATAAATCCAATAAAATCTGGATTTTAATGCGGTCACGATCGGCGCCGATCGTGACCGCACCTCTCAAGATCGTTACGTCTAACTCGCAATGGCTTAAGCAGAGTTGCGGGAGGGGGCATGCTTCGACGCCGATCCACATGCCGAGACCGTGACGGGTCGCGACGGCCGAGCGCGGCACGGGCTGGCCGAGCTTCTGCCGCCCGCGCTCATGGAGCGGCCGCTCGCGCCATCCCCAACGCGTTCACCCACAGGACGACGGCGCGCGCGCTCTCGTCGGGATTGCGGAACCGGTGCGGCCGATGGCTGGCGAAGCGGAAGCTGTCGCCGGCCGCCAGTTCCAGCGTGCGGGCTTCGACGACCAGGGTCAGGCGTCCCTCCAGCACCAGGCCGGCTTCCTCGCCGTCGTGGCTGAACAGCTCCGCGCCGGTGCTGGCCTCCGGCTCGAGCACCATGTGGAACAGGCTGAGGCTCTGCGGCCCCCCCGCGGGCGTCAGCAGCTGCTTGGTGATGCCGGCGCGCCAGAGCTTGAGCTCGGCCCGGTCCCGCTCGAACACCACGATCGGATCAGGGTCCTTCTCCGACGGCGCCGCCTCGAACAGGCCGCCGATTCCGGTCTTGAGGGTGTCGGCGAGCAGGGCCAGGACGCGCAGCGACGGCGAGGACAGGCCGCGCTCCACCTGACTGATGAAGCCGATCGACAGCCCGGTGATGGCCGCGACCTTCTCCAGCGACAGGCGCCGCTCCTGGCGCAGGGCGCGCAGCCGCTGGCCCACGGCCCGGTCCACCGGATCGGCGGCCATCGGTTCGACTTTGGGCCTGCTCACTGCGGCATCATCCTGGAGGATCCGTGGCATCTTCATGCACGTGAAATCACCTTGCGTCGAGCCGCGAACCGTGCGGTAATCTTCACAGATATGAAAACAGACGAGCGATAGCGCAAAGCCGCGCTATGCCAGTGTTGAGGATCCGCGCCATGAGACGCCTGCTTCCGAGCCTGGGCCTGGGCCTCGCCCTGATGATCGCCGGCCCGGCCAGGGCCGAGCCGCCCCTGCGGGTCGGCGCCACGCCCACCGGCCTGCCGTTCACCTTCCTCGACACCAAGACCAACACGATCCAGGGGGTCATGGTCGACCTCGTGAATGCGGTCCGCAAGGAGGCCGGCTTCGCCGTCGCGGTGGAACCGCTGCAATTCTCGACGCTGATCCCGGCGCTCACCGCCTCGAAGATCGACATCATCTCGGCGGCGATGTTCATCACGCCCCAGCGCAAGGAGGTCGTGGCCTTCTCGGCGCCGGTCTACAGCTACGGCGAGGGGCTGATCGTCCCCAAGGCCGACACGAAGGACTACACGTCCTTCGCCGACCTGAAGGGTGAGACCGTGGGCGCCCAGGTCGGCACCGCCTTCGTCGAGCCGCTGAAGAAATCGGGTCTGTTCGCCGAGGTGAAGATCTACGACGCGATCCCGGACATCATCCGCGACGTGAATTCCGGACGGCTGAAGGCCGGCTTCGCCGACGCCCCGATCCTGGCCTACTACGTCAAGCAGGGGATGTTTCCCGGTGTCCGGCTGGTCGAGAGCCTCAAGCCGAGCGTCGTCGCTTCGGTGGGCATCAGCGTGCGCAAGGCCGACACTGCCCTGCTCGCCAAGATCGACGCGGCCCTGGCCAAGCTGAAGGCCGACGGGACGCTCGAGAAGATCCTGACGAAGTGGGGTCTGCCGCCCTCCGCCGACCGGTCCTGAGCTTCATGCGCGAGTTCCTCGCCGACGCGCAGGATTATCTGCCGATCCTGTTCCAGGGCGTGCAGCTCACGGTCCTGATCACCCTGGCCTCCCTGGTGGTCTCGACCCTGCTCGGCCTGTTCTGGGCGGTGCTGCGGGTCTCTGGGATCGCCGTGCTGGCCGGTTTCAGCGCGGTGATGATCAACATCCTGCGCGGCATCCCGATCATCGTGCAGCTGTTCTACATCTACTTCGTGCTGCCGGATTTCGGCCTGTCGCTCACCGCGGTCCAGGCGGCGATCATCGGGCTCGGGATCGCCTATTCGGCCTATCAGGCTGAGAACTTCCGGGCCGGCATCGAGGCGGTGGACCGCGGGCAGGTCGAGGCGGCGCTCTCGATCGGCATGGGCTGGTGGATGACCATGCGCCGGGTGATCCTGCCGCAAGCGGTCAAGATCGCGCTGCCGCCCTACGGCAACATCATGATTATGATGCTCAAGGATTCGTCCCAGGCCTCGACCATTACGGTCGCGGAGCTGGCGCTCCAGGGCAAGCTCATCGCCTCCTCGACCTTCAAGAACACCAGCGTCTACACGATGGTGGCGCTGATGTACCTGGCGCTCAGCCTGCCACTGATCCTCCTGGTGCGCCATCTCGAAGCGAAGGGGCGCCACCGGTGATCGTCCTTGAGGATATGCGCAAGCATTACGGCTCGCTGGAGGTGATCAAGGGTGTCTCCGCCGAGGTCACTAAGGGCGAGGTGGTGTGCATCATCGGGCCGTCGGGTTCCGGCAAATCGACCCTTCTTCGCTGCATCAACGGGCTCGAAGCCTATGACGGCGGGCAGATCCGCGTCGGCGGGCAGCGGGTCGACCGGGATGCGCGCAGCATCAAGGCGATCCGCACGCGGGTCTCGATGGTGTTCCAGCGCTTCAACCTGTTCGCCAACCGCACCGCCCTTGAGAACGTCGTCGAGGGGCCGATCCACGTGAAGGGCGAGCCGCGTGCGGAGGCCGAGGAGCGGGCGGGCGCCCTGCTCGCGCGGGTCGGGCTCTCCGGCAAGGAGCACGCCCGGCCCGACGCGCTGTCCGGCGGCCAGCAGCAGCGCGTCGCCATCGCCCGGGCCCTGGCCATGAGACCCGAGGCGATCCTGTTCGACGAGCCGACCTCGGCGCTAGATCCCGAACTGGTCGGCGACGTCCTACGGGTGATGCGCGGGCTGGCCGACGAGGGCATGACCATGCTGGTCGTGACCCACGAGATCGGGTTCGCCCGGGAGGTCGCCGACCGGGTGCTGTTCCTCGACGGCGGACGCCTGGTCGAGCAGGGCCCGGCCGCCGAGATCCTCAACCGTCCGCAGCACCCGCGCACCCAGGATTTCCTGCAGCGCGTGCTGCACCCGCTCTAGGGATCACCGTGGCCGAACCGTTTCCCCTCGCGCCGTCGCTCTGGGCCACCACCGCGCCGCCCGGACCCGAGACGCCGCCGCTGACCGAATCCGGACAGGCGGACGTCGTCATCGTCGGCGGCGGCTTCTGCGGCCTCTCGACCGCCCTGCACCTGGCCGAGCGCGGGATCCGGCCGGTGGTGCTGGAGGCCCGCGAGGTCGGCTTCGGCGGGTCGGGGCGCAACGGTGGTCAGGTGATCCCGGGGCTGAAATACGATCCCGCCGACCTCGTCGCCAAGTTCGGGCGCGAGCGCGGCGAGCGGCTCGCGCGTTTTGCCGGCAGCACAGCCGACACGGTCTTCGACCTGATCACGCGGCACGACATGGATGTGCCGCACCGGCGCGCGGGCTGGATCCAGGGCGCGCATACCGAGACCGGGCTTGCCGAGGTCGCGCGTCGGGCGGAGCAATGGGCCGGCCTTGGTGCGCCGACCCGGGTCCTCGACAAGGCCGAGACCGATCGGCTGCTCGGGACGGAACGGTACCTCGGTGGTTGGCTCGACGGCCGCGGCGGCGCGGTCCAGCCGCTGAGTTACGCCCGCGGCCTCGCCCGCGCGGCGCTGAAGGCCGGCGCCGTCATCCACGGGGCCAGCCCGGTGACCGGCTTGTCCCGCAACGGGTCGACCTGGACCGTCACCACCGCACAGGGCGCGCGGCTTTCGACCGAGCGGGTCGTCCTGTGCACCAACGGCTACACCGGGGCCCTGTGGCCCGGCCTCGCACAGACCGTGATCGCGGCCAATTCCTTCCAGGTCGCCACGAAGCCGCTCTCGGACAACCTGCGCCGCTCGATCCTGCCGGAGGGGCAGGTCTCCTCGGACACGCGCAAGCTGCTGCTGTATTTCCGCCTCGACCATACCGGACGCCTGCTGATGGGCGGCCGCGGCCCGTTCCGGGAGCCGCGCACGCCCCGGGACTGGGCGCATCTCGAGCGCATCGTCGGCAAGCTCTTCCCGCAGCTCGACGGGACCGCGTTCGACCATCGCTGGTGCGGCCGCGTCGCGATCACCCGGGATTACCTGCCCCACCTCCACGAGCCCGCCCCCGGGCTCCTCATCGACATCGGCTGCCAGGGCCGCGGTGTCGGCCTGCAATCCACGATGGGACGGGCAATCGCCGATTACATCACGACGGGCGACACCGACCGCCTGCCGCTTCCGCTGACACCGGTCGCACCGCTACCGCTGCACGTGTTCCACCGCCTGTACGTCTCGGCGATCATCGCCTGGTACCGGCTCAGCGATGGCGGCATCCGCTAGTACAAAGGGGGCAGCCGTATGCCTCGACGAGAATGGCGGGTTTGTCCGCTGTGGCAGGAGCCCCTTCGCCGACAAAATTCGGGTCCGACATCTCAAGCAGGCCGCTAGTGATACGATATTGGAAACTCCGATGTCGCGAAAATCTGCCCAATAACCCAAATTTCTCCAATTTCTGCTTTGGAGATGCAGCCGAAGGTCATCAGATGATCGGGATGGGCGCAAAGCTGAACGACCGGTTTTGCGTCCCCTGGCGATCCAGCATGACGTAGTCTGGCCGGAAGCGGAGCGTCTGCTTCGGAGAATGGGCGCCAGAAGAGCGGACGGGCTTGGACTGACCCATTCCGGGCGCTCCGATAACCATCGACGCTTTCCGAAACCGGCTACCTGTTACTGCAGGCCGAGGCTGTTCCATCCTTGACGATCCCGCAGCGAACCAACACCGCGCCGCGACAAGCTTAAAGAGTTCTGCTGGCCGGCAGCCCGTACCGCCGGCGCAACCATACTTGAAGCTAACCGGGTCGGTGATCGGGGTGATCGGCAGTTCCGGCGATGTCGATCACCGTCCCATAATTATCGGGATGTTCCGCCATAAAGCGGTCGAAGGTGGCGCGATCCTTGGCGCGCTTCAGCCTGTCACCGAAGCTCTCAAAATCTTGGCGGTGGATTTCGAGAGCGCACCGCTGTGCCTCAATACGGCTGATCCCCATACCGCCTTCGCCACGCTTACCCGTGCCCTCATCTCCAGCGCACAGGTCAAACGGCTTGTCCCTGACTCTAAGCGACCTCCTTCGACCAGCGCGCGTACCACGCCTTGAAGATCCGCAACTGGTTCTCCGCGTAATGGCGTTGGCCGGCACTCAGCGCGTCGGAGGCATTGAAGTGGAGCGCATATTCCGGGCTCCCCTCCAGCACCATCAGGTACTTGTAATAGAGCACGAGGTCGGGCCCCTCGTCGTAGCTTGACAGGATCGCCAGCGCAGCATCGAGCTCCCCCGCCCGCCGCCGAGCCAGGACGTCGCCGGTGGCCGCCTTCTCGCACAGGGCGACGAGATGGAGCACCTCCCGCGGCAGGACGTTGCCGATGCCCGTGATGGCGCCCCGGGCGCCGCAATTGACGTAGCCGTGCACCACCTGCGTATCCACCCCAACCATCAGAGTGATGTCGGGCGACTGGCCGGCGATGTGCTCGGCCGCGTAGGTGAGCGAGGCCGCGCCGCCAAATTCCTTGAACCCGACGAGGTGGGGGTAGCGGGCGCGCAAGCGGAAGAACAGCTCCGCCCGGGTCTCAAAGCCGTAATAGGGGCTGTTGTAGATCACCGAAGGCAGGTCGACGGCCGCCTCCAGGATGCCGCCGAAATGTGCCTCCTGGGCTGCGGCCGAACTGCCGCGCGACAGGACCCGCGGGATGATCATCAGCCCGTGGGCGCCGGCCAGCACGGCGTCCGCCGCGAGCGCCGCCGCCCGCTTCGGGTTCTGCGCGCCGGTCCCTACGATCACCGGGACGCCGGCGGCGAGCAGCCGCTCGACACCAGCCATCCGCTCCTCGTCGGTGAGCAGCGGCCAGTCGCCCATCGAGCCACAGTAGACGACTGCCGACATTCCGGCATCGACGAGTTCCCGACCCTTGCGCGCCAGGGCGTCGAGGTCGGGCGTCCGGTCCGGCCGGCAGGGCGTCATCAGGGCCGGGATCGTGCCGGAGAAGATGTGTCGATCGAAGGCCATCGCCGGCTCGCCTACTGGGAAGTGGGATCGTCCCGGGCGGCCTTGCGGGCCTCGCGGGGCGGCACGCCTCTCCATGGCAGCGACGCGCGAGTCTGGCAAGGATTTTATACAATCACGGTCGAGCGGGCCGGGTCCGGCGTGGCGCCGAGGAACGCCATCAGCGCTACGGCGACGTGATCGATATGGTCGGTCAGGAGGGCGCAGGCGGCCGAGACGTGGCCGTTCCGGCAGAGCCGCACGATCTCGCGGTGCTCGCGGTCGGCCCGTTCCAGCTCGGCGCTGTCGGTGGAGAGCTGCAGGCGCGTGTAGCGGTCGCACTCGGCCAGCAGGGAGCCGACCAGCCCGAGCGCGCGGGGACGCTCCGCCCGGCCGTAGAGGAGGAGGTGCAGCTCCGTGTTGAGGGCGCCCCAGCGCGCCGTCGCGCCAGCTCGCAGGGCCGCGGCGTACTCCTCCAGCAGCGCGTCGGCCCGGGCGTAATCTCCGGCGGTCAGGCGGGGCGCCGAGAGTGCCAGGAGGCGCGGCTCGAGGGCTCCCCGGAGTTCGAGGGCCTCCGCGGCTTCCGCGGGCGAGAGCGGTGCCACCATGGCCCCGCGATGGGGCAGGATCCGCACCAGGCCCTCCGCCTCCAGCTGGAACAGGGCCTCGCGCACCGGGATCCGGCTGGCGCCGAACTCCGCCGCGAGGCCGTCCTGGCGGAGTTGCGAGCCGGCCGGATAGCGTCCGTCGAGGATGCGCCGCCGGATCTCGGTCCCGATCGAACCCGCGATGGTCCGGTTCTTCATCGTCTCGCTCCCGGTCGGCACCAGATGCTCCGCAAGACCCTTGACGGCGGAGCTCCGGTATTGAAATTGTATAAAATCAATCGGGCATCGGGCTCGATCAGGACAAGGGTGCCCGCGATGACGCTCTCCCGCCGCCAGATTCTGGCCGGTACCGCAGGCGCGGCCGCCGGTCTCGGCCTCCCGCACCTGGTCCGGGCCCAGCCCGGCAGTGGCAGCGTGCTGCGCTTCATCCCGTCGACGCCCCTGCCGTCCCTCGATCCGATCGTCGCCACGAGCTACGTCATCCGCAACCACGGCTATCTCGTCTACGACACGCTGTTCGCCACCGACGAGAATTTCCGCATCCAGCCGCAGATGGTGAGCGACTGGCAGACCGCGCCCGACGGCCTGCGCTGGACCTTCCATCTCCGCGACGGCCTCACCTTCCACGACGGCTCCCCCGTCGAGGCCAAGGACTGCATCGCGTCCATCGCGCGCTGGTCCAAGCGGGACGCGTTCGGCCAGACCCTGGCGGGCTTCGTGGAGGCGTACGGCCAGGAGGACGCGCGGACCTTCACCATCACGCTGAAGAAGCCCTTCCCCCTCCTCCCGGCGGCGCTCGGCAAGCTGTCCTCGAACGTGCCCTTCATAATGCCGGAGCGCATCGCGCTGCAGGACGCGTCCAAGCCGATCGCCGACGCCATGGGCTCCGGGCCCTGGCGCTTCGAGGCGCGGGAATGGATCCCCGGACAGAACGCGATCTATACGCGCCATGCCGGCTACCGCCCTCGCGAGGAGGCGCCCTCCTGGGCCGCAGGCGGCAAGGTCGCCAAGGTCGACCGGATCGAGTGGCTCGCCATCACCGAGGCGTCGGCGGCGGTCGGCGCGATGATCCAGGGGGCGGTCGACTGGTACGAGCAGCCGGCGATCGACCTGATCCCCGTCCTCAAGGGCAAGCCCGGTATCGAGATCCGGAACGTTCCCCTCGGGCTGATCCTGCTGATGCGGTTCAATCACACGCAGCCGCCGTTCAACAATCCCGAGATCCGCCGGGCCGTGATGATGGCCATGAAGCAGGACGACTACATGCAGGCGGTGGTCGGCAGCCCCGAATACTACCGGGAGGCCAAGACCTTCTTCACGCCGGGCTCGCCGATGTCGACTGGGGCCGGCCAGGCCGCCGCCATGCAGGAGGACCTTGGCAAGGCCAAGGCGATGCTGGCCAAGGCCGGCTACAAGGGCGAGCGCGTCGTGCTGCTGGCCCCGGCCGACCAGCCGATCGCCTACAACCAGTCGCTCGTGACCCAAGAGTTGCTCAAGCAGCTCGGGATGAATGTCGATCTGGTCTCGACCGACTGGGGCAGCTTCATTGCCCGCCGCGGCAATCGCGGGCCGGTCGATGCCGGGGGCTGGTCGCTGTTCCACACTCTCTGGTCGGGGGCGGATGTGCTCAACCCGGCCCTGCACCCGCTGATCCGCGCCAACGGTCAGGCCGCGTGGTTCGGCTGGCCGGACGACCCGACCCTGGAGACGCTGCGCAGCGACTGGATCGCGACCGCGGACGAGGCGCAGCAGAAGGCGCTCGCCGCGCGCATCGAGGAGCAGGCCTTCGCGGTCGTGCCCTACGCGCCTGCGGGCCTCGTGCAGCAGCCGATGGCGGTCAGCACGAAGCTCAAGGGCATGGTCATGGCGCCGGTGCAGTTCTTCTGGAACATCGAGAAGACCGGTTGAGGCCGGGCGTCGCGTTGGACCTTCCACTTCACTCCAACGTCGGCCTCATCGCTTAACGCGGTCGAGGGCTTCTTCTCGGCGCTCACGCGCCGTCGGCTGCGGCGCAGCGCTCGCACCGGCGTCGTCGACCTGCAGGCAGCCATCGATCGCTACATCGCCGGATACAACCGAAGCGCCAGACACTTTGATTGGGCCAAACCCGCCACCGACATCCTCGCCGCCGTCAGCCGATCCCCTGAACCATCTGTCTGAGACAGCGCACTAGTCGGCTACTGATCCTCCCCTGGTTTCACGGACACCTCTGATACGCTCCTTGCGGGCGGGGAAGGTGTTTGATGGCGAAGACGAGACGCGAGTTCACTCCCGAGTTCAAACGCGAGGCGGTGGCCCTGCTGGAAAGCAGCGGCCGGCCACAGACGCAGATCGCGGCCGAACTTGGGATCCAACCCTCGATGTTGAGGCAGTGGCGCTCGGCGCTGATGGGTGGCTCCCCACCGCCACGGGCAGCAGGATCACCGGGAGCCCCAGTCGCGAGCCCGGTGGCTTCCCCCTCCGATCAGGCGGCCGAGATTGCCCGTCTGCGGCGTGAGCTCGACCGGACGCGTATGGAGCGCGACGTCCTAAAAAAAGCGATCGGCATCTTCGCGGAGATGCCCAAGTGACGTTCGCCTTCATCGAGCAGCATGCGAGCATCTGGCCGGTGCGTCTCATGTGCCGCGTGCTCGAAGTTTCCCCCAGTGGCTATTACGACTGGCGATCTCGCCCCGAGAGCGACCGATCGGCCTCCAACCGTCGGCTCTTGGACCACGTCCGCCGCATCCACACCGAGCATCACAGGCGCTACGGCTCACCTCGGATGCATGCTGCCCTGCGCGCGGAAGGACGAACGGCCAGCCGCGGGCGGGTGGAGCGTTTGATGCGCTGTCATGGCATCCGGGCCCTGGCAGGGCGCCGATTCCGGCCCTGTACGACCGACAGCCGTCACGACCTGCCGATCGCACCCAACCTCGTGAAGCAACAGTTCTCAGCGGCGTTGCCCAACACGGTCTGGCTGGCAGATATCACCTATCTGCCGACCGGAGACGGCTGGCTCTACCTGGCCGCCGTGCTCGATCTCGCAACCCGCAAGATCGTCGGCTGGTCCATGCGCGAACACATGCGGACCGAACTGACGTCGGCGGCCCTGATGATGGCCACCCAACGGCAACGACCGCGGGCTGGCCTAATTTGCCACTCGGATCGCGGCAGCCAATACGCCGCCGAGGCCTATCGAAAGCAGCTCATCGGCATGAAGGCGATCCCCTCCATGAGCCGGACCGGCTGCTGCTATGATAACGCCCCGATGGAGAGCTTCTTCCATACCCTCAAGGTCGAGCTCGTCCACCAGCGACGATGGGCGACCCGGGACGAGGCTCGACGCGACTTGTTCGCCTACATTGAGGGCTACTACAATCGGCAGCGCATCCACTCGGCACTGGGCTACATCACCCCCGAGCAGGCCGAACGGAACGCGAGCTAAACCCCTGTCCGTGAAGTCGGGGGAGGAACATATCGAGCACGCGGTAGGTGGAGGGGCCCGGACCGTCACGGCGCTTGCTGAAGCGCGAGATGGTATCGACTAGGACTTCCTGCTCGCCCTTCTCACCAGTGTCAGAGCCTTCGGTGAAGCCGAACAGGTGCTCGGTGTCGACATCCTTCTGCCCGTCAGTTTTGCCGCGCTTCCCGCCCGAGCTGCCGCTGTTCGACGAGGATTTCGCCTTGTCATCCTTCGGTTCCTCGGCAAGGCCAGAGGCCGTAGCGAGACTTGAGGTCAGCAACATGGCGATGGCAGATTGCGAGATGCATCTCGCCAACAGAGCGTGCCCGATCATCACCCTGCGGCGTTCCCCGACTAATGCGCACAACGATGAGTAGACACGCAGACGAGCGCCTGCCAGTTACAGAATGGCAACGCCAAGTGAAAACGCTTCGGTGAAGGGATGACTCGGCAGGGGTGACGTAGTCGGTAGCTCTTCAGCTGCGATCAGGCCTAAGCCGAGGTCCGCTTCGGAGCACGCACGCAACCCGCTCGGGCGACCGTTATGGGCGCAAAGCCGAAGGTCCGCTTATCGGCGCCCGGGTAGCTTCAATGCTAAGATTTTCTTCATAGCCAACACCACGGGAATTCGGCAGGACTGTTCGTCGCATATTGGCATCCGATGGCCTCGCTGAAGGGTGATCACGCGCTGTCGAACCCGTTCTCACAGTTTGACCTGTGCCACGAAACGTTGCTACGAAGTCCGAACTTGGAGCGAGCAAAAGCCTTTTATTTGCAACGGGCTCGGGTGTACGGCGGCGAATCCCCCCCCTCTCCGCCAGTCCCATCATGAACGTCATAAATTTGCGTTTTCGCGGTGATGGTTGCTGCGATCGCAGCATAAACCTGCGTCTGCGACACTGCAGCCATTGAAGTGTCAGCGCTTTTTTCCGAGCCTGTGATCGTGGCGTCCGCTCGATGTCCGGACCGACGCACAGCTCTGGATCTCGTGGTCCAGAGGTCACCGGGACAGATGGGACGAGACTCTATGCCAAGCGAAACCAGGCATGTTGCCCAAACCGTGTCGCCATTTCTGATGCGGTTCGCGCAGGCACGAATGGGCATAGACGTATTGCCGGGTCGCTATTGCCCAGAGCGCGACGTCTGGGTCACGGACAGCCCGGAAGGATTGATCCCGCTCATTCAGAGCCAAGAAGAATGCCAAGCCATCGAGACCGTGACGCGCGTTTTGGCGGAGCAGACCGATCAATCGATCGGTGGCGCATACGCGGGGACCGTTGCAAGCACAACGAGCACTTCCGTCAACATGGAGCGCACGGACGTACGGGGTGATGCGATGCCGCTCCACCTGGCGGTGACCTTGACCTAGGTACACGCCGAACAAACCGACAAGTGATCCTCCTCGTCACCAATCGACGTTGTCCGCCGTCAGCACCTGTGGGACAGATTGAGGGTCTTCACGAACGGAGGATGGCTGGTTCACCGTAGCCCCTGAGGAGCGAAAATGAAGCAGACTTCCGGACCGGCCAAGAAGCCGGCTGAAGCGATGATCAAGGACATCCGTCGGGCCACACGTCGGCAGTTCTCGTCCGAGGAGATCCGTGTGGTGCTGGAAGGCTTGCGTGGCGAGGACAGCATCGCCGAGTTGTGCCGACGTGAGGGGATCGCCGCCTCGATGGACCACGGCTGGTCCAAGGAGTTCCTGGAGGCTGGCAAGAAGCGCCTATCCGGCGACACGGCTCGTGCGGCCAGCACGGATGAGGTGCGGGATCTCCGTCGCGAAGCGGGGGCGCTGAAGGAGGTCGTCGCTGATCTCGTCCTGGAGAACCGTCTGCTTAAAAAAAGCATGCGCGGGGTTGGGGGCGACGAGGCATGAGGTACCCGCCCCCCGAGAAGCTGGAGATCATCCGGCTGGTCGAGCAATCCCACCTGCCGGTGCGTGCCACCCTGGACAAGCTCGGCATCCCGCGCTCGACGTTTTACCGCTGGTACGACGCCTACCAGCGCGGCGGCCCCGAGGCGTTGAATGATCATCCTTCGCAGCCGAGCCGGGTCTGGAACCGCCTGCCTGCGGAGATCCGCGAGCAGATCGTGGCCCTGGTTCTGGAGGAGCCTGAACTCAGTCCGCGTGAGCTGGCGGTGCGCTTCACCGACGAGCGTCGCTACGTCGTCTCTGAAGCGACCGTCTACCGGTTGCTCAAGTCTCAGGACCTGATCACCAGCCCGGCCTATATCGTCATCAAGGCCGCCGACGAGTTCCGCGATAAGACCACCGCGCCCAACCAGCTTTGGCAGACGGACTTCACCTGCCTGAAGGTCGCTGGCTGGGGCTGGTCCGACCTGTCGACGGTCCTGGACGACTTCTCACGCACCATCGTCGCCTGGAAGCTGTGCACGACGATGCAGGCCAGCGACGTCACCGCCACGCTCGACCTCACGCTGGGTGCGGCGGGGCTCGATCAGGCGCAGGTGATGCCGCGGCCACGCCTGCTCTCCGACAACGGGCCGAGCTACGTCGCCAGCGACCTGGCTGACTGGCTCGGCATTCGGGGCATCACCACATCCGCGGTGCGCCATGCCATCCTCAAACGCAGGGCAAGATCGAGCGTTGGCATCAGACGATCAAGAACCGCATCCTGCTCGAACACGCCTCCTTGCCCGGCGAACTGGAGACGCAGGTTGCCGACTTCGTCGAACACTACAACCATGCCCGAGCCCATGAGAGCCTGAGCAACCTCACGCCCGCTGACGTCTACTTCGGACGCGGCGAAGGGATCCTGGCCGAGCGGGAACGCATCAAGCGCCAGACCCTGATGGATCGCCGCTTGCGCCACCACGCGCAGGCCGCCTAACCTCTTACCCCAGATGGACCAGAGCCTCCGCTCCTGAACACCGCAGATTGTCCCAAATCATCTGACGACGGACAATTGGGCTTTGAGGCCAAAAGCGGACCTTCGGCTTTGCGCCCATCTCAGTCATTCAGGCAGCTCAGGCCGCTTCTCCATAGCAAACATTCAGCGCGACGGCTGTTTCGCTAAGCGATTTGCATTAGGGCACGCTACGGATCGAGGTGCACCGAGATAGTCCGCAGGCGTGTGCGACCCAGTGCGCGACTTGGGAAAGTCCGCTCCCAGGCTGACGAGAGGAGCGGCCTATAGCTGGTTTGGGTAGTTTTGGGCCCGTCCGCTTTCGGGAAGCAAAGTCGGGAAACCGAACATTCAATCAATTGGGGCGTAGGACAGCTTCGCGCCCAATGTCGCCGTTTATCCAATCCTCGCAGCATCTCAAAAGGGAACGCTGCTGCAAACGTCGTGGGTTGGATCACGTGAACGAAGGTGCCCGGCCCGGGACGGAGATGTGTACCTGCCGATTCGCAAGTATGCGAAGGTCCCGCACTCACATGTCTTCGGATGATCCGAGGAACGCCCGTACCGTATCGCGGAGAAAAGCCGCATCGGCCGGGTGGGTGGAGGGATTGCCCGCACGGTGGCCCCAGATGCTGGGGATCGGCCGCAGGATGGCATCGCGGAGGTGGGGCAGCTCGGCCGCGTTGTCGGCGACGCGGAAGTAGAGGTCGGTCTCCCCGGGCATCAGCAGCAGCCGGGCCGTGATCGCGCCGAGCGCCCGCGCCAGGTCGCCGTCGAAGCCCGGGTTGCGGCTGATGTCGCCCGCGTCCCAGGTGCAGAGCTGTGCGTAGAGGTCGGCCGCCGGGCGCCGGGCGAAGCGTTCCTCCCAGTCGGTGCGCAGGAAGGTATCGAGGTCCGGTGCGCCGAGCGTCGTCCGGTGCAGGTCTGCCCGGTAAAAGTCCTGGCTGAGCGCCCAGCCGGCGTAGATGCGCCCGAAGGCCCGCAGCGACGCGGCGGGCTCGGCCGAGAAGCGGCCCGCGCCACGATACTCGGGCGCGGCCTCCAGCACCGCCATGAGGCCCTTCAGGAACACGCGGTTGTGGGTGGCGGTGCGGGCGCTGCCGCAGGTGATCACCGTCCGGGCGACCTGCTCGGGGAACAGGGCCGCCCAATGGTAGGCCTGCTGAGCGCCCATGGACCAGCCGTAGACGGCGTGTAGGTGCTCGATTCCCCAGATCTCGGCGATGAGGCGGCGCTGGGCGTGGACATTGTCCCAGGCGGTGACGAGGCCGGGCCAGTCCGGCGTATTCGATGGGCTCGATGACAGCCCGTTGCCGAACATGTCCGGGATGACGATGAACCACTGCTCTGGATCGAGCACGCCGTCCGGGCCGATCAACCATTCGAGGTCGGGATGCTGGGCCGCGTAGCTCGTCGGATAGAGCACGACGTTGTCGCGTCTGGGCGAGAGCGTCCCGTGCGTCTTCCAGCGCAGATGCGCGCCCGGCAGCACGGCGCCCGACTGAAGCGGCAGGTCCCCGAGTTCGAAGGTTCCGGTAGCCGTCGGCCATCCGGTCACGGGCGCAACGTCCGGACGAAGCCGACATGCCACTTGGCGTAGCCGCGCTGCAGCACGACGAGGCGCTTGCGCATCGCCGCGTGGGCGTCCGGAAGGCGGTGGAACGGGATCGACGGATAGAGGTGGTGCTCGGTGTGGAACGGCATGTTCCACATGAGCAGACGCATCAGGCCGTTGGTCAAGGTCGTGCGGGTGTTGGTCAGGCCGTTGTCGTCCATGGTGCAGAGCGTGTGCTCGGTGAGCAGGTAGAGCCGCAGGAACGGCTGCCCGAGGAGCTGCGGCCCGATCCAGAACACCAGGGGCGCCCACCAGCCGATCAGCACCATACCGAGAACTGAGACGCCGAGCAGGAAGGCGCACATCAGTCTGAGCGACCGGATGATGCGCGGCGCGGTGCGCTCCGTGATGAAGGGGTAGGCCGATAGGTCGCCGCGCAGGCCGGCCGCAGCAACTTGGAGGCGGGTGCGCCAGTAGGGCAGCGCCATCACGCGCCAGACATAGGCGTCGAGGGTTGAAGGTGGCAGCAACGCGAGTTCGGGGTCGTGCTCGGGATCCTGCGTGTGGCGGTGATGGGCGAGGTGGAAAGCCGTGTAGAAGTGCCAGTTCAGGAGCGACGGGCAAGCGACTAGCCAGCCGACGACGGCGTTGGCCCGGCGCGAGCGGAACGCGGTCAGGTGGATGGTCTCGTGGATCGGCGCAAACAGCGCCGATTGCACGATGCCGAGCAGCATCATGGCGGGCAGCAGCGTCCACGATCCGGAGCGCCAGACCAGCCAGCCGGAGCCGGCCAACATCAGGACATGCGCCCCAAGGCGCATCGCACCGCGCAGGTCCGAGCGCTGCGACAGCGCCTTTACCTCCGCGCCCGACAGAATCCGTCCGCTCGCCGAAGCCATGGATCTCCCCGAAAGTTGCACGCGCCTCGCAAAACACATGGCCGCTGCATCATCCGTGCCGGTGCCGCGGGCCTTCGTCGCCGAACCGGCGGGCGCACTCAGGCGGTCAGCGCCTCGGGCGCCGACGCGTCGAGACCGCCGAACAGGCGACGGCCGGGCATCGCGGCCACGAGGCCGCGGGTGTATGGGTGCTCGGGCGCCGCGAAGATCGCAGCGGCCGGTCCCGTCTCAACGATCCGGCCCCGCTGCATCACCGCGACCCGGTCGGCGATCCGGGCGGCGATGCGCAGGTCGTGGGTGATGAATAGCATCGCGAGATTGTACTCGGCACGGAGCTCCGCCAACAAGTCGAGCACGCGGGCCTGGACGGAGACGTCGAGCGCCGAGACGGCCTCGTCTGCCACGAGGACGCGCGGCTTGAGCGCCAGCGCCCGGGCGATGCAGATGCGCTGGCGCTGGCCGCCGGAGAACTCGTGCGGGAAACGGTCGGCGGCGCCGGCTTTCAGGCCGACCCGCTCGAGCAGCGCCCGCGCCTCGGCGACGGCCTCGGCCTTCGGTACGCCGTAGGCCATCGGGCCGCGGGCGATCGCCTCGCCGACTCTCTGGCGCGGGTTCAGCGCCGCGAACGGATCCTGGAACACGATCTGGATGCGGCGGCGTGCGACCCGGAGCGCCTCGCCCCGCAGGGCCAGGAGATCCTGCCCCTCGAAGCGGACCCGGCCCGAATCCGGCTCGGCCAGACGCAGGATCATCTGCCCGAGGGTCGACTTGCCCGATCCCGACTCGCCCACTACCGCCACCGTCTCGCCGGCCGACAGCGTGAGGGAGATCCCGTCCGCGGCGACCACGCGGCGGGCCTGACGGAACCACCTTTGCCGCGTGATGAAGGTCTTTGAGAGTGCCTCTATCTCGAGCAGCGGCGGCAATGCCGCCGTCGTCCTGCGCGCCGGGCGGCCGCTGCCATGCGGCACCGCGGCGATCAGGGCCCGGGTGTAGGGGTCGCGGGGCGTGGTCAGGAGCGCTTCGGCGCTGCCCTGCTCGACTACCCGGCCGTCGCGCATCACCACGACGCGGTCGGCCATCTCGGCGACCACGCCGAAATCGTGCGTGATCAGCAGGACGCCCATCTGCCGCTCGCTCTGGAGGCGGCGGATCAGCGTGAGGATTTGCGCCTGCGTGGTCACGTCGAGGGCGGTAGTCGGCTCGTCGGCCACCAGCAGCGCCGGATTGTTGGCCATGGCGATGGCGATCATCACCCGCTGGCGCTGGCCGCCCGACAGCGCGAACGGAAAGCTGGCCCGGATCCGCGCCGGGTCCGGCAGGCCGACATCCTGGATCAGCGCGCCGACCCGCGCTCCGACCGCGGCGCGCGGCGTTTCCGGCGCATGGGCCCGTATGGCCTCGGCAATCTGCTCGCCGATACGCTTCAGCGGGTTCAGCGCGCTGAGCGGCTCTTGAAAGATCATCGCGGCGTCGCGTCCGCGGATGGCGCGCATCTCCGCCTCGGACGCGGTGGCGATGTCGCGCCCGCGAAGCGTGACGCCGCCGCCGGCCACGGTCACCCCCGGCGGCAGCAGGCCCAGGATCGCATGGGCGATCATCGACTTGCCCGACCCCGACTCGCCCACGAGGCAGACGATCTCGTTGGCGCCCACCGTGATCGAGACGTCGCTCACCGCCTGGGCCCGGTCGGCGGCCCGCGGCAGGCGGATGGAGAGGTCCGTGATCGTGAGGACCGGCTGGCTCATGCGCCGCTCCGCCGGGCAAGCCGCGGGTTGAGCGCGTCGTTGAGCGCCTCGCCGACGAGGTTGATGGCGAGCACCGTCACCAGGATCGCAGCACCGGGGAAGACGCTCGTCCACCAGGCCTGCCGGATGACCGTGCGGGCGGCACCGACCATGTAGCCCCAGGACATCAGGTTCGGATCGCCCAGACCGAGGAAGCTCAGCGCACTCTCGATCAGGATCGCGGTGGCGACCGTGAGCGAGCCGGTGACGATGATCGGCGCCAGGGCGTTCGGCAGGATGTCGCCCAGGACCAGGGCCGCGGGGCGCTCGCCCTGGCAGGCGGCGGCCCGTACGAAGTCCCGGTTCTTCAGCCGCAGGAACTCGCCGCGGGTCAGGCGTGCCAGCGGCGGCCAGCTGATCGCCGCGATCGCCAGGATCTCGTGGGCGAGCGACGGCCCCAGGGTCGCGACCAGCAGCACCGCCAGGATGAAGCCGGGGATTGTCTGGAACAGCTCGGCGATCTGCATCAGTACGCCGTCAACGAGGCCGCCGAACCATCCGGCCGTCGCACCGATCACCACGCCGACCAGCAGAGCCGTGAGCGTCGAGGCGAGGCCGATCGCCAGCGAGACCCGGGCGCCGTGGGCGAGGCCGGCGGCGATGTCCCGGCCCATCGTGTCGGAGCCCAGGGGCAGGTCCGGGCTCAGCGGCGGCTCGAATGGCGCGCCGACCATCTCCCAGGGATCGACCGGGACGAGGAGCGGCGCGAAGATCGCCACCGCGACCACCGCAACGAGGAGCACGAGGCCGATCACCCCGCCGGGGTTGCGCAGGAATGCCCGGATGACCCCCATCACGCGGCCTTCGCGGAGGCGGCGATCCGCGGATCGATGAGCCGCGAGAGCAGGTCAGTCAGCATGTTGATGAGGATCACGAGCACGGACATCACGAGGAAGATCCCGAGCAGGACCGGATAGTCGCGCTGGCTGAGGGCCTCGAACACCAGCCGACCGAGGCCCGGCCAGGCGAACACCGTCTCGACCACCACCGAGCCGCCGACCAATGCGCCGGCCTGCATGCCGGCCACCGTCACCACCGGCAGGATCGCGTTGCGGATCATGTGATCGCGGATCACGCGGCCGCGGGTGAGGCCCTTGGCCCGGGCGGTCTTCACGAAGTCCTGGGCGGCGACCTCGACGATCGAGGTCCGCATCAGGCGGGCGTAGACCGCCAGATAGACCGCGGCGAGCGACAGGACGGGCAGGATCAGGTGCGCCAGCACGTCGCCGACCTGCCCCAGCGGCGAGAACGTCGTACCGACGCTGCGGTAGCCGAAGGCCGGCAGCCATTCGAGCTGGACTGAGAAGACCAGCACCAGCATCAGGCCAAGCCAGAAGACCGGCATGGCGTAGAGCACCAGCGCCACGAGGCCGATCAGGGTGTCGGACCACCGGCCCGCCCGCACCCCCGAGAGGGTGCCGAGCAGGATCCCGGATCCGAGCGCCAGGGCGAAGGCCGTGCCGGTGAGCAGCAGGGTCGCGGGCAGCCGCTCCAGCACAAGGCCGAGCACCGGCCGCTGCTGCCGGTAGGAATAGCCGAGGTCGAGCCGCAGGACCCGGCCCAGATAGGTCGCGAGTTGCACCGGGTAGGGCTTGTCGAGGCCGTATTCGGCCCGGAGCTGTCGGAGGAGCGTCTCGTCCGAGGCGCCGGACTGCCCCGCGATGACCTGGGCCGGATCGCCGGGCGCCGCGTGGACGAGGGCGAAGTTCACGCTGGCGATGACCAGGATCACCGCCAGCGTCCGCGCGATCCAGGCGGCCAGGGCGGCTATCGTCCTCATGCGCGATAGGCCCGGGCGAAGGTGTCGTTCACGCCGCTGCCCGTGACGACGAGATCCTTGATGCGCTTGTCGGTGAAGGTCGG
Source organism: Methylobacterium sp. GXS13 (assembly GCF_001455965.1). Classification (GTDB taxonomy): domain Bacteria; phylum Pseudomonadota; class Alphaproteobacteria; order Rhizobiales; family Beijerinckiaceae; genus Methylobacterium. The sequence goes on from NZ_LKKO01000033.1 coordinate 20,338, forward strand.
GAAGTCGAGTTCGGTGAGCCACGCCACCGCGACGTCCTCGACCAGGATCTTCTGGACCCGGCTGTAGAGCGCCTGCCGGGTCGCGTCGTCCCGCGCCACGGCGGCTTCCTCGAACAGCCTGTCGACTTCCGGGTTGCTGTATCCGGAGGTGTTCGAGAACAGGATGCCCTTGCGGATGTTCGAGGAAATGTAGGAGCGTGCCACGCCGAGCGCCGGATCGCCGTACTGGTAGGTCCAGGGCGCGGACATCTCGAATTCCCAGTTGCCGCAACGCGCCGCCCAGCCGCCGACGTCGATGCCCTCCAGCACGATGTCGATCCCGACTTTGCCGAGGGACTGGCGCACGTACTCCGCCACCCGCTGCCACATCTCGCCGTAGGGCGGCACCAGGTATTTCAGGCTCACCCGCTTGCCGCCCGCGCCGGGCTTCAGCCCCATCTCATCGAGGAGCGCCGTCGCCTTCGCGGGGGCGTACTCGTACGTCTTCACGTCCGGCTCGTAGAACCGCGTCTTCGAGGAGACTGGGCCGGTGGCGACCTTGCCGAGGCCGAAGAAAACGCGCTTGCGCAGGGCCTCCCGGTCGATGGCGTGCAGCACTGCCTGGCGGAAGCGCTTGTCGTTCATCGGCGCGATGCGCGTGTTCATCTCCAGCCAGAGATGGGGCGCGTAGAATTCGTAGCCCTTCGTGGTCATGTCGAGGTTCGGCAGCGCCTTGAGGCGCGGCACGTCGAAGGCCTCGACGTCGTTCCACTGGGTCAGCTGGATCGTGCCGCTCTCCAGGGCGACCGCCCGCGCGGCGGCGTCCGGGATCACCCGGTAGTAGATCTCGTCGAGATAGGGCTCGCCCTTCCGGTAGTAGCCCTCGTGGCGCACGAGATGGATGTGGGAGCCCTTCACCCACTCCTTGAGCTTGAACGGGCCCGTGCCGATCGCCCGGCCGTTGTTCGGGTTCTGCCGCAGGTCGGTGTTCTCGTAGAGCGCCTTGGAGATGATCGGCGCGGTCGTCGCATCGAAGGCGTGCAGGAACGGTGCGAACGGCTCCTTCAGCTTGAACACCACGGTGAGCGGGTCCGGCGCTTCGGCCGAGGCCAAGCGTGAGAACGTGCCGCGCGCCCGGGCATGTGCCTCCATCAGCGCCTTCGTGACCGAGAACACCACGTCCTCCGAAGTCATCGGCGAGCCATCGTGGAAGGTGATGCCGGGAAACAGCTTGAAGGTGTAGGTTAGGCCGTCAGGGCTGCGTTCCCAGCTCTGGGCCATGCCGGGCTTGGGCGTCAGGTCGAAATCGTAGGTCAGCAGACTCTCGTAGATCTTGCCGCAGACCGTGAGCGTGGGCGCCTGCTGATTGAGCGCCGAAACCAGGATCGGTGGCTCGGGCTGGATCACGGTGTTGAGGACGCCGCCCCGGGTCTGGCCTGCAGCGCGCGTGATGCCGAAAGGGATCGGCCCCGCCGCCCCTGCGACGAGCACCAGCTTGGCGAAATCGCGACGATTCATCCGGGACCTTTTCAAGCGCCTCGGACCGTCCGGGCGGACGGTCCTGCAATCCCCACGGCAGGCCGGGGCCGTGCCAGCCCAATGCATCGAACAGGCCACTTATGGGCATTGAGACGAGGCGGCCGACACGGAGAAGGTGAAGATGTCCGTGCACCGCCGTCGAGGAACGCACCGAGCCCGGCCTGTGCCGCCGCGCTGCTGCCTCCTGCTGGCCTGACCCAGGGCCGCAACCGACGCCGGGACGATCGCTGAAGCGGATAGTGCTATCGTCCTGGTATTGGGCTTGCCTATCCGGCCCGGACAGAGGGCGAATGCACATGAGACGATCCTGGCTTCCCGGGCTGCTTGCAGCCGCGGCGGCGTTCCTGGCACCTCTGGCGCCTGCATCGGCCCGGGCGGAAACGACGGTGCGGGCCGTGCTCGAAGCCGAGATCGTCACCCTCGATCCGTATTTCACCACGGCCTACATCACGCGGACCTTCGGCTTCATGGTCTACGACACGCTGTTCGCGCCGGACGCGAAGGGCCTGTTCAAGCCGCAGATGGTCGACACGTGGTCGGTGTCGGACGATCGTCTGATCTGGCGCTTCACCCTGCGCGACGGCTTGCGCTTCCATGACGGTACGCCGGTCCGGGCCACCGACTGCGTCGTCTCGCTGAAGCGTTGGGCGGCCCGCAGCGCGCTGGGCGGCCGGCTTATGGACGTGGCGGCCGCCCTCGACGCCGTGGACGACAGGACCTTCGTGCTCACGCTACGGGAGCCCTACGGCCTCGTGCTCGACACCCTCGGCACCACGTCGAGCCCGACGCCCTTCATCATGCCGGCCCGGCTCGCCGCGACGCCGCCCACGACGCAGCTCACGGAGGTCATGGGATCCGGTCCCTTCGTCTATGACCGCGCCGCGCACATCACCGGCGACCACATGCTGTTGCGCAAGAATCCTGATTACAGGCCGCGTCCCGAACCGGCCGACTTCCTCGCCGGCGGCAAGGTCGTGAAAGTCGATGCCCTCGACATCCGCGTCATCCCGGACGGTGCGACCGCCGTCGGGGCCCTCGGCGCCGGCGAGATCGATCTCATGCAGTACGCGCCCTTCGATCTGATCGAGCAGATCGAGCGCAACAAGAATCTGGCGGTGATGAACTTCACCGGCCCGCACCGTTTCACGGGGCATTACAGGATCAATACGGCAGCCAAGCCCTTCGACGACCCGGCGATCCGGCGCGTGCTGCTCCGCCTCGTGGATCAGCGCGAAGTCCTGGACGGGTTCGGCCTCGACCCGCGCTTCTCGCAGACCTGCGACGCCTTCTTCATCTGCGGCTCGCCCTACGAGACGCATGTCGGGGCCGAGCTCCTGCACGATCCGTCCGTCGCGGCGGCGCGGGCTGCCCTGAAGGCGACCGCCTACAAGGGCGAGCCGGTGATCGTGATGGCGGCCAACGACCTCGAGGCGGCGCGCGTCTCCTCCACGATCCTGGCCGACCGGCTGAAGCAGGCCGGCTTCACCGTCGATCTCCAGGTCATGGATTGGGCGGCCCTGCTTGCCCGTCGCACCAAGAAGACCGGCTGGAGCGTTTTCGGCATTCACGCCCTCGGCCTCGATCTCAGCTCGCCGCTGACGAACTCGGCGATCAACTTCACCTGCAAGGATGCGGCGAGTTCCGGGTTCATGTGCGACACGCGCATGGTCGGGTTGTTCGATCGGTTCGCCCGCGAGCCGGATCCGGACAAGCGGCGTGACATCGCCGGCGAGATCCAGTCCATCGTCTACGGCGAAGGCCTGGTCGTACCCTTCGGCCAGTTCGCCCAGCCGGCAGCCTACCGGACCTCCCTGACCGGGCTGATCCCGTCCGCCATCCCGCTCTTCTGGAACGTCGAGAAGCCATGAGCGCTGCCGTGTACGATGTCATCGTCGTCGGCGCCGGCTCTGCCGGTGCCGCCCTGGCCGCGCGCTTGTCGGAGGATCCCGGCCGCCGGGTGCTCCTGCTGGAGGCGGGCCGCGACTGGCGGTCCGCAGATGCCCCGCCGGCCCTGCGCTCGGCCAACATCGTCCCGTTCATGTACGATCCGAGCCACCAGGCGGACTGGCAATGGCCGGGGCTGATGAGCCGCCGAACCCGCGCCCAGGAGCCCCGCTTCTACTGGCGCGGTCGCGCGCTCGGCGGCAGTTCGACGGTAAACGCGCAGATCGCGATCCGCGGTGTCCCAGCTGCCTTCGATGCCTGGGCGGCGCAGGGCTGCACGGGTTGGTCGGCAGAGGACGTGATGCCGCTCTTCGACCGGATCGAGGACGACGCCGAATTCGCCACCGAGGCAGGGGCCCGTCGCGGCGGTCCGCTGCCGGTCTACCGCGCCCCGCTGGACGCGTGGGGCGCCGTCGACCGCGGGCTGAGGGAGGCCGCACTGGCGGACGGCTATGCCTGGAAGGCGGATCTCAACGCGCCGCAGGGCGAGGGCGTGTCGTGCAACCCGATCAACAGTCGCGACGGGCACCGGGTCACCACCAACGACGGCTATCTCGAACCGGCCCGCAACCGGCCGAACCTCGAGATTCGCTGCGAGGCGCTGGTCAATCGCGTCCTGTTCGAGGGGCGCAAGGCCGTCGGGCTCCGCGTCCGCTTCGGGACGGACGCCTGGACCGAGCTCCACGGCCGCGAGATCGTCCTCTGCGCCGGCGCCGTCCACAGCCCGGCGATCCTGATGCGCTCCGGCATCGGCCCCGCCGAGTCGCTTCGCGCCCTCGGCATCCCCATCCTTCACGCGCACGAGGCGGTCGGCGGTAATTTCATGGATCACCCGATCCTGAGGGCGACGATGGATCTGAAGCCCGGCCACCGGGCCCTCGGGCCGGATGCCCGCCATACCAATTGCTGCGTGACCTATTCGAGCGGTCTCGCGGGGGGCGGCGAGCGCGACATGATCGTCGTCGCCTACAATCACCGCGGCCTGACGGGTCTGGAACCGACCCCGCAGGGTGCCGTCGGCGTCGGTCTGTACGACGCCTTCTCGCGCGGTTCCCTGCACCTCACATCGGCTGATCCCGAGATCAATCCGGTCATCGAGGAGAACATGCTCGACGATCCGCGCGACCGCCTGCGGCTGCGCGATGCGGTGCGGCGGCTGGCGCGCCTGACGACGCATCCGGCGCTGGCCGACCTCGCGACGGCGATCCGGTTCGGCGAGAGCCCCCTCGCGCTGGGCGAAGCTGCGCGCCTCCCGGATTCCGAACTCGACGACCTGATGCTCGCGGAAGCGGGCGACATCCAGCACGCGGCCGGCACCTGCCGCATGAGCGGTTGGCAGGACGCATCCGGCGTCGTCGATCCCGATCTGAAGGTCCGCGAGATCGGCGGTCTGCGGGTCTGCGACGCGTCCATCATGCCCAGCGATTGCAGGGCCAACCTACATTTCACCTGCGTGATGATCGGGGAAAATCTTGCTCGGCGCATGAGCAATCAGTAATTTCCGGCGCCTATCGACGCCAAATTATCAATTCTCTTGAGGACATCGGTCGCTCGACATGGCCTGTGAGGCTCGAGATCAGACCCAATCGTGCGGGTCTTTGCGGTGATCGATTTGCGCCGACCGCAAAGACTGGCGCTGATGGAGCCCTTAAGCGCCGAAGAAGGGCTGATACCTCTGATTTGGACACTGGAATGGCCAGCTGTCTTAGAGCCTCTCACAAAACTCCCTCCGCACCGTCGCGTGCGAAGGGAGAGCTCCCGGGAACCTGAAGTTCTGTGAGGTGCTCTTATTCAGCCAAATATTGCCATGGAAGCCAATCTACCCCTCGACGAAAATGGATCGAGTTCCGCTCCACCGCGACGGATGAGCCGCCGGGAGACAACGGTATCCGCGGCCGAGTCAATCCGTGTTGCGCTTCCAGCTTCAAGAAACAAGGACGGTCACTCAGAAACTGAAGCACGGTTCAACGCTGGATAAGGCGATGCCTGCTGGTCTCCTGGGCGAACGGCCTGGGGGGGTGGAAACGTGGTATCGCTGCCGGTCCGCTTCTTGCTCGCCCCGCTCTTGGGCTTCGATCGAGGCCGGTGAACCAGGAGATCCTGCATGCGCCGATCCCTGCACACGGACGAGGAGATCGCGTTCCTGCTCGCGGAGGCCGCGCGCGGCATACCGGTTGCCGAGATTTGCGCGAGCGCCCATGTCTCGCTCGGCACCTACTACCGCTGGCGACGGCGGCTCGGTGGGCTGAAGCCTGCGGGTGTGGCCCGGCTCGCTCAGGTCGAGCGGGAGAATGCCGGACTCCGGGCAGAGGTGCAGCGGCTCCGCGCCGCCCTGCTCCTGCAGCCGGTGCGGGCAGAGCCGATCCGGACGGCCGTGACCGAACGCACGGCCCCCCACCAGGGACCGCGCCATCGCGGCGCGGCCGCCTGTGTCGGCCGCTTCGCCTTCGGGCGAAGCGCGAACTGATCTCTCGAATCCTCGCCGCCTCAGGCGGACTTGGCGGGAGCCGTGCCCAGGGCGGACTTGGGCATGAGCATGTGCACGCCCTTGTTGCCGTCCACTGTCTGGGTGATCCGCAGGTTACCGGCCAGCGAGCACAGCATGTAGGCCTGGTTGCGGGTGAGGCTGGTCCGGGCGCAGACCAGACGCACCATCTCGCGCACCGCCTGTCGCATCGCCTCGTCGAGGCTTTCGTGAAGGCCGATCGACATCAGGTCGGTGGGGGTCTCGGCGAAGGGCCAGGCGCCGGGGAGATCCTTGCGCACTGTGAGCCGGAAGGTGCCGGTGAGTCCCGTCTCCAGGGCGGTGATGCAGACCTCGCCGTCGCCCTGCACGCCATGGCCGTCGCCTGCATAGAAGCAGCCGCCGGGATTGAAGACCGGCAGGTAGAGCGTCGTGCCGACGCGCATCTCCTTGTTATCCATGTTGCCGCCGAAGGCGCGGGGGACCGGCGTGCCGACCCGGCCCCGGGCGGCCGGCGGGGCGGTGCCCATGATGCCGAAGAACGGATCGAGGGGCAGCTCGGTCCCCCAGGGTAGGCGGCAGAGGCCGCTGGCCGTGTCGATGTCGGCGTGGACGGTCTCGTACTCGGTGAACTCGTCCGGCAGGGTGCCAAGCAGCGGCAGGATCGCCACGAAGCCCCAGTCGAGGCGGAACTTGAGGTCGAGGATGTCGACCTGCAGCATGTCGCCGGGCTCGGCCCCCGTCACATGGACCGGGCCCGTGACGAAGTGCGGACCGGGGCCGCGCTCCAGCGTGTCGAGGGCGTGGAGCAGGTCGGCCGGCACCCGGGCCGGGTCGGGGTGGAGCGACTCGCGCCCGCCCGCCGGATGCGAGTGCAGGGTGACAGTGTCGCCGGACGCGACCGTGAGCACCGGCGGCAGCGCCGCGTCGAAGTAGCCGAGCACCATCGTCTCGGGCGTGGCGGGAATCTCGTGATGGGTGGGCACGGCGTCTCCTCGGGTTTCTGTCAGACGACGATGTGACGGGTGAGAGATTCGAGATTCAACGAGCCGGCGTCTCCGCGCTCGACGACGCTGCCCCGGGACAGCACCACCACCGCGTCGGCAACCCGGAGCGCGAAGTCGAGATACTGCTCCACGAGCAGCACCGTGATCCGCCCCTTCAGGCCGGCGATCACCGTCTCGATGGCGGCGACGATCGAGGGCTGGATGCCTTCCGTCGGCTCGTCGAGCAGGATGGCGCGGGGTCGGGTGGCCAGCGCCCGGGCGATGGCGAGCTGTTGCTGCTGGCCGCCCGAGAGCTTGCCGCCCGGGCGGTGCCAGAGGCTGCGCAAAGCCGGGAACAGGACGGCCGCCTCGTCGATCGCGTCGGTGCGATCGAGCCCGTGAGCCCGGGCCGCGACCCGCAGGTTCTCGGCGACCGTCAGGTCGGGGAAGATCTCGCGTCCCTGGGGCACGTAGGCGAGCCCCGCACGGGCGCGCCTGTCGGGGGACAGGCGGGTCAGGTCGGTCCCGTCGAGGGCGATCTGGCCGCGGCTCGCCGGGATCAGGCCGGTGAGGCAGCGCAGCAGCGTCGTCTTGCCGGCGCCGTTGCGGCCGAGCACGGCGAGGCAGGCCCCCGGCTCGACTGCGAGGCCGATCCCGCGCAGCACCTGTGCACTGCCGTAATGCTGGTCGAGCCCCTCGACATCGAGGCGCGCGGGTGCGGGCGCATGGGTCATCGGCCGAGGAAGACCTCGATCACGCGGGCATCGCGCCGGGCGCCGGGCATGCTGCCTTCGTAGAGCGTTCGCCCCTCGTGCAAGACCGTCACCCGGTCGGCGATGGCCTCGACGAAGCCCATGTCGTGCTCGATCACCAGGATCACTCTGTCCGGCCGACGGAGTGCCCGGATCAGCGCGGCGGTATGGGCCGTCTCGGCATCGGACAGGCCGGCCACGGGTTCGTCGAGCAGGAGGAGCCTGGGCTCGGCGGCCAGGACCATCCCGATCTCCAGCCACTGCTTCTCGCCATGCGCCAGGGTGCCGGCGGGCACTGTGGCGCGTGGGGCGAGGCCGATCTCCGCCAGGACGGAAGCGATGCGAGCGGGGCGTTCGCGCGCCGGCAGCGCAGGGCCGCAGCCGATCTCCAGGTTCTCGCGCAGGGTGAGCGCCGGGAAGACGCTCGGCTTCTGGAACTTCCGCCGCACGCCGGCGCGGGCGATCTCGGCCTCGGAGCGCTTGGTCAGGTCGATCCGGTCGCCGAGCATCACCCGGCCGGAGACCGGCTTGGTGACGCCCGAGATCACGTCGAGCAGCGTGGTCTTGCCAGCGCCGTTCGGGCCGATCACGGCCCGCACCTCGCCCGGGTCGACCGCGAGCGACACCGCATCGAGCGCCGTGAAGCGGCCGAAGGCGACGGTCAGGGCCTCGACGGTGAGGGCGCTCATCGGGCGGCCCGCAGCCAGGTTGGGCGTAGGCGCAAACCCACGAGATCGAGCAGGCCGTTCGGCAGGCCCAGCACCACGAGGAGCACCAGCCCCGACAGGATGAAGGGCCACGCCTCCGGCATCGCGGCGCTGAGCCAGAACTTCAGGCCGTTGACGAGGATGGCACCGATCACCGCCCCGCCGAGCCGTCCCAGGCCGCCGATGGCGACCCAGACGGCGATCTCGATGGAAAGATCGGGCGCCAGCACCCGCGGGTTGATGATGCCGACCTGCGGCACGTAGAGGATGCCGGCGAGCGCGGCGATCATGGCCGAGAGGCACCAGATCCCGAGCTTCAACCGGGTGGTGCTGTAGCCGAGGGTGCGCAGGCGGGTCTCGTCGTCGCGACAGGCGAGCATGCGGCGCCCGATTGCGCTGCCGACCAGCACCCGCGCGCCCGCGAGCACCGCAGTCAGCGCCAGCAGGGCCGCGACCGCGAGGCCGGTGACCACGCCGGGCGATCCCATGGGCCAGCCGAACAGCAGTGGGAAACCGGTCCTGCCGTTGTTGCCGCCGAGCCCGGTGTCGTTGCGGTACATCAGCAGCATCGCGACGTAGACGAGCGCCTGGCTGATGATCGAGAAGTAGACGCCGTTGACCCGCGAGCGGAACGAGGCGAGCCCGAACACGAAGGCGACGAGGCCGGCGAGCGCCAGCGCCAGCACGAACGCGTACGGCGCGTGGTCGAGGCCCACCCAGTAGGCCGGCAGGCTCTTCCAGCCCATGAACTGCACGAAATCCGGCAGCGCGCCGGTCACGGCGGCACCGTGGGCCAGCAGGTGCATGGCGCACACATAGCCGCCGATCGCGAAGAACAGCCCATGCCCGAGGCTGAGGATGCCGAGATAGCCCCAGACCAGGTCGAGGGACACCGCGAGGATCGCGAAGGCGGCAAGCTGACCGATGGCGTTGATCAGGTACGGCGCTGGCGGCGCCACCAGAAGGGCGACGGCGGCGGCGAGGCAGAGGCCGACGAGGCCGGCGACCAGGGGATCGCGCACCGCGCGGCGCGCCGGTCCGAGGGGGCTCGCGAGGGCGGTCGTCTGCGCTGCGCCGTTCATCGCCGCCGCCGCACCGCGAACAGGCCCTCGGGCCGGCGCTGCAGGAACAGGATGATGCCGATGAGCACGATCACCTTGGCCGCGACCGCGCCCGAGATCGGCTCGATCAGGACGTTGGCGCCGCCAACCCCAAGGGCCGCCACCAGGGTTCCGGCAAGGCTGCCGACGCCGCCGAGCACCACGACCATGAAGCTATCGACGATGAAGCCAGATCCCATGCCGGGATTGACGCTGTAGATCGGGCATAGCGCCACGCCGGCGAGGCCCGCCAGCCCCGAGCCCAACCCGAAGGCGAGGCGGTCGACCCGGCGGGTCGGCAAGCCCAGGCAGGCGGCCATGTCGCGGTTCTGGGTCACGGCCCGGATGTCGAGCCCCAGCGGCGTGCGGCGCAGGATCAGCAGCGTCAGGACCAGCGTCGCCGCCGCGAAGCCGATCGCGAAGAGGCGGTTCCAAGTGACGACGAAGTCCGCGTAGAGCGGCACGCCGCCGCTGACATAGGCCGGCATGGCGAATTGGAGGTTCTGAGTGCCGACGGTCACGCGCACGAGGTTCACCAGGAACAGGCTCACCGCCCAGGTGGCGAGCAGGCTCATCAGCGGACGCCGGTAGAGGTGGCGCAGGATCAGCGCCTCGACGACGATGCCGACCAGGGCGACCGCCAGGAAGGCGACCGGGATCGCCGCCACGAGGTAGAAGTCGAGCAGCGCGGGGGCGAACCGACGCAGCACCTCCTGCACGCCGTAGGTGGCGTAGGCGCCGAGCATGATGAACTCGCCCTGCGCGAGGTTGATCACGCCCATCAGCCCAAAGATGATCGCGAGCCCGGCCGCCGCCATGAAAAGGATACTGGCGAAGCTCAGGCCGTTGTAGAGGATCGCGAGGCCATCGCCGATCGTGACCGCACGCCCGACCTTGGCGAGACCCGCATCGAGGGCGGCCCGGAAGGCTGGGTCGGAACCGTAGGCGGGGTCGCCCTTCAGTGCGGCGAGCCGCGCCGCGGCGGCCCCGGACGGGCTCGCGGCCACGGCGGCGATCGCCGCCCGGCGCCGGGTCGGATCGGGCGAGGACAGGGCGGCGCCCTGGGCGAGGCCGGCGATCGTCCCCTTCAGAGCAGCATCTGTCTCCGCGTTTCGCGCCCGATCGAGCACCGCCGCCGGGACGGTGGCGATGCGCCGTTCCAGGACCGCAAGACCGGCAGAGCGCGCTGCGGGCGTCTCTTCGGTGAGCAGCGCCACCACGCCGCGTGCGGTCTCGACGGCGGCACGCTGGCGCAGGCCGAGGACCGGCGCGCGTGCCTCGGCGGACGGCCGCGGCGCGCCGGTCACGGCGTCCTGGCCCCCCGCCGCATTCGGGCTCTCGAGCAACAGGGCACCGTCCGGCGGGCAGGTGAGGCGCCGCTCGGCGAGGGCGCCGAGAAGCCCCCCGGCGAAGGCGAGGTCGTCCGCCGGCAGATCGCCGCCGGCGCGGACGAGCCCCTCGGCGGCGCCGACCTGCGCGGCGCCATCCTTGCACAAGGACCCGGCGAACATCGTCCGGTCGAGCGGCGCTGCGGAGGCTGGGATTGCCAGGAGCGCCAGATACCAGAGCGCCAGGAGAGCACGCCGAATCGGATCAACCATAGGGGCTGAACGGGACCGGCTTCGGCGCGTCGGCGGATTGCACGAGCACGTCGAAGCCACGCTTCTCGTTGACCGACCCGATGAAGACGCCGCGGGAGACGTAGTTGTTCTCCCCCGTCATGGTCAGCGTGTAGCCCGACGGGTCGTCGAAGCTGAGGCCCGCGAAGGCCTCGCGCACCTCTGGAACCGCGAAGGAGCCCGCCTTGGCGGCGGCCAGCGCCCAGAGATGGACGCTGTCGTAGGCCGAGACCATCGGATCGATCACCGTATCTGCACTGAATGGGACGTTCTTGGCCTTCACGTATGAGGCCCAGTCACCGAGGAACGTCTTGTTCCGCTCGCCCTTGGCGGCCTGGAGATAGGCCCAGCAGTTCAGGTGGCCGACGAGCTTGCCGGTATCGAGACCCTCGAGATCCGCTTCCACCATGTCGAGCCCAAGGATCGGCACGTCGGTGGCGCTGATGCCCTGGTTGGCGAATTCGCGCAGGAAATCGGGGATCGAGGAGCCAACGACGGTCAGCACCACGATCGGCTGGCCCCCGGGCTGGCTGGCGAAGCTGCGCACCTGGTTCACGAGGGTCTGGAAGTTCGAGAAGCCGAAGGGGACGTATTCCTCGCGCCACGCACTTTCCGGGACCCCCTTGCTCTTCCAGTAGCCCTTCAGCTGCTTGTTGATCGTGCGCGGCCAGACGTAGTCCGAGCCGATCATGAAGAAGCGCTTCGCGCCGACGCCGTCCTGACCCATCAGGTAGTCCACCGCCGGCAGTACGGAGCTCGCGGGCGGCGAGTTCACGTAGACGACGTTCTTGGAATTCTCGTCGCCCTCGAAATGGAGCGGGTAGAACAACAACCCGTCATTCTGCTCGACGACGGGCAGCACCGATTTACGGGACACGGAGGTCCAGCAGCCGAACAGGGCCGCGACCTTCTCCTGCTGCAGCATCTGCCGTCCGACCTGCGCGTAGAGTGGCCAGTCCGAGGCCGGATCGGAGGTCAGCACCTCGATCTGGCGGCCGTTGACGCCGCCGCGGCCGTTGATCTCGTCGGCGGCCATGCGGACCACATGGTTCAGCCGGCCCTCGATATTGGCCATCGTGCCGGATGACGAGAACAGGCAGCCGAGCTTGACGGTGTCGGCGGCGAAGGCCGGCCGGATGAGAGCCGGCGCCGCGAGCAGCGCCGCGGTGCCGACGAAGCTGCGCCGCGTGAGATGCGTCATCGATCCCGAAGCTCCCAAGGATTGAGCGCCCGATTGTCGACCGATGTTCGGTAACCGGGAAGGTCAAAGAGGCTGCAGGCCGGCGAGGATCTTGCGCATATTGACGGCACATGCGCGCACGAATGGCGGTCTTCGGCTGAGAACGTCAAAATTATCGTATCAATTACGAGTTTCTCAACCGTCGGAAACGGGGCGCGACTTCGTCAAAATCACGAGGGCAGGTGCATCCAGCCCACGTCACCGGGGCGCAGGAATGCCTGCGCCGGTCGAGGCGCGTCCTACCAGACGTTTCGGTCGCGAATGGCACGCTTCTTGTGAGCATCACATCAGCGCAGCGTCGCGCAAAGCGACGACTACGGGTTGGTGTGCCGTCGATACTGTGAGGTGCCGGGTGACCGGATCTCCGCGACCGCTTTGCCCCAATCACGACCTCGACATAGTCGCGCGTCCGGCCGGGAGCCGGCGCACCGCCTGAAAGACTCCGACATCCGCCTCCTGAGGAGAGCCGATATGTGCGACCGTCACGGCGATTATCGCGTTCCCGATTTCTCACGGTTCAAGCCCAGCCGCAGACGCTTTCTCGGCGGAACTGCCGCGGCACTCACGCTCGCCGTGGGGCCCGGCACGATCGGCCGGATCGCGGCGGCCACCGGCATCCGGGCGACGCACGGGACCGGCTTCTGCAATTTGAACTTCTTCCTGGCCGAGGCGATGCAACTCGCCAAGGACGACGGTCTCACCATCGACTTCGTGAACACGCCGACCTTTTCGGATCAGGTCACCTTCCTCGGGATGGGTCAGGTCGATGCCGGCGTGATGCCCTATACGAGCTTCATGGCACTCTACGATGCGGGTGCCCCGGTGAAGATCGTGGCGGGCGGCGGCATCGAGGGCTGCGTGCTCGTAGCCCAGCCGGGCCTCGACAGTCCGGAGAAGCTCAAGGGCAAGACACTCGGCACCTTCCAGCTCGATACGCTCGAAGTACTGCCCTACGACTGGCTGAAGAAGAACGGCGTCGCCTTCAAGGACATCACGGTCCGCTACATGGGGTCCACCCCGGAGGCCGTGGAGGCGTTCCGCGCCGGCGCCCTCGACATCATCTCCACGATCGAGCCCTACGGCACGGCGCTGCTGACCGACGTGAAGGGCGCCGTAAAGCTCTCCGACGGCACCGACATCTACGGCAAGGGCTATACTGACTGCGTGCTCGCCGTGCGCAATGAGCTGATGGCCAAGAAGCCGGGCGCCGTTAAAGCTCTGATCAAGAGCATGATGAAGGCTCAGGCCCTGGCCGAGGGCGACCCCCAGGCCGCCCTGAACAAGCTCGTCGGCTCCTACTACAAGACCTCGATGAGCAACGCCCAGCTCGCCATGGGCCGGCAGCCCTCGGTGGTGGACGCACGCAACCAGACCCAATTCATCCTCGACCGGACCGATTCCGTCGCCGAGATGGGCTACATCAAGAAGAAGCCCGGCCGCGACGCGATCGACTGGACGCTCTTGGAGCAAGTTATCGCCGAGAACCCTGATCTCTACGGCAAGCTCAAGCTGAAGTCGGCCTGAGCGGATGGCCATCGATCTTGCCCGCGCCGCCGCCGTTCCGCACGGCCAGCCGCGCCTCCCGTTCGCGCAGCGCCTCGCTCTGCCCGACGGGCTCGTCCCGCTTCTGCAACGGATCGGCTGGATGCTGGTCTCAGTCGGCTGCTTCGCCGGCCTCTGGGAGCTGCTCTGGGCGTTCGGCATCGCCGATGCCAAGCTGCTGCCGCCGCCGCACATCTTCCTCGGCAACCTCGTAGAGCAGGCACGCTTCTTCAACACCGCCCAGCGCTGGCAGATCGGCACCGGGATGACCGCCGGCCCAAGCCCCGCCATGGCGGTGTTGATCACAGTGATGGCCTCTACCGGCCGGGTGTTGGCAGGACTGTTCCTGGCCGCGACCCTGTCGATCCTCGTCGGCGTGACGATCCGCTATTTCGTGCTGTTCGAGCGGCTGACCTTGCCGACCATCACGCTCCTGGCGCCGGTCTCGCCGATCGCGTGGCTGCCGGTGGCGATCTTCATGTTCGGGATCGGCAACGCTCCGGCGATCTTCATGGTGTTCATCGCCCTATTCTTCACGATGGTCCTCTCCACCGTCCATCAGATCGACGGGGTCAACCGGAACTACATCAACGTCGCCCGGACGATGGGTGCGTCGAAGCGCCAGATCTATGCACGAGTGATCGTGCCGGCGATCCTGCCGGGGCTTCTGGCAGTGCTTCGTCTCAACCTGTTCGGGGCCTGGATGGTGGTCCTCGTCGCCGAGGCGACCGGCGTTGGCTACGGGCTCGGTCAGGTGATCATGCTGGCGCGTAACACCTTCAACCCGTCGCTAGTCTTCTTCACCATCACGCTGATTGGCCTCCTCGGCTTTGCCTTTGATCTGCTGTTTCGGCTGGTTCAGCGGCGGATGCTCTACTGGCTGCCACGCGCCGCGGGATCTTCCCTTGGACTCTGACCATCTCTCCGTTACCGATCGCCCGGCCGTGTCCGGCCAGAACGACGCTGTGTCCTGCCGCGGCGTTTCCAAGGTCTGGGCCGCCGGCACCGCCCGCGCCCACGAGGCCCTGCGCGACATTGACCTCGACGTGCAGCCCGGCGAGTTCGTGGTGTTCCTCGGCCCATCCGGCTGCGGGAAGAGCACGCTGCTCTACCTGATCGCCGGGCTCGAGGCCGCCACAGGGGGGCGGATCCAGTCCTTTGGCGAACCGGTGGCTGGACCATCCCCCGAACGCAGCCTGATCTTTCAGGAGACTTCGCTCTTCCCCTGGCTCAGCGTCTGGCAGAACGTCAGCTTTGGCCTATCGCTAAAGGGTGTTCCGGAATCGGAGCGCCGAAGCATCGCGCGAGCCGCCCTCCAGCGGGTCGGCCTCGTCGAGGCGTTCGACAAGCGGCCCGACGAGCTGTCGGGGGGCATGCGTCAGCGCGTAGCGGTTGCCCGGGCGCTGGCCATGCGCCCCAAAGTCCTTCTGATGGACGAACCCTTCGCGGCGCTCGACGTGCAGACCCGCCAGAAGATGCAGGACTTCCTGCTCGATGTCTGGCGCGATAGCGGCGCCTCGGTGCTTTTCGTGACCCACCACATCGACGAGGCGGTGGCGCTGGCCGACCGAGTGGTGGTGTTCACCGCGCGTCCGGGCCGGATCAAAACGATCGTGGTCAACACCCTGCCGCGCCCCCGCAACCCTTTCTCGCCCGGTGCCGAAGCAATGCGGCGGCATCTCACCGAACTCCTGCGTGATGAGGTCGATCGGGCCTTCGCCGAGCAGGAAGCACTCGCCTGACCAATTCCGACCATAACGGACCGAAGCATGGCCACATCGTTGATTCGCAGCCGGCGGATGATCACCCGCACACTCGACCGTGAGCGGTGGGAGGAGGTCGCCGATGGAGCTGTGCTCCAGAAGGACGGGGTGATCGAAGCGGTCGGCACCTACGCGGAGCTGCATGCGCGCTATCCCGACGCGCCCGTGATCGGCTCGGGCCGCGAGATCCTGCTGCCTGGCTTCGTCAACGGGCACCACCATGTCGGTCTGACGCCGGTCCAGCTCGGCTCCCCCGACATGCCGCTTGAGCTTTGGTTCGTCACCCGCATGGTGGCGCGCAACCTGAACCTCTATCTCGACACTCTCTACTCGGCCTTCGAGATGGTCGGCTCCGGGATCACCACGGTCCAGCACATCCACGGGTGGATGCCCGGCTCTTTGGAGGAGGTCGAGGCGCGCTCGAACGAGGTGCTGCGTGCCTATCGCGACATCGGCATGCGGGTTTCGTACTGCTTCGCGGTGCGCGACCAGAACCGACTCGTCTACCAGGCGGACATGGATTTCGTGGCGAGCCTGCCGACCTCGCTTCAAGATCCGATGAAGCGCTGGTTCGAACGCTTCCAGATGTCACTGGAGGACAATTTCGCGCTATTCCGCAGCCTGCATTCAGGCCAGACCGGGGCTGCACGGGCCAAGATCCAGCTTGCCCCGGCCAACCTCCACTGGTGCTCCGACGCGGCGCTCGAGGGTCTGTCCGGGCTCTCCGAATCCTACAATGTGCCGATGCACATGCATCTGGTCGAGACCGCCTACCAGAAGGCCTACGCAGAAAAGCGCAGCGGCGGGACGGCAGTGGAACATCTCGACCGGTTCGGCCTGCTCGGGCCGCGTATGACGCTCGGCCATGGCGTCTGGCTGAACGAGGCCGACATCGACCGCGTGGCCGCGACCGGAACCTGTATCTGCCACAACTGCTCCTCGAACTTCCGGCTGCGTTCGGGGGTGGCGGCTTTGAACCGCTTCGAGGCGAAGGGCATCAACACCGCGATTGGACTCGACGAAGCAGGCATCAACGACGATCGCGATATGCTCCAAGAGATGCGGCTTGTGCTGCGCGCCCACCGGGTGCCCGGCATGGACGAGGCCGACGTGCCGGGCATGGCCCAGGTGCTGCGCATGGCGACTGTCGGAGGCGCCCGCACCACCGGCTTCGGCGACAGCCTCGGCACGATCGAGGTCGGCAAGGCCGCCGACCTCGTGCTGTTGGACTGGGACCAGATCGCATATCCCTACCTCGACGCCGAGACGCCGCTGCTCGACGCGGTGATCCAGCGCGCCAAAACCGGCGGCGTCACGACGGTGCTGTGCGACGGCGAGGTGCTCTACGCTGATGGCCGTTTCACCCGGGTCGACCGCGACGCTGCCCTGAAGGCGCTGCACGACGACTTGGCACGCGCCCTGTCAGACGATGAGGTCGAGCGGCGTCAGCTCTCCAAGGCCCTCCTTCCTCACGCCCGGCGCTTTTACGCCGACTATATCGACCCCGCTCGGCACGAGCCGTTCTACCGCCCGAGTTCGCGCGTCTGAGGCGTGCGAATCCTCCTCGTCAACCCGAACACCTCGGCGGCCATGACGGCCCGGATGGAGGCCGCCGCCGCCAATGCGCTGGCCCCGGACGTGCGGCTCACCGCACTGACGGCGGCGCACGGCCTCCCCCTACATCGCGAGCCGAGCAGATGCGCAGCTCGCCGGCGCAGCGGTGCTGGAGACTCTAGCCGAACATCAATCCGGCTTCGACGCCGCCGTGATCGCGGCCTTTGGCGATCCCGGCCTGATCGCAGCACGCGAGCTGTTCGACCTGCCCGTCGTTGGGATGGCCGAGGCGGCGATGCTCACCGTCTGCATGCTCGGCCAGCGCTTCGGTGTCGTGACGTTCTCGGGCGCTCTGCTGCCCTGGTACGAGGATGCGGTGCTGCTGGCCGGACTCTCTGCCCGATGCGCCTGCGTCCGATCTGTTGCGGCCGGCTTCCGGTCCGTCACGGAGGTGCAGCACGCGCTTGAGGCCGAGATCATCGCCCTCGCGAACCGAGTTGTGACCGAGGGTGGTGTCGACGCGGTGATTCTGGCCGGAGCGCCGCTGACCGGCCTGGCCGCTCGGATTGCCGAGGCGGTCCCGGTGCCGCTGATCGATCCGCTCTCTGCCGCGCTTGGGCAGGCGCAGGTCATGGTCCGGCTCGGCGTGAAGCCCCCGCGGGCGGGCCGCTTCGCACGTCCGCCGGCCAAGCCGGCCACCGGCTTCGCGCCGTCCCTGCGGCGGTGGATCGAGCGCCGCAAAGCCGATGATGACGCCTGCTGAGGCAGGTCGCTCAGGCAGTCGCGAACACTTCGCCCCATCCAATGATTGCCTCGGTGCGCGCCCCGGCAAGGTCTATCGCCTTCCACAGGCTGACCGCTACCGAATCGTAGACTGGGATGCCCAGTTCGGCCTCCAGGGCGGCCCCGGCCGCGCCGCCCGCGAGGTTGGTGCAGACGATAGCCGCGGCCTGCGCCCCCTCTGCCGCGACGGCGCGCACCATGCCTGCAATCTCGGTTGCGCCGGCCAGAGCGAATTCGAAGTTCTCTGAGAGACCGAGATGCCGCTCTGCCGAGCAGTCGAACCCGCCGGAGCGCCAATTCGCCTGGATCCGCGCCTGGACGTCCCCGGTATAGGGGGTCACCAGCCCAATGCGTTCGATGCCGCGTCGCCGAAACAGGTCGCGGAAAGCAAGCGCGGAGGTCGAGGCCGGCACGCCGGTTCGCTCGGTCACCGCCGCTGCGAGCGCCACGTCATTGTCGAAGCCAAGCCAGGCACCCGCAGTCCCGTTCCAAAGGATCGAGGCGACTCGCGCATCGGCGAGCAGGTCGGCGGCCGCGAGCATCGGCTCCTGCGCGAATTGGCCCAGTGCGACGGCTGACAGGCCGATCTGCGTCACGCGCACGCGTGAAAAATGGGCCGTGACCGCGTCCTGTCCGGCCAGCATGCGCGCCGTCATCGGTTCGAGCACACTGTTCGACGAAGGGGTAAGCATCCCGAGCCTGATCGTCCGTCCGGATTCGAGCATCGTGTTCAATGGCTCCAAACGCGAGCCAGGGACGGCTCGGTCGCAGCTCATGGCAAGGTTCGTTCCGAGGCGGAACTCAGGCATCCGGCATCGGAGATAAAGACTTATTTCCAGTTTGCTTTCACGCGGTCTTCGATGCCGTGCGCAGATCCCCCCGATCAATCGACATCATAATGGGATGAATTTGTCCTCCCGGTGGCACGACCGTTGCTGAAGCCCCCTCAACTTCAGGAGTCCTTCGGCTTGTCTCGCACATCTCACTTGACTGATTTCTCCCGCCGCACGGTGCTGGCGCTCCCACTCGGTCTCGCCGCGGCCTCGAGCGGCGCAAGCGCAGCCGAACCGAAGCGGGGCGGCACGATGGTTATGATCGTGCATCCAGAGCCTTCGACCTTAGCTCATTACGCCGTGTCGGCCGGCAACATCCCGCCGATTGCCACGCAGGTCTATGAAGGACTGTGCACCTACGACTGGGATTTGAACCCACGGCCCAACCTCGCCAAGTCGTGGGATGTCGCACCGGACGGCAAGACCATCACATTCACACTTCAGGAGGGCGTGACCTTTCACAACGGCAAGCCGCTCACTAGCGCGGACGTGCAATACTCCTTCATGGAAATCCTGAAGAAGTATAATCCTGTCGCCCCAGTAATGCTTGCAGAACTGGTAGCAGTCGATACGCCCGATCCGATGACCGCGGTGCTGCGCCTCGCCAACCCTGCCCCGTACATCATGAAAGCGCTTTCGGGGCGCGACCTGCCGATCCTGTGCCGATCGGTGTTCGAGGGAACCGATGTCCTTCAGAACCCGACCGCCAACAAGCCGATTGGGACCGGCCCGTTCAAGTTCGTGAGCTGGGAGCGCGGTCAGTCCGTGCGGCTCGACCGCAACGAGAATTACTGGAAGCCAGGGCTGCCGTACCTCAATCGTATCGTCGCCCGCTTCATCCCGGATGCCGCAACGCGTTCGGCCGCCATGGAGGCCGGGGAAGCCCATTTCGCCGGCTACAGCGCGGTGAACTATGCCGATCTCGCGCGGATGAAGACCAATCCAGTCCTCGACCTGACGACCCAAGGCTACGAGATGACGCCGGCCCAGAGCGTCCTGGAGTTGAACGGCCGCCATCCGCAGCTCCAGAAGAAGCCGGTGCGCCAAGCCATCGCCTACGCGATCGACCGCAACGTCATCCTCAGGGACGTGATGTTCGGTTATGGCCTGCCCGCCTCGGGTCCGCTCAGCCGCAAATTTAAGACGGCTGGCCTCTACACCGACGACGTGCGTCAGTATGACGTGCCGGATCGATTGGAGATCGCCAACCGCCTGCTCGATGAGGCCGGTGCGCCCCGCGGAGCGGGCGGGATACGTTTTGCCCTGCACCTGGAAGTGAACTCGTTCGGCGAGCAGTGGCTGCGGCAGGCCGAGTACCTCAAACAGGCGCTGGGCGGGGTCGGAATCGACGTGACACTCCGTTCGGAAGACACCGCGACTTGGCTGCGGCGCGTCTATACGAATTACGATTACGACATCAACGAGCCGTTTCTGAGCCAGGGCGTCGATCCGGTCTACGGGTTGAACAAGCAGTTCCTGACATCGCAGATCCGAAAAGGTGTCACCTTCGTCAACGACACGTTCTACGCGAACCCAGAGGTCGACCGGATGCTCGGCGAGGGCGCGCGCGAGTTGGACCCAGAAAAGCGCGGGGCGATCTATAAAAAGGTCCAGCAGATCCTGGCCGAGGACAGCCCGATGATCTGGCTGATCGACGTGCAATACGTGAGTGTCTTCAACCGGCGCCTCAAGGATCACACCACCGGACCGCTGGGCACACAACAGGCGTTTGAGCGAGCCTGGATGGATAAGTAATCCCGTGCGGCTCGCGCGCTTTCTCGGTCATCGGCTTCTGCTGGCGATCCCGGTGATCCTGGGCATCGTCGTGCTGAATTTTTTCCTGATCCACCTGGCGCCGGGCGATGCGGCGTCGGTTCTGGCTGGCGAGAGCGGGGCGGCCAGCCCGGAATACATGGAGCAGCTGCGGCACAAGTTCGGCCTCGACCAACCGATGGCGACGCAGTTCGGCGTCTACCTGCTCAACATGCTGCACCTCGATCTCGGCTACTCATTCCGAAACGACAGCCCTGTGGCAAGCCTGATCCTCGACCGGCTGTGGCCGACGAGCCTGCTGATGCTGACCGCCTTCGGGACCGCCTTGGTCATCGGCACGCTTCTGGGCCTCGCGGCCGCGACCGGGCGCAATTCCTGGCGCGACGCGGTGATCTCGCTCGTCAGCCTGGTGGCCTATGCCACGCCGGGATTCTGGCTCGGCCTGATGATGATCGTGATCTTCGCGATCCGGCTCGGCTGGCTGCCCACCAGCGGCTTCGACACGGTGGGGGCCGACAACGAGGGCTGGGACGAGGTCTGGGATGTCGGGCGTCACTTGGTCATGCCGGCCGTTGCCCTCTCGCTCTTCTACCTCGCCGTTTACGCCCGGGTGATGCGCGCCTCCGTCCTGGAACAGGTCGGCATGGACTACGTCACCACGGCCCGGGCCAAGGGTCAGACCGAGACCCGGGTGATGACCGGCCACGTCCTGCGCAACGCCCTACTGCCGGTGGTCACCATGGCGGGGGTACAGGCCGGCAATCTGATCGGCGGCTCGATCGTGGTCGAGACGGTGTTCGGATGGCCCGGGGTCGGCACCCTGGCCTTCAACGCCCTCCAGTCGCGCGACCTCAACCTGCTGCTCGGCATCTTCTTCGTCTCTGCCTGCCTCGTGGTGGTGATCAACCTCGCCGTGGACCTCGTCTACGTCTGCCTCGATCCCCGGATGGAGCTGTAGCGATGCGGTCCGCTCTGGCGCGGTTCGCGCGCAACCGACTGGCGCTCCTCGGAGCGGCCGTGCTGCTCGGGCTGCTTGCCCTCGTGGCGCTCACCCCGCTGCTGTTTCCCGACGATCCGTTTCGCCTGGTCGGGCCCGCGCTCCAGCCGCCGGGCGGCCGGTTCCTGCTCGGCACCGACACGCTCGGGCGGGATGTCGCCGCGGAGATCGCCTACGGCGCGCGCACCTCGCTAATGATCGGGCTCGGCGCGACGCTTGCCGCGATCCTGTTCGGAACCCTCGTCGGGGGATTGGCCGGCTATTACCGGGGCGGCGTCGAGATCGCGCTGATGCGGCTCACAGAGTTTTTCCAGACGATCCCGGCCTTCGTGCTGGCGATCCTCATCGTGGCGATCCTGTCGCCGTCGCTCACCAGCGAGATCGTGGCCATCGCAGCGGTCTCCTGGCCGGGCATCGCCCGGCTGGTGCGGGGCGAGTTCGTGGCGCTTGGCGGGCGCGAGTTCGTGCTCGCCTGCGACGGCCTCGGGGCGGGCGACGCCCGCATCATCTTCCGCCACATGCTGCCGAACTGCGCCTCGGCGATCATCGCCGTGGGGTCGCTGCTGATCGGCACGGCGATCCTGATCGAGGCAGGGCTCGCGTTCCTTGGGCTTGGCGACCCGAACGTGATGAGTTGGGGCCTGATCATCAGTGCCGGACGCGCGGTTCTGCGCTCGGCGTGGTGGATCTGCACCTTCCCCGGCATCGCAATCCTGCTCACCGTCCTCGGCATCAATCTCGTTGGCGATGGCTTGAACGAGGCAATGAACCCGAGGCTCCGCGAGCGATGAGCGACTCCGTCCTAGACATCAAGAAGCTGACGATCGCGTTGCCCTCAGGCGCGGACAGGCCGAACGCGGTCACCGACGTGGACCTCGTGCTGCGTCCGGGCGCCGTCACTTGCCTCATCGGCGAGAGCGGATCGGGCAAGTCGCTGGTGGCGCGCGCGATCCTCGGATTGCTGCCCGGGCCGCACGTGCGCGTCTCCGGCGGGCGCATCGACTTTGAGGGCGAGAACCTCGTGACGATCACGCCGAAGCAGATGCGCCGCATCCGGGGGGCGCGCATCGCGATGATCTTCCAAGAGCCGATGACGGCTCTCAACCCGCTTCACACGATCGGGCGCCAGCTTGACGAGGTCCTGCGAATCCATACGGCGCTCGGCCGCGCCGACCGGAGGGCTCGGGTCGTCGCGCTTCTCGACAGCGTCCACCTGCCGGAGCCCGCTCGGCTCCTGCGCTCCTATCCCCACCAGCTCTCCGGCGGCCAGCGCCAGCGCGCGATGATCGCCATGGCGCTGGCGCTGAACCCACGGCTTCTCATCGCCGACGAGCCGACCACCGCGCTGGACGTGACCACCCAGGCGCAGATCCTTCTCCTGATCCGGGAATTGCAGTGTGAGCACGGGACCAGCGTCCTGTTCATCACACACGATTTCGGGGTGGTCGCCGACATCGCCGACACGGTCGCGGTGCTGCAGA
Organism: Methylobacterium sp. GXS13; assembly: GCF_001455965.1. Classification (GTDB taxonomy): domain Bacteria; phylum Pseudomonadota; class Alphaproteobacteria; order Rhizobiales; family Beijerinckiaceae; genus Methylobacterium. The sequence goes on from NZ_LKKO01000033.1 coordinate 43,394, forward strand.
AGGGCACCCTGGTTGAGCAAGGCCCCGCAGCTTCGGTTCTTGGCGCCCCGAAGCATCCCTATACGCGCACCTTGATCGCGGCGGTGCCCAGGCTGGCGCCGCCGTCGCAACGACCGCCCAGCACGGCCCCCCTGGTGGTCGAAGCCCGGGCGGTCGAGAAAACCTACGGTGCGCGCGGCCTGTTCGGCGGGCGCATCACCCGCGCGCTCGACGGCGTCGATCTGGAGTTGCGGCGGGGGGAGACCCTGGGGCTCGTCGGCGAGAGCGGCTCGGGCAAGAGCACTCTGGCGCGGGCGATCACCCGGCTGATGCCCGTCGATAGCGGCGAGATCCTTCTCTCTGGGCACAGCGTCGGCGCGCTGACCCGCCGCCAGATGCGTCCGCACCGCAAGCGGGTGCAGATGGTGTTCCAGGACCCCTACGGATCCCTCGACCCGCGCCAGCGCGTCGTCGACATCGTGGCCGAAGGCCCGATCATCCATGGCACCATGCCGGAGGTCGCCAAGGCTCAAGCCCGCGAGATGCTGGCGCGGGTCGGCCTCGACCCCGCGGCGGCGCAGCGCTTCCCGCACGAATTCAGCGGCGGCCAGCGTCAGCGGATCGGCATCGCCCGCGCCTTGGCCATGCAGCCCGAGGTGCTGGTGGCCGACGAGCCGGTCTCAGCCCTGGACGTCTCAGTGCAAGCCCAGGTTCTGGCTCTGCTCGCCGACATTAAAGCGCGGTTGCACCTCAGCATGGTGTTCGTGACCCACGACCTGCGCGTCGCCCTGCAGGTCTGCGACCGGATCGCCGTGATGCGGGCCGGCCAGGTGGTCGAGGTCGCGCCCACGTCCGAGATCTTCTTCGCGCCTAAGCACCCCTACACCCGGGCGCTGTTTGCAGCCGTGCCCGGCGCCCAATGGCAGGAATCGATCCCCGCATGATGCCCGAGCAGTCCGCCATGTCGACCGACCCATTCCTGCCGGGGCCGCGCACCCGCGTCGTCGGCTCCGCGACCGGGCCGCTCGCTGGGCTCGGCTTCGCCGTGAAGGACCTGATCGACGTCGCCGGGATCCCCACCGGTGGCGGCAACCCGGATTGGCCGCGCATCTACCCGACTCCGGCGCGACACGCCTGGGCGGTACAGACGCTCCTCGACGCGGGCGCTTCGGTGGTGGGCAAGACCGTCACCGACGAGGTCTCGTTGGGGATCCTCGGCGAGAATGCCCATGACGGCACCCCGCTGAATCCAGCTGCACCGGACCGGGTGCCCGGTGGTTCATCCAGCGGCTCGGCGTCAGCTGTAGCCTCGGGAGCCTGTGACTTCGCGCTGGGCACCGACAGCGGGGGTTCCGTGCGTGTGCCGGCGAGCTTCTGCGGCCTCTACGGGATCCGCCCGACGCATGGTCGCATCGATTTCTCCGGGATCTGCGTCCAGGCTCCGAGCGCCGATACCTGCGGCTGGTTCGCCCGCAATCCGAAGACCTTCGCTCAGGTCGGCGAAGTCCTGTTCGGCGCGGCGATGCCGGATCGGCTGCCAGATACGCTGCTTGTGGCCGCGGATGCGCTCGGCTTCGCCGACGCCGCGGTGCAGCAGACGCTAACACCGTTCATCGACCGTCTGGCCGCCCTGATCGGTAACCGGCGCGACGTGACGATGGCGCCGCAGGGCCTGTCAATGTGGCAGCGAGCACAGCGCGTCCTGCAGAGCAGCGAGGCGTGGCAGACCTTCGAGCCCTGGCTCGACACCCACAATCCGCGCCTCGCCTTCTCCGTAGCCCGAGCGCTCGTCCAGGGCTCGATGATGACGGAGGCCGAGCGCAGCGCCGCGAACCTGATGCGGATCGAGGCACGGGCGCGCATGGCACGGCTTCTGCCCACCGGGACCATCCTGTGTCTTCCAACCACACCGTTCCCGGCCCCAAGGCGCGGGCTACCACTTAGTGTGCTCAATCCGCTGCGTGAGCGCATCAGTTGCCTGACGAGCCACGGCGGCCTCACGGGCGTCCCGCAGGTGAACATTCCGGGCGGGCAGGTCGATGGCGCCCCGGTGGGCTTGTCGATCATCGGTGCGCGCGGATCCGACCTCAACCTAATCCGCACCGCTCTCGCCCTGGAGGCCTAGATGGACGCGACCGTAAACCGCCCCGAAGTCGTGGCCGAGGTCTCGGCCCTGTTCGAGCGCTACGAGCAGGCACTGATCGACAAGGAGGTCGCGGTTCTGGACGCGACCTTCTGGGACAGCCCTCACACGATCCGCTACGCCGTGGGCGAGAATGGCTATGGCTTCGCGGCGATTCATGCCGCTCGCATCGCGGCCGATACACCGCCTGGGGGGACCAAGGAGGCACGCATCCGGCTGGAGATCCTGACGATCGGCTCAGACGTCGCCATCGTAAACCTGGAGTTCAAGCCGCGCGGCAAGCCCGGTATAGGGCGCCAAAGCCAGACATGGATGCGCCTGCCCAATATCGGGTGGAACGTGGTCTCCGCACACGTGTCGATCATCGCCGTGCAGGCCTGAACCAATACTGCCGGGCGATCATTGGGAGCCCAACGAGACCGGCGTGACGGGCGGCGAGATTTCTGTCCCGGCCAGGGAGAAACCCATTGGAACAAGCATCCGTCATTGCTCTCCGCCAAGCGGTCCGCCAGCAACGAGGGCGGGCGGAGCATCTGTTGACAGAGCTCGCCTGCTGCGGCCGGAACGATCCTGGGTTCACCCGGCCCTCGTACAGCCCGGAGGAGACCGAAGCCCACGCTCTCGTGATGCGCAGCGCAGATGATCTAGGTTTGTCCATCCGCCAGGATGCCGCCGCCAATACTTACATGACGCTACCAGGCAGGAACCGCACCCTGCCACCGATTCTAATCGGCTCCCATCTCGACACCGTCTCGCACGGCGGCAACTTCGACGGGGCCGCCGGGGTCGTCGCCGGGCTCGCGGCTGTCGCGGCGATCCAGAGCCTTGGACTGACCCCGGACCGCGATATCACCGTCATGGCCGTGCGCGCCGAGGAGAGCGTCTGGTTCCAGGTATCCTACCTTGGAAGTCGAGCGGCACTTGGCACTCTGCCGGAGGGAGCACTGGCCATCACTCGGGTCGATACAAGGCGCGACCTCGCCAATCACATCGCGGCCTCCGGCGGTGATCCCGAGGCCCTGCGCGGAGGTGCGCCGCCGCTCGATCCGTCCGCGATCCACGCCTTCCTGGAGGTGCATATCGAGCAGGCTCCGAGTCTCGTCGAGGCCGGGATCGCGGTCGGCATCTGCACCGGGATCCCTGGCAACTTCCGCTATCCGGATGCCCAGATCCTCGGCCGCTACGACCATGTTGGCACGCCCCGGCGGTTCCGGCGCGACGCTGCCATGGCCGGCGCGGAGATCGCTCTGGCGCTTGACCGGATCTGGCAGGCCAACGAAGAGGCCGGCCGCCCTATGGCCGTCACGTTCGGGCGGTTCCACACCGACGGTGCAGCCCACGGGCTGACCACAGTCCCGGGCGAGTTTCGGTTCAGCCTGGACGTACGCGCCTATGAGGCGAACATGCTTGCTAAGATCGAGGAACAATTTCTTTCCCAGGTCGCGACAATCGTGGCGCGCCGCAATGTCGAGATTGTACTCGGCCCGCGCGCCGAGGTGGCGGTCGGAGAAGTCTCGTCGCCGATCCGCGGCGGTCTCGAGGCCGCGGCTACAGCCCTTGGCATCGCCACCATTCCCCTCGGCAGCCCGGCCTCGCATGATGCTGCGGCCTTCGCCAAAGCTGGTGTTCCGATGGCGATGCTATTCGTGCGCAACGCTAACGGCAGCCACAACCCCGATGAGGCCATGGAGATAGACGACCTAATGGACGCCGTCGCGATCCTCACCACCTGGCTGGTAGCCGAAACCAGATGCGATTGATCGGGGCGCCTCGGCTCAGCCGGAGAAGCGCACCAGGCGCCCGACCGGATCGCCCAAGACCTCGTCATCGTGCATGACGGATTTGCCTCGGACAATAGTGGCGACCGGCCATCCGATCACGCGCAGTCCCGCGAAAGGAGTCCAACCGCAGGGCGACGCGATCCAGGATTCTTCTATGGTGCGACGTGCCTTCAAATCCACCAGGGTGAAATCCGCGTCGTATCCGACTGCGATGCGCCCCTTACCAAGCAATCCGTAGACACGGGCCGGGCCGGCCGCCATCAGGTCGACGAGGCGCGCCAGCGACAGGCGCCCAGCTGCGACATGGTCGAGCATGACCGGGACTAAGGTTTGGACCCCGGTCAGGCCGGCCGGACAGTCGGGCCAGGGCCGCTCCTTGGCTGCCCGGGCATGGGGTGCGTGGTCGCTGCCGATCGTATCGACGGTCCCGTCTTGCACGGCGGCCCAGGCAGCAGCCCGATGGCGCTCGCCGCGGATGGGAGGATTCATCACTCCGAACCCGCCGAGCCTGTCGTAGCAGTCGGGCGCCACCTGGGTCAGGTGGTTGACCAAGACCTCGACGGTCGCGATGTCGCGATAGTCCCGGAGGTATTCGAGTTCCTCGGCGGTGGACACGTGGAGGATGTGCGTCGCTCGGCCGGTCTTACGGGCCAGTGCCATCAGGCGTCGGGTCCCCAGGAATGCGCATTCCTCGTCACGCCACTCCATGTGGGTCCGGTGCGGCTGCCCCCGGCTGAAGAGCGGCTTGCGCGCCTGGAGGCGATATTCGTCCTCGCTGTGGAAGGCTATGCGCCGATGGCCGGACCGCATCGCCCGCTCGAGATGCGCGTCGTCCTCGATCATCAGGGAGGCTGTGGAGCTCCCCGCGAAAACCTTCACGGCGCAGACTCCGGGCTCGCGCTCGAGCGCGGCGAGTGCGTCGATGTTGGTCTTGGCGCCGGCCACGTACAGGCCGATGTCGCACCAGCTGCGGCCAGCGATGTAGTCGCGTTTCCAGGCGAGGCGCTCGAAATCAGCGATCGGCGGATCGGTGTTGGGCATGTCGAACAGGGTGGCGATCCCGCCCAAAACCGCAGCCCGCGTGCCGCTCTCGATCGTCTCCACGGCCGGATTGCCGGGATCGCGCAGGTGTACATGACTGTCGATCAGGCCCGGCAGGACATGCAAGCCGTCGGCGTCGATCAGCACCTCCGCGGTCTCGCCGACTGGCGCTCCGATGGCTACGATGCGCCCATCGCGAACGCCGATATCGGCGACTTCGGCGCTCCAGGGCGTCACGCAGGTGCCGCCGCGGATCAGCAGGTCATAGTGCATCGGCATTCCTCCCTAAGGGGCCGCCCGAAGCAGTACAGCCCCGAGGGCTGCGGCGACGGCCTGCTGACAGGGTTCGACGACCGGGCGCCCGATCGCGCGCTCGACCGCTATCCGGTGGGGCGCCATGCCGGCACAACCGAGCACGATGGCGTCGGCGCCGTCCTGCTCGATCAGGATCCGGGCCGCCGCGATTAGACGTATGCGGATGGCCTCGTCCGCCATCTCGGCCGCCAGCGCCTCAATCGGCCGGCTGCCGGCATAGCGCTCCCCGAGGCCCATCTGGCGGACCATCCGGCGCTGGCGGCGCACGCTGCCCTCCGACAGCGCCACAATGCCGAAGCGCTCACCGAGGGTGAGCGAGCGAAGGATCCCCCATTCGGCGATGCCCATCACCGGCCGGCCGGCGGCGACCTCGCGGGCGGTCTGCAGACCCGGGTCGCTGAAGCAGGCGATGACGAAGGCGTCCGCCGAATCCTCTGCGATGCGCCGCGCCAGCGGCATCACCACATGATCCGCGTCCTGCTGCGAGGAGATGCTCTCGGGCCCTTCCGGCAGATCCGTCACGGTGATGTCGGGACCGCTCGGCAGGCGCAGCGGCGCCAGCGCCGCATCGATGGCGGCCGTCACGGTTCGGGAGGAATTCGGGTTGATCACCAGGATGCGCGCCGGCCTGATGGCGCCGGGATTGGGCATGCCTCCTCCTGTTCGTCCCGCCAAGAGCTGCCTTGCCGCCGACGGACCGATCCCGATCTAGCGAGATTCGGGCCGCGCCACCTTCGACGCTCGCCCGATCGGGCACTGATCTTGCCCCCGGACCCGACCCGGTTAGGAGGTTCTCGATGCACGACAGCGATGCGGACAAGACGGCCGGCGTAACCCTGGTGAAAGGGGCCCGGTGGGTCGTCGCCTGGGATCCCGACAGCGGCGGCCATGTCTATCGCACCGGCGCGGACGTCGCCTTCGAGGACGGCGCCCTCATCCATGTCGGTCCGAACTACGCGGGGGCCCCGGCCGTCCGGACCGTCGACGCATCCGGCTGCATGATCATGCCCGGGCTCGTGGACATCCACACGCACCTGTTCTCGGAACCGATGAACAAGGGCATGTGGGACGAGGTCGGCAGCCCACGGCTCTACAATACTTCGCTCTACGAGTACTTGCCGATCCTGCGTCCGGATGTGGAGGGCACGCGGGCCGCCTATGGGGTCGCGCTGGCCGAGCTGGCTCTCTCGGGAGTCACGACCGTGTGCGACCTCGCCCTGCCGAGCGAGGGCTGGCTCGACCTCCTCGGAAGCTCGGGCCTGCGAGTCTGCATCGCCCCGATGTTCCGGTCCGGCCGCTGGCTAACCCGGAACGGCTACAGCGTGGAGTACGAATGGGACGAGGTCGCCGGCCGACGCGGCCTGGATCAGGCCCTGGCCGAGATCGAGGGAGCGGAGGCGCATCCGAGCGGACGTCTCTTCGGTATGCTCTGCCCGGCGCAGGTGGACACCTGCACGGCGGAGCTGATGCGAGATGCCCATGCCGAGGCGGTGCGGCGCGACCTGCGCTTCCACACCCATGCAGCGCAGTCCCTGTCGGAGTTCCACGAGATCACCCGCCGCACCGGCATGACGCCGATCGAGTGGCTCGACGATCTGGGGGTGCTCACCGAGCGCACCATCGTGGGCCACGGGATCTTCCTCGACGACCATCCCTGGACCCACTGGCACAGCCCGGGCTCGGACATGCGGCGCTTGGCCGAGCGCGGCGCCACGGTAGCCCATTGCCCGACGGTCTTCGCCCGCCGCGGCATCGCACTCAATCATTTCGGCCGCTACGTCCAAGCCGGCATCAACATGGGCATCGGCACCGATGTCTATCCGCACAACATGCTCGACGAGATGCGCCTTGTCTCGTACCTCGCCCGGGTCGTGGCTGAGAACCCCCGTGACACCCGCGCGGCGGACGTGTTCCACGCCGCCACAATCGGCGGGGCCCGGGCGCTGGGGCGCTCCGACATCGGCCGGCTAATGCCGGGCTGCAAGGCTGACTTCGTGCTCGTGGACTGCGCGCATCCCGCCATGCGGCCGTGCCGCGACCCCGTGCAATCGCTGATCTATTCGGCGGCCGACCGCGCGGTGCGGCAGGTCTTCGTCGATGGCCGCGAGATCGTGCGCGACGGCCGCGTACTGACGGTCGATTACGCGGCCGCCGCCGCAGCCCTTGAGGAAGCGCAAGGTCGCGCGCTCGCGCAGATCCGGCAGCTGGACTGGGCGGGGCGCGGCCCCGACGCCATCGCCCCGCCGACCTTCCCGGGGCTGTGAGGCCTCGGCGCCGCGAGCTTCAGGCGGGCCGCACGTTCCAGAAAGTCGGAAACCCGTCGAGGATCCCGGTGAGGCCTGAGCGATAGGCGGTCGGCTGCAGGTACTGGCCAAGGGGATAGTAGGGCACGTCCTCCATGGCCTGGAGCTGGATGTCCCGGCAGAGGGCGGCGCGCGCCGCCTCGTCCGGGGCCGTGAACCACGCCTCGCGCAGGGCTTCGATCCGCGGCGTCGTGGCCCAGCCGGCATAGCCGGTCTCGCCGGTTCCCCGCAGGGCGATGTAGCCGGCGGGATTGAGCCAATCCGTACCGGACCAGTTCGTGACGAAGGCGCTCCAGCCGCCCTCGGAGACCGGCCCCTTGCGGTTGCGCCGCTGCAGCATCGCGTTGAACTCGACCGCGTAGACCTCGACATTCATGCCGACGCGTTGCAGCAGGTCGGCGGCGACTTGGCCGAGTGCCAGGAGCGGCGCCGAGTTCGACGGCACCATCAGCAGCACGGTCTCGCCGGCATAGCCGGCAGCCTTGAGGTCGGCGCGCACCTGGGCCGGATCGCGTGGCGTCGTGAGCGGCGCGAGCCCGTCGGTCGAGGCCATCGGCGTGTCGGGACAGAAGAAGCCGAGCGGCACGTGGAACAGGCCGGGATCGTCGGCGCCCACGACGCCCTGCATGCAGGAGGTCTGGTCGATCGCCCCCCAGAGCGCCCGCCGGATGGCCGGGTTGTTGAAGGGCGGCTGCAAGTGGTTGACCCGCAGCATCGTCACGAAGCCGGTCGAATCGAGTACGCGGGTGCTCACGCCCTTGGCCGCTTTCAGCAGCCCCAGTTGGTCATGCGAGGCGTATTCCTGCCAGTCGGCCTCGCCGGCGATCAGCGCGGAGGTCGCCGTGGAGGTGTCGCCGATGACGCGCCACTCGACTCGGTCGTAGTGGGCGACCTTTGGACCTGAGGTCCAGGTGAGCCGGCCGTCCTTGCGGGGCACGTAGCCCTCGAAGCGGGTGTAGACGGTCCGGTCACCGGGCACCCGCTCGTCCGCCTTGAAGCGGAACGGCCCGGAGCCGATGAGTTCGGGCACCTGTTGGAACGGGTCCGTGACGGCGAGGCGCTCCGGCATCATCGCGCAGACCGGCACCGAGGCTTTGCCCAGCGCGATCGGCAGGAGCGGGAAAGGGCGCTTGAGGTGGAACCGAATGGTCCGATCATCGGGCGCCGACAGCTCGTCCGTCGCCTCCAGGAGCGAGCCACCGAAGGGGTCGCGCTTGGCCCAGCGCCGCAGGGAGGCCACGCAGTCGCGGGCGAGCACACGGGCTCCGTCGTGGAAGAGGAGGCCGTCGCGCAGGGTCAGATCCCAGCGGCGCCCATCCGCCTCGACACGATGGCCATCGACCATCTGGGGCGTGGCGCGGAAAGAGGCGTCCATGCCGTAGAGCGTGTCGAAGACCATGTAGCCATGGTTGCGGGTGATGTACGCGAAGGTCGTGACCGGATCGAGGGTCACGAGGTCCTGCTGCGGGATGAAGCGCAGGGTGGAGGCGGTAGCCGCCCTGACCAGGGCTGGGGCCGCGACCGCGTTGGCGACCACGGCGCCCGCACCCTGCAACAGCGTCCGTCGCTTCATGGAAGACTTCCCGATCTATCTCGGCGTGATCGTTGTGCGTTGATCCCAGCCCGGACCCACCGAGCGATCCAGCTCGCGGGCGCTTGCAGGAATGGGGCCGAACAACGGCGCTTAGATCAGGAGAAAGCGTATTCTGGTCATTCCAAGTGTTAAGGCGCGATCAAGCAAGCCTCACACAACGATCGGGCGTGCTGTGGGATAACATGAGGCGTCAACACGCTACCTTTACTGCGCCGGCATACGCCGCCCGCGCCATCCCCGACTTCTCTGGTCCTAACTGATCCTCTCTATCGGCCGGGTTCAAAGCCAGCCGGTCAGATCACCTGCGCGACGTCATCCAAGCTGTGCCGACCTCAGAAGTCGTGTGCGCTTGGCGCGATCCGATCCAGACCGCATGCGCTGCCGGTCACGTGCTTGCGGATGGGGCCTTCGCGCGCTGCGCTCTCAGGGTATCGGCGATGACGACACCGGTGCGCAGCACGTGCCGATAGGCAATGGCGCCCGCTTCCGTGGCATCGCGCGCGTCGAGAGCCGCGAACAGATCGCGGTGTTCCCGAGCCGATTCCGCCCAACGGCTGCCAGTCGAGAGCGCCCGCAGGCGTGCCCATTGGGCTCGGGCCTGGAGCGGCGCGTGGGCCTCGGCCAATGGCCGGTTGTGGGCGGCCGTCACGATCGTCCGGTGGATCTCTTGGTTGAGAGCGAAATAAGCGTCGAGCACCTTGTCCCGGTGCATGCAATCGAGCCGGGCCTGCTTCTCGCGCAGTTCGTCCAAGAGGGTGTCGGAGATCCGAATCGCTGCGAGTTCCGCGGTCAGCCGCTCGATGCCCGCCAATGCCTCGAACAGTTCGAGGACCTCTTCCGGCTCCCAGTCCGGAACGCGCGCGCTCCGGTTCTGATGCAGCTCGACCAGACCCTCTGCCGCCAGAAGCTTTAGGGCTTCCCGCAACGGCGTGCGGGAAACCCCAAGCGCGATCGAGAGGTCCTTCTCGACCAGGGGTGCGCCCGCCGGCAGCACGCCGCGGACGATCATGTCCTTGAGCCGGCTGGCTGCCCGCTCGTGTAGGCCGGTTCGCGGGAGCGGGGCGGCCGGGACAATCAGGGCCTTGCGGGGGCGGCCCCTGGGGCGTGCGACATCGTCCATCGGTTTTCCAACTCTACGCGACCGCTCTAGCGCATCCGAGCGTTGGGCCCGTGATCCATTTTTGGCGTCTTTGCGGTGCCGTAACAGGCATTTGCGCAAATTGCATGCAGCATGCAGAAAATACCTTGTTGGTCGGACGCGCCTGGATGATGCTCGCCGCATCGGAGACATATGCGATGGCGGAACCGAACGGGACGACGCGTCTGGGCATGCTCACGCCCTCGTCGAACAGCGTGCTGGAGCCGGCGACCGCGCATCTGCTCGCCGGCTGCGCGCAGGTCAGTGCGCATTTCTCACGCTTCCGGGTCACGCAGATCGGCCTGTCGCAGGCGGCCCTGGGGCAGTTCGACCCTGAGCCGATCCTGATGGCGGCCGAACTGCTCGCCGATGCCCGCGTGGCGGCGATCCTTTGGAACGGCACCTCCGGCGCGTGGCTGGGCTTCGACGCGGACGAGCGCCTGCGCGACGCGATCGAGGACCGGACCGGTTGCCCCGCCTCGCCCGCCGCGCTCGCCTTCCGCGATCTGTTCCGCGCTCGGGGCTATCGCCGGATCGGTCTCGTGACGCCCTATACGGGCGACGTCCAGCGGCAGATCCAGGCGAATTGGGAGGCGGCCGGCCTCGACTGCGCCGCCGAGCGCCATTGCGGCCTGTCAGAGAACTTCGCCTTCGCCACGGTCGGCCCGGAGGCGATCGCCCAGATGGTCCGCGCGGTGGCGGCCGAGGGCGTCGATGCGGTGGCGATCGTCTGCACCAACCTCGCGGGCGCGGCGCTTGCCCCGGCTTTGGAGGCCGAACTCGGCGTGCCGGTCCTCGACTCGGTCGCCGTCACCCTCTGGAAGGGCCTGGACCTCGCCGGCTGCACCCATGCGGATCTCGCCGCGCGGGGCCGCGTGTTCGCGGAGGCCCGGCCGTGAGCGCCGCGGCCGGAGGCGAGACCTCCCTGATCCTCGACGGGATCACCCAGCGCTACGGTACGGCGCTCGCCGTCGACACCGTGACCCTCGACATCAAGGGCGGCGAACTCGTCGCCCTGCTCGGCCCCTCCGGCTGCGGCAAGACCACCCTGCTGCGGGCGGTGGCCGGCTTCCTGAAACCCACGGAGGGGCGCGTCATCATCGGGGGGCAGGCGGTCGATCACCTGCCGCCGAACCGGCGCACCGTCGGCATCGTGTTCCAGAACTACGCCCTGTTCCCCCACATGAGCGTGGCCGAGAACGTCGCCTACGGGCTCGCCGCCCGGGGCGTCGGTCGTGCCGAGCAGAAGGCGCGCGTGGCCGAGATGTTGGCCCTCGTGCGCCTGGAGCATCTGGCCGAGCGCTACCCGCGGGCGATGTCGGGCGGTCAGCAGCAGCGCGTGGCGCTCGCCCGGGCGCTCGCGGTGCGGCCCTCGATCCTGCTCCTCGATGAGCCCTTCGCGGCCCTCGACAAGAATCTGCGCCTCGACATGCAGATCGAGATCAAGCGCATCCAGCGCAGCGCCGGCACCACCACGCTGATCGTCACGCACGACCAGGAGGAGGCCCTGTCGATGGCCGACCGGGTCGCGGTGCTCAATGCCGGCCGCCTGGAGCAGTTCGCCCCGCCGACCGACATCTACGACCGCCCCGAGACGCTGTTCGTCAATACCTTCGTGGGCACGGCCAACGTCCTGCACGGTCAGCTCGCGACCGGCCCGGATGGCGGCCGCGCGGTGGCGCTCGCCGGCGGCGGTCTTCTCCCCACCGTCACCGCCCTGCCGGACGGGACGCGCGTAGCCGCCTGCCTGCGGCCCGAGCACGTCGCCTTCGAAACGGATGGGGAGGGACTCGACGGCGTCGTCGAGATCGGCCTGCCGCTCGGCGCCACGCTGGTCCACGAGATCCGCCTGGACGGCGGCGCACGCCTGAAGACTGCCGAGGCCCGTGCGGCGGGCGCCGGCCCGCGATCGCCCGGCGCGCGCGTGCGCTTGCACCCGACCGAGCCGGAGCGGGTCGGCGTCTTCCCCGACCCCCGCCACTGAAGCCGAGCCGCCCGGAGATTCCGACCATGATCCTGCACCGCCGCAGCCTCCTCGCCGGCGCCTTAACTCTCGGCGCGACGCAAGCCTTCCCCGGCCTGTCCCACGCGCAGGCCCGCAAGCTCGTCTTCGCGACCTTCACGGGCAGCTGGGAAGAGGCCCACCGGGCGGTGCTGGTCCCGGCCTTCCGTAAGAGCACGGTCGGCGACATCATCCTCGATCCGATGCTCTCGGTCGATCAGATCGCCAAGGTCCAGGCGGCCCGCACCAACCCGCCGATCGACGTGATGCTGCACGATCCCGGTCCCGCACTCACGGCGATCGCCCAGGACCTCGTCGAGCCCTATCCGGTGGCCCAGTCCGCCCACTATGCCGACCTGATCGCGGATGCGCAGGAGCCGATGGGCCCGGCCCCGTTTTTCCAGATCGTTGGGCTGACCTACAATCCTGAGAAGGTGAAGACGCCGCCGACCTCCTGGGCCGATCTGTGGAAACCCGAATACAAGGGCCGGGTCGGCATCACCAACCTGAACTCGACGCTCGGCACCGGCTTCCTCGTGGAGATCGCCCGGATGCACGGGGGCTCGGAGACCAATGTCGAGCCAGGCTTCAAGGCGCTGGAAGCGCTCAAACCCAACCTCGCCGCCGTCGCCGCCAATCCCGGTGCCCTGGCGGCGCTGTACCAGCAGGAGCAGGTCGATATCGGGCCTGGCAATTTCAACGCGATCCAGATCCTGAAAGCCCGCGGCGTGCCGGTGGAGTTCGCCGCGCCGAAGGAGGGCATCATCGCCTTCAAGACGACGATCCACATCGTCAAGAACACCCCCGTGAAGGATCTGGCCTTCAGGCTGATCGAGGCCGCCCTCTCGCCGGAGGTTCAGGCCAAGCTGATGCAGAGCCCCTATCTGATCGTCCCGACCAACCGGAAGGTGGCGATGGACGGCGAGGTCGCGAAGGTTCTGGCCAAGGACGCCGAAGATCTGAAGCGCAAGGCGGTGTTCCAGGATTGGGCCGCGATCAACCACAGCCGCGCAGCCTGGATCGAGCGCTTCAATCGGGAGATCCGGGTGTGACCGCGGTCTTCGCGCCGATGCCGCCTGACCCGGTCGCGGCGCCGGGCCGCCCGGGCCGTCCCTGGATCGCGGCCTACGACATCCGCCTCGCGCTGCCGCTCGGGGCGTTCTTCCTCGTTTTCTTCCTGGCGCCGTTGGCGCTCTTGGTGCTGGTAAGCTTCTACGCCGATCCAGTCATGACCCGCTTCGGCCTCGACCAATACGCCCGGTTCCTGCTCGACCCGTTCTCCCTGCAGGTGCTCGGCGCGACCCTGTGGCTCGGCGTCGAGGTCACGGCGCTCACGCTGCTGCTCGGCCTGCCGCTGGCACTGCTCCTCACCTGGGCGCCCGCCCGGCTGCGCGGCCTGCTGACTTTGATCGTGCTGCTGCCGCTGCTTACGAGCGTGGTGGTGCGGACCTTCGCGTGGATCGTGATCCTCGGGCGTCAGGGCATCGTCAACGCGAGCCTCCTGGCCCTCGGGCTGACCGACGCGCCGCTGAAGCTGCTCTACACCGAGGGCGGCCTCGTCCTTGCGCTGGCGCAGGTGCAGATGCCCCTGATGGTCCTACCGCTGGTGACTGCCCTGTCACGGATCGACCCGAACCTCGCCGACGCCTCGGCGGCTCTCGGGGCGGGGGCGTGGCGCACCTTCCTCCGGGTGACGCTCCCGCTCTGCCTGCCCGGCATCGTGGCCGGCTGCCTGCTCACCTTCGCGGCGGCGATCACCGCCTTCATCACCCAGTCGCTGATCGGCGGCGGGCAGATGCTGTTCATGCCGATGTACCTGTACCAGCAGGCCTCGTCGCTCAACAATTGGCCGTTCGCGGCGGCGATCGCGATCGTCTTCCTCGTGGCGGTGCTGGCCTGCGTGACCGTCTTCAACCTCGTGGGCCGCCTGTCGCGCGGCTACGCGCAAGCCTGAGGGCCGCTGATGAGGACGAGCATGCGGCGCGACTTCGACTGGTTCAGTTTCCACGCTGCCGTGCTGCTGCTCGCCGGGCTCTGCCTCGTCCTGCTCGCGGCGCCGACCGTGATCGTCGTGGTGGTCTCGTTCACCAGCGGCTTCTCCCTGCGCTTCCCGCCGCCCGGCTACTCCCTGCGCTGGTACGCAGCGCTCACGGAGGCGGAGCAGCTTCGGGCCGCCGCCTGGAACAGCCTCGTGGTGGCGGGGTGGACGACCCTGCTGTCGGTGGTGCTGGGCACCGCCGCCGCGCTTGCCATCGCCCGGTCGCCGCGGCTCTCAGCGCGGCTCCTCGACAGCCTGTTCCTGTCGCCGCTCGTCCTGCCGGCCCTGGCCTTCGGGCTCGCCGCGCTGATGCTGTTCAGCCTCGCCGGCATCCCGGTCTCGAAGTTGACCCTCGTCCTCGGCCACACCGTGGTCTGCGTGCCCTTCGTGGTCCGCACCACCGTGGCGGCCCTGTCACAGATGGACCCGGTGCTGCTCGAGAGCTCGACCTCTCTGGGCGCGTCACGCCTGTACACGTTCCGCCGGGTGACCCTTCCGCTGATCCGGCCCGGCATCCTCGCCGGCGGCTTCATCGCCTTCATGGCGAGCTTCGACAACGTCCCGGTCTCGCTGTTCCTGCGCGACGCGGCCACCGACATGCTGCCGATCCGGATGTGGCAAGATCTGGAGGGGCGCCTCGACGTCACGGTGGCGGCGGCTTCCAGCCTGCTGATCCTGGTCACCGTGGTGCTGGCGGTCGTTATGGAACGGGCCGCCGGCCTGTCCCGCCGGTTGGCCGGCTAAGGACGACCACCCATGCGGATCCTGCTCCTCAACCCCAACACCTCGGCGGCCATGACTGCCCGCATGGCCCAGGCGGCCGAGGCGGCCCTCGCCCCCGACGTCCAGATCACCGCGCTCACCGCGGCGACAGGCTTGCCCTACATCGCCAGCCGGGCCGAGGCGCAGCTCGCCGGCGCGGCCGTGCTGGAGACGCTGGCCGCGCATCACGCCGGCCACGACGCGGCGGTGATCGCTGCCTACGGCGATCCCGGGCTGATCGCGGCGCGCGAGTTGTTCGACCTGCCGGTGGTCGGCATAGCCGAGGCCGCGATGCTGACCGCCTGCCAGCTCGGGGCGCGGTTCGCGATCGTGACGTTCTCGCCCGCGCTGCTGCCCTGGTACGAGGATGCCGTGGCGCTGGCCGGTCTGTCGGCGCGCTGCGTCGGCCTCTATGCGGTGCGCCGGCCGTTCCAGGTCGTGACCGCGGTTCAGGACGAACTGCGTCCGGAGATCCTCGCGCTGGCCGAGCGCGCGGTCGCGGACGGGGCCGATGCGGTGATCCTGGCGGGAGCGCCGCTGGCCGGTCTGGCCACCGTCCTGCGCCGGGCGGTGCCGGTTCCGCTGATCGATCCGCTGGCGGCTGCTCTGGGCCAGGCACAGGCGCTGGTGCGGCTCGGGACACGCCCGCCCACGGCCGGGCGCTTCGCCCGCCCGCCCGCGAAACCCGCCACAGGCCTGACGGGTCCGCTCGCTCGGTGGATTGCGCATCGCGAGGGAGAGGCATGACCCGGACCGAACGGATGGTCGATAGCGGCCCGCTCTGGACCCTCTCGGCGGCCGCCCTGTGCCGCCGGTACGCGGACGGCACGGCGAGCCCCGTCGCGGCCGCTCGGTCCTGCCTAGAGCGCGCCGAGGCCGTGAACCCGACCCTCAACGCCCTCGTCGCCATCGATTCCGATGGAGCGGAACGCGCCGCCATGGCGAGCGAGGCGCGCTGGCGAGCGGGCACACCGCTGGGCCCTCTCGACGGCGTGCCGGTGACCATCAAGGACAGCCTGAACGTCGACGGCTTCGCGACGCGCTGGGGCAGCCGGCTCTCTGGGGAGCACAGGGTCGACCAGGACGAGACTCCGGTGCGCCGCCTGCGCGCGGCTGGGGCGGTGATCCTCGCCAAGACCAACGTCCCAGAGCTGACCGTCCAGGGTTACACCGGCAACCCAGTCTTCGGCGTCACCCGCAACCCGTGGGATCCGGCGCTGACGCCGGGGGGCTCCAGTGGCGGCGCCGTCGCGGCGGTGGCTGCCGGGATCGGGCCGCTGGCGCTCGGGACGGATGCGGGCGGCTCGATCCGCCGGCCCGCCTCCTATACCGGCCTCGTCGGCTTGAAACCCACCACCGGCCGGGTGCCGCGCCGGGGTGGCCTGCCGCCGATCATGCTCGACCTCGAAGTGGTCGGACCGATGGCCCGCACAGTCGACGACCTCACGGCGGCGATGCGGATCCTCGGGGCGGCCGATCCGGATTCCGTCGCGCCGAACGGCTTCGGCCCGTTCGGGACCGCTGCGGTGCCGGAGCGCCCGTTGCGAATCCTCTACGTCCCGGCCTTCGGGACCGCCCCGGTCGATCCCGAGATCGCCGACAGCGTCGCCGAGGCGGCCGGGCGCCTGGCCGGCCTGGGGCACCGGGTCGAGACCGGCCGTTTCGACGCGGCGACAGCCATCACGGAGGCATGGCCAATTCTCGGCCAAGCCGGCACCGCCTGGCTGATGCGCGCGCATCCGGGCCGGAGCGACGCGCTGGGTCCCGACATCCGCGCCCTGGCCGAGGCCGGCGCGAACCTGTCGGCGGGCGACCTGTTCGACGTGCAGCGGATGGCGCTGGCCCTGCGCCAGGACCTCGCCGCGCTGTTCGCGGGCCACGACCTTATGATGACTCCCACGGCCGCCGCGCTGCCCTGGCCGGCGCAGGAGACCCACCCGGACCGCATCGCCGGCGTGCCCGTAGGTCCCCGGGGTTCGGCGACCTTCACGGGCTTCGTCAACGCCGCGGGCTGCCCCGGGATCTCCATCCCGTGCCGCCCCTCCGGCGCGGGGCTGCCGATCGGATTTCAGCTCGTGGCGCCCTGGGGCGGTGACGAGACCCTCGTCGCGGTGGCCGCCGCCTACGAAGCGGCCCAACCCTGGTCGATGCTCTGGGCGGGCACCGAACCATGACGGGCCTGTCCATCCACGCCGTCGATGCCGCAACCGGTCGAGCGGCCGAAGGTCTGCGCGTGCGCGTTCTGACCGTGGGCGCGCGCGGTGCGGTGATCGCGGAGGGCGAGATCGGGGCCGATGGCACGCTCGCGCATCCAATCGTGCGAACGCGGCTCGCCGCCGGTCTCTACGAGGTCGCGTTCGACATCGGGGATTTCATCGGGGAGGCTGGCGGCGATTTCCTGGATATGGCGTCGATCCGCTTCCGGATCACCAATCCCGCCAGTCATTGCCATTTGCCCCTGAAGTTCACCGCGTTCGGCATAGCCTTGTTCCGCGGCTGCTGAAGCAACACAAGCAACACGCGTGGGACTGGCCTTGGACACCGGGACGGCTCGCCCCGCGCCGCACAAAATATGCGCACCGATAAACTGGTTTCGAAAAGGACGTCGACGGACATCTCCGCGGAACCCGGTGTGGATGCGGTGTGTCCGCTTCAGCCTCTTCGCCACTCCAAACCGGACCAGCGGCTTTCGGCCAGACTACGCCATGCCGGATCGCCGACCCGCGCAAAACCGGCCGTTCGGCTTGGCGCCCAATGCTGCCGTAACAGGCAGGTCATCCCGTCCCGAAGAGCGGACAGGCTGGAACTCACCCTCAGCGGTCCTTCACACTGCGATGCGGAGAGGTTCTGGCAACGGAGATGAGCCCTCAAGCTGAGCGTGCCGGGACCTTCCGACCGACGAAAGCGTCGGGGTCCCAGGTCTTCAGCAACCACGGCACGCGCGCGCCGGCTATCGGCTTGGCATAGAGGTAGCCCTGCGCGTCGTCGCAGCCCATCGCCGCAAGGTGCTGCGCCTGCTCCACTGTCTCGACGCCTTCCGCCGTGACTTTCATCCCGAGGTTCTGGCCGAGGTCGGCCGCGGCCGCGACGATCGCCGCGTTGTCCGGGTCCCGGTCCAGATCGCGCACGAAGCTCTGGTCCACCTTGATGTGGTCGACGGGGAACTGCTTCAGGTGCGTGAGCGAGGCGAAGCCGGTCCCGAAATCATCGAGCGCGATGCTCATGCCGCTGGCGTGCAGGCGCGCCAGCGTCGCGGGCACGGTCTCCGCCCCCGCACCGAGGAACACCGTCTCGGTGACCTCGACCTCGAACTGCGTGGCAGGGACCCCGAAGCGGCTCAGGACATCGAGGATCATGCCGGCCAGATCGGGCTTGCGGAACTCGGCCGCGGCGAAGTTCACCGCCACGCGCCCGAAGTCGATGCCGCGCGCGTTCCAGACGCGCATGTCGGCCGCCGCCGTTTCGAGAATCCTGTCGCCGATCGCGGTGGACAGCTCCGGATCCTCGAAGGCCGAACCGAAATAGCCCGGCGTCAGTAGCCCCCTCTCTGGGTGCCGCCAGCGGGCCAGCGCCTCGAAGCCGACGATCCGGCCCGTCGTGAGGCAGACCTTCGGCTGGTAATACGGCACGATCTGCCCGGCCGCGAGGGCGGCGCGCACCTCCGCGGCGATCCTCAGCCGGCGCAGGGCGTCTACCCGCATCGCGGCCGAGAACACGATGACGCGGTCTCGGCCCCGCGCCTTGGCCTGGGACAGCGCGATGTCGGCATCCTTGAGAAGCTCGCGCAGGTCGGTGTGGTGATCCGGGCAGGCCGCCACGCCGATGCTGGCCTTGCAGGTCAGCGTCTGGTCCCGGATCTGCAACGGCTGGCGCAGGCGCTCGATCAGCGCTTCCGCATGCTGGACGGCGTTGAGCAGGCGCAGCGGGTCGACGAGAATGAGGGCGAACTCGTCGCCCGTGAGCCTTGCGAGCGTATCGCAGGGCCGTAGACCCTCCCGCAGACGATCGGCGACCTCGCAGATCACGGCATCGCCGACGTCGTGGCCGAGGGTGTCGTTCACGTCCCTGAGATGATCGAGGTCGATCAGAAGCAGGCTCACACAGGTGCCGTCCTGCTCGGCCGCCGCGAGCGCCGCCTCCGCGCGCCCACGGAACAGTTGCCGGTTCGGCAGACCCGTCAGCGCATCGAGGTTGGCCGTCTGCCACAGCTTCTCCTGCGCCAGCTTGCGGTCCGTGATGTCGAATGTGATCCCCACGATCCGATCCGCATCGACCCGCTCGACCGACGAACACAGCCATTGCATGCGTCCGGCGGGTGAGACGTACCGGAACTCACGCTCCTCGCGCGCGCCGCAGGTTCGAATGAAGTCCGCCATCTGCGCGCGATCGTCCGGGTGTACGAGATCCAGGAACTCCGATCGCAATTCCGCCGCCAGGCCGAGGACGTGGGGGGCATTCTCGGTTTGGGTGACCCGACCCGTCTTGAGGTTGCGCTCCCACGCCACCATCCGGCCGGCGCGCAGGGCGAGACGCAGGCGCTCCTCGCTGGTGCGCAGCGCGGCGATCGCCCGCCGCTGCTCGGTCACGTCGCGCACCGCACCGACCATGCGGACGGGCCGCCCCCGCGTGTCGCGGACGACGAAGGCCTGGTCGATCACCTCCTTGTAGCCCCCGGCACCGCTGCGGTAGCGGTACTCGGCCTGCCACCGATCGTCCGTGCCGTCGACGGAAGCGGCGAAGCTGGCGGTCACGCGCGCGCGGTCCTCGGGATGGATCCGAGCCGCCCAGCGCGACCACGACGGCTTGCTCTCATCATCCGTGTAGGTGCGCACCTCGCCGGTCGCCTTGATCCAGGCGACGTCATCCGACGCCACGTCCCAGTCCCAGATGCCGTCCTGCGTGGCGCGCACCGCCAGGCGATACCGCTCCTCCTGAATCCGGATGGTCTCGGCGGCCTCGTGACGCTCGTGGATGTCGGTGATCGTGCCGACCCACTCCCGGACCCGACCCGTCTCATCCTTCAGCGGCACGGTCCGTCCCAGAACCCACCGGTACCGGTCCTGTGCATGGCGGACCCGGTAGGTGGCACTGCCCGCCTGCCCGGTCGCCATGGTCGCCTGCCAGATTGCGGTGATCGTCTCCCGGTCCTCCGGGTGCACAACCGTCAGCCAGCCATCGCCGAGATAGGCGTCCGTGGCCTGACCCGTGTATGACGCCCAGCCGCGGATCTCGATGATGCTGCCGGCGGCGTCCGCGCGCCAGACCATGGTGCCGGTGGCCTCGATCAGGGCTTGATAGCGCCGCACCGTCGTTTGTAGATCGGCATCCAGCGCGACCTGTTCGGTGATGTCGCGGGACACGGCCAGAATGCGCTCGGGGCCGTGTCGGCCGCCCGCGAGCGGGCTGAGATTGACCGCCCACCATTTCGGCTGCCCCGAAGGCGTCGGGCAGAAGCCGCGGAAGCTGGCGCTGTGCCCGGCCCTTGCGTTCGCGAGCGCGGCCTGAGCCGTTTCGTGATCGACCCCGTGCCAGAACGCGAGCCAGGATCGGCCGAGGAGCGGCTGGATGTCGCCGATCTCCATCAAGGCTTGACCGCCGGCGCTCATGAACAGGAGGTCGCCCTTCGGATCGACGAGGGTCACACAGTCCGTGCTGCTCTGGAGAAGGCCGCGGAAGAGCGCGTCGAACACACCATGCTCGGACTGATCCGGGCGTGCGAGGTCCGTCGTCGGATCGAGAGCTTTCTCTTCCGCGGGGCTGGCAGGCCCAGACTCATCGGTCCCGTAGAGGTGATAGCCGCCCCGCCCGGCGGCCTTGGCGCGATAGAGCGCCTGATCCGCGAGCCAAAACAGGCGGTCGGGGTCGAGCCCATCGTCCGGCGCGCGCGCGATCCCGATGCTGAGGCCGATGCGCGCCGGATAGCCGCCAAGATCGACCGGCGCTGCGACCGCCGCGAGAAGCCGCTCGGCCAGTGCGCCCGCTTCCTCGACGCCGCCCTTCCCGGCCTGGATGATGACGAACTCGTCGCCCCCAAGGCGTGCCACCATATCCTTGGCGCGCACGACGTCTTTCAGCCGCTGCGCCACCGCGCACAGCACGCTGTCGCCGGCCTGGTGGCCGAGGGTGTCGTTGATCGGCTTGAACTGATCCAGGTCGAGGCAGAACAGCGCGAAGCCGCCGCCCCGCTGGGTCCGCGTGATCTCCCGCGCAAGCCGCTCGCGGAAGAGGAGCCGGTTCGGGAGGCCCGTGAGCGGATCGTGACGCGCCATATGCGCCACCTGCCGCTCTGCCTCCTTGCGCTGAGAGATGTCTCGAATCACGGCGACGTAGCCGTCCGACGCCCCCGTCGCCGGGTCGGTAGTCAGATTGAACGAGACTTCGACCCAGACCCACGCACCATCCTTGCGGCGGTACCGTTGCTGGCTGACGGCTTGTTTGAGCGTGCCGCGTGCCACCTGTTTGAGCAGGCGCGCGAAGGCTCTGGCGTCCTGCGGATGGACGGAGTCGATCGGCTTCGTGCCGACGAGTTCCTTGGGCTCGAAGCCGAGCAGCCGTTTTGCCGCGGGCGACACGTAGCGGCGCGTCCCATCGAGGTCACAGCGGACGATCACATCGGTCGTGTTGTCCGCCAGCAGTCTGTACAGGGCTGCGCTCTCATGAGCCTCGCGCTGGGCCCGGCTCATGCGCAGCAAGGTGACGGCGATCTGCGCCAAGCTCCGAAGCTGGTTCTGCTGATCGAGCGAGAAGGTGCGTGGCACCCGGTCAACGATGCACAAGGCGCCGAGGTGGATACCTGGGGCGAGCACGAGCGGCGCGCCGGCATAGAAGCGGATATGCGGTTCGCCCGTGACGAGCCGATTTGCGGCAAACCGCTCATCACGCGTGGCGTCCTCGACCACCATCACCGCGTCGGACAGGATGGTATAGGTACACAAGGAAACGTCACGCGGGGTGCCGCCCACGTCCAGGCCGCATCGACCCTTGAACCGCTGCTCGTTCTCGCCGATGAGGCTGACGAGGGCGATCGGAACGCCGAACAGCGCCTGCGCAGTCTGACAGAGCGCGTCGAACTGCGGCTCGGCGGGAGAGCCGAACACGTCGAGATCACGCAAAGCTTCCAGACGCCTGACCTCGTTCGGATGAACCGGATACATGTGTGTTCCACTGGGGTCCGCTGGCACCCCCGGGTGCCCCGCCTGGCTCAACCCGAGGACCGAGCCATGAAAGCACATTTTAATTATTTGATCTTTTTCAATGATTAATATCAGTATCTATCAGGTAAAATTCGCGTGCTCCCGAAATCAATATCCAATCGCAATCGGGACTAGAGCGCGGATTTATTGCTATATCCCGAAGGAATAGGTTTCCAAGCCCTCCGCAGGCGGCTCCAATCGAGCAAGATTGTCAGTCTGTTACCCCGCAACGCTGATCGTGACGCGCGCGCGTTTCCACAAGGCGGTTCGGATAAACTTGGCGGCAGTGCCGACGGTAATCAGCGTGCCTCTAGCACCCGCTGATATCCGGACGATCCGGGCCGGGTGCCAAAATCGCCAGCCTCGCCCAGAGATGCGGTTCCGCTGGCAAACACTGACAGCGGCTTCAAAACGCCCATCGTCACCGGTCGCCGCGCCTCTCAGCCTTGCGTTGATCGCCTTGCGCGCGCGGCTGACCGAGGCTGATCGCTTTGGCAATCTCGGAGCGCTGCTTCGTGTAGCCCGGGGCGGCCATCGGGTAGTTGGCCGGCAAGCCATAGCGCTCGCGGTAGCTGCGTGGATCAAGACCTTGGCCCGTCAGGTGCCGCTTCAGCGTCCTGTAAGCCTTGCCGTTGATGAAACTGATCAGCGCATCCGGCGTGACGGATTTGCGGATCTGCTCAGGGGTCGCTTTGCGATCGATTTCGATCGATGTGTCCGCTGCAGTTCCGTTCACAAGTCCACTGACCGTCGCATGAACACGGCCAATCAAGCCTGGGAGCTCAGACATTGGAACAGGATTGTTCGAGACATAGGCCGAGACGATGGTGCCGGACAAACCGATCGAACTGAGGGGACGCCCTCCACTGATCTCTATCATACGCTCCATCTCCTGGATCGGTCAGCGGGTGATATTTCGCCTTCAAGAACAACAGCGGAATTACGGTCCGCCTATCTCTCGCAAGGCGCGAATTTGATTGCGGCCGCAGCCAATGCTGCTCAATGCGCACTGGTTTCCAGGCCCCGTTTTGGTGAGAAGCTCTTAGATTGCGATTGTATTCGAGCGCGATGCCTTGTGAGCGACCATGTCACAGATCACACACGGCCACTCGGCGCGGGAGCGGCTGAGCTCGACATGTCCTGTCACGCCTGCCCCTGGAGGAGGGGACCGTCGCATGGGGCGAAAAAAGATCGGCGCATGCGATTTTTTAACCCTGATCTGGCGGAGCGGTGTGTCTTCAGTCTAGTGACAGACAATAAATCACGACGGTGCGGCCTCGAATCGGCCGAGTCAGCGCTCATCGTCGGCTATTTGAGCAGGCGAGGGCTGTGTGAAAACCGTTTTCTCGACAGAGCACGTCCACCCGCGTGATCGGTTCGATTTCTGGCACGACGTTGCCCGCAAGGACGTCGTCGATCACGCCTCCACACCGCGATGCCGGAATACATTTCGCGCTCAGCTTCGCTCCGGGGCGGTCGGCGCCATCGGACTCGTGTCGTTCCAAAACTCCGAAATGTCGGTTGCGCACACACGGCATCACATCGCGCAGGCGAACACCGACGAATTGTTCGTCTGTCGGCAATTCGGGGGGCAGATCGCTCTCGAGCAAGACGGCCGCCAAGTCGTGCTCGAGCCGGGGGACATCACGCTGGTTGACCCAAGCTTGCAATACCAGGGACGGTTTTCCGAAGCGTCGGACGTGCTCGTCTTGAAGGTTCCCCGGCAGTTGATGGAGGCTAGGCTCGGGCAGACTCGGGAGATGACAGCGCGAGCGATCAAGCCCTGCACGGCCGAGACCGGTCTGCTCTCGGCAAGCCTTGCGATGCTGCCGTTCCACACACCGGAGGCGGGCTCGACCGCGGAAGCGCTCTTGGAGCCGCACCTGCTTGATCTGATCACCCTCTCTGTCGGTCAGGCGATGGGGCAGGACGGGTTGCGCACATCGTCGTCCCGCTCACTCGTCCGCGTGCGGCTGCGGGCCGTGATCGAAGCACGCTTGGCTGACCGAACGCTCGACGCCGGCACGGTCGCGAGCGTGGCCGGGGTCAGCGTGCGATACGCCAACGCGGTGCTGGCCGACGAGAGCACGTCGATCGCGCAGCTCGTCCAGGCGAGGCGCTTGGCCCGTTGCCGGCGGGCGCTGGAAGACCCCATGCAGAGAGGCCGGACGGTGAGCGAGATCGCCTATGGCTGGGGGTTTTCGGACATGACCCATTTCGGCCGCCGGTTCAAAGCCGCCTATGGCGTCTTGCCCAGTGAGCATCGTCGTCACGCGGGGCGGAGCGGCTGAACGACGGCCGCGAGCTTTGTAGGGCGCTTCCCCTCGTCAGCGGGACTGTTCGCAGCCCGCGTGCAACGCTCGGTGTCCGATCCCGCCGGGATCGTCGAGACCCAGACCGAGACCACCTTCAGCGTCACCAGCAGGCTGGCCGGTTGCCGAACCGCTAAGCAGGTGGGACCGCCACCTCCATGTACCGCCTCTTTGCGATATCCCACATCTGCTCACCCTCGATCCAGAGGGTATCAAGCATTCGTAGATTTCTTGATGTCGGAGATGTATTGAAGTTTTCTATGGCGGATGGCTACCAAAGGGGCCCTCTGGACTCTCCGCGGCTCTCATGACCGGTACGTCGCCATCGGTGAAGAAGGTCGAGGCGAGGGTGTGCCAAGATAGGGCTCCGCTAGGCGACAACGAGCCCGCTCCGCGCCCGGCGGCTATGGATGGCGCACGGGACCGCTCTGACACAGCGGTGGTGCCGTCACTCGGTACCCTGTTCGCAGCGGTCGTTCGGCAGGCTCGGGTGTTCATCGGCATCGCCGACACACATCTCAGACCCGTCTTTCTGAACGCGGCCGGACGCAGGATGGTCGGACTTCAACCTGACGACGACGTCTCGGCCATTCCCATCCCAGACTTCTTTCACCCAACAGACCAAGCCGTCATCCGCGATGTCGCATTGCCGACGCTGTTGCGCGATGGCCGATGGGAGGGTGAGTTGCGCTTCCGCAATTTCGGAGGCGGTGCCGGGACGACGGTCCGGTGGCGCGCCTTCATGCTCTACGATGAGGAGGGAGACCTCATCGGCGCCGCGACGATCGGTACGGACATCTCGGCTCACAAAGGCGCGGAGGCGCGGCTGCGCGCGAGCGAGATCCGGCTCCAGGCCGCCATCGACCTCGTTGACCTTTCAACCTATTCCTGGGATCCGCACACCGGCACGCTGGATTGGGGCGCGTGCCTGAAGGCGCTGTGGGGCCTTCCCCCTGACGCGCCCGTCGACGAACGGGTCTGGCTCTCCGCCATTCACCCCGACGACCGCCCGCGCGTCGAGGCGGCGGTCGCGCGCTGCAAAGACCCGACGGGCGACGGCGTCTACCACATCAAGTACCGCGTTATCGGCATCCACGACGGCATCGAGCGCTGGGTCTCGACGCACGGTCGCACCAGCTTCGAGGACGGTCGGCCCATATCGTTCGTCGGCGTCGTGGTGGAGATCACCGGGCAGATGCGCGCCGAGGCGGCCCTGCGCGAGAGCGAGCATCGTCTCGCCGCGACGCTGGCCCAGTTGCCGATCGGGGTCGGCCTGGTTGACCCGGACGGCAGCATCGCGCTGGCGAACCGGGCGCTCGGACGCTACGCGCTCGAACGGATCCCCTCCGTGGAGACGGGGGCGAGCGAGCGCTGGCGGGCCTACGCACCGGATGGGCGGCGGCTGAACCCCGCGGAGTACCCGGGGGGCCGAAGTCTACGGGGCGAAACCGTCGTCCCGGGCATCGACTTCATCTTCACCGAGCTGAATGGCACCGAGTGCTGGACGCGCGTGAGCGCCGCCCCGTTCCACACTGTCGACGATGCGATCAGCGGCGCCATCGTGGTGGTGCAGGATGTCGATCGAGAGAAGCGTGCCGAGACCGCCCTGCGCGCTAGCGAGGAGCGCTTCCGTCGCTTCGCCGAGCATTCGGCGAACGTGCTCTGGGTCGCGGACCTGGACAGCGGGCGACTCGATTATCTGAGCCCGGCCTTTGTGCAGGTCTGGGGCATGCCCGCCGAAGATATGCCGGACATCACGCATTGGCTCGCCAGCGTCCATCCGGAGGACCGCGACGGCGCAGCGCGGGCGCTGGAACGGGTCAGCGGTGGCGAAACCCTGGTTCTCGAGTACCGTATCGTGCGCGCCGCGGACCGGGCCGTGCGCTGCATCCGGGATACCTTCTTCCCGATCCCCGCGATCGACGGGCGCATCCGGTCTGCGGGCGGGATCGCCCAGGATGTCACCAGCGACGCCGGCCAGCAGGCCTACGTGATCGCGGCTGGAGACAAGGCCCGGCGCCGCCTCGTCAGCGCCCTGCAGGCCGCGGATTGCGAGGTGCAGGCTTTTGCAAGCGGCCAAGCGTTCCTCAAGGTGATGGGCTCGCTGATGCCGGGCTGCGTCGTGCTTGATCTCGCCGACGCTGACGACCTAGTGGTTGCCCGAGAGCTGAAATCCGCGCGCGCGCACCTGCCCGTGGTTGCGGTCGGCGCGAGTGGGGGCGACGTCGGCTTCGGGGTACACGTCATGAAGGCGGGTGCTGTCGACTTTCTCGAAGAGCCCTGGCTACCGGAGACGCTGGTATTCGCCGTGAGGACGGCGTTGGCCGAGATCCACGACGCGGAGAAGCGGACGCGCGTATGCGACGAGGGCCGGGATCGGATCGCAGCCCTTACGGCACGGGAGCGCGACGTGCTGGAGGGCTTGCTCGCGGGCGGTACCAACAAGACCATCGCCCGGACCCTTGGCCTGAGCCCGCGCACGGTGGAGATCCATCGCGCCCGGGTCATGGAAGCGCTGGGCGCCCGCACCCTGCCCGAGGCGGTCCTCGTCGCCACTGCTGCCGGCGTGCGTCCCGCGGTTCCGCCTGGCGCCTAGGCCGCTGCCGAGTCCCGCGCGGAAACCGGACCTCTATGCGCCGCAAGGGATAACCAGCCTGCGCTAAAGGTACCTAGCCTCGAACTCCGCGAGTCGAGACAGCCGCCGCGACGCGAGGATTCACAGGCGGTGTTTCTGCAGCGCGATCAGCCCGTCGCGCCGGAGAGCTTGCAGCAGGCGGTTCACATGCACGCTCGACAGCCCGAGCGCGTCCGCGAGATCCGCCTGCGTCAGCGGCAGGTCGTACTGGCCGTCCGTGGCTTGGCCGATCGATCCCAGACGATCCAGTCGTTCGCACAGGAGATGCGCCGTGCGTTCGAGGCCCGAGCGAATGCCGATACGGAGCATCCATTCGCGGGCCGTCGCCTCTTCGGCGAGCTTCGCACGCTGCAAGGCGTGCGCGATACGGGGATGTCGGCCAAGCAGGTCGAGGTAGACCGCACGCGGGACCTTGGCGACCCGGCAGGGGGTGAGGGCCTCGATCGCGTGGTCGAGCGGGTAGCCATGGACGGCACCGCGGTCGCAGAGATCCCCCCGGGACTAGATAGGCAAGGATCTGGCGGCGGCCGGACAGGCGGCGCTTTTAGCGGCCGGCGAGCCTGGCGAAGACGATGAGCGCATGGTCGGCCACGCCATCCTGCTCCACGAGAACGGCCTACCGCTCGACCGAGCGGACATAGCCGATCAGGCCTTCAAGTGCTGCGCGATCCTGCTCCGTCAGCGAGGCAAGGCCATCGAGCTTCCGGGCCAGGGCGCAGACGGCGCTGCTCTCCGTCCGCGCTGAAGCCAAATCTCGCGGAACGCGTGCGGCCCTGGAGACGCGGGCATCCCCCACGATGATCGGGACAAGTATCTCCATCGGCTTCCCTCCTGGATGGCTGCCCATTCTCCCGTCACCGCGGGGTGAGCACATCCGGCCGGTCCCTTAGGGGGCCTCCGATCCGCTCCCTCGACATCCCTGTTCCGCGAAGTCGTCGCAGGGGCAAGCCGCGCGATGTACAGGGTCCGTTGTGCACGAAAGATCGGCCGGCCCACCCGCTTCCTCCTGCGTGACCGCCGCGTCTTCCTTCCGGCCATTCGTTCCAGCGCGACCGCAAGCGCCTGGATCCAGCTGATTTGCGTCAGGGCCTAACGGCTTTGAACGTGATTGCTGAATAGGGCGAGGCGACGGCGGACCTCCGGAGGTTTCTCATGCTTCAGCCCCACAGCGCAGCACGCCCGAGCGGCACGTCCGGGTTTCAGCGCATGTTCGCCCCGGGCCACCTGACGGTCGGCGTCTTCTTCCCCATCGAGGCATTCCAGCGCGACCAGCCGAGCATGCACGATCAGGAGCGTCTGGCGGTTCGGGCGGAAGAACTCGGCTATGCAGCGCTCTGGAGCCGCGACGTCCCCTTGCGGGATCCGAATTTCGGAGACGTCGGGCAGGTCTATGACCCATGGGTCTGGCTCGGCTGGATCGCCGCGCAGACACGCGAGATTGCCTTGGCGACCGGGTCGATCGTCCTCCCTTTGCGCCACCCAATCCATACCGCCAAGGCCGCCGCGTCCATAGACCGGCTGTCCGGCGGTCGCTTCGTCATGGGGGTGGCCTCGGGTGACCGGCCGATCGAATTTCCCGCCTTCGGCGTGCCCCTGGACGAGCGCGACGTTCTGTTTCGCGAGAACTTCGTCGTCATCCGGACGATCCTCGAAGAGGCGTTCCCCACTCTGCACTCGCGCTTCGGAGAGATGCTCGGCACCGTCGACCTCGTGCCGAAGCCGATCGGACGGCTGCCCATCCTGGTCACCGGATCGAGCCGGCAGAGTCCGGAATGGATCGCCGAACACGCGGACGGGTGGATCACCTACCCACGCTCGCTCGAGCGCCAAGCCGAGCTTGCGGCCCGGTGGCGGGCCACCACGGCAGGTGTGGCGCCGGGCACGTTCAAGCCCTTCGCCCAATCCCTCTACGTCGATCTTCACGCCGATCCGGATCACCCGCCGCAACCCATTCATCTCGGGTTCCGCGGCGGTCGCAAGTTCCTGCTCGACTTTCTGGTCGCGCTCCGCTCAATCGGCGTCCACCACGTCATCCTGAACCTCAAGTACGGCGCTCGCAGCGCCGGCGAAGTCCTTGAAGAGATCGGCCTAGATGTGTTGCCGCAGCTGAAGGCCTAGAGGCTGTTATGAACCTGTGGCGAGTTGAGCGGCCTTTTTGAGCATGAGGCAGACGAAAGCGACGAGGTGCAGGTCTGCCAGGGTGCTTGCATAGCGCTCGTAATCTTTGACGAGCCTGCGAAAGC
>NZ_LKKO01000034.1 GCF_001455965.1 Methylobacterium sp. GXS13
GGGGCGAGGCCCAGGATGCCGGCGAGATCGGCCAGCGCGGCGCGGCGCAGGCTCGCCCGGGCCCGGCCGCGCAGATAGCGAACGAGCCCGACCAGCAGGGCGGCGAGGAAACCCAAAGCCGCCGCCGCGACGATCTCGCCCTGCACCGCCCCGGCGGCGCCCCCGGGCAGGTGCAGGCCGCGGAGCTGGTCGAGGGACGGGGCGATCGCGACGGGATTCATCGCGCCGGACCCGGACGGCAGGGACGGGGCGATGCGTGCGGGTTTCGCCGGGGCATCGTCTCCATCCGAAAGCCGGCACCCACCGTTCGGGACGAGCCCCGAGCCTTACAGCACCGCATCGAGGCGCTCCATCAGCGGCGCGTAGGCCTCGGGGCCGGCCTCGACGTCGAGGCGCACCCCGGCGATGCCCCGGCGGGCATAGTCGGCGAGCCGGGCCTCGGCGGTTTCGCCCGGCAGCACCGCCGGGAGCGCGGTCCCGCGCCGGCCATCCGCCAGGGCGAAGGGATAGAAGCCCGGCGGGCGGGTGCGCTCGAAGGCGTCGCTCACCAGGATCAGCCGGATCGCGACCCGCTCGGCCAGCAGGGTTAGCGTCGCGTCGAAGCCCGGGCCGGGGGCATCGAGGGCGCTGGCGATGACCAGGTGGCCGCCGGCGGGCAGCAGGCTGCGGGCGAGCCCGAGGGTCGGCTCCAGGGGCGCGTCGGATCCGGCGACGCCGGCCGCCGCGAGGGCGTTCGCATGCGCCTGGGCCAGGGCCCCGGTCACCGCGATCATGGCGCGCCGGCCGCCGGCCGGCCGCAGCATTGTGGGCGCGCCCGCGCTCGCCACCGCGAGGCCGACCCGGCCGCCATCGGCCGCGACCCGCCAGCCGAGCAGCGCCAGGGCCTCCGCGGCGGCCACCGAGCGCAGGGCCCGGCGGGGGCCGAACAGCATCGAGGGGCGGAAATCGGCGAGCAGCACCACGGCGCGGTCGCGCTCGTCGTGATGGGTGCGCACGTGCAGCTGCCCGGTGCGCGCGGTGGCGTTGCGGTCGATGAACCGGCGGTCGTCGCCCTCCGACCAGAGCCGCACATCCTCCGGCTCGGAGCCGCGCCCGCGCCGCTTCGTGACGATGCCGCCGGGCAGGCCCGCGAGCGTCCGGGTCGCGGGGGCCGCGCCCCGCCGGGCGAGATGGCGCAGGCCCATCAGCGCCTCGCCGGAGAGGCGGATGCCGTTCATTTGGGATTGGGCGGATCCCACGTCTTTCCCTCCCCCCTTTGCGGGGGAGGGTGGGCCGGCCGTCAGGCCGGGTCGGGAGAGGGGAGCGCCCTGTCCGAAGAGATCGCGGTTCGATCCGAAACCCGCATCGTCGCGCTGCCCCTCTCCCGACCCCCTTCGGGGGCCACCCTCCCCCGCAGAGGGGGAAGGGAGTTTCCGCCGCGTGTTCCAAAGCCCGAACACGCTCAGAGCGCCCGGACCCGCTGCACCAACTCGCCGACCAGGCCGCGGGCGGTCTTGCCCTCGGCGGCCGCCCGCCAGGTCAGGCCGATCCGGTGGGAGAGCGCGTCCCGGGCGAGTTCGGTGACGTCCTCCGGGGTGACGTGGTCCCGGCCCCGCAGCCAGGCCCGGGCCTTGCCGGCCATCATCAGCGCCAGGGTGCCGCGCGGCGAGGCGGGATGCTCGATCATCGCCCGCAGGTCCGGGGCCGCCGCATCGGTGCGGGTCGCCGCCACCAGGCGGACCAGGTAATCCTTGAGCGCCGGCGACACGTAGGTGGCGAGCGCGGCCTCCCGGGCGGCGCGGACGTCGGCGAGCGACAGGCGCACCGGCATGGCCTCGACGTGGTGGGTGATCTCGCCCTCCACGAGGTCGAGGATCGCCCGCTCGGTGGCCTCGTCGGGCATCTCGACCACGACATGCAGCAGGAACCGGTCGAGCTGCGCCTCCGGCAGCGGGAAGGTGCCGGCATGCTCGATCGGGTTCTGGGTCGCCACGACCATGAACGGGTCGGCGAGCGGGTGGGTCTGTCCGGAGACCGTGATCTGCCCCTCGGCCATGGCCTCGAGCAGGGCCGACTGAACCTTGGGCGGCGCGCGGTTGACCTCGTCCACCAGCACCAGGGCGTGGAACAGCGGCCCTTGCAGGAACTCGAAGCTGCCGCTGTCCTGGCGCCAGACCGTGGTGCCGGTGAGATCGGCCGGCATCAGGTCCGGGGTGCACTGGATGCGCGCGAACGAGCCGTCGAGCCCGTCGGCCAGCCGCTTGACCGCGCGGGTCTTGGCCAGCCCCGGCGCGCCCTCGATCAGCAGGTGACCGCCGGTCAGCAGCCCGATCAGCAGACGCTCGACCAGGCCGGCGCTGCCGATCAGGCCACGCTCCAGCCCGTCGCGCAAAGCCAGGACCCGCCCGTGCAGGGCCGTGTCCGGGGCCGGAGAAGGCCGGCTCTCGGCGAGGGCGTCGCTCATGCGGGAAACGCTCGTGCGCGGAGACAAACTCCTGCCGCGGGGGCCGTGTCCTGCATCCTGCACGTCTCCTCGGCCGGGTCCCGTCTTCTCATGGGATCCTCAGGTTGCAGCCGGTGTGCCCGCTGCCCGGTGGGGCCGTCAATCCCGGTGGGTTCCCCCTTTGGTCGGCTTACAGCATCATCCCGAGAGGTGGCTGCCGGCTTTCGGAAAAAGATGATGCAGAATCAATGGCCTCGCGCCTCGTCCCGGTTCCCGTACCCGGGACGAGGCGCGAGCCACGCCATGATGTCACGGTTTCGTCACCTCTCCCCGCCCAAGAGACCGGCATGACCAGCTACGCCGCCATTCCCGAGGAACTCAAATCCGCCATCGGCCTGATCGTGGCCTTCGTGCTCGGCACGGCGATCGGGGCCGAGCGGCAATACCGGCAGCGCACCGCCGGCCTGCGCACGGCGGTGCTGGTGGCGATCGGCGCCTCGGCCTTCGTGGATCTCGGCATGCGGCTCACCGGCCCGGACGGCGGGGTCCGCACGGTGGCCTACGTGATCTCCGGCATCGGCTTCCTGGGCGCCGGCGTGATCATGAAGGAGGGGATGAACGTGCGCGGCCTCAACACGGCCGCCACCCTGTGGTGCTCGGCCGCCGTGGGCGCGTTCTGCGGCGCCGACCTGCCGCTGGAGGCCGTGTTCGTCACCGTCACGGTGCTGACCTGCAACACCGCGCTCCGGCCGCTGGTGAACGCCATCAACCGCGCGCCGATCCGCGAATCCTCGACCGAGGCGACCTACGAGGTTCAGGTGACCACGGCGCCGGGCGAGGCCGGCCCCGCCCAGGACCTGCTGGTCGAGCGCCTGGAGGCGGCGAACTATCCGGTGAGCAACGTCGAGGTGGAGGAGCGCGGCGAAGGCGCGGTCGACGTGGTTGCGACGCTCACCGCCAGCGCCGTCAAGGCCGCCGAGCTGGATGCGGTCACTGCCGATCTCGCCAAGGCCCCGGGCATCCGCCACGCAACCTGGTCGGTCCAGACCGCCGATTAATCTTGCGCCTTTGCGTGGCGCCGGGCTGAGGCCGGCGCGGCTACGCTCGCGAGGTCGGGTGGAACCGAGCTCGTTCTATCAGCGCGGGGGCGCGAGGGGCCGGGTGCGGCGCTCGATCACCACGGTCGGGCGGGTGCGGCGCTCGACCACCACGGTGCGCGGCGCCCGGCTCGGGCTCGCATGGGTCAGGATCCGCTCGGGCATGCGCTCCGGCTTGGCCCTCTTGGCCGCCAGGACGTGCGGGCGGACCTCGTCGGCCGGAAGACCGATCAGGCCCGCGGCGATCTCGACCTGCTGCTCGACATCGTCGGACAGGTCCTGGGCGGCGGCGACCGCTTCGTTCACCGTCGGCGGCTCGCGGCGCACGCGGATCGGTGGCAGGTCGGCGAAGCTCTTCTGCGTCTTCTTCACGGGGCGACTCGCGGTCATCATGGGCAAGACATAGCGCCTTCCCGGCGGGTTGTGCAGTGCATCAAAATCGGCGGATGCCCGTCCCGGGAACATGCCTCGTCGCGGAACGGGCGCATCCGGCATGCCAGCGGCGCGATTCCCCAGGGTGGGACTCATCCGGCCGGTCGCCGGCATCGCGCTGCGGCATAATAGCGCGCGCCCGCGCCGGACGCCATACGGGGGGCCGGATCCGGTCCCAGGCCGCCCGGTGGATGCGCCGAGCCGCCGCGTGATCGGGGGTGCAGCCTTTCGGAAAGCGCGGATGCGCTAAGCTGACGGCCATGACCGAATCGCTCGATCCCCGCCTCACCCCGGCGCGTCCGGACCTCGCCGACCTGCGCCTGCGCGGCCGGGTCACGGCCGAGCGCTTCGCCGCCGCCACCCGGCGCCGGGTGGTCGCCCCGGTCGCGCCGCTGCGCCGGGCGGCCGCCCCGGAGGCCGGCCTCGACACCGAGGTGCTGCTCGGCGACGCGGTCGATCTCTACGCCGAGCAGGATGGCTTCGCCTTCGTGCAGCTCGTCCGGGACGGCTATGTCGGCTACCTGCCCGCCGCCTGCCTCGGTCCGGTGGAGCCCGAGCCCAGCCATCGCGTCACGGCGTTGCGCACCTTCCTGTATCCCGAGCCGGACCTGAAGCGGCCGGTGCGTGGGCATCTCAGCCTGGGCGCGCGCCTCGTGGTCACCGGGCAGACGGGGACCTACCTAGAGACGCCCGGCGGCTACGTCTTTGCGAATCACTGCGCTCCGCTGGCGGAGCACGCGCCCGACTACGTCGCCACGGCCGAGCGGCTCGCCGACGTTCCCTATCTCTGGGGCGGGCGCACCAGCCTCGGGCTCGACTGCTCCGGCCTCGTCCAATTGTGCCTCGACGCCGCCGGCCTCCCCTGCCCCCGCGACGCCGACATGCAGGAGCGGGGCTTGGGCCATGCGCTGCCCCTCGCCCTCGACGGATTGCGCCGGGGCGACTTCGTGTTCTGGCGCGGCCATGTCGGGCTGATGCGCGACCCCGAGACGCTGATCCATGCCAATGGCCACGACATGGCCGTGGCGGTCGAGCCGCTGGCCGGCGCGGTCGCCCGGATCCGGGAGAACAGTTTTGGCGCCGTGACCGGAATTCGAAGACTCTAGATCGAGGCGCGGGGCGCCCCGGGTCCAAATTGCGCGGCAAACGTGCTACAGAGGCGCTCCGCGGTCGTCTTCCTGCCCGGTTCGCAGTCCAGGACCGTTGACAGGACAGCCCCGCCCTCGCCACATCGCCCCCATGACCGCAGACCTCGCGTCCCTCGCGCCCGTTCAGGGCACCACCGGCAAGCCGCCGCTGGAGATCCTGCTCTGTGCCCCCCGCGGCTTCTGTGCCGGCGTGGTGCGGGCCATCGACGTGGTCGAGCGGGCCCTCGCCCTCTACGGACCGCCCGTCTATGTCCGGCACGAGATCGTCCACAACAAGTACGTGGTCGAGAGCCTGAAGCGGAAGGGCGCCGTCTTCGTGCGCGAATTGGACGAGGTGCCCGATAGCGGCGCCCCGGTGATCTTCTCCGCCCACGGCGTCGCGAAGACGGTTCCGGCCAATGCCGATTCCCGCGGGCTCACCACCATCGACGCCACCTGCCCGCTGGTGACCAAGGTCCACCGCGAGGCCGAGATCCACCACAAGCGCGGTCGCCACGTGCTGCTGGTCGGCCATTCCGGCCACCCCGAGGTGGTCGGCACCATGGGCCAGCTGCCCAAGGGCTCGATCACCCTGGTGGAGGATCTGGACCAGATCCAGGCCCTGACGCCCGAGAACCCCGACAACCTCGCCTGGGTCACCCAGACGACCCTGTCGGTCGACGACACCCGACACATCGTCGAGGCGCTCAAGAAGAAGTTCCCGACCATCACCGGGCCGCACAAGGACGACATCTGCTACGCCACCACCAACCGCCAGGAGGCGGTGAAGCAGGTGGCCCCGCTGGTGGACGCCCTGATCGTGGTCGGATCCTCGAACTCCTCGAACTCGCAGCGCCTGCGCGAGGTCGCCGAGCGCGTCGGCTGCCCGATCACCCGCCTGGTGCTGCGCGCCGAGGAGATCGACTGGCCGGCCTTCGAGGGTATTCGCAAGCTCGGGCTCACGGCAGGCGCCTCGGCCCCCGAGGTGCTGGTCGAGGAAATCATCGAGGCCTTCGCCGCCCGCTACGACGTGATCGTCGACACGGTCTCGACGGTGGTCGAGGACATGGTCTTCCCGCTGCCGCGCGAATTACGCAGCGAAGCCGCCGAGTAGGCTTCCCGACCGACCCAGCCGGCACGAACCAGGGGCGCTTCGGCGCCCCTCGTCTTGTTGACCTTCCGAACCAGAGCGCGATCACGTGGCCGTCTACACCGAGGTATCCGACGCGGCGCTCGCTGAGTTCCTGTCCGCCTACAACATCGGCAGCCTGCTCTCCTTCAAGGGCATCGCCGAGGGCGTCGAGAATTCCAACTTCTTCCTGCACACCACCCAGGGCTCCTACATCCTGACCCTCTACGAGAAGCGGGTGCGGGAGGGCGACCTGCCGTTCTTCATCGGGCTGATGGAGCACCTCTCGGCCCGCGGCCTCGCCTGTCCGCAGCCGGTGCGACACCGGGCGGGCACGGCGCTCGGCCAGCTCTGCGGCCGGCCCGCCGCCATCGTCAGCTTCCTGGAGGGCGTCTCGGTCAAGACGCCCGGCGTCGGGCATTGCCGGGAACTGGGCCGGGCGCTGGCCGAGCTGCACGCCGCCGGCGCCGATTTCGGGATGGTGCGCGCCAACAGCCTTTCGGTGGCCTCCTGGCGCCCGCTCTTCGCCCAGGCCGAGGCCCAGGCCGATTCGGTGGCGCCGGGCCTGGCCGAGCGTACCCGGGCCGACCTTGCGCTGCTCGAAGCCGCCTGGCCCCAGAACCTGCCGGGCGGGGTGATCCATGCGGATCTGTTTACCGACAACGTGTTCTTCATCGGCGACAGCCTCTCGGGGCTGATCGACTTCTATTTCGCCTGCACGGACGCCTTCGCGTACGACCTCGCGGTCTGCCTCAACGCCTGGTGCTTCGAGGCCGATGGCCGGTTCCACCGGGACATGGCGGCGGCCCTGATCGCCGGCTACGAGGCGGTGCGGCCGCTGGAGCCCGCGGAGGTCGCGGCCCTGCCGATCCTGTGCCGGGGCGCGGCGCTCCGCTTCATGCTGACCCGCCTGGTCGACTGGCTGAACGTGCCGCCCGGCGCCCTGGTGAAGCCCAAGGATCCGCGGGAGTTCGATCGCCGGCTGACGTTCCACCGCCAGGCGCAGGACGCGCGGGATTACGGGCGGCAGGCTTGAGGATTGAATGAGCGACAACGTGACCGAGACCGCGGGCGAGCCGACGCGGGTGAAGATCTACACGGATGGCGCCTGCTCGGGGAATCCCGGCCCCGGCGGCTGGGGCGCGATCCTGATCTTCGGCGACACCCAGAAGGAACTCTCGGGCGGCGAGGCCTTCACCACCAACAACCGCATGGAGATCCTGGCGGCGATCGAGTCCCTGGAGGCGCTCAAGCGGCCGTGCCGGGTCGACCTGTTCACGGACTCCCAGTACCTGCGCCAGGGCATCACCAGCTGGATCCACAACTGGAAGGCCCGGGGCTGGCGCACCGCCGACAAGAAGCCGGTGAAGAACGAGGACCTCTGGCGCCGGATTGACACGGCGAACGCCCGCCACGAGGTAGCCTGGCACTGGGTCAAGGGCCATGCCAGCGACCCGCTGAACAACCGGGTCGATGCGCTGGCCGTGGCGGCGATGCTGCCGTTCAAGCGGCGCTGAGATCGCTTCGGATATCTGCTTCGGTCTCGGAAGCTCAACTCGACCGAGGCGGCCATTGCAGAGCGGCGTGCAAGACCCGAAGCATTCGAACGGAAACATCATCGACGTCGTAGACGATGATGTACCGGCGATGGACGATCAACTCGCGTGTGCCGGCGACACGGCCCGGCCGCCCGAGAGCGGGACGATCCACCAAGCGGGCGGCCTTCTTGGTGAACCGCTCATTGAGCGCGATGGCAGCCGCTGGATTGTCGGTCTCGATGTAATCTTAGATTGCTTCGCGGTCCTGAAGCGCTTCGAGCGTTCTGACCAACGCCTTCATTTCTTGGAATCGAGCCGTTGCCGTGTGGCTGCCCGCTTGGCTGCGAACCGCGCTTCCACGTCCTCAGCGGGGATCACACGGCCACTATTGGCAGAATCCAGTCCAATCTGAACCTGCCGGCGAAACCAAGCGTCATGCTCGGTTTCGTCCCGCTGCTGTCTGACGTACGCCTGCATGAAGTCACGCAGGAGCTGGGCGCCATCGCGGTCGCGGTCCTGTGCGACCTGGGAGAATTCATTCTTCAGGGTTTCATCGACCTGAAAGGTGAATGTCGCCTCGCCCAAAGTAGCCGCCCCTTCGTTCGACGGAACATCTCCATGACGGTCGGAGGGTAACACGTCGCGGCCAACTCGAAAACGACCGGATCCGATGACTTGGCCGTCGGATCCAGCATGGCTATTCGGTCCTCAATCCGTCTTGCCGTCGAGACCCAGCCAGTGGCGGCCGTCCCGGGCCAGGAGGTCGTCGGCGTCCTTCGGCCCGGTGCTGCCGGCCGGATAGGGCTTCACGTCCGCCTGCGGCCAGCCCTTGAGCAGGGGATCGACCGCCGCCCAGCCGGCTTCGATGTTGTCGGCCCGCTGGAACAGGGTCGCGTCGCCGATCATGCAATCGTACAGCAGGGTCTCGTAGCCGACATTCGGCTGGTCGGCGAAGAAGTCCTTGTAGCGGAACGCCGCGCCGACCCGGCCGATCTTCATCTCCGGGCCCGGGACCTTCACGTTGAACTCGGTGCTGACCCCGTGGTCCGGGTCGATCATGATCCGCATCACGGTCGGGCCGAGATCGGCGTTGGGCGTGTCCTCGAACATCTTGAACGGGGCCGGCTTGAACAGCACGGCGATCTCGGTGCGCCGCCCGGTCATCCGCTTGCCGGTGCGGACGTAGAACGGCACGCCGGCCCAGCGCCAGTTCTCGATCTTGAGCTTGAGGGCGATGAAGGTCTCGGTGACGGAGTCCTTGGCGACATGCGGCTCGTCGCGATAGC
Source organism: Methylobacterium sp. GXS13 (assembly GCF_001455965.1). Classification (GTDB taxonomy): domain Bacteria; phylum Pseudomonadota; class Alphaproteobacteria; order Rhizobiales; family Beijerinckiaceae; genus Methylobacterium. The sequence goes on from NZ_LKKO01000034.1 coordinate 9,032, forward strand.
CCGGCACGTCGCGCCCCTCCGAGGTGCCGGCCGTGTACTGGCCGCGCACCGCGTCCTCCGGCGGGATCGGCCGGACGGCCTCGGCCAGCTTGGCCTTCTCCGAACGGACCGCCTCGGCACCGAAGGAATTCGGCGGCTCCATGGCGACCATGCAGAGCAGCTGGAACATGTGGTTCGGCACCATGTCCCGGAGCGCCCCGGTCGGCTCGTAGAAGCCGCCGCGCTCCTCGACCCCCACGGTCTCGGCCGCGGTGATCTGGACGCTGTCGATGTATTCCCGCCGCCAGACCGGCTCCAGCAGGCCGTTGGCGAAGCGGAAGGCCATGATCGACTGGACGGTCTCTTTACCCAGGAAATGGTCGATCCGGTAGAACTGGCTCTCGTCGGCCTGCTTCAGGATCCGGGCGTTGAGCTCCCGGGCGGAGGCGAGGTCGGAGCCGAACGGCTTCTCGATCACCACCCGGCGGAAATCGCCGTTCTCTTGGCGGAGCAGCCCGGCTTGGCCGAGCCCGTCGACGATGGTCCCGAAGAACCGGGCCGCCACCGCGCAATAGAACACCGCGCTGCCGCTCACCTTCGCCTTGACCGCCGCGAATGTCTCCGGCTTCTCGAAATCGCCCTTCAGGTAGTGCAGCCGGTCGCGGATGAAGCCCCAGCTCTTGGGGTCGATGTGGTCGGCATGGAACTCCGAGGTCGGGTCCTGGCTGAACGCCTCCATGGTCTTCGTGAGGCTGTCGCGCAGGGATTCGTCGGTGCCGTCGGAATGGTCGACCCCCAGGATCGTGAAACCCTCCGGCAGGAGGCCGGCCCCGGCGAGGTTGTAGAGCGAGGGCATCAGCAGGCGCTTGGTCAGGTCGCCGCCGGCCCCGAAGATCACCAGCGTGCAGGGGGGCGCGGGCTTGGTGCCGCTGGCCGCATCGTCCTTGAGGGCTATCGTCTGCTCGGCCATGCCTGGCTCCCATCGGGCTGCGGTGCAGCAAATCGGCGTGACAACCCGGCTGTCGCAATGCCCGTTCCGGGTTAAGGGGGAGCCCGGCTCGAAATCGGGATCCCAAAGGGCTCAGCCCTTTGGCAGGGCATCGGGGCAGCGGCCCGATAAGCTACTCGTCCACGCGGACGGCTTGGCCGCCCCGGTCGATCGGCAGGGTCGGGCCCTTCAACTCGGCGTCGCTCGGCAGGGAGCGTACGTCCCAGCCGCCGCCCAGCGCCCGGATCAGCGTGACCGCCGCGGTGAAGCGGCTGAGCCGGACCTGGAGGGCGTTGATCTCGTTGGAGACGAGCAATCCTTGCGCGGTCACCACCGTGGTGAAGTTCTGCGTGCCGGCCCGGTACTCGTTCAGCGTGATCTCGACGGCCTTGCGCGAGGATTCGACGGCCGCGTCCTGGGCGCCCTGTTGCAGGCCGAGGATGCGCAGCGCCGCCATCTGGTTCTCCACCTCCGCCAGGGCGGCGAGCACCACCTGCCGGTAATTGGCCACCGCGGCGTCGTAGCCGGCCTCGGCCGAGCGCACGGCCGCCGTGCGGGCGCCGCCGTCGAACAGGACCTCGGTTCCCGCCGCCGTCGTCGACCAGACCTGGTTGGCGGCCGAGAACAGGCCGTTGCGGGTCAGCCCGGAGAGGCCCCCCTGCGCCGAGATCGTGACGGTGGGGAAGAAGGCCGCCACCGCCACGCCGATCCGCTCGCTTTGCCCCTGCACCAGGCGCTCGGCCTGGGCGACGGCCTGCTGGCGCTCGAGCAGGTCGGACGGGATCCCGACTGGCACGGGCGGCGGGTTGCGGCCGATGCCGGCCACCGGGATCGAGACCTCCGAGGGCGGCCGGCCGATCAGGGTGGCGATGGCGTTCACGTACTGGACCCGGGTCAGCCGGATCGCGATGGCCTGGGCCTCGATGGTCTGGACCTGGGTCTGCGCGGTGATCACGTCGGAGCGGGCGGCGACGCCGGCGGCGTACTGGTTCTCGGTGATCCCCAAGGTCTTCTTGAAGTTGGCGACGTTCTCGTCGAGCACCTTCTGGAGGGCGTCGGCGTAGCGGACGGTCAGGTAATCGGCGGCAACCTCGGCCTGGATGGTCAGGCGGGTCAGCGCGAGCGTGGCGGCGTCGGCCTGGGCGAGCGCCGCCTCGCTCTCGATGTTCCGGCGGGTGCCGCCGAACAGGTCGAGTTCCCAGCTCGCCTGACCGAGCAGCGACGCGCTGGTGCGCACGGTGCTGCCGCTGCCGGTTCGGGTGATGCTCGGGGCGCCGACCACGGTCGGGTACAGCGCGGCCTGGGCGGAGGCGTCCTGCGCCCGGGCCTGCCGGTAATTCGCCACCGCCTGCCGCAGGGATTGGTTGTCGACATCGACGAGGCGGATCAGGCGGTCGAGGAGCGGATCCCTGAACACCCGCCACCAGTCGCCGCGCTCCACCGCGTCGTTGGGGCGGGCCTCGCGCCAGCCTTTCCTGCGCGCCGCCACGACGGCCGGGCTGTCCTCCCGCTGGCCGCCCTCCCGGTAGGCGAACGGCGTCTCGACGGAGGGGCGTGTGTAGTCGGGGCCGACCACGCAGCCCGCCAGGGCGGGAATGAGGGGGAGGAGGAGAAAGGCGCGACGCAACCCTCGCTCCCCTCTCCCTCCCCCCTCTGCGGGGGAGGGTGGCCCCTGCGTCAGCAGCGGTCTGGAGCGGGGAGCGACGGTGCCGGATCGGTCCCGACGGGCGACATATCCCGAACCGTCGCGCTGCCTCTCTCCCGACCCCCTCCGGGGGCCACCCTCCCCCGCAGAGGGGGGAGGGAAGGCGCAGGCTGCGTCGCGTCCATCGATCGACGACGCGTGCGCGGAATCCGAAGCGCTCAGAAGGACGGGCGCGCGCACGGGAGCCGCCGGTGTTTCACGTGAAAACGGACGCATCACTCTCCGGCCGGCAGTGCCGCTGCGCCGCCGGGCCCGGCGGGGCGGCGGCGGGCGAGCACCCGGTGCCGGAGGCGGTCGAGGGTCAGGTAGACGACGGGTGTGGTGTACAGGGTCAGGATCTGGCTCACGATCAATCCGCCCACGATGGCGATGCCGAGCGGCCGGCGCAGCTCGGCCCCCTCGCCGGTGGCCAGGATCAACGGCACGGCCCCGAGCATCGCGGCGAGCGTGGTCATCATGATCGGCCGGAAGCGCACGAGACAGGCCTCCCGGATCGCGTCCACGGGATTCGCACCCCGGGTCCGCTCCGCGTCGAGGGCCACGTCGATCATCATGATCGCGTTCTTCTTCACGATGCCGATCAGCAGGAACACCGCGATCAGCGCGATGATGGTGAATTCGGTGCCGGTCACCAGCAGGGCCAGCACCGCGCCGACGCCCGCCGACGGCAGGGTCGAGAGGATCGTCAGCGGGTGCACGAAGCTCTCGTACAGGATGCCGAGCACCGCGTAGACCGCCAGGATCGCCGCCAGGATCAGCAGCGGCTGGCGCGAGGCCGAGGCCACGTAGTTCTTCGCCGCGCCGGCATATTCGCCGTGGATCGTGGCCGGCAGCCGCAGGGACGACATCGCCCGGTCGATCGCCGCGGTGGCGTCCGACAGGCTCTTGCCCGGCGCCAGGTTGAACGAGATCGTGGTCGCCACGAACAGGCCCTGGTGGCTCACCTGCACGGGGGCGCTGCCGGGCTCGATCCGGGCGAAGGCCGAGAGCGGGACCATGGTCTCCTTGGCGGCCGAGACCGGGGCGCTCGACGAGGCCCCGCCCTTGCTCGCCGCGATGGCGTTGGACGAGGCGTTGCGGGCGGAATCGGAGGCGATCGCGGCGGCGTTCGAGGACGCATCGGCCGTGCTGGCTGCGGCCGCGGCTGCGGCGGCGACGCCGGTGGACGCGCCGCCGACTGCCCCCGTCGCGGCGGCGGCGCCGCTTCCCGGGCTGCTGGTCCCGGTGGCCGCGTTGGTGTTGACGCCGCCCGCCGCCGCCGCGGCGCCGGCCACCGCGTTGGTGGTGGCCGAGCCCGGCGCGTTGCCCCCGGAGGTCGAGACGAAGATCTGCTTCAGGGTCTCGGGGGATTCGAGGTAGCGCGGGGCGATCTCCATTACGACGTGGTACTGGTTCAGGGGGTTGTAGATCGTCGAGACCTGGCGCTGGCCGAAGGCGTCGTAGAGGGTGTTGTCGATCTTGTTCGGGGTGATGCCGTACCGGAACGCGGTGGCGCGGTCGATCACCACCCGGGTCTCCAGGCCGCCCTCCTGCTGGTCCGAGGTGACGTCCGCGAAGGTCGGGTCCTTCTGCAGGGCGGCGAGCAGCTTCGGGGCGGCAGCGAACAGCTCCTCGGCGGTGTCGCCCTGGAGGGTGTACTGGTACTGGGCGAAGCTCTGGCGGCCGCCCATCTGCAGATCCTGGCGCGGGAAGACGTAGAGCCGCGCCCCCGCGACCTGGGCGAGCTTCGGCCGCAGCCGCGCCATCACCTCCGAGATCGGCGCCCGCTCGCCGATGGGTTTCAGGCCGATGAACACGTTGGCCGAGTTGGTGCCGCGCCCGCCCGTGAAGCCGACGACGCTCTCCACCGCCGGATCCGCGCCCACGATGGTGGTGGCCTGCCGGAGCTTGGCCTCCATGGACTGGAACGAGATGCGCTGGTCGGCCTGGACGCCGCCCATCATCTGGCCGGTATCCTGCTCGGGGAAGAACCCCTTCGGCACGATGATGTAGAGGTAGACGTTGAGCCCCACGGTGGCGAGCAGGCTCAGCAGCACGAGGCGCGGATGGGCCAGCGCCACCGAGAGGGTCCGGGCATAGGCGTCGAGCAGCCAGGAGAAGCCGCCCTCCAGGACGCGGATCAGGATGTTCGGCCGGCGTCCCGCCGGGCGTCCGTGCCCCTCGGGCCGCAGCAGCCGGGCGCACATCATCGGTGTCGTGGTCAGCGACAAGACCAGAGAAATCAGGATCGACAGCGACAGGGTAACCGAGAATTCCTGGAAGATCCGCCCGATCAGGCCGCCCATCAGCAAAATCGGCAGGAACACCGCGATGAGCGACAGGCTCATCGAGATCACCGTGAAGCCAACCTCCCGGGCGCCGATCAGGGCCGCCTCCAGCCGGGGCTTGCCCTCCTCGATGTGGCGCTGGACATTTTCCAGCACCACGATCGCGTCGTCGACCACGAAGCCGGTGCCGATGATGAGCGCGGTGAGCGACAGGATGTTGAGCGAGTAGCCGAGCAGGTACATCGCCGAGAAGGTGCCGATGATCGAGATCGGCACGGCCACCGCCGGGATCAGGGTCGCCCGGCCGGAGCGCAGGAAGGCGAACACCACCAGGATCACGAGGCCGACCGCCACCAGCAGCGTCTCCTCGGTGGCCGCGAGCGAGGCCCGGATCGTGGCGCTGCGGTCGCCGGTGAGCTTGATGTCGATGCCGCCCGGCAGCGCCGCGGTGAGCTGCGGCAGCGCCTTCTTCACGGCGTCGATGGTCTCGACCACGTTGGCGCCGGGCTGCTTGTAGACGAACAGCAGCACCCCGGCCTTGCCGTTGACGATGCCGAGGTTGCGCTTGTCCTCGACGCCGTCGAGCACCTGGCCCACATCGGTGAGCTTCACCGCGGCGCCGTTGCGGTAGGCCACGATGATGTCGCGGTAATCCTCGGCCTTGCGGCCCTGGTCGTTGGCGTAGAGCTGGTAGCGCCGGCCCCCGGCATCGATCTCGCCCTTGGGCGAGTTGGCGTTGGCCGAGGCGAGCGCCGCCCGGATGCCCTCCAGGCCGATGCCGTAGTTGAACAGGGCGGTGGGATCGAGCTCCACCCGCACCGCCGGCAGGGACGAGCCGCCGATATCGACATTGCCGACGCCGGGCAGCTGCGACAGCTTCTGCTGCACCACGGTGGCGGCGGAATCGTAGACTTGGCCGCGGGTCAGCGTGTCCGAGGTCATGCCGAGGATGATGATCGGCGTGTCGGCGGGATTGAACTTCCGGTAGGTCGGGTTCTGCCGGAGCGAGGCCGGCAGGTCGGCGCGGGCGGCGTTGATCGCCGCCTGGACGTCGCGGGCCGCCCCGTCGATGTCCCGGTTCAGGCCGAACAGCAGCACGATCCGGGTGGAGCCGAGGGAGTTCGTGGACGTCATCTCGTTGACGTCCGCGATGGCGCCCAGCCGCCGCTCGAGGGGCGCCGCCACGGTGGTCGCCATGGTCTCGGGCGAGCCACCCGGCATCTGGGCCTGGACCAAGATGACCGGGAAGTCGATCTGCGGCAGCGGCGCCACCGGCAGCTTCAGGAACGCGAACAGGCCGGCGAGCAGCACGCCGATCGTGAGCAGCGTGGTCGCGACCGGCCGGCGGATGAACGGCTCGGAGATGTTCACGGGAGGGCCTCGCCGCTGGCGACAGCCGGACCCCGCCGTCCCGCGATTCGGCGTTCCAGCCGATCAAACGCCAAATAAATCACCGGGGTCGTGAACAGGGTGAGCACCTGGCTGACGATCAGGCCGCCGGCGATGCAGATGCCGAGCGGCTGGCGCAGCTCCGAGCCGACGCCGGTGCCCAGGATCAGCGGCACCGCGGCGAACAGGGCGGCCAGCGTGGTCATCAGGATCGGCCGGAAGCGCAGCAGGCAGGCCTGGAAGATCGCCTCCCGGGGATCGAGCCCGTCCTCGCGCTCGGCCTGGAGCGCGAAGTCGATCATCATGATCGCGTTCTTTTTCACGATGCCGATCAAGAGCACGATGCCGATCACCGCGATGATGTCGAGGGACAGGCCGAACAGCATCAGGCCGAGCAGCGCCCCGATCCCGGCCGACGGCAGGGTCGACAGGATCGTGATCGGGTGGATGAAGCTCTCGTAGAGCACGCCCAGCACGATGTAGACGGTGATGATCGCCGCGATCACCAGGAACAGCTCGTTGCTGAGCGCCGACTGGAAGGCGAAGACCGAGCCCTGCGGCACCACCCGGAACGAGGGCGGCAGGTCGATCGCGGCCTTGGCCTGCTCGATCGCCTCCACCGCCTGCCCGAGGGCCGCCCCGGGGGCGAGGTTGAACGACACCGTGGTGGCGGGGAATTGCCCGAGATGCGAGATCAGCAGGGGCGCCCGCCGCTCGCTGATCCGCGCCACCGCGGAGAGCGGCACCTGGCCGTTGGTCGCCGTCGAGGACGGCAGGTAGATCGTCTCCAGGCTGCGCAGGGTCGTGTGCTGGCTCGGGTCCGCCTCCAGGATCACCCGGTACTGGTTGGACTGGGTGAAGATCGTCGAGATGATCCGCTGGCCGAAGGCGTCGTAGAGGGCGTTGTCGATGGTCGCCGGGGTGATGCCGTAGCGGCCGGCGGTGGGACGGTCGATGGTGACGTAGGCGGCGAGCCCCTGTGCCTGGTGGTCGCTCGCCACGTCGGCGACCACGGGGGATTTCGCCAGGGCTTCGGTGAAGCGCGGCACCCAGGTCTCGAAATCGTTGAGGTTCGGGGTCTCGAGGATGACCTGGTACTGGGTCGCCGAGACCGCGGTGTCGATGGTCAGGTCCTGGACCGGCTGCATGAACAGGCGCATCCCGGGCTCGGCCCGGGTCGCCGCATTGATCCGCCGGATGATCGCGCTGGCCGACTCCGTCCGCTGGTCGCGGGGCTTGAGGTTGATCAGCATCCGGCCGGAATTGAGCGTGACGTTCTGGCCGTCGACCCCGATGAACGAGGACAGGCTGGCCACGTCCGGATCCTGCAGGATGAGCGCGGCCATCCGCTGCTGCCGCTCGGCCATGGCCCCGTAGGAGACCGACTGGTCGGCTTGCGTGATCCCCTGGATCACGCCCGTGTCCTGCACCGGGAAGAAGCCCTTGGGGATGACCACGAACAGGTAGACGGTCAGCACCAGGGTCCCGAGCGCCACCAGCAGGGTCAGGCCCTGATGGTTCAGCACCACCTGGAGCGCGCGGCCGTAGGCGGCGATCGTGCCGTCGGTGGCGCGCCGGCCCGCGCGGGCGAACACGCCCTCGCGGCGGCGGATCTGGGCCTCGGGGGCGTGCTTGAGCAGGCGCGCGCACAGCATCGGCACCAGCGTCAGCGAGACCACCGCGGAGATCACGATGGTGGCCGCCAGCGTGATGGCGAATTCGTGGAACAGGCGCCCGACCACGTCGCCCATGAACAGCAGCGGGATCAGCACCGCGATCAGCGAGACGGTGAGCGAGATGATGGTGAAGCCGATCTCGCGCGACCCCTTCAGGGACGCCTCCAGGGGCGAATCGCCCGCCTCGACGTGGCGGGCGATGTTCTCGATCACCACGATGGCGTCGTCGACCACGAAGCCGGTGGCGATGGTGAGCGCCATCAGCGACAGGTTGTCGAGGGAGAAGCCGTACAGATCCATCACCGACAGGGCGCCGATCAGCGACAGGGGCACCGACAGGCTCGGGATCAGCGTGGCCGACAGGCTGCGCAGGAACAGGAAGATGACGAGGACGACCAGCGCGATCGCCAGCCCCAGCTCGAACTGCACGTCCTCCACGGAGGCCCGGATCGTGGTGGTGCGGTCGGTGAGCGGCGTCACCGCCACGGCACTCGGCAGGCTCGCCTGCATCTGCGGCAGGAGCGACTTGATCTTGTCGACCGTGGCGATGACGTTGGCGCCCGGCTGGCGCTGGATGTTGAGGATGACCGCCGGCGTCCCGTCGGCCCAGGCGCCGAGCTTGGTGTTCTCCGGCCCCTCGACCACGTCGGCGACCTCCGAGAGCATCACCGGGGCGCCGTTGCGATACGCGATGATCGCCGCGTTGTAGGCCTTCGGGTCGCGGATCTGGTCGTTGGCGTTGATCGCGTAGGATTGCTTCGGCCCGTCGATCGAGCCCTTGGGGGTGTTGACGTTGAGGTTGGTGATGGTCGTGCGCAGGTCGTCGATGTTCAGCCCATAGGCGGCCAGCGCCCGGGCGTTGAACCGCACCCGCACGGCCGGCCGCTGGCCGCCCGAGATGCTGACGAGGCCGACGCCGGCCACCTGGCTGATTTTTTGGGCGAGCCGCGACTCGGCCAGGTCCCGGACCTGGGTCAGCGGCATGGTCTTGGAGGTCAGCGCCAGGGTCAGGACGGGCGTGTCGGCCGGGTTGACCTTGGCGTAGATCGGCGGCGCCGGCAGGTCCGACGGGAGCAGGTTGCCGGCGGCGTTGATCGCCGCCTGGACCTGCTGCTCGGCGATGTCGAGGGGCAGATCCAAGTTGAACTGCAGCGTGATGACCGAGGCGCCCGCGGAGGATTGCGAGGTCATCTGGTTGAGGTTGGCGAGCTGGCCGAACTGGCGCTCCAGCGGCGCCGTGACCGAGGAGGTCATCACCTCCGGGCTCGCGCCCGGATAGAAGGTCTGGATCTGGATCGTCGGGTAGTCGACGGCCGGAAGCGCCGAGACCGGCAGGTTCAGGTACGACACCCCGCCGACGATCAGGATCGCCAGCATCAGGAGCGTCGTGGCGACCGGGCGGAGGATGAAGAGGCGGGACGGGTTCATGGCAGGCGCACCATGGCCGGGCTCACTGTGCCGACCGGCGCCCGTGCCGGCGGCCGCCCTCCGGCGCTGCCGGGGTGGCGGTCTCGGCCGCCCCGTCCGGTCCGGCGGCCGGCTTCCCGCCGGGCTTGTCGCCCGCCCCGGTGACCGCGCCGGTCGCGCCCGCCGCCTGGGCGCCATCCGTGATCCGGACCTCGGCGCCGTCCTTCAGCCGGTCGGTGCCGTCGGTGACGATCCGGTCGCCCGGCTTCAGGCCGGAGACCACGACGGTGTTGGTCCCGTCGGTCTCGCCGGTCTTGATCGGCCGGACCGTGACCTTGCTGTCCCCGTCCATCAGATAGACGTAGGTGCCGGGGGTCCCCTGGAGCAGGCCGGAATTCGGCACCAGGGCCGCGCCCCGCACCGTGTCGACGGTCAGCTTGGCGTTGACGAACTGGTTCGGAAACAGCTCCTCGTCGGAATTGTCGAACAGGGCGCGCAGCTTCACCGTGCCGGTGGTCGTGTCGATCTGGTTGTCGACCGTATCCAGGGTGCCGATTGCGATCTGGTGGGCGTCGCCGCGGTCGTAGGCGCGCACGGCGAGCTTGGCGCCGGCCCGGACCTGGCGCATCACCCGGGCGACGTCGTCCTCCGGCAGGGTGAAGATCACCGAGATCGGATGGAGCTGGGTCACCACCACGATCGCCGTGGAGGCGGCCGAGATGTAGTTGCCCTGGTCGACCTGGCGCAGGCCGACCCGCCCGTCCACCGGCGACGTGATGTGGGTGTAGGCGATGTTGAGCTTCTGCTGGTCGACCAGCGCCTGGTCGGCCGCCACCGTGCCCTCGTTCTGCTTGACCAGGGCGCCCTGCGTGTCGACGTTCTGCTTGGAGATCGAGTCCTGCCGGTTCAGGGTCTGGTAGCGCTGCAGGTCGAGCTTCGAGTTCTGCAGCAGTGCCTGGTCGCGGGCGAGCTGGCCCTGGTACTGGGCGAGGAGCGCCTCGTAGGGCCGGGAATCGATTAGGGCGAGCTCGTCGCCGGCCTTGACGGTCTGGCCCTCGCGGAACTTCACCGCCATCAGGTAGCCGCTGATCTGCGACTTCACCGTCACGGTGGCGAGCGGCGTCACGGTGCCGAGGCCCTGGAGCACCACCGGCATGTCGCCGGTCGTCACGGTGGCGATGCCCACCGCCTGCGCCATGTCCCCGCCGCCGTGCCGCCCGCCGCGGCCGCCGCCCTTGTGGGCCGTGGCCAGCTCGGCGCCCTTGCCGGTGCGCGCCTCGTACCAGCGATGGCCGATCGCCCCGGCGCCCGCCAGAAGGGCCAGGATCACGAGCCAGCGGATCGGCCGGAAGCGCCGCGTGCGAACCTCGCGGGCCGGCGCCTCGCCGGGCTGGTAGGCGCGGGCCGTGTCGGTGCGGATCGGGGAACTCTCGTTCATGCCTGACTAGAGCACATGCCGGACGCCTGCGCGATCGGCGGTACCCTATCCCTCGCTGTGCACGCCCCCATGGCGCATGTTCCGGCCGCCTACGCTTCGGCGGCCCGGACGGTCGCATCGGCCTATGCGGTGATATGGGCCGGACGGCGTCCGGCGGCTGCGGCATATTCCATCGCCGGGGCGTATCGGATGCCCGGCCAATGTGCCGTCACTAGGGCGCCGAGGTTTCAGCCGTGTTGCTGGGGTCCGCCGCGGAGGGATCCGGTGTCGCATAGGCCTGCAGCACCGCCCGGGTGGGCGCGTCCACGGGCGCGACCGGCAGGCCGAGCCGGAGGGCGAGACCCAGGCCGGCGATCAGCGCGGCGAGGAGGAGGCAGCGTGGTGTCCGCATGATCGCATCCGTCGAGCGCGGCACGCTAGCAGAGGGGCCGGCACCCGGCATGCGAAAAGGGCCACCGATCCGGGGATCGATGGCCCTTCGAAGAGGACCGGAGCGGCATCCCGCTGACGGAGCGAGGGGGCAAAGCCCCGCCGGCAAGAGCGCCGCTCCAGCCGTGAGACGAACCTACGATACGACTGATGAATGTCAACATTCGTCAGCGGTCCCATCCGCCGGGATGGCGAGGGTCTGTGCGGCCGCGCACATTCCGTACGCCGCCGACCCCATGCTACATCCCGGCCATGCTCCCCTCGTCTGCTGCGCCGGAAGCGGCGTCCCGCCCCGCATGAATCCGGTCTTCGCCGCCCTGCCGACAACGGTGTTCGAGACCATGTCGCGGCTCGCCCCCACCCATGACGCGGTCAATCTCGGGCAGGGCTTTCCCGACGATGCGGGCCCCGCGGATGTGCGCGCGCGCGGTGCCGAAGCGCTGCGCGACGGCTGGAACCAGTACCCGCCGATGATGGGGCTGCCGGCCCTGCGCGAGGCCGTGGCCGCCCATTACGCCCGGCACCAGGGCCTCGCCCTCGATCCCGAGACCGAGGTGATGGTGACCTCCGGCGCCACCGAGGCCCTGGCCGGCGCCCTGCTGGCGCTGATCGAGCCCGGCGACGAGGTTGTGCTGTTCGCACCCATGTACGACGCCTACCTGCCGCTGGTGCAGCGGGCCGGCGGCGTGCCGCGGATCGTGACCCTGCAACCGCCGTTCTTCCGGCTCGAGGAGGCGGCGCTCGCCGCCGCGTTCGGCCCGCGGACCAAGGCCGTGCTGCTGAACAACCCCCTCAACCCGAGCGCGACCCTGTTCGCGGCGGACGACCTGGCGCTGCTCGCCCGGTACTGCACACGCTTCGACGTCACCGCGATCTGCGACGAGGTCTGGGAGCACGTGGTCTTCGACGGCGCCCGCCACCAGCCGCTGATGGCGCTGCCGGGCATGCGGGAGCGGACGGTCAAGATCGGTTCGGCGGGCAAGATCTTTTCGCTCACGGGCTGGAAGGTCGGGTTCGTGATGGCCGATGCCCGGCTGATGCGGGTACTGGCCAAGGCCCACCAGTTCCTCACCTTCACCACGCCGCCCAACCTCCAGGACGCGGTGGCCTATGGCCTCGCCAAGCCGGAGCCATGGTTCGACTCCATGCGGGCGGGCTATGCGGCATCCCGGGACCGACTGGCCGCGGGCCTGCGTGATCTCGGCTTCCGGGTCCTGCCGGCGCAGGCGACGTGGTTCCTCAACATCGACATTGCGGGCCTCGGCTACGCCGACGACGTGGCCTTCTGCGAGGCCCTGGTCACCCGCCACGGCGTCGCGGCGATCCCGGTGAGCGCGTTCTACCCGGACGGCTCCGTGCGCAGCCTCGTGCGCCTGTGCTTCGCCAAGGCCGATGCCACCCTGGACACGGCCCTGGAGCGGATGCGGGGCATCGGCGGGGGTGCGGCATGATGGTCGCAGGCGCCCGCCTTGCGGGGATCCGGCCGGAGGGCCACGTCGTTGACGCTGATGGCTCTCCGACGGATCCCCGCGATGGATTTCACTCAGGCTTCCCGACAGGCTTCCGGGACCGGACCCTTCGCCGGCACCAAGGCCTTCGCGGGTGCGGCGTCGACGCGCCTCCCGCCGTTCCTGTCGACGGATCTGGACCGGGAGGCGAGCCTCGCCCGGCTGGAAACGCTGGCCCACTTCATGGACACGGCCTTCGTGATCCCGGGGATCAACCGGCGGATCGGGTTCGACGCGCTGATCGGCCTCGTGCCGGTGATCGGCGACGCGGCCGGCATGGTGATCTCCTCGTTCATCGTCTACGAGGCCAAGCGCCTGGGCGCGCCCCGCTGGCTGGTGGCTCGGATGGGGCTGAACGTCGCCTTCGACGGCCTGCTCGGCGTGGTGCCGCTGGCGGGCGACCTGTTCGATGCGGCCTTCAAGGCCAACCGCCGCAACGTCCGCCTGCTGCGGCGCTGGATGGAGCGCACCGGCGGGGTCCGCCCGAACGAGATCGAGGGCACCGCGATCCGCCTCGACGCCTGATCGTTCTCCGGGCGTCGCGGGCGGAACAGGCCAGTCCAGTTCGACAAGGGCCGCGGCCATGAATGAGATCGCGCGCCCCGGCGAGAGCGAGGTCGTCCCGGCACCGATGCCGGGTGCACAGCCGATCGTCCTGCGGCCCGACGAGGCCGTCCCCACCCCGGCGCCGGTTGCGAGCGGTCGTGGCTGGCTATCGCCGATCAACCGGCGCCGGCTCGACAATTTCCGGCGCAACCGCCTCGGCTTCGGCTCGTTCCTGATCTTCGCGACGCTGTTCATCCTCAGCCTGTTCGCCGAGTTCATCGCCAACGACCGCCCGCTCCTCCTGTCCTACAAGGGCGAGTGGCTGGTCCCGGTGCTGGTCGACTACCCGGAGGAGAAGTTCGGCGGCTTCCTGGCGGTGACGGATTTCCGCTCGCCCGAGATCCGCAAGGAGATCGCCGAGAACGGCTGGGCGGTCTGGCCACCGATCCGGTTCTCCTACGACACGATCAACGAGGACCTGCCGACGCCCTCGCCGTCGCCGCCGACCTGGATGCTGTCGGACGCCCAGTGCAAGCCGGTGGCGGAAAAACTCGGCGGCACGACCTGCGCCGACATCCCCTGGCACTGGCTCGGCACCGACAACACCACCCGGGACGTGCTGGCGCGGGTGATCTACGGCTTCCGCATCTCGGTGCTGTTCGGGCTGATCCTGGCCGCGGTCTCCTCGGCGATCGGGGTCGTGGCCGGCGCCGTGCAGGGCTATTTCGGCGGCTGGGTCGATCTCGCCTTCCAGCGGTTCATCGAGGTCTGGGGCGGCATCCCGACCCTCTACCTGATCATCATCATCTCGGCCTTCATCGCCCCCGGCTTCTTCGTCCTGCTCGGGATCATGCTGCTGTTCTCGTGGGTCGCGCTGGTCAGCGTCGTGCGCGCCGAGTTCCTGCGGGCGCGGAACTTCGAATACGTCCGGGCCGCCCGCGCGCTCGGCCTCTCGAACCTGCGGATCATGACGGTTCACCTGCTGCCCAACGCCATGGTGGCGACGCTGACCTTCCTGCCGTTCATCCTCAACGGCTCGATCACCACCCTGACCTCCCTGGACTTCCTGGGCTTCGGCCTGCCGCCGGGCTCGCCCTCCCTCGGGGAGCTGCTGGCACAGGGCAAGGATAACCTGACGGCACCGTGGCTCGGGCTCACCGGTTTCCTGGTCATCGCCGTGATGCTGAGCCTGCTGGTCTTTGCTGGCGAAGCAGTTCGCGACGCCTTTGATCCGCGCAAATCCTTCGCCTGAGGCCGGACTCGGCGCCCATACGCTGCCGGAACCCACAGCCGATCGGCGCGTCAGCAAAAATATTTTGCGTCTTCACGGCAAGACCGATCAGGCGGCGGGAAAGACGCGCCAAGACCGCCTGAGGCGATCGCTCATCTAGGCCGTAACGGTCTCTCGCGCCAACGAAAACCCGGTTTCGGGCTTGCGTCAGCATTCGTCGCACCAGCGAGGATAAAGGGCGGGGTAAGTGTGGTGAAAACCCTGCCAATGCAACTTCAACCTGTAACCGTGGGCGGTCGATGCAGACCTGAACTTTCAAGCGATCACAAGGAATTGTATGGGTCACCTTGCTTTTTTCAGCGACTGTCTTAACTCGCAGTAAGAGGCTACCTCGACGAGCGTCAAACCCAGGGAAAGTGAGAATGTCTGAAGAAGCGTCGGCATCCCAAGTGCACTATATCGAACGGACCGTGGACGTCGTCGCGGCCTATGTCGCCAACAACTCCCTGCCCCCCACCGAATTGCCGTCGCTCATCGCGAGCATCCACGAGGCGCTGAATTCGATCGCCGCCGGACCTTCCACCGCCGCTGAAGACACTGTCGATCGGCCGACCCCGGCCCAGATCCGCAAGTCGATCCGTCCGGATGGCCTGGTCAGCTTCATCGACGGCAAGTCGTATAAGACGCTGAAGCGCCACCTGACCAAGCACGGCCTCGACCCGCAGGCCTACCGCGAGCGTTACGGCCTGCCGGCGGATTATCCGACGACCTCGGCGAACTATTCGGCGCAGCGCTCGGCCCTGGCCAAGAGCCTCGGCCTCGGCCAGCCCGGCCGGTCTCAGCAGGTTGAGCAGGAGCCGGACGACGAAGTGGAGCCGACACCCGCTCCCGCGCGTGGCCGCCGCAAGGCCGAGGCCGCCTCAGCCAAGGGCCGCGCCAGCCGCAAGACCGTCGAGGCCGCCTGAGAGGCGCCGCTGCATCTCCCTCCGTACCGCCACGGGGGGAGGGAGATGTGGCGTGGCCGGCCGGAGCGATCCCTGCCGTATCGCGGGCCGGTACTTCTGTCGGCGTAAAACCCACACGCAATACGATTGTTGTATCACCCGCCAGTCTAAGCGATCGACACGATAACTCATTAACGGAGCTACTATAGCGCTGTTATAGAGTGTCGTTCGAGCATGTTCTGGTGGGTTTGAAGTCAATCATCCCGTTCGGCGCTTGGGCGGTCCGGCGCAGCTGGCGGCCCGCGCGCGACTTGCGGGCCTGGCTGGCCCTCGGCCTCGCGCTGGCCATCACGGCCTCGGCCGCCCTGTTCATCGTCCATCTGGAAACGCGTGCGGTCGACGACAACGAGCGCAGCCTCGGCGGATTGTCCACGATCCTGGCGGACCAGGCGGACCGGTCCCTGCAGGCGATCGAGCTGGTCCAGAACGCCGTCCTGGCCGAGTTCCGCACGGCGGGAATCGCGACACCCGAGCAGTACGCCGAGGCCGCCTCCCGGCCGTCCATGCACACGGCCCTGAAGACCTGGATCGCGGCATTGCCGCAGGCGAACGCGATCACGCTCATCGACCGGACCGGACAGCTGCTCAATTTCAGCCGCTACTGGCCGATCCCGACCGTCAACATCTCAGATCGGGACTACTTCAAGGCGCTCTCCGCCGACCCGGACCTGCAGCGCTACGTCGGCCGGCCGGTGGCGAACCGGGGCGACGGCGCCTGGACGATCTACATCGCCCGGAAGGTCGCAGCCCCGGACGGCACGTTCCTCGGCCTGATCCTGGGTGCGGTGGAACTCGGCTATTTCGAGGGTCTGTACGACCAGACCTCGCCGGCGGACGATGCGGTCGTGTCCCTGTTCCGCAACGACGGCATGCTGCTGGTCCGGCATCCGCGGCGTGAGGGGGCGGTCGGCCGGATCTTCCCTCAGGCCGGCGCGTCCCTGATCACGGCGCGCACCGCCCTCGGGGGCGTCACGCGCACCGTCAGCCCGATCGACGGCCAGGACCGCCTGATCGCCGCCCACGCCCTGAAGAATTACCCGCTCGTCCTCAGCGTCAGCCGCACCGCGGAGGCCAGCCTGGCGGCCGCGCACCAGCAGGCCACCATCGTCGGCGCGGCGGCGATCCTGCTGGATCTCGGCCTGTTCGGGCTGGTCCTGCTCGGGCGGCGGCAGGCCCGGGCGCAGGACCGGCTCGCCCAATCCGAAGCGGCCCGGGCCGGGGCCGAGGCGCGCGAGCGCGGCGAGCGGGCGCTGCGGGTCCAGGATGCCCGGTTCGGCATCGCCCTCGACAACCTGGTCCAGGGCCTGTGCCTGTTCGATCGGGACGGCGCGCTCATCGTCATGAACGCGCGCTACGCGCAGATGTACGCGGTCCCGGAGGCCCTGCGGCGGCCCGGGACCGCGCTGCCCGCCCTCCTCGCTCATCTGGGGAACCGGGAGCGCGGCCTCGGATCCGCGGCCGCCGCGGCTCTGGTGGCGGCCTGCGAGCGCACCGCCGCGCAGGGCCACGGGGTCTCGTTGACCTGCGATTTCGCCGACGGGCGGGCGGTCGACGTGGTCCACGCCCCGATCCCCGGCGGCGGCTGGCTCTGCACCCACGAGGACGTCACCGAGCGGCGCCGGAGCGAGGCCCGGGTCGCCCACATGGCCCGGCACGACGCGCTCACCGGCCTGCCGAACCGCCTGGTCCTGAAGGAGCGTATGGACGCGGCCCTCGCCCGCTGCGATGCGCGCACACCCGCCACGGTGCTGTGCCTCGATCTCGACGGGTTCAAGACCGTCAACGACACCCACGGCCATCCGGTCGGCGACGCGCTGCTCTGCGCCGTGGCGGCCCGGTTCGCCGCCACGGTGGCGGCCGACGACCTCGTGGCTCGGCTCGGCGGCGACGAGTTCGCCATCGTCTTAGGGGGCGCCACCCAGCCGGCGGACGCGGCGCGCCTGGCCCGGTGCCTGGTCGCGGCGCTCGAGATGCCCGTGACGGTGAACGGCCACAGCCTCGCGATCGGCACCAGCATCGGCATCGCGAGCGCCGACGACGCCTCCGGCACCGCGGCCACGCTCCTGCGGCAGGCCGACATCGCCTTGTACCAGGCCAAGGCCGCCGGACGCGGTACGTGGCGCTTCTTCGATCCGGCCATGGATGTCGAGATCCAGCGCCGCCGGCAACTCGGGACCGATCTGCGCGGGGCATTGGCCGAGGGCCGGTTCGCCCTGCATTTCCAGCCGATCGTCGGGGCGCACGGCCAGGCCCTGCACGGTTTCGAGGCCCTGCCGCGCTGGCACCACCCGCAGCACGGCGATGTCGGCCCGGCGGAGTTCATCCCCCTGGCCGAAGAGGTCGGGCTGACCCGGGCGCTGGGCGCCTGGATCCTCGCCGCCGCCTGCCGGGCCGCCGCCTCCTGGCCGGATCCGATCCGGGTCTCGGTCAACCTGTCGCCCCAGTACTTTGCCGGGGATGGCCTCGAAGGCGATGTGCGGGCAGCCCTCGCCGAGAGCGGGCTGCCCCCGGACCGGCTCGAACTCGAGATCACCGAGTCGGTCCTGATGCAGGACAACGCCGCGAACCTGTCGCTCCTGCGGGCGCTGCGCGCCGCGGGCGTGCGGATCGCCATGGACGAGTTCGGGACCGGGTATTCGAGCCTCGGTACCCTGCACCGGTTCCCGTTCGACCGGCTCAAGATCGACCCGGGCTTCGTGCGCAGCCTCGCGCGCGACGGCGGCAGCGTCGAGATCCTGCGGGCCATGGTCTGGCTCGGCCGGGCGCTGAAGATCGACGTCCTGGCCGAGGGGGTCGAGACCCCCGAGCAGGCCCGGATCCTGCGCGAGGAAGGCTGCCACGAGCTGCAGGGCAACCTGTTCGGCCGCCCCACGGCGGTCGCCGACCTCGCCGCGATCCTCGCGTTGACGTCCGACAGCCTGCGCAAGCCCGAGGCCGGGCAGGCCCGCGACGGCGTGGCCGCCTGAGACGCCCGATGTCTCGGGGGCTCCGCCCCCGAACCCCGCCAAAGGGCCGAGCCCTTTGGGATCCCGGGACTTAGGCTGCCTTGGCTTCCAGCCGTCCCTCCAGGGGGAAGACCTTGGCGGGGTTGAGCATCCAGTCGGGGTCGAACACCGCCTTCACCCGCATCTGCTGCTCCAGATCGGTCTGGGTGTATTGGAAGCGCATCAGCTCGCGCTTCTCGATGCCGACGCCGTGCTCGCCGGTGAGGCAGCCGCCGACCTCGACGCAGAGCTTGAGGATCTCGTCGCCGGCCGCCTCGGCCTTCTGCAGCTCGCCCGGCTTGTTGATGTCGAACAGGATCAGCGGGTGCAGGTTGCCGTCGCCGGCATGGAACACGTTGGCGACCCGCAGGCCGTGGCCGGCGCAGATCGCCCCGATCCGCTCCAGCACCGGCCCGAGCTGGCCGGTGGGGATGGTGCCGTCCATGCAGATGTAGTCGGAGATCCGGCCTGTGGCCCCGAAGGCCGACTTGCGGCCCTTCCAGATCGCGGCCGATTCGGCTTCCGAGCGCGACACCCGCACGCTGGTCGGCCCAAAATCCTTGGCGATCGCCTCGATGCGCGCCAGCATCGCGTCGCACTCGGCATCCGAGCCCTCGACCTCGATGATCAGCATCGCCTCGGCATCGCGCGGGTAGCCGGCCTGGGCAAAGTCCTCGGTGATCAGGATCGCCTCGCGGTCCATGTACTCGATCGCCACCGGGATGATGCCGGCCGCGATGATCGCGGCGACGCAATCGCCCGCATCCTCGACCTTCGAGAAGCCGACCAGAACCGGCCGGGCGCCCTCGGCCGCCCGCAGGATCCGCACCGTGGCCTCGGTGACGATGCCGAGCTGGCCTTCCGATCCGCAGATGAGGCCCAGGAGATCGTAGCCGGGGCTGTCGAGATGCTGGCCGCCGACCTCCACCACGGTGCCGTCGTTGAGCACCAGGGTGACGCCCAGCAGGTTGTTCGTGGTCACCCCGTATTTCAGGCAATGGGCGCCGCCGGAATTCATCGCGATGTTGCCCGCGATCGTGCAGGCGAGCTGGCTCGACGGGTCGGGGGCGTAGAAGAAGCCTTCATGGGCCACGGCGCCCGAGATCGCCAGGTTCGTGAGCCCGCTCTGCACCCGGGCGGTGCGGTTCTCGAAATCGAGATCGAGCACCTGGGTCATCTTGCCGACGCCCAGGATGATCGCGTCGCCCTGCGCAATCGCTC
Organism: Methylobacterium sp. GXS13; assembly: GCF_001455965.1. Classification (GTDB taxonomy): domain Bacteria; phylum Pseudomonadota; class Alphaproteobacteria; order Rhizobiales; family Beijerinckiaceae; genus Methylobacterium. The sequence goes on from NZ_LKKO01000034.1 coordinate 28,804, forward strand.
CGCCGGCGAGCGACGTGCCGGCCCCCCGGGGCACCACCCGGACGCCCTGGGCGTGGCAATAGGCCATCACGGCCGCGACCTCTTCTGTGGTCGAGGGCAGCACCACGGCCAGCGGCATCTGCCGGTAGGCGGTGAGCCCGTCGGTCTCGAAGGCCCGGCGCTCGTCCTCGCTGGTCACCAGCGCCTCCGGGGCGACCAGAGGTGCGAGACCGGCCAGGATCGCCTCCCGCCGGGCGAGGATCTTGGGGTCGGGCTCGGGGAAGCGGATGGTCATGGGGCTCGGGCCCTTTTTTGGCTGGCGTGAAAGAAGCATGGACCCGCCGGAGCGGGCCTTCAACCGCCCGGCGGACAGAGAGGGGCGGCATGTCGTCCCGGCGTCACATTTCAACCATGACGGCTCCCTAGCGTCGCGAGCCTCGCTTCGCATCGCCGCTCGCGGCGCCGGATCCGCCCGACGGGTCCAGAACGGAACCGATGAACGCTCCCGCCTCCAGCGCCCTGCGCGACGATCTCTACGATTCGGCCTCCGTGCACCTCGCCAGCACCCGCGATGTTGGGATCCGCAGCCTGCAGCTGGGCATCGCCGCCCTGCAGGAGACCAGCGCGGCGTTCCAGGGCCGGCTCGGCGTGGCCTTCGAGGAGGCGGTGCAGACCATCCTGCAGAGCAAGGGCCGGGTGATCGTCAGCGGCATCGGCAAGAGCGGCCATATCGGCCGCAAGATCGCCGCGACCCTGGCCTCCACCGGCACCCACGCCTTCTTCGTCCACCCCACCGAGGCGAGCCACGGCGATCTCGGCATGATCGCCCGGGACGACGTGATCATCGCCCTGTCGTGGTCGGGTGAGACCGCGGAGCTGTCCGACCTCGTCGGCTTCAGCCGCCGCTTCTCGATTCCCCTGGTTGCCATCACCCGCAACGGCGCCAGCACGCTCGGCAAGGCCGCCGACGTGCTGCTGGAGCTGCCCCGGGTGCGCGAAGCCTGCCCGCACGACCTCGCCCCGACCTCCTCCAGCCTGATCCAGCTGGCGCTGGGCGACGCCCTGGCGGTGGCGCTCGTGGAGCGGCGCGGCTTCACCTCGGCGCGCTTCCACACACTTCATCCCGGCGGGACGCTGGCGGCCCGGCTCAAGACCGTGCAGCAGGTGATGCACGGCCCCCAGGACATGCCGCTGGTCTCCGACACCGCCCTGATGTCCGAGGTGCTGATCGAGATCGCCGCGCGCCGCTACGGCTGCGTCGGCGTCACCGACGCGGCCGGCCGTCTGGTCGGCATCGTCACGGACGGCGATCTGCGCCGCCATATGGGCCCGGAGATCCTCGATACCCCGGTCTCGGCGATCATGACCCGCGAGCCGATCACCGTGGAGCCGCACAAGCTCGCCCAGGCCGCCCTGGAGCTGATGAACCGCCGGCTGATCACCGCGGTCTTCGCGGTCACGGACGGCCGGCCGGTGGGCATCGTCCACGTCCACGACCTGCTGCGCGCCGGCATCGCCTGAGCGGTTGATGCCCCGCTGATCGCGAGCGAGGATCTTCCCATCCACCCCCCTCATCCTGAGGTGGCCGGCGATCGAAGATCGTCGGGCCTCGAAGGAGCCCTCCAGGGATCGTAGCGACTTCTGGAGGGCTCCTTCGAGGCCTCCGCTTCGCTTCGGCACCTCAGGATGAGGGGGATGGATGGGAGGCTCGATGGCCGATAAGCTTGCAGCCTGAAGACTTATAGCCGCGCCAGCAACTCCGCCTTCTTGTCCGAAAACTCCCGCTCGGTGAGCACGCCCCGTGCGTGTAGCTCCGCCAGCCGCTCGATCGTCGCCAGCACGTCGCCCGAGTGTGACGGCTCCGGCGTGGCTTTGCTCGGCTCAGGTGGCGCGGCCGGCGGTTCGGCCGGATCGACCTGCCGGGGCGCGGCCGTCTCCGCCTCGATCCGGCGCAGGCGGTCGAGAGCGACGACGCCCTGGGGGCCCGTGAAGTCGAGGCTGCCATTGGCCTGCGACACCCCCGAGATGTGGTGCTCGCCGGTATCGTAGAGCGCGATGCCGGAGCCGGACTGGATGGCGAGCCGCCGCGTGTCCGGGAAATAGGCGTAGCGCAGGCCGTTCTGCGCGCCGGTGCTCGCCGGAGCCCCGAGGCCGGCGGGCCACCATTCGCCCCCACCGCGCCGCGATGCGGGGCCGGTCTCCGAGAACCCACCCGCCGGCAGGGCCGCGGCGAGTTCGGTGCACAGGGCATCGACCCGCGCCTTCAGGCCGTCGTCGAACATCCGGCCAACCATCACCATGCCGCCGGAAAACCACTGGCCCATCCCGCCGAGATCGGGATGGTCGAACTGCGCCATCGTGCCGTGCCCGCGCTCCAGGGCGTGGACGAGGTGGCGCACCGCGTCGAGGCTGACCCCGTGGCGGTCGGCGACGCTGCGCAGGCCCGAGGCGTGGTCGAACCCGCCCTCATCCAGGAACGGATCGGGGGCGGCCGTTCCGCCGGGCGGGACCGAGGGTTTCGGGTCCATGGGCGAGTTCCGATCGGCGTGGGGCCATGTTGCGATGCCGACACAATCCCTGGTCGTACACCCCGGTTCCGGATCGCCTCAGGCGCCGGAGGGCGGGAACGGGCCGGCGATGACGAAGTCGGTGATCGGCCGGCGGCCGTTCGGGGCCTCGCGGGGCCGCTGCTCCTCGGTGAGCTCGGAATCCGGGACCTTGCGGCCCACCGCGAAGGCGGCCTCGATCCGGTGATTCGCGGGCAGGCGCAGGACCTCGGGGGCGCGGACATGATCGAACCCGACCATGCCGTGGGCGTGCCAGCCCTGGTGGATCGCCTGGAGCTGGAAGGCCAGCGACGCGCTGCCCGCGTCGAAGGAGTGGCTGTAGGACGGCTTTAAGTCGTCGCCGACCTTCATGAGCCCGTTCGAGACCAGGAACAGGATCGCGCCGGTGCCCGAGACCCATTTCTGGTTGCCGGGCACCAGCAGGCCGAAGAACGTGTCCCAGTTCGCGTCGCCCCGCAGCGCGTAGAGGAAGCGCCAGGGCTGCGAATTGTACGCCGACGGCGACCAGCGCGCCGCCTCGATCATCCGCAGCAGCTCGGCTTCGGGCAGCGCCTCGCCCGTGAAGGCGCGGGGCGAGTGCCGCGCCGCAAAAATCGGATCGATGGCGTGGTCGGGCTTGCGGGGCGGGGGCAGGCTCACGGGGATCGACTCCGGCACGGTTACGCTTCGGGGAGCGCGGACACTGCCCGAAATGCTTGGCCGGTGGCAAACCCGAACCGGGCGAGGCCCGCCCGCCATGCCCGTAGCGGAACGCCGCGCCGCGGGATACGCTCGCCGCAATGACGGCGCGCACCGACAGTCCCGCCTCTGAGGCGGCTCCGCTGGGGACCGGTTTCTACACCGTTCCTGAGGCTGCACGGCTGATTCGCCTGCCGGCCCGGACCATCACCCGCTGGCTCGGGGGCTATACGTTCACGTCCAGCGGCCGTCCGGGTCGGATGCCGCCGCTCTGGACTCCCGAATTGCCGGCGCACGATCACCGCCTGGAACTGGGTTTCCGCGATCTGATCGAGTTGCGCTTCGTCCAGGCGTTCGTGCGCGAGAACGTCGACCTGCGCGTGATCCGCCGCTGTCTCGAAGCGGCCCGCGCGGCCGTGCAGGATCCCCGGCCGTTCTCGACCCGCCGGTTCAAGACCGACGGGCGCACGATCTTCCTCGAGAGCCTGAAGGCCGACGGCGAGAGCGAGGTGATTGATCTGGCCCGCGGCCAATACGTCATCCGGGCGGTCCTGGAACAGACTTTCCGCGATCTCGATATCGAGGGCGACATCGTCGTCCGCTGGCGGCCGTTTCAGGGCCGTGATTCGATCGTCATCGATCCGCGGCGTGCCTTCGGCCAGCCGATCGCCGCCGTCTCCGGCGTGCCGACCGTGGCCCTGGCCGAGGCCGTGACGGCCGAGGGCTCTGCCGAGCGGGTCGCCCGCCTGTACGAGGTTCCCGTGGCCGTGGTCCGGGATGCCGTGCGGTTCGAAGCGTCCCTCCAGGCGGCGTGAAAGTCTTCGTTGACGAGAACCTTTCGCCCGCCCTGGCCCGGGCCCTGGCGGCCCTGTTCGCGGGTGAGCATCAGATCCTCCACATCCGCGAGCGCTACGGGCCCGGGGTGACGGACCTGCAATGGATCTCCGAGCTGAGCCGTGAGGGCGGCTGGGTGGTCATCTCAGGGGACCGCCGTATCCGCAGGAACAAGGCGGAATTCAACGCCTTCCGGGCGTCGCGGCTGACCGGCTTCTTTCTCTCGGCGGGTCTCTGCAAGGCGCCCCTGGTCAAGCAGGCCGAGCGCATCCTGGCCCTCTGGAGCGGGATCGAGACCTTCGCCGAGAGGGCCAAGCCCGGCTCGATGTTCGAGCTTCCGCTGACAAGCACGCGGATCGGCACCCTGTAGGCGCGCGACCCGCGTGCTCAGCGCGGTCGCTCACGCAACGCTGCGCTCGATCTCCTCCTCGTCGCAGATCACGCCGGCATTACCTTCGAACTCGGCAGCGAGGTCCACGGGGGCGTGGGTCGGCGCCGCGGCGGCGCGGTCGCGGGCGAAGGTCGAGAGGAACAGCCGCATCACGTGGCGCACGCCGGCGTCGTTGATGGTGCGCTGGTCCTCGTTGTAGTAGCGCCCCGCATTCACGTTGCTGGTGACGATGTCGTAGGCCGGGAAGTACACTGCCCGCGGATCGCCCCGGCGATCCACCTCGCCGGCGGCCACCCGCAGCACCGACTTGGAGTAGCTGTTCGACTCCATCACGTGCCGGTCCATGTAGGTGGCGATCATCGGCACCGGCGAGACCGTGAAGATCACCCGGGCCTTCGGGTTCACGCTCCAGAGCCGGTCCAGGAAGCCGTTGAGGTCGCCCAGCACCTCGCCCGCGCCGGCATTGACGCATTCGTAGAGCTCGGGGTCGAAGGTGCCGCCGGCGACCCCGGGGGCGAGCGGCAACGCCGCGCCGTCGCCCCGCCAGCGCCAGCCCTCGGTGAGGCCCAGAGTTAGCACGAACACGTCGAGGGTCTCGAACAGGCGGCGCACCTCGGCCAGATGCGCGTCGCGGGCGGCAACCACCTCGGCTTCGCTGGCAAAGCCCGCCGGCTCGACGGTGGGGCGGAACGGGTCGACGTAGCGGCCGTCGTCGCGCAGCCACGCCTTCAGCTCCGGCTCGAACGTTCCGTAGGCCCGGTCGAACAGCTGCACGAACTGGCGGGTATAATAGAGGTTGCCGTACCGGGCCGAGAAGGTGCCGAACTGGCGGGCATTGGCCTCCTCGGCGCTCATGCCGGGGGGCGGCGGCTCGGTCAGATAGTAGTTGAAGCCGGCGCCGCGCACCGCCTCGGCGACCCGCTGCGCGAAGCAGGACCCGCCCGTGGCGACCTTGTCGGTCGGCCCGATCGCGAACGTGTCCTTCGGGTGCGGGTTGACCGCGAAGGGCGGCACGTTGGTCACGACCTTGCGCCAGAATCGCTCGGCCGGTAGACCCGTATACGGATTCAACGCCATCTTCGAACCCTCTTCTTCACGACGGCAAGATCTTCACGACGGCGTGCGCCCTCGGGGATGCCGAGCCGTCCGCTGACACCGGCACGCGACGTGGCCCTGAACGATCTGCCCCGGCGCGCCCGCAGCGCGTTGTCCCTGTCGACCCCCAGTTGGGCGCCTACCTGGGCGACACCATGGCGGAACCGCGCACGCGCCGCCAGCACGCGCGACGGGCCGGCCATCGCGGTGCTGGGCAATTGCCAGGCCCGGGGCATCGCCCAGGCGATGCGCCTGCTCGCGCCCAAGAGCCCCGTGCGCTACCTGCCCATGGGCTCGCTCAAGCGCGACCACGGCCATGTCGACGGCCTGATCCGGACGCTGCGCTCCCACGACCACGTCTTCTCGCAGACCTTCCCGACCGGGCTGATCCCGGGGGGCGACATCGCGACCCTGCGGGCGGCCGACCCGCGGCTCAAGCTGTTCCCGTCGATCGTGTTCTCGGCCTTCCATCCGGACATGGTCTATGTCGGCCAGGCTTCGGACCTCGCCGCGCTGAAGCTGGCGCCCTCGCCGATGGGGCAGTACCACTCGGCGATCGCGCTCTGTGCCCATCGGCTCGGTCTCGATGCCCGGCGCACCGCCGGCCTGTTCCGCGAGGACGTGTTCCGGCGTCTCGGCTATCTCGACCATTGGGATCCGGCCGTGCACGAGCTGGTCGGGTCCGCCGCCGCTCTGGGCTTCGGACTGGACCGGGAGGTGACCCGCTGGGCGCGCCGGGGCGCCTTCATGCATGTGATGAACCACCCCAAGGCGTTCGTCATCGGGGACATCGCCCGGCGGCTGCTGGTGGAGAGCGGGCTCAAGCCGGAGCCGGTGGAGATCGAGGATTACCTCGGCGACGAGCTGGCCCAGGACGTGGTCTGGCCGCTCTACCCGCCGATCGCCGAGCATTTCGGGCTGACCGGCTCGTTCCTGTTCAAGATGAAGCCCCGGGGCGACGATTTTCCAAGGCTCTACGACCTGCCGGGCTTCATCGCGGCGAGTTTCTCCCTCTACGACGCGATGCCGGCCGGTGACCTCGCCTGCCAGCGGGTGGATGCGTGGCTCGCCGCGCCCGAGATCGTGGCCCTGTTCCGGGCCGGGTAACCGAGGCCGGCTCAGCCCGCTGCGCGAAGCGGGGCGTCGCTCAGGCCCTCGACCATCATCCGGACCAGCCGGTTGACCGCCTCCACCTGGAACGGCTTGCGCAGGAACAGGCTGCCCGGGACGCCTCGGCCACCGCTCGAATCGGTCGAGGTGTAGACCACCGGCCGGTCGGCATGGAGGGCCCGGAAGGCGTGGGCCACGGTCCAGCCGTCGATCAGCCCGGGCAGGTTGATGTCGGTGAACAGCCAGTCGATCTCATGGCCGCGCGCCCGCAGGAGCGTCAGCGCCGCCTCCCCGGTGGAGGCCTCGATCACCCGGATGCCCTGCGTCTCGCACAGGCTCGCGATGATCTCGAGGAGCAGGTAGCTATCCTCGACGATGAGGACGCACTGGGCGGGGCGCATGCTTTGAGGGTCCGGGGATCGATTGGGCAAATCAAGAACCCACAGGGTTGAGGATCTCTTAAAGTGGCCGCGAAAGCGGTATCGGGCCGTGTTGCCGCGCGGCAACCGGTGGGGCGGAAATGGCCTCGCTTGCGCCTCCGCCCCGGCGGTGCCGCAATCCGGGCGCGTCAGCATCCGCTTGCGTGCGGCAGCGCACGCTTCCGACCGGCGCGGGCTCGCAGGACGCGCCGCGGCGCCGGACGGAACCGTCGCTTAACCATCCGCGCCTATCACCGGTGCTCAAGACGACGCGGACCCGCCTCGAAGACCAGCAGCCGGCCTTCGGCACCGCTCGAGGAGTTGAACGATCATGCCCCAGCGTTTCCGCGCACTCGCCCTCAGCCTTTCTGTCTGCGCTGCCCTCGGGCTCGGCGCCTGCAGCAAGGACAAGGATCTCGCCGATGCCTCCGCGTTCGGGGCCGGCGCCGCGACCCCGGGCAGCGCGCAGGACTTCGTCGTCAATATCGGCGACCGGGTCTTCTTCGAATCGGATTCCACCGACCTGACGCCCACCGCCACCGCGATCCTCGACAAGCAGGCGGCCTGGTTGCAGCGCTACCCGCGCTACACCTTCATCATCGAGGGCCATGCCGACGAGCGTGGCACCCGCGAGTACAACTTCTCCCTGGGCGCCCGCCGGGCCCAGTCGGTCAACGACTACCTGGCCACGCGGGGCATCGGGGCGAACCGGATGCGCACCGTCTCCTACGGCAAGGAGCGGCCGGTGGCGGTGTGCAACGACATCTCGTGCTGGTCGCAGAACCGCCGCGCGGTGATCGTGCTCGACCGCGGCGCCGGGGCGTAAGTCTTCGCGGCTCCGGCACCAAGCCACGTCCGCCTGCCGGTTCCTTCGAAGAACCGGCAGGCATTGCCGCGAAGAATTGGCCGGCCGCGGCTCCGACCTCTCAGCGCCGCAGTTTTGCCGCGGACCGGCGCATCTGATAGGGCCTCGCGCTTCCATCGGACCGCAGCCGCATCATGCTCGCCCGCCTTCGCACCCGCCTCGCGCTCACCACGATCCTCGGGGGCCTGCTCCTCGGCCATCCGGCCGCCGCGCAGGACGCCTCGGAACTGGTGGTGCGCCTGGGGCGCATCGAGAACCAGTCCCGGATCATGGCCGGGCAGATCGAGACCCTCCAATACGAGAACCGGCAGCTGAAAGAGCAGCTGCGCAAGTTCCAGGAGGATGTCGAGTTCCGGCTGAACGAGGGCAAGGGCGGCGGCGGTAAGGCAGCGCCGTCGGCGGCGCCGGCCCCGGCGGGTGCGGTCAACGGCGGCAATCCGGGCACCGGGCGTCCGGGCAAGCGCGGCGATGCCTTCGATCCGTCCCAGGCCCCCGGCGCCCCCGGAGCGCCGATGCCGCTCGGCAGCACCCAGCCCTCCCCGCCGCTTCCCCCGCGGGAGGCCGCCGAGGCGGCCCCGGTCCGGCCGCAGGCTCTGCCCCGGGCTGCGATCGAGGACGAGGATCCGGATGCCGAGGGCGCGGCCCCCGGCTACGACGAGCCCGTGGACCTGCAGCCCCCGGCCCGCACCGGCGCGATCCCGGTCCCGGCACCGCGCCCGGCGGAGAGCGTCGCCGCCACCCGGACCGGCGATCCGGCCACCGATTACGAGGCCGCGGTCGAGCTCTACCGTTCCAAGCAGTTCGAGCAGGCCGAGATGGGCCTGCGCCAGTTCATCCAGTCGCATCCCCGCGACAACCGGGTCGCCGGCGCGACCTACTGGCTCGGTGAGAGCTATCTGGCCCGCGGCCGCAACCGCGAGGCGGCCGAGCAGTTCCTGAAGGTCTCGACCGATTACGCCCGCTCGTCGCAGGCGCCGGACGCGATGCTGAAGCTCGGCGTCACGCTCAACGCCCTCGGGGCCCGCGAGCAGGCCTGCGCGACCCTGGCCGAGCTGGACCGGAAATTCCCGAATGCCGGCACAGGCGTCCGCCAGGGCGTCGCCCGGGAGCAGAAGCGCGCCCGCTGCGCGGCCTGATCGGGGATCCCAAAGGGCCAGCCCTTTGGCGGGGTTCGGGGGCGGAGCCCCCGAGAGACCAGGGCTCTGCCCTGGACCCGCAAAAGGTCTCGGACCTTTTGAATCCATGATTGGTCTGCTGGACGATCCGGTTCCCCACGCCCTCGGGCCCTGGCTCGGCCGGTCCGACCGGAATGTGCTGCTCGCCGTCTCGGGCGGGCCCGATTCGAGCGCGCTGATGCACGCCGCCGCGGCGCTCGGTGCGGCCGTGCAGGTGGCTACCGTCGATCATGGCCTGCGTCCGGATTCCGGCCCGGAGGCCGAGGGCGTCGGGCAGGCGGCCCGGGCGCTCGGCCTACCGCATGCGGTCCTGACCTGGACGGGGCCGAAGCCCGGCACCGGCCTGCAGGATGCAGCCCGCGCCGCCCGCTACCGGTTGCTGGCCGCCCATGCCGAGGCGATCGGCGCCGGCCTCGTGCTCACCGGCCATACCCGGGACGACCAGGCCGAGACCGTGCTGATGCGGCTCGCCGCCGGCAGCGGTCCGGCCGGGCTCGCCGGCATGCGGACCGAGCGCCCCCTCGCCCCCGGCATCACCCTCGGGCGGCCCTTCCTGGCCCTGCCGAAGGCGATGCTGGTGGCCTGGTGCGAGACCCGGGGCATCGGGCATGTCCGCGACCCGGCCAATACCGATCCGCGCTTCGCCCGGGGCCGCCTGCGCGCCACCTGGGCGACCCTGGAACGCGAGGGCCTCAGCCCGGCGCGGCTCGCGCGCCTCGCGGAGCGGGCCGCCCGGGACGACGACGCCCTCCGGGTCGCGGCCGAGCAGGCCTTCGCGGCGGCCCTGCGCCCGGCAAAGAATACCGACGCCGCGGTGCTGCGCCTCGATGGCGCCGTGCTGGCGGCCCTGACGGCGGTGACCGCCCTGCGCTGCCTCGACGCCGCCCTGATCCGGGCCGGCGCCGGGCCGCGCCGCCTGGAGCGCCTGGAAGCCTTGGTGCTCGACGCGCTGCTGCCGGCCCTGCGCCGCCGGGAGCCGATCCGCCGCACTCTGGCGGGAATCCTGATCGCCGCCGATGCCGCCGGCACGGTGAGTCTGGCGCCGGCCCCGCCGCGCCGGCACCAAACCACCGATTGACGGATAGATGCTGCCCTCGCCGCAGGGGGGACCGGCTTACTTGGCAAGGCAGGCCCCCCCGCCTACATTGGCGAGGTGTGCACGGATGGACCGGCAAAGCCGCGCGATGTGTCCGTCTAGGGGGCCGCACGCACCAAGGATCGATCGATGAACCCGAATTTTCGCAACTTTGCCTTGTGGGTCGTCATCTTCCTGCTGGTGCTGGCCCTCGTCACCCTGTTCCAGAACCCGGGTCACCGGGGCGGCGGCAGCGAGATCGCCTACAGCCAGCTCCTCAACGACGCCGATGCCGGCAAGATCCAGTCGGTGGTGATTTCCGGGCAGGACGTGTCCGGCACCTATGTCGGCGGTGGCAACTTCACCAGCTACGCCCCCAACGACCCGAGCCTGGTCTCCAAGCTCCAGGGCAAGGGCGTGACGATCACGGCCCGCCCGCCGTCCGACAACACCCCCTGGTTCATCCAGCTTCTGGTGAGCTGGCTGCCGATCCTCGTCTTCATCGGCGCCTGGATCTTCCTGTCGCGCCAGATGCAGTCCGGCGCCGGCCGCGCCATGGGGTTCGGCAAGTCGAAGGCCAAGCTCCTGAACGAGGCCCATGGGCGCGTCTCCTTCGATGACGTCGCCGGCGTCGAGGAGGCCAAGGAAGACCTCCAGGAGATCGTGGAATTCCTCCGGGACCCGCAGAAGTTCCAGCGGCTCGGCGGCCGGATCCCGCGCGGCGTGCTGCTCGTCGGCCCGCCCGGCACCGGTAAGACCCTGATCGCCCGGGCGGTCGCGGGTGAGGCCAACGTGCCGTTCTTCACCATCTCGGGCTCTGACTTCGTCGAGATGTTCGTGGGCGTCGGCGCCAGCCGCGTGCGCGACATGTTCGAGCAGGCCAAGAAGAACGCGCCCTGCATTATCTTCATCGACGAGATCGACGCGGTCGCGCAGGATCGCGGCGCCGGCCTCGGCGGTGGCAACGACGAGCGCGAGCAGACCCTGAACCAGCTCCTCGTGGAGATGGACGGGTTCGAGGCCAACGAGGGCGTCATCATCATCGCGGCGACCAACCGCCCTGACGTGCTGGATCCGGCGCTGCTGCGCCCGGGCCGGTTCGACCGTCAGATCATGGTTCCGAACCCGGACGTCACCGGCCGCGAGCGCATCCTGCGGGTCCACGTCCGCAAGGTGCCGCTGGCTCCCGATGTCGACCTGAAGGTGATCGCCCGCGGCACCCCCGGCTTCTCGGGTGCGGACCTGATGAACCTCGTCAACGAATCCGCGCTGCTGGCCGCGCGTCGCGGCAAGCGCATCGTCACGATGCATGAGTTCGAGGACGCCAAGGACAAGGTCATGATGGGCGCCGAGCGGCGCACCCTGGTGATGACCGAGGACGAGAAGCGGCTCACCGCCTATCACGAGGGTGGCCACGCCATCGTGGCGTTCAACGTCCCGGCCACCGACCCGGTGCACAAGGCGACCATCATCCCGCGCGGCCGTGCTCTCGGCATGGTCATGCAGCTGCCCGAGCGCGACAAGCTCTCCATGAGCTTCGAGCAGATGACCTCGCGGCTGGCGATCATGATGGGCGGCCGCATCGCCGAGGAGATGACCTTCGGCCGGGACAAGGTGACCTCGGGCGCCCAGTCGGACATCGAGCAGGCGACCCGGCTGGCCAAGATGATGGTGACCCGCTGGGGCTTCTCGCCCGAGCTCGGCACCGTGGCCTACGGCGAGAACAACGACGAGGTCTTCCTCGGCATGTCGATGGGCCGGCAGCAATCGGTCTCCGAGTCGACCGCCCAGAAGATCGATGCCGAGGTTCGCCGCCTGGTCGAGACCGGTCTGGAGGAGGCCCGGCGCATCCTGGCCGAGCACAAGGACGATCTGGAGGCTCTGGCCCAGGGGCTGCTCGAATACGAGACGCTCTCGGGTGACGAGATCCGCAACCTCCTGAAGGGCCAGCCCCCAATCCGCGACGGCGGCGACGTGCCCCCGACCCCGGCCCGGGGCTCCTCGGTCCCCTCCGCCGGCCGCGGCCGCCCGAAGGAGAGCGACGGTGGCCTGGAGCCTCAGCCGCAGGCCTGAGCCGGAATGGAGTGATGAGAAGGGCGCCGCGAGGCGCCCTTTTTCGTTGGGTTTTGCGCCGGGCCTGTTTCGGGATGAACTGCGGCCACGTGCGCATCCCCCTCCCCCTTTGCGGGGGAGGGTGGCCCCTGCGTCAGTAGGGGTCGGGAGAGGGGAACCCGGCTTCCGAATGAAGCAGAGCAGGCGTGAGGGCGAGCACCCTATCCTGCACCGTTGCCCCCTCTCCCGACCCGGCCTGACGGCCGGCCCACCCTCCCCCGCAGAGGGGGGAGGGAGACGCGCGTGCGTCTGGCTGTCAGACTCGTTCAGCAGCGATGTGCCCGCATCGGTTTGCGAAAGCCGCCACGTGCCCCCTCTCCCGTGCGGGAGAGGGGACCCGCGCCACATCCGAGGATGTTGAAACCCGATAGCAGAGGGGGAGGGTGGGCGCGTCCTGCGCCGCCTCCCATGACAATCCACCCCGCCTGTCCGTGAACACCCCCCGGAAGCTTGGCCGGAGGCTCGGCTCGGGCGGGCGAATCGGAAAGACCGGGACGGGAACCTCTCCGAGCCGCGCACCCGATGGCCGCGTCCGTTTATCTCGTCGTCGGCCTTGGGGCCGCGGTCGCCGGGTTCGTGCAGGGGCTTTCGGGTTTCGCTTTCGGGCTGGTGGCCCTGTCGTTCTGGGCCTGGGTGATCGATCCGCAACTGGCCGCCGTCCTGGCGGTGGCCGGATCCCTGACCGGGCAGATCGTCGCCGCCGTCACCGTCCGCCGTGGATTCGACGGGGCCCGCCTCGCGCCGTTCGTGCTGGGCGGGCTGGCCGGCATTCCGCTGGGCGTGCTCCTGCTGCCGCACCTCGATGCCGACTGGTTCAAGCTGGTGCTCGGCACCCTGCTGGTGGTCTGGTGCCCGGCGATGCTGCTCGCCAAGGACCTGCCGCGGATCACCATGGGCGGGCGGCTGGCGGATGCCGCCGTCGGCATGAGCGGCGGCCTGCTCGGCGGGCTCGGCGGCTTCACCGGCACGCTGCCGACCCTGTGGTGCGTGCTGCGCGGCTATGAGCGCGACGTGCAGCGCACGATCATCCAGAACTTCAACCTGACCATGCTCGCCGTCACGATGCTGGTCTATCTCGGCTCCGGCCTCGTCACCCGGGCGGCGCTGCCGATGCTGGCCGTGGTGCTGCCTGCGATGCTGATCCCGGTCTTCCTGGGCACCCGGGTCTATGTGGGCTTGAGCGAGACGGCCTTCCGCCGGGTGGTGCTCGGCCTCCTGACGATCTCCGGGATCACGCTGCTGGCGGCCGCGCTCCCGCGTGTGCTGTAAGGCAACGCCCCATTTCGACCGCCTTTGTCGCGGAGCACCCGGGGCAATCCATTCTGCTAAGTTCTGTCGGGCTACTCTGTCGGCGCGTTGGCCGGGCGAGCGGCCCGGCACCGGAGATCCTGATGGCGCGCAAGTATTTCGGAACCGACGGCATCCGGGGCCGGGCCAACGGGGTGATCACCCCGGAACTCGCCCTCAAGGTCGGTCAGGCGGCGGGCCTGGTGTTCCAGCGCGGCGACCACCGCCACCGGGTGGTGATCGGCAAGGATACCCGCCTGTCGGGCTACATGATCGAGACCGCGCTGATCGCCGGCTTCACCTCGGTGGGCATGGACGTGCTGCAGCTCGGCCCGGTGCCGACCCCCGCGGTGGCGATGCTGACCCGCTCGATGCGGGCCGATATCGGGGTGATGATCTCGGCCTCGCACAACGCCTTCGAGGATAACGGCATCAAGCTGTTCGGCCCCGACGGGTTCAAGCTCAACGACGCGATCGAGGGTGAGATCGAGGAGCTGATCGACGCCGAGCTGCACACGCGGCTGGCGGGCTCCGCCGATCTCGGCCGGGCCAAGCGCATCGAGAGCGTGCATGCCCGCTATATCGAATTCGCCAAGCGCACCCTGCCCCGGCACGTGACGCTCGACGGCCTGCGGGTGGTGGTCGATTGCGCCAACGGCGCCGCCTACCGGGTCGCCCCCGAGACCCTGTGGGAGCTCGGCGCCGAGGTGATCGCCATCGGCACCGAGCCGGATGGGTTCAACATCAACCGCGACGTCGGCTCCACCGCGCCGGCGGCGCTGGTCGCCAAGGTGCGCGAGCGCCGGGCCGATATCGGCATTGCCCTCGACGGCGACGCCGACCGGGTGCTGATCGTCGACGAGAAGGGCCACGTGGTCGACGGCGACCAGCTGATGGCGGTGGTCGCGCGCTCCTGGCAGGAGGACGAGCGGCTGACCCAGCCGGGGCTGGTGGCCACGATCATGTCCAATCTTGGCTTGGAGCGCTTCCTCGGCGGCCTCGGCCTGACATTGGCCCGCACCGCGGTGGGCGACCGCTACGTCCTCGAGCACATGCGCGAGCACGGCTACAATCTCGGCGGCGAGCAATCCGGCCACATCATCATGTCGGACTACACCACGACGGGCGACGGCCTGGTGGCGGCGCTCCAGCTCCTGAGCGTGGTCCAGCGCCAGGGCCGGCCGGTGAGCGAGGTCTGCCACTGCTTCGACCCGCTGCCGCAGATCCTCAAGAACGTCCGCTACCGCACCGGCCAGCCGCTCAGCCAGGACAGCGTGGTCAGCGCCATTGCCCAGGCCCGCGCCCGCCTGGGCAATGGCGGCCGCCTGGTGATCCGCCCCTCCGGCACCGAGCCGGTGATCCGCGTGATGGCCGAGGGCGACGACCGCGGCCTCGTCAACGAGGTGGTCGACGAGGTGGTCGAGGCCGTCACCAAAGTCGCGGCCTGAAATCCGGGATCCCAAAGGGCCCAGCCCTTTGGCGGGATTCAGGGGCGGAGCCCCTGAGGGCCCGGCGCTCACGCGTAGGCGGCGCGCAGGACGGCCGGTGCGGTGGTCCGCCAAGCCGCCAGCAGGGCGGTGCGCAGGGTCTCCTCCTCGCACAGGTCGAGGTCGAGATTGGTCCAGCCGCGCCGGCCCCAGGCGCCGTCGAGCGGCGTGAACAGGTCCGGCTCGGCCTCGCACAGCTCCGTTTGGTCGGCGGGCGCCAGGCGCAGAACCACCCGGTCCTCCTCGACCCACAGGGTCGCGAACACCCGGCCGCCGACGCGGAAATCCGGGTTGCCGCGGTGGGCGCCCGCCACCGTCTCCGGCAGCATCAGCGCCAGAATGCGCACGTCCTCGGGCAGCACCGGCTCAGCCCTGCCCGCAGGTGGATGTGTTCGCGATCGCGCCGGGTGCTGCGGCCAAGACTAGCAAATCCTTCGCTGAGCTGCGGTTTTTTCAGGCTGTAAGAGTCCCGCAAGGCTAACGTTTAACGTTAAGCCGGATTTAAGACGTTCGATCCATCCTTCACACAGTCATCCGAGCCGGCTTGCAAAGCTTCCGGCACACGAGTCCAGTGAAGGAATCCTTATGGCCCGCTCCAAGCTGAACGCTTTGGTGCGCAGCCTGACGCTCGTGGCGAGCGTCGGCGCGCCCTGCCTCGCCGCTGCGGCGGACCTGCTGCCCCCGCCTCCCCCGCCGCCGCCTCCGCCCCCGATCGAGGTCGGCGGTGGCTGGTACCTGCGTGGTGACGTCGGCGCCAGCGTCTACACCCGCCCGAGATACTCCGAGGCCTACGATTATACCGGCTACCCGGATGCCAACCGCTCGTTCGGCAACGAGATCGGCGGCGGTGGGTTCGCGGGCGTCGGCGTCGGCTACCAGTTCACCCCGTTCCTGCGCGGCGACGTGACCGGCGAGTACCGCTACTCCACCGGCCTGCGCGGCAGCGAGTATTACAAGGGCCCCGAGTTCGACAACGGCCTCGGCTCCTACGGGGTCAACAAGTCGACCAGCAACTTCGATTCCGCGGTGGTGCTGGCCAACGCGTATTTCGACCTCGGCACCTGGTACGGCATCACGCCGTTCATCGGCGGCGGCGTCGGCTACGCCTTCAACCACATCTCGGGCTATTCGACCAACCAGCAGTTCACCAGCCCGACCTACGCCTACGATTACGGCAACCCGATCTACGACTGCAAGTGCGGACAGGCCTACTACAACTATGCGCCGGTCTACGACAACAACGGCAACCCGGTCTACAACACCAACAGCGGCAGCAAGTTCTACAAGAGCAAGACCAGCGGCAGCTTCGCCTGGGCGCTGCATGCCGGTCTCGCCTACGACGTGAGCGACGCCCTGAAGATCGAGGTGGCCTACCGCTACCTCAACCTCGGCAAGGCCGAGACCGGCCCGGGCTTCGTGCCGTGCTGCACCGGCAGCCTGCAGGCGATCAAGGTGAAGGACATCGAGGCCCACGACGTGAAGATCGGCCTGCGCTACTACCTCGGCGGCCTGGTCGCGGCGCCGCTGCCCGCGGTGCTGCCGGAGCCCATCCCCGGCCCGCTGGTCCGCAAGTACTGATCGTTTCTACCAACCCTCTGACGGCCGACGGCGCGGATCTCCTCCGCGCCGTTTTTTTTTCGTCCTGCCGGGGTTCATCGCGGGACGAGGCGGATCGGAGATCGGAATTGCCTGGGCGGATAGTTCATACCAAGTGCTGATGATCGAATCGGGATATCCCAAGAGCCTCGAAATAACGGACGCTTAAGGTTACCCAACTATCACGGTATCGAGGCCCGAGCTGCCGTCCGTCTCGCAGTCCCAGGACGATCCCGATGCGTACCGTCACCTTGCCGCTGCTGGCGATCCTCGGCCTCTGCGGCGTCAGTACCGCCCGGGCCGCCGACTTGGACTACGATTACCTGCGCGGCGCCGATTACGACCCGGTTCCGGCTCCGGTGCTCGACTGGAGCGGCGTGTATGTCGGCGGCCATGGCGGGTATACGTCGGGCGGCCTGGCGCAACGCAACGCCTTGCAATCGACGCTCGCGCAATACTTCAGCTACAGCACGGTCGAAAGCGAGTTCGGCGTCTCGAAGTTTCTGTCGCTGCCCGGAACCCGCGTTAAGGGCGCCAGCTTCGGTGCGTTTGCGGGCTATAACGTTCAGTTCGACAATATCGTCCTGGGCATCGAGGCTGACTACACGCATACGAACCTGAACAACTGGTCGACCAACAGCATCCGCCGGATCATGACGACCTCCGTCGGCGATTCGGAGGCGGTAAGCCTCTCCGGCACGTCGAACACGCGGATCGACGATTACGGCAGCATCCGCGCCCGGGCCGGCTACGCCTTCGGCAACCTGCTCCCCTATGTCACGGGCGGTCTTGCGGTCGGACGCGTCACGATCAACGACACGGTCGCAGTCCAGAATTATGGCTACGGCGCCACGACCTATGCGGCCAACCAAGCCCTGACCACGGGCCTGCCGGCGGCCGTCTACAATCATGGCTATGCCAGCTTCAACCAGAACTATCCGCTCAACCGGTCGACCCCGGCCGGACAGGGTGTCCAGACCATCCCGTACGGCCCGACCGCGCTGGTGGCGAACGCCAAGACCAAGACGATCGGTGGTGTCGCCCTTGGGTTCGGCCTTGAATACGCGATCACGCCCAACATCCTTCTGCGGGGCGAGTATCAGTACGTGCTGTTTCAGAGCTTCAACGGTCACCGCGCAGAGCTGAATACCATCCGCGGCGGTGCAGCCCTCAAGTTCTGATCGCCCCGATTGCCGGCCGGATACCGACCATGACCCTGCGCCGACCCGACCGATCGCCGACGCTCGCGGGGGTCGTGCTCCTCGCCGTCCTCCTCCCCGCCCCGGCCTCCGCTTGGCCGGAGGATCGCGGCTTCGATCCACCCCGGCTCCGCCGCGTCGTCCGCGTCCGGCCCGACCTGTCGGCCGTGCCGCCGCCCGTGATCGTGCGGGGCTACCTGCCGCGCAACCACAACGTCCCGATGTACAACGAGCCGCCCCGCCGCGGGCCGGCTTGGTGAACCGATAAGCGTGGGATCAGAGACGAGGCTCAGCCCAGAAGCGGCTTTGTCGTTGGGGCGTGTCCCGACAGTCCCCTCACCCGGTCATGGCCGTGGCGGTGTAGCCGGCCTTGGTCAGGGCTTCGGCGATGACCAGGGCCTGGGCGTCGGTGCGGATCGCGACACGCCCGGTTTCGCGGTCGACCCGGATCTCCGCCGCCGGATCGATCCGGTTGACCGTACGGGTCACCGCGGCGGCGCAACCGTCGCAGGTCATGCCCTCCACCTGCATCAGCAGATCGGCGTGTGTCTCGTCCATCCGGGCCTCCGTGAACAATGTCACCGGCATGTCGGAGCGCGGTGCAGCCTGCGCAAGCGTCAGAACTGGGCCGGCATGCGGAACGCGTAGTCGATCTTGAGGCCGAATTGGTACTGGTCGGGATTGCCGAACGGGCGCCGCACCAGCGGGCTGTCACCCGAGGCGCCCAGGATGCGGGTGTAGCCGGCATAGGCCGTATAGGCCCAGGTCTCGTCCTGAGTGTAGGTCACGGCACCGAGCACGCCCGCCGCGTAGAAGCCGCCGGGATTGTACGGCGTCACCCGGCCGTTGAGTGCGGCTTCAGCCGGCGACACGCCGAAATACTTCCGGGCGTAGCTGGCATCGCCGACATTGAAGCGAGGGCCGATCGAGAACAGGAACGCGCCCGCCGGCATCAGATAGTCGGCCGCCACCGATGCGACCGTGCCGTGATGCCCGTAGACGCCCTGGCGCACCTCCACGCGGGTGCGGAGGGTGGAGACGGGGTAGAACTCCGCGAACACGCCGGGCTCGAGGGCGATGCGCGCGTCCCGGAAGCCGAACAGGTGGCGCCGGTCGTCGCCGTAATAGCGCCCGGGCACGATGCGGGCGGTCGGCCCGATGCTGAACGCGGGATTGTCGTAGAACGAGACGCTGAATCCATCATCCGGCGTCGAGAAGCGGCGCGGCTCGCCCGCCTTGCGGATGTCGATCCCGGGATAGCCGACCGCGGTGTAGTCCGACGCGCCGGGATAGCGCGGGATCGCCTGAAGCGAGGCGCTGACCGTGACGATCCAGATGTTCGGATCGACGGCGTTCGGATCGACCTGGGTGAAAACCGGCACCGGGCGGGCGGATGTCGCCGCGAAATCCGCGGCTCGGGTCGGCACGGCACCCAGGGCGAACGCGAGGGCGCCAACGGACGCGCCGACGCGTGGGAGGGAACGGAACATCGGAACGCACTTCGGAACGCAGGTCGGCACGGTTGTCATAGCCACGCTTTATGGCGCTATTTCTTCCCATCCACATGAGCGCTCGACGCAACCCTCATCCAACCGGGTGCAAACCGCCCCGCCGTGGCGATTCCGCAACGTTCTCGCGAGCGCCGGCACCACACCGGATGGAATTCGCACCCGCTCGCCTTGCCGGGCGGGCCGCGCGGCGACAAAGATCGCATCGTCGGTCTCCGCCCGCCGAATCAGCGTCCGGGACTTCTCCCGGCGGCCGGTGCAGGAACCCTGGTAGGTGTTGTCACGATGATCCCGGTCCTCCGCCGGTATGCGGGGTTGTTGGCGGCCGGGCTTCTGGCGCTGGTCGTGCTCGGGCCGCTTGCGGTGTTCGCGCCGGCCACGAGTGCCCTGGCGCTCGGCACGCTCGCCGCCGTCGCCGCTGGCCTCGCCCAGGTGCGGGCCGCCACCCTGAAGGCCCGCTGCGACAAGCTTTCCGGCGAGGTCGACCTGCTGTCCCGGCGCCTGCTGAAGGCCGAGACCGCCGCCGTGCCGCCACGTCCGGAGGCGGGGGACGCCGCGCTTCGCGCCGAGGTCGAGGAATTGACCGTCGAGCTCGGGCTGCTCAGCGGCATCGTACGCGATCTGACCCATGTGGTCGGCACCCAGGATTCCGAGATCGCCGCCCTCAAGGCCCGTCCGGAGCCGCGCCCGGAGCCCGTGCGCGCCCAGGCAGCCCCGGAACCCGTGAGCCCGCCGCTCCCGGGAGGTCCGGGCCCGATTCAGCCGGCGGCTCCGATCGAGCCGGGTCCCCCGGCCCAGCCGATCGTTCAGGAGGCGCCGCCTGCGCCCCAGCCCGTGCCCGCGCCGCGACCGATCCCGCCGCGCCCCCTCCCCCGCCCGTCCGCGCCCTGGGCCGAGAGCGAGACCGAGATCGTCCGGGCCTTCGAGGCGGATGCGCTGGAGATCCACCTGCAGCCGGTGGTGACCCTGCCCCAGCGCAAGGTTACGGCCTACGAGGCCCTGGCTCGCCTGCGTGTCGAGGGCCGGCTCATGGAGCCCGAAGCGTTCCTGCCGGCTCTGGAGCGCTACGGCCGTACCACCGAGCTCGACCGGCGCATGCTGCAGCGGGCCTCCACCGTGGCGCGCCACCTCGCCCGCCGGGGCAGCGAAACCATGCTGACCTATGGATTGTCGCCGCTCTCGCTGTTCGAGCCCGGCCTCCTGCGGGAGCTGGCGCGCACTGTGGCGGAGGAATCCGCCCTGGCCGGGCTGGCGATCGCCCTGCCCCAGGCGAGCTGGAACGGCCTCGACGGGGGTCAGCGGGGCCTGCTCCTGCCCCTGCGCGGCCGGATCGGGTTCAGCCTCGACCGGGCTGACGACCTGCGCTTCGACGTGGCGCAGCTGGCGGGGCTCGGGGTCGGCCAGGTCAAGGTGCCGGCCGAGATGCTGCTGCGGCCGGGGCCTGACCGGCGGAAGCTGTCGGATATCGCGATCGAGGATCTCGCCCCGGCCCTGGCCCGGGCCGGCATCCGCCTGGTCGCCACCGGCGTCACCGACGAGGCGGACGTGCCGGACCTGATCGACCTCGACATCCCGTACGCCCAGGGTGCAGCCTTCGCGGCGCCGCGGCCGGTGCGGGCCGAGGTCCTGACCGCGCCGCCGCCCGAGGCACCGCCACCGCCGGCGGAGCCGGAGCCCGAACGGCGCCCGTTCCGCTCGGTCCTGCGTCGGGCGGTCTGACGGGTGGTCTGAGCCCCACCGATCACCAGTAGATCTGGATCCGCCCCAGGATCGTGTCGACCGAGAACGGCGCGGTGCCCAGCGCGTCGGACTGGGCCGCGCCCGGCTGCACGCGGCCGTGGATGACGTTGGCGATGAGGCGCAGGTTCGGCTCCGGGTACCAGCTCAGGCCTAGGCTCACGTCTCGCTCGGCGCCCCCGCGAAACCCCCGGGCGTTCAGCTCGATGGCGCTGTAGCGGGCGGACAGCTCGAACACGCCGATCCCGCCCCGGGAGATCCGCTGGTCGTCCCGCGGCTGGACGCCCTTGAAGGTCGCGTAGCTCGTGCTGCTGTCGGGAACCAGCGCGTAGGCGCGGCCTGCCCCGTTCAGCACCCAGCCGGCCTCGACATAGCCCCCCTGGAAACCGAGGCTCGGCGAAGCCCCGCCCAGGCCGGCGAACCGATCGACCGCGGTGCGGATATACTCGGCCTGCACCAGGAACGGGCCGTTGCGATAGGCGAACTCGGCGCCGATCCGGGATACCCGCGCCACGCCCGGCAGGTCGCCGGTGTCGACGAAGGGGCGCGTGACCAAAAAGGCCTCCGGCGGGGTGGAGAAGCTGAAGGCCCCGTCGCCGCGGGCGCGGCTCTGGACGATGCCGGCGAGGCCCAGATGCAGGGTCTCACGCTCCTCCAGGATCGGCGCCACCGTGGCCCGACCCGCCGCCGCCACCCCGTCGCCGGTGATGCCGTTGCTGGCGGCGTCGCCGAACACGCTCGCCACGGCCGTCCAGGCCTGTCCGTGATGCCCGACCGCGACGCCGAAGCGGCGATCCGGCACGAAGGCATTGGCCAGGGAGCGCTCGGCGAACAGCGTGTCGTTGTTGCTCTGCAGCCATTCGAGGCTGAACGGCACCTTCATGTTTCCGAGCGTCAGGATCGTATCCGGCAGGCCCTTCCACGCGACCAAGGCGTCGTTGATCGGCAGGATCGGATCGCTGAAATCGTACTGGAAGGCGACAACCCAATCCGTCCCGATGGTGAGGGTCGGCTCGATCCACGCGCGGCGCACCGCGACGCTGTCGGGGAAGGTCCCGTCCAGGCCGGGCCGGCTGAAGCTCGCCGCGCCGCCATCGAGATGCAGGCGGCCGCCGATCTGGAGCTTCACCGCCGGCTCGGGAAAGGTGAGGGTCAGGCCCTTCGCGTCGTAGCGCAGGCGCTCGCCGGAGGGGCCGGCCATGCCCTCGATCGCGTCCTCGGCCGCGCCGGCCGGCGACGCGGCGGCCAGCGACAGGACCAGCAGGGCAGGAGCACGGCGCATTCCCATCGCAAGCCACAGAGCAGGCCGGGGGGCCGGCGCCAATCACGTAAGGCAGCGAATGCCCGAATCACCTCGGGCGTGGCCCCGCAGCCACGGCCCGGAAGCGGATCGATCAGCGCCCGGCCGCCCGGTCCAGCTGCGCCCGGATGAACCGCCCGGCACTCGCCAGGGAGCGCCGCCCATCCGCCACCTCCGGGTAGAACAGGTGCCAGGCGTGGATCATGTGCGGCCAGACCTCCAGCGCGACCGCCACATCCGCCGCCGCGGCGACCCCGGCAAGACGCAGGGCATCGTCGAGGAGGGTTTCTGCCGAGCCGACCTGGATCAGCGTCGGCGGCAGCCCGGTGAGGTCGGCATGGATCGGCGAGACCAGGGGGTCGCGCGGATCGGCGCCGTTGAGATAGGCGGTGGCGAGCTCGGCGAGATAGGCCCGGCTGATCAGCGGATCGACCGACGCCTTGGTGTCCAGGCTCCCGCCGGTGAGCGCGAGGTCGGTCCAGGGCGAGCTGAGCCACAGGCAGCCGGGCAGCGGCATTCCCCGATCCCGCAGCGACAGGGCGGTCGCCACGGCGAGGCCGCCCCCCGCGCTCTCGCCGGCCAGGGCGATGCGTTCGGGAGCGAACCCGGATTCGAGCAGGAACCGGTAGCCGGCCAGCGCATCGCCGAGGGCCGCCGGATACGGGTTTTCGGGCGCGAGCCGGTAGGCCAGGGCGAAGGTGCGCGTGCCGGCCTCTCGGCCGGCCTGGGCCACGGCGTGGCGATGGCTAGCCAGCGACCCGGAGACATAGCCGCCGCCGTGGAGGAACAGGATCACCCGGTCCCGGTCGGCGTCCGGCGTTGCGGTCCATTCCGCGGGCAGATCCCGCACCTTCGCGGGCTGGATCTGGACACCCTCCGGCAGGGGATAATGGGCGCCCAGCGCATCCACGCGGGCGCGGCGGGCCGCGAGATCGGCCGGCCGCGGGCTGGCGGCCATGCGCGCACGGATCCGGTCGATGTCGCTGATATCGGGCGAAGGAATCGGCATCGTCGGATCTCGGCGTCGGACATACCGTCACTCTGGCCGAGGCCGAGCGCTCGGCCAAGATGACCGTGGCCCCGGTGTTGACGCGACCGCCGGTTTGACAGGTTTCAAAGACTGCCGGGCTCGGTCCTGTGCGGCACGCGGTCTCGGACCTTTCGAAATCTTGGCTTCTCGCCGTTGCGCTCGCGCGTCGAGCGAACCCTAGACCGCCACGTTGTCGATCAGGCGGGTCCGGCCGAGGAACGCGGCGACCAGGACCCGGGCCGGTCCGTCCACCCGCTCGACCGGCGCCAGGGTCCGAGCATCGCAGACCGCGAGGTACTGCACTTGGAAGCCAGCAGCCTCCAGCGTGGCGCGTCCGTCGGTAAGCGGGCCCGCGACCGGGCTGCCGCCGCGAGCTGCGGCAGCGATCTCGGCCAGCACCGCGTGGAGCCGCGGAGCCGCCGCCCGCTCCTCCGGCGAGAGGTAGCGGTTGCGCGACGACAGAGCGAGGCCATCCGCCTCGCGCACCGTCGGCACGCCCCGGATCTCCACCGGCAGGTCGAGATCGGCCACCGCCTGCTGGATCACCCGAAGCTGCTGGAAGTCCTTCTCGCCGAACAGGGCGACATCCGGCCCGACCTGGTTCAGGAGCTTGGTCACCACCGTGGCGACCCCGGAGAAATGGCCTGGCCGGAACGGGCCGCACAATCCCTCGGTCAGCCCGCCGACATCGATCCGCGTGCTGAAGCCCGGCGGGTACATGGTCTCCACCGCGGGCGTCCAGGCGACATCGGCGCCGGCCCGGCCGAGCAGCGCAAGGTCGGCGTCAAGATCACGGGGGTAGCGCGAGAAATCCTCGTTCGGGCCGAACTGGGTCGGGTTGACGAAGATGCTCGCCACCACGCGCCGGCCGATCCGGCGGGCCTCGGCCACCAGGGCGAGATGGCCCTCGTGCAGCGCTCCCATGGTCGGCACCAGGACGACGCGCTCGCCTGCACCACGCCAGCCGGCGACGCTCCGGCGCAGGGTGGCGAGATCGCTGAAACGCTGAGGGGTCGATTCGGGCACGGGTCGGGCTCCGCGGCGGGGCGCCGATCTAGAGCATGATCCACCCGCGTGGAACCCGTCTGCCTCGGCTCAGGGGCAGTACGGCAGCAGGGACCGGCCGAACGGGTCGTCGACGCCGAGGGGCGGCGTGAAGCCATAATAGCTCGGATGCGACAGGCCGTATTCCGAGCCGACATAGCTCGGATCGTTCGGCGCGTTGGTCGGCACCGGCACGCGGCGGGGCGTGCAGCCCACCGGCACCGCGCGGGTGCGAAGGCTGTAGACCGGCGGCCGCTCGATCCCGTCATTGCGCGGGAAGAAGCGCGGGCCGCTGCGGGTCACCGTCTCGTAGCCGCCGCGCACATCGAGATCCGCCGCGGGGGCGCGGTACCCGATGCCCAGCACGGCGAGGCCGAGCGCCGTCCCGATCGCGTATCGCCCCGTCACCCGCATGCCAGACCCATCCCCGTTGCGGCGGCAGGGTGCGGGAACAGGGTAAACGGGCGCTTACGCTCGCGCCGCGGTTCAGGTCAGGGGCACCACCAGAGCCGCCAGGGCGGCGACAAGATCGGCCTCGGTCAGACGGATCTGCAGGCCCCGCCCGCCGCCATTGATGTGAATCCCCGCCGTCGGATCGGACAGCGAACCGGCATCGATCGCGGTCGGGAAAACCCGCTTCTGCCCGAGCGGGCTGATGCCGCCGACATGGTAGCTGGTCAGGCGCTCGGCATCGGCGGGCTTGAGCATCGCGGCCGCCTTGCCGGAAAACGCCGCCGCCACGCGTTTCATCGCGACCTCCTTGTCGGAGGCGACCAGCAGGCAGACGGTCCTGCCGTCCACCGCCGCCATCAGGGTCTTGAGCACCCGGCCGGGCGCGACGCCGAGCGCCTCCGCGGCCTGGAGGCCGATGCGCGGCGCCTCCGGGTCGTACTCATAGGCGTGCAGGCTGTAGCGCAGGCCGGCCTTGTCGAGGGCCTGGGTCGCGCGGGTGGTCTTTGCGGGCGTCTTTGCGAGCTTCTTGGCCATGGCCGTCTCGGTTCAGGCTCCCACCGCCCGCGCGGCGGCGAGCCGGCCGATCTCCGCGTAGGCCGCCTCCACCGCCTCGGCCGGGGCCTCGGCTCCGGTGATGTACACGCAGGCGAAAACCGGCGCGTGGCCCGGCGGCCGCAGGATCGCCACGTCGTTGAACGTGCCGTTGTCGCCGGTGCCGGTCTTGTCGCCGACGGGCCAGTCCGGCGGCAATCCGGCCCGCAGGCGCTTGAGACCGGTCCGGGACGCGACCATCCAGGCCTCCAGCCGTGCACGCGCAGATGGCGACAGGGCGGATCCGAGCAGGACGCGCCCCAGGGTCTCACGCATCGCCGCCGGGCTGGTGGTGTCGCGTGGGTCCCCGGGCAGGGAGGTGCTGAGGGTCGGCTCGGTGCGGTCGAGCCGGGTGATGGGATCGCCGAAGCCGCGCAGCCACTGCGTCAGCGCCCGGGGACCGCCCAGCGCCGTCAGCAACAGGTTGGCCGCGCTGTTGTCGCTCCATTCGATGGCGGCGGCGCAGAGATCCGAAACCGTCATCCGTCCGGTTCCGCCGCCGGCGTCCAGGGCCTTCCGGGTCACCGGCGCGTAGCTCAGAAGGTCGCCGGGTCCGAACGCGATGACCCGATCCGAAGATTCGCTTCGTGCATCGACCCGGGCCAGCACGGCGGCGACGGCCAGAACCTTGAAGGTGCTGCACATCGGAAACCGTTCGCCGGCGCGATGGCTGATGAGGATTCGCTCAGGCGTGCCCACCGAGATCCCGAGGCGTCCGCCGAGCCGTCGCTCGATCGCATCGAGCGCGGGTTCGGTTTCATCGGCGCGGGCGTACCTGCTGCCCAGGATCAGCGGCGCAGCGAGAACACTCAGGCAGACGGTGCGGCGGGTCCAGGCGGTCATGACGCGATTCGATCTTTCGGCAATATCGCCGGCCGATGTGGCGGCCCAGCTTGACCATTCCATGGCGGCGGGTGGAGCCGCGGCGCCGGAATGGTACAGGGGCGGGATCGCGTGTTTCACGTGAAACGGCCCTTCGGAATCCCCGAGGCCGCCGAGTTCCGCCAGCGCCATCACCATGACCGAGACCGAGACCCTTTTCGCCCCCGCAAGCGGTTTCGGCCGTGCCGCCGTCTCGGTGATCCGGGTGAGCGGGCCGGCCGCCGGGCCGGTGCTCGTTGCCTTGAGCGGTCCTCTGCCCCCGCCCCGCCGGCTGTCCCTGCGAACCCTGCGGGATCCCGCCGACGGCATGGAACTCGACCGAGCCCTGGTCGCGTGGTTCCCCGGTCCCGGCACCTATAGCGGCGAGGACATGGCCGAGTTCCACCTCCATGGCGGAACGGCGGTACGCATGGGGGTGCTCACCGCCCTGGCCCGGATGCCGGGATCCCCGGCCGGCGGGCCGGGGGCCTTCACCCGCCGGGCGGTGCTCAACGGCCGGATGGACTTGGCCGAGGCCGAGGCGGTGGCCGACCTGATCGACGCCGAGACCGAGGGGCAGCGCCGCCAGGCCCTGCGTCAGCTCGACGGCGCGCTCAGCCGGCAGGTCGCGGCTTGGCGAGACGAGGCGATCGATTGCCTCGCGGCTGCGGAAGCCGCCCTCGATTTTTCCGATGAAGGCGATGTCGACGACGCCGGCCTCGACGCCGCCCTGTACAGCCGCGCCGCCGCCCTGCGCCAAGCCATCGCTACCGCGCTGCACGACGGCCGCCGGGGCGAGCGCCTGCGCGACGGCTTTTTCGTCGTGCTGGCCGGCGCACCCAATGCCGGAAAATCGACCTTGCTGAACGCGTTGAGCCGGCGCGACGTGGCAATCGTATCGGACGTCCCGGGCACCACGCGGGACGCCATCGAGGTGCGCCTCGACCTCGGCGGCCTTCCGGTCGTTCTGGTCGATACCGCGGGCCTGCGCGATACAGCCGAGCCGGTGGAGGCCGAAGGCATCCGCCGCAGCCGTGCCCGCATCGGGACCGCGGATTTGGTTCTAGCCCTCGTCCCCCCGGATGGCGTGATGCCGGATCTCAGTGAGGCGAGGGTTCGGACACTCCCGGTCCACACAAAGGCCGATCTTTTTGCCGGCTCACCACAAGCTGTGCCGCCCGGCGCCCTCGCCGTCTCGGCACGGACTGGGGCCGGCATGGAAGCGCTTCTCGATGCGATCCAGGGGGAGCTGGAGGCCGGACTCGGTGCAGGCGACGCGCTGGTCACCCGCGCCCGCCACCGGGCGGCGCTTGAGAGCTGCATCGGGCATCTCGACCGGTTGCTCGCCAGCGAGGGGACCCTGCCTGAACTCGCCGTCGAGGATCTGCGGCTCGCCGTCCGGTCCCTCGGCGAGGTCGGCGGCCATGTCGGCGTCGAGGATGTCCTGGACCGGCTGTTTTCGGGCTTCTGTATCGGAAAATAAGTTATATAGCCGGCATATCGATTGGCGAAGGCTGTCTTCAAAGCTGCTGGCGATGCGTCTGGAAGGGTCTTTCCCGCCCGCGTCCTCATCCCAGGGCGTCCGCGCATAGTGCAGGACCCGAAGGAGCGCCTCGGACGTCATCACGATCCGTGAGAGCGGTCGTCGAATCTGGCTGCGCGCGCATCGCAGGATGCGGAAGCAGTCTGGACTTCTGGGTCTCGAACCGCGAGCGATCGACCTAGTGCGGGATGCGCAGGATCCGCGGGCGCCAGATCCCCAGGGCGACATTGGCCGTCGCCACCGCCAGCAGCACCCACAGCGTGCCACGCTCCCCCTCGAGCGAGCGGGCCAAGGCTGCGGGATCGACCAGACCAGCCAGCGCCCGGGCGCTCATCTCGGCCTCCCGCCGCATCGGCCCCTGCACGTAGACCAGGCCGCCCTCGAACATCAGGACGCCGGTGGCGAGCTTGATCCAGGCCCAGCCGGCATTGAGATAGGCTCGGTTAATCGCCATCGCCAACAGGCCCGACAGCAGGGTCGCGGCCAGCGATGGCAGGAACACCCAGGTGGCGACGGCCCCCATGGCACCCCGGATGGCCGCGTAACCCGGCAGCGCGGCCGGTGTCGGGGCAAGGGCCAGCAGGACCACCAGGGCCGCCATCGCCCCCAGCACCCCGGCGGACCCCATCGTGTGCAGGAATTTCAGGACGCGTCGCACGACGTCTCGGCCCTTACCGCTCAGGCCGAGCATAGCGCCGGAAATCCGGCGCGGGAGCGGCCCGAAGGTCGCGGCCGGGTGTCCCTCAGCTGCGCAGGCCCGGTGCCTCCTGGCCGGTGCGGGCCACGTATTCGGTGTAGCCGCCGCCATATTGGTGGATGCCGTCGGGGGTCACCTCCAGCACCCGGTTCGACAGGGCCCCCAGGAAGTGGCGATCGTGGGAGACGAACAGCATCGTGCCCTCGTAGGCGCCGAGCGCCGCGATCAGCATCTCCTTGGTGCCCATGTCGAGGTGGTTGGTCGGTTCGTCGAGCACGAGGAAGTTCGGCGGGTCGTAGAGCATCAGCGCCATGACCAGACGGGCCTTCTCGCCCCCCGAGAGCACCCGGCAGCGCTTCTCGACATCGTCACCCGAGAAGCCGAAGCAGCCGGCAAGCGCCCGCAGCGAGCCCTGGCCTGCTTGCGGGAAGGCGTCCTCCAGGGTTTGGAACACGGTGCGGTCGCCGTCGAGCAGGTCCATGGCGTGCTGGGCGAAGTAGCCGAGCTTGACGCTGCCGCCAACCGTGACCGAGCCGTCATCCGGCTCGGTGGTGCCGGTGACGAGCTTCAAGAGCGTCGACTTGCCGGCGCCGTTGATCCCCATCACGCACCAGCGCTCGCGGCGCCGAACCGAGAAGTCGAGGCCCTCGTAGATCGTGCGGCTGCCGTAGCGCTTGTGCACGCCCTTGAGCATCACGACGTCGTCGCCCGAGCGCGGCGCCGGCTGGAACTCGAAGGCCACGGATTGCCGGCGCCGGGGCGGCTCGACGCGCTCGATCTTGTCGAGCTTCTTCACCCGGCTCTGGACCTGGGCGGCGTGGGAGGCCCGGGCCTTGAACCGCTCGATGAAGGCGATCTCCTTGGCGAGCATCGCCTGCTGGCGCTCGAACTGCGCCTGCTGCTGCGCCTCGTTCAGCTTCCGCTGCTCCTCGTAGAAGGCATAATCACCCGAGAAGGTGGTGAGCGCGCCGCCGTCGATCTCGATCACCTTGGTGACGATGCGGTTCATGAACTCGCGGTCGTGCGAGGTCATCAGCAGGGCGCCGTCATAGGCCTTCAGGAACGATTCGAGCCAGATCAGGCTCTCCAGGTCCAAGTGGTTGGAGGGCTCGTCGAGCAGCATCACGTCCGGGCGCATCAGGAGGATGCGGGCCAGCGCCACGCGCATCTTCCAGCCCCCCGACAGGGCGCCGACGTCGCCCTCCATCATCTCCTGGCTGAAGCTGAGGCCGTCGAGCACCTCGCGGGCCCGGCCCTCCAGGGCGTAGCCGTCGAGCTCCTCGAACCGGGCCTGGACCTCGCCGTAGCGCTCCACCAGGGCGTCCATCTCGTCGGCGCGGTCGGGATCGGCGACGGCTTCACCGAGCTCGGCGAGCTCGGCCGCCACGGCGCTCACCGGCCCGGCGCCGTCCATCACCTCGGTGACCACGCTGCGGCCGGACATCTCGCCGACATCCTGGCTGAAATACCCGATGGTGATGCCCCGGTCGGCGGAAACCTGGCCCTCGTCGGGCTGCTCCTGGCCGATGATCATCCGGAACAGGGTGGTCTTGCCGGCCCCGTTGGGACCCACGAGCCCGATCTTCTCGCCCCGCTGCAGGGCGGCCGAAGCCTCGATGAAGACGAGCTGCCGCCCGTTCTGCTTGGTGATTTTGTCCAGGCGTATCATGAAGGGCGGTTGCCGTGTCCGGGGAAGGTCGCTCCGGGCCGCTTACGGCATGGATCGAGACGGCGCAAAGACGGAGCCGGAATCACGGGCGTCCGGATGCCTCACACGACGTCGGTCGCGGACCGGGAGCCAAGCGCCGGCTGGGCCGTTGCCCCGCGCCATGCCTTCGGTTGGGCATCATCGTCTTCTAGACGCCGGCGAAGACCTTTCGGGCCGATGCCCCTGAGACGAGGACCACGATGCTGTTCGGTTGGTGGAAGACGAGCCTCGACATGGCCATGCTGGGCCTCGAGGCGCAGGGGGTGATCGCCCAGCGCATGGCGATGTTCGCGGTGGGCGGCCCGGCCGCGCAGATCGAGGCGCAGCGCATGGTGACCGAGAAGATCATGGCGGCCAGCGAAGCGGCCCTGATGGTCGCCTCCGGCGCCTCGAACAGCAAGGTGATCCGCAGCTACCGCCGGAAGGTCCAGGCCAACGCCAAGCGGCTGAGCAAGGGCTGATTTCTCCCAGGTCGGAGGTTCTCCGACCAACTCCGCACTTAGGAAAGAAGCTTCGCCGCCTCTCCTTGCCGAGACAGCAGCGCTACAGCCGCCCGTTCGAACGAGACGAAGGTCTCGCCGCCGAGACAGCGGCCTTCATGGGCGATGACACCGTCGGCGAAGTCGCCGCCGGCCTCGAGCAGCCCGAGCCCGGCTTCTACGGCGGGCCGGTTCATGGTGACGTTCCCGGTCTCGAGCAACGCGCGCAGCGCGGATGCCACATCCGCGATCGCGAGCTTGGCCCCGCGCCGGAGGATCCAGACCAGCTCGCACAGGCACGGTAACGGGATCGCGATCGTGGTCGCATCCATGAGCAGCTTCCGCGCCGTGCGGCCCTGCTCAGGATCGTCCATCAGGATCGCCCAGGCCAACACGTTGGTATCGACGGCGATGTTCATGCGTCGTCCGGCACGCCGGACCAGCCCGCTTCAGCAATGGCGTTCATCGCCTCGATCGTCAGAGGCTTGTCCAGCGTCACTTTTCCATCGAGGGCATGGAGGAACTTGTCGATCGTGCCGGATGGCCGGGCCGCCCGCACGCGCAACTCACCACCAGGCAGTTTCTCGAAGTCGATTCGCTCCCCGGGTTTGATGCCGAGGTGCCGTAGCAGGTCACGTTTCAGGGTGACCTGTCCTTTCGCCGTCACGGCGAGGGACGCCATCGCGCTCTCCATCATTCGGACCGGATCGAACGGGAATGCGAAACGACATGCGCGTCAAGCCTGGAGCCCTGTCGCCAGGATGCCGGAGGGGGCAAGACGGTCCCGGCCAATGCCCTTCGCTGAGACCGCTCGTGAGAGGGGACGCTGGACGGGGAGCTTTCGCCGTCCTCGCTTCGCTACGCTCGCGGAAGCCCTGAGCCAGCCTCAGTTGTTCGCCGTCCGGAACGTGTCGCAGGCCTTGGTCTGACCGCTCTTGTAGCCGGCGGTGAACCAGCGCTGGCGCTGGGCCGAGGAGCCGTGGGTGAAGGAATCCGGCACCACGTAGCCCTGCGAGCGCTTCTGCAGCGAATCGTCGCCGATCTGGGCGGCGGCGTTCAGGGCCTCGTCGATGTCGCCCTGCTCCAGCTCGGCGTACTTGTCGTTGGAGTTCTTGGCCCAGACACCGGCGAGGCAATCGGCCATCAACTCGATCCGCACCGACAGGGCGTTCGCCTCGGTCTTGCTGGAGGCCTGCTGCTGGCGGGCCTGGACCTTGCCGAGAATGCCGAGCACGTCCTGGACGTGATGGCCGACCTCGTGGGCGATGACGTAGGCGTAGGCGAAGTCACCCTTCACGCCGAACTTGGTCGCCATCTCCTTGAAGAAGCCGGTGTCGAGATAGACCTTCTTGTCCAGCGGGCAGTAGAACGGCCCCATGGCAGCCTGGGCCGAGCCGCAGCCCGAGCGGGTGCCGCCGGTATAGAGCACTAGGGTGGTCGGAGTGTATTGCTTGCCGGTCTGCTGGGGCAGGATCTGGCTCCACACATCCTCGGTGTTGCCCAGGATTTTCGAGGCGAACCGGCCGCTCTCGTCCGTCGGCGCCTGGCGCCGCTTGGACTGGGTCTGCGGGTCGGCCTGCTGCTCCTGCTGGCCGCCGCGGCCGATCTGCTGGGCGCCGCCGATCAGGATCGCGGGGTTGATGCCGGTGAAGTAGCCGATGATCATCAGCACCACGATGGTGCCGATCCCGAGGCCGCCCGCGCCGCCGCCCGGGAAGCCCATGCCACCGCCGCCACCCTCTCCGCGGCGATCCTCGACGTTGTCGGAGCTGCGTAGATCGTCCCAGCGCATGGTCCCGTCCTGATGCCGCGCAGGAGGGCGCGGTCCTAACTCTGCATCGCCCGTGTCCGAAAGCCGCAGACAGCGTTCCGGACGAAGCTCTAATGACGGGAGGGAACGCCCGGTTCCGCGCCTGCCGTCAAGCTTTCCCGTCCAGGAGCCCGCGCAGGGCGCGGAAATCGCGCCAGGCCAGGCGCTTCTGGACCGGTTGGCGCAGCAGGAAGGCCGGGTGGAGCGTGGCCAGCAGCTTCGCCTCGCGGGTCGGCAGCTTGTACGGGAACAGCCGGCCGCGGGTCCGCAGAATGCCGTCCTTCGTGCCGGTCAGGGTCTGGGTCGCCGGGGCGCCGAGGCAGACGATCACCTCCGGGTCCACCAGCTCGATCTGGCGCTCGACGAAGGGCCGGCACACCGCCACTTCCTGGGGGGTCGGGTTGCGGTTGCCCGGGGGCCGCCAGGGGACGATGTTGCCGATATAGGCGCTGGTCCGGTCGAGGCCGATCGCCGCCATCATCTTGTCGAGGAGCTGGCCCGAGCGGCCCATGAACGGCTTGCCGATCCGGTCCTCGTCCGCGCCCGGCGCCTCGCCGAGAAACATCACCCGGGCCTCGGGGTTGCCGTCGGCGAAGACCAGGTTCTTGGCGGTGAAGCGCAGCGGGCAAGCGTCGAAATCCGCCAGGATCTTTTCCAGCTCGTCGAGGCTCTTGGCCTCCCGGGCCCGGGCCCGGGCATCGCTCGCCGCTTCGTCCGGCTGGGCGCTCGCCGCCCGCCCGAAGGTGCTGGGCGGGGCTGCCGGCGGCGGTGAGCCCGGGGGCGGTACGAGCAAATGGGACTGGACAGGAACGGGCCGGGCCGCCGCGGCCGGGCGCCGGGGCGCCCGCAGGGTCGGCGCCGGCGTGTCGGCCTCGCCGAAGCGGTCATGCGGCTGCTCGTCCAGGATCGCGTCGGCGCCGGCCTCCACGTGGAAATCGAGATAGGCGATGAGGTCGGCTTGCGCGTCGTTGGGGCTCGGCATGCTGATCAGCATGTGGGGCGCTCAATGCCTGTGGACAACTCTTGAAACCCGCTCGACGCCAAGGACTTGCGTGACCGAACCGCGCGGCCCCGGACGCCGGTCCATGCCCGTCGGTTACCACTGAGTCGCCCCGAGCCCGTCCGCATTCCCCACCCATGCGGCATAGGGGAGCTTTCGCTCAAGTCCGGGCTCCGGCAGCTTGCCTTTCCAGCTTGGAATCGCTTGAGACGGCAGCACGCAATGCCGATCCGGCAACGGATCGGGCCAATCGACAAGAAAACAGGAGGCTCGACGATGGCGCTGCCCGAACGCGAAAGCATGGATTTCGACGTGGTCGTGGTCGGCGCCGGCCCGGCCGGGCTCGCCACCGCGATCCGCCTGAAGCAGCGCGCCGCCGAGATCGGCGAGGACATCTCCGTCGTCGTGGTCGAGAAGGGCTCCGAGGTCGGCGCCCATATCCTGTCGGGGGCGGTGATCGATCCGAACGGTCTTGACCTGCTGGTGCCGGACTGGCGCACCGATCCGGAGCGGCCGCTGAAGACCGAGGTCCGGCGCGACGAGTTCATGATGCTCACCAAGAACAGCGGCGTCACCCTGCCGAACGTGTTCTTCCCCAAGCTCATGTCGAACCACGGCAATTTCGTCGGCTCGCTGTCGAACGTCTGCAAGTATCTCGGCGTCCAGGCCGAGGCGCTCGGGGTGGAGATCTATCCGGGCTTCCCGGCCTCCGAGGTGCTGTTCGACGAGTCCGGCGCGGTGGCGGGCATCGCCACGGGCGATCTCGGGATCGGCAAGTCCGGCGAGCCGCGCGACGACTATACCCGCGGGATGGAGCTGCGCGGCAAGTACACGGTGTTCGGCGAGGGCGCCCGGGGCAACCTGACCAAGGGCCTGGTCCAGCGCTTTGCCCTCAACCGGCACAGCGACCATCAGAAATATGGGCTCGGCGTGAAGGAGCTCTGGCAGCTGCCGGATTCCACCTTCGAGCCGGGGCTGGTGCGCCACACGATGGGCTGGCCCCTGCCCAACAAGGCCGGCGGCGGCTCCTGGCTGTACCACTTCGACGACAACCTGCTGTCGGTCGGCTTCGTCACGCACCTGAACTACGAGAACCCGACCCTGTCGCCGTTCGAGGAGTTCCAGCGCTTCAAGACCCATCCGATGATTGCCGAGACCTTCGCGGGCGCCAAGCGCATCGGTTACGGTGCCCGGGCGATCATGGAGGGCGGCTGGCAATCGGTGCCCAAGCTCGTCTTCCCCGGCGGCTGCCTGGTCGGCTGCTCGGCAGGCTTCGTCAACGTGCCGCGGATCAAGGGCTCGCACAACGCGGTCCTATCCGGGATCCAGGCGGCGGACGCCATCGCGGACGCCCTGAAGGCTGGCCGCGCCGGCGACGAGCTCACCGCCTACGAGGCCGGCTGGCGCGACAGCCCGATCGGGCAGGACCTCAAGGCCGTGCGCAACGTCAAGCCGCTCTGGTCGCGCTACGGCACCCTGGTGGGCGTCGGGCTCGGCGGCATCGATATGTGGACCACCAGCCTGCTCGGCACCTCGCTGTTCGGCACGCTCAAGCACGGCAAACCGGACCATGCCTGCCTCAAGCCGCTCTCGGAGGTGACGCCGATCACCTACCCCAAGCCCGACGGCAAGCTGACCTTCGACCGGCTCTCCTCGGTCTACCTGTCGAACACCAACCACGAGGAGGACCAGCCGCCCCACCTGAAGGTCCGGGACATGGAGCTGCAGAAGCACTCCGAGCACGACGTCTACGGCGGCCCCTCGTCCCGCTACTGCCCGGCCGGCGTCTACGAATGGGTGGAGGACGCATCCGCCAGCGACGGCGTGCGCTACCAGATCAACGCGCAGAACTGCGTCCACTGCAAGACCTGCGATATCAAGGACCCGAACCAGAACATCGACTGGGTGACGCCGGAGGGCCCGGGCGGGCCGAACTATCCGAATATGTGAGGGCCCCTCGTCCGATCTGGACAATCCGCACAATCCGAACGAGATTGTGCGGAGAGAGGGGGCCACCGAGATGGCACGGGATTCAGTAGCCTGGCCGGACGCGCTCGACATCCGGTCCGACGACGTGCTGGCCATGCTTCGGAGGCGCAATCCGGAGGCCGAGCCGGAGGCGTTGCGGCACACCGCCAGCCTGATGGCAGCGGTCGGTCGGGCCGTGGAGCAGGGCGATCTCGTTCGGGCCATGCACGCCGTGCTGGATCATCTGAAAACAGAGAGATCGGTCTCAGGATCAAGCGAGCCCGGTGATGAAAAGCCGCAGAAGCTCATCCTGAAGCCGCTCGGCGCTGTCGAAGTGAGCCGCGGAGCGGCACCGGGCGAGACGATCGATCGTCGGGACGGCCTGAAGCAGATTGCGGCTCGTGCGCTTCCCTTGAGGCTCGAGGACTGGGCCGGTTCCCTCGCGGGCGCGGGCGAGCTCGCAGCCAATCTTGGGATCGCGCGGTCCACCCTCCAGGATTGGCGGCGCAGCGGCGCGGTCGTGGGCTTGCTGAAGGGAACGCGCAAGCACCTGTTCCCTCTCGCCCAGTTCGTCGACGGCCGTCCGGTCGCGGGGCTCGCCGAGGTGCTGGCGATCGTCGGTGATCCACGCACCGCCTGGCTCTGGCTCGTCGAGCCCTACGCGCGCGGCGGATCGCCGCTCGAAGACCTGAAGCGGGGACGGGTCACTCCCGTCGTCGATGCGGCCCGTGATGACTTCGCGTGAGCTGAGGCTCGATCACGCGGTTCTCGCCAGCCTCGCCATCGCCTTCCAGCCGCTCGGCTATTACCGCGTCACGCCCCTGGCACACCAAGCGACGCCGCTCGGCATGGGGTTCGGGCGGTCGCGCTTCTCCAGTCCGGACAACGGCTTCAAGGTCCTCTACCTCGCCGTGGACCTGACGACGGGCGTGGCCGAGACGCTGATCCGCGATCGTTTCGAGAATCGCCTCCGGCGCCGGATCGGCGCAACGGAAATCGCCCGCTGGGGCGTGACACGGGTGAGCGCATCCAGTCCGATGACCGTCGTCGACCTGCGCACCACCGGCCTGATCCGGCTCGGCGTCCCGACGGATGCCGGCCGCGCCAAGGCGCATCGCTACGGCCCCCGCCTCAGTGGCGTGATCCATGAGACGAGCGATGCCGACGGCATCCTATACGGCTCGCGCCTGACCGGCGCGTCCTGCTGCGTCGTCTACGATCGCGCCGTCCCGAAGCTGACGGCGGAGCCCGTCACGGAACTCCTGCAGCACGCTGCCCTCACCACCGTACTCAGCAGCTTGGCCGTGGAAGTCGTGATGTCCGCCTGAGACCATCCGGCCCCCCCGCGCCATCCTTTCGCCTTGCGGGGCTGGCGGGATGAGTCCAGTGTCCCCAGCGATTTTCGGGGATGCCCCGCCATTCTCGCGCCCGGCCCTCGTAGGCCGGCGCCCAGGAGCCGCGACCGGTTCATGATGACAACACGCGCCCGTCGGAGCGTCTCGGCGCTCGCCCTGATGCTTGCCGCCGGTCTGCCCCAGACCGTTCTGGCCGCTCAGCCGCGCGAGTCGGCCCCGCTGCTCGAATACGAGCCCGCGGAATCCCTGGAAGGCAACTTCCTCTCCGCCTACATCGCGGGTGCCGCCCGGGACACGGCGGCGGCGGCGAGCTTCTACCGTGAGGCGGTCAAGGCCGATCCGCGCAATGCCGAGCTGGTCGAGCGCGCCTTTATCTCGCTGCTCGCCGACGGCGCCCTGCCGGACGCGTTCCGGGCCGCCGAGAAGCTGATCGCGCGCGATCCCACCAACGGGCTCGCCAACCTCTCCCTCGGGGTGCGCCAGATCAAGGCCGGCCAATGGGCCGCCGCCCGCCAGAACTTCTCCCGCAGCGGCCGGGGCGCGGCCACCGACCTGACCGCGACCCTGCTGACCGCTTGGTCCTATGCCGGCGCCGGCGACGGCAAGAAGGCGCTGGAGACGGTCAACAAGCTCCGGGGCGAGCGCTACTACAACACCTTCCGCGACTACCATGCCGGCCTGATCGCCTCGGTGATCGGCGACAATGCCGAGGCCGAGCGGCGCCTCAAGGCCGCCTACGAGGCCGACCGCAACACCCTGCGGATCGTCGACGCCTATGCCCGGCTCGAGGCCAGCCTCGGCCGCACCGACCTGGCGATCCAGGCCTATTCCGACTTCGACCAGCTCTCGCCCCGGCACCCGCTGGTGCGCGACGCCCTGGACAAGCTCAAGGACGGCAAGCCGCTGACCCGGCTGATCGGCACCGCCCAGGAGGGCGCCGCCGAGGTGCTGTACGGGCTGGGCTCGGCGGGCTCGACGCAGGGCGACGAGCTGCCCGCGGTGATCTACCTGCGGCTGGCGCTCTACCTCGCCCCCGATCACGCGCTGGCCCGGCTGACGCTCGCCGACACGCTGGACCGGATGAAGCAGACCGAGCGGGCCAACGAGGCCTACGCGCAGATTCCCGCGACCTCGCCGCTCAAGCTCAACGCCGACATCCAGATCGGCCTCAACCTGGAGCAGATGGGCAAGGGCGACGAGGCGCTGGCCCATCTCGATGCGGCCATGAAGGCCCACCCGGACGACATCGACGTGATCACCGCGCTGGGCAACGTCCAGCGGGCCCGCAAAAAGTACGAAGAGGCGGCCGCCACCTATACCCGCGCCATCGACCTGATCGGCGACCGGCCGCTGTCGAACTACTGGACGACCTTCTACTTCCGCGGCACCGCCTACGAGCGTGCCAAGCAATGGCCCAAGGCCGAGGCCGACCTGAAGAAGGCCCTGTCGCTGGTGCCCGCGAGCCAGCCGGCCGCCAAGGCGCAGGTGATGAACTACCTCGGCTATTCCTGGGTCGATCAGAAGATCAACATCGACGAAGCGTTCAAGCTGCTGCAGCAGGCCGCCGATGCCAGCCCCCGGGACGGCATGATCGTCGACAGCCTCGGCTGGGCCTATTACCGCCTCGGCCGCTGGGACGATGCGGTGCGCGAGCTCGAGAAGGCGGTCGAACTGAAGCCCGGCGACCCGACCATCAACGACCACCTCGGCGACGCCTACTGGCGGTCGGGCCGGCGCCTCGAGGGCAAGTTCCAGTGGCAGCACGCCAAGGATCTGAACCCCGAGCCGGACGACCTCGCGCAGATCAACGAGAAGCTCAAGGACGGTCTGCCCGACACCGACAAGCCCACCGCCACCGCCGAGACCACGCCGGCCCCGGTCGCCGTGCCGCACAACGCCGAGAACCCGGAACTGCCCAAGGGCGCGCCCCAGCCCCACGAGGCGCCGGGCGCCGCCGACAAGGCCAAGAAGTCGGGGGGCTGACGGCCCCCCCGCGCGTTGATCTTCTCCGGACCGGCAAGACTAATTTGTCGGCCGGCTCATAAAAATCGACGCGCTTTTCCGGCCGGTTTGACGCACAGTGCCGCTGCTGCTCGTCGGGCGGCTTCGCCGTGCGTCTGCGCCCGTGCGAGACCGGCGCAGCAGGACATCGCGAGGCAAGATCCCCGTACGATAACAGTCGGCGGGTGGGCGGGCGCTGTGCCCGCAGAGCCAGGGAGGAACGCCCATGCCCTCAGATATCGAGATCGCCCGCGCCGCGACCCTCAAGCCGATCGCGCAGGTCGCCGAGAAGCTCGGCATCCCGGATGAAGCGCTGCACAATTACGGCAAGCACATCGCCAAGCTCGACCACGGCTACATCGCCGGGCTGGAGGGCAAGGCGCCTGGCAAGCTCGTGCTGGTGACGGCGATCTCCCCGACGCCCGCGGGCGAGGGCAAGACCACCACCACGGTGGGCCTCGGCGACGCGCTGAACCGCATCGGCGAGAAGACCATGATCTGCCTGCGCGAGCCCTCGCTCGGCCCCTGCTTCGGCATGAAGGGCGGGGCGGCCGGCGGCGGCAAGGCCCAGGTCGTGCCGATGGAGCAGATCAACCTGCACTTCACCGGCGACTTCCACGCCATCACGTCGGCCCACAGCCTCGCGGCGGCGCTGATCGACAACCACGTCTACTGGGCCAACGAGCTCAATATCGACGTGCGCCGCATCCACTGGCGCCGGGTCGTGGACATGAACGACCGGGCCCTGCGCCAGATCAACCAGTCGCTGGGCGGTGTCGCCAACGGCTTCCCCCGGGAGGACGGGTTCGACATCACGGTCGCCTCCGAGGTGATGGCGGTGTTCTGCCTCGCCAAGGATCTCGCCGACCTGGAGGAGCGCCTCGGCCGGATCGTCATCGCCGAGACCCGCGATCGCAAGCTCGTCACCCTCAAGGACGTGAAGGCCACCGGCGCCATGACGGTGCTGCTCAAGGACGCCCTGCAGCCGAACCTGGTGCAGACCCTTGAGGGCAACCCGGCCCTGATCCATGGCGGCCCGTTCGCCAACATCGCCCATGGCTGCAATTCGGTGATCGCCACCCGGGCGGGCCTGCGGCTCGCCGACTACACCGTGACCGAGGCCGGGTTCGGCGCCGATCTGGGCGCGGAAAAATTCCTGGACATCAAGTGCCGTCAGGCCGGCCTGACCCCCTCGGCGGTCGTGGTGGTGGCCACGATCCGGGCGCTCAAGATGCATGGCGGCGTCGACAAGAAGAGCCTCGGATCCGAGAATATCGGCGCCCTGGAGAAGGGCTTCGCCAACCTCGCCCGGCACGTGACCAACCTGCGCGGCTTCGGCCTGCCCGTGGTGGTGGCGGTCAACCACTTCTACGCCGACACCGATGCCGAGCACACCCGGCTCAAGGAGCTGTGCCGCGAGCGCCTCGACGTCGAGGCGATCACCTGCCGCCACTGGGCCGAGGGCGGCGCCGGTGCCGAGGACCTGGCCCGGGCCGTGGTGCAACTCGCCGCCGCGGAGCCTGCGCCGATCCGCTACGCCTACGAGACCGAGGCGCCGCTTTCGGAGAAGATCCGGGCGATCGCCACCAAGCTGTACGGCGCCGCCGACATCCAGATCGAGAGCAAGGCTGCGGGCAAGCTCGCCACCTTCGAGAAGGACGGCTACGGCCACCTGCCGATCTGCATGGCCAAGACCCAGTACTCGTTCTCCACCGACCCGAGCCTGATGGGCGCCCCCGAGGGCCACGTGGTCGGGGTGCGCGACGTCCGGCTCTCGGCCGGTGCCGGCTTCGTGGTGGCGATCTGCGGGGAGATCATGACCATGCCCGGCCTGCCCCGGGTACCCGCGGCGGACACGATCCGGCTGGATGCGGATGGGCAGATCGACGGGCTGTTCTGAGCGGGAGCGCTCGGCTGCGCCTCTGTAGGCAAGGATGTTCACACATCGCTGCTGAATGAGGCCGACGGCCAGACGCACGCGCGGCTCCCTCCCCCCTATGCGGGAGAGGGGAGCGACGGTGCAGGATAGGGCGCTCGCCTTCACGCCCGCTCTGCTTCATCTGGAAACCGGGGTCCCCTCTCCCGACCCCTGCTGACGCAGGGGCCACCCTCCCCCGCAGAGGGGGGAGGGAAGGCGCGCTTGGCGCCGCCCTTAGCCGTCGTCCGGTACGCGGTGGGAGTCCAATAGCCTTCGAGCTTCACCCCACCCCGAACAGCTCTGTCGCCAGCCGCGAATGGTCCTCCCGCAGGCGAACCGCATCGACGCCCAGCGGCTGGCCGTCGATCACCCGCCATTGACCCGCCACCATCACCCGGTCGGCCCGGGTGGCGCCGCACAGGATCAGGGCGGCCAGCGGGTCGTGGGCGCCGGAGAAGCGCAACTCGTCCAGGGTGAACAGGGCAAGGTCGGCCTCCCGGCCCGGCTCGATCCGGCCGATATCGGAGCGGCCCAGGCAGGCGGCCGAGCCCTCGGTGGCCCAGCGCAGGGCGTCGAGATGGGTCACGGTCTCGGCTCCGTAGGTAAGCCGGTTCAGCATCAGCGCGTGGCGGACCCCCTCCATCAGGTTCGAGCTGTCGTTGGACGCTGAGCCGTCGACGCCGAGGCCCACGGGGGAGCCCGCCGCCTCCAGCTCACAGGTGCGGCAATGGCCGGATGCCAGGGTCATGTTCGAGGTCGGGCAATGGCACACGCCGACCCCGGCCTTGCCGAGCCGGGCGACCTCGGCATCGTTGAAATGGATGCCGTGGGCGAGCCAGACCCGGTCGCTCATCCAGCCGACCTCCTCCAGGTAATCCACCGGGCGGCAGCCGAACATCGACAGGCAGAACTGGTCCTCGTCCAGGGTCTCGCCGAGATGGGTGTGCAGGCGGCAGCCGTGCCGGGCGGCGAGGTCCGCGCTCTCACGCATCAGGCGCTTCGTCACCGCAAACGGCGAGCACGGCGCCAGCCCGACCTGAACCATCGCCCCGGGGGCAGGATCGTGGAACAGGTTCAGCACCCGCTCGCAATCGGACAGGATCGTGTCGTCGTCCTGGGTCAACGTCTCCGGGGGCAGGCCGCCCTCGCGATCGGACAGGCTCATCGAGCCGCGGGTGATGGCGGCGCGGATCCCGAGGTTTCTGGCCTCCTCGACCTGGATGTCGACCGACTGCTCCAGACCCTTCGGGAACAGGTAATGGTGGTCGCCTGCCGTGGTGCAGCCCGAGAGCAGCAGCTCGGTATAGGCCACCCGGGTGGCGAGCCGGAATGCTTCGGGGGTGATCCGCCCCCACACCGTGTAGAGCGCCTTCAGCCACGGAAACAGCGGCTTGTTGATCGCGATCGGGTGCGCCCGCGTCAGGGTCTGGAAGGCGTGGTGATGGGTGTTGATGAGCCCCGGGATGACCACGTGGCGCGACGCGTCGAAAGTCTCGTCCACCGGGGATGCCGGCTGCCCGCCCGCGGCGACGCGCTCGACGATCCGGCTGCCCGCCACCACGATGCCGCCCCCGGCCTCCTCCGCCAGAATGGCCAGCGGATCGCGGATCCAGAGGCGGCGGGCCCGTGCTTCGGCGTCGCTCATGCTGTTCCTTTCGGGGCCTCGAATCTGGTCCGGACCGGTATCGGACCCGGCGCGGCGGTCCGCAAGTCCAAGGTGGGTCGCACGCGGCTGTCTCGCGGGCGGATGTCCCCGGGCTTGACGCTCCCGGGCGGCGCTGAGACATGTCAGCGGGACTGACCTTCTTGCCACCCGGACGGTCCCCACGTGACGGTCTGCCCCCCGTGACCTCATCGGCACAGCGCGACGGCGCCGTCGCATCCGGGCTCTCTCCCGGTTCCGCATCTGCGTCCCGCGCGGCGGACCCGGCGCAGGCCCTCGGCAGCGACGACCTGATCGAGCTGCTGTTCTTCGCCTACCGGGATTTCGTCGGCGATCCCGACCGGATCCTGGCCGCCTATGGCTTCGGCCGGGCGCATCACCGGGTGCTGCACTTCGTCGACCGCTATCCGGGACTGACCATCGCGGAGCTGCTCGACATCCTGCGGATCACCAAGCAGAGCCTCAACCGGGTGCTGAAGGATCTGATCGGGCAGGGCTACGTCGCCCAGAAGACCGGCCCGAGCGACCGGCGCCAGCGGCTGCTGTTCTGCACCCCCGCCGGCGCGGAGCTGGCCGCCGACCTCACCCGGGTCCAGGCCCGCCGCCTGGCCCGGGCGCTCGCCGCGCCGGACGCGCTGGGCTCCCCGGAGGACTTTCTGATGGCGATGATCGAGCCGGCCGCCGGGGCGGCGGTGCGGCGCCTGATG
>NZ_LKKO01000035.1 GCF_001455965.1 Methylobacterium sp. GXS13
CTGTCGACGGTCCTGGACGACTTCTCACGCACCATCGTCGCCTGGAAGCTGTGCACGACGATGCAGGCCAGCGACGTCACCGCCACGCTCGACCTCACGCTGGGTGCGGCGGGGCTCGATCAGGCGCGGGTGATGCCACGACCACGTCTACTCTCCGACAACGGGCCGAGCTACGTCGCCAGCGACTTGGCTGACTGGCTCGGCATTCGGGGCATGACCCACATCCGCGGTGCGCCATGCCATCCTCAAACGCAGGGCAAGATCGAGCGTTGGCACCAGACGCTCAAGAACCGCATCCTACTCGAACACGCCGACTTGCCCGGCGAGTTGGAGACGCAGGTTGCCGACTTCGTCGAACACTACAACCATGCCCGAGCCCATGAGAGCCTGAGCGACCTCACGCCCGCTGACGTCTACTTCGGACGCGGCGAAGGGATCCTGGCCGAGCGGGAACGCATCAAGCGCCAGACCCTGATGGATCGCCGCTTGCGCCACCACGCGCAGGCCGCCTAACCTCTTACCCCAGATGGACCAGAGCCTCCGCTCCTGAACACCGCAGACTGTCCCAAATCATCTGACGACGGACAGTCGACGGAGGCTGGATGGCGGCTTGAAGTCCAGCTACCGGCGCGAACGCGCGCTTGGTCGGTTCCGAGCGACAATCCATGGCAACCGATTTCATCGCCTGGCCCGCATCTCAGTCTTTGCCGCATGAGCGCGATGCTGCCGATTACGGGCGGCTGCACAACAATGTCTTGTCGCGCCCGCCGGGGGGGCGCCCGGCCGCAGTCGAGCTTCGCCATCCGGACTGTCGTGGCGGCGGACCAGCCGCGCTGATGGCTGACGCGGACTAGGATGCGTGAGGAACCCCGGCATGACGTCGACCCCCGAACCGAACGCGGGCGCCCCGTGCGACCTGCGCCTGCACGACGCCACGACCGCCGGGGGGCGCCGGGTGACCATCGACATCCTGGGCGACCGCGTGGCCGCCCTGCGGGATGCCGACGCGCCGCTGCCGCCCGCTGGCCGCACGATCGACCTCGGCGGTGCCCTGGTGCTGCCCGGACTCACGGACGGGCACGTCCACCTCGACAAGTGCCTGCTCGGCCTCGACTGGCGCCCGCACCGGGCGCAGGGATCCGTCCGCGCGCTCATCGCGGACGAGAAAGCCTTCCGCCGGACCACGCGGGTCCCGCTCGCCGAGCAGGGGGCTGAGGCGCTCCTCGAGCGCATGATCCGCGGCGGCACCACGAGTCTGCGCACCCATGTCGACATCGACGACGTGACGCGCCTCGATCACCTCGCCCAGATCCTCGATCTACGGGCGCGCTGGGCCGACCGGCTGCAGATTCAGATCGTCGCCTTCCCGCAGAGCGGGATCCTGAGCTGCCAGCTGGTCGCGGGTGATCTGGACGCGGCCCTGCGGATGGGCGCGGATCTCGTCGGCGGCCTCGATCCCGTTGGTATCGACGGCGACCCCGACGGGCCCCTCGATATCGTCTTCGCCCTGGCCGAGCGCCACGGACGCGGGATCGATATCCATCTCCACGACGGCGGCGCGGCCGGCCTCGATACGATCGGATCGATCGCGGCCCGTACGGAAGCGGCCGGGCTCGGCGGGCAGGTCACGATCAGCCATGCCTTCGCCCTCGCGGAGGC
Organism: Methylobacterium sp. GXS13; assembly: GCF_001455965.1. Lineage (GTDB taxonomy): Bacteria > Pseudomonadota > Alphaproteobacteria > Rhizobiales > Beijerinckiaceae > Methylobacterium. The sequence goes on from NZ_LKKO01000035.1 coordinate 1,660, forward strand.
CGATGACCTGCAGCTCGGCCGGATCGCGGAAAGCCTGAGCCGGGCGAGCGTCGCAATCCTCAGCAGCGTGCCGGGCGGGCGTCGATGCCCGCCGATTCAGCGTCTGCGTGAGCTCGGTGTTTCGGTCTGCTTCGGTACCGACAACGTGCGCGATTGCTGGAATCCCGCCACGGTCACCAGCATGGTCGACCGCGTTCAGCTCGCCGCATACCGGTTCGATCTCCGCACCGACGCGGATCTCACGGCGCTCCTCGACCCCGTCACTGCCGTCCCGGCGCGGGTTCTGGGCTTGGGACCGGGCGTGGTGGCGCCCGGCGCGCGGGCCGACCTGATCGCCTTCGGTGCAGGCGGCGTGCCGCAGCTGATCGTCGAGCGTCAGGCGCCGGTGCTCGTGGTGGCTAAGGGCGCCGTCGCGATCGACCGGCGCACCGCAGGTAAGGTGCCGCAGCCGTGAACGACCGCGCCCTGCGCTACCTCCTCGCCGTCGTGCGCGCGGGCTCGGTCCGGGCCGCCGCCGAGGTCCTAAACGTCGCGGCCTCGGCCGTCAGTCGGCAGATCATCGAGCTGGAGGCGCAAGTCGGCGAGCCCCTGCTCGAACGCCTGTCCCGGGGCGTGATCCCAACCGAGGCCGGCCGTCTGGTCGCCGAGCACGCGCAGCGGCAGGCCGACGAGGCGGCGCTGCTGGAGGACCAGCTGAAGCGCCTGCGCGGGGTGCAGCGGGGCACGATCAGCCTGCGCTGCGGTGCCGGCTTCCTGATCGACCTCCTCGACAACGCCCTGGCGGGCTTCGCCCAAGACCATCCGGGCATCGCCTATCAGGTCGAGATCGGCACCACCGACGGCATCCTCGCGGCGATCGCGCGGGGCGAGGCCGATATCGGCCTCGTGTACAATCCGCCCGCGCATCCGGATGTCCGCGGCGTCGTCTCCGCCCGGCAGCCCCTGCTCGCCGTCCTGCCGAAGGGCCATCCCTTAGCCGACGGGGCGGCCCCGGTTCCGCTGCGCAGCTTCGCCACCGAACCGGCCGCCCTCCTGCCGCCCGACCACGGGGTGCGCCAGCTGATCGGCCGCGTCGAGGCGGATGGCGGCTTCCGGCTGGTCCCGCGGTTGGAGACCGCGTCCTTCGATATGCACCGCCGCTTCGTGATGGCGGCTATGGGTGTCGCCTTTTTGCCCCGCTTCGTGGTCGCGGCCGAGCTGCGCGACAGAGTCGTTGATGCGGTGCCGCTGCGCGACGCCATCCTGTCGGAGGCGAGCGCCCACCTCGTCATCCGGGCCCGACGGCGGCTGCCCGAGGGCGCCGCGCGGCTGCTCAGCTGGCTGGCCGACCACATGGTAGCGTTCCGGCCGCCGCCGGTCTCATGAAAGCGTGCTGAATTTCCGCACGGATCGTGCAGAAATCGGTTGTTGTCGCAACACGCGTTTACCGGAACGATCTTGCCGCATCGCGAGGACGGATCGGCATGACCATCGCAACGGTAGGAGTCGTCGGGCTCGGCAACATGGGGCTGGGCATGGCCGCGACCCCGGCCCGCGCGGGCTTCGCGGTCCTGGGCTACGACATCGCCGCGGAACGGCGGCCCACCGCCGCGGCGGCCGGCGTAACCACCCTCAACGCTCTGAACGACGTCTTGCGCCGGGCCGACGCGCTGGTCTTCTCGCTGCCGCTGGCGCGGGACGTCGAGGCGGTGGTCACCGCAGAGGGCGGCCTCCTGTCCCGGACCGACCGGAAGGTGGTCGTCGTTGACACCTCGACCTCAGATCCCGGCACGACCCGGCGCCTGGCGGAGCGCCTCGCCGCCGCCGGCCACGGCCTCCTCGACGCGCCGGTGAGCGGCGGCCCGTCCGGCGCCACCGAAGGCACCCTGACCATGATGGTCGGCGGGGCGGAGGCTGACTACGACCTGGCCCGGCCGGTCCTGGAGGCAATGTCGGCGCGCGCGCCGCATGTCGGTCCGTCGGGGGCCGGCAACATCGTCAAGCTAATCAACAACCTGCTGGTCGCGGCGCATCTCGTCACCACCGGCGAGGCCCTGCGGCTGTCCGAGGCGGCCGGCCTCCCGGCCGAGGAGGCCGTCAAGGTCGTCAACACTGCCACCGGCCGCAGCGCGATCAGCGAGGTCATGGTCCCGCGCTGGGTCCAGTCCGGCACCTTCGACAGCGGCTTCTCGGCCGGCTTGATGCGCAAGGACGTGCGCCTCGCGCTCGAACTCGCCGCCGAATGCGGCATCGACCTGCCGCTCTCCGCCGCGGTGAAGCAGATCTGGCAGGCCGCGCAGGACACCATTCCTGACACGGCCGACTTCACCCGCATGGCCGATTACCGCGATCGCAAGGGAGCCCACTGATGTCCGGGATGCCGCACTCGCCCGCCGCCGAGCGGGGCCCCGCCCTACTGGCCGACCTGCTGCCGGGCGGCCGCATCGGCAGCGTCGTGGCCGGCGAGATCCTCGACGGGACCGGCGGCGCCCTCGATCTGGTCAACCCCGCCGATGGCGGCGTGCTGGCGCGCTTCGCCGATGCTGGGCCGTCGGTGATCGAGGCCGCCATGGCGGCGGCGCGGGACGCCCAGCGCGCGTGGTGGGGCCTGAGTGCCGCCGCCCGCGGCCGGGCACTATGGGCGGTGGCCGCCCTGGTCCGGCAGCACGCCGCGGCGCTCGCCGAGCTGGAGACCCTCTCGGCCGGCAAACCGATCCGCGACACGTGCGGCGAGGTCGCCAAGGTCGCCGAGATGTTCGAGTACTATGCCGGCTGGTGCGACAAGCTCCACGGCGAGGTCATCCCGGTCCCGACCTCGCACCTGAACTACACCCGCCACGAGCCCTTCGGCACCGTGGTGCAGATCACCCCCTGGAACGCGCCGATCTTCACCGCCGGCTGGCAGATCGCCCCGGCCCTCTGCGCCGGCAAGGCCGCGCTGTTGAAGCCCTCCGAGCTGACGCCGCTGACTTCGCTGGCGCTGGGCCTGCTCTGCGACCGCGCCGAGGGGATACCGCGCGGCCTCGTCTCGGTCCTCGCCGGCGCCGGCCCGACCACCGGGGCGGCGGCGGTGGCCCATCCCGACACGCGCCTCGTGGTGTTCGTCGGCTCGGCCGAGGCCGGGGCGCAGATCGCCGCCGCGGCGGCCCGCAACATCGTGCCGAGCGTGCTCGAACTCGGCGGCAAGTCGGCCAACATCGTGTTCGCCGATGCCGATCTCGACCGGGCGCTGATCGGTGCGCAGGCCGCGATCTTCGGCGGCGCCGGCCAGAGCTGCGTGGCCGGCTCCCGGCTCCTCGTGCACCGCTCGATCCACGCATCCTTCGTCGAGCGCCTGTCCCATGCCGCCGCGCGCATCCCGGTCGGTGCGCCGACCGACCCGGCGACGCAGATCGGACCGATCAACAACCTGCGTCAGCGCGACAAGATCGCCGACATGGTCGAGGCCGCCGCGGGTGCCGGCGCGACCATCGCGGCGGGCGGGGGCTGCCCCCCGGACCTGCGGGACACGGGGGGCTTCTATTACGGCCCGACCATCGTCGATGGCGTGGCGCCAGACGCGGCGATCGCCCGGGAGGAGGTGTTCGGCCCGGTCCTGACGGTCCTGCCGTTTGAGAGCGAGGCGGAGGCGGTCGCACTGGCCAACGGTACGCCCTACGGCCTCGCCGGCGCGGTCTGGACCGGCGATGGCGGGCGCGGCCACCGGGTTGCGGCGGCGCTCCGGGCCCGGACGATCTGGGTCAACGGCTACAAGACGATCAACGTGGCCTCGCCGTTCGGCGGATTCGGCCGATCGGGCTTCGGCCGCTCCTCCGGCCGCGAGGCGCTGATGGCCTACAGCCAGACCAAGAGTGTCTGGGTCGAGACCGCCGCCGAGCCGGCGGTGACCTTCGGCTACGTGGGCTGAAGCCTTCCGCGCGCCGGGCATCGGATCAACCGACGGGACCGGCGGGCCGGGCAGCAGGCAGAAAGGACGGCGATGGCGGGCGAACTCTCTGAGGCGGATGCGCGGCCGGGCGCGCCACCTGTCTCGGGCGGCGGGAAGCTGACGCTGTTCCTCCTCGCCCTCGTCATCGTCGTCATCGCTGAGGCGATCGGCAATGTCAGCATCCCGGTGGGTGCCGGCAAGATCGTGCTGCTCCCGCTGCTCTGGGCCCTGCTCCTCGGCGGGGCGCTGGGGCTGATGAGCCCGCGCCTCCCGGCGCCGCTGCGGCTGTCGGGCGCCCTGCAGAACGCGGCCTCCGCTTATCTCCAGCCCGCGCTGCTGATCTTCATCGCCAAGCTCGGCCTGCTCGTCGGCGGGTCGCTGCCGAAGCTTCTCGCCTCGGGCTGGGCCCTAGCCTTCCAGGAATTCGGCCACTTCTTCGGGACGATGGTGTGCGGTTTGCCGGCCGCGCTCCTGCTCGGCATCAAGCGCGAGGCGATCGGCGCAACCTTCTCGGTCGGCCGCGAGCCGAGCCTCGCCATCATCGGCGAGCGCTACGGCATGAATTCGCCGGAGGGCCGCGGCGTGCTGGCCGAGTACTTGACCGGCACGGTCTTCGGCGCGGTATTCATCGCCCTGCTGGCCGGGCTGATCGCCAGCCTGAAGATCTTCGACCCGCTGGCCCTGGCGATGGGGGCCGGCGTGGGCTCCGGCAGCATGATGGCCGCCGCCTCGGGGGCGATCGCGGCCCAGCAGACGCCCGAGGTCGCCAGGGACGTCGCCGCCTTCGCAGCAGCCAGCAATCTCGTCACCACGACGATCGGCACGTACTTCACCCTGTTCCTGTCGCTGCCCTTCACGATCTGGGCCTACGGCAAGCTGGAGCCGATCCTCGGCCGCAACCGGCCGGACGCCGCCCGCCCAGCGGTCGACCCACAGGCGGCCGAGCCGGTCCATCAGGAGGTGCGAGTCGGCCTCGGCGAGACCGTGCTCGCCTGGGTCCTGATCGGGGCCTACGGTCTCATCGGCAACTGGCTGACCTACGGTGTCGTCCCCGACGCGCAGGTTGTCGCCGGGATGGCGATCATCATCGGCACTGTCCTGGCTGGATGGGGCCTGTACCTTCTCCTCGGCCGGCGCCTGCCCGCCGTCCTCTGGGTCTCGATCATCGGCATGGCGCTGACCTATCCCGGTACGCCCTACGCCGCCGAGATCGCCGCCCTGACCGGCAAGCTCAACTTCCTGGCGCTGGCCACGCCGATCCTGACCTTCGCAGGGCTCTCGGTCGCCAAGGACGTGCCCGCGTTCCGCAGCCTCGGCTGGCGGATCGTCGTGGTCTCCTTCCTGGCCAATGCCGGGACGTTCCTCGGCGCGGTGCTGATCGCGCAGTTCTTCATCCACGCGCCGCCGGGGTGAGCCGCTACGCCGACCGGCATAAGGTCGCGTGGGTGATTGCGGCGCGCGCTCCTGCGTCGAACCGCGATCCATCTCGGCGAAGGGCACCCCGGCGCATCATTTCGAAAGGCGGTCGCCGGTCTTCGGTAAAAGACGATGCCAAGAGCGCGACCTAAAACCTCCTTCCGGGTCCGGTGCCCGGAACGATGCGCTATCTGACCTTGGCTTGAGCAGGCCCGAGGACGTTGACCCAGAGCACGATGGACTGGCCGCGCGGGTCGGGATTACTGAAGCGATGCGGCCGCCGGCTCTCGAAGCGGAAGCTGTCGCCTTCCGCCAGCTGGAGCTTACGCGCCTCGACCGCCAGGGTCAGCCTTCCCTCGAGGACGAGGCCGGCCTCCTCGCCTTCATGACTGAACGACTCGTCGCCCGTGCTGGCGCCGGGTTTCAGGACCATGTGGAACAGGCTCATGCCCTGTGTCCCGTCGGGCGGCGTTAGAAGCTGCTTGGTGATGCCGGCACGCCAGAGCTGCAGCTCGGGTCGATCCTTCCGGAACACGACGATCGGATCCGGATCGGGCTCGTCCAGGGTGGGTTCGAACAGGCCTCCGATCCCGATCTGCAGCGTGTCCGCGAGGAGCGCCAGCACGCGCAGCGACGGCGAGGATAGGCCCCGCTCAACCTGGCTGATGAAGCCGATCGACAGGCCCGTGCTGGAGGCCATCGCCTCCAGCGAGAGGCCGCGCAGGCGCTGCCCCACGGCCCTGTCACCGTGACCTGACCGGTATTTTGGACCGAGCCGATTGAGAGGCTACTGCATGGCCGCTGCCATGGGTAGCCGGAAGGCCAGATCCGGGAAGCTGACAGGCGCGGGCGGCCGATAGCCCAGGGACGAATGCGGCCGGACGCGGTTGTAGGTAGTTTGCCAAAGACCGATCACGATCTGCGCCTCCTTCAGCGAGTAGAAGATCTCTTGTCTCAGGCACTCATCCTGAAGCTTGCCATTGAAGCTCTCGCAGTACCCGTTCTCCCACGGCGAGCCCGGCGCAATGTACTGGATCTGTGCTCCGGCTTTGGCGACCCATTTGCGCAACGCCTTGGAGATCATCTCAGGGCCATTATCGCAGCGTATGTGCTCCGGGATGCCGTGCAGGCACATGGCGTCGGCCAGCGTCTCGATCACGCCGACGCTGTTGATGCGTCGCGCCACCTTCAGCGCCAGACAAGCTCGGCTATGCTCGTCGATCAGCGTCAGGACCCGGAGCGAGCGTCCGTCGTGGGTCCGCGCCTGGACGAAGTCGAAGCTCCAGACGTGATTGCGGTGGAGCGGACGCAGCCGCACGCTGGATCCATCGTTCAGCCACAGGCGGCTGCGCGGTCGGTGCTTCTGTGGGACCTTGAGCCCCTCGCGACGCCAGATGCGTTGAACCCGATCCTTGCCCACCTGCCAGCCGTCCGCTTGTAGCAGCGCGGTGATGCGGCGGTAGCCATAGCGCCCGTACTCGGACGCCATGGCAATGATGGCGCGGGTCAGCGCATCCTCGTCGGCCAGCACGGTCGGCACGTAGCGTTGCGTGCCCCGGTGCTGACCGACGATCCGGCAGGCGTGACGTTCCGAGAGGCCGTACTTCTCCCGGATCCCATCGACCGCCTGCCGGCGTCGCTCGGGGGCTACAAGTTTCCCGCGGCGACGTCCGCCAACACCTGCTTCTCCAAGGATAGATCGGCTACCAGTCGCCGCAGCCGCGCGTTCTCGCGCTCCAGGTCCTTCATCTTCCTGGCCTGATCGACTTGGAGACCGCCGTACTCCTTGCGCCAGCGGTAATAGCTCTGCTCGGAGATCTCCGCCTCCTTGCACGCTAGCGCTAAACTCTTGCCCTGGGCCGTCTGCACCTCGATCTGCCGCAGCTTCAGCACCACCTGCTCCGCGCTCGTCTTTTGACCTCGCCGCATGTCCGACTCCTTCGGTCCTGGCTGATCCTCTCAATCAGTCCGGTCCAAAGCCAGCCGGTCAGGTCAAAAGCCCGGTGCCGACAATTGTTGAGCCTGCACCAACCCTTTTGATCGTTCAGATAAGGATGAAGGTATGAGCAACGCAAAGCGGGCGATGGATACCTACCTGAATGGGCTGCGCAATCAGCACGCGGTTGAGACCCAAGCGATCGGCACGATTCAGAACGAGCTGCCTCGAATGGAGGCGTACCCCGATCTGCACACGAAGATGAAGATCGACCATGAACGATCGGTCACGCAGGCTGCGCGGCTCGACGACCTCCTTGAAAAGCCCGGATCGAAGAAGTCGTTGCTCAAGGAGGCAGTTACGGGCGCGGTCGCTACGGTAGCGGGGTTCACTCATGCCGGCGCAGGCGACGAGGTATTGAAGAACGTCCTCGCGGCTATTGGCTTCAAGGCCTATGAGATCAGTTCTTACAAGGTTTTGATCGTGCTCGCCGAAGCGGCTGGCGCGGACGACGACAGGTCGACGCTCGAACAGTCAATGAAGGATGAGCAGGAGATGGGCGATTGGCTCGGGAGCAATCTGCCCAACATCGTTCATGCCTATCTTGAGCGGAAATCTGTGTAGCTCGGTTACACGCACACCCGCCAGCCTGTAATCATATCGGGCGGCGGGACCGAGCAGGCCGCGAGGGAAATGGCTGGGATGAGCGTAAAGCCGAACAGCCGGTTTTGCAGGATTTAACGATCCGGCGTGGCGTAGTCTGGTGATCCTCCCCCGGTTCCACGGACACCTCTGATACGCTCCTTGTGGGCGGGGAAGGTGTTTGATGGCCATGACAAGACGCGAGTTCACGCCCGAGTTCAAACGCGAGGCGGTAGCGCATTTGGAGAGCAGCGGCCGAACACAGATGCAGATCGCGGCCGAACTCGGGATCCACCCTCCATGCTGAGGCAGTGGCGCACTGGGCTGATGGGTGGCTCCCCACCGCCGCGGGCAGCAGGTTCACCGGAAGCCGCATCCGCGAGCCCGGTGGCTTCCCCCTCCGACCAAGCGGCCGAGATCGCCCGTCTGCGGCGTGAACTTGACCGGACGCGCATGGAGCGCGACGTCCTAAAAAAAGCGATCGGCATCTTCGCGGAGATGCCCAAGTGACGTTTGCCTTCATCGAGCAGCATGCGAACACCTGGCCGGTGCGTCTCATGTGCCGCGTGCTCGAAGTCTCTCACAGCGGCTACTACGAGTGGCGATCACGCTCCGAGAGCGCCCAGGCGACGTCCAACCGTCGACTTCTCCACGACGTCCGGCGTATCCACACCGGGCATCACAGGCGCTACGGCTCGCCTCGGATCCATGCTGCCCTGCGCGCAGAGGGCCGAACGGCCAGTCGCGGGCGGGTGGAGCGTCTGATGCGCCGTCATAGCATCCGGGCTCTGGCAGGACGTCGATTCCGACCCTGCACGACCGATAGCCGCCACGATCTGCCGATCGCGCCCAACCTTTTGAAGCAGCAGTTCTCGGCGGCGTTGCCCAACACGGTTTGGCTGGCAGATATCACCTATCTGCCCACCGGAGAGGGCTGGCTCTACTTAGCCGCCGTCCTCAATCTCGCCACTCGCAAGATCGTCGGCTGGTCCATGCGCAAGCACATGCGGACCGAGTTGACGTCGGCGGCTCTGATGATGGCCACCCAACGGCAACGACCGGGGACTGGCCTCATCTGCCACTCGGATCGCGGCAGCCAATACGCGGCCGAGGCCTATTGCAAACAGCTCGCCGACATGAAGGCGACGCCCACCATGAGCCGGACGGGCTGGTGTTACGACAACGCTCCCATGGAAAGCCTCTTCCATACTCTCAAGGTCAAACTCGTTCACCAGCGACGATGGGCGACCCGGGACGAGGCCCGACGCGACTTGTTCGCCTACATCGAAGGCTACTACAATCGGCAGCGCATCCACTCGACACTCGGCTACATCACGCCCGAGCAGGCCGAACGGAACGCGAGCTAACCCCCCTGTCCGTGAGATCGGGGGAGGATCAATCGAGAGCTTACCCGTTTTGGCGTACCGTGGCCGCACAGGGGGCGCGGCTGAATGCCTGCACTGGCAGGATCTACGGCGCAGGCAGAACCTCATAAGGTCGCTGGACGCCGGTAAAGGGCACATGAGTAGAACGGTTCGACCGTTTGACCGGTGTGAGCTCCGCTCTGGACGGCCACGATCTTGCAGGCAGGCACGGGCAACGCCTGAGAGCGGTAGCCTGAGAGATCAACATGCGCGCTTCTGTGTTGGCCGGCATTCTCGGCTTCCTGATGGCCGGCTCAGCGCAGGCTCAGGTCAAGATCGGCATCGTCGGTGCGATTACTGGGCCTAACGCGGCGTTCGGCGCTCAGATCAAGAACGGCGCCAGCCAAGCAGTTGACGACATCAACAAAGCTGGCGGGATCAACGGCCAGAAGCTCGTGGCCGTCATCGGCGACGATGCAAGCGATCCCAAGCAAGGCGTCTCAGTGGCCAACAAGTTCGCCAGCGAGGGCGTCAAGATGGTCGTCGGTCACTTCAACTCCGGTGTGTCAATCCCGGCCTCCGACGTCTACCTCGACGGTGGCATCGTCCAAGTCACGCCCGCCTCCACGAACGTGAAGTTCACCGAGCGCGGCATGTGGAACACGTTCCGCACCTGCGGCCGCGACGACCAGCAGGGCGCGGTGGCGGGCACCTACCTGGCCGAGCACTTCAAGGGCAAGAAGATCGCCTTCGTCCACGATAAGACGCCCTACGGCAAGGGACTCGCCGACGAGACCCTGAAGTTTCTCAAGGCCAAGGGCGGCAAGGAGGTGATGTTCGAGGGCATCAATCCTGGTGAGAAGGACTACTCGGCGCTCGCCTCCAAGCTAAAGTCAGCCGACATCGACATTATCTACTTTGGCGGCCTGCACACCGAAGCTGGGCTGATCATCCGGCAGATGCGCGACCAGGGCCTGAAAGCGCCGATGATGAGCGGTGATGGCATCACCGACAAGGAGTTCGTCCAGATCGCCGGCCCAGGCGCAGCGGGGACGCTGATGACCTTCTCGCCGGACGCGCGCAAGAACCTGAACGCCAAGGATGTGGTGACGGCCTTCAAGGCTAGGGGCATCGATCCCGAGGCCTACACGCTCTACTCGTACGCGGCCGTGCAGGTTCTGGCGAAGGCGATGGCCGAGACCGGCTCCAGCGACGGCAAGACGCTCGCGGACTGGCTGCACCAAGGCAGGCCGACGCAGACGGTGATCGGCGAGATCGCCTACGACAAGAAGGGCGACATCACCCGACCCGACTACATCATGTACGAGTGGGCGAAAGGCGCCGACGGCAAGATCGACTACACAGGGCACGAATTGACTCAATGATCACACTGCGCACAGCGCGGCGGAGATCGAGGGCAAACTCATGGATGAGCGGTATCTGCGTGGCTTCATCGAGCAGGTGAAGGACGGCCGCTTGTCGCGGCGCGGCTTCGTGCAGCGGATGCTGGCGCTCGGCCTCTCCGCGCCGATGGCCGGGCTGATGCTGGCCGGGAACGGGGTGGCGATGGCCGCCGACATCCGCGCCGGCTACAAGCCGGCCAAGGCCGGGGGCGGCGGGGCGCTGCGCCTGCTCTGGTGGCAGGCGCCGACCCTGATCAACCCGCATTTCGCCATCGGCACCAAGGACCAGGAGGCTTCCCGGATCTTCTACGAGCCGCTGGCCGCCTGGGACCCGGACGGCAACCTCGTGCCGGTGCTCGCCGCCGAGATCCCGTCCAAGGACAATGGCGCGCTGGCCGCGGACGGCCGATCGGTGGTCTGGAAAATCAAGCCGGGCGTCACCTGGCACGACGGCAAGCCGCTCACCGCCGACGATCTCGTCTTCACCTGGGAATACGCCCGAGACCCCGCCACCGCGGCGGTCACGGTCGGCTCCTACAAGGATTGCACCGTCGAGAAGATCGACGACCTCAGCATCCGGGTCCTGTTCGACAAGCCGACGCCGTACTGGAGCGATGCCTTCGTGGGCACCGTCGGCATGGTGATCCCCAAACACCTGTTTTCCGCCTATACCGGCGCCAAGTCCCGGGAGGCGCCCCAGAACCTCGCGCCGGTGGGCACCGGCCCGTACCGGTTCCTCGAATTCCGGCCCGGCGACATCGTCCGGGGCGAGCGCAACCCGAACTACCACCTGCCCAACCGGCCGTATTTCGACACGATCGAGATGAAGGGCGGCGGCGACGCGGTCTCGGCGGCGCGCGCGGTGCTCCAGACCGGCGAGTACGATTACGCCTGGAACCTTCAAGTCGAGGACGAGGTGCTCAAGCGCCTGGAGACCGGCGGCAAGGGCCGGGTCGACGTCGTCTACGGGGGCAATCTCGAGTTTCTGCTGCTCAACACCACTGACCCAAACGTCGAGGTCGACGGCGAGCGCTCCTCGCTGAAGACCAAGCATCCCGCCTTCTCGGACCCGAAGGTCTGCCAGGCGATGAACCTCTTGGTCGACCGTAAGTCGATCGAGACGTACATCTACGGCCGCACCGGCAAACCCACCGCCAACACAGTCAACGGCCCGGAGCGCTTCGTTTCCAAGAATACGAGCTTCGCCTTCGATCCGGCCAAGGCCAACGCGCTCCTCGACGAGGCCGGCTGGGCGAAGGGCTCGGACGGCGTGCGGGTCAAGGACGGCAAGCGCCTGAAGCTGCTGTTCCAGACCTCGATCAACGCTCCGCGCCAGAAGACCCAGGCGATCATCAAGCAGGCGGCAGCCAAGGCCGGCATCGAGATCGAGCTAAAATCAGTCACCGGCTCGGTGTTCTTCTCTTCCGACCCGGCCAACCCCGACACATACCCGCATTTCTACGCAGACATGGAGATGTACACGAACAACATGACCCAGGCCGATCCCTCGATCTGGCTCCTTCAGTACGTCTCGTGGGAGGTCGCCACCAAGGAGAACAAGTGGCAGGGACGCAACGTCGTGCGCTGGCGCAACGATACCTACGATGCGGCCTACAACGCCGCTCAGCGGGAGCTCGACCCGGTCAAGCGGGCGGCGCTTCTGATCAGGTGCAACGACCTCGCGGTCTCGGAGAACGTGCTGCCACTGATCCACCGAGCGAAGGTATCGGCGGTGGGCGCACGACTCACTGCCTTGCAAAGCGGTTGGGACAACGACCTGTCGTTCCTGCCCGATTGGTACAGGGAGGCCTGAGCGGGAGGCGAGCGCCATGGGCACCTACATCGCGCGACGGCTTCTGATCGCGCTTCACAGCACAATCCGTCGTCGCTCCACGTTTCCCAAGGCTTGGACCGGTGCTTGTCATGAGCGGCTGGCGATGAGTGCAGCATGAGTGTCGGGAGCGATCCGGCGTGAGCCGCCTCGTAGCCTTCGGCATCATGGCGCTGATCTGGGGAGTGACGTGGTTGCCGACGAAGATCGCCACGCAGGCCGTCCCGCCGATCTTCCTCGCCACGGCGCGCTTCCTCCTTTCCGGCGTCCTGTTCCTCGTCATCGTAAGCGTACGGCGCTTGCCACTGCGCATACATGGGTTCGGCCGGATCGTCGGCGCCTCGCTCCTCATCACGACTGGCTGCTATAGCTTCGTGTTCTGGGGTGTCGCTCATGCTCCCAGCGGCCTATCGGCGATCGTCAATCTGTCGCTGATGCCGATATTCCTCGCGTTCATCGGTTTCCTCTACGACCAAGAGCGCCTCAGCGCGCGTCGAGTCGGCGCGATCGGACTCGGTATCAGCGGGCTCGTGCTCCTGTTCTCCGGCCGGGCTGAAGCCGCGCAAGATGGCGTTACGGTGGTGCTCGCTCTCACTTCGGTGGCATTCGGCACGGTCTGCTACGCCTGGGGCTCCGTGATCAGCCGGCCCTTGACGCAGTCGATGCCGCCGCTGGTTCTCGCTTTCTGGGAGACGATCATCGGCGCGATCGGGCTCGTTCCTGTGTCGTTGCTTATAGAGGGCTACGACTCAGGCCGCTTCGCCGCCCTGTTGGATGGACGGGTGCTATTCTGCCTCGGCGTGATGGTCATCGGCGGCTCGCTAACCGGCTTCTCTATCTTTCTCTGGCTTGTGCGGGACTGGGGCGCCTTCCGCGCCGGCCTGTATGCCTTCGTCAGCCCGGTGATCGCAGCTGCGATCGGCGTCATCTACGCGCACGAGCCCTTCGGATGGGCGGAGGCATCGGGTATGGGGATCATGCTCGCAGCGACCGCGTTGGCGCTCACCGATTGGCCACGTGTGCAGGTCGACCGAGACACCTCTTAAGCCGTTCGTGGTCAAGGCGCAGTCTGATTACTCCGAAGTTCGATCGCGCCGCCATCACGGCTTGTGCAGCAAGAACGCATTTGACTGCAGTGAGTCGGGAGCGGTCTACCGGGTCTTGCCGTAAGCAGAATCACAGTTTTAGATGTTTGATCCCAGGGTTTGATGGTGCACTCTTCACGTTGGAGTGGAGGGACGCGCTATGGGCCAGGTTCTTCACGGCAGCGCCACAACGACGGAGGCGATCCGTCGAGCAATCCAGCATAGTCAAGCGAGTCTAAGGGTGCTCTCGAAGCGCTACGGGATCAACCCGAAGACAGTTGCCAAGTGGGAGAAGCGGACTTCGGTCGCCGACCAGCGCACGGGGCCGAAGGATCCCCGCTCGACGGTGCTGTCATTGAAGGACGAGGCGGTCATCGTCGCCTTTCGCCGACATACGCTCCTGTCGCTCGACGACTGCCTCTACGTCCTCCAGGCCACGATCCCGCACCTGACCCGTTCGTCGCTGCATCGCTGCCTGCAGCGCTACGGCATCAGCCGACTGCCGGAGGTCGACGGCGACAAGCCCAAGCGGTCGCGCTTCAAGGCCTATCCGCTCGGCTATTTCCACATCGATTTGGCTGAGGTCCACACGGCGGAAGGGCGGCTCTACCTACTCGTCGCCATCGACCGCACGACCAAGTTCACCTTCGTCGAGCTGCACGAGAAGGCGACCCGGTGGGTTGCGGGTGACTTCCTCCGCCATCTCATCGAGGCGGTGCCCTACAAGGTGTACACGGTGCTCACCGACAATGGCACCCACTTCACGACACCCGGCAACGTTGCCACGGCCGCCTCCATCATCAAGGAGGCGATCGCAGCCGGCGACACCTTCCGAGCCCACAACTTCGAGTCCGCCTGTGCCCGCAACGATATCGACCATCGCCTGACCAAGCCGCGGCACCCCTGGACGAATGGGCAAGTCGAGCGAATGAACCGCATGATCAAGGACGCGACGGTCAAGCGCTGCAACTACGACAGCCACGAGCAGCTCCGCGCTCACCTGGCCGACTTCGTCAGCGCCTACAACTTCGCACGCCGCCTGAAGACCCTCTGGGGTCTCACGCCCTACGAGGCCATCTGCAAAGCATGGTCCGCAGAGCCCGGTCGCTTCAGGTCAAACCCGCTCCACCAAATGCCGGGACCAAACATCTAGACTAGAGGCGCCGGAAAAACGGACGAGCCCCTTCCGACCTAACAGGTCTCTGGCGACCTCACCGCAGCGTCAGGGCGCGGGGCAGGTCCGAGAGTGGTTCGGCCCCATGCTCGGTGACAATGACGGTCTCGGATGCGCCGACGGTCCAGGCGCCATAGCTGCGCAAGGTCGCTGGCAGGTGAAAGACCATGCCTGGCTCGATCGGCCGGTCGACGCCGGTGAAGAGGCTGAGCAGACCACCCTCGCCCCAGTCAGGCGCGAAGGCGATACCCATCGAGTAGCCGATGCGCTTGCGGAAGGCTGGGCCGTAGCCCGCCGCGTCGATGATGGCTTGGGCGGCCTCGTGAGGGACGGAGCAGGGCCGGCCCGGTCGTATTGCGTCGAGGGCCGCGTCGAGGGCTCGCAGCGCGCAATCCATCATCCGCCGCGCCTCGGACGGCGGCTCGCCGATCCAGACGCTGCGCATCATTGCCGCATGATAGCGGGCATGGCTGCCTGCAAGTTCAAGGAACACCGCGTCGCCCGCTTCCAACCGGCGCCGGCGCCACGTCATGTGTGGCAGCCCGCTGCGGGGGCCGGACGAGATCAGGGGCTCCATCGCCATCGCCTCGGACCCGGCCGTCGTGGCGGCAGCAAGCATGGCGGCAGCGACCGCATTCTCGTCGTTGCCCACTGTGCAGGCGGCGATGCCGGCCGCGAGCCCGGCCTGCGCGTAACGGGCGGCGGCCCGGATCGCCTTCAGCTCGACCGCTGATTTCACTGTCCGCAGCGGGCCAAGGAGGCCCGACCCGTCCGGAACCAGGGCGATGCCGAGCGCCATGCCGATCCGCGCCGCCAGGGCGGGCGAGACGAACCAGCCGTCCCGCTCCAGCGCCAGCCGGGCGAAGCCTCGGCGACGCACGAGAGCGGCCAGGGCGTCGGCCGGGTCGGTCCCGTCCGGATAGGCCTGGATGTCGTCGAGCCAGGTATTGGCCGCCGCCCCCGACAATTCGAGCTGGCGCACCAGCAAGGCCGGCTCTCCCTCCACAGGCAGCACGAGGGCCTGAAAGGCGAAGTAGCCCGCCGTCTGGCGGCCGGTCAGCCAGTAGATCGCCTCCGGACCGGTCACCACCAAGGCATCGTGGCCGGCGGCGGCGATTGCAGCCCGTGCCGCCATCTGCCGCGCGGCGAACTCCGCCTCCGGGAAGGCCGCCTCACAGCCGCGCAGGTTCGCAAATTTATCCATCGCGCCGCCACGCCTCAGAATTCGCTCAGGCGGCGAATGATGCCCAGCTTGAAGTTTTCGAGATGAGCCGCGATGGCATCGGCCGCCGCCGCCGCGTCCCCGGCTCGCAGGGCGGCGACCACCGCCAAGTGCTCGCGATGCACTGCCTCGAACCGTTCGGGCATCCGGCTCAGGTTGAACATCTGCGTCTTGAGCCGCAGATCCTTAATCGTCTTGGCCAGGATCGCATTGTGACTGTGATCGGCGAACAGTTCGTGGAAACGGCGGTCGACCTCCCAGTTGCCAGGGGCATCCGGATCCCCCGCCGCCAGCAGCCCCTCGATCTGGCTCTGCAAATCCTCCAGCACGGCGTCGGCGATCCGGCCCGCGGCGAGCACGACGCTCTCCCGTTCCAGCAGGCGGCGGACGTGCAGGATCTCGATCAGCTCGCGCAGGGAGAACTCCTTCACGACGAGCATCCCGCCGGGCTGCCGCTCGATCAGGCCCTCGGTCTCCAGCCGCGACATCGCCTCGCGGGTCGGCGTGCGCGAGATGTCGAGCATCTCGGCGAGGCGACGCTCGTGCAGCACGGTCCCGGCCGGAAGGTCGCGCCGCACCAACATGTCGAGCAGCTTGTCATAGGCCATCTGACCCAGGCTCTGTTCGCGCCGGGCGTTGAGCGCCGTCGTGTACGACGATGCGTCAAGGGTCTTCATCGGTTCCTCCCGGAGCAGCCGGCCGGGCCGCCCCCGTCTTCTTGTCGGTATGCCGTGTCGCCGCGGCCTTTCACATGGCGTTCGTGCGGATCGGCTCCTTCGGCGCCGGGTCATAGCCGATCAGCGGGGTGACGAGCTTGGCATAGGTGCCGTCGGCGACTATCTCGGCCAGAGCTTTGTTGACGGCCGCATGCAGGTTCGGCTTCCCCTTCTTGATGGCAAATCCCTTCTGGATGGTGCTGAGCGGGGTCTCGATCATCACCAACGGCAGCTTGCGGGCCTTGATCGCGTAGTTGCCGGCCACCGCGTCGTTGATCACCGCGTCGATGTTGCCACCGACGAGGTCCTGCATGGCGTCCGCAGCGGTCTTGTAGCTCTTCAAGGTGGCGCCGTGGTCTTCGGCGAGCTTTCCGAACGTCGAGGCAGAGAGGGCGCCCACATTCCGGCCCTTTAGATCGTCCGGACCCTTGATGCCCGTATCCTTGCGGGTGACGATCCGCGCCCCGGATTCGAGCCACCCGTCCGCGAAGGCGACCTGCTTCTGCCGGGCGGGCGTGATGTCCATTGACTCGCTGGTGATGTCGTACTGATCGGCCATCAGGCCGATCAGGAGGGCATCGAACTTGACGTTGACGGGGCTGTATTCGAGCCCGAGCCTGCGGCAGACCTCGCGCATCACCCGGACCTCCAGCCCGTCGAGCTCGCCGCTCGGCGTACGCATGCTGAAGGGCGCGAAGGTGCTGTCGGTCGCCACGATCAGCTTGCCGGGCTCGATCAGTTCCAGCTTGCCCTCGGCCGCGCGGACCGCGGGAGCAGCCAGCAGGCTGGTGTAGAGGGCAGCGAGTGCGAGGAGGTGTCGGCGGTTCATGGCAATCTCCGATGTTGGGACGGGGCGAGAGGTGTGAGCCGCGGCCCGACCCGCGGCAGGCGCTGCTCAGGACAGACGGGCGTAGCGCCGCTCGAAGTAGGCGGAGAGCTGCGACAGGATCGACGTGAGGCCGAGGTAGATCAGCGCCGCCGCGATGTAGAAATCGAACGGGCGAAACGTGGTGGCGATCATAAGCTGGGCGTAGAGGGTCAGCTCGACCACCGTGATCGTCGAGAGCAACGACGTGTTCTTGACCGACGAGATCGCCTCGTTGGTGAGCGAAGGCAGGATCATGCGGAAGACCTGCGGCATTACGATCCGCGCCATCATGATCCGCGGGTTCATGCCCAAGGCCAAGGCCGATTCCATCTGACCCCGGGGGATCGCCGCGAGGCCGGCACGGATGGTCTCGGCTACGTAGGCGCCGCTGCTGACGCCCAGCGCGATGATCCCGGCGGTGATCGGCGACAGCTTCACGCCGATCTGCGGCATGCCGAAATAGACGATGAACACCTGGACAAGGGTCGGCGTACCCCGAATAAACCAGACGTAGAAGCTCGCCAGGGCCCGGAAGGGAGCGAAGGACGAGCGCTTGCCCAGCGCCCCGAGCAGGCCGCAGACCCAGCTCACGAGAATACTCGCCACCGTGACGCCGAGAACGACGATGGTCGCCGAGAGAAAGCCGGGGCCGTAGGTGACGACCTCTTCCGAGAGGCTGAGCCCCCAGTCCTGAATTGCCGTCACGCTCATCACCGTCCGAACTCCCCGCTGGATATGCGGCTGCTCACGCCGAGTGCTCGAGGCCGGTCGGCTCGTGCAGCACACGCCGGAGAAAGTGGCGCAACCGCTCGCTCCGAGGGGCACCGATGACTTCCTTCGGCGGGCCGTCCTCGGCGATCACACCACCGTCGAAGAACAGAGTGCGGGTGCCGACGTCCCGGGCGAAGGCCATCTCGTGGGTGACGAGCAGCATCGTCATCCCATCCGCCGCGAGGGAGGCCATCAGCGCCAGCACCTCGCCCACCAGCTCAGGATCGAGGGCCGAGGTCACCTCGTCGAACAGCATCACCTTGGGTGCCATCGCCAGCGCGCGCACGATCGCCACGCGCTGCTGCTGCCCACCCGAGAGCTTCGACGGGTAGGCTTGCCTCTTCTCGTAGAGGCCGATGCGCTGGAGCAGCGCCTCAGCTTCCTCCACCGCCTGCCGGCGCGGCATTCGTCGCACTCGGATCGGCGCCTCGACGACGTTCTCCAGCACGGTCATGTGCGGCCAGAGATTGTAGCTCTGGAAGACCATGCCGATCCGCGCCCGCAATTCGCAGAGCTGCTGCGGGGTCGGCTGACGACGGGCGCCCAGCTCGTAGTCAAAGGCGAATCGCTCGAAATCCATGAAGCCAGAGGTCGGCGTCTCCATGAGGTTCAGGCACCGCAGGAACGTGCTCTTGCCCGAGCCGCTTGCGCCGATGATCGACACCACTTCGCCCTCGTGGATATCGAGGGAGATACCCTTCAAGACCTCGTTGGCGCCGTAGCTCTTGTGCAGCTTCCTGACTTTCAAAAGTGGTGTCTTGGCGACTTCGGTCTCCGTCATCGTTCACCCTAAATCGCTATCATGGCTTCAACTTTGATTTAAATACTGTACTATTACTTGAGCGTATAGACATATTGGCTCTAACGTTCAAGAATATTACCGTGATCTGCTGATCTGTATTGGATTTTTATGTTGCCAATTTTGGGGCGATGCGATACTCTCTTCGGTATACCACCGGCATTCAAGCGGTATTTATGAGCAGGGCTGCCTCGTACGTGTCCAGTGAGCCTTCCTTCCCCCGTTCCCCCTCCGCGGAACCGTCGGGCGTCTGCCTCATCGTTCAGCCGATCCACGCAGCCGGGCTGGCCCGTCTCCGGGCGGCGGGGCTTGAGCACCGGATCGCCACCGACCTCGCCCCCGCGACTCTCGCCCGCGAGGCGGCCGACTGTGTCGCGGTGATCACGCGCAACGGCGGCTTCCCCGCAGAGGCGGTGCTGGCCGCGCCCCGGCTGAGGGTGATCGGGGTTCATGGCACCGGGACTGACCCGGTGGCCGTCCTCGAGGCGACGAGGGTAGGAATTCCGGTCGTCAACACGCCGGGGGCCAATGCCCAGTCCGTCGCCGAGCACGCGATCGGCCTGATCTTCGCCCTGGCGAAGGCGATCCCGCAGGCCGACCGGGCCATGAGGGAAGGCGACCACGATTTCCGCTACGGGGCGCGCCTCGTGGAACTCGCCGGGCTGACGCTCGGTCTCGTGGGGTTCGGTGCCATCGGGCAAGCGACCGGCCGACTGGCGGCGGCCCTCGGCATGGAAGTGCTCGCCTACGGCCCGACACGGCCCGCCTCCCATTTCGAGGCCATAGGAGCCGAGCGCGCCACCTCCCTGCCGGACCTCCTCGCCCGGGCCGACGTGGTCTCCCTGCACCTGCCGCTCACGCCCCTGACCCGTGGGGTGATCGGTTCGGGGGAGCTGACCCGCATGAAGGCTGGCGCTTTTTTGATCAACACCGCCCGTGGCGCCCTAGTGGACGAGGGTGCCCTGGCCAAGGCTCTCGCTGCTGGGACCATTGCTGGCGCGGGGCTCGACGTGGTGTCGGGGGACGCGCTCGCGCACGACCATCCGCTCCATGGGGAGCGGCGGGCGATCCTTACCCCCCATGTCGCGGCATCCACCGAGGCGGCCCTGATCCGTGCAGCCGAGCGGGTCGCCGGGCAGGTGGTCGACGTGCTCGCCGGCCGCCGCCCACCGAACCTCGTCAACGCGGAGGTCTGGAACCGGCGGCGGCAGGGTGAACCGTCCGCGGAGTTTCCGGCATGAACGGGTTAGAGGCTGCAACGGGCGCAGATTTGATCGCCATCGACCCGGACTTCTGCGCCGGACTGTTCGCGCAGCTCCTGTCCTTCAGTCGCGACGAGCCCGGGGTCACGCGGGTTGCCTACGGCGAGGGGGAGGAGCAGGCCCACGCCCTTATGCGAGCGACCGGGCTCGCACTGGGTCTGAAGCCCGAATGCGATGCCGCCGGCAATCTCTTCCTAACAATGGTGGGACGCGACCCGGCACTGTCACCCTGGATGGTCGGCTCGCATGTGGATACGGTACCGCACGGTGGTAACTTCGATGGTGCGGCGGGGGTGATTGGTGGCCTCGCAGCCCTTGAAGCCCTGCGCCGGCCGGCCGTCGTGCCGGCGCGCCCGGTGACGGTGGCGGTGTTCCGGGCCGAAGAAAGCGTGTGGTTCCCCGCCTCCTATGTAGGCAGCCGCGCGGCCTTCGGCTTATTGCCGCCCGACGTGCTCGACCTGCCCCGCGCCGATTCCGGCCGGAGCCTGCGCGACTACATGGCTGAGCTCGGCCTGCGGCCGGAGGCTGTGGCGCGGGGCGAGCGGCTGCTCGACCCGACGCGGATCCACGGTTTTGTGGAACTGCATATCGAGCAGGGTCCGGCGCTGGAGGCGACTGGGGTCCCGGTAGGCTTCGTCACGGCGATCAGCGGCAGCTTCCGCTACCGCAAGGCCGCCTGCTTCGGTTGCTACGGACATTCCGGCGCGGTCGCGCGGTCCGAGCGTAGCGACGCCGTCTTCGCCCTCGCCGACTTGATCACCGGTCTCGATGCCCTGTGGGGCACGCTGGAGGGTGAGGGGCTGCCCGCCACGATCACGCTGGGCGAGGTCGCCACCGACTCGGTCCAGCACGCCTTCGCCAAGATCCCCGGCGAGGTCCGCTTTTGCCTCGACGTGCGCAGCACCGAGCCAGCCGTTCTCGACCGGATCGAGGCGGCCTTGGCCAAATTGGTTGCCGCCATCGAAGCCGCCCGCGGTGTGCGCTTCGTCTTGGGCGAGCGCACGGGCAGCACGCCGGCCCGGATGAGCTCGGCGCTGATCGAGGCCCTGTCGGGCCATGCACGCCGGCTCGGGATGCCGTTCCGGACCATGCCGAGCGGGGCGGGACACGACACCGCGACCCTCGCCGGCCAGGGCGTGCCGAGCACGATGATCTTCATCCGCAACCAGAACGGCAGCCACAACCCGGACGAGGCGATGCGGATCGAGGATCTATGCGCGGCCGCGACGTTGGTGGCCCACCTCATCGCCGAAGCCTGATCCTGTAGAGAAAACCTGCGCCAAAGGATGCACCGATGATCGTCGATTTGAACTGCGACATGGGCGAGGGCTTCGGCATCTATCGCCTCGGCGACGACGCCGAGATGCTGACAGTGGCAACCTCGGCCAACATCGCCTGCGGTTTCCACGCCGGCGACCCGCTGGTCATGCACGAGACCCTGCGCGGCGCGTCCGCGAACGGTGTGCAAGCTGGCGCGCATCCAAGCTTCCTCGACCTCTGGGGATTCGGCCGGCGGCCGATCCACGGTGAGCGACCGGCCGACATCGAGAAAGCGGTTCTCTACCAAGTCGGTGCCCTCCTGGCGCTCGCCCAGGATGCCGGCTGCCCGGTGCGCCACGTGAAGACGCACGGGGCGATGGGCAACATGGCCAACGAGGATGCCGACCTCGCCCTGGCGGTGGCGCGGGCAATCCGCACTCTCGACCGCGACCTGATTTTCGTGGTGATGCCGGGCTTGGAGACCGAGAAGGCCGGCGAGAAGCTAGGCCTACCGATTGCGCGCGAGATCTACGCCGACCGCGCCTACGCCGATGACGGCACCCTAGTATCGCGTAAGCTCCCCGGCGCCGTGCTGCACGATCCCGATACCGTCACGGAGCGTGTGGCGCGGATGCTAGAGGATAGCGCGATCACCTGCTTGTCTGGCCGGCGCATCCCGACGCGGATCGACACCGTCTGCGTACACGGGGACACGCCCGGCGCCGTCGTTATGGGCCGCCGCTTGCGCGAGGATTGCGCGACCAAGGGGATCGCCGTGCGCCCGATGGCCGAGGTGCTCGGTGTCTGACCCCGGCTACCGGCTGCTCGATTGCGGTGACCGGGCCATGACGGTGGAACTGGGCAAGACGGTCGACCCCACCGTCAATGCGCAGGTCATCGCCCTGGACGCGGCGCTCCGCGGCGCAGGGCGCTCGGGCCTCCTAGAGACCGTGCCGACCTACCGCTCGCTTCTCGTCCTCTATGACCCGGACCTGCTCACTCGGGCCGACCTCGTCGCGCTGATTTCCGCGCACTGGCCGCCCCCGGATGGATCGGCGCAGGCGCTGCGCCGCTGGCGGGTGCCGGTCCATTACGGCGGCGAGCACGGTGCCGACCTCGCCGACCTCGCCGGAGGGGCCGGTCTCAGCCCTGAGGAAGTAATCGCCCTTCATTCCAATCGCGATTACCGAGTCTACATGATCGGTTTCGCCCCCGGCTTCGCCTATCTCGGCGGCCTCGATCCCCGCATCCATGCGAGCCGACGCACCGATCCCCGACCCAAGACCCCCGCGGGCAGTGTATCCATCGGCGGGAACCAGACCGGCGTCTCGCCGCCCCTGGAGTTGCCGAGCGGCTGGCAACTCATCGGCCGCACGCCCGCACGCTCCTACGATCCGGCGCGGGCTGAGCCGTTCCTGTTCACGGCCGGAGATTTGATCCGGTTCGACCCCATCGGCCGCGCCGAGTTCGATGCTCTCAGCGAGGCCGCCCGTGCCGGCGAGACCGTCGCCACTCTGGAGCGAATCGATGGCTGAAGGCCTGCGCGTCGTCGCCCCTGGTATCACCTCGACCCTGCAGGATGCCGGTCGGCAGGGCTACCTGCGCTACGGCATCTCCGGGTCCGGGGCGATGGATCCCGATCTGCTGGCCCTGGCCAACGCCCTTGTCGGCAATCTGCTCGACACGGCGGTGATCGAGATGGCGATGGTTGGCCCTACCCTCGTCTGCGAGGTGGAATCCTGTCGCATCGCCCTCGCAGGGGCGCCCTTCGCGATGAGTCTGAATGGGCGCATACTTGACTCCTTCACCGCCCACGACCTACGGCGGGGGGATCGGCTCATCCTGGGCGCCCCACGGCAGGGCTTACGGGCCTGCCTCGCGGTCACCGGGGGCTTCGCCGTGGCGCCGATGCTCGCCAGCGTCTCGACGCATACCCGCACTCGCCTAGGCGGCCTGGATGGCAATCCTCTCGCCGCGGGCGACCTGCTACCTCTCGGCGCGCCCAAGTTCAGCGACCGACCGCTGACCCTGCCGCCGCTCCACCGGCCACGTTTAGGCGGTCCGATCCGGGTTGTTCTCGGGCCGCAGGCTGACAGCTTCACCGAAGAGGGTCTGCGAACCTTCCTCTCCGTGCCCTACACGCTCACCGCGCGGGCGGACCGGATGGGCTGCCACCTCGACGGGCCGCCGATCGCCCATGCAGACGGCTTCAACATAGTCTCAGACGGGATCGTGAACGGCTCGATCCAGGTGCCCGGACACGGACGCCCCCTCATCCTGCTCGCCGACCGCCACACCACCGGAGGGTATCCAAAGATCGCGACGGTGATCACGGCCGATCTCGGTCGCCTGGCGCAGGTGCGGCCGGGCGAAACGATTGTGTTCGAAGCCGTCACCGTCGAGGAGGCCCAGTCCCTCGCCCGCGGGGCGAGACGTACCCTGGCAGCGCGACGGGCGGCCCTCGTACCGGCCGGCGGCGCAGAGCTCGACAGCGCATTCCTGCTGTCCTGCAACCTCATCGGTGGCGTCATCTCGGCGGGCGCCCTCGAACCGGCCGCCTGAGGGCGCGACGGTCCCATCCATACACAACGAAAAGGCTTATCGATGCTGACGCCATTCCACCTTGCTTACCACGTCACCGACCTCGACGCGGCGCGCCGCTTCTACGGCGGTGTGCTCGGCTGCCGGGAGGGGCGCAGCACGGAAACCTGGGTGGATTTCGAATTCTTCGGCCATCAAATCTCGCTGCATCTGGGTGAGCCCTTCGCGACGACCCGAACCGGAAAGGTTGGCAACCACATGGTGATGATGCCCCATCTCGGCGTGGTGCTGCCGCTCGACACCTGGGAGGCACTGGCCGCCCGCATTGAGGCGGAGGGGGTTGCTTTTGACATCCCACCGGTAATCCGTTTCGCGGGGGAGCCCGGCGAGCAGCGCACGATGTTCTTCTTCGACCCAAGCGGAAACCCCATTGAAATCAAGGGTTTCAGGGATCTTAATAGCGTCTTCGAACACTGAATTGCATTTGCAGTTAGCTCTTACGCGCCTGAATACCGGCTCGTACATTTCGCTACGCAGTCGAGCCGACGGGGGGGCGGAGCACTGAGGCGGATTGCCGTTGAATGTCCGCTTCGAGGAAAAGGAGGAAGGCGTTTAAATGACTGAAATGGGCGCAGAGCCGAACGACTGGTTTTGCGCTCATTGGCGATCCGGCATGACGTAGTCTGGCCGCAAGCGGAATGGCTGCTTTGGTGCAGCTGCGTCGAAGAAGCGGACGAACCCCTATCGCTCCAACGAAAACATAGGCCTGTGTGAATATCATCGCGAAAGCGGACCGCTACGGGTTCGGCTGGCCGGTCGATCCACCTCCACCCGATAGGTCCGAGGGGCCCCTTCTGCGTGCGCTTCGCAGCACGAGCGTGGCGCAGGGGTACGTCGCGATCTTGCCCGTCCTTGCACGACCCGCCGGGAAGCCTCCGGCGCCGGCCTGGAACGGCCGGCCGGTGGCGACCGCCGCCGCGGGATAAGGCGATGGGGCCGGTCAGCGGAGAGCAGTGCCTAGAGCGGGTCGTCGCGTTCGATCGGCTCGACCACCAGCAGCATCACCCCCAGCGCCAGGAGCGACGAAGCGCCGAGAAACAGGAACACGGCATCCCAGCTGTAGGCGTCCAGAAGCAGCCCGGTCAGGAAGGGAAACAGCGCGCCTCCGGCTTGGCCGCCGGTGTTCACCACCGACACGGCCAACGGATAGGCGTCCTTCGTCGTCAGCCCCGCGGGGTAGACCGTGAAGGACGAATACCCGACGTTCAGCAGGAAGCCGGTGAGAAACAGTAGGATCGCGAGGGTTACCGGCTCGTTCGGGGCGTGGACGAGCGCATACATCATGAACACGGTCGAGACCGTGCTGATTAGGATGGTCGGCTTGCGCCTCTTGCCGACGAGGCGGTCGGAGAACAGGCCACCCATGATGTTGCCGAGCACGCCCCCCACGAACGGAGCCGAGGCGACGAACCCGACGTTCATCAGCGAGAAATGTTTGACGTTGGTCAGGTAAGTCGGCAGCCAGGCGAGGATGACGTTGATGATGCCGGTCATCATCAGATAGCCGATGGCAAGACCCCAGATATTGCCGGACGCGAACGTCTCCCGGGCCGTGGCGATGGATCGGACCGATCGCCCCCGAATGACGCGATCGAGGCGGTCGAAGCGCGGCGCGACGGATAACGTCGGCCTCGCGGCGGGGGCGGGGCCGGCGGGCGTGGCCACGCGCCCGCTGGCGATATGGGCCGCCTCGGCGGGGGACACGAAGCGGCTACGCGCGGGCTCGTCCACCACGAGGACATACCAGAGCACGGCGAAAATCAGCCCCGGCAGCGCGCAGATGAAGAAGACATACTGCCAGCCGAGCGTGGCGATGATCAGCGCCCCGAGCGGCGGTACGATGACGGGTCCGAACTTGGCGGCCGCGAGGAACAGGCCGACCGCGGTTCCCTTCTCTTGGTCTGGGAACCACCGGTTCATGGTCGAGAGCATGGTGACCGGCAGGGGTGCCTCGGCAAAGCCCAGGGCGAGCCGATTCAGCTTCATCGACAACGCCGAGCTCGTCGTGCCCAGCAGTCCCGTGAACAGCGAGGTCAGGATCATGAAGATCGGGAAGATGATGCGTGTGCCAAGGCGCTTCACCAACAGACCTGCTGGGATCTGCATGACCGAATAGCCAACGAAAAACAGGCTGACGACCGCGCCCGCCTCGGTGTTGGTCATCGCGAACTCCTTCTTCACGAAGGGGAGTACGATCCCGATGTTGGCCCGGTCGGCAGCAGCCAACGTGTAGACGACGAAAATGAGACCCATGACGACCCAGCGATATCGGGTCATCTGCTCCGTCGCGGGAACCGACGCCCTGGTGGCTGCGCCTCTGGCCATGTCCGTTTCCTCCGATCGCGCGCCGCGCCTTGTTCGAGCACGGTGAGCGTACTCCGTCCTTCGCCGACGCCGCCCGCAGGAGCCGCCGGGCTGTGCCACCTCAGCGTCGCGGTGTCTCCGCCGCGGCGGTGCGGAGGATCGGCTCTCGCATACTGACCACGGTGAGGAAGGTCAGCAGCGAGGTCGAGGCGAGGAACAGGAACACCGCGTCCCAGTCCGCCCAGTCGAGCACCATGCCGACCACGAAGGGCGCGAAGGCGCCGCCCAGCGAGCCGCCGGTGTTAACAATGGCCGCCGCCAGCGGTGTCTTCTCCTTGGCGGTCAACCCCATTGGATAGACGAGGAACGTCGAATAGCCGAGGTTGAGCAGAAGACCCGTCGCGGAGAACAGAAGCGCCAGCAGCCACGGGTCGGCCGGCGCGTAAATGAGGCCGTACATTGTGACGATCGTAGCCGCCGAGGTGAGAAGCATCATCGGCTTGCGCCGTCCACCGAGGAGCTTGTCGGAGATCAGGCCGCCGAGCACATTGCCGATGATCGCGCCGATCCATGGCGTCGAGGCGACAAAGCCCATCGCGAACAGCGGGTACTTCTTCACGGTGACTAGATAGGTCGGCACCCAGGTCATGATTGCGTAGGCAATGCCGACCATGAAGAAGTATCCGATCGCGCAGGCCCAGATGTCCCAGGAACGCAACACCTCGCGGGTTGTGGAGAGCGGTGCGCAGGTGCGGGCTCGGATCAGTCTGTCGAGGACGGGCATTTCCCTCTGCACCGGTACAGAATTGCCTGCCGCCGCCGCGCCGCGCCCCGTCTCGATGAGCGTGCGTTCGATCTCGGAGACGAACCGGCTGTTCTGTGGCGTATCGCGCACCAGCAGCAGCCACGCCGCAGCCAGCACGAAGCCAGGCACCGCGAAAATGAAGAACACCTCGCGCCATCCGAAATGGTAGATGATGAGCGCGCAGAGGGGCGGCACGAGCGCGGGTGCGGCCTTGATCGAGGCCATGAACACGCCCGTGGCTGTGCCCTTTTCCTGGGTTGGGAACCAGCGGTTGATGATGGTGAGGATGCCGATATTGATCGGTCCCTCGGCGACCCCCAGGGCGGCGCGTCCGATCTTGAGTTGCAGGGCACTGCCGGCAAAGCCCATGAAGAAGGTCGCGATCGAGGTTGCGATCATCGCCAGGCTGAACGGCCAGCGCACACCAAAGCGCTGATAGATCAGGCTGAACGGTACTTGGACGATGGCGTATCCGATGTAAAACAAGCTCGCAAGCGCGCCGATATCGGTATTCGAGAGTTCGAATTCCTTCTTTATATAGGGAGCAACAACGCCGATATTGGCGCGATCGGCACCCGCGATGAGGTAGATGAGGAAGCACAGGGTCAGCACGACCCAGCGAAAGCCGCTCTTGGCCGGCCGAGCTGCGGCTGCGGCGGGCGGGTCCAGGGCGAAGTCGGCACGCATGTCAGCACACCTCCAGCGCGGCACGGCCGTCGGCGACGATGCAGTCGGCGGGCGGGGATCGGCCGGTGAGTATGTCGACCACGGCCCTGGCCGCGATCAGGTTGGTGCGGGCGAGGCCGCCATCGGTGGCGGCGGCCGTGTGCGGCGTGGCGACGACGCGCTCCAGCCCGATCAGCGCATTGGCGGCTTGGCTGGCCGCGGGGTTCTTCTCGGCCTCGAACACGTCGAGACCCGCTCCAGCAACGTGACCGGAGATAATCGCCTCGTAGAGGTCCCACTCGTTCACCAGCCCGCCGCGGGCGGTGTTGACGAGGATTGCTCCGGGCTTCATCTGGGCCAGGGCAATCCTGTCGATCAGGTGCGCTGTCGAGGCGTCGAGGGGCGCGTGCAGGGTGACGAAATCCGACTCGCGCAGCAGCGTCCCTAGATCCACCCGCGCGACCTTGTGGGCGGCGGCGAAACCGTCATCCGCTGCAATGTCGGTGGCGAGGATCCTGACATCGAAGCCGGCGAGGCGGTGGGCGACGCAGCGGCCGATGCGCCCGAGCCCGATGATGCCGACCGTGCTGCCGGTCAGCTCCTCGCCAATGCGGTAGGTCCAGTCGCCCGCCCGGAGAGCGAGCGGAAAGGTCGCCAGCCGCTTGGCCACCGCCAGCATCAGGCCAATCGTATGGTCGGCCACTGAGGCGCTGTTGCCGCCGGCGGCAATGGTGACGACCTTGCCGAGCCGCGCCGCGGCGAGATGGTCGATCTGCTCGAATCCGACGCCGCGGCGCGCCAGAACCTTGAGCCTGGGAAAGCGTGCCATCAGGTCGTGGCGGACGAAGGTACTGCCAAGAATCCAGGCGTCGACATCCCCCAGCAGGTCCGGCAGCATGTCGGGCGCGGGATCCGTGTTGTTGAGGTCTGGCTGGCGCACCTCGAAGCCCTGATCTTCGAGATAGACCCGCGCCCTGGGGTCGAAGCCCCGCGGCGTGACGAGCACGCGCATCCGATTCGCGAGTGGGCTCACGGGTGGTGTTTCCTCCTGGGCGGCGAGAGGCTTGGTGCCATCGCCGGCGCCCCTCTCCGGGGGCCTTGTCGGTCGGTTGCCCGCGCCGCATGCGCCGCGAGCCGACTCCTGGCCATCGGTGGACGGCCTGAGACCGTCCCGCTCAACCAGCGGGGACCTTGCCGTAGCGGCCGTCGTAGCGACCCTCTCGGATCATCTGGAGAACCTCGGCCTCGCGCGCGTCCTGTGCGCGCACCGCCTCGATCAGGGAATGCGCGATTGAGGCCGGGAAGGTCACGACACCATCTTCATCGCCGATCACCACGTCGCCGGGCTTGACGGTCCAGCCGCCGATGGCGACCGGTATATTGGTCGCGCCGGGCCCCAGCTTGTACGGCCCGCGATGGATCGCCGCCCGCGCGTAGCAGGGGAAATCGGACGCGGCGAAAACGGCCGAGTCTCGGATCGCCCCGTCGATGACGAAGCCGGCGCAGCCCCGGCTCTCAGCGATGGCTTTCATTATATCGCCGACCAGAGCCCGGGTCGTATCGCCGCCGCCTGCGACGACCAGGACGTCGCCGGGGCGAACCTCGTTGAGGGCTTGATGGATCGCGAGGTTGTCGCCGGCGCGGACCTGCACGGTAAAGGCCGTACCGATGAGCTTGCCGCCGCGATGGAACGGGCGCAGTCCGACGAGGCCGGGCATGCGATCAAGGTTGTCGCTGATCGACGGCGTCGTGGCGTCGCGGAACGCCGCGATGATGGCCGGGTCGACCGCCGGGGCGGGCGGGTTCAGGCTGACATTCGCCACGGCATTCCTCCGTTTTCTTTGACCGGAGAGAGTACAGGCTTGAGGGAACGGGAAAACCCGTGTTTCCCCTGCTTCTCAAGCAGGAGAATCCGGGCTGTGAACACACGTTTCTTGGGCACACTCTGCGCCGTGGCCGATACTGGCTCGCTGGCCGGGGCGGGGCGCGCGATCAGGCTCTCAAGCGCCGCCGTCGCAGAACAGATCCAGGCCCTCGAACGCGACCTCGGCGTTCGGCTGATCACCCGCCTTGGACGCACCGTGACCCTGACGGACGAGGGGCGCGCCGTCGTCGGCGCGGGCCGGGAGATCCTGACGCGGGTCGCGGACTTGACGCAGGTCGCTCAGCTCGGGCGGCTGAGCGGCACCCTGCGGATCGGATCGGTCTCGACCGCCCTGATGTCGGTCGTGCCGCCGGCCTTGAGACACATGGCCGAGCATCATCCGGAGATCGCCCTCAAGATCGTACCTGGCACTTCCTCCCAGCTGCAATTCATGCTGGAGAGCAGCGAGATCGACTGCGCGATCACGGTCAGGCCGATCTTCGAGACCGCCAAGGAGTTCGGCTGGCATCTGATCCGCGAGGAGCCTTTGACTCTGGTGTGCCCGGCCGACCTCACCTTCGAGGGGGTGGAGGAGTGCCTATCCTCCGCATCGATGATCAGCATGTACAGGAACTCGCCGACCGGGCGCATCGCAGAGAGATTTCTTCAAGATAAGATGATCGTTGCGAAGGAACTGTTCGAAATCGAGGCGGCCGAAGTCATCCTCGTGCTGGTCTCGCAGGGCCTCGGTATCTCGCTCCTACCGAATTATGGCTTTCGGTCGAGCGCGGAGCGGCGCTTCCGGAAGGTGGCCATCGCCGACCGCGCTTATGGCAGATCCATCGGCATCCTCTATCGGCGCGGTGCGCGGATCTCGCTCATCAACACTTTCCACGCCGCCATCATCAGTGCCCACGCGTGAGGGCGTACGGCTCCGCTCACCGGAGAGGGGCCGTGGACTCAATCCAGCTTCAGGATGCGCCTGCAGCGGGCAAACAGCATTTCGACTGTCTTGCGCTGGCATCGCGGGTCCCACGTGAGGCCACCCAGTGTCGCCGCCCAGTCGAACATTGCGAGCTGCTTGATGCTCGCTGCCATCGCGCCACTTGGCTGGTCGCGCGGCCCATGAAGGAAGACGATGTTAAAAGCGAACATTCTTCGCTTTCTTTCATGGCAGCCAAGCTCCATCACAACGTAAATGATTCTTTCGCGGCACGCTCCCATGCCGACCGACGTCCCCCCACGAGCAAGACACCAGTTCCGACGGACGGCGACTGCCGGGATCCTCAGGTTACAGGTCCGCCCGGCGACGGCGCGGTCGACACTCTGCACGCACGATCAGACGGTGGCCATTCCATGAGGCAGATTTCACTGGGGCTCAGGTCGCTCCTCGCAGCGTTGACGGCGCTCGTCGCCGTCGTCGGGGCCGCCCAGGCCGACCAGCTCGCCGACATCAAGGCCCGGGGCAAGCTGATCTGCGGGACGCTCGGAACCGTCGAGCCCTTCTCGTTCCAGCACCCGCAATCGCGCCAGATTGTCGGCTACGACGTCGATATCTGCCAGAAGGTCGCCGACGCGATCGGCGTTCCGCTCGAACTCAAGACCATCGCGGTCGAGGCGCGGATCCCCGAACTATCTCAGGGGCGCGTCGATATTCTCGCCGCCAACCTCGGATACACGGCCGAGCGCGGCAAGCAGATCCAATTTTCCGATACCTATTTCGTCAGCCAGCAGAAGCTGATGACCACGAAGGAATCCGGCTTCACCACGATCGATCAACTCAACGGCAAAAAGATTAGTGCCCTGAAAGGCTCGTCCTCCGAGCAGGGCGTGCGCCGCCTTATCCCGACCGCCGAGACAGTGACCTTCCAGGACACGTCCTCGGCCTTCCTGGCCCTGGCACAGGACAAGGTCGATGCCCTGTGCGCCTCCGAACTGATCCTCGTGAAGCTCCAGCACCAGTCCAAGGTGCCAATGTACATCATCGAGAAGGCGCTGTTCGTAGAGCCCTGGGGTCTCGGCATGCGCAAGGATGAGCCGGCCTTTACCAACTTGGTCAACGCCACCCTGGCCAAGCTCGCCGAGTCCGGCGAACTCGACACGATCTTCGCGAAATGGCTCGGCGAGGGCACGCCCTACAAGATCAAGCGCGACTTCGCGGTCGCCGCGATCAAGGACTGAGCCGCCTCGGTGGACCGAAGTCGGAACCTGGGTAGGACCCGATGATCCACCTGTTCGACGCGGGTGGCGTGCTCGAGGGTCGATATCTCGACTGGTTTGCCGTCGGCATCGGGACGACGCTCGCCCTGACCGCGGCGGCCTGGTGCATCGCCCTCACGGTCGGGATCCTGCTCACCCTGATCCGGATGCTTCCGGCGCGACCCTGCGCGTGGCTCGTCGGGGCTTACGTCGAATACCACCGCAACGTGCCGCTCCTGGTACAGATCTTCCTGTGGTACTTCGGCGTGCCGTCGCTCCTGCCGCGCCCCGCGCGCCAGTGGCTCAACACCCATGACGGCCAGTTCCTGCTCGCCGCCACTGCGCTCGGGCTCGCGGCCGCGGCCTATGTCGCCGAGGACATCCGCAGCGGCATCCGCTCCATCCCGAAGGGCCAGTATCAGGCCGCGCTCTCCCTCGGCTTCGGATACCTCGGCGCGATGCGCAACGTTGTGCTGCCACAGGCCCTGCGCCACGCGATTCCACCGCTGATCAACCAGACCCTGCTGCTGTTCAAGAACACGAGCCTCGCCATGGCGATCGGCGTCGGCGAACTGACGTATCGCGCCCGCGCGGTCGAGAGCGAAACGTTCCAGACCTTCGACGCCTTCGCCGTCGCCACCGTGATCTACCTCGCCGTCTCCCTCGGCATCATGCTGCTCGGGGCCGCCTGTGCCCGACGCCTCCAGGTTAGGGCACGTTGATGCTGGAGATCCTGAGGGACAACTGGCTCCTCTTCCTCATCGGGCAGTATCCCTACGGGCCTATCGGCGGTCTCGTCATGACGCTGTTCATGGCAATTGCGTCGCTCGCGCTCTGCTTCCCCTTCGCGGTCGGTTTAGCCCTCGCGCGGCTCAGCCCGTACCGCTGGCTGCGCCTGCCGGCGACGGCGCTCGTCTACGTCGTGCGCGGCCTGCCCCTGATCATGTTCATCTTCTGGGCGTACTTCCTGTCGCCGCTGGTGGTGGGGCGCCCAATCGGCGGCGTCGAGACGCTGATCATCACCCTCGTCGTGTACGAGGCCGCCTACCTGTCCGAGGTCATCCGAGCTGGAATCGAGGGGCTGCCCAAGGGGCAGGTGCAGGCGGCGACCGCCCTGGGACTGGGCTACTGGCCGACGACCCTGTCGATCGTCCTGCCGCAGGCCCTCCACAACATGCTGCCGAGCATGGTCAGCCAGTTCGTCTCGACCATCAAGGAGACGTCCCTCGGCTACGTGATCAGCGCCCACGAGGTGACCTTCGCGGCTGCGCAGGTCAACAACCTGCTGCTGACGCAGCCCTTCGAGGTCTACGGGCTTCTTGCGCTGACCTATTTCACCCTGTGCTTCACGCTCACGTCCTGTGCGCGCATTCTCGAATGGCGCCTCACGCGGGCGCGCAGACAGGCCGGAGCAACGCGGATCAACGTAGCGAACATCGGAGTGGCCGTTCGAAGATCAGAGTTTTCCTAAGTCTTCGATCTCTCGGATGCACGGCGGAGCCCAGTATCCAGCTTCGCCGGCTCGCTTGAGCGCGCCATCATGAATGTCCGCGACGTACTGCAAACTGCGTCAAAGCTGGGCGCCCAGTTCCGAGGACAGGCGCTCGCCCGCCTCGCGCAACTGCGGTTTAAGGGTCTCGGCCCGCTCCGCCGTGAGCCTGGATGATGGGCCCGAGAGCGCGAGGGCGCCGATCAGCCGCCGCTCGGTCCCGAACACGGGCATTGCGACCGACGCAACGTGAGGGTCCGTGATGCCGGAGGTAAAGAGCGGGACCTCGATCGCCGCTCTTTCCGAGACGCGTCGATCGCTGAAGGTCCTTAGAACCTGCGCGATGGCCGACTCGTCCATCGGCCGCATGTCGCCGGGGCGGACGTTCATCCGGAGCGGCGACGGCGAGTCCGCTCGGAACAGGCACAGCCGCTGGTTGCCGCGCCGGATGTAGAACGACGCTGTCTCCAGCGACTCCGCGGCGAGCCGCTCCAGCACCGGGACGATCCGCTCCTCCAGGGCGAAGGACTGCTGGTAGACTGAGCCGATCCGCGCCGCCTCGACACCGAGGCGATAGCGCCCGTCATCCAGGCGTTCGATCAGGTCGAACTTCTCCAGCGAGATGCACAGCCGCATGATGGTGCTCTTCACGAGCGACGTGCGGCGGGTGAGTTCCGCCAGCTCGATTGCATCGTCGCCCCGCCGGAATGCCGTCAGTACCGTCAGGACTCGATCGGCCGAGGCCACCCCTTCGAGCTTGGGGCGCGTCCGAGCCTCCTTCGCCATGGCTTCGTGCTCTCTCCGGTTTCACGATGATCGGCGATCGCGATCCATAACCATCGACCGTCTGCACACCAAGCCATGACGCCGCGTTGCCCACGCCGTCGTTGACAGGGCAAGCCGTTAGAGAGATAAAAACGAAACGCCGTTTCAAAACGGCGATTCGGGAGTGGACGTCATGGCACTAGGGCAGGCGGCCGAATCGGTTCGTGCTCAGACCTGTGGGGTCGATGAGCGGAGCCTCTACGGGAAGATGATGCGGCGGATCCTGCCGTTTATGTTCGCCTGCTACGTCGTGAGTTATCTGGACCGCGTGAACGTAGGCTTCGCCGCGCTCACGATGAACAACGACCTCGGGCTCAGCGCCACGGCGTTCGGGATCGGCGCCGGACTGTTCTTCTTCGGCTACTTCATCGCCGAGATTCCCAGTAACCTGATCATGATGCGGGTCGGCGCTCGGCTCTGGATCGCACGCATCATGATAACTTGGGGCCTGGTCTCCGCCGCGACGGCGTTCGTCACGGGTCCGGTGTCGTTCGGCGTCGCGCGCTTCCTGCTCGGGCTCGGGGAGGCCGGCTTCGTGCCCGGCGTCTTCCTGTACCTCGGCCTATGGTTTCCCGCCGCCGTCCGGGCGCGCGCCACCGCCATGTTCCTCCTAGGGATCCCGGTCGCCAACATCTTCGGCTCGCCGATCTCAGGGGCGCTGATCCAACTCGAGGGCTTCGGCCTGAAGGGCTGGCAGTGGCTGCTGATCCTGGAGGCCGTGCCCGCGATCCTTCTCGGCGTCGCCTGCCTGTTCGTGCTGACCGACAAGCCCGAGAAAGCGGGCTGGCTGTCCGCACCGGAGCGCGACTTCCTGGTCGGCCAGCTGGCTGCGGAGAAGGCCGCCATCGAGAAGAAGCACAGCCTCTCGCTCGGGCAGGCCCTGCGCAACTGGCGCGTCCTGACCCTCGCGGTCGTGAACCTCTGCACCATCATCGGGTCGCTCGGCATCGGCCTCTGGCTGCCGCAGATCATCAAGCAGCTCGGCGTCTCGACTACGCTGCTCGGCTTCGTGACGGCGATCCCCTACCTCTGCGGCGCCGCCGCGATGGTCGTGTGGGGCCGGATGTCGGACCGCGGCAGCGACTGGACGATCTACCCCGCGATCGCGCTGTTCGTCGGCTCGGTCGCCCTCGTGTCCAGCGCCTTCACGCCGACCCCGGTCCTGACGATCGCCGCGCTCTGCGTGGCGGTGGCCTCGATCAACGCGTGCGTGGCGACCTTTTGGGCCGTGCCCTCGGGCTTTCTCACCGGCCGAGCGGCCGCGGGCGGCATCGCGATGATCGTGTCGATCGGCAACCTCGGCGGCTTTGCCGGCCCGTACATGATCGGGTTCGTCCGCGACCTCTCGGGCGGGTTCACGGCGCCGCTGCTGGCCATCGGCTGCACCCTTCTGTTCGGCGCGACCCTGATGATCATCTTCGGCCGCCTCGGGCGGCGGGACGCCGTCCCCGCGGCCGTCCTGGCGTGACGCCATGATCCCGCGTCTTTCATCCGAACCGGCCGCGTCCTCGATCTACCAAGAGTTCTGCGCCGAGCTGCAGGCGCGGGGCTTCTTGGGGGATTTGACCCTCGGAGCCGCCGATCGGACGGTGCTCGCCACCGACAATTCCATTTACCAGCTCGTTCCACAGGCGATCGCTTTCCCACGCCTCACGGACGATCTCGTGCGCATCGCGCGTCTGCTCGGCGAGGCGCGCTTCCGCTCGGTCAAGGTCGCCCCGCGCGGCGGCGGCACCGGGACCAACGGCCAGTCGCTCACGGACGGCCTCGTGATCGACCTGTCACGGCACATGAACAGCATCCTGGAGATCGACCCGAAGCGGCGCACGGCGCGGGTCGAGGCGGGCGTCGTGAAGGACCAGCTCAACGCGGCCTTGAAGCCTCACGGCCTGTTCTTCGCGCCGGAGCTGTCGACCTCCAACCGCGCCACCATCGGCGGCATGATCAACACGGACGCGTGCGGCCAGGGCTCCTGCCTCTACGGCAAGACCCGCCATCACGTGCTCGCGCTCACAACCGTACTGCTCGATGGTACGGTCTGGATGTCGCTGCCCCTCGAAGACGCGGAGCTGGCGTCCGTGTCGGCCCGTCCCGACCGCGTTGGCGCCGTACACAGGCTGGTCGACCGCATCGAGCGGGAGAACCGTGCGCTCATCGCCGAGCGCTTCCC
This sequence comes from Methylobacterium sp. GXS13, assembly GCF_001455965.1. Lineage (GTDB taxonomy): Bacteria > Pseudomonadota > Alphaproteobacteria > Rhizobiales > Beijerinckiaceae > Methylobacterium. The sequence goes on from NZ_LKKO01000035.1 coordinate 38,239, forward strand.
CAAACTCAACCGCTCGCTCACCGGCTACGATCTCGCCCACATCCGCGAAGCCGACGGTCGCTTCAATCTGAACGCGGTCCTATGCGGGGCGGAAGGCACCCTCGGCTTCGTCGTGGAGGCCGAGCTGAACGTCCTGCCGATCCCGCGCTACGCGGCGCTCGTCAACATCCGCTACGACAGCTTCGACGCGGCCCTGCGCGACGCCCACGCCCTGGTGGAAATCGGGGCGGCTTCGATCGAGACCGTCGACTCGAAGGTGCTCGACCTCGCCCGCACGGACATCGTTTGGCACGAGGTCGCCGCGTACTTCCCGGATGACCCCGAGGGCTCGGCGGCCGGGGTCAACCTCGTCGAGTTCCTGGCCGACGAAGCGGAGGATTTGGAGGCTCAGATCGTCCGCGTGACGGACAGGCTGGACCGGGAAGGCCGCCGGTTCGGGCGGCGCGGCTTCACGGTCGCGCGGAACTCCGGCGGTCGGGCCGCACCCGGACGCCCGACACGGGATGAGCGCGCCTATGCCCTGGCTGCCGATGGCGGCGCCCGGGTGGCGGAAGACGGCGATCAGGCCGGAGGCGAGGCCTCTAGCCGCGGACCGACGGCCGGCGCGTCGGACCCGGTCGAGAGCATCTGGGGCATGCGCAAGAAGGCGGTCGGCCTGCTCGGCGCGATGCAGGGCGGGCGACGCCCGATCGCCTTCGTGGAGGACACCGCCGTTCCGCCGGAAAACCTCGCGGACTACATCGCCGAGTTCCGGGCAGCGCTCGACCGCCGCGGCCTCGCCTACGGGATGTTCGGTCATGTGGACGCGGGCGTACTCCACGTCCGCCCGGCCATCGACATGACGGACCCGGAGCAGGTGTCCCTCATCCGCTCGGTGACCGAGGAGGTCGTGGCCCTCACTCAAAAATACGGCGGCGTGCTGTGGGGCGAGCACGGCAAGGGTGTGCGCTCCGAGTTCGTCCCGACCGTCTTCGGCCCTCTCTACCCTCAGCTTCAGGCGATCAAGGCCGCGTTCGACCCGCATCACCAGCTCAACCCGGGCAAGATCGCGGTGCCCGACGACGGCCGGCTGCTGCGCATCGACGAGGTGCCGGTCAAGGGCGCGGGCGACCGTGCCATCCCGCTTGCCATACGGGAGAGCTACGACAACGCGCTCCACTGCAACGGCAACGGGGCCTGCTTCAATTGGGATCCGGACGATGCCATGTGCCCGTCCTGGAAGGGTACGCGCGAGCGGCGGCACTCGCCCAAGGGCCGCGCCCAGCTCATGCGCGAGTGGCTGCGCCGCCTCACTGTGGCGAGCGTCGATCCGGTCGCGGAGGCGCGGCGTCTGCGCGGGGTATCCGGTTGGCGCGGCCTGCCGAACCGGGTGCGCAACACGCTGGCGCGGCGCCGGGGCGAAGACGACTTCTCGCACCGCGTCAAAGAGGCGATGGACGGCTGCCTCGCCTGCAAGTCCTGCGTCGGGCAGTGTCCGATCAAGGTGAACGTCCCGGCGTTCCGCGCCAAGTTCCTAGAACTGTACTACGGGCGCTACCTGCGACCGCTCCGCCACCATGCGCTCGCATCCTTGGAAGCGCTGGTGCCCTGGCTCGCCAAGGCCCCCGTCCTCGTCAACCTGGCCACCTCGCTCAAAAGCTCCGATGCGATCGGCCTCGTCAAAACCCCCAAGCTCTCGCGCCTGAACCTCGCGCGTGAGATCGCCCGGCGCGGCGTCCGGCTCGCGACAGCGGAGGCGCTGTCCGGATTGTCCGCGCCCGAGCGTCTGACCAGCGTCGTCGTGGTGCAGGACGCCTTCACGAGCTACTACGAGACGCCGGTCCTGCTCGACCTGCTCGATCTGCTGATCGCGATCGGCGTCCGGCCCTGGCTCGCGCCCTACCGGCCGAACGGCAAGCCGCTGCACGTTCACGGCTTCCTCGGCCGGTTCGAGCGCCTCGCCGCCAAGAACGCGACCGAACTCGACCGCCTCGCCGCGACCGGCGTCGACCTGATCGGCCTCGACCCGTCCATGACCCTGACCTACCGGTCGGAATACGCCGAGGCGCTGCCGGGCCGGGACATTCCGCGCGTCCAGCTCGTGCAGGAGTGGCTCGCCAGCCGCCTGGACGGCGTGCCGCGCGCGGGCGGGCGCGAGACGGTCTGGCTGCTGCCCCACTGCACCGAGCGTACCACTGCGCAGCCGGCGATGGCGGCTTGGGCCACGATCTTCGACGCCTACGGGCTCGATCTCACAATCCTCCCGAGCGGCTGCTGCGGCATGGCGGGCACCTACGGCCACGAGGCTGAGCACCGGGCGATGTCCGAGCGCATCTACCGGCTCAGCTGGGCGAACCACGTGGCCGAACGGGGGGGCACGGGCCGGCTGATGGCCGACGGCTACTCGTGCCGGTCGCAGGCCAAGCTCATGGACGAAGTCCACCTGCCCCATCCCGTCTCCGTCCTTCTCGACCGCGCGCGCGCCGGCGCCCCCCGTCGTTCCGCATCAACGAACTAAACCCCTCACCAGGAACAGACCCAGGAGAACCCCATGGCAGATCGCGAACAGTTCAGGCTCGGCCTCGTCGGCTACGGCGAGATCGGCAGCACCCTCGGGGCCGGCCTGCGCGGCGCCGGGCTTCAATCGATCGCCTGCTACGACAAGTACGCCTTCGACGGGCCCTACGCCGACCTGATCCAGGCACGGGCGCGGGAGGCCGGCGTCACCCTCGTGCGATCGAACGGGGAGCTGGCCGAGGTCGCCGAACTGATCGTCAGCGTGACTCCGGGCGTGGCCTCGCTGGAGAGCGCCGACGCCTTCGCCCCGGTGCTGACGAGCCGCCACACCTTCCTCGACTTCGCCTCGGCCACGCCGAAGATCAAGCAGGGTGTCGCGAGCAAGCTCGAAGCGACCGGCGCCCTTCTCGGCGACGCCTCGATCGAGGGCACACCGCTGCACGGCTATTCCATGCGGATGCTGTCGAGCGGCCCGGCCGGCGAGCGGGTGCGCGATCTCTTGGTGCCCTGGGGTATGCAGATCGAGTTCACCGGCCCGGTGCTCGGCACCGCCTCGGGAATCAAGATCATCCGCTCGGTCCTGATCAAGGGGATCGAGGCGCTCACCGACGAGATGCTGCTCGCCGCCCGGCAATACGGGATCGACGAGGTCGTCCTCGCGTCGGCCTCCAAAACCCTCGCCCGGCCGTGGATGGACACGGTCCAGAGCCTGACCCCGTCGGGGGTGATCCACGCCAAGCGCCGGGCCGAGGAGCTGGAGATGTCGGCCGACGCCGTCGCCGATGCCGGCGTCGAGCCGATCATGGCCCGCGCCGTCGCCCAGCGCCTGCGGTGGAAGGAGAGCCTCGGCCTCAAGGATCACTTCAAGGGCGTCGTCCCCCGGACCTACCAGGAGGCACTCGACGCCATGGTGCTCAAGGCCGGCCTCAAGCCCGTCGCCTGACACCGCCCATCCCCCGTATCGAAGGAGGAACAGTTATGGCCATCGGTTTCAAGATCCACCCGCGCACCCGCACGGTCGACCCCGCCACCGTCGAGAAATTCAAGGTGATCGCGGTCGCCAACATCAGCGACTCGATGAGCCGCATGAGCCACGGCGGCGCCCGGATCCGGCCGCTCCATGCCGGCGGCGTGCTCTGCGGCGTCGCCCTGACCGTGCGGGTGCGCCCCGGCGACAACCTGATGATCCACGCGGCCCTCAACCGCGCGAAGCCCGGCGACGTACTCGTCGTCGATGGCGACAGCGACCTGACGAACGCCCTGATGGGCGAGCTAATGCTTTCCCACGCGCAACAGATCGGCATGGCCGGCGTCATCCTGAACGGCGCGGTGCGCGACTACGGCTGGATCCGCCAGAACACGTTCCCGGTCTACGCCGCCGGCATCACCCATCGTGGTCCCTACAAAAACGGGCCGGGCGAGATGAACGCCACCATCGCCATCGAGGGCATGGTGATCGAGCCGGGCGATCTGATCGTCGGCGACGACGACGGCTTCGTCTGCGTGCCCTTCGACCAGACCGAGGCGGTCTACGCCAACGCCGACAGGAAGCAGCAGGGCGAGGCCAAGACCATGGCGGCGATCCAGGCCGGCACCGTGGACCGCTCCTGGGTCGAGCGCGCCCTCGCGGAGACGGGCTGCGAAGGGATCTGATCCCCGAGCCACAGGATCACCAGAGGCTCAAGCACGACGAACGTCGGACGGGCCGCATCTCACAGCGATGGGAGGATGGAACGTGAGCATCTCCGAACACGATATGCACGCGCTCGAGAAGGCGACAATGCGCCGGGTGATCCTGCGGCTCGTGCCGTTCCTGATGGTCTGCTACTTCTGCGCCCTGCTCGACCGGGTGAACGTCGGCTTCGCCGCCTTGCAGATGAACAAGGATCTCGGGCTCACCCCGGCCATGTTCGGCTTGGCGGCGAGCCTGTTCTTCGTCTCGTACTTCCTGGTCGAAGTGCCGAGCAACCTCGCCCTGCAGAAGGTCGGCGCCCGGCGCTGGATCGCCCGGATCATGATCACCTGGGGTCTGGTCACCGCGTGCATGGCCTTCGTAGTCGGGCCGTACTCGCTCTACGCGATGCGCTTCATCCTGGGCGCGGCGGAGGCCGGGTTCTTCCCCGGCGCGATCCTCTATCTGACCTACTGGCTACCCGCCGAATACCGGGCGCGGATCCTGGCGACCTTCACGGTCTCGATCCCGCTCGCGACCTTCCTCGGTTCGCCCCTCTCGGTATCGCTCCTCGAACTCGACGGTGCCCTCGGCCTCAAGGGCTGGCAATGGCTGTTCGTGCTGGAGGGCATCCCCACGATCCTCCTCGGCATCGCCTGCCTGTTCGTGCTGACCGACCGGCCCCGCGACGCGAAGTGGCTCGGCGAGACCGAGCGGGCCTGGCTCGTCGGGCGCCTCGACGAGGAGGCGGCCCGCAAGAAGCCCATCGGCCACATCTCCCTGTGGCAGCTCGTGCGCAACAAGTACTTCCTGACGATGGCTCTGGTCTGCTCCGGCGCCTCCGCGACCGGCAGCGTCCTGTCGGTCTGGCAGCCGCAGATGATCAAGTCCTTCGGACTGACCAACCTGCAGACAGGCTTCGTCAATGCGATTCCCTACGGCTTCGCGACGGTGCTAATGGTGCTCTGGGGCCGCCACTCGGACCGACACAGCGAGCGCCGCTGGCACACCGCGATCCCGTTGCTGTTCGCCGCCTTCGGCCTGTCGTACCTGTACCTGACCGGTAGCATCGCCACCGCCATCCTGGCCGTGACCTTCGCCCTCGTCGGCGCCTACTCGTTCAAAGGGCCGTTCTGGGCGCTCTCGGCCGGATGGCTCTCGCCGGGGACGCTGGCGGCCGGGCTTGCCGGGATCAATGCGATCTCCAACCTGATCGGCGGCGGCCTGATGGTGAACGTGGTCGGCCTCGTGAAGGACGCGACCAGCAGCTTCCCCCTCGGCATGCTCCCGGTCGCCGCCCTCGATGCCGCCGCCGCGATCAGCGTGATCCTGATCAGCCGCGCTCATGCCCGCGAGGCACACGCGGCGGCGCTGCCCGCCTGAGCCACCGTCTACGCTCCCCCACCGAGGACATGCGATGTCGTTCTTCGCACCGCCGCCGGCCGTGACGGCCGAACTCTTCACGCGCCTGCCCGACCGCTTCCGCATGGTCCGGCCGACAGCCTGGGCGAACGCCAACCGGGGCGGTCACGCGATCGATTCCTTCTTGGAAGGCCCCGTCTTCGACCGGGCCGGCCGCCTCTACGTGACGGACATCCCCTTCGGCCGGATCTTCCGCATCGACCAAGCCGGCGAATGGGATCTCGTCGCCGAATATGACGGCTGGCCGAACGGGATGAAGATCCACCAGGACGGGCGGATCTTCATCACCTGCTACAAGCGGGGCCTGATGATCCTCGACCCGGACACGGGGGCGGTGACGCCATTCCTGGAGACGGCTGGCTCGGAGGGCTTCCGCGGGGTCAACGACCTGACCTTCGCCAGGAACGGCGACCTCTACTTCACCGACCAAGGCCAGACCGGGCTGCAGGACCCGACCGGCCGGGTCTATCGGCTTCGGTCCTCCGGCGAACTGACCTGCCTCGTGGACACGATCCCGAGCCCGAACGGCATCGTCATCGACGATGCCATGGGCAGTCTGTTCATCGCCGTGACCCGCGCCCAGCAGATCTGGCGGATTCCCCTGAACGGGAGCGGGCTCGTCGCCAAGGTGGGTGTGTTCGCGCAGCTCCACGGTGGTCTCGGCGGCCCGGACGGCATAGCACTGGATGCGGAGGGCTGCCTGATCGTCGCCCATACTGGGTTCGGTTCGATCTGGCGTCTGTCGCCGGTCGCCGAGCCGGTGCTGCGGGTTAAGTCCACCGCCGGGATCTCCACCACCAACGTCGCCTATGGCGGCCCGGACGGGGCGACCCTGTTCATCACCGAATCCCAGACCGGCAGCATCCTGACGGCGCGGATGCCGGCCCCCGGCCAGACCCTCTTCTCGCATCATTGAACGGACCGGACGATGACCTCCCCGATGACCCGCCGCGCGCACCTCGCGACCCTGATGGCCGGCGCTGCCCTCGGCGTGGGGTTGCGGGCCGCCAGGGCTCAGACCGTCCCCTGGTCTTCGGGCACGGAGCGGCCGACTTTTCCCGTGCCGCCGGGCGCCACCGACTGCCACCACCACATCTACGATGCGCGCTTCCCCGCCGCGCCCGGCGCGACCCTGCGGCCACCGGATGCGAGCGTGGCGGATTACCAGCTCCTGATGCGACGCCTGGGCCTGACCCGCCACGTCGTCGTGCAGCCCTCGACCTACGGGGTCGACAACAGCCTCCTCGTCCAGTCCGTCCAAGAATTCGGGCCGACCGCCCGGGGCATCGCCATGCTTAACGCCTCGGTGACAACCGAGGCGCTGAAGCGCCTCGACGGGGCCGGCATCCGCGGCGTGCGCTTCGGGACGCGCCTGCCCGGCGGGGCGCCGATCACCGACATGATGCCGGTCGCCCGCAAGATCGCCGAATTCGGCTGGCACATCCAGCTGGTCTCCGACGGCGACAAGATCGTGGAGCTGGCCGACACCCTGAAGAGCCTGCCGGTCCCGATCGTGTTCGATCATATGGGGCACCTGCCCGAGCCCGCCGGCCCTGATCACCCCGGCTTCCGCGTCATCGCCGACCTGATCGAGAAGCACGGTGCCTGGGTGAAGCTCACCGGCGCCTACATTCTCTCGAAGGTCGGACCGCCGAGCTACGCCGACCGGAGCCGCCTCGCCCGCGCCTACGTGCAGCTCGCCCCTGAGCGCCTCGTCTGGGGCAGCGACTGGCCGCACCCGACCTCGCCGGCCGACGCGAAGCCGGACGATGCCGTGCTCCTCAACCTCCTGGCGAGCTGGGCCCCTGATGAGGCGGTGCGGAACCGGATCCTCGTGACCAACTCGGCCAAGCTCTACGGCTTCTGACCGCGCGAACGTGGGGAGGAACCCGACGATGGATCCCGAGACCACAGCGATGCGGCGGAGCATTCTGGGGACGGGCGGCGCCCTCGCCCTAACCACAGCTCTCGGGCTCCGTAACCGGCCAGCGGACGCGGCGGACGGTATTCCGTTCTCCGCAGGCACGGAGGCGCCCGCGATCCGCGTGCCGCCGAAGGCCTGCGACTGCCACATCCACATCCTGTCGACCCGCTTCCCGGCCTCGCCCCACTGGAAGGGCCGGCCGGTGTTGGACAGCAATGTCACCGCCTATCGCCGTCTGCAGACGCGCTTCGGGACGAGCTGGGTGGTGGTGGTGACGCCCTCGACCTACGGCACGGACAACCGCGCGACCCTCGACGCCGTGGCGCAGTTCGGCCCTTCGGCTCGCGCGGTGGTCGTGGTCGATCGCGACATCGCCGATGCCGAACTCTGGGCGATGGCGGCACAGGGCGCGGTGGGCATCCGGGTGAATTTCAGCACGCCGCAATCCTGGGAGCCGACCACCGCCGAGCGCCTGGAGTCGATGGCCCGCAAGGTCGAGCCCCTCGGCTGGCACGTTCAGATCTACGCGACCGGCGACCAGATCACTTTATTGGATCCCGTGCCGCGGCGTCTGCCGACGCCCCTCGTCATCGACCACCTCGCGCGGCTCCAGCCCGACCAGGGCGTGAGCCATCCCGCTTACGCCGTCGTGCGCAGGATCCAGGTTGATCTCTCACATTGTTGTGGGCGCTTCCCGTAAGTAGCCGTTCGCCGACCGCATCGCGACCTCGGTTCGGGGTGAAAAGCCGGCACCATAGCTCCGGCGGAGGAGCACGCCCTCGGCGACCACTCAGGGCGCATGTGCCATAAGGGGGGCATGGCCCCTGAGATGTCCTCCGATGAGCTGCGGCGCGCGATCACGTCTTTGCGCGACTGCGAAGAGCACTACCGCACGGTCTTCAATACGCTCAATGAGGGGTGTCACCGACCCAGCAAGACGACGCCAGGGCGCAGCCCTTGCTGCTTCGTACGGCGTCCGCTGGGCATGACGCGGTGAGCGACGCGAGGGCCTTCCTAGCTGGAGGCGGTGAGGCCGCGTGCCTCATCAGCGGGCGCGACTGGTCGGCCCATCCTCTCGGCTCCCCCGAGACGTGGCCGCAATCTCTCAAGACCGCGCTCTCGCTGGTCCTGAACTCGCCCGAGAGCATGATCCTGGCCTGGGGGCCGGACCTGCATTTCTTCTTCAACGACACCTATTCCCGCCTGCTCGGTCCCCGGGTGGCCTGGGCCACGGGCGAACGTTTCGACAGAGTCTGGGCCGACGCCTGGGAACAGGCCAAGCCCATCATCGAAGACGCCTTCGCCGGGCGCAGCCATCGCTTCGAGGACCTTCCGTGGAAGCTCGATACCGACCGGGGGGCGGCGCAGACCTGGTTCTCCTTCTCCTACTCGCGGGTGCTCGATGCCGACGGCAGGATCGCGGGCCTGTTCATCTTCGCCGACGAGACCACGCAGCGGGTGCTGACCGACGCCGCGCTCAAAGACAGCCAAGAGAGCCTGGAACGGGCACTCTGCGAGGTGCGCAGCCTGAACACGACCTTGGAACAGCGCGTAGAGGAGCGCACAAACGAGCTAGACCTGATGTGGGACACCGCTCCCGACCTGATGCTGATTATCGACTTCGAAGGCGTCTTCCAGCGGGTCAACCCGGCATGGACCCGCCTTCTCGGCTACGAGCCGCACGAATTGGTCGGGCACCACGTCAACGAGTTCGTCCTGGTGGAGGACCATGTTGAAACGGTTGATGCCTATACCGAGGCGGCCGAGGGCGGGATGCCCCACATCGTCAACCGCTACCGGCACAAGGATGGCTCGACGCGCTGGATCTCATGGACCGCCGCCCCGGCCGGAAAGCTGACCTATGCGACCGGGCGCGACATCACCGAGGCCCGGGAAAGGCAGGCCGAGCTGGAGCAGGCACAGGAGGCCCTCCGCCAATCCCAGAAGCTGGAAGCCGTCGGCCAACTCACCGGCGGGGTCGCGCACGATTTCAATAACCTGCTGACCATCATCCGCTCGTCCGTGGACTTCCTTCGACGACCGGACCTGCCAGAAGTGCGCAAGGATCGGTATCTCAACGCCGTTTCCGATACGGTTGAGCGCGCGGCCAAGCTCACCGGCCAGTTGCTCGCCTTTGCACGCCGGCAGACCCTCAAGCCAGAGGTGTTCGACGTCGGCGAGAGGATGCGCGGGATTGCGGAGATGCTCGATACCGTGACGGGCGCACGCGTCCACGTGGTCGCGGAGGTGCCCGATGCGCCCTGCTTCGTCCGAGCGGATCTAAGCCAGTTCGAGACCGCGCTCATCAACATGGCCGTCAACGCGCGCGATGCCATGGACGGGGAGGGAACGCTCACCCTGCGCCTCGGATGCCGGACGGCCCTTCCCGTCATCCGCGGCCATGCCGGCTCGCGCAAAGCCTTCGCCACGGTCTCCCTCGTCGACACGGGTTCAGGCATCCCCCCGGACCTGCTCAGCCGGATCTTCGAGCCGTTCTTCACGACCAAGGAGGTCGGCAAGGGCACGGGGCTCGGCCTGTCGCAGGTATTCGGCTTCGCCAAGCAGTCGGGCGGCGACATCGACGTTGCCAGCACCGTCGGGGAAGGCACAACCTTCACCCTCTACCTGCCGGAAGTCGAGCAAGAGGAGGTCCAGGACCGTGTCCGCGGGCCCGACGGGGGGCAGACGCCGCTCGGCACGGGGCAGCGCATCCTCGTCGTTGAGGACAACATCGGCGTCGGTCAGTTCGCGACCCAGATCCTTGAGGACCTAGGTTACCGACCGACCTGGGCAGCCAACGCCGAGGATGCGTTGGACCGGGTAGGCGGCAACGGCGCAGGCTTCGACCTGGTGTTCACCGATGTGGTGATGCCAGGCATGGGTGGCGTAGAGCTCGCCAAGGCACTGCAGCGGCGGTTGCCGCACCTGCCGGTGGTCCTGGCATCCGGCTACAGCCACGTGCTGGCGCAGGAAGGCACGCACGGGTTCGAGCTACTGCAGAAGCCGTACTCGGCAGTGCAACTGGGCGACATCCTGCACCGGCTTCTCGGCCTTCATGGGAGGGGTTCGGTCTGATCAGGCCCAGCTTCCCGCTTGGTCGGTGCGTTCGAAACTTCACTATGTCCGCTTCGATGCCCGGACCGTCCGAAAGCGGACGGGCGGAAAGCCACCCCAAGCCGCCATTCGGCTACCGACCCAACCCAGCCACCCGGACCGCCATCGGCGCTTCTCCAAAGCAGCCGTTCGTCAGCACTCCGGCAACTTCGGCACAGGGTGGTAAGCGGCCTTCGGCGCCGCAGCTGAAACCGGACGTTCGTGCCAGCAGCAATTGGTCTGATTTGGGTGCACCCACAACGAATTGCCGCCGATCGCTCCGATGGGCATACCCAAACCGAACCGGCTCGACCGGCTGCTTTGGGTGGAGGAGGTGGATTTTGTTCCCGGAACGCGCAACTCGCGGCTATCAGGCCCTATCACCGGCCGTGATCGACCGCCGGTCCGGAACGGAACCGCTTGCGTGATCGAGACGTCCCGACGACCTGTCGCCCCCGGTGCTCTCGTGCAAGAGGACCCGGGGGGAGCGCCGCATACGATCGCCTCCCGGCTCGACCGTCTGCCAATCACATCGCTGCACCTGACGATCCTAGCGGTCTGCACCCTCGGCTTGTTCACCGACGTGGCCGAGGTCGCTTTAAGCAATGCCCTAGCGGCGATCTTCCTAGCGCCGCCTTACAGTATGCCGCGGGGTAGCTTGTCCCTACTGCTGGCCTCTGTCTTCGCCGGGGGCGCGGTGGGTGCACCGGTCTTCGGCTTGATCGGCGACCGGTTCGGAAGGCGGCCGGCACTCCAAGCCACTCTGGTGCTGATGGCAGTCGGATCGGCGGCCGCCGCCATGAGTTCGGGCCTCACCGAGCTCACCGTCGCCCGGGCGGTGTCGGGCTTCGCGATCGGCGGCTTCCCGCCACTGGCGGCGACCTACCTCGCCGACGTGATGCCGCCCCGGCGGCGCGGCGCGATGCTGATGGTCTGCACCGGGATCGGCTTTCTGGGCGGGACCGGGGTGATCCTCTTGGTCCAGGCCCTGGCGCCAGCGCCGCCGCTCGGGATCGCGGCCTGGCGCTGGGCTCTGGTGCTCGGTGCGGTCTTGGCGGTTCTGGGGGCGGCCCTGTTCGGCGTTCTGCCGGACTCGCCGCGCTGGCTCGCTGCAGTCGGGCGCGCTGTTGAGGCCGAACGCGCTTGCAGGCGCTTCGAGGCAGCGAGCGGCATCGTCCCACTCGAAACGCCCGCTGAGGCGACCAGGCATCCCCAGCCTCCGATGCATGCGGGTTTCCGAGGGCTGCTCGCTGACCCCCAGCAGCGCCGCCGGGCCGCCTTGTTCGTCGCCCTCTATGCGCTCAGTCCGTGGGCGACAGTAGGCTTTCCCCTGCTCAGCGCGGTCGTGATGCTCGGGAAAGGCTTCCGGGTCGATCAGTCCCTGGTCTTCGCTGGCCTGTCGATGCTGGGGCCGCCGCTCGGGACCCTGCTCACTGCTACGGTAATCGACCATCTGGAGCGGCGCACTTGTCTGGTCGCCATGGCGGCCGCGATGGTGGTTCTTGGCACGGCCTTTGCCGTCGGCGAGACCTTCGCGACCCTCGTTCTGTTCGGCTTGGCGTTCAACACCGCAGCGGCGATCTACGGCGGCCTCCTCGCAGTCTACGCGACGGAGCTCCTGTCGACCGCGTCGCGGGCCTCGGCCCTCACCTGCGCCTGGGCCGGTGGGCGGGTCGCTGCAGCTCTGACGCCGATTGTCCTGCTGCCGCTGCTCGACGGCTACGGGATCCACGCCATGTTCGCCGTGCTCACCGCCACCCTGATCGCCAGCGGCGCCCTCGTGCTCGGCGGTCCACGCGGCCGGTCGGGCAGGCCGGTGACGCGATAGAGCGCTCGCCTGACGAAGCTAAATCTTCGGTTGAATGGCACGTCGGGCGTTACGGCACGCCATCCGACTGGCCTCAGAACGCGCGCACGGTGGCGAGGAAGCGGTCGACCTCGGAACCAAGATGCTCGGATTGCCTCGACAGCTGAGAGGCCGCTGACAAAACCTGGACCGCCGCGGCCCCCGCCTCCCCCGACGCTTGCCCCACACCCGCGATGTTTCCGGTCACTTCGGCCGCTCCTTCCCGGCAACGCGGCGTCCTGGCCCGGCCGGTCACGCGGCTGGTCGCCGCCCCAGGTCCGGTAAAGCATCCGCCCTCAGGTGTTTGAGGCTCTGAGATCGCGTGGCGCGGTTCCGAAGCGCCGACGAAAGGCGGTGCTGAAGCCCGACGCGTTGGTGAAGCCGCACCGGAGCATGATGGTCGCGATGCTGTCGCCGGCATGCGCAGGCGCCGACAACTGCCGATGCGCCCGGTCGAGGCGCGCGTCGCGGATCGCCGCCGCTACGCCCTCGCCATCGGCGAAGGCGGTGTAGAGGCGGCTGCGGGAGACGCACAACGCCCGGTACAGGGCGTCGGGACCGAACGCCGGATCGTGTAAGCTGCGTTCGATGTGCACCGTGGCCAGCGACCGCAGCGCATCCGCCGTGACCTCGCCCGTAGGGGCGCCCACCAAACCTCGGAACAGGTGGAGGGTGCCCTCGACCGCAGTGTCGGCCTCGGCCTCCGTCATGCTCGGCACCAAGGCCGCGTAGGACCGCAGGTAGGTCGCAAACAGCGCATTGAGGGGGCCGTGGCCGATCAGGCGCCCGGCGTAGGCGTCCGGCTCGCCGACATGGGCCCTGAAGGCCGCGCGCGTCGTGCTAAGCCGGATCTCCTCGTAATCCTCGTAGGCCCCTATCAGGAACGGGCGTCCAGAGTCGGTGATGCTGATGTCGCCGGGAGCCATCCGCCCGCCGCGGGTCCCTTGTTCGAAGTACTGGGTACCGCGCAGGACCAGGGCGATTGTGATGGTGTCGCGCCCGTCTTGGCGGACATGGCGCGCCGAGCGCTCGACATCGACCCGCGGCCCTTCGGTGTGCAGCAAGGTGCTGTGGGCCGTGACGGCGACGAGGCGACTGGCTGAGAACGACCGCCGTTCCTCGGTGCAGGCGCTGGAGACGCCGGACATGGCCAACGCCGTATCGCGCCAGAACTCGTACGCTCGCTTCGACTCAACCTCGGCCGTGCTCTGCCTCAGCGTTTTGACGCGGGGGCGCTCGGTCAATCTATACTCCCTGGTTCAGACGCTTAAAGATCGAGACTCGGTCCGTCTGAAAGGTATGTCTATTTGTAAGATAGCAAGGCTGGGTCAGGTTGCCCATAAACGGACCTTCTAAACTTCAGACAAGGGTCGAGAGCGAGCGCGGTGGTGATGTCCGTTCTTATGCATGGCCGCCCGGAAGCGGACGGTCGCAGATCCACCCACTCCAGTCATCCCGACTGGCTTACTGGCGAGACCGAAGCTGGCCGAATTCGTTGACTCACGAGTACGTGAAGTTGTAGCTCGGCCGTGACGGTTCCCCTTGGGGATCAAAAGGGAACGCGGTGAAGGTGCAAGCCTGAGGCCGCGGCTGCCCCCGCAACTGTAAGCGGCGAGCCCAGCACCACCGCGTCGCTGGATGACCTTCATCCGGGAAGACGGTGCGAGGGCGACGGCCCGTGAGCCAGGAGACCTGCCGTCAGCCGTGGTCACACGCGAAACGCGTCGGGCGGGGTGTCCTGACGGGTGTCGAAGCGCCGCCCTTGAGGTGGCCGCTCAGGCCTTGTTCGCGGTGACGTGCCACTGCCGTCCCGAGGTCTTAGGCCCGTGTTTCGTCCCCCTCTGCCATGGCGACGCTGCGCTTCCGTTGCGTCGCTTGCACTCGCTCTTCAGGAGCTAGATGTTCGTTCCCGCTGTGTGGTGGTACGACTGATACCGCATGGAGGGACGCGCTATGGGACAGGTTCTCCACGGCAGCGCCACGACGACTGAGCGGCTGTGTTGAAGGTCAAGCCTTGAGGGGCCGCCAGGGCGTGCGGTCGCGGACGATGGCGTTGAGCGTCACCAGGAGCTTTCGCATCACTGCCACGAGGGCGACCTTCCTAGGCCGGCCCCGCCCAGTGAGCCGCTCGTAGAAGGGCCGGAACGGAGAGCCTCGCCGGATTGCAGTCAGCGCAGCCATGTACAGTACGCCTCGCACAGATGTTCGCCCACCCGCGATGGATCGCCGGCCCCGCATCAGGCCAGAGTCGCGGTTGATTGGAGCGATGCCGACGAGAGCCGCGAGCTGGTGGCGACCGATCGTGCCCAGTTCAGGCAGCTGAGCCAGAAGCGTGCGCGCGGTGACGTCTCCAACTCCGGGAACGGATTTGAGCAACGCCTCAGTCTCGCACCAAACGGGAGAGGCCTTGATGGTTTGGCCGATATCCCCATCGAGCTCGACGAGCTCTTTTTCCAGGAAGGCGATGTGGCGGCTAAGCCGCCGGCTCAGCTGCTTGTCCACGGCTTGATCGCGGCGGTTGGTCTCCATGTTGATCATCCCGATGATCTGCCGCCGCCGGCTCACGAGCTCGGCGAAGTGGCTTCTCTCCGGTTCCGGCAGAGGCCTGACCGGTTGTCTGATGCGTTCGGCGAAGAGGGCGATCACCTCAGCGTCGAGCGTGTCGGTCTTCGCCAACCGGCCCATGGCTCTGGCGAAGTCGCGGATCTGGCGCGGGTTGACGATGCAGAGCGGCAGCCCGGCTGCGGCGAGTGCTGCAGCTACGCTCGCCTCGAAGCCGCCAGTGGCTTCCAGGACGACGAGGGCAACCGGGAGGCTGGTGAAGCGGCGCGCGAGAGCTTCAAGCCCCTTCACGTCCCGAGGAACATGGAAGGCCTCGTCCAACGGCCTGAGATAAACGTCGAGACGGTATTTGGACACGTCGATGCCAACGAAGATGGTCGGTTGTTCGTCCATGACCCTACCTTGCAAATGCGGGCTTGGGCCCGAGCGGTTGTCCGGGTTTGGGACTGTGGCGGTGAGGGCCGCACCTTGCTCTGTCGCGGGCTTGAGAGCCCCAGACGGACACGGGCTGACCCTCACCGTGTAACCTCACTGGCTTCGCGCCAGCGGGCAACTTCAAGATACAAGACGGTCCGTCGGGCAATCCAAGCTCGTCAAGAGAGCGTAAGGGCGGCCGCCAAGCGCCACGGCATCAGCGCCATGACGGTGCAGAAGTGGCGCTCACGCCGGACCTGCACCGATGCGCGGATGGGACCGAAGGAGCCCCGTTCCAGCGTGCTCAGCGTGGAGGAGGAGGCGGTGATCGTCGCCTTCCGGCGGCATACCCTGCTGCCGCTGGACGACTGCCTCTACGCGCTGCAGCCGAGCCTACCGCATCTGACCCGCTCGTCGCTGCATCGCTGCCTGCAGCGTCACGGCATCAGTCGCCTGCCGGACGTCGACGGCGACAAACCCAAGCGCTTGCGCTTCAAGGCCTACCCGATCAGCTACTTCCACATCGACATCGCTTAGGTCAGCACCGAACAGGGTAAGCTACACCTGTTCGTAGCGATCGACCGCACGAGCAAGTTTGCCTTCGTTCAACTGCATGAGAAGGCAACACAGCGGATCGCGGCAGCCTTTCTACACGACTTGGTCGCCGCCGTGCCGTACACGATCCACACGGTGCTGACGGATAACGGCATCCAGTTCACCGACAATCATCCGGTAGACGAGGAGGCCGAGGCCAAGGCAGCCGCCTACTGGGCGACTCAAGATCGACCGCGCATCTACCGTTGGCAATCGTTCGATTGGGCCTGCCAGCAGACCAAGATCGAGCATCGCCTAACCAAGCCGCGCTGCCCGTGGACGAACGGTCAAGTCGAGCGGATGAACCGAACCATCAAGGACGCCACGGTCAAGCGCTACCATTACGCCAGCCACAACGAGCTCCGGCAGCACCTGCAGCTGTTCGTGGATGCTTACAACTACGGCCGTCGCCTCAAGACCCTGCGCGGCCTCACCTCCTACGAGTTCATCTGCCAGACCTGGACGAAAGAGCTCGAACGCTTCAGGCTCGATCCGTCACACCACATGCCGGGACCGAACACCTAGTGCTTGACGCATTCGGTAAAGCGTCGCGACCGACGAGCTCCGCAGCGGGCGTCAAAGCGGCAAAGCCGGCGATCAGGGCAAGAGCGAGAAGGGCTTGAAGGTTGCGCATGATTACACCTGTCTACGTGTAACCCGATCATGGCGGCTGACTATGAACGATCGCATCACAGCAATCCCGACAATTCGAATATCCATCAGAGAATGTTCAAGTCATCTAGCTATAGTTTGTATATAAGTGGCTTCAACTTGCGGATGTATAACCAATTATTAAGATATATATGTGATAAATGATCGCTGGTATCAAGCAATTAGCCACTGGCGGCCATATCGCGCGTTAGGCCGCGGACTGAACGGGACGTTCGCTGGCAAGAATGCCCGTCCCCAAACTTGGCGCACTCTGCAGACGGATCTCATGGCTCTCCACGTCGGCACCCGCATACAGCTGATCACCCTGATCGCACTCGGTGGCATGGCGGTACTGATAGGGCTGGCAGGCTGGGATATGTCCCAGACGGTCACGGACGCGCGCGAGTTGAAGACGCGTGATCTCGTGGAGACCGCGCAAGGGGTGCTCGCTTATTTCGAGGGCGAAGAGCGCGCCGGCCACCTGAGCCGCGATGCTGCCCAGCAAGCAGCCGTGGCGGCCGTTCGAGGCCTGCACTATGGCGGCAGCGAGTATTTCTGGATCCAAGATATGCAACCTCGCATGGTGCTGCATCCCAAGGCTGACCTGATCGGCAAAGATCTTGGCGGGATCGTCGATCCGGCGGGCAAGCACCTCTTCGTGGATATGGTCGAGCAGGTGAAGCAGTCGGGCGCGGGCTTCGTCCCCTATCTATGGCCGAAGCCCGGCCTGGATCAGCCGGTGGCGAAGATTTCCTATGTGAAAGGCTTCGCGCCTTGGGGATGGATCATCGGATCGGGCATCTACGCGGACGACACGGCGGCGCAGATGCGCCCGACCCTGATGCGTCTGCTCGGTGGCGCGGCCATCGTTGCGATGATGATCGGTCTTCTAGCTACCCTTATAGGGCGTAGCGTGGTGCGCCCGGTGCGGGCCATGACGGCGTACATGACCGGGCTCGCCGCGGGCGACGTGACCCGAGATGTGCCAGGCGCGCAGCGCCGAGACGAGATCGGCGCCATGGCGGCGGCCGTTCAGGTCTTTAGGGACAACTTGATCCGCACCCGTGCCTTGGAGGCAGAGACCGCGCAGGCGCGGCTGACCGCGGAGGAGCAGCGCAAGGCCGGCATGCGGCAGATGGCCGACAGCTTCGAGGCCGCGGTCGGTGGCATCATCGGCACGGTGTCGTCGTCGGCGACCGAACTACAGGTCACGGCAGGTGCGATGAGCGGCACCGCCGCCGAGACTGCCGCGCAGTCGACGGCCGTGGCCGCGGCCGCGGAGGAAGCGGCTAGCAACGTTGGTACGGTCGCGGCGGCGGCCGAGGAACTCGGTTCCTCCGTCCTGGAGATCGGCCGGCAGGTGGACGGCTCCGCGGCCATCGCGCGGCAGGCCGTGGCCGAGGCCGATCAGACGGGTGCCCTGGTGCTCGAACTGAGCGGGGCGGTCGAGCGGATTGGCGACGTGGTCGGGCTTATCTCCTCCATCGCCGGGCAGACCAACCTGCTGGCGCTCAACGCCACTATCGAGGCGGCCCGGGCCGGCGAGGCCGGCAAGGGCTTCGCCGTCGTGGCGTCTGAGGTGAAGGAGCTGGCCGGCCAGACGGCTCGGGCGACACAGGAGATCTCGGGCCAGATCAGGCTGATCCAGGCCTCGACCGGTCAGGCCGTGGCGGCAATCGGCGGCATTACGCAGCGGATCCGGGACATCAGCGCCACCGCGACCTCGATCGCCGCGGCCGTGGAGCAGCAGGGCGCGGCCACGCAGGAGATCGTGCGCAACGTCGCCCAGGCGGCGGCCGGCACCAGCGAGGTGACCGGCAATATCGCTGGCGTGGCGAGCGCGGCGAAGGACACGGGCGCGGCAGCGAGCCAAGTGCTTGGGGCGGCGTCGGAACTCTCGCGCCAGTCCGAGCATCTCACGGCCGAGGTCGGACGCTTTCTTGCAACCGTCCGCGCGGCCTGACACAACTCGCAAACGTCTTGTGTGGATGGCTCCCGCATTGCAAGCGGCGAATTGAGCTTCTGACGCGTTGGTCGGGTGCAGTCTTGTGTCCGGCCTGTTGATGCAGTCGTTCTTGTGACTGCTGGCCCTGATGGTATCTGCGAGCTGGGTCCCACTCTGCTTTGCGGGCTATGATGCCCTGGACATTCAGCGGGGTGTCCCGGCTCCCGGTCTGACCGGTTCGCCATCAACTCTCATCGTCCTCGCAACTCGGAAAAGTGCTCCCCTTCCTGCAGTCAGGCGGCCGTGGCCGCTGGTGCGCGGTAGGTGCCGCCGCGGGTCATGATCGCCCAGGCGACCCGTGCGGTGCGGTTGGCCGCCGCAACGGTTACCACGCGCACTGGCTTGCGCTGGAGCAGCGCCGGCAGCCGTGGGTCGACCGACGTCGGCGCAGCCTTCGCGCGCCGGACTAGAGAGGTCATGCCGACCACGAGCAGGCGGCGCAGATAGCGGTCGCCCATGCGCGAGATCCGGCCCATGCGCTCTTTGCCGCCACTGCAGTTCTGCAGCGGTGTCAGCCCCAACGAAGCTGCGAACTGCCGACCGGAGCGGAAGCGCTCGGGCTCGCTCACTGAGGCGGCCAGCGCCGTTGCCGAGACGATGCCGACACCGGGGATCGTCGCCAGGCGCTGTGACAGGTCGCTGTCCCGATGCCAGGCCAACAACTCCTTCTCCAGCCGGGTGAGATGGATCTGTACGGCGCCGATCTGATCGGCCAGCCCGGTCACCACGCGTTGCGCCAGTGGTGGCACCTCGGCTGCGTCTCCGGCCGAGAGCCGGGCTGCCAGTTCGAGCGCGTGCCGCAGGCCCCGCGCCATCTCGATCCCGAACTCGGCGAGCAGGCCGCGGATCATGTTCACCAACTGCGTACGTTGCTTGACCAGCAGGTCGCGCGTCCTGTGCAGCGCCAGCGCTGCCTGCTGCTCGGTCGACTTCACCGGCACGAAGCGCATGCTCGGGCGCGTCACCGCCTCGCAGATGGCAGCGGCATCGTTCGCATCGGTTTTACCGCGCTTCACATACGGCTTCACGTAAGCGGGCGGCATCAGCCGAACCTCATGGCCGAGCTTCGTCAGTTCCCGGGCCCAGTGATGGGACGTTCCGCACGCCTCCATGCCGACCAGGCATCGAGGCAGCTTGGCGAAGAACGGCACGACCTGCGCCCGGCGTAGCGCCTTGCGAACGACGACGTGCCCAGCTGCATCAACGGCGTGAACCTGGAAAATGCTCTTGGCCAGATCGATGCCGACGGTGGTGATCTCCATGGGGATGGCTCCTGCATCTGCGTGGCTGCTGCTTTGACAGCAACCACATCTTGGCACCGAGATGCCGTCAGTCGGAGCGGGAGCCATCCACCCCATCTGCTTTTGCCACATGTCTGAGCGGAAGTGGACCGGCAGAAATCCACCCGACTCAGCCTTTCATTGGCGCTGGCCAACGCCACCGAAGCTGGCCGTAAGCAGAATTTCCGCTGCGGAGCAGGTCGACCGCTGGAACGGACGGCTGCCCGCCGCGAGACCGCGGCCCAGAAGTCAAGTGCGCCTACGCTGAATGCCGCTGGCAACGCCCGCATCTCCGCGTAACTCGGAGTTCCCGATTTCGCGCCGCCGCGCCCTGGCTCCCCTCATCCCCAGTGTCTGGCGCTAGCGGCTTCAGCGAACGGCCGGCATCCTGGGCGTCGTGCCGAGGATAGCCATGCCGAGCGAGATCACCCTCTTCGAGGCCCGGCGGATCATCACAATGAATCCGTCGCGGCCGGATGCGACGCATATCGCCGTGCAGGACGGGCGCGTGCTGATGGTCGGGACGCAAGCCGAGTTCGACGGGCTCGACGCGGTTCCGGATCGCCGCTTCGCCGACAAGGTCATCCTCCCCGGCTTCGTCGAGGGGCACGCCCACGTGATGGAGGGGACCCTCTGGCGCCAGACCTATGTCGGCGCCGGCGACGGCCGCAGCCCGGACGGACGCCGCGTGCCGGGCCTGCGTGACATCGGCGCCGTCGTGGACCGGCTCTCGGAAGCCGACCGTTCGATCGCCGACCCGGACCAACTGCTCTACGGGTGGGGCTTCGATCCGCTGCATCTCGGCGGGGCGCGCCTGACTCGGCACGACCTCGACCGGGTCTCGACCACCCGGCCGGTGATGGTCCACCACGCCAGCCTGCACATCACCAACGTCAACAGCCTGCTCTTGGAGATGGCGGGCTTCGATGAGAACACCGCCATCGACGGCGTGCCGAAGCTGCCGGACGGCACCCCGTCCGGGGAGCTGCAGGGGATCGCCGCCCGGCTGCGCCTGTTCCGGGGGCTCGGCTACAACCCGATGAGCGGGACCCTCGATGCCGCCGACGTGGCCCGGTTCGGCGCGGCCGCGCAACTCCAGGGCATCACAACCATCGCCGACCTCCACAACGACCTCACGGACGCGACCGTAGCGGTCTACGGGGCCGCCTGCACTGAGGCCCTTCCGGTGCGGATCGTGCCGGCTCTGGCCTCGGTCTCGTGCCCCCCGGAAGACGGGGTCGCCAAGATCGGTCGCCTCGCCGCCGCCGGCACCGATCGCCTCCGCTTCGGCATCGTGAAGATCGTCGTCGACGGGTCGATCCAGGGTTTCACCGCCCGGCTCCTGCCACCGGGCTATCACAACGGCGCGCCGAACGGCCTTTGGTACGTCGCCCCCGAGGATCTCGATCGGATCGTCGGCATCTACCACGCCGCCGGCATCCAGCTTCACATCCACACCAACGGCAACGAGGCCACCGAGGCGGCGCTCGACGCGGTCGAGAAGGCGCAGATCGCCCATCCCCGTCCCGATCACCGGCACACCCTCCAGCATTGCCAGATGGCAACCGAGGCGCAACTGCGGCGGGTCAAGGCCCTGGGCCTGTGCCTCAACCTATTCTCGAACCATCTCTATTACTGGGGTGACGCTCATCACGACCTGACGATGGGGCCGGAGCGGGCGGCCCGGATCGACGCCGCCGGGAGCGCGGCGCGGCTCGGCATCCCGCTCGCGATCCACTCGGATGCGCCGGTGACGCCCCTCGGGCCGTTGTTCACCGCCTGGTGCGCCGTCAACCGGACCACATCGTCGGGGCGCTTGCTCGGCCCCGAGGAGCGGCTGAGCGTCGCCCAAGCCCTGCACGCCGTGACGCTGGGGGCCGCCTATACACTGCGGATGGACCAGTGCGTCGGCTCCATCGAGGCCGGAAAGTTCGCCGACTTCGCCGTCCTCGACGCGGATCCCTACGCGGTACCCCCGGAGGCGCTCAAGGACATCCCAGTCCACGCCACGGTGCTGGGCGGCCGCGTCTTCGCGGTGCCGCCGGCATGAGGCGCGGGCTTCCCCCGCCCGCGACGCGCTGCCCGCTCACGGTCGTCGGCGGCTTCCTCGGAACCGGCAAGACGACGCTGCTGAACCGACTGCTTGCTGGCTCGCAGGGCCGCTACGCGGTTCTGGTCAACGATTTCGGGGCGATCAACGTCGATGCGGGCCTGATCCGGGACCATGATGGGCAGACCCTGCGGCTGACCAATGGCTGCGTCTGCTGCAGCCTCGCCGACGGCTTCCTCGACACGCTGATGCGCGTCCTCGCGGAGCCCGAACCCTACGATCACATCGTGATCGAGGCGAGCGGCGTCGGCGATCCGGGCGCCATCGCGGAGATCGCCCTGGTGGAGCCCGGCCTCGTCCTGCGCGGCGTCGTGGTTCTGGCGGATGCCGAGCGCTTGCCGGGCCTCGCCGCAGACCCGCGCCTGGGCGATACCCTCGCCCGCCAGATCCGCGCGGCCGACCTCCTCGTGCTCAACAAGCGCGACCTCGTGGACGCATCCGGCCGCGCGGCCGCTCGGGCGACGCTCGCGGCCCTCGCCCCCGGCGTTCCGGTTGTCGAGACCGTGGCGGCCGTGCTGCCCGCGGCTGTCTTCGATCTCGGCGGCGCAGGTCCGGACCGGGCCCGCCGGGGCTCGACCCGGCTGCGGGCCGAGGCGGTGCCGCACGAGGAGGCCTTCCAGCGCCTGCTCTACCGGCGCGCGGGCGCGTTCGACCGCGCCGGGCTCGAGCGCGCGCTCGCCGGCATGCCGGCCACGCTCCTGCGGCTGAAGGGGCGCCTCGGTCTGGCCGACAGGCCCGGAATGCATCTGCTGCAGATGGTCGGGCGCCGCTGGAGCCTTTCGCCGCTGCCGGAGCCTGCACCGGACGAAGCCGAGCTCGTCGGCATCGCGGCGACCGATCCCGCAGCCGGCCCGGCGCTGGCGAGCTTGCTCGACGCCGCGTTGCGACCCCCGCACACCCCATACGGAGACCGAACCCGATGCGCCTGACCAAACGCACGCTCCTCGGCGCCGGCCTCTCGGTCCTCGCCGCGCCCCTGACGGCCCCGATCCTCGGCCTGCCGGAAGCGCTGGCCGACGACGCGACCGCGCCGCTGGTGATCGGCACCAACCAAGTGCCGCGCCACTTCAACGGCGCCGTGCAGTCCGGCATCGCCACCGGGATGGTTTCGACGCAGATCTTCGCGAGCCCGCTGCGCTACGACGACCAGTGGAACCCGCAACCCTACCTGGCGAAATCCTGGGTCGTCGCCCCCGACAACCTCAGCGTGACGCTCCACCTCGTGGAGGACGCCGTCTTCCACGATGGCCACCCGCTGACTGCGGAGGATGTCGCCTTCTCGATCGGGGTGATCAAGGCCAACCATCCGTTCCAGACCATGCTGGAGCCGGTCTCGACGGTCGAGACCCCCGACGCCCATACGGTCATCATCCGGCTCGCGCGCCCGCACCCGGCGTTGCTGCTGGCCATGTCGCCCGGCCTGATGCCAATCCTGCCCAAGCACGTCTACGGCGACGGCCAGGACATCAAGACTCATCCGGCCAACCTGAGGCCCGTCGGCTCCGGTCCGTTCAAGTTCGTCGCGTACAAGCAGGGGGAGTCGATCCAGCTCGAGCGGTTCGACCGATTTTTCATCCCCGGGCGGCCCAAGCTGGCGCGGCTCGTCTACCGGATCCTGCCGGACCAGAACAGCCTCGTCATCGCCACCGAGCGCCGCGAGATCGGCATGCTGCCGTTCCTGTCCTCGGTGCGCGACATCGAACGCCTGGCCAAGGTGCCGACCCTGACGGTGACGGATCGCGGCTTCGAGGGGATCGGCCCGATCAACTGGCTGGCCTTCAACTGCGGGAAGAAGCCCCTCGACGACGTGCGCGTGCGCCGGGCCATCGCGCTGGCGGCCAACCGCGACTTCATCACCGGCAAGCTGCTCGGCGGCGTGGCGAAGACGGCCACCGGCCCGATCGTTTCGGGCTCGCCGTTCTACGAGCCAGCCGTCGATCTCTACAAGCTCGACATCGCCAAGGCGGACATCCTGCTCGACGAGGCTGGGCTGAAGAAGGGGCCGGACGGCACGCGGTTCCAGCTCACCATCGACTACATTCCCAACGACAACGACCAGCAGCGCAACGTCGCTGAGTACCTGCGGGCCGGCCTCAAGCGGATCGGCATCGCCCTCCAGGTCCGCGCCGCGCCGGACTTCCCGACCTGGGCGCAGCGCGTCTCCAACTTCGACTTCGACCTGACCATGGACAACGTCTTCAACTGGGGCGACCCGGTGATCGGCGTGGCGCGGACCTACCTGTCGACAAATATTCGCAAGGGTGTGATCTGGTCGAATACCCAGCAGTACAGAAACCAGAAGGTCGACGAGCTGCTGAACGCTGCCGCGGTCGAGACAGACCTGCAGAAGCGCAAGGCACTCTACGACGAATTCCAGAAGATCGTCGTGTCGGAGGCGCCGATCGCCTATATCAACCTCACGCCCTACAAGGCGGTCTACGACAAGCGCCTAACGAACCTGCCGCTGTCGATCTGGGGGCCGCTCTCGCCCCTCGACGAGGTCGCCTGGGCGCAGGGCGCCGCCGGAGCCGGGCGATGACGGGCCTGCGCAGGCTCGGCGCGACGGCGGCGAACGCCGCCGGCCTGCTGCTGGCCGTGGTGGTGCTGAACTTCCTGCTGATCCAGGCGGCGCCGGGCGACCCGGCGCAGGTCATCGCCGGGGAGATGGGCGGCGCCTCCCCGGAGATCATGGCCGAAATCCGCACCCGCTACGGTCTCGACCGCAGCCTCCCCGAGCAGCTTGCCACCTATGTCGGTAAGGTGGCGCGGGGCGATCTCGGCTACTCGTTTTTCTTCAACGAGCCGGTCTCGCGCCTCATCCTCGGGCGGCTGCCGGCCACCGCCCTGCTGGTCCTGTCGTCCCTCGGCCTCGCGGTGCTAGCCGGCGCTGGCCTCGGGATCCTGGGCGCCCGCAAACCGAACGGCCTCCTCAGTCACGCCGTCTCCTTGGTAGCGATCGCCGGCAACGCCGCGCCGGTGTTCTGGACCGGCCTGATGTTGCTGGTGGTGTTCGCCTCCCTCTGGCCGGTGCTCCCGGTCGCCGGGATGGAGGATGTGGCCACCCCGCGCCACGGCATCGCCCACGGCCTGGACGTCGCCCAGCATCTGGTCCTGCCGGCGCTGACCCTCGGCATCGTCTACGTCGCGCAGTACAGCCGCCTGATGCGCGCCAGCATGATCGACGCGCTCAACGCCGACTACGTCCGGACCGCCCGGGCCAAGGGCCTGCCGGAGCGGATCGTGATCGGCAAGCACGCGCTCCGCAACGCGCTGATCCCCCTCGTCACCATGGTCGGGCTCCAGTTCGGGCAGCTCTTCGCCGGGGCGATCCTGGTCGAGACCGTCTTCGCGTGGCCGGGGCTCGGCCGGCTGACCTTCGACTCGATCCTGCGGCGCGACTACCCGACGCTGCTCGGCATCCTGTTCTGCTCGGCGCTGCTGGTCATCGCGGCGAACCTCGTCACCGATCTCCTCTATCGCCTGATCGATCCGCGGATCCGCGCCGGGAGGCCGGCATGAGCGCCCTCATCGCCTCCAAGCCAGCGGTGCGGCTCCAGCCGGTGCGATCCGAGGCGGCGCCGCCGATGCCGAGCCCGGCGGCGAATCCCGGCCTTGCCGCGCTGCGCCTCTTCCTGCGCAACCCGAGCGGGCTTCTGGGCTCCCTTATCCTGATCGGCCTCCTGTTCGCCCCGCAGCCCGGCCCGCCTATTTACGGGGCCGATCCGTTCGAGATCGTCGGCGCCCCGTTCCAGCCGCCCGGCGGCGACCCGGTGCTCGGCACCGATTACCTCGGCCAGGATATCCTCGCGGCCCTGCTCCAGGGTGGCCGCGCGACCCTGCTGGTCGGGTTCTCGGCGGCGCTCATCACCGTGGTGATCGGCGTGACCTTTGGGGCGCTCGCCGGCTTCTTCGGCGGCCGGGTCGACGCGGCGCTAATGAAAGTCACCGAGTTCTTCCAGGTGCTGCCCACCCTGCTGTTCGCGATGGTTCTGGTCACCCTGTTCGGCCAGAAAATTGCCATCACGACGATCGCGATCGGCGTCGTGTCCTGGCCGCCCACCGCCCGGTTAACCCGGGCCGAGTTCCTGCGCCTGCGCGGTCTCGACTTCGTCAAGGCGGCCCGGGCGGCCGGCGCCGGACCGCTCTACCTGATCGGCCGGGTAATCCTGCCGAACGCCGCGCCACCGATCGTGGTCTCCGCGACGCTGGCGATTGGCACCGCCGTGCTGTTCGAGGGTGCCCTAAGTTTCCTCGGGCTGGGCGATCCCAACGTGATGAGCTGGGGTCTGATGATCGGCCAGAACCGCGCCTACGCCCTGGAGGCGTGGTGGACCGTGCTGCTGCCCGGCGCGGCGATCTTCCTCGCGGTCCTTGGGGTCAGCCTCGTGGGCGATGCGGTCAACGACGCGGTCAATCCGCGCCTGCGCAAGCGGAGCTGAGCGATGGCCCCAGTTCTCGCCGTCGAGGACCTGACCGTCACCCTGACGCAGCCGGGAGGCCCAGTGCCGGTCCTGGAGCGCCTGAGCTTTTCCGTCGAGGCCGGCCGCACCATCGCGCTGGTCGGCGAATCCGGCTGCGGCAAGAGCATGACGGCGCTGGCCATCATGGGCCTGATGCCGGAAGGCTTCGCCCGCACCGACGGCCGCATCCGGCTCGCCGGGGAGGATATCGCGGCCGCCCAGCCGTCCCGACTGCGGGCCCTGCGCGGCAGCGCCCTGTCGATGATCTTCCAGGAGCCAATGACGGCCCTGAACCCGGTCTACACGGTGGGCGACCAGATTGCGGAGGCGCTGCGTCTGCACCAGCGGCTCGGGCGCCGCGCCGCCCTGGAGCGGGCGCTGGCGATGCTCAGGGCCGTGCAGATCCCCGCGGCCGAGCGGCGCCTGCACGCCTACCCGCACCAACTCTCCGGCGGCATGCGCCAGCGGGTGATGATCGCTATGGCGCTGGCCTGCCGGCCCAAGCTCCTGATCGCCGACGAGCCGACCACGGCACTCGACGTGACCGTCCAGGCGCAGGTCTTCGACCTGCTGAAGGCCCTGCAGGACGAGATGGGCACCGCCATCGTGCTGATCACCCACGACCTCGGCGCGGTGGCCGACATCGCCGACACCGTAGCGGTGCTCTACGCCGGGCGCTGTATCGAGCAGGGCAACACCCGGTCGGTGATGCGCGCGCCGCAGCATCCCTACACGCGGGGGCTGATGGGCTGCACTCCGCATCTGCGCCTCGGCGCGTCTGCCGATGCGGGAACGGGGCCGCTGCGGGAGATCCCGGGTCTCGTCCCGCCTCTCGGCCGGCGGCCGGCAATCTGCGCCTTCGCGGACCGCTGCGGCCGGGCCGACGCCACCTGTCTGGACAATCCCCAGCCGCCCCTGTCCGAGGCCGGCCCGTCCCGGGCGGTGGCCTGCTGGCATCCGGAGGCCCACACAGCATGACGATGAACGCCGCATCGGCCCCGACCGGGGCGGACCTCCTGCAGGTCAACGATCTGAAGGTCCACTTCCCTGTCCCGGGCGGCGGGCGGGTCCACGCGGTCGATGGCGTGAGCTTCGTCGTGCGCCGGGGCGCGAGCTTCGGCATCGTCGGGGAATCCGGCTCCGGCAAGTCGACCACGGCGCAGGGCATCATGCGCCTCGTACCGGCGACTGCGGGTCAGGTGGTCCTGGGCGGCGCGGACATCCTCGGTCTCCGGGGGCCCCGGCTCCGGCAGGCGCGGCGCCACATCCAGATGGTGTTCCAAGACCCGTTCGCGTCGCTCGATCCCCGCCGCTGCGCCGGGGATCTCGTGGCCGAGCCGCTGCGGCTGCTGGAAGGGCTTTCGCGCAGGCAGGCGGCGGCGCGGCTCGACGCGCTGTTCGCCGCGGTAGGCCTGTCGTCCGAGGCCCGCAGCCTGTTCCCGCACCAGTTCTCGGGCGGGCAGCGCCAGCGCCTGTGCATCGCCCGGGCGTTGGCGACCAAGCCCGACATCATCGTCTGTGACGAGGCGGTGTCAGCGCTCGACGTCGCGATCCAGGCACAGATCCTCAATCTCCTGGCCAAGCTCCAGGCCGAGCGCGGTCTCGCCTACATCTTCATCTCGCACGACCTCGGCGTCGTGCAGCACCTCTGCGACGAGGTCGCGGTGATGTATCTTGGCCGCATCGTCGAGCAGGCGCCGACCCGGACGTTCTTCTCCTTCCCGCGCCATCCCTACAGCTGGTCGCTGATCTCGGCGGCGGTGCCGGCCGGTCCCGCGCGGGACGCCCTGAAGGCGCGCTACCTCGTGCGCGGCGAGCCGCCGAGCCCGATCGATCCGCCCGCCGGCTGCCGGTTCGCCGGGCGGTGCCCGTTCGCGGTCGAGCGCTGCCGCGCCGAGGATCCCGCCCTGCTGGCGACCGGCCCGGGCCACTACGTCGCCTGTCATCGGGTCGGCGAGATCGAAGCGCCGGATTTCGACCGGGCGCAGGCCGCCTGACGCCACACGGCCCGCGATACGAAGAGGCCGCCCCGAACGCAGGGGGCGGCCCGTCGGGTCCGTCGGTTGCGGCCAGGTCAGGCCGCCTCGTCGCGGTGATGGTACCAGCGATAGAGCATCCGCTGTCCGATGCGCCGGAACGGGGCGAAGCGGTGGCCCGGCAAGGCCCCCTCGAAGATCGGCAGGCCCGCAGGCCTGCGCCCGGCCACCAGCCCTGCGAGGCGACGGCCAGCCTGGGCCGAGAACGAGACGCCGTTGCCACCGTAGCCCAGGGCATAGAACAAGGGCTCGCCCAGTTCGGGCTGGACGATGCGGGGCATCATGTCGTGGCTGACATCGACCCAGCCCCACCACGAATAATCGATCGCGATTCCTTCAAGGGCCGGGAATTTCTGGTGCAGGCCGTCGACCAGCAGGCGCAGGTGGCGTGGATGGGTCGCGTCCGCGCCGGTGATCGCGCTGCGGCTGCCGATCTGCACCCGGCCGTCCGGCAGCCGACGGTAGTAGAACCGCAGGGTGCGCGTGTCGGTGACGAAGGTCGTTGTGCGTAGCGTCGCGGCGATCTCGTCGGCGGTCAGGGGCCGCGTGACGAGGGAATTCGATAGGATCGGCATGATCCGGCTGCGCAGGCGCGGGTGCAGCCCCTGGCTGGTATAGCCGCCGGTGGCGATCGCCACCGCGCGAGCCCGCACGGTCCCGTGGGGCGTCCGCACCCGGAAGCCAGCGCCGTCGCGATCGATCCCGAGCACCGGACTAGCGGGGTGAACCTTGGCCCCGGCCGCCCGCGCGGCCCGGAGGTAGCCGAAGGCGAACTTAGCTGGATGGATGCCGATCCCGAGCGGCTCGTGGGCCCCGCCGGCCGCCCCAGCCTCGTCCACCCAGTCGCGCCGCAGCTCGTCCGCGCCCAGCATCCGGGTGCGGTAACCGAAGACTGAGTTGGCGACCTCGGACTCGGCCGCGAGCTTGGCGAAGGTGCGGGGCCGATGGGCGACGTAGATGTGGCCGCCGGGCTGCGGATCCGGGTCGAACTCACGCACGAGGCCGGTGAAATACTCGAAGCCCTCCAGGATCTCGGCGTGGAGCCGAAGTGCGGTCTCACGGCCGTAGCGGGCGATCCATTGCGAGCGGCTGAGCCGGCCCGAGGCATTCTGCCCCTGGCCGCCGTTGCGTGTGCTGCAGCCCCAGGCGACTCGATTGGCCTCCAGCACGGTGGCCTTGATGCCGTGGTCGCGGGCGAGGCTGAGCGCGCAGGACAGTCCGGTGAAACCCGAGCCGACGATCACCACGTCCGCATCGACGTCCCCCGTGATCGGGCCGTCATCCTCCGGCGGCGGGCCTGCGGTGGCGACCCAGTAGGTCGGCGCGTAGGCGCGGTCCGTGCCCGGGGTGGCGCTAATCAGCGGATCGTAGGTCGGATCGTAGGGCGCGCCGGTCGGGCGCAGGACGGGATCGGGGGTCAGACTCACGCTCCGCCTCCTTCAGGCCGCCTGGACCGGGCGATCCTTGCGGAAGGCGCTCTTGTGGGCGATCAGCCCGGCCTCGAACACGAACAGGTCGACGCCCTCTGCGGCGATCCGGCCACCATCGGCCCGGGTGCCGGTGAACAGCCATTCCGACGTCGCCCGCTCCCCCGCCAGCGTGTGGCGCGACACCGTCCAGGCCACGTCCGGCAAGTCGGTCCAGACCGCCACGAAGGCCGCCCGCACCGCGTCCTGTCCGGTCAGCCGGCGGCCGTGTGCCTCCGGTCCGGCTGCGGTGTCGAACACGACCCCCGGCGTGAAGCAGGCCATGACGCCGTCGGCGTCGTGGCGGTTGAAGGCCGCGAATAGGCGCTCCAGCAGGGCGTGGCGCTCGGCTTCGATCATCGCTTCACTCATGGACCCGCGCTCCCCTTGCGCGCCCGTAGGCGGCCGTTGTTCGCCACGACCTAGCGCCATCACGGACCGGCCGGCGAGATCCAGAGCGGTGCCAAAGATGCATCCAGTTGGCCGTTCGCGCCCGGGGCTCATCGGACACGCAGGAGCCAGTCGGCAGGGATTTGAACGGCGTCTGGCCCCTTGTGCACGGAGCTTGCCTTGTCGAACCTTGTCGCGGTGAAGCGGATTCGCATCGATCCGGGGGGCCGAGGGGAGTGTGGACATGGACAGCGTAAGACCGCGATCGAACCCGCGCCGCTCTGTGAGGCGAGCGACCCTGGCCGCCCTGGTGGCGCTGATGCCACTGGTTCTGGGGCTCCTCGCGCCCGGCCCCGCGCGGGCCGCCGAGAAGTCGGTCACCTTCGCCCACCAGGACATGGTGGTCCCGTTCCGGACCCTGATGGCCTCGGAGGCGATCGAGAAGGCCACCGGCTACACCGTGAACTGGCGCAAATTCGGCGGCGGCGGCGACGTCATCCGCGCCATGGCGTCGGGCAACGTCCAGATCGGCGAGGCGGGCTCGAGCCCGATCGCCGCGGCGGCCTCGCAGGGGCTCGACATCCAGCTGTTCTGGATCCTCGACGAGATCGCCGATGCCGAGCAGCTCGTGGCGCGCAACGGCACCGGCATCACAAGCGTGGTCGACCTGCGCGGCAAGACCGTCGCGGTGCCGTTCGTGTCGACCTCCCACTACCAGCTGATCGCCGCCCTGGCCGATGCCGGGCTCAGCCAGAAGGACGTGACGATCCTCAACATGCGTCCGCCCGATATCGCCGCCGCCTGGGAGCGCGGCGATATCGACGCGACCTTCATCTGGGATCCGGTGCTCGCCCGGGTGAAGAAGTCCGGCACGGCGGTGATCTCGGCCGGCGACATCGCCCGCAAGGGCAAGGCGACCTTCGACGGCCTCGTGGTCGACCGGGCCTGGGCGGCGCAGAACCGGGAGTTTCTGGTCACGCTGGTGAAGCTGATCGCCGCCGAGGACGCCGCCTACGCGGCCAAGCCTTGGGCCGCCGGTTCGCCCGGGGTGAAGGCGGTGGCCAAGATCACCGGCGCCGATCCCGCGGAGGTGCCGGCGAGCCTCGCGAGCTACCGCTTCCCGACCCTCGATGCGCAGGCCTCCCCGGCCTGGCTCGGCGGCGGAGCCGCCAAGGCGCTGACCGAGACCGCCGAATTCCTGAAGGCCCAGGGCCGCGTCCAGGCCCTGGCGCCCGATTACGGCCGGTTCGTCACCGGTGAGTACGTGGCGGCGGCCCGGAAGTAGCCGGCGGCTTCGGAGGGCGGCATGATCGAGATCCGCAACGTCAGCGTCCATTACGGAGAGGGCGAGGCCGGCATCGTCGCCCTCTCGCAGGTGAACCTGACGATCCGGCCCGGTGAGTTCGTGGTCGCGCTCGGCGCCTCGGGCTGCGGCAAGACTACCCTACTCTCGGCGATCGCGGGTTTCCTCGAACCAACCAAGGGCAGTATCCTCCTCGACGGCGTGCCGATCCGGGGGCCGGGGGCGGACCGGGGGGTGGTGTTCCAGCGCCACGCCCTGATGCCGTGGCTGAGCGTGGCCGAGAACGTGGCGTTCGGCCCCAAGCTGCGCGGCGTCGCGCGCCCGGGGCGGCGCCGGATCGCCAGCGCGATGCTGGACCTCGTCGGGCTGGCCGAATTTGCCGACCGGAAGGTCTACGAACTTTCCGGCGGCATGCAGCAACGCGTCGGCATCGCCCGGGCGCTTGCCGCCGACCCGCGCGCCCTGCTGATGGACGAGCCGCTGGGCGCCCTCGACGCGTTCACGCGCGAGCAGGTCCAGGAGCTGATCCTCCAGGTCTGGCACCGGACCGGCAAGATGGCTTTCTTCATCACCCACGACGTCGAGGAGGCGGTGTTCCTGGCCACGAAACTCCTGATCATGAGCCCGCGGCCGGGTCGCATCGTCGAGACGATCGACCTGCCCTTCTCGCGCGCGGTCGTGGCCGGGCGGGAGGCCCGGGCGGTCAAGTCGGATCCCGACTTCATCGCCGTGCGGGAGCGCGTGCTCGCGCGCATCCATCACCGGACCGATCCGGCGCTCGGGGGCTCCCGATGAGCGGCCTGCCCCTCGACGCGACGGCTGTTACAGAAACGCGGCGGTCTCGCCCCTGGCGCGGCGTCCGCCGCAGCGGAGCGCTGGTGCCGATCGTCAGCACCGCAACGGGGCTCGCCTGCCTCGGTCTCTGGGCGATCGCGACCCATATCGGCTGGATCAAGCCGTTGTTCCTGCCGCCGCCGGAGGCAATCCTGTCGGCCCTCGGACAGGCCTGGAACGGCGAGCTGGACGGAGCCCCCCTCGGCATCCATGTCCGCGACAGCCTGATGCGCGTCCTTGGGGCCTTCGGTCTCGCCACGCTGCTCGGCATCCCCGCCGGTCTGGCCATGGGGACGAGCCGGATTGCCCGCGGCATCCTCGATCCGCTGATCGAGTTCTACCGGCCGCTGCCGCCGCTCGCCTACCTGCCGCTGATGATCATCTGGTTCGGGATCGGCGAGCTGTCGAAGGTGCTGCTGATCGTCCTCGCCTGCTTCGCGCCGGTGGCGCTGGCGACCCGCTCGGGCGTGCTCTCCGCCTCCGCCGACCAGATCAACGCGGCGCGTGCCCTCGGGGCGAGCCGCGCGCAGGTCCTGCGCTACGTGGTGCTCCCGGCGGCGCTGCCGGAAATCCTGATCGGCCTACGGATCGGCATGGGGGTGGGCTGGACCACGCTGGTCGCCGCCGAGATGGTGGCGGCCCAGGCCGGGCTCGGCCAGCTTGTCCTCAACGCCTCCAACTTCCTGCGCACCGACGTGGTGGTGATGGGGATCCTGCTGATCGGCCTGTTCGCCACCCTGTTCGAGGTCGGCCTCCGCCGGCTCGAGCACGTGCTGGTGCCCTGGAAGGGGAAAGCCTGAGGGCCGCCGGGGCTCGCCCTGGCCCGCTCACTCGCCGCCGGCTGGATCTGTCGCGACGCCCGGGGCGCCCTTATCGACGGCGGGACGCCCCAGCCCAGCTGCGAGTGAGCCGCCCATGCCGAACGACCCCGAGAACCCGACGCGCGGGCAGGCGCGCCTGCCCCGGAGCGTGCGCGACCTCCTCGCCGTCCTCGCGGGCCGCCACCTGATCGGGAACGCGCTGGTGGGTCCGGTGGACGGCGATTGCCTGACCGTCCGCGATCCCGCCACCGGGCACGCCCTGGCCCAGGCGCCGGCGGCCGGCCCGGCGGATGTCCAGGCCGCAGTCGCGGCCGCCAGCGTCGCGAGCCGGGCCTGGG
>NZ_LKKO01000036.1 GCF_001455965.1 Methylobacterium sp. GXS13
ATCCGCAGCCAGGGTCCGGTATCGACCCGGCAATGAACGTAGTCCGGCGGCGCGTCGGACAGGACGACGGCCCCGCCGCTGATCCGCCCCTCTGCGTCGAGTTCCATGCCGCTGCTGGCGGGCGTGATCGGCCGCGTCGCGACGCGCCGGTCCGCCGGGCTGGTGATCAGCACGAAGGGCGTGGTCCGGTCGAGGGCTCGGAAGCGCCAGCTTGTCACCGGGCCATCGCTGGCGTCGACCGCGTAGCCGACCGAGCCGTCCTCGTTCTGCCCGACCGAGCGCGCGGCGGCGTAGAGGGTCCGGCCGTCCGGGGCGAGCTCGTTGTAATGGGTGTGGCCCATCTCAACGAGGCGGACCCGGGTCCCCCAGAACAGGCCGCCGATATCGAGGCGCTCGTCCGGCTCGCGCAGGTCGTCCGGATAGGCGTGCATGAACACGGCGCAGGGGATTTTCCGCGCGGCGGCGTCGGTGAGCTGCGCGCTCAGCCACTGTGTCTGCGGGCGCCCCAGCCGGAAATCGAGCCCGATCGCCTTCCGGCCGAAGCCGGGACTGATCATGTCGACGAACAGGCAGCGCACGCCCTGGATATCGGCGCTGGCGCAGTAATGCGGGATCGGCAGGATCGGCCAAGTCTCCGGGCAGCCGGAGGGCGGCTGCTCCAAATCCCAGATCATCGGCGCCGGCAGCCGGGCGCCCAGGCTCGCCGCAAAGGCATGGAAATCATCCATCCGGCCGTGCTGGCGGTCGTGATCGCCGGGGATCAATTGCACCGGCAGGTCCGGGTGACGGTCCAGCGCGGCCTTCAGGATCTGGTATTCCGCGGCGTAGCCGTTCTCGGCGAGATCGCCCGGCAGGTACACGAAGTCGAAGAGGCCGTGCGGGACCAGGGTGGCGATCTGGTCGAGGATCGCATTCAGGTCGCGGGCATTCTGAGCCTCGGCATCCTGCAGGTGCAGATCGCCGACATGCAGAAAGACGAGCGGGTCGCGCCGGTGGGCGGCGGTGTCGGACATTGGGCGCTCCCCTCCGCCTCTCAGGCGCTGGCCGGTACGGCCGGGGGCAGGCTGCTGCCGCTACCGGGGGTGCCGGTCGCAGTTTCCCCGCCCCGGGTCTCGGGCATCAGCGTCAGGTAGAGGATGAAGCCGAGCCCGGCGATCGCCGCCAGCGCCAGGAACGCCGTCGAATACCCGGCCGACACGATGATCAGGCCGGCCAAGGTGGCGCTGACCGAGGCGCCGACCCCCTGGGCCGTGGCGACGGCCCCCTGGGCGACGTTGAAGCGGCCGCCGCCCCGGGTCAGGTCGGCCACGACGATCGGGAACAGGGCGCCGTAGATGCCGGCTCCCACCCCGTCGAGGAGCTGGACGCCCACCAGCCAGAACGGGTTGTCCGAGAGGGTATAGAGCACGCCGCGCAGGGCCAGCACGGCAAAGGCCGCCAGGAAAATCGGCTTGCGCCCGATGATGTCGGCCCGGGCGCCGACGAAGACCGCCACCGGCACCATCACGCATTGCGCCGCGACGATGCACAGGGCGATCAGCGAGGTCGCGTGGTCCTTGCCGGAGAGATGGGTGAGGAGCTGCCCGACCGAGGTCAGCATCGCGGCGTTGGACAGGTGGAAGATCGCGCAGAGCACGGCGAACAGCATCAACGGCTTGTTCTGCAGCAACGTCGCAAGGCCCGAGGGCTTCTCGTCAGCCTTGGCCTCCGCCTCGGTCATGCCTCGGGCGAGGTCGTCGTCGATGGCATCCGCCGGGACCAGCAGCATGGCGCCGATCGAGAGCGCGGCCAGCACGCCCATCAGCCAGAAGACCACGATCGGGCCGAAGAAATAGGCCAGGCCGCCGGCAATGGCCGCGGACACCGCGTTGCCGGCGTGGTTGAAGCCCTCGTTGCGACCGATCCGCTTGGCAAACAGTTTCGGGCCGACCACGCCGAGGGTGATCGCGGCCAGGGCCGGCGGGAAGATCGTCCCGGCCACGCCCGCGATCGATTGCGTCGCGGTGACGAGATAGAAGTTCGCGATGAACGGCAGGATCAGGCAGCTCGCCGTCACCGCGATGGCGCCGCCGATCACCACGGCGCGCTTGTGGTTGGTGGCGTCGATCAACGCGCCGGCGGGCGTCTGCGCCACGAGGCCGAGGATGCCCGCGATGGTCATGACCAGGCCGGTGGTGGCCTCGTTCCAGCCCTGGTCCGGGCCCCGGACGGCGATCAGGTAGATGGCCAGATAGGGCCCGAGCCCGTCGCGCACGTCGGCGAGGAAGAAGTTGAGGGCGTCGAGGCCGCGCAGGGCTTTGGTGGAGGGAGTCCGGACGGTCGCGCCGCGCGCCGCCGCTCCGGTATCGGTCCTGTCCATCCTGCCCTTGCCTCCACGCGACTGCCGTCGCAACCGAACCCGATCCGGGCCGGCACGTGACGAGCTTGACGCCCGCTTAATCCATCGGTTCCCTGGAATTGTTCGAGGAGACCCGTCCCGGCACGATTATCAAGGGTGTGAGTGGTTTAACCCACGTCCGATTCGTCCGATGCGTCGGGATTTGCGACATCCACCGTCGGTTCTGCGGACAGGTCCGTGCCAGGCGCTCCGAGGCCGTAGCGCTCGATCTTGGCGTAGAGAAGTTGCCGCTGGATGCCGAGGCGGCGGGCCGCCCGGGCACGGTTGCCGTCCGCCTCCCGCAGGGCGACGGCGATCATGGTCCGCTCCAGGCGGGCGACGGCGCCGGGCAGGTCGCCGGCCAGCCAGTCCGCCGGCAAGCCGGCCTCCTCGGACCGCGAGGCCGGCCGGCCGGTGGGCAGGTCAACGGCATCGGCCGCGATCACCGCACAACGCACCAGCACGGCGGCGCGCTCGACGGTGTTGCGCAATTCGCGGACATTGCCCGGCCAGCCATAGGCCAGCAGGCGGGAGGCGGCGCCCGCGCTCAACCGCTTGCCCGAGGGCCCGAGGAAATGCTCGGCCAGGGGCACGATGTCGGCCAGGCGCTCGCGCAGGGGCGGCAGCAGGATCGGCACGACGTTGAGGCGGTAATACAGATCGGCGCGGAACCGGCCCTGGTCCACCAGCACCGGCAGATCGCGGTGGGTGGCGGCGATGAGACGGACATCGACCCGGGCCGAGCGGCCGCCGAGCGGCGTGACCATCCGGTCCTGGATCACCCGCAGGATCTTGGCCTGCATGGGCGGCGGCATGTCGCCGATCTCGTCGAGGAACAGCGTGCCGCCTTCGGCCTGGTGGAACGCGCCGGCCCGATCGCCGACGGCCCCCGTGAAGGCGCCGCGGACATGGCCGAACAGCTCGCTCTCCAAGAGGTCGGGCGGGATCGCCGCGCAATTGACCGGCACGAACGGCCGGCCCCGGCGGGCGGAATAGGCGTGCAGCGCGCGGGCGACCTCTTCCTTGCCGGTGCCGGTCTCGCCCTGGATCAGCACGGTGGAGTCCGTGTCGGCCACGAGTCCGATGGTCTTCTGGACCCGACGCATGCCGGCGCTCGACCCGATCAGCCCGCCCTCAGGGACCGTATCCCCCGGGTCCGGCCGCGCGCTCGCGAGCATCGCGTCGAGGACCGCGGCGAGGTCGGAGCGGCCGACGGGCTTGGTCAGGTGGTCATGCGCCCCCAGGCGCATCGCCTCGATGGTGTTGGCCGGGCTCGCAAAGGCGGTGAGCACCGTGACGGGGGGGCGATCCGGCAGGGCGCAGATCCGCGCCAGGGTCGCCATGCCGTCGAGGTCGCCGGGCATCCGCAGGTCGAGGAATATCGCGGCCACCGGACCCTCGCGCAGGCGCGCCAGGGCCTCGACGCCGGAGGCGGCCGGCAGGGGCGTGTGGCCGAGATCGGCCACGGTCTCGGCCAGCCCCTCCCGCAGGGCGGAATCGTCGTCGACGATCAGGATGGTCGCCATGGCAGGTCCAGCACGAAGGTGGTCTCAGGCGCGTCGTCGATGAGCCCGACCGTACCGCGATGCGCCAGCGCGATCTCGCGCACAATCGCGAGACCGAGCCCGGTCCCGTCCGGCCGGCCGGTCACGAACGGTTCGAACAGCCCGGCGCGGATCGCGGGATCGATCCCCGGGCCGGAATCCGTGACCCGCAGGTGCAGGCGCACCATTCCGTCGACCGTCACCCGCTCGGCGCCGAGACGGACCGTCCCGCCCGGGGGCGTGTGCTGAAGGGCGTTGAGCAGCAGGTTGTCCAACGCGCGGGCGACCTGGACGCCGTCGATCTGCGGACGCTCGGCCCCGGGCAATCCGTCCGCCTCGATCGCGACCCGAACGGCACGGGCCTTGGCCAGATCCTCGTGCAGATGCGCGCAGTCGGCGAGCAGGGCGGCGATGTCGGTGGGGGTACGCGCGAGCGTGCGGGCCTGGGTGAGGTTCAGGAGGTCACGCAGCAGGTGATCGACCCGGGCGATCTGGCCGAGGACGCTCTCCAGCGCCACGGTGGCGCGGGCCGGATCGCCGCTGACCAGGGCATTCTCCGCCTTGAGCCGCATCGCCGCGATCGGGTTGCGGATCTCGTGGGCGATGCTGGCCGCGAGCCGGCCGACCGCGGCCAGGCGCTCGGCGGCGACCACCCGGGCGCGGGCCTCCCGCAGGCGCCCGCCCGCGGCGTTGAGGGCGTCGACCAGACGGTCGAGTTCGCGCTCTCCGGTCGGGGCGAGGCGGGGCAGGTCTTCGCCGTCCGGCCGCGGCGCCCCCGGGGCGGCCTCGACCCGGGCAATCCGGCCCGAGAATCCGTACAGGAACCACCCGAGGAAGGCCGCCGAGCCCAGCACGGTCACGGCCAGGAAGCCGAGGCCGGCCAGGAAGCGGGTATAGGCCGGGCCGTCGTTGACGTGGGCGCGGCCCATGGTCCAGGCGGTCAGCCCGGGTTCGGGACCGTGCAGGGGGCAGCCCTGGACCAGCAGCACCTGCGTCCGGCTCGGTCGGCGGATCGCCACGGCGTGGTCGACCCGCAGGGCCTGGGCGTTCACGGCGGCGATGCTGTCGCGCTCCGCCTCGGGGAGGTCGGTCTTCGGCCCGGTGCCCTCGTAGGTGGGATACGCGTAGGCGAGCGACCCGTCCGTGGCGCTCCAGACACCGCCCTCGATGCCGGGATAGGCGTCGAGCGCCGCCGCGACGGTGGGACCGAGGTCGGCGCGCGCGATGCCGCCCACGCTGCGGCGGCCCAGGGCGGCATAGCGGTCGATGATCTCCCGGCAGGCGCGCCCGACCGCGACCTCGGCCTGGGCGACCTTGCCCGCGGTGGACTGGCTGTAGAAGCCGAACATCAGGTAGGCGGTGGCCGCCGCCGAGGCCAGCAGCAGGACCCACAGGGCGAGCAGTCGGGCGCGCAGGCTGTAGGCCGTCACGGTGCAGGTTCCTCCGAGGGCTGAGCGCAGCGCGGCCCCGGCTCAGCGGATATCCGGGTGGGCACCCTGTGGAAACGGTGGCAGAGTCCATCGGGATCGGAAACGTCGGCTGGACCGCGCGGCGATTGCGCGCTTCTGTCGAAGCGTTCTGCGTATCCGCTGCCGGAGACGGATGGTGTCACAGTCTCTCGTCGATCGGGCGACGCTCGACGAACTCGAAGGTGTCATCGGCACCGACAAGCTCACGCGCTTGGTCGATCGCTTCACGGCGAGCCTCGCCACGGCCTTCGACGGCGCGGACCGGGCCGAGGCCGATTACGCCCGCGAGGCCCATACCCTGGTGTCGATGTCCGGCATGCTGGGCTGCGCAGATCTGTCCCAGGCCTGTCGGGACTTCGAGCAGGCGGTGAAGGGCGGCGGCACCGACCTCGCGGCTCGGCTCGCGGCGCTTCGAAGCCTGCGTGACGCCACCGTCGCGGCCCTGCGGGATCTTCGCGAGGACACGCCGGCCGTCCGATAGGGCTCACCCGGCGATGACGGCGGCCAGCGGGGCTTCGAAGGTCA
Organism: Methylobacterium sp. GXS13; assembly: GCF_001455965.1. Taxonomy (GTDB): domain Bacteria; phylum Pseudomonadota; class Alphaproteobacteria; order Rhizobiales; family Beijerinckiaceae; genus Methylobacterium. Next base: position 5,916 of record NZ_LKKO01000036.1, read on the forward strand.
GCACGGCGCCGGTGGTCGGATAGCTCAGCTGCGCCGTTCCGCCGAAGCTGTGGGCGAGGCTGCGGGCGATCAGGCGCGTCCCGAACCCGGTGCGGGTGGGCGGGCTGACCGGCGGGCCGCCGACCTCCTCCCAGCGGAACCGCAGGGTGGTGCCGTCATCCGTCTCAGCCACGGTCCAGGTGATCATCACCTGCCCGTCGGGCACCGAGAGCGCGCCGTACTTCGCGGCGTTGGTGCCGAGCTCGTGCAGCATCAGCGCCAGGACCATGCCGTGGCGCGGGCCCAGCGTCACATCGGCGCCCTCGACCCGGAACCGGCCCGAGACGCCATCGCCGTGGAGCGACACCGCCCCCTCGACCAGCCCGACCAGGGAGGCCGCCGCGAAGGAGCCCTGAAGCAGCACGTCGTGGGCCTGGGCCAAAGCCAGCAGCCGGGCGGCGAGGGCCTCGCCGGCGGCCTCCAGGGAGCCGGCGTTGCGCAGGGTCTGCGCCGCCACCGCCTGGACCATGGCCAGGGTGTTCTTCATTCGGTGGGACAGCTCCTGCATCAGCAGGGTCTGGCGCGCCTCGGTGAGCTTGAGTTCGGTGATATCCCGGGATGCCGCCAGGACACGCTCCGGGTGGCCGTGCTGCCCGCCGACCGGCGTCACCGCGATGTCCCACCAGGTCGCCGACCGACCGGTCTCGAGCTTCGCCTGGAAGCGGCTCGCCCCACCGAGCCGTGCCTTGGCGAGCGCAGCGGCGACCGCGTCGCGATCCTCGTCGCGGCTCCAGATCTCGATCCAGGGGCGGCCGATCGTGCCGGCGGGATGACGGCCGCAGAGGCCGGCCGGGCCGTTCTCGCCCGCGGTGATGAGGATCCCGTCGCGATCCAGAACCTCCAGGACGTCGGCGGCCACCTGCAGCATCCCGGGGGCGATCAGCTCGCCGGCCCAGGACGGCGCGGACCAGGTCTCGACGCGGCCGGATTCCGGATGGTGGAGCGCGTGTGATGCGTGTGCCGGCGAGGGGCCGCGCCCGAGGCGGCCGGCTTCCACGCGGCTCGCGGCCTCGATGATGCGGCCGAGCCGCCGGCTGCGCTGCCGTTCCGTATCCGCCTGCCCGGTCGCCTGCATCAGCAGGGCCCGCAGGCGCATATTCTCGGCTTCGAGCGCGGCGAGGCGTCGGTCCGTCCCGTCCGCACGCGGCACCACGAGGCCCGCATCCATCCCCAGCCCCCTTCCCAGCAATCCTCCTCCGTGGCGCCCGCGCGCGACGAAAGACCCACCGAAGACGAGGTGCGGCGACGCGCTGTCGAGGCTCGGAGGCGCCGGCGGATCGAACCGCTTCTGGTGGCGCACTCCGATCGCAACCTCGCGAATCGAAGGGTGCCCGAGGCTAGCACGATATCTGCGGTAATCAAATGAACTGTGTATTCGTCATCGCCCGGCAACTAGAACGGCTGATCCAGGCGAATACGAAATACGTCACTTGTTTCGCATCAGCAGCACGAGCCAGCCGATGCCGAGGATGAAGATCACCAGCCCGATCGAGATGAAGACCGGCGTGCCCATGTCGATCAGCCGCGGCGCCAGCTGGGTGGCAAAGGCCGCCACCACCAGGGCGACCGCGACCCGGGCGGCGGCGCGCTCGATGCCGCGGGTCACCTTGTCGAGGCCCTTGATCTCGATCTCGACGGTGACGCGGCCCTGCTTGAGGCGCACCAGCATCAGGTGGATCAGGGTCGGCAATTCGGAGGCCGCGCCGTAGAGGCCGACGCCGAGCGCCTCGGCCTTCTGCTTGAGGGCGCCCAGCGAGAACTGCGTCTGCATGCTCGCCTTGACGGTCGGACCGGCCGCCGCGAACAGATCGAAATCGGGATCGAGGTGGCGCATCACGCCGTCGGCGGTCACCAGGCCCTTGAACAGGATCGCGAGATCGGTGGGCATGGCGAGATCGTTCTCGCGGGCCATGTTCATGAAGTCGGTGAGCACCAGTCCGAGATTCAGCGGAATCGAGGAATGACTCTCCACGAAGGACGTGGCCGAGACCTGAAGCTTGGTCAGGTCCGGGTTGCTGGTACCGGTCCAGTCGAGCAGCACGGCCATCAGGCCGTCCGCATCCTGCTTGAGCATGGCGCCGATCAGCACCAGCAGCTGCGAGCGCCGCCGCTGCGACAGCCGGCCGATAATGCCGAAATCGATGAAGCCGATCTTGTTACCCGGCAGGGCCAGCATGTTGCCCGGGTGCGGATCGGCGTGGAACACGCCCTCGATCAGCGCCATCTGCAGGAAGGCGTCGGTGCCCTTCTGGGCGAGCAGCTTCTTGTCGAGCCCGGCCGCGCGGAGCGCCGCATCGTCGTTGGGCGGAATGCCGTGGATGAAGTCCTGCACCAGCACCCGCTCGGAGCAATATTCCCAGTGGATCTTCGGGAAGACGATGTCGTCGCGGTCTACGAAGATCTGCGCCAGGAGCTCGCAATTGCGCGCCTCGTTCAGCAGGTCGAGCTCGCCGTTCAGGCCGTCGGCGAGGTGGCGCATCTGCTCGCGCGGCTGGTAGCGGGCCATGTCCGGCCACTCGTTCTCGACGATCCGGGCGCCATGGGCCATCAGGCGCAGATCCGCCTCGATGATCTTGCGCAGGTTCGGCCGCAGGACCTTGACGATCACGTCCTCGCCCGAGTGCAGGCGGGCCCGGTAGACCTGGGCGATCGACGCGGAGGCGATCGGGTTGGTGTCGAACTCGGCGAACACCTCGTTGGGCGGGGCGCCGATATCCTGCTCGAGCTGCGGGCCGATCTGCTCCCACGACACCGGTACGACCTGGCTGTGGAGCTTCTGCAGCTCCTCGGTCCAGGCCGGCGACAGCAGGTCCGGGCGGCTCGCCAGGACCTGACCGAACTTGATGAAGGTCGGGCCCAGGGCCTCGATCGCGCGGCGCAGGCGCTCGGGCTCGGACAGGCGGGTGACGTCGACCCGGGGTCGGCGCCGCGGCAGCAGGGGCAGGTAGCGCAGCCCGAGGCGGTCCACGACGCGGGTGACGCCGAAGCCGATCAGGATCGACGCGATCTCCGACAGCCTCTGACGGTCGCGGGCGGCAACGAAGGCTGTCTTCAGCATGAAGGGGGCGATCCGTTCGGACACGATTGGGCGTCCGGACAGCACGAGCATAAGGACTTTTTTGCGGTCGCGAAGCCCCGGATACCCCTGGCGGCGACAATAGACCCCGCGCTGAGGAAGGCCCATTGCCATTCGGCCGGAGCACGTCGCGCCGCAGCTTACAGGCATCAGGTTCGTTGCGACGGCCGCCGAACCGCTCCTAGGACAGGGCGCGCTCCCAATCCTGCCGGCCATGCAGGTCGCGAACGATCAGGATAGCCGCTCCGTCCTCGATGTAGACGATCATATGCGCCTGATAGGGATGAAGCCGCACGGGCGGCTCGAATTCGGGCCGCTCGCGCGCCATACGAGGATTCGCAGCAAGCGTCCGGAATGTGTCGAACAGACCGTTCTGATAGCGTTCGGCTTGAGGCACGCCAAAGTGAAGCGCGCCCGTTGCGTAGGCTTCGGCAATGTCCTCGTCGGCTTGCGGCGATGTCCGGAAGATCATCTCGCCTGCATGGCCGCCAATCTCTCTCGCCCAAGCTGGCGGATCTCTTCCTCCGAACGACCGCTGACGCCGCTAGCCAGGCCCTCATCGATCCGCCGTTGCAAGTCTCCGAGCTTGGCAAGCCGGTCCTGGTCCCGTCGGATCAGGTCGCGGACATAATCACTGGCATTGGCGTAGCGGCCCGTTTCGGCTTGGGCCTCGACCCACGCTTTCATGGGATCGGGGAGGGACACATTCATGGTGGCCATACCGGCACCTCCTCGGATCACGGTGCCGGACAATGACAAAGATTGTCAATTCTGTGCTTGGTGACGGGCCGGCGCCTTCGCCCGAGTCGGTCTGCGCGCGAGGTCCCGCTCTCCCCCGGTACGATAGGAGAGCCGCTGCCGGAAACCTAACGCTGGAGCGTCAGATGCGCGGAGCCGCCGGCAGGGTCGCGACGACCGCCGGCCGCCGCGCGTCGCCGAAGCGGGCATTGACCACCAGCAGCGTCACGACCACGGCCGAGAGGGCGAGCGCGGCCAGGAAGTACAGGCCGGCCTCGAAGCTGCCGGTGGCCTCGCGGATCCAGCCGACCATCGAAGGGGCGACGAAGCCGCCGAGATTGCCGATGCAGTTGATCAGCGCGATGCCGCCGGCGGCGGCGCTGCCGCTCAGGAACACCGAGGGCAGCGTCCAGAACGGCGCCTTGGCCCCGTAGAGGCCCGCGGCCGCGAGCGCCATGAACGCCACGGCCCAGAGCGAGCCGGTGGCGAAGCCGGCGAGCGCCAGCCCGGTCGCGGTCAGGCCAAGCGCCGTCGCCAGGGTGATCCGGCGGTCGTCGTAGCGATCGGAGATCCAGCCGACGGTGAGGCCGCCGACCACGCCGAACACGTAGGGGACGGCCGTCATCAGGCCGGTCTGCATGTCGGACAGGCCGGTGCTCTTCAGGATCTGCGGCAGGAAGAACGCCAGGCCGAGATTGGCGCCGGTATTGGCGAAGTAGATGAAGGACAGCGCGATCAGCCGCGGGTCCGAGAGGGCCGCCCGCAGGCTGGTCCCGTGGGCGCCGGCGACGCTGCTTTGCTCGGAATCGATCAGGGTCTGCAGCGCGGTGCGGTCCTCCGGGGCGAGCCAGAGCGCGTCCTTGGGCCGGTCCGGGATCAGCGCCAGGAACACGAAGCCGAACAGGGTGGTCGGGATGCCCTCCAGCAGGAACAGCCACTGCCACCCCTTGAGACCCAGGGTGCCGTCGAGCTGCATGATCGTGGTCGAGAGCGGGGCGCCGATCGCGAGCGAGACGGGGATGCCGACCGCGAAGGCGCCGAAGATCCGGGCGCGATACGCCTTCGGGAACCAGTAGGTCAGATAGAGGATCACGCCCGGGTAGAACCCGGCCTCGGCGGCGCCGAGCAGGAAGCGGAGGATCAGGAAGCTGGTGGCGCCCTGCACGAACATCATGGCGGCCGAGAGCAGGCCCCAGGTGATCATGATCCGGGCGATCCAGCGCCTTGCGCCGACCTTCTCCAGGATCAGGTTGCTCGGCACCTCGAAGATGAAATAGCCGATGAAGAAGATCCCGGCGCCGAGCCCGAACACCGCCGGGCCGATGCCAAGATCGGCGTTCATCCGCAGGGCCGCGAAGCCGACGTTGATCCGGTCGATATAGGCCATGACGTAGCCGACGAAGAGCAGCGGCATCAGCCTGAAGAACACCTGCCGGACGATCCGGTCCTGTTCGCTGGCGATCATGGTGTCCTCGCTGTTTTCTGGGTTCTTTTGTCTTTGCGCCGTCATCGGGAGCGTAGCGGAGCGATCCAGTGCAGCGCGCGATCTTCGAACGATGCGTGTCCCTGGTTTGCGTCGCTGCGCTCGCAATGACGGTGGAGGCGTCTCGCGCCTTCTCAGAAAGCCGGCTCGAGGCCGCTGGCACGGTAGGCGTCCGCCGCCTCCGGCGTGGTCAGCCCGGCGAGGAAGCGCAGGGCGCCGTCCCGGTCGGCGACGCCGCGCAGGATCGCGGCCGAGAAGGTCGTCACCTCCTGCACGGGCTCCGGGAACGGCCCGACCACCGCGATGCCCGGCACGACCATCAGCTCGCTGATCTGCTGGACCGCGATGTCGGCCTCGCCCGAGACCAGCTTTTCCGCCGTAAAACCCTGCGGGATGATCGTCGCCCGGGCGTTCACCGCATCGGCCAAACCGAGCCGCGGCAGCAGGCCGGCGAAGTAGATTCCGCTGGCACCGGTGCGCGAATAGGCGACGGAGCGCGCCGCGACGAGGGTCCGCTTGAGCGCCTCGACGCTTCCGATGTCCGGGTGCGCCGCCCCGGCCTTCACGGCGATGCCGTAGCGGGAGCGCACCGCGTCGACCCGGGTCTCGGGCTCGACTTTTCCCGCGGCGATCAGCCGGTCCATGGCGTCGGAGAGCACGAACACCGCATCGGCGGTCTCGCCGGCCTCCAGCGCCTTCATGATCACCGCGGTGGGCGCCCAATCGATCGCCGCCCGGCCGCCCGCCGCCGCGAAGGCGGGGACGACATGGGCGTCGAAGGCGCCCCGCACCACCAGGGCGCATTTCAGCTTCGTCGCGCGCTGCTCGTCCGCCATGCCGGCTCCCATCGTCTCGGATCCTGTGCTCACCGGGCCGGCAGCTCGGCGCGGGAATAGTCGAGGGCGGTGAAGCCGCCGCCCTGGTAGCGCTCGATCACGGGATTGCCGCTGGTCTTGGCTTCGAGCGCCGGCGCGTAGGGATCGGCGCTGTCCTGCGGCGCCCAGCCGATCACGGCGCGGCCGTCCCGGCGCCACCAGGTCATCTGGCTGTTGTGCGAGGCGCCCCAGATCGCCACCGTTCTCTTCGGCCCGAGGCTCGGGGCCAGGGTGGCGCGGGCGACCACGCGGGTCATGTCGGCGTAGGACAGCCAGGTCGCCAGCATCCGGGCGTCGGTGGGCTCCGGGAAGCAGGAGCCGATGCGCAGGAAGACGCTCTCGACCCCGTGCTTGTCCCGGTACAGGCCGCCCATCAGCTCGCCATAGGCCTTGGACAAGCCGTAATAGCCGTCCGGCGCCAGGGCGCAGTCGTCGTCCAGCACCTCGGTCCGCTCGTGGAAGCCGATCGCGTGGTTGGAGGAGGCGAACACCATCCGGGCCCCCTCCCGCCGGGCCGCCTCGTAGGCGTGGTAGAGCCCGCGGATGTTGGGGCCGATCACGGTCTCGAACGGGTGCTCCACCGAGATCCCGCCGAAATGCAGGATCGTGCCGCAGCCCTCCGCCAGCCGCAGGATCGCCGGGCCGTCCTCCAGGTCGGCGCGCTGGAAGCGCGCGCCCTCGGGCAGCGGGTCGGGGAAGGGCACCCGGTCGGTCAGGCGCAGCGTCCAGCCCTGGGCGCCGAGCGCCTTCGTCAGCACCCGCCCGAGGGCGCCGGAGGCTCCGGTGAGCAGGACGGGTTTTTGGGGGATCGCGTCGGTGGGGTCGCGCATCGAGTTCGCTCCGGGATCAGGCGGTCTTCACCGCGTTGAGGGGCGGGGCCGCCTGCGGGCTGTGCGGGCGCTTCACGAAGATCGCCATCGCGACGACACCGGCGGCCGCGATCAGGGCGGCGATGACGAAGGCGCTGGCGTAGCCGCCGAGATACTGCACGGCGAATCCCGTCGCGGTCGGCCCGATGATGCCCGAGATGTTGCTCAGCAGGTGGATGAAGCCGCTGACCCCGCCGACCCGCGCCTCCGGCACCAGCTCGTGGATCGTCGCCCAGCAGGATTGCACCGAGCTCGTCAGCATCAGCACCGCCAGCGCGATCAGGGAGACCGCCACCGTGGCGTTCGGGGCGGCGTTGACGGTGATCAGCGCGATGCCCGCGATGGCGAGCGGCACGATCGTGGTGATCTTCCGGGCCGCCAGCTTGTCGTCCATGCGCTTGTACAGCAGGTCGGCGACGATGCCGCCGCCGACATAGCCGACGAAGCCGCAGGCCCAGGGGATCGACGCCACGAACGCCATCTGCTGCACCGGCATGTGCAGGGCGTCGGTGAGGTAGCTCGGGAGCCACGAGAGGAAGATGTACAGGGTGTAGTTCACCGCGAACATGCCGAGCCCCAGCGACAGGGTGCTCGGCAGGAACAGGTAGCCGCGCAACGACCGTTCGTGGTCGGAGGCGGCGAGATGCGACACGGCCCGGCTGCGCTCGACGAGGTCGATCTCCTCCGCCGAGACCCGGGGATTGTCCCGGGGGCGGTCGGTCATCAGGATCCGCCACGCCACCACCCAGATCAGGCCGACGGCGCCGATGGCGACGAAGGCCACCCGCCAGCCGTACTGGATCGCCAGGAGCCCGACGACGGGGGCCGCGATGGCGCTGCCCACGGTCTGGCCCGAGAAGGTGAAGCCGATGGTCCGCGCCGTCTCCTCGCGGGGGAACCAGGTGGTGATGGTGCGGTTCGTGGTCGAGTTCATCGGCCCCTCGGCGAAGCCGAACAGGGCGCGGACCACGAACATCTGGGCGAAGCCAGTCACCGCGCCGGTGAGCATGCACAGGACCGACCAGGCGGTCGCCGCCCAGGTGTAGACGCTGCGCGGGCCGTAGCGGTCGGCGAGCTGTCCGCCCACGAAGGCGAACAGGGCGTAGCCGAAGAAGAACGTGCTGAAGATCACCCCCAGCTCGGAGGGCGACAGGTTGAGGTCCTGCTTGACGAAGGGCGCGGCCACGCCGAGCGCGGCGCGGTCCATGTAGTTGATGGTCCCGGCGATGAAGAGCAGAGCCGCGATCAGGAACCTGTATCGTTTGGCAAACATCGGGCTTCCTCCGGTATCGTCATGTTTTTGTTTTGTATTTTTATAGGAACGCGATCGTGCAGGGGCTCGGGCTCTGGCGTGAACCCGTCCGGGTGAGGTCGCCGCTGCCCGGGTCGATGGCGAACGCGACCAGGCTGTCGGCCTGCTCGTTGGCGACCAGCAAGTGGCGTTCATCCGGCGTGAGGGTCATGAAGCGCGGGTCCCGGCCGCCCGATGGCGTCCAGCCGGCCGGTTCGAGGCGGGCGCCCTCCACCCGGAAGCGCGCGATCCCATCCTGGCCGCGGTTCGAGGCGTAGACGAAGCGCCCGCAGGGCGTGACCACGATCGCCGCCGCGGTGCTGGCGCCGAAGAAGTCCGCCGGCAGCGTCGGCACCAGGTGGACCGGTGTGAGTGTTCCGGTCTCCGCATCCCACCGGCAGGTGGCGACGGTGGAATCCAGCTCGTTGACGAGGAAGGCGAGGGTACCGCCGGGGTGGAACGCGATGTGGCGCGGGCCGGCGCCCGGGCGCAGCACGGCCTCGGAGACGATGCCCAGGCGGTCGCCGTCGAGGCGCAGGACGAAGACACGGTCGAGGCCCTTGTCGGGCACCAGCACGTGGCCTCCCTCCGGCGAGAGGACCACGTGGTGCGGGTGGGCGCTGGCCTGCTCGGTCCGGTGCGGGCCGGGCTCGCCCGGCATCGGCAGGACCTGTGCGGCCGGCTCCAGCCTGCCATCGGGGCGCAGGGGCATCAAAGCCACCGAGCCGCTGGCGTAGTTGGCCACGATCAGGAACCGCCCGCTCGGGTCGAGCGCCGGATGGACGCTGTTGGTGCCGCCGGTCTCCGCGCTTCCGAGGCTGTGCAGGGTGCCGTCCGGCGCGACCGCGAAGGCGGTGGCCGCCGCACCGTCGCCCTGGACGGTGTAGAGCACCGAGCGGGCCGGATCGGCGACCAGGAAGGACGGGTTCTCCAGCCCGTCGACCCGGCCGAGATGGGTCCAGTCGTCGAGTTCGGCCCCGACGCGGTAGATGTCGATGCCCTGGCCCCGCGCCCGGCGGCGCGCGGTGGTGAAGCAGCCGACGAAGGCGAGGCCGAGGGGAGGGCGGGGCGCGTCGTCGGTCATGCCGGTCTCCGGGTCAGCTTCGCCGCGGGACGCGGCGCAGGAAGTCCGGGTTCAGCTCGGTCAGGCGGTTCACGCCGATCAATGCCATGTCGCGGTTGAGCTCCTCCTTGAGGATCCGCATGGCGTGCTCGACGCCCGCCGCCCCGCCGAGCGCGGCGCCGAACATGAACGGCCGGCCGAGCAGGACGAAGTCGGCGCCCAGCGCCAGGGCCTTCATCACGTCGGTGCCGCGGCGGATGCCGCTGTCGACAATGATCTTCAGGCCGCCCTTCTTGGCGGCGATCTCCGGCAGCACGTCGAGGGGCGCGATGGCGTGGTCGAGCTGGCGGCCGCCATGGGTCGACAGGATGACGCCGTCGGCGCCGCAGCCTTTCGCGATCTCGACATCCTCCGGGGCGAGCAGCCCCTTCACCAGGAGGTTGCCGGACCAGCGCTTGCGGATCGCCTCCAGGTTTTTCCAGGAGAGCTGGTCCCGGGCGATGGTGTTGCGCACCGCGCCCTGGGACATCATCGGCGGCCCGCGGGTCGCCTCGGTATTCTCGAAATGCGGGGCGCCGTGCTTCAGGAAGGTCCGCGCGACGGTGCCCAGCAGCCAGCGCGGGTGGGTCGCGCTCTGCCACGCGACCTTGGGCGTGACCTTGATCGGCATCGAGAAGCCGCTGCGGGTGTTGTGCTCGCGGTTGCCCAAGGTCGGGGTGTCGGCGGTCACCACGAAGGTCCGGTAGCCGGTGGCCGCGACCCGGTCGAGCAGGCGGTCGATCCGGGTCTGGTCGCCGGGCAGGTAGCCCTGGAACCAGGCCTGCGGGTTCTGGGCGTAGACGTCCTCCAGCTTGATCAGCGAGGAGGCGCTGAGGATCATCGGCAGGTTCATCCGCCGGGCCGCCTCGGCGAGCACGATGTCGCCCCGATAGGCGATGAACGCGGCTCCGCCCAGCGGCCCGACCCCGAAGGGCGCCGCGTAGGTGTGGCCGAACAGCTCGGTGGCGGTGTCGCGCCCCGACGTGTTGCGCATCAGCCGGGGTACCAGGGCGTAATCCGCATAGGCGCCGCGGCTATGGGCGAGCGCCGCCCCGGTCTCGGCGCCGCCGGCGACGTATTGGAAGATCATGTGCGGCAGCAGCCGGCGGGCATGGCGCTCGAAATCGTCGAGCGCCAGCAGGTCGCGGAACCGGTAGGGCGTGACCGCGTCGCTGCGCTTGAGGCTGGTGACGAGAGCCTGCGGGCCGGCGATGCCGGGCGCCACGGCATCGGCCTGATCCACGATGGCCGAGTCCCGCGCAGCTGCCCCCGGGCCGGAAGCCGGCTGGTCGAACGTCGCCATCCGCTCCTCCCTGGATACCGGCTTGGCCCGTTGGTCTCGAGCCGTGCGGTTTTTGAAAGCGCTTTCAGATAGCCAGGATCGCCGCGGAGTGTCAATATACTGCCGGTCCCGATCGTCGGACGCGGCGTGGGCGGCCATTGCCGGGGGAGTCGCATTCCAGTGTTGGACCTGCCGGGGGAGATCTTGGAACCGCTCGCGCGCAGCCCGGTGGCGCGGGACGTGGCCCATCGGGCCGGGGTCTCCACCGCGACGGTGTCCCGGGTGCTGAACGGCTCGGCCGGGGTCCGGGCCGACAAGCGCGAGGCCGTGATGCGCGCCGCCCAGGATCTCGGCTTCGTCGCCAACGGCGCCGCCCGGGCGCTCTCGACCCGCCGGTTCATGGCGGTGGGCGCGGTGGTGCCCAACATCGAGAACGAAGCCTTCGTGCGCGTCCTGTCGAGCTTCCAGGAGCGGCTGCGCCAGGCCGGCTACACCCTGGTGGCGGCCAATGCCGGCTACGATCTCGAGGACGAACTGCGCGAGGCGACCTTTCTGCTGGAGCGTGGCGTCGACGGGCTGATGCTGGTCGGCGACATCCACCATCCGGATCTCCACGCCCGCATCGCCCGGCACGGCATCCCGATGGTGCAGACCTTCAGCCTGTCGCGCGAGCGCCCCTGCGTCGGCTTCGACAACGCCGCCTCGGCGGCTCGGGCCGCGAACTACCTCGTGGATCTCGGCCATCGCCGCATCGGCGTGATCTCCGGCCTGCGCAAGGACAACGACCGCGGCGGCGCCCGCGTCACCGGCATCGCCCAGGCACTGGCGGCGCGCGGCCTGACGCTCGCCCCCGAGCACGACATCGAGATCTCCTACGGCATCGGCGGCGGCCGCGACGGCTTCCGCCAGATGCTGGCCGGAGGGGCGCCGCCCACCGCGATCATCTGCGGCACCGACCAGATCGCCTTCGGCGCCATGATCGAGGCCCGGGCTCGGGGCCTCGACGTGCCCGGTGACCTCTCGGTGATCGGCCACAACGATTCCGACTTCGCGCCCTTCCTCGACCCGGCGCTCACCACCATCCGGATCCATTCCGCCGAGATCGGCCACGCCGCAGGCGACCACCTCATCGCCCGGATGCAGGGCCGCCCGGTGGTGCGCCTCACCGAGATCGACGCCGAGCTGATCCTGCGCGCCAGCACGGCGCCGCCGCGGAAACCGGCTCGCGACTAAGGCGGATCGGAGATATCTTGCCACCGCTTTGAAATCGCTTACAAGACGCGGAACGGCGACCGGATGCCGAACCGCGACCCATCCCGGGAGACAGCATGGCCCCCCGCATCGTCCTCCTGCACGCGACGCCCGTTGCGATGGCTCCGATCCAGGCGGCCTTCGCGGAGCGCTGGCCCGAGGCCGAGACGGTCAACCTGCTGGATGACGGCCTGTCCCTCGACCGGGCCAAGGAGCCGGGGGAGATCTCCGCGGGCATGATCGACCGGTTCGTCCGCTTCGGGCGCTACGGCCACGACATGGGCGCCAATGGCATCCTGATCACCTGCTCGGCCTTCGGGCCGGCCATCGACCGGCTGATCGAGACCGTGCCGGTGCCGGTGCTCAAGCCCAACGAGGCGATGTTCCGCGCGGCCATCGCCCAAGGGCAGCGCATCGGCATGCTGGCGACCTTCGGCCCCTCGATCGGCACCATGACCGACGAGTTCGAGGAGTTCGTCGGCCAGTCCGGCCGGACCGCGACCCTGCGCACGATCATCGTCGACGACGCCATGGCGCGCCTGCGCGCCGGCGACGCCGAAACCCACAACCGGCTGATCGCCGAGCGGGCGCCGGAGCTCTCCGAGTGCGACGCGATCATGCTGGCGCATTTCTCGACCTCCCGGGCGGCCGAGGCGGTGCGCGCGGCCGTCGACGTCCCGGTCCTGACCGCGCCCCACGCGGCGGTGGACCGGATGCGCACCACGATCGAGACGGCTGAGAGGGCCTGATCCATGAAGCTCGGTGCCTTCTCAGACCGCCTCAGCGGCCATTGCGGCTTCCTGTTCACGGAGCTGCCCTTATCCGAACGGTTCGCCGCCGCCGCCAAGGCCGGGTTCCGGGCGGTGGAGCATCCGAACCTGTTCGCGACCCCGGCTGCGGAAGTCGCGGGCTGGCTCGAGCGGGCCGGCGTGCCGCTGGTCCAGACCGGCTTTCCGGCGGGTGACGCGGCGAAGGGCGAGAAGGGCTTTGCCGCCCTGCTGGACAAGGTCGCCTATTACCGCTCCACCATCGCGCCGACCCTGGACTACGTGGAGCAGCTCGGCTGCCGGATGGTCCACCCGATGGCGGGCGTCCGGCCCGCCGGGGCCGAGCCCGCGCGGCTGTGGGAGACCTATCTCGACAACCTCGCCTTCGCGGCCGATGCCGCCAAGGTCCGCGGCATGACCGTGATCATCGAGCCGATCGGCCCGGGCTCCATCGCCGATTACGTGATCGACGACCCGCTCAAGGCCGTGGAGGCGATCCGGGCGATCGGCCGGGACAACGTCAAGTTGCTGTTCGACGCCTATCACTGCGTCTGCCTGGGCCACGACCCGACGGCGCTGATCCGGGCGCACGCGCCGCTGATCGCCCATGTCCAGATCGCCGACAATCCGGGCCGCCACGAGCCCGGCACCGGCACCATTGCGTTCGACCCCATTTTTGAGGCCCTGGAGGCGGTTGGTTATGCCGGCTTCATCGGCTGCGAATACCACCCGGCCGCCGGCACCGAGGCCGGCCTCGGCTGGATGCGGGCGGCCTCGGCGTAGGGTCGATCGCGACCGTCAGAACCTTGCCGCGACGCCGCCCATGATGGTGCGCGGCTGGCCCGGGGTGGCGTAGCGGTTCTGGAAGGCGCGGTCGTAGTAGGTCTCGTCGAGCAGGTTGTCGACGTTGAGGTAGACCCGGACATCCGGCGTGATCTGATAATACGAGATCAGGTTGACGACCGTGTAGGCGGGCATCGTGAAGGTCGACAGGGCCGTTTGGGCGGCACGCTTGCCGACGACGGTGAGCCCGCCCCCGAAGCCGAGCCCCCTCAGGTCGCCGCCCTGAACCTCGTAGACCGCCTGCATGGCGAAGCTGTTGGCCGGGATGTTGGCGAGCCGGGTGCCGACCGGGATCGCATTGTCCCGCGCCACCGCCGCGTCGAGGTAGGTGTAGGTCCCGATCGCGCGCAGGCCGGGTGCCAATTCGCCGGCCACGGTCAGGTCGAAACCGCGGCTCTGCACGACGCCGGCGGCGACGCTGAAGGCGGAATCGACCGGGTCCGTGGTCGGGACATTGGTGCGGCGGATGTCGAACACGGCCGCGGTGGCGTTGAGCCGCCCGTCGAGCAGCCCGACCTTCACGCCGGCCTCGTAGCCCTCGCCCCCCTCGAAGGCGAGGGGCTGGCCACGCCGGTCCAAGGCGGTGCTGGGCTTGAACGAGCGCGCGTAGTTTCCGTAGACCGAGACCGCGTCGGACAGGTCGTAGACCAGCCCGAAGCGCGGCAGCGCCTCCGTGCCCCGCAGGTTCGTGGTGCGGTTGGTCAGGTAGGATGTCGAATCCTGTCCGACATCCTCGACCCGGACTCCGACCAGGGCGTGCAGCCGGGGCGTGATGTCGATCTGGTCCTGGACGTAGCCCGCGAAGCTCTCCGTGTGCTGCAGGAGGTTGGTGATGGCGGGCAGGCTGCGCGGCAGCGCCTGGCCGTAGCGCGGCGCCAGGACGTCGAGCAGGAAGGGATAGGCTGCGGCGTTCGAGCGATCGAAGATCTCCCGGTAGCGATAGCGATCGTATTCGAGGCCCAGCAGCAGCGTGTGGTGCAGGACGCCGGTGTCGAACTTGCCCGCGAGATTGACCTGCAGATCGGTGTCGGACCAGGTCAGGTCACGCCATTCCAGGTTCCGGCGCAGGGTGCGGCCGTCCGGCAGGAAGCCGTTGGCGGCGGCGCCGACGCCCCAGCTCTTCAGGGACCCGCCGAGCACCTGGGCGCCGGCGGTGAGCACCCAATCCGGGTCGAACCGGTGCTCGATCCGCAGCTGGCCGAGGGCGTCCTGGACCACGCTCTGCGGCAGGCCGGGCTCGCTGAGGAAGCGCGAGCGCGGCACGTTGCGCAGCCGGCCCTGCAGGGGGACGATGCCACGGTCGAAGGTCGTGCCGGTGCTGACGAAGGCGCCTTCCAGGGTGATGGTCGTGTCCGCGCTCGGCTTCCAGGCGAGGACGGGGGCGACGTGGTAGCGGTCGCCGCTCACGTAATCGCGAAAACTACCGTTGTCCTCGACCGCGCCGGTGATGCGGGCGAGCACTTGGCCGTCCGCGTCGAGCGCCCCGGTGGCGTCGAAGGTGCTGCGCTTGGCGCCGTAGCTGCCGTACTGCGTGCCGATCGCCAGCGACCGCTCCGCCAGGGGCTGCTTGGTCACGATGTTGAAGGTGCCGCCAGGATCGCCGCGGCCGTACAGGAAGGCGGACGGACCCTTGAGCACCTCGATCCGCTCGATCGCGACGACGTCCGGTACGTTCGGGTAGCCGCGACCGATCGGGAAGCCGTTGCGATAGTAGTCGAACACCGAGAAGCCGCGGATCGTGACTTCGGACAAGCCCAGCCCGCCGAAATTGTTGGAGCGGCCAACGCCGGCCAGGTCGAGGGCGGTGTCGATCCGCGTGGCGGCGGCGTCCTCCAGCACCTGACGGGTCACCGGCACCACCGTCTGCGGGACATCGCGCAGGGGCGTGTCGGTGCGGGTGGCGCTGATCGTGGTCGCGGGGGCGTAGCCCTCCGGGGCCCGGGACGGTCCGCCCTGGCCGGTGACCGAGAGCTCCTCCAGCTGGACTTCGTGATTCGCTTCGAAAGCAGGTTCCGCAAAAGCCCAATTCGGATCGGCGATGGCAGAAACGCCAATAATGATGGTGGAAGCGGTGATTCTTGCTCTCAGACGGAGCGTATTCGGTCCAGGTTTGGTAAGATTGTACGCCACGTTCTCAAGCCAAGCTGCGTCCAGGCCGCCGAGATGTTCGAGGCGAACCGACGTGGTCAAGCCTGATCGCCGGCGGAGGCGCGGCGGAAAGCTTGGAATGACTTCGATCTGAGTGCGGGGCAGCTTACGAAGAGTCGAAGCTGCTTGAAGGCGGACCCGGCGTGTTGCTGTCGCGCAACATCGCGGCGGGCCGGTTTGCCTGAGGGCTTACCGGCCTGGCGTCGCTACGCGGGGCCGAGCAGGCGCGTCCGGCGCGCCAGCACTGCCGGCCAGACTTCCGGGTTGACCAGGCGGGGCGGGGTCTCGCCCCGCAGAAGGCCGATGATCTGGTCGGCGCCCCAGGAGGCCACGTTGCGGCGCGCCTCGTGGGTGACGCCGGCGGTGTGGTAGGTCGCCACCACCGTGTCGAGCTTGAGCAGCGCCGAATCCAGGGGCGGCGGCTCCGGCGCCCAGACGTCGAGGCCGGCCCCGGCGAGATGGCCGGAAGCCAGGGCTTCGGCGAGGGCGGCTTCGTCGTGCACGCCGCCCCGGGCCGTGGTGATGAAGAGCGCACCGGGCTTCATCGCCGCGAAGGCGTTGGCGTCGAAGCTGCCGCGGGTCGTCGCGTCGAGCGGGCAGTGCAGGGAGACGATGTCGGACTCGGCGAGCAGCTGCGCCCGATCCACCGGCTCGGCGGCCCGCGCCCGGATCTCATCCGGAGAGAGCAGCGGATCGTAGGCCAGGACCCGCATGTCGAAGCCGCGGGCGAGCTTGGCGACCTCCCGGCCGGTATGGCCGATGCCGACGAGACCCAGCGTCGAGCCGCCGATCTCGTGGCCCATCAGCGATTCCCGCGAGAAGCCGCGCGCGGTCCGCAGCAACCGGTCCGAGACGCAGATCTTGCGGGAGACGGCGAGCATCAGGCCGATCGCCAGTTCCGCCACCGAGCGGGCATTGCCGCCGACCTGATTGACCACCGCGACGCCGGCTCGCGTGCAGGCGTCCGCGTCCACCGTGTCGAAGCCTGCCCCGCCCGAGGAGACCGCGAGCAGGTTCGGGCAGCCGGCCAGCAGTTCGTCCGTCACGTGCCAGCGGCGGGGCAGCTCGTCCCGTGCCGGTGAGACGTGGAAGACGTGTGCCTGCGCCAGCAGGGCGTCCAGCGTCTCCGCCGGGCCCTGCAGGTCGCCGACCTGCAGGTCGATGTCGGGCTCGGCCCTCAGCCGCGCGTCGAAGACCGGGTTGATCCAGAGATTGAACCGGCAGACGCGCTTGAGGGCCACCGGGTCAGCCCTTCACCACCGCGTCGATGGCGTCGACCACGTGGTCGATGTTGTGGGTGTTGACCGCCGCCACGCAGATCCGGCCGGTCTCCAGCGCGTAGACCTCGTGCTCCTCGCGCAGGCGCGTGGCCTCCGCGGGGGTCAGGCCCGTGTAGGAGAACATGCCCTTCTGCGCCTTGATCGCGTCGAAGCCACGCTCCGGGTGGCGCTGCTGCAGGCTGTCGGCCATGCGCACCCGCATGGACCGGATCCGCTCGCGCATCTCGGCGAGCTCCCGCTCCCAGTCGGCGCGCAGCTCCGGATCGGTCAGCACCATCTCGACGATGGCGGCGCCGTGGGTCACCGGGTTCGAGTAGCTCGCCCGCACCAGACGCTTGGCCAGGGACTCCACCTTGGTCTTCATGGCCGGATTCTCGGCCACGATCGTCAGCGCGCCGACGCGCTCGCCGTAGAGCGAGAACGACTTCGAGAACGACGAGGCGACGAAGAATTCCTGGCCGGATTCGGCGAACAGCCGCACCGGCGCGGCATCGGCGTCGAGGCCGTCGCCGAAGCCCTGGTAGGCGATGTCGAGGAACGGGATCAGGCCGCGCTCGGCCAGAAGGGGCGCGAGGTCGCTCCACGCGTCGGGCGTCAGGTCGGCGCCGGTCGGGTTGTGGCAGCAGGCGTGCAGCACCACGATCGAGCCCTTCGGCAGGTCCTGCAGGTAGGCGCGCATGGCCGGGTAATCGACGCCGCCGGTCTCGGCCGAGAAATAGGGATAGTCGACGACCGTGAAGCCGGCCTGGCTGAACAGCGCCTTGTGGTTCTCCCAGCTCGGGTTGCTCACCGCCACGGTGGCGCCGGGATTGAGCCGGGCCAGCACGTCCGCACCGGTCTTGAGCGCGCCGGTGCCGCCGATGCTCTGGAGCGTCGCGGTACGGTTCTGCGTCAGGATCGGGGCGCCCGCGCCGAACAGCAGGGCCTGGACCGCGTCGCGGAACGGCTTGGTGCCCTCGATCGGACGGTAGGTCTTCGGCAGGCCCTTCTCGATCCAGCGCTTCTCGGCGGTCTGGACGGCGCGCAGGCGCGGCACCTTGCCGTCGGCATCCGTGTAGACCCCGACCACGAGGTTGAGCTTTTTCGTGCTCGTGTCGGCGTTGAAGGCCTCGAACAGGCGCATGATCGGGTCGAGCGGCGCGTCCTGGATGCCGGCGAACAGCGAGGTCATGATCGTCAATCGTCCCAGAGGGTCTTCGATGCGGCGCGAGCGGGCGGTTCTATCCAAAGTCGCGGGCCGGCCGACGCCCTTATTTCCCACATCGCGTCCGCCCGCCAGCGCTTCTGCGCGCGGCAGCGTCCCGATCCGCTCAGGGATGAACCGGTTTTCGGGCTCGCAACCCATTTGCGAGTCTGGTGATGTACGCTTCCCGCACGGCGTGTCTGCCCATATCGTAAAGCGATGAAACAGAGCCTCGCCCTGATCGTCGCCGGTCTCCTCGTCGCGGCACCGGCCGTCGCCCAGGCGCCGGTGCGGATCGGTCTGTCGGCGCCGCTCTCGGGGCCGGATGCCGGTTTCGGCCAGGGTCTCCGACAGGGTGCCGAGCAGGCCGTCGCCGACCTGAACCGGGCCGGGGGTGGGCGGCCGAAATTCGTCCTCGTGCCGGCCGACCGCGCCGGCGACGCCAGGCAGGCTGCCGCAACCGCTAGGAAATTCGCCGCCGACGGGGTCCGCCTCGTGGTCGGGCCATTCGAATCCGTCGCGGTCGCCGCCGCGACGCCGGTCTACGAGGAAGCCGGGGCGGTGCTGGTCACGCCGGGGGCGACCTACACGCCGCTGACCAGCCGCAGTTTCTGGAACCTGTTCCGGCTGGCCCCGAGCGACGCCCAACAGGGCCGGGCCGCGGGGGTTTATCTCGCCAAGGCGTTCGCAGGGCGGCGGGTCGCCATTCTCAACGACCGCTCGACCTATGGGCGCGGCCTCGCCGAGGCGGTGGCGGCGCAGCTGAAGGAGGCTGGCGCCCCGGAGGTGCTGTTCGACGGCTTTCCGCGCGGGACCCGCGACTTCGGCGACCTCATCGGCCGTCTGAAGGCGGCTCGGGTCGAGGCGGTGTATTTCGGAGGCTTGGCGCCAGAGGCGGCCGCCCTGGTCCGCGCTCTGCGCGAGGCCAATGTCGGCGCCGCGCTGATCGCCAGCGACGGCATCCTCGATCCGGCCTTCGCCGCCTTGGGTACCCTCGGCGAGGGGACCGTGATGACCCTGCCGCCCGATCCACCGCGCCTCCCGGATCCGAAAGCCGGCAAGGTCGCGGCGCGTGCACCCGACGCCGAAAGCGTGGCGGCCTCGGGCTACGCGGCGGTGGAGCTGCTGGCCCAGGCCCTGGAGCGCGCCCGCGCCATGGATCCGAAATCGGGCCGGATCCCGGAGGGCCGCAAGATCGCCGAGGCCCTGCGCAGCGCCCCACCGCTGCGCACGATCCTCGGCCCGGTCGGGTTCGACGCCCGCGGCGACCGGTCCGGCGGCACCGTCGCCCTGCGGGTCTGGCGCCGGACGCCGGATGGGCGCCTCGATTACGCGGGCAACGAGGTCCCGGGGCCATGAATCGCCGGACATTCATGTCCATGACTCCTGCCTCATGGCCGGGCATGACTTGCCGCGGGATCGTGTGACGACTACATGCGGGCGGCGTCGCACAGCAGGCGCGGACCGTCCGTCGGATCGGATCCGCGCCCTGCGGCGTTTCCCGAGCTTGATGACAGCCGTAGAAGTTTTGCCGGAACGCCTGCTGCCGGACGGTCCGACTGGAGAAGGTGCATGGCGAAAGAAGAATTGATGCAGTTCGACGGTCTCGTGATCGAGATCTTGCCGGACGCGCGCTACCGCGTGCAGCTCGACCAGGGCCACGAGATCGTGGCCTACACGGCCGGCAAGATGAAGAAGAACCGCATCAAGACGCTGGCGGGTGACCGGGTCACGGTCGAGATGTCGCCCTACGATCTCGAGAAGGGCCGCCTCGTGTTCCGGCACAAGGACGAGCGTTCTGCAGGCCCGCGGCCCCAGGTCCGGGGCGGCCAGTTCCGCCGCCGTTGAGGCCCGCACGCGCGACCCGGGTCTCCTCGGTCGCGCCGGCCTATCTGCTCCTCACGCTTACCGCGCTGCTCTGGGCCGGAAACGCGGTCAGCAGCCGCTGGGCGCCGGGCCATGTTTCCCCCCAGGTCATCACGACCCTGCGCTGGGCGGTGGCCTGCGCGGTGCTCGCGCCGTTCGCGGCCCGCAGGCTCCTCGCGGAATGGCCGCTTCTGCGCCGGCACTGGCTGCGCATCCTGCTGATGGGTGGCCTCGGCTACACGGCTTTCAACTGCCTGTTCTATGCCGCCGGAGTTTATACCAGCGCGGTCAA
Organism: Methylobacterium sp. GXS13; assembly: GCF_001455965.1. Classification (GTDB taxonomy): domain Bacteria; phylum Pseudomonadota; class Alphaproteobacteria; order Rhizobiales; family Beijerinckiaceae; genus Methylobacterium. The sequence goes on from NZ_LKKO01000036.1 coordinate 26,301, forward strand.
CCTGGCCCTGTTCCAAGGCGCGATCCCGGTCTTGGTGATCCTGCTCAACCGCTTCGCCTATCGGGTGCCGGTCACCCTCGGCCAGATGGTCGGTGTCGTGCTGACGTTGATCGGCGCTGGCTTGGCAGCGACCCACGGTGACCTCTCCGTGTTGACGCGCCTGGATTTCAACCGGGGCGACGTGCTCGTGTTCGGGGCCTGCCTGCTCTACGCGGGCTACACGATCTTCCTGCCGACCCGCCCGAAGGTCACGGCCCTGGCGTTCTTTGCCGCCATGGCGGTCGCCGCCTTCGTGACGTCGCTGCCGCCGCTCGCGGTGGAGTGGGCCACCGGGCATGCAGTCTGGCCCGGGCCGGCGGGGTGGGCGATGGTCGCCTTCGTCGGCTTGGGGCCATCGCTGCTGGCGCAGCTGTTCTTCATGCGCGGGGTCGAGCTGATCGGCCCGAACCGGGCCGGCCTGTTCGTCAATCTCGTGCCGATCTTCGGCGCGATCCTCGCCGTCCTGCTGGTCGGCGAGCCGTTCGGGGCGATCCCGGCCGTCGCCCTCGCTCTCGTGCTCGGGGGGATCGCCTGCGCCGAGCGCCTGAAGCCGGCGCTGGCTGCCGAGGCGACCCCCGAAGCCGCCTATTCGCAGACGCGGACGCGCCGGATGTAGACGTCGCCGTAGGGGTCGATGGTGCGGCGGCGCTCGAAGTGGCAGACCGGACCGTAATCCTCCTCCACGTAGACCGGCGGCGGGGCGCGGTAGACCGGGCGGCCCGGGTAGTAGCCATTGTTGGCCGACGACGCGATGGCGCCGCCGACGGCGAGGCCGCCGAGCACGCCGAGGGCTGCCGCGCCGCCGGCGCCGATCCCGTCACGGGCCTGGGCGGCTGGCGCGAGGGTGGCGAGGCTCCCGACGATGAGGCTCGTCGCGAGAAGGTACTTCATGACATTCCCCCTGAAGGATGCGATTCGGACCGAGATAGGTTGGCTACCACACCCCAGCTTTGGGGCGTTTGTTCGGCCGCACCTCGCGACTTGACGTGGGGTGTTCCGACGCACCAAACCCGGGGCGAACGCACCAAGACAACAACGAGAGCGGAGGCCGGCATGGTGACACGGGGCTTCGTCGGGCGCAGGCAGCCGCCCGAGACCGGCGCGCGCATCCCGCCCGGCCAATATCTCACCGACGACTTCCCGATCTTGCAGATCGGCCCAAACCCGACGGTGGATCTCGCCACGTGGCGGTTCACGCTGCGCGCGGGCTCGCGGCCGATCAAGGCGTGGAGCTGGGAGGAATTCGAGGCGTTGCCCCGCACCACTTGGCAGGGGGACATCCACTGCGTCACCAAATGGTCGAAGTTCGACACCGCCTGGGAGGGCGTGAGCTTCGACGATCTGCTGGCCGATGCCGGCATCGCGGCGCCGACCGGGTACCTCCTGGCGGAATCCTACGACGATTACACCACGAACGTGCCGGTGGCCGATCTCGTGAACGGCCGCGCCATGGTGGCGACCCGCTATGCCGGCCAGCCGATCCATCCGGACCATGGCGGCCCGGCGCGGCTGCTCGTACCGCATCTCTATTTCTGGAAGAGCGCCAAATGGGTGAAGGGCTTGCGCTTCACCCAGACCGATACGGCCGGCTTCTGGGAGCTGCGCGGCTACCACATGTACGGGGATCCCTGGCGTGAGCAGCGCTACACCGGTGACTGAGCCGATCGTCTTCCGCTGGCACCAGGCCGAGATCACCGCGATCACGCCCGTCACCCCGCAGGTGAAGAGCTTTCGCCTGCGCTGCGATCTGGCGAACGCCTACCGCGCCGGCCAGCACGTCGACGTCCGGCTGACCGCCGAGGACGGCTACCAGGCCCAGCGCAGCTACTCGATCGCCTCGGCGCCCGACGGCAGCGGCACCCTGGAGCTGATGGTCGAGGCGCTGCCGGACGGCGAGGTCTCGGGCTGGTTCTCGCAGGCCGCCGAGATCGGCGACCGCGTCGAGCTGCGTGGGCCGATCGGCGGTTCGTTCTCCTGGGATGGTCCCGACGGCGGTCCGCTGCTCCTGGGGGCCGGCGGCTCCGTCGTCGTGCCGCTGCTGGCGATGCTGCGCCGCCGCGCGCAAGTCGCGCCGGAGATCCCGGCCGCTCTGATCTACTCCGTTCGCACCCGCGACGAGGCGATCGCGCTGCCCGAGCTGGAGCGCCTCGCCGGTGACGGCACGGGTTTCTCCCTGCACCTCACCACCACCCGGGATGACGGCGGCCGGCGGATCGACGCCGCCCTGGTGGCCGGCGCCCTGGCGCGGGTCGGACGACCGGAGAAGGTTTTCCTGTGCGGCTCCAACCGCTTCGTCGGGGCCGCCTCGGACCTGATCCTGGAAGCGGGCGTCCCGGCGGGGGTGATCCGCACCGAGCGGTTCGGCAGCTGATCAGGGGCTGAAGATCAGCACCAGGTAGACGAAGAACACCACGAGGTGCACCGCCCCCTCCAGCACCGTCGTGCGCAGGCCGGAGAAGGTCTGCATGCTCAGGATCAGCGTCACCGCCAGCAGCGTCATCTCGGTGGGCTTGAGGCCGAGCACGACGGTCTGGCCGGTGAGCAGGCCGATGGTCAGGATCGCCGGGACGGTGAGGCCCACCGTCGAGGTGGCCGCACCCAGGCACAGGTTGATCGCCCGCTGCAGCTCGTTGCGGGCGATGGCCTTCAGCGCCGAGATCGCCTCCGGGGTGAACACGATGGCGGCGATCAGCACGCCGCCCAGCGCCGAGGGCGCGCCGAGCGCCGCGATGCCGTGATCGAGGATCGCCGCCAGGCTTTTGGCCAGCAGCACGATCGGCACGACGTTGGCGAGCAGCAGAAAGACATGCTTGGCGATGGCGCCGCCCGAGGTCGAGCCCGCGTCGGATCCACTGACCGTCTGCTCCTGCGCGTCCTTGAAGAAGTCGCTGTGGCGGCTGGTCTGGATCAGCAGGAACACGCCGTAGAGCGCCAGGGTGAAGACCGAGAAGGCCACCGCCTGAAGGGTGGTCAGCGTGCCGTCGGCGGTGGAGCTGGTGAAGTTCGGGATGATCAGCGCGATCGTGGTCAGCGGGATGATCACCGACAGGAAGGCCGAGGCCCCCTGCAGGTTGTAGCTCTGCTGGTGGTGGCGCAGGCCGCCGACCAGGAGCCCGAGGCCGACGACGCCGTTCAGCACGATCATCAGCACGGCGAACATCGTGTCGCGGCCGAGCGTCGGCGCCTCCTTGGCCGAGAGCATCACGGCGGAGATCAGCGCCACCTCGATGATCACGATGGCGAGCGTCAGCACCAGGGTGCCGAGCGGCTCGCCGAGCCGGTGCGCCAGGTCCTCCGCCTCGTGGACAACCCCGAAGGCCGACCAGACGATCACCGCCAGCAGCCACGCGAACAGGCCGCCCGCGAACCACGGCTGCGCCAGGTCGCCCAGCCAGGTCTTTCCGAACCATGCGAAGGCGAGCACCGTCGCCCACGCCACCGCCAGCCGCAGGGCTCCCGTCATGGTCTTGGTCGTCTCCGGTCGGATCGTTTTGGTGGTGCAGCGCAAGATGTTAGACTACCTCATAGGCGATTCCTGGGACGTGACCAGCGGTGGCGTCGAGATAGGGGAATGTGATGCGCATGTCGGTGTCCGATGCCAACGCGCAGCTCACGGAACTCGTCCGCCGCGCCGAGGCCGGCGACGAGGTGATCCTGACCCGGTATGGCCGGCCGGTCGTCCGCTTGGTGGCCATGGCGTCGAAGCCGGATCGGACCGCGCGCCGGGCGCTCATCGAGGCGATTCAGGTTGACGCCGCCGCCAAGCTCACTCCCGGCCCGCGCGCAGCCCACAGCCAGGATTTCCTCTACGACGCGGACGGCTTGCCCGGATGATCGCGATCGACACCTCCGCTCTTATGGCGATCCTCCAGAACGAGCCGGAGGCGGCGCGTTGCATCGCCGTCATCGAGCGCGAGGACAGGCTCGTGATGTCGGCGGCGACGGTCGCCGAAGCGTTGATCGTGTCCGAGCGCCGGAACGTCGGCGACGAGATGGGCCGCCTGATCGACGGGCTCGCCATCGAGATCGTTTCGGTCACCGTAGCCTCGGCCGGACGCCTCGCGGCGTGCTATCGGTGCTGGGGCAAGGGCCTGCATCCAGCCGGTCTGAACTTCGGAAATTGCTTCGCCTACGATGTCGCCAAGGAGCACGGCTGCCCGCTGCTCTATGTCGGCGAAGATTTCAGCCGGACCGACCTAGCCGCACCGGTCTGATGACGCGCAACCGGCCCATGCCGTGGCGGGAGTGGTCAGAAGGCCCGGTTGGCGCTACCATCTAGGGACCCGAATAAAGTCCGGTGCCTGATTCCTCCGCCGCGCGATGGCGCGCTGCCGGCCGCGGCGCGGCCGTTGAGAGTTTCCGTAACTTGCCCTTCCCGACCCTGCCCGCCCCCCTCGCGCGGGCCCTGTCCGAGCGCGGCTACGCCGATCCCACCCCGGTCCAGGCCGCGGTGCTGGAGGCGGCCGCCGGCGCCCGCGATCTTCTTGTCTCTGCCCAGACCGGCTCCGGCAAGACCGTGGCCTACGGTCTCGCCATGGCCGACATGTTCTTCGGCAAGGGTGCCGATGACGGCGCAGGCGAGGGCGAGACGCTTCCGCCGCCCGGTGCGCCGCTCGCCCTGGTGATCGCTCCGACCCGGGAGCTGGCGCTCCAGGTCCAGCGCGAACTGTTGTGGCTCTACGCCCCGGCCGGCGGGCGCGTCACCGCCTGCGTTGGCGGCATGGATCCCCGCCGCGAGGCCCGGATGCTGGCTGACGGCACCCATATCGTGGTCGGCACCCCGGGCCGCCTGCGCGATCATCTGGAGCGCCGCAACCTCGACCCGACGGCCCTGCGCGCCGTCGTGCTCGACGAGGCCGACGAGATGCTCGATCTCGGCTTCCGCGAGGATATCGAGTTCATTCTCTCGGGGACGCCCCCAGAGCGGGCGACCTACCTGTTCTCCGCGACCCTGCCGAAGGCGATCGAGTCGCTGGCCGAGCGCTACCAGCGCAACGCCCTGCGGCTGGCGATCAAGGGCGAGAGCAAGGGCCACGCCGACATCGCCTACCGGGCAGTGCGGATCATGCCCCGGGAGACCGAGCACGTGGTGCTCAACCTCCTGCGCGAGGCGGATGCGCCGACCGCGATCGTGTTCTGCAACACCCGCAACGCGGTCCGCCATCTCCAGGCGAGCCTCACCGAGCGCGGCTTCTCGGTGGTCGCCCTCTCGGGCGAACTCGGCCAGGGCGAGCGCAATGCCGCCCTCCAGGCTCTGCGTGACGGCCGGGCTCGGGTCTGCGTCGCCACGGACGTCGCCGCCCGCGGCATCGACCTGCCCGGCTTGAGCCTGGTCATCCACGCCGACCTGCCGCACGACGCCGAGGTGCTCCAGCACCGCAGCGGGCGCACCGGCCGCGCCGGCCGCAAGGGCACCTCGGTGCTCCTGATCCCGAATTCCCGGCGCCGCCGCGCCGAGCAGATGTTCGCCATCGCCAAGGTCAGCCCGGACTGGTCCGGCCCGCCCTCGGCTGACGACATCCGGAAGCTCGACGGTGAGCGCATGCTCTCCGACCCGCTCTTCTCCGAGCCCCCGGCCGAGGAGGATGTCGCGCTCGCCGGCGCCCTGCTCGCTGGCAAGACGCCGGAGGAGCTCGCCGCCCTGCTGGCCCGGGTCTACCGCACCCGCCTGCCGGCGCCCGAAGAGGTCAGCGATCCCGGCGAGGGCCGTGCGCCCCGCGGCACCAGCGAGCGGCCGCCCTACGATCCGATGAATCCCGAGCAGATCGCCGCCCTCGGGCCGGCGGTGTGGTTCCGGCTCAATCTCGGCCGGCGCGACAACGCCGATCCGCGCCGCCTGCTGCCGATGCTCACGCGCCGGGGCGGCATCGGCCGCCAGGAGATCGGGGCGATCCGGATCTTCGACCGGGAAACCAAGTTCGAGATCCGCGGCAACGCGGCGGCGCGCTTCGCCGAGTCCTTTGCCCGCAACGGCTCACCGGAGATCCAGGTCGAGGCGATTGCCGGGGATGCGGGGCCGGCCGAGCGCAAGAGTGGGCCGGGCGGCCCGAAGGGGTTCGCCAGCCCGCGGGCCGGCAAGCATCAGCGCCATGCAGAACGGTCCGGACCCCGGCCCGATGCCAAGCCCGGCCGGAACACCGGCCGCAGCTGATCGTCTGGAATCGTCTCCGGGGATATCCGTGACATCCCCGGGGTGATCATCTCAGAAGACGTTTTTGACGGCGTCACCCAATGCGTCGACGCTTTCCTTCAGCTTCCGTCCGGCGGGCGCCAGGGACGGCAGCTTGATGCCGAGCACCTCTGTCTCCTCGTCGGCCGGCTCCGCCTGCGCGACGGTCGCGGCGGCAGCGCCGGGATTGGCGGCCTCCGCGGTCTTCTTCGCCAGGGTCGGCTTGTTCGCGGCCACCGCCTTGTGGGCGGTCTTCTCGGACGACGCGGCTGGCGTCGGCGCGAGCGGCTTGGCGGCAGGGGCCGCGGCGGGAGCGGCCACGTCGCGAGCCCGAACCGTTTCGGAGGCGCGCGGCGGCTGCAGCGTCGCGGTCCGGGTCGGCGGCAGCGGGACGACCACCTGACGGGTGGCGATCGGCGTCACCGGGGTCGGCGTGGGGATCCGCTTGGTCGGGGCCTCGGGCACGGCCACGCTCTTGGCGGGAGCCGGCGGGGCGACGGGCGCAGCCTTCGCGGGGGCCGGGACGACCGGGCTCGCCGGCGCGGGGGAAACTGCGGGCGCCAGAGCGTCCGGCAGCACCGCCACGCGCAGGGCCGGCTTCTCCGGCTCCGTGGGCTTCGCCGCCACGGGAGCCGCCGGGACGATCCCGGCGACGGCCGGCAGACCATCCTTCAGTTCAGGCCAATCCGCGGCCCGGCTCATCGGCGCGCGCTTGATCGGCGCGGGGGCCGCGAGCCCGGCCATCAGGGTCGAAGCGGCGACGCCGAAGCCCGCGACGGCGCTGGCACCGACCAATCCGATCAGGACGAGCCGCAGATTGGGTTTGCGTCCGGGACGGGCCTCCGGCGACCGATGCGGTCTTGTATCGGACGGGTCCAGGGCGAGATCGATCATGGTCCGGGGTCTCTGACACGATGCACGACGCGCGCGACCGGGCCCCCACGACCGGCCACCGCTCTCCACCAATTCGGAGATGGGTCGACTCTGCCGTCGATAGAGAAACCGCAATACGGCGCAAAGATGTCGTGCCGAATTGGGTGCCCGGCCAGTCGAGGCTCGGCTATCCACAAGATAAGCCCAAGCCGCTTAAGAATCCGTAGTCGCTTTCAGCCCGGCGGGCCGGATGAACCGCTTCTCCGCACAGGGCCGAGGCATGGACTTCGGCGATAGGCCCGCTATGCGTCGGATCGTGGATACGACACCGACCCTGCTTCCGCATTCAGAGGCCCCGACCGATCGTCGTCGGGCCGGCTTCCGGCCCTGGGCCGACTGGTCGACCCGGGCGCGTCTCGTCGCCGTGGTGCTGTTCATCGACGCTTTGGCGGCGCTGGTCTCCTGCGGGGTGATCGTGCTGAACGCCCGCAACGCGGTGCGGGTCGAGACCCGTGCCTCCCTCGCCACCGTCGAGTCTCTGGTCGCCGACACGATCCGCCTGTCGGACACCGCCTCGCCCGACACGCTGCTCCAGACCCTGGACCTGCGCTTCAAGACCCTACGCCACGTCCGGGTCGCGGTCCTCGAGGCTGACGGCGATCAGGTCGGCAAGCCGATGCCGCGGCATCGGTCCGAGCGCGAGGCGCCGCGCTGGTTCGCGGACCTGATCATGCCGCCGATCGAGCGCCATACCCTGCCGATCGTTGTCAACGGCCAGACGCTGGGCACCGCCCAGATCACCACGCAGCCGATGGACGAGATCGACGAGATCTGGGGCTATGCCCGGGCCCTCTCGATGACAACGCTGGCGATCAACGCCGCGATGCTGATCGCGCTCTATCTCGCCCTCGGGCGCATCCTGGCGCCGCTGCAGCGGCTGGGCGACGGCCTGACCCAATTGGAGCACCACGACTATACGGCGCGGCTGGAGCCTCCCGGTGCCCGCGAGCTGGCGGTGATCGCCGCGCGCTTCAACAAGGTCGCCGCGGCGCTGAGCGAGGTGCGCGACGCCAATGGCCGGCTCAACCGCCAGCTGCTCACCGCACAGGACGACGAGCGGCGGCGCACCGCCCTGGAGCTGCACGACGAGTTCGGCCCCTGCCTGTTCGCCCTGGAGGCCAACGCCGCGTCGATTGCCCGGATTGCCTCTGGCGGGGCCGAGCCCAACCGCGACAAGCTCGCCGCCCGCGCCGCCGAGATCAGCGCCATCGTCGGGCAGGTCCAGACCGTCAACCGGGAGCTGCTGAACCGCCTGCGCCCGCATGGGCTCGGGCAGGCACCGCTGGCCACCTGCCTCGACCTTCTGCTGCGGGGCTTCGGCCAGCGGCATCCCGGCACCGCCTTCGTCGGTCGGTTCGACGGCCTCGCCCGCGGCTACGGCGACCTCGTGGACCTCACGGTGTTCCGCTGCGTGCAGGAGAGCGCGACCAATGCCGTGCGCCACGGCAGCGCCACCCGGGTCGAGGCCGAGGCGGCCGAAGCCGACGGTCGCCTGCGCGTTACGATCCGCGACGACGGCACCGGGATTCCGCGCGAACACCGGACTGGCCTCGGTCTGTCGGGGATGCGTGAGCGTGTCGAGGCGCTGGATGGTACCTTCGCCCTTGACAATGCCGGCCCCGGAGCAATCGTCCAGATCACGATCCCCGTTCCGCCGGAACGGGTCGACGAGAACAACAACGCGCCGAGCGCATGAACGCCATCGCCTCCCAGATCGACGCCGCCGCCACACGCTTGCCGGTCCTCGTGATCGACGATCACCCGATCGTCCTGCAGGGCTGTCGACGGGTCCTCGAGGATTCCGGGGTTGAGACCATCGCGGAGGCGACCACCGTCGTCGGCGGTTACCGGATCTTCCACCGGTTGCGGCCACCGGTGGTGATCTGCGACCTGACCTTCCAGGGCAGCGGCATGGCCGGGCTCGGCCTGATCCGCCGCATCCGCGCGGTGGCGCCGGAGACGCGCATCCTGGTCTTCAGCATGCACAACGATCCGGTCATCGTCGCGCGGGCGCTGGAGGCAGGTGCGCTCGGCTACGTGCTGAAGGATCACGCCTCGGCCGAGCTGTTCGAGGCGTTCGGCAAGGTCCGGGTCGGCGAGGTCTATCTCGACCGCCGGCTCGCCACCGAGGTGGCGATGCTGCGCGCCGATGCCCGCCGCACCCCGGAATCCCAGCTCACCCCCCGCGAGCAGCAGATCCTGGCGCGGCTCGCGCAGGGCCGTTCCTACGGGGCCATCGCGGCCGACCTGTCGGTGAGCTACAAGACCGTCACCAATGCCTGCTCGCAGATGCGCCAGAAGCTCGGTGTGCGGACGCTCGCCGAGCTGATCCACGTGGCCGTCACGCACGCCCAGCGGCAGGGTTAGCGCGCACGACCGGCAGGAGGTGCCTTTGACCGACGGTGACCGGAGCCCGCATTCCTTCTCCCGGGAGGCCTGGGCGCGCAACGCGGGCGCCTACGAGACCATCCGGACGATGGCGTTCAACGCGGAGCTCGCCGCCGGCACGCTGCCGCAGGACACGTTCCGCCACTACATTGTCCAGGACGCCCATTACCTGATCGGCTTCGGCCGGGCGCTGAGCCTCGCCGCCGCGAAGGCGCCGGACCCGGACGGGATCGTCCAGTTCTCCCGTGCCGCCCAGGATGCCATCGTGGTCGAGCGCGCGCTCCATGGCGGCTTCTTCCGCGATTACGGGATCAGCCCGGAGAGCTTCGCCGCGACCGCGCTGACGCCGGCCTGCCATCACTACGTCTCCTACCTGCTCGCCACGGCCTATGCGGAACCGTTCGAGGTGCTGTGCGCGGCCCTGCTGCCGTGCTTCTGGATCTACAAGGCGGTCGGCGACGACATCTTCGCCCGCGCGGCCCCGGACAACCGGTACCAGGCCTGGATCGACACCTATGCGGGCGCGGAGTTCGCCGAGGCCGTGGCGGGCATGATCGCCGCCACCGACCGCGCGGCGGAGCAGGCCTCGCCGGCCCTCCAGGCGCGCATGCACGACGCCTTCACGCAGGCGACGCGGCTCGAATGGCTGTTCTGGGACAGCGCCTACCGGGGCGCGGCGTGGCCGCTGTGACGCGCCCGGCCCGGGCGTGACGCCGCCGGACCTCAGCCGCCGGGCCATGATCGCGGCCGCCGCGGCTGCCGCCGCGTTCGGGGCGGCCCGGTCCGAAGCCGCCGACGCCCCGGGCTCGGTCCCGCAGGACCGCCCGACCCGGATCGCCATGATCCTCTATCCGGGCATGACCGCCCTTGATCTGGTAGGCCCGCAGGCGCTGCTGGCCGGCTTGGCCCCCGGCAGCCTGTACCTCGTCGCGCGATCCGCAGGGACCGTCGCCAGCGATACGGGCCTCAGCCTCGTGGCGACCCATGCCTTCGAGGCCTGCCCGCCCGAGCTCGACGTCCTGTTCGTCCCCGGCGGCGACGGCACGCCCGACCAGATGCGCGACGCTGCGCTGCTGGCCTTCCTGCGCGCGCACGCTGCTCGCGCCGCCTGGGTGACGAGCGTCTGCACCGGCTCGCTGATCCTCGGGGCGGCCGGCCTGCTCAAGGGCTACCGCGCGACCTCGCATTGGTGCGTGCGCGACGCCGTGCTGCCGCTGCTCGGCGCCGTGCCGGTGGCCGAGCGCGTGGTGTTCGACCGCAACCGCGTCACCGCCGCCGGCATCTCGGCCGGGCTCGATCTCGCCCTGGCGCTCGCCGCCCGCCTGCGCGGGCCCGACTATGCGCGCACGGCGCAGCTCGTCGCCGAATACGCCCCGGAGCCGCCCTTCCAGGCCGGAACGCCGGCACAGGCCGGCCCGGCGATCACCCGCGCGGCGGACGCGATCCTCGCGCCGCTGGTCGCGGGGGCGACCGAGGCCGCCCGCACCTGAGCCGTCGAAAGCGATGCAGCCGCGCCACGCTGCCCGCCGACGTGCTGTGATGTCCTTGACGGCGCGCCGCATGGACCGAACTGTGCGTCAGGAACCCCCGGAGCCGACATGTCCCTGATCGCACGCCTGCGCGCCTACGCGACCGAGGCTCTCGGGGTCGGCGCCTCCGAGCCGGTGGACGACACGCATCTCGCGGCCACCGCGCTGCTTGTGCACGTCGCCCGGGTCGACGGGATCCTGGCGCCCGCCGAGAGCGAGCGCCTGTCCCGGATCGTGCAGGGCCGCTACGCCCAGGGGCCGGACGCCGCGCGGGCGCTGATCGAGCGCGCCGCCGCCAGGGATGCCGAGACCCGCGACGTGGCGAGCCTCGTCGAGATGATCCCGCACGAGGCCAACGAGGCCGAGCGCCAGGAGTTGCTGACCATGGCCTGGTCGGTGGCCGCCGCGGACGGGACCGTCGACGAGTTCGAGGAGGCACTGGTCGAGCGCCTCGGCCGGATGCTCGGCTTCGACGAGGCGGCGGTCACTGCGGCCCGGCGGACCGGGCAGCAGGGCGTCGGCGTCGTCTGACCGCACGGCCCGGACGATGATCGCCAGCCTGGCGCTGATCCTTCTCGCCCAGCTCGTCGGCGAGGTGCTTGCCCGGGGCGCCGGGGTGCCGATCCCGGGGCCGGTGATCGGCATGGGTCTGATGTTCGGCTTCCTGCTCCTGCGCGACAGCCGCATCGGCCTGCCGCGCATCCTGCCGAAGCCGCTCGTCGACGGCACCCTCGAGACTACGGCGCGGGGGCTCCTGATGAACCTCTCGCTGATGTTCGTGCCCGCCGGCGTCGGTGTCGTCGGCCGCCTCGACCTGCTCCGGGCGCAGGGGCTCAAGCTCGCCATCGTGCTGGTAGTCTCGACCGCCCTGTCCCTTCTGGTCACCGTGCTGGTGTTCCGCGCCGTCGCGTCCCGGGTCGAGCGGCGCCGGCCCGACGGGGAGGCCTGAGCGGTGTCGGGCGACTTCTCCCTGTGGGTCTATCTCGCCGGCACGCCGCTGCTGTGGCTGACCGTGACCCTGACCTCCTACGTCCTGGCCGACCGGATCGCCGTCGCAACCGGCCGCCACCCGATCGCCAACCCTGTCCTGATCACGGTTGTTCTGGTCGGCACCGTCCTGGCCGTGACGGGCACGCCGTATCCGACCTATTTCGAGGGCGCGCAGTTCGTCCACTTCCTGCTCGGGCCGGCGACCGTGGTGCTGGCCATGCCCCTCTACGAGCGCCGCGCCACGGTGCTGCGCGCCCTGGTCCCGATGCTGGCCGCCCTGCTCGCCGGCGCCGCCACGACGCTGGCCGTCGTCATCGTGCTCGCGCGGCTCCTCGACATCCCGCAGCCGATCCTGATCTCGCTGGCGCCGAAATCCGTGACCTCGGGGGTGGCCATGGGCATCGCCGAGGCGCTGGGCGGGGACCCGACGCTGACAGCGATCCTCGTGATCCTCACCGGTATCATCGGAGCGATCCTGGTGACGCCGATGATGAACCTCCTGCGGATCCGCGACATGCGCGCCCGGGGCTTCGCAGCGGGGCTCGCGGCCCACGGCATCGGCACCGCCCGGGCCTTCCAGGTGAGTGAGACCGCCGGCACCTTCGCGGGCATCGCCATGGGGTTGAACGCGTTCCTGACCGCGATCCTCGCGCCGCTGGCGCTGCACCTGCTGTTCTGAGAACGCCGAGTTCGGCATCGACCCCTGCGGCAAAGATCGACCGCTCAGAATGCTTACGTTGTGCGAACGCCTCACGGAGTGCACGCAGCGATCGCGTGCCACAGCATGTGAAAGATGCCCCAGCTTGCCGCGCGAGAGCATATCAAGCCGGGGGCCGTACGTTGTTCCGATGACGAAGTGACCGGCGGCGTGGTCTAGGCCTTCCGGATCAATACTTAATCCGGAAGGCTGCTGCTCCTGGCGTTTCAGTGTCGGGCGCCGTCAAGCCAGTGCTTGGCTGGGACCGGTAGCGCCGGTTGTCGAGCCCGTGCCGGGCTGGGCTTGGCTGGGACCAGTGGCTCCAGTCGTCGAGCCAGTGCTCGGCGGGGTCTGGCTGGGACCGGTGGCTCCAGTTGCCAAGCCTGGGCTTGGTTGGGTTTGACCGGACGTGCCACCCGTATTGCCGGGGGGCGTGTTCGCGCCATTGTGTTTTGCGTCCCACACCGGCAGCGCCGCCTTCGCAGCCGCCATTTCGGTTTTGCTGAACAAACCATCCACATTGGTGGCGATAGCGTAAAGCGTTCCCCTGCCGAGCTTCAACAAGCCGACCTTGTTGTTCCAGTCATCGGCCGAGCGTGGCGTATCGGCAGTTTCACCGAGGCGACGATAGGCAGTATCGAGAAACTTCCGGGCGTTGGGGCCATTCTCCCAGTAGAAATTTCCGTCTACTGGTACTGTTTGGTCGGTGCCTTTCGTTGGGTTCTGGCCAGATCCAGTCGCTCCAGTGGTCGAGCCAGTGCTGGGCTGGGTCTGTCCGGCACCGGTTGCGCCGGTGGTCGAGCCAGTGCTGGGCTGGGTCTGTCCGGCACCGGTTGCGCCGGTGGTCGAGCCAGTGCTGGGCTGGGTCTGTCCGGCACCGGTTGCGCCGGTGGTCGAACCTGCGCTTGGTTGTGTCTGGCTAGGCCCGGTCGCGCCCGTGGATGAGGCGATGCTTTCTGGATCCTGGATGGACGTGGTGGCAAAACTTACCGTGTCTGCGCGCGACTGCGCCGGAAGCGATCCGTTGGATCGGTAAGTCGGGCGAATCCCGACGACTGGGCCCGACGACTGGGCCTCATCGTTTCGCACTGGTGTCGCGACGTTGACCGATACAACCGGCTCTTCCCAACCACCGCTCAAGACTTCCCAAGTCTGGACGCGCAAGTGCGACAGGGCAAGAATCGCATCCGCGGCATGCGGTGACCACACCAAAGCAGACCTGGGATCGGGAGACTGGCTTGTTGATGCTCTTTCTGCCGAATTTACGCTCGGCAGTTCGGCTCTTTTTTCATGGAAGGCTTGCAATGAAACTTCTAAACTAGAAAGCTTTGGGCTTATGGTAGGCACAGCAAACTCCTGTAAACCGTTTCAATGAGTTCGTAAGTTCGTCTGGTCTAGATTTTTATCCAGATTCCGCGAGATGAAGTACTATTTTCCCCCCACAACTTTTGAGATATAATACTGGCGCGGCGATGAAATTGATGTCTATATCGCAAATCTAGATTGTAGATCGCGCATTTCTGAAGATAAAACGCTTGCCTTCGAGAATCAAATCCATTTTTTTGACTAAATTTAAACAAATATTTGACAATAGAACGTTTTAAGATTTTTATATCCAGATAATCATGACAAATACTGGACGGTTTATGCATCGTCACGATTTAAAATCAGCCAAGAATCTGATTTGATTCGCAAATCTTGTCTTGCAAGCTGATGATTGCCTATTGGGCATAATGGTTTGTATGAGCACGATAACAACGTGTGCTCACAATTTGGCCTCGCAATTTTGGAATTGGATTCGGCCGTTAAGTCTCAATCGTCCAGTAAATCGGCCACCGTTTCCGCGAGCGACAGGCTGGACGTCAGCCCCGGGCTCTCGATCCCGAACAGGTGGACGATCCCGGGCAGGCCATGCTCGACCGGGCCGTCGATCCGAAAGTCCGCGGCCGGCTCGCCCGGGCCGGTGAGCTTCGGGCGCAGCCCGGCATAGTCCGGGTAGAGCGCCCCGTCCGGCAGAGCCGGCCAGTAGCGGCGGATCGCGCCGTAGAAGCTGTCCGCGCGCGCCGGATCGACCTGGTAGGCGAAGGTGTCGACCCATTCCACGTCGGGCCCGAACCGGGTGCGGCCGGCGAGATCGAGGGTGAGGTGGATGCCGAGCCCGCCGTCGATCCGCGGCGCCGGATAGATCAGCCGCGAGAAGGCCGGCTTGCCGGTGCAGCCGAAATAGTTGCCCCGGGCCAGGTGCAGCACCGGCACGCGCTCGGCGGGGTAGCCCTCCGTCCGGGTTGCCAGAGCGGGCGCCCCGAAGCTCGCAGCGTTGACGACGGCGTCGAAGGCCAGCTCACCCGGCTCGCTGCCGCCGAAGGCTGCCTGCCACTGGCCGTCCCGCCGGGACAGGCGCTCCACCGGCGTGCGCAACGCCAGGGCGCCGCCGTGATCCTCGATCACGCCAAGAAGCGCCAGCATCAGCGCGTGGCTGTCGACGATGCCGGTCCGGGGGGCATGCAGGGCGAGGGTACAGGCGAGGTTCGGCTCCAGGCGCCGGGCCGCGGCAGCGTCGAGCAGGTCCAGGCCCGGGACGCCGTTCGCCTCGCCCTGCCGCCGGATCGCCGCGATCGTATCGGCCTCCGCGTCGTTGCTCGCGACGATCAACTTGCCGCAGGCGCGGTGTGGCACCCCATGATTCGCGCAGAAGTTGTACAACTTGTCGGCGCCATCGACGCAGTGTCGGGCGCGTGCGGAACCGGTCGGATAGTACATGCCGCCATGGATCACCTCGGAGCTGCGGGCCGAGACGCCGGTGCCGAACGCCTCCTCGGCCTCCGCCACGACCACCGCATGGCCGCGCAGCGCGAAGGCCCGCGCCACGGCCAGCCCGACCACACCCGCACCGACGACCAGCACCTCCATGCGCACCCCTCCCGGCACCCGGACCTACAGGGCCGGTGAGTCCTCAATACCGCACCCGAGCCGTCTCGAGGGCCTGCATGTCGATTCGGCGTTGACCCTAATTATCAATTCTAAGTAGAAACAGCGGCGCAATAGATACGCGCGGTGGTTGTAAGCGTACCGAGCCGGAGCATAATGCCGTGACGTGCTGACCGAGGGCGGGCCGGATGTCTATTCCGGGTTCCAACTTCGGCGGCCGACAGCACTGCCCCCTAGCGACATGACAAAGCCGCATCTTCCGACTGGAAACCTTAGGAGATGACAATGCTGACGACCTCCCCGAGCGTCGAACTCGCCGCCAAGATCCTAAGCGCCTATGTCACCAAGAACAGCGTGCCGGCTGGCGCTCTCCCGAGCCTTCTGTCCGAAGTCCACCGTTCGATCACCGCCCTCGATACGCCGGTGGAGCGGCAGATCCAGCGGCCGACCGAGGCACAGATCCGCGCGTCGATCCGGCCGGATACGATCATGAGCTTTGAGGATGGCAAGTCCTACAAGGCCCTGCGCCGTCATCTGACCCTGCGCGGCCTCACCCCGGAGGCCTACAAGGCCAAGTGGGGCCTGCCGGTGGACTACCCGCTGGTTTCTGCGGCCTACAGTGCCCGGCGCTCGAAGATCTCGCGGGAGATCGGCCTCGGCCAGAAGCTGCGGATGCAGCAGGCGGCGGAATAACAACGGGTCACGTCATGTCGGGCAAGGCCGGCCGTGCGCGTCACGGCCGGCCTTCCGCCGTCGAGACCTCCTGGATTAGCAGGGCCACAAGCCCGGACCAGCCGGTCTGATGCGCGGCGCCGACGCCCCGGCCGGTATCGCCGTGGTAGTACTCGTAGAACAGCACCAGGTCCCGAAAATGCGGGTCCTCCTGCTCGATCCGGCTGTCTCCATAGACCGGCCGATGCCCGTCCGGGCCACGGGTCGAGAGGCCGATGAGCCGCCGCGAAAGGGTATCCGCGATCTCCCGGAGCGAGTTGGTCCGCCCCGAGCCGGTCGGCGCCTCGACGCGAAAATCCGGGCCGTAATAGGCGAAGAACTGGTTCAGCCCGGCGATCAGCAAATAATTGACTGGCATCCAGACCGGCCCGCGCCAATTGGAGTTGCCGCCGAACAGGCGGGAGCGGGATTCCGCCGGCTCATAGGCGAGCCCCAAATCCCGACCGTTCCACGGGAAGCAGAACGGCTGATCCGCATAGCTGCGTGAGACCGCCCGCAGCCCGTGCTCCGACAGGAACTCCGCCGGGTCGAGGGCGCGGTGCAGCAGCGCCTTCAGCCGGTGGCCCCGCAGCAGCGACAGCAGCACGGTCTGACCTTCACCCGGGACGCTCCAGCGCGAGACCAGGGCCGCCAGGTCCGGCCGGTTCTCCAGGAAGAACCGCATCCGGGTCCGGAGCGCGGGCAGCTTGTCCAGATCGTGCTCGCTGATCGTGGTGACCGCGAAGATCGGGATCAGCCCGACCATGGTCCGCACCCGGATCGGCAGGCGGCTGCCGTCGCGGGCCTCGATCACGTCGTAGAAGAACCCGTCCGCCTCGTCCCAGACGCCGTCGCCGGTCGCCGCCGCGATGAGCAAAAAGTGCTCGAAGAACTTTTCGGCCATGTCCTCGTAGGTCGGATCCTGGAGCGCCAGCTCGATGGCGATGCGCATCAGGTTGAGCGCGTAGGCTGCCATCCAGGCGGTCGCGTCGGACTGGGTGAGGGTGGCGCCGTCGCCGACCGGCTTCGAGCGGTCGAAGATGCCGATGTTGTCGAGCCCGAGGAAACCGCCCTGGAACAGGTTGCGGTCGTCGGAATCCTTGCGGTTCACCCACCAAGTGAAGTTCAGGGTCAGCTTGTTGAAGATCCGCTTCAGGAACACGTGGTCGGGCGTGCCGGTGAGCGCCCGGTCCAGCTCGAACACCCGCCAGGCGGCGAGCCCGTGGATCGGCGGGTTGGCGTCGCCGAACCCCCATTCATAGGCCGGCAAAGCCGCGTTCGGGTGGGCATAGGCCTCGTCCACCAGGAGCAGCAGCTGGTTCTTGGCGAAGTCCGGATCGATCAGCGCGAACACGATCGCCTGGAGCGCGAGATCCCAGGAGGCGAACCAGGGATATTCCCAGGCATCCGGCATCGAGATGATGTCGTTGGCGCGCAGATGCGTCCAGTCGGCGTTGCGGCCGTGCCGGCGCGCGGGGGAGGGGGCCGGCTGGGCCGGATCGCCGGCGAGCCACTCGCGCACGTCGTAATGGTAGAGCTGCTTCGACCACAGCATGCCGGCCAGCGCCTGCCGCTGCACGAGCCGCATCTCGGGATCGGGGATCGACGCCTGCAGGGCGGCGTAGAACGCATCCGCCTCAGCCTCACGGGTCGCGAACACCGCATCGAAATCGCCGAAGGGCTCGCCCGGGCTGGTCTCGGGGCGCAGGCGCAACCGCAGGGTGCGGGTCTCGCCCGGGCCGAGATGGAGGTCGTAGCGGGCCGCGCATTTCGTGCCGGACAGGGGATTGGCCGCCCCGGCCTCGCCCTGGACGACGCGCCGGTCGATCCCGTCCTTGTAGAAGCCGGTCTCCGCACCGCTGCCGTAGAGGCGGTGGGTGTTGGTCTCGTTCTCGGTGAACAGCAGCTCGGCCGCGTCCTCGGCGAAGAAGCGCATCGGCGGTACGCTCGGATGGCGCGCCCATACCGACCCGTCCGAGCCCGCCTCCAGCTCCGGCTTGGCGGTCCCGGCTTTCCAGGACCACAGGTTCCGGGCCCAGAGCTGCGGCAGCAGGGTGAGGTCGGCGGGCTCGGGACCGCGGTTGGTGGCGGTGACCCGCATCAGCACGTCGTCGGGACCGGCCTTGGCGTAGGCGATCTCGACGTCGAAGTAGCGGCCCTCGTCGAACAGGCCGGTGTCGAGCAGCTCGAATTCCGGGTCGTCGAGGCCGCGTCGCCGGTTCTCTTCCAGCAGGCGCTGATAGGGGAACGCGCCCTGCGGATACTTGTACAGCATCCGCATGAAGGCGTGGGTGGGGACGCCGTCGAGGTAGTAATAGAGCTCCTTGACGTCCTCGCCGTGGTTGCCCTCGGCGTTGGTCAGGCCGAACAGGCGCTCCTTCAGGATCGAGTCACGGCCGTTCCACAGGGCGAGCGCCAGGCACCAGTTCAGGTGCCGGTCGCCGAAGCCGCCGATGCCGTCCTCGCCCCAGCGATAGGCCCGCGACCGGGCGTGGTCGTGCGGCAGGGAATCCCAGGCCTCGCCGTCGGCGCTGTAATCCTCGCGGACGGTCCCCCATTGCCGGTCGCTGAGATACGGCCCCCAGCGCCGCCAGGCCGGGTCGGTCCGCGCCTGCACGAGCCGCTGCCCCTCCGCGGTGTCGAAGAGGCCCGGGACGCCGTTCGGCTTGGTCATCGGCTCGCTGTCCCGGCTCGGTGTCTGACTTCGGACCCGGATATTGCCGTGGGTTGTCGGGGAGAAGTCAACGCCGTGCGCGGGCGGTCAATCGCCGGAGACGACGCGCAGGCCCTCCGGCGCCGCATCGGCCGTCAACGCCCGGTAATCCGGGATCGTCGCGTGTCGCGTCTCGATCGGCGCATGATGGGTGGCAGTGACGACAACGACGCTGGCGCCCGCCGCCTCGCCGGCCCGGATGCCCGCCGGCGCATCCTCGAACACCAGGCAATCCGCGGTCGCGACGCTCAGGCGCCGGGCTCCCAACAGAAAACAATCCGGCGCGGGCTTGCCCTGGCCAATGTCCTCTGCGGCGATCAGCAGGGCCGGGACCGGCATGGCGGCGGCCTCCAGGCGGCGCAGGGCCAGTTCCCGGGGTGCAGAAGTCACGATCGCCCAACGCTCCGGCGGGAGGGCCCGCAGGAACGCCCGGGCGCCCGGGATCTCGACGATGTCGCCGACATCCGCGATCTCGGCGCGGGTGATCGAAGCGGCCTCGGCCTCCGGATCGACGCCGGGCAGGCCGAGCCGGCGGATCGTGTCCACCGAGCGCACGCCATGGATCGTCGGCAGGAAGGTCGCCACGTCGAGGCCGTGGGCTTGGGCCCAGCGCGTCCAGGCCCGTTCCGCCGAGGCGATCGAGCTGATGATCGTGCCGTCCATGTCGAAGAGGAACGCGGCGAAGCGGCGCGTCGGGAGGGATTCTGCGGTCATGCCTCCCGGCTACGCGGGCGGGGACGGGCGGACAACCGCGCCGCGCGCACGGCCGCTGCCCGCTCCACCGGGGGCGCCCGCTTCACGGGCCGACCCCGATGGTGTAGCGCGGATACAACCCTGGACCGGATCCGGTCCTGCACGCGTGAAAACCGTATCAGATCCATGCCGAGCCGCATCGACGCCACCTTCGCCCGCGCCCGCGCGGAGAACCGGGCCGTCCTCGTCACCTACGTGATGGCGGGCGATCCCGACCCGGAGACCTCCCTGGAGGTGCTGAAGGCGCTGCCCGGCGCCGGCGCCGACATCCTGGAATTCGGCCTGCCCTTCACCGACCCGATGGCGGACGGCCCGGCGATCCAGGCCGCGGGCCTGCGCGCCCTCAAGGCCGGCCAGGGCGTGGCCGGCACCCTCGACCTCGTGCGCCGCTTCCGCGCCGGGAACGACGGCACGCCGATCGTGCTGATGGGCTATTTCAATCCGATCCACACCTACGGGGTCGAGCGCTTCCTCGACGACGCGGTCGCGGCCGGGGTCGACGGGCTGATCGTGGTCGACCTGCCGCCGGAGGAGGATACCGAGCTGTGCCTGCCGGCTTTGGCCAAGGGGCTGGCCTTCATCCGGCTCGCGACGCCGACCACCGACGAGCAGCGGCTCCCGGCCGTGCTCGCGAACACCGCGGGTTTCGTCTATTACGTGTCGATCACCGGGATCACCGGCACGGCGACGCCGGATTTCGGCAAGGTGTCGGAGGCGGTCGCCCGCATCCGCCGCCACACCGATCTGCCCGTGGTGGTGGGCTTCGGGGTGAAGACCGGCGCCCATGCCACGGCGATCGCCAAGGGCGCCGACGGCGTCGTGGTCGGCTCGGCCCTGGTGGACACCCTGGTCCGTTCTCTGGATTCCGAGGGCCGGCCCCAGGCCGGCACGGTCCCGGCCGTGGCGGAGCTGGTGCGCGAACTCGCCGCCGGCGTCCGCGCGGGCGGCGTGGACCGGGCGGCCTGAACCGTGGATCGGCGGCCGCCCTGGCGGCGGGCAGGACGGCACCTGATATCAGCGTGAGCTCGAAGCGAACGGACGCGAGTCGATGGTCGAACCGATGAACTGGATCTCGGAGGTGGTGCGCCCCCGGATCAAGACCCTGTTCAAGCGCGAGACGCCGGAGAACCTCTGGGTCAAGTGCCCGGACACCGGCCAGATGGTGTTCCACAAGGAGGTGGAGGCCAATCACTGGGTGATCCCCGGCTCCGAGCATCACCTGAAGATGAGCGCCGCCGCGCGGCTCAAGATGATGTTCGACGAGGGCACCTGGATCGACGTGGCGCTCCCCGAGGTCGCCGTCGATCCGCTGAAGTTCCGCGACGAGAAGCGCTACGTCGACCGCCTCAAGGAGGCCCGCGCCAAGACCGGCCTGCAGGATGCGTTCAAGATCGGCTTCGGCCGGGTCGGCGGCCTGCCGATGACGCTCGCGGCGCAGGAATTCGGCTTCATGGCCGGCTCGCTGGGCATGGCCGCCGGCGAGGCCTTCGTGCGCGGCGCCGAAACGGCGCTTGAGAAGCGCACCCCCTACGTGCTGTTCTCGGCCTCCGGCGGCGCGCGCATGCAGGAGGGCATCCTGTCCCTGATGCAGATGCCCCGGACCACCGTGGCCGTGCGCCGGCTCAACGCCGCGCGCCTGCCCTATATCGTGGTGCTGACCAACCCGACCACCGGCGGCGTCACCGCCTCCTACGCCATGCTCGGCGACGTGCACCTGGCCGAGCCCGGCGCGTTGATCTGCTTCGCCGGGCCCCGGGTGATCGAGCAGACCATCCGGGAGAAGCTGCCGGACGGCTTCCAGAGAGCTGAATACTTGCGCGAGCACGGCATGGTCGACCAGGTCGTCCACCGGCACGCTTTGAAGGAGACGATCGCCCGGATCTGCGGCCTCCTGACCAACGCCGCCACGGCCGAGGCGCCGGGTCCCGCCCAGGCCGCGGCCTAGCCCGCCGCCATGGCCTCCTCCGACGCCCTCATGGCGCGATTCCTCGCGCTCCATCCGCGCACCATCGACCTGTCGCTGGGCCGGATCGAGCGGTTGCTGTCCCGGCTGAATCACCCCGAGCGGCGCCTGCCGCCGGTGATCCACGTGGCTGGAACCAACGGCAAGGGATCGACCATCGCGTTCATGCGGGCGATCCTCGAGGCCGGGAGCCTGGCCGCCCATGTCTATACCTCGCCCCATCTCGTCCGGTTCCACGAGCGGATCCGGCTTGGTGGAATTGGGGGCGGCCAGTTCGTGGACGAGGACCGGCTGGCCGACGCCTTCGCGCGCTGCGAGGCCGCCAATGCCGGCGAGCCGATCACCATGTTCGAGATCACCACGGCGGCGGCCCTGCTGCTGTTCTCGGAGAGCCGGGCGGACGTGCTGCTGCTCGAGGTCGGGCTCGGCGGCCGGCTCGACGCCACCAACGTCATCGCCCAGCCGGCCTGCTCGGTCGTGACGCCGATCGGGCGCGACCATGCCGAGTATCTCGGGGATACGGTCGAATCGGTCGCCGTCGAGAAGGCCGGGATCTTCAAGCGCGGTTGCCCGGCGGTGATCGCCGCGCAGGATTACGCCGAGGCCGACGCCGTCTTGTGCCGCCACGCCGAAGCCGTGGGCGCGACCCCGATCCTGATCGGCAACCAGGATTTCTCCGCGCACGAGGAGCGCGGCCGCATGGTCTACCAGGACGAGACCGACCTGTTCGACCTGCCCCGGCCGCGCCTCGCCGGGCGCCACCAATTGGTCAACGCCGCCACCGCGATCACGGCTTTGCGGGCGGCAGGCTTCGGCGATATCGGCAATGCCGCCCTGGAGCGCGGCCTCACCGAGGTCGATTGGCCCGGCCGGCTCCAGCGGCTCGGCCGCGGGCGGCTTGCCGCGCAGCTCGATCCCGGCGCCGAGCTGTGGCTCGACGGCGGCCACAACATCGACGGTGGCCGGATCCTCGCCGCCGCCATGGCCGATCTCGGCGAGCGCAGCGACGTGCCGCTGGTGCTGATCGTCGGGCTGCTGAGCACGAAGGACGCCGACGGCTTCCTGCGCAACTTCGTCGGCCTGGCCCGGGCGCTGATCGCGGTCCCGATCACGACCTCGATGGCGGCACGGCCGGCCGAGGAGGTGGCGCGGATCGGTGAAGGCGTCGGCTTGTCGACCCGAACGGCGCCGAGCGTCGAGGCTGCGCTGGAGCAGGTGAAGGACATCGCCTTCGAGCAGCCCCCGCGGATCCTGATCTGCGGCTCGCTCTACTTGGCCGGGCTGGTGCTGGCTGCCAACGACACACCGCCCGTCTAACCCGCACCTTACCTTTGTCTTTGGCGTTAGCTTTTTTCTTTCGTTTGGTTAGCGCCTCGATAATCGCCGTTGATTCGCCGCATTCGAGGGAGCGAATTGTCTCTAGCGGCCACGCTTTCCCTCCGCTGTGGCAGCGAAGCTACATCCCCGGAAGGCCCGATCGCCTAACTTCGGCAGCGATCGGGCTTGTGCTGGGGATCACAGTAATGAAGACGCTTCTCACCTCTCTCGCGGCATTCACGGCGCTCACCGCCGCCGCCACCGCTGCCGACCTGCCGCGCCGCGCTGCGCCGCCGCCGGTGTTCACCCCCGTTCCGGTGTTCACCTGGACCGGCTTCTACTTCGGTATCAACGCCGGCTACGCCTTCGACGCCAGCGACACCGACAGCAACCGCGGCTTCGTCCAGACCGCCGGCAGCCCGGCCGTTCTCGGCGCCGGTGGCCTCGTGCCCTACCGCGCCCTGGCGCCGCTCGGCTCGTCGCTGATCTACAACCGCAACAGCCGCGAAGGCTTCTCCGGCGGTGGTCAGATCGGCTACAACTACCAGTTCACCCCGGGCTCGGGCGTCGTGATCGGCTTCGAGGCCGACGCGCAGTACCTCGATTTCGGTGGCCGTCCGCGCTACGCCACGAACGCCGCCGCGATCAACCCGGGCTTCATCCCGGTCAACGGCACCCTGAACACGCTGGACTTCTTCGGCACCGTGCGCGGCCGTCTCGGCTACGCCTTTGACAAGACCCTCGTGTACGCCACCGGCGGTTTCGCTTACGCCACCGGCGACCAGGGCACCCAGGGCGTCGCCTTCCAGAACTTCGCTGGCCGTCGCGACGACTTCAAGACCGGCTACACCGTCGGCGGCGGCGCCGAGTTCGCGCTCCCCACCGACTCGTTCCTGAACTTCTTCCGCTCGTCGGCCGTGACGTTCAAGGTCGAAGGTCTGTACGTGAGCCTGGACCGCAACCGCACCGGCCTGCCGCTGGTCGGCGCTGCCCTCAACACCGGCGCCGTCCTGCCGGTCTACGCCGTCACCGGCAACACCAGCCGCAACACGAACGACTTCGCCGTCGTCCGCGCCGGCCTGAACTACAAGTTCGGCTCGTACTAAGACCGAACGATCGGCCCCGGGCATTGCGCCCGGGGCCACAGGGATTGGGTCCCGAAACCGAGAAAGCCCGGCCTTGCGGCCGGGCTTTCTTTTTGCGTCGCGTCGAAGGCGTCAGACGCTTACGCGACCTGCGCGCCGATCCAGCGGGAGAGATCGCCCTTGGGGGCAGCGCCGACCTTCTGATCGACCCGCTCGCCGTTCTTGAACAGCAGCAGCGTCGGAATCGAGCGGATGCCGTACTGGGCGGCGATCTGCGGGTTCTCGTCGACGTTGACCTTGGCGATCTTCACCTTGCCCTGGAGATCGGTGGCGATCTCCTCGAGCGCCGGGCCGATCTGGCGGCAAGGGCCGCACCATTCCGCCCAGAAATCGACTACGACGGGCTCGGCGGACTTGAGAACGTCCTGCTCGAAGCTCGCGTCGGTTACTTTCACCGTCGCCATAACGTCACCTTTCGGAACTGGCCACCAATCGGGCGGCCTCGGACGGGCAGGGGCCCGCGCGGTTCGACCAGAATTGGCGACGGGCCGGCGCCCGGTCAAGAAGGCCGCACGCCCATGCATGGGGGCGGCTCGAAGGGCGCATCGCAATGTGCGCTGGCGCATGCGGGGCGGGGAAGGCCGTGGGAGAAGCCCCCTCCAACGGAGGAAGCCGCGTTGCGGCTTCTATCCGCGACAGCCACGCCCCACCGTCCTAGCGAGCGCAGCGAAGCAACCCAGGGACACGCCAGCTTTCGAGATCGCGCGCCACACCGGGTTGCTTCGCTGCGCTCGCAAGGACGGCGTGGGGCGGGCGCCTCTCAGCCCTCGATTCCCGCCTGGCCCAAAGCCGCCCGGATGTCGACGCTGCTCAGGGTCCGGATCACCGGGCCGGAGGTCCAGATCAGCATCGGCCGAATCGTCCGGTCCGGATAGATCTGGCCCAGAAGCTCGGCATAGAGCGCGATCTGACCGGCTTCGGCGGGGGGCAGGGGCTCGTCCTCGGCCGGGGGGCGTCCGGTCTTGAAGTCGGCGATCCGGATCGTGTCGGCGGCCACGGCGAGGCGGTCGACGCGGCCCTGAACCACCCGCTCGCTGCCGCCGGCCCGGACGCGACCCGACAGGTTCACCTCGGCCTTTGCGTCAAGGGCGAAGAGCGGCGCCAGCTCCGGATCGTCGATGAGGCGCAGCACCGAGCGGACGATGCCGTAAGTCGCCGGGCGGGGCAGGCCGGGGGCGCGGGCCCGCACGAAGGCGAGGCCGGCCGCCTCCCGGCGTTCGGGCTCGATTCGGGGCAGGTGCTGCAACAGGGAATGGATCAGGATGCCCCGGCGGCGCGCCTGGGCATCCGCCAGGCGGGGCGGCGGCACCCGCGAGCCGTCCGCGGCCTGAAGGGCACCGGACGGGTTGAGGACCGGGATCTCCGGCTCGGCCGGTACCGGGCAGCGCAGCCAGTCGGGCTCCGGCGTGCGGACCTTCGTCGCGGCCGGCGTCTCCGGGGGGCTGAACGTCTCGGCACCGTCCCGCCACAGGGTCGCGGGTCCGTAGGGCAATTCCAGGGCCTGTCCCGCGCCGAGGGTCGCCTCCAGGCCGGCCCGGATCATCCGGCACCACGCGGCTTCGCTTTCGCGTTCGTGGCCACGGAACGGCGCGACGATCAGCCGATCGGCCGCCCGGGTCATGGCCACGTAGAGCAGACGGTTGTGCTCCTGCCGCGCCCGGGCGAGCAGTGCCGCGCGAGCCTCGCCGGTGGCGGCACAATCCTGCGTCTTCCCGCTCGACCAGACCGGCGGCAGCACCGTACCGTTCCCCGCCAGCGGCAGCAGAGGCGGGTCGTTGCGCCCGAGCGGCTCGCAGCCATCCATGACCACCACCACCGGCGCTTCGAGGCCCTTGGCCCCGTGCACGGTCATCACCCGGACCTCGTCGCGGCCCGATTCCATGTCGCGCTTGACCGTGTGACCGGCCTCGGCGCCGACGTAGCGCGCCAGGAAACCACCGAGGGACGGCGCATCCTCCCCGGTCTCGGCCTGGGCGGCGGCGGCCAGGAAGACGTCGATGGCGTCGCCGGCCTCACCACCGAGCCGGGCGACCAGCTTCGCCCGCCCGCCCTGCGGCCCGAGGAGCCGCGCATAGAAGCCGAACGGGCCGTGGAGCCCGGCCAGGGCGATCCAGGCCTCGAGCGCCGCCAGCCCACGGATCGCCGCGGCATCGCCGGCCTCGGCGTGGCGGTGCAGGGCATCCTCCAGGGTCTCCGACAGGTCGCGGCGCGCGGCGAGCCGGATCAGATCCTCGTCGGTGAGCCCGACCAGAGGCGTCTTGAGCGCGGTGGCCAATGTCAGGTCGTCGGCCGGCAGCAGCCCGGCCCGCCCGGCGGCGACGAGATCGGCCACCGCGATATGGGCGGAGACCTCCAGCCGATCCTGGCCGGCGACCGGGACGCCGAGACCCTTCAGGGCACGGATCACCTCCTCGAAGGCCGGCCCGCGCTTGCGCACCAGGATCAGCACGTCGCCGGGACGCCAGATCCGGCCGGTGGCATCGCCGTGGTTCGTCCAGGTCCGTACCGCCTGCGCCACCCGGCGGGCGGTGACGATCGCCGGGGCGCTGGTCTCGGGGGCGTCCACCGGCGCCGTCCAGGCATCGGGCTCCGGCGCCGGCTCCGGCTCGACGATCGGCCACAGCTCTACCGCTCCGGGGGCGCCGGGCCTGGCGCTGGCATGGACGGTCCGGCGGGCGGTGTCCTCGAAGGCCAGACCCTCGTTATGCGCGTCGAGGGCGAACACCGCGTCGACCGCCTGGAGGACCAGGTTGGTGGAGCGGAACGACAGGGTCAGCGGCACATCCTCGAAGGTGAGGCCGGCTGCGCGCGATTCCTGAATCCAGGCCGCGCGGGTGAGCGCGAATTCCCGCGGCTCCGCGCCCTGGAACCCGTAGATCGACTGCTTCGGGTCGCCCACCGCGAAGCGGGTCCGGGTCCCGGCCCGGGCCCCCTCGCCGGCGGCGAATTCCTGGGTGATCGCCCGCAGGATCTCCCATTGTTCCGGGTTGGTATCCTGCGCCTCGTCGACCAGCACATGGTCGATGCCGCGGTCGAGCTTGTACAGGACCCAGCCGGCCCCGACCCGGGCCAGCAGGTCGAGCGCCTTGTGGATCAGGTCGTCGAAATCCAGCGCCCCGAGCCGCGCCTTCTGCGCCTCGACCCGGCGGTGGATCTCGGCGGCGAGCTGGAACAGCGCCTGCGTCCGGGCATGGGCCCGCGCCGCGCGCAACCGGTCGAACAAGGGCTCCAGCCGGTCGCGCTCGGCGCTCAGCCTGTCCTTGACGGCCACAGGGACGCTCTTGGTGCCGAGGCTGCTGTCGGCCTTGGGCTCGTCCTTCTGGGTGAAGAACACCCCACGGTAGAGGTCGAGCGCCTCGGACCGGTCCGGCAGATCCTCCGATCGCGCCCGCTCGGCCTCGGCCGCCGCCAGCGCCTCGGCGAGCTTCTCGTCATTGGCCTTGCCGGTGCGCAACGCGCCGATCAGATCGGCCCGATCCTCGGGGCGGCAGCCCGGGGCGGCGGCGGGGATCGCGGCCTCGATCGCCTCCGCAGTCTCTTCGGCGGCAAGCCCCAAGGCGCCGTGCAAGTCTTCGAAGGACCGGTCCAATCGGGCCCGGTCGCCGATCAGACTCCGCGCGCGCATTGCGGAGCGGATCGCCGCCCGCAGGGTGTCGCCCGTCGCCTCCGGGGTGACCCGGGCCAAAGCGGCGCTGAGCGGCGTGTCGCCGTTCGACACCGCATCGGCCAAAACATTGGCCATCTCGATGTCGAAGATCTCCCGGGCCTTCGTCTCGTCCAGCACCACGAAACGCGCCGGCACGTTCGCCTCGAACGGGAACATGTGCAGGAGCCGTTCGCACAGGGCGTGCAGGGTCTCGATCT
Source organism: Methylobacterium sp. GXS13 (assembly GCF_001455965.1). Taxonomy (GTDB): domain Bacteria; phylum Pseudomonadota; class Alphaproteobacteria; order Rhizobiales; family Beijerinckiaceae; genus Methylobacterium. The sequence goes on from NZ_LKKO01000036.1 coordinate 54,440, forward strand.
TCAGGCCCCCCGGCGTCTCCACCGCCCGGGCGAACAGCCGCCGCGCCATGCGCAGACGCTCCGCATCGGCCCGCTCGCCGGTGAGTTCGGTCAGTTCCGCCCCGAGCGCGGTATCGTCCAGGGTCACCCACCGGCCGAGCAGCCGGAACACCCGGATCGCCATGTTGGCGGCCGCCGCCTTGGTGAAGGTCAGGCACAGGATCCGGCCAGGCGGCGCCCCGTCGAGGAGCAGCCGCACCACCCGGTCGGTGAGCACCTTCGTCTTGCCGGCCCCGGCATTGGCCGAAACCCAGGCCGAGGCCCGCGGATCGGCCGCCCGGCGCTGGTTGGCCTGGGTCAGGTCGTCGACGACGAACGGTCGGGTGGCGTGAGTTCTAGAGGCTGGCGCGCTGCTCAACGGTCTCGTCCGGCTCGGCTGCGGCATCTCTCTACAACAGAAACGCCCCTGCGGGCCGAGCAAGGCGTCACACCGGGCGTTGCGGGATTGCCCCTGGCGCGGCCGCGCCGCATGGATGCAGGCATCCTCCTCGTGACACCGAAAACGCCCGTGACCCAGCCGACATCCGAGCCGGCGCGCCCGCCGATCCGCTTCCGCGGCCGCTCCTTCATGGCCACCGTCCTGGCCCCCGTGCCACCGGTGGCCGAGTGGTTCGGGGACTTGGATGCCCTGAACCGGCGCGCGCCCAACTTCTTCGCCGGCCGGCCGGTGATCCTCGACCTCGCCGGGCTGAAGCTCACCCGGGAGGATCTCGACGGTCTGCTCGCGGAGCTCGCCGCCCGGAGGATCGCGATCCTGGGCATCGAGGGCGCGCCGCCGTCGATCCACACCGCCGATCTGCCGCCGGCCCTGTCGGGCGGCCGCCCGGTGGGAGATATCGCGCCCCCGGACGCAGATGCGCTGCCCGAGCCGGCGCCCAAAGAGAGCGCCGTGCGCTCGCTGATTCTCGACGCGCCGGTGCGCTCGGGCCAGACCGTGCTGCATCTCGAGGGCGACGTGACCGTGCTGGGCGCCGTGGCCTCAGGCGCCGAGGTGATCGCCGGCGGCTCGATCCACGTCTACGGCGCCCTGCGCGGCCGGGCGGTGGCGGGTGCTGCCGGCAATCCGGGCGCGCGGATCTGGTGCCGCCGCTTCGAGCCGGAACTGGTAGCGATCGACGGCCTCTACCGCGCCGCCGACGACCTGGACCCGGCCTTCCGGGGTCAGGCCGTGGAGGTGCGGCTTGTGGAGGATGCGATCAAGCTGGGTCTGTTCGAGCGGGGGTGAGTGAACGGCCACATCGCTCTCGTGACGATCGACGTCTAAATCGCCGCTGCCCGTTGACTGGACCAACAATCCAAAACGCAAATCTTCGAAGGATTTGTTGTTTCATCGCGGACGGCGGCGCGCGTCACCGATTTCGGGATCCTGACTCCCCAAAGCGGACCCGGACAGGCGTGTCTGCTTTTTGAAAAGATTTATATCGATCAGCTACTTGGTGCGGATTTTTCCTGAGGCGGCGCGTGATCGGCTGCTATCGGCCGACAGGCACTTCGCACATGTGGGAGCAACCACGGGGCTGTGTCCTCGTGGACCTAAGGCTCCACCGATACCAGGATCCCGGCAGAATTTGCCGACCGGATCCAAAACTTAACTCTTCGGTAACCATGCCAGCCGTCAATGGTCCGGTAAGGACTCTTAACGGGCCGACATGAGCGAAACCCTCCCCGAGCCGATCGACGACCCGGAGACCGCCCCAGCGGCGGCTCCTGCGCCCCGGCCGCTCAGCCTTCGCGGGCGGGCGTTCAAGGGCCTGGCCCTCACCCCCGAGCCGCCGCTTCCGGAGTGGCTCGCGGGCCTCGACGCAGCGCTCAAGCGCTCGCCGACCCTGCTGAAAGGCCGGGCCGTGATCCTGGACTGCGCCCAGCTCAAGCCCGAGCCGGACGCGCTCGACATGTTAATGGCCGAGCTCAAGGCCCGCGGCATCGCGGTTCTGGGGATCGAAGGGATCGACGCCATTGCGTCCGGATTGCCGCCGCTGCTGGTGCAGGGGCGTCCGTCGGACACGGTCGAGATCCCGGCCGCCCCCGCCGAGCCGGAGCCGCAGGTCGTCACCTCAATCACCGTCGAGGGCTCGGTCCGCTCCGGACAGAGCGTGATCAACCCCACCGGCGACGTCACCGTGATGGGCTCCGTCTCCTCGGGGGCCGAGATCCTCGCGGGCGGCTCGATCCACGTCTACGGCGCCCTGCGGGGCCGCGCGATCGCCGGTGCGGCGCGCAACCCGCGGGCCCGAATCTACTGCCGCAAATTCGAGCCCGAGTTGCTGGGGATCGACCGCCTCGTGCGGACGGCGGAGGACATGGGCACGGCCCTGCGCGGCAAGGCCGCTCAGGTCTGGCTCGATGGCGGCAACATCCGAATGGCAAGCTTAGACTAACGCAAGCTTAGAAATCAGGGAGATCGACGCGTGGCAAAGGTTCTCGTCGTCACATCGGGCAAGGGCGGCGTCGGCAAGACGACGACGACCGCGGCCCTCGGAGCGGCCCTGGCACAGGGCGGGCAGAGCGTGTGCGTCGTCGATTTCGACGTCGGCCTGCGCAACCTCGACCTGGTCATGGGTGCCGAGCGCCGGGTGGTCTACGACCTCATCAACGTGGTCAACGGCGATGCCAAGCTGCCGCAGGCGCTGATCAAGGACAAGCGCCTCGACACCCTGCACCTCCTGCCGGCCTCGCAGACCCGCGACAAGGATGCGCTCACCGATGTCGGCGTCGCCCGAGTGATGGAAGAACTGCGCGAGCGGTTCGACTGGGTGGTGTGTGACTCGCCGGCCGGTATCGAACGCGGCGCCCAGCTCGCCATGCACCACGCCGACGTGGCTGTGGTCGTGACGAACCCCGAGGTCTCCTCGGTGCGCGACTCCGACCGGATCATCGGGCTGCTCGATTCCAAGACCGCCAAGGCGGAGAAGGGCGAGGAGATGGAGAAGCACCTGATCCTCACCCGCTACGACCCAATGCGGGCCGATCGCGGCGACATGCTCAAGACCGAAGACGTGCTCGACATCCTGTCGATCCCGCTGCTGGCGATCATCCCCGAAAGCCAGGAGGTGCTGCGCGCCTCGAACCTCGGCTGCCCGGTCACCCTCAACAATCCGCTCTGCGCCCCGGCGCGGGCCTACGCCGATGCGGCACGCCGGCTGAAGGGCGAGAACGTGCCGATGAGCATGCCGACCGAGCGCAAGTCCTTCCTCGACAAGCTGTTCATGCGGAGGGCGGCATGAGCATCCTGGGTATCTTCCAGAAGCGCAATTCCGGTGCGGTCGCGCGCGACCGCCACCACTTGATCCTCGCCCACGAGCGTGCCGAGTCGGGACGTCCCGACTTGGTGATGCAGCTCCGCGACGAGATCCTGGCGGTGATCGCCAATCATGTGTCGGTGGAAGCCGACAAGGTTAAGGTCACTCTGGAGCGGGGTGAGGGCGTCTCGACCCTGGGGCTCGACATCGAGCTTCCGCTCGGTGTCTCGGGCAAGCTCGATGCGAAGCTGGCTGCCAAGCTCGCCGAAGTCGCTGCGAACAGGGGTGGGCAGAAATCGGCGGCCTCCAAGAAGGCCGCTTGAGCCGGGCCGGGATCGTCACCGCCGGCACGAACCTGCGCGAGCCGCGCCCGCTGAGCCGGGCGCGGCTTTGCTTTTTAGGGACATGACCGACAACACGCGGCGCTTTCGTATCCGGGTGAGGAACGCGATCAGACGCCGGCCGAATGCCGCGGGATCAGCCGAAACTTGGCGAAACGCTGCGGCTGGGTGGTGACCACCGCGTGCGGCAGGATCGGCTCCCGGTCCTCAAGGACCAGTCGGAACCGCGCAAGCAGTCGCGCCAGCGACAGCACCGTCTCGATCAGCGCAAATTGCGCTCCGATGCACACCCGCGGGCCTGCCCCGAAGGGTAGGTAGGAGAAGCGGGCTGGCGGCTTGGCACCGGGCAAAAAGCGACCCGGGTCGAAGGCCTCCGGATCGGCCCAAAGCTTGCGGTGCCGGTGGAGCACCCAAGGGCTTACCATCACGACGTCGCCCCTCTTGACCGGATGGCCCGCGATGGTGTCGGCGCCGAGCGCCCGGCGGACGATGACGAAGGCCGCCGGGTAGAGGCGCAAGGTCTCGTCCACCGTCGCGCGGATCAACGGCAGCCGTCCGTCGCTCTGGCAACCGGTCGGATTGGTGAGGTCGGCGGCTTGAGCTTCGGCCGCCAGACGCTCCTGCAACTCGGGGGCGAGCGCCAGCATGTAGGCAGCCCAGAACAGCGTGCCGGCTGTGGTCTCGTGGCCGGCCAGGATCATAGTCGCGACCTGGTCGCGTAGCTCTTCGGCGCTGAAGGGGGCGCCGGTATCCGGATTGCGGGCCGTGGCGAGCAGGTCGAGCAGGTCGCCGGAATGGCCGGGTTCCCGGGTCGCCGCCTGGCGCGCTGCGATGATTCGGTCGAGGAACGGAATCCAGCGGCGCCGGAACCGCGCACGGGACCAGTCGAGCGGGACCGGCCAGCCCGGCGGCATCACGATGTCGAGGAGGTGCGGCCGGCCGATCTTGACGCTGTATGCGGCGATCAGTTCGCGGAGCTCTAGACCGTACCGGTCCATGCCGACCGAGAACATGCTGCGCCCGGCAATCTCCAGCGCAAGCCGGTGGAAGGCCGTGAACAGGTCGATTGGGCCCTCGGATGCCTCGGCGACGATCCGCTCGATCCCGTCATCCACCGCAGCGGCGATGTGGGGGACGAGCCCGTCGATCGCTCTTGGCGTGAAGGCCGGTGCCAGGGTCCGGCGCTGGTGCCGCCAGGCCGAACCCTCGCTGATCAGGAGGCCGTCGCCCAAGATCGGACGCAGGATCCGCACCGTGCCGGTGGTGCGGGCGTAATTGGCTTGGTTGTCCACCAGGAAATGGCGGATCGCCTCAGGGTCGTTCAGGACGTAGCTCGACCGGCCGAGCAGGCCGCGGCGCGTGATCGCTTCCTCAAAGGCGCTCCGGGGGAAACCGGCCAGCCCGTTGTCGCGGATCGAGCGCAGATAGGCCGAAAGCGGCAGCTCATGCTCCGCCGGAGCCGGGTGCGGTGGCACCAGGCGCGGCAGGTCGGCGAGGCTCGGATTTGTCCGACCCGAAATCGCGATCGCGTCCGTCGATACAGGCATGTGAGCCATCCTGTGCCGGAGACCGGCGACACTGTAAACTGCGGAGCGATCCCGGTCGTGTCTCGCGACATGGGGCTTCCTGGATCACTCGGCAGCGTTGCGCAGGCGCGCCTCGGTGGGGCGAAGCGGCAATCGCTGAGGGAAGCGGGCAGCGTCGCCCTCACTGGATACGCTCGCCACAAGGCTGCTGCGAGGCAGCACTGCTCCCGTCACGTCGAGCAGCGTCTCTACGCCCCGCTCCAGCTGCTCGCTCACCCGGTCCACCACCAGGATCTCCGGGTCGCGCAGCAGCGCCCGGCCCAGGCCGATCCGGACGCGCACGCGATCGGTGAGAAGCTGACCGCGATTGCCGACCTCTTTCTCCAGGCCGCGTCTCTGGATCTGGCGTTCCAACTCGAATTGGCGAAACACCGCGCGAGCCTCGCGCTGGATGATTTGCTCGCCATGCATCCGTGCCGTGTCGATACGGCCGAACAGCAGGTTGTCGAGGACGGTGCTGCGCGGATTGATCCGGTTGGGGTCGTACGATTCGATATCGCAACCGTCATGGCCGTGCATGAACGCCTGCACCACGCCGCGCGCCCCGACGATGCGGAGCTTGAGCGGCTGGTCAAGCAGGCCGAAGCGCATCCGCGGTTCGACATAGGCCAGGGCGAGCGCCAGGAACGCCACGCTGTCCGTCTCGTCCAAGCGGCCTTCCTCGGGCAGCCGGGCGAGCCGGCGCAGATATTCGGGTAGGGCGTCCGGGGTGATCAGTGAGAAGCGCCGGAACAGCGGATGGCCGGGCGGCACGTCGGCGAAGATGTCCTTGAGGTTCTGGGCGATCGCCACGCCCATGCGGTCGAGATCGTCAAGCAGCTTGGCCCGCTCCAGCGCCTCCCGGAACAGCCTCACGCCAGCGAGCCGCCTCGGATCCATCAGGGTCGGGTCGCGGGGCACTCCGAACATCAAGTTCTCCGCCACCGTGGCCTGCGCGTTGTAGCTGCCCCGGGAGAACGGGATCACCAGGTCGGCCAGCCCGCTCCGGGCGAAATGCGTGCGCAGATGTTCCCGGGCGGCGATCATGCGCTGACCCGCCGGCGTATCGTGGACCACGGTGCTGAGGGCGCCGAGACCGAAGCGATACAGGTCGTCGCCGAGATCGAGGCGGAAGAGCAGGTCGAGCAGGCGTTCGTCGAGGTCCCGGGCGTCGCGGACGCCGAACCGGGCGTAGTCGATCCACGGGTCGTCGATGCTGTCGGCGGGGTTGCCGGTCTTCACCGCTTCGTTGATCCGCGACTTGCTCAGGTCGAGGCTCTTCGTGCGCAGGGGTTTGATTCGTAGCCCGTAGAGCAGGTTGTCGCGCACCGTTCCGGGGAACAGGACCGGGTCGAGATCCGCGAAGGCGATGCGGCGGCTGCGGGCTGCCCGCGGCAGAGTCGACAGGTCATGGTCGCCGATCCGGATCGATCCGCTGGTCGGAACCCGAAGGCCGGCCAGGGTTCGAGCGAATTCCTGAGCGATCGGTCCGGGCGGGACCAGGGCGAACTGCCCCGGCAGCGCGGCCTGGATATCGCCGATCTCGATCGGCAGGCCGCCCTGCGGGTCGCGCAGCGCCAGGGCTTCGACGCGCAGCGGGCTGCCGAGCTTCGGCGGCGCTACCTGTTTCTCATGTTCCGCGGGCTGGAGGCGCTGCGGCCCGAAATGGGCTGCCACGGTCTCGTACTTCACCTCGACGTCGAGGCGCTGCTGATCCCAGTCGATCAGCTCCTTGAGCGGTGGCGGCAGGTCCCGATACGCGGCAAGAACCGCCACCAGCTGGCCGATATCGAGTTCGCCCTTGAGGGCGAACATGCCGCCGATGGCATAGAACAGGAATGGCGTGATCTGCGCGAGCAGGTTGTTGAGATACTTGACCGCGAATTTCCGCCGATAGATGCGCAGGCGCAGATCGTAGAGGCTGTAGAGCCGGCCGCCGATCTCGGCCCGCTCCCAGCGGCCAGTATCGTTCAGCGTCACCGCCGGCAGGCCGTCGAGGACCTCGGCGATCCGGCCGGCGAGGTTCCGCGAGGCGATCTGACGCTGGCGGCTGAGCAGGATGATCTGGCGGCGCAGCCGCGGGATCACGGTCATCTGCACCGCCACCATTCCGCCGGCCGCGAGGCCGAGCCACACGTTCTGCATCATGATGAAGGCCAGGGCGGTGGCCGCCTGGGTGCCGAGGAAGACCGGCACAACGATCGCGTCGCCAATGAACGAGCCGATGGGCTCGACCTCGTCGCGGATGATCGTCGCGGTCTCGGAGGACTTCACCTCGCGCTGCGCCTCCGGGGTAAAGCGCAGCATCAGCGAGAATAGCTGGAAACGCAGCCGGCGCAGCATCCGTTCGCCGAGGATGCCCTTCTGCAGATTGATGTAGAACTTGAAGGCGCCGTTGATCAGAACGAGCGCGAGGAACAGCGTCGAAAGCCCGAGCAACAGCTCGAACCGATCGAACTGAAACCCTTCGAACAGTCGTGTCGTGCCGCCGCCCAGCAGCTCCGGCCATTGGATGGTCATGTCGAGGAAGGGCACGGTGGCCTCGCCATGGGCGAAAGCCTTGCCGGTTATGGCGTCGTTGACGATGCGTTTGGGCAGATCCAGCGACGCGAAGTAGAACGGCAGCGAGGCTAGGACCACGGCGCAGATCTTGAGCTGCTCGGCCTTGGAGTAGCGCCAGATGTAGGGAAAGAGCCGCGGCTCAAGCTCGCGCATCGGGAACGTCCGGCAAAGGTCTCTCCTGGCGAAAACGAGGCCGGCTCGGTGTGTGCCCACGCACAGATCTGAGCGAAAACGTCATCGAACGATGCAGTTCCATTGCGTAAGCTTGGCGGCACCTGACGCGGTCCTGGCAGTCCCGTTGACGCGACCGTGCGATCCCGGGGCTCAACGGTCGTGTCATCGTGCCGTCATATAGGGCATGCCGGGCGTACGGCGGCACTATCCGATCACGGAATGCGGCGTTGCGCAGTTCACCATCGGGGCGTGGTTTGGCGGTTCAGAAGGAGCGGGTCAGGCCGCCATCGACGCGCAAGTTCTGACCGGTCATGTAGGCCGCGCCGTCCGAAGCGAGGAACGCGACTATGTCGGCGATCTCTTCGGCGCGGCCGTAGCGCCCCATCGGGACGCTCTGTCGGCGTTCCTCCGTGCCGGGCAAGCTGTCGATCGAGCCCAGCAGCACGTTGTTCATGCGGACATTGTCGGCGGCGCAAGGGCCGGCGAACAGCTTCGTGTAGGCCGCGAGCCCGGCCCGGAACACCGCCGAGGTCGGGACCATCGGGCTCGGCTCGAAGGCCCAGGCGGTGGAGATGTTGAAGATTGCACCGGCACGCTGCGCCTGCATGACCGGCGTCACCAGACGCACCGATCGCACGACGTTCATGAGATAGGTGTCCAGGACCGCGTGCCGTTGCGCGTCCGTGATGTCGAGTAACGGTCCCCGGGGGCCATGCCCGGCGCTGTTGACCAGAACGTCGACCCGGCCCCAGCGGGCCATCGCTCCGTCGACCAGACGCCGCAGGTCTTCCGTGGACCGGTTCGAACTGGTCGTGCCGAACCAGCCCGGTTCCTGACCGAGTGCCTCTCCTTGCCGGACGACGACAGGATTCCGATCGCGAACCCGTCCGCCGCCCGCTTCCGGGCGGCCGCGGCGTCCATGCCGCTGTCCCCCGCCGTCACGAGGGCGACTTTGTCGCTCATCGCCAACCGCTCCGCTTTTCCGGCTGTCTCACCGCCCAACAGCAGGCGGAGGGGCGGCGAATCGCCACCGCCGGCACATCATGATGGTCTACGGCGCGCGAGCGGCGATGAGCAGCAGGCATTCCGGTGGACGCCGCGATCCGAGGCGGCACGGCAGAGCGGATTACCGTCGCTCGAAGCCCGGAATTTGCTGGCACCACGTGTAGTTTAGCGGGGTATGCGCCGCGCAACGGTACACCGGCATGCGTGCGACGGCCTTGCGGGCGGACGCGCGGGCTTATATTGCGACGCAACCACCACGACTCCGTACCTCACCCGGCGCGGACGGCCGCGCCGCGCGGCCGCCAGGGAGCCGGCACAACCCGTTTCGGGCCGCCATGAATCTGCGCAACATCGCCATCATTGCCCACGTCGACCACGGCAAGACGACGCTCGTCGACAAGCTGCTGGCCCAGTCCGGCACCTTCCGCGAGAATCAGCGGGTCGAGGAGCGGGCGATGGACTCCAACGACCTGGAGAAGGAGCGTGGCATCACGATCCTGGCCAAGGCGACCTCGGTCGTTTGGGAGGACACCCGCGTCAACATCGTCGACACCCCCGGCCACGCCGATTTCGGCGGTGAGGTCGAGCGCATCCTGTCGATGGTCGACGGCGTGATCGTGCTGGTGGATGCCGCCGAGGGGCCGATGCCCCAAACCAAGTTCGTGGTCGGCAAGGCTCTGAAGATCGGCCTGAGGCCGATCGTAGCGATCAACAAGGTCGATCGCCCGGATGCGCGCATCAACGAGGTCGTGAACGAGGTGTTCGACCTGTTCGCGGCGCTCGACGCCACCGACGAGCAGCTCGACTTTCCGATCCTCTACGGCTCCGGCCGGAACGGCTGGATGGCCGATAGCCCCGAGGCCGACCCGTCGGTGGGTCTGAAGCCGCTGTTCGAGCTCGTGCTGAAGCACGTGCCGCCGGCCAAGGTCGAAGAGGGTCCGTTCCGGATGCTCGGCACGCTGCTCGAGGCCAACCCGTTCCTGGGCCGGATCATCACCGGGCGCATCGCGTCGGGCACCGTGAAGCCGAACCAGCAGATCAAGGTGCTGTCGCGGGACGGCAAGGTGGTCGAGACCGGCCGCGTCTCGAAGATCCTCGCCTTCCGGGGCCTCGAGCGCGCCCCGATCGATATCGGCGAGGCGGGCGACATCGTCTCCATCGCCGGCCTGATCAAGGGCACCGTGGCCGACACGTTCTGCGACCCGCAGGTGGACACCCCGATCCAGGCCCAGCCGATCGATCCGCCGACCGTGACCATGTCGTTCATCGTCAACGACTCGCCGCTCGCCGGCACCGAGGGCGACAAGGTCACCAGCCGGATGATCCGCGACCGCCTGTTCAAGGAGGGCGAGGGCAACGTCACGCTCAAGATCGAGGAAGCCGCCGACAAGGATTCGTTCTACGTCTCCGGTCGCGGTGAATTGCAGCTCGCCATCCTGATCGAGACCATGCGCCGCGAGGGCTTCGAGATCGCGGTTTCCCGTCCGCGGGTCGTCTACGAGAAGGACGAGAACGGCGAGCTTCTCGAGCCGATCGAAGAGGTTGTGATCGACGTCGACGAGGAGCATTCGGGCGTCGTCGTCCAGAAGATGTCAGAGCGCAAAGCCGAGATGCTGGAGATGCGGCCTTCGGGCGGCGATCGCCTGCGCCTCGTGTTCCACGCCCCCACCCGTGGCCTGATCGGCTACCAGGGCGAGCTGCTCACCGACACCCGCGGCACCGCGATCATGAACCGCCTGTTCAAGGCCTACGAGCCGTTCAAGGGCGAGATCGCCGGCCGCCGCAACGGCGTGCTGATCTCCAACGACAAGGGTGAGGCCGTGGCCTACGCCATGTGGAACCTCGAAGACCGCGGCCCGATGATGATCGAGCCCGGCTGGAAGGTCTATCAAGGCATGATCATCGGCGAGCACAACCGCGAGAACGATCTCGAGGTGAATGTCCTCAAAGGTAAGAAACTTACAAACATCCGCACCACCTCGAAGGACGAAGCCGTGCGGCTGACGCCTCCGATCCGGATGACTCTGGAGCGCTCGCTCGCCTGGATCCAGGACGACGAACTGGTCGAGGTCACGCCGAAGTCGATTCGGCTCCGCAAGACCGTCCTCGATCCCAACGACCGCAAGCGCGTCGAGCGTTCGTCGAAGGACACCGCCGCCTGAGATGAATACCGGGCAACCGGGCGCTCAGGCCCGGTTGCCGTCGAGGACGTCATTCTGATCCTCGGTTGACCCGTTAGGCCCTCGCACCAAGCCCCTTGGCTTCGTGGCGAGGCTCAACCGGGCTGCATGAAAACCCGTGATTCAGATGCCTGTCGCCTTGAACGCCAACCGGCCGGCTCGCTCGGCTGCATCTCCCTACGTCGTGGGCCAGGACGGCGAGGGCCATTGGGTCGCCTTCGAGACCGGCGGCAGGGCAGGGGGGATATTTCGCACGCGCCGGGATGCGATCCGCTACGCTTGCGTCGAGACCGGCTGCCGACCGGACGAGGTCGCACTGGCTGTCGAGCCGATCCGCTTCCGATTGTCCTGATCCGATTGCGCCGGGCGGTTGTAACCCCGGACTGACCTTGGAGCGTGTGCCCCAAGGTCAGAGGCCCATGAGACAGAGCCCTCAGCTTCCGCCGGGATCGGTCTCGTCATTCTGGGTCTTGTCGCCTTGCGGACCCATGCCGGGCTTGCCGTCGGTCTTCTCGTTCGGGTCCATCACCGCATCAGGCGCGACGTTGGCCGGCTTCTCGGGTTTCGGCTCTTCACGCTCGCTCACGTCTTGTCCTCCCGCTCGACCCGATAGTGTCCGTCGGCGACTTTCTGGTCGGCGGACGGGCCGCGCGATGCCTTCTGGTCCGAATGGCCGCCCGATGAGCCGCCGACCGCGGGCGGGGAGCGTCCGGCCTCACCGGATTGGCCCCAGCCCTCCTTGGACTCGGTCTTGGCCGCCTCGCCTGAACCCATATCGGTGATCGCCGCCTGCTCGGGGGTCTGGTGACCGCCACCCGCCGGGTGCTCGCCCTTGGAGCCGACCGTATCGTCGGGCTTGCGGGTGACAGTTCCGGAATCGCTGGTGAGCCTACCCATCAACGCTTCCCATCATCCTGACCCACCGCCGCGGTGGCGCGGTCGATCGCTTCGCCCATGCTTGAGCCCTTATCCGGAGTCTTGCCAAACTCGCCCTGAAGCTTCTTCAGGTTCTCGGGCGGGGTCTCAGCCTCGGTGGCGTCGGTGGCGTCCGAGCCCGGAGTACCGGAGGCGATCCGCGCTGCCTGGGCGTCGCCCGCCGGATCCCGCTTCAGGTCGGCCTGCGTGTTGGCCGCAACGCCAACATCGAGCGGCGAATCCTGGCCGAGATCCTGGCCATTCCGGTCGGCATTGGCATTGAAGTCCTTCAATGACGGCCGTGTTGTCTGCTCTGCCATGGCTCCTGCCTCTCCTACGTCGCGCTGTGGCGAGACAACGGGGGCGGGAGACCAGGGTTGCGTGGCAGCCGGTGATCACCCTCGCGCCGGCTCGTTCGTGCGGGATGATGTAGACGGCGTCAGGGGCCAACGATCCGAGGTGCGAGACGCTGCACCAGGGCCCGCACCGACTCCTCGGCGTGCCAGCGGCTGTCAGCCTTGGCCTGGATCGTGAGCAGGTCACCGTCGCGCAGGATCACCGCCGTCGATCCCGCACCATTCCCGAATGCATAGACCGTGAGCCACCCGATCGCCGGGCTCACGGGGAGAGTCGAAAGGCGGCAATCGGGGTTCTGCTTGATGCAGAGTGACTCGAGCTTCGCGAAGGTTGTCTCCCCGGATCGCACACGCTTCTCGGTCCCATCGGTCAGGCGTCCGAGCCGGATATCCACCACCGGCGAACCTGTGCAGGAGGCGCAGGTCATCGTGAGGTTCAATGGGGTCGCCTGTATCGAGGCTTTCGTATCGATCGCGATCCGGGCCTGATCCACTACGCTCGTGAGGTCGTGGCTCGCGAAGCCCAGCACTTGGGCCTGCGCAGCCAGCGTGAGGAAGAAGCCGAGGAGAACGAGAAGCCAGCGCATGCGGAAATGTCCGTCCAATCCCGGATCGTCGGCGGGACGACGACCCAGGAAGCAGATGACCGATGCGCGAAATTTTTCCAAGTCTTGCGTCCAGCCGCGCCGTTACGCGGAACACAGATCAAGGTTGATGCTGAAGGATGCTAGCTATAAAAGCCGAAAATTCGTTGCTTTTAAAGCAAATGACGCCATGAGCCGATCTAGATATCTAAGGCGACAATTATAAAATATCTCTAATTGGTCAGTATTTATATTGGACGAATACGATACGACCTCGAAGCGACAGCAGGATCGTACTGCTGTCGCTTCGTCACCGAAGCCGCGCCGGCTTCAAGAATACCGGCGCGATTCGAGCGGGCGGCAACGGTGAAAGAGGCGGCGCCGCCGCGATCGATCGATGCTAGCCGATTCCGTCGAACAGGGCCGACGAGATGTAGCGCTCGGCGAACGAACAGGCGATCGTCACGATCCGCTTGCCCTGGAATTCCGGCCGCTTGGCCAGTTCCAGCGCCGCCGCGACATTGCCGCCCGTCGAGATGCCGCCCGGGATGCCTTCCAGGCGGGCCAGAGCCCGAGCGGTCTCGAAGGCGGTGTCGTTGGAGACCTTCAGCACGCCGTCCAGGATGTCCGTGTGTAGATTCCCGGGGATGAAGCCCGCGCCGATGCCCTGGATCTTGTGCGGGCCAGGCTGGCCACCGGAGATCACCGGAGAATCCACCGGCTCGACCGCGAAGACCTTGAGGTTCGGAAGACGCGGCTTCAGCACCTCACCGACGCCGGTCACCGTGCCGCCGGTGCCGACGCCGGCCACGAAGGCATCGAGCTGGCCGCCGGTGTCGCTCCAGATTTCTTCCGCGGTGGTCTTGCGGTGAATCTCGGGATTGGCCGGGTTCGAGAATTGCTGCGGCATCACCGAGCCCGGGATCTCCTTCAGGAGTTCCTCGGCCTTGGCGATGGCGCCCTTCATGCCCTGCGCGCCGGGGGTGAGCGCCAGCTCGGCGCCCAGGAAGGCCAGCATCTTGCGGCGTTCCAGGGACATCGTCTCGGGCATCACCAGGATCAACCGGTAGCCGCGCGCCGCGGCCACGAAGGCCAGCGCGATGCCGGTGTTGCCGGAGGTCGGCTCGACCAACGTGCCGCCGGGCTGAAGCTTGCCCGCAGCCTCGAGGGCGTCGATCATGTTGACGCCGATGCGGTCCTTCACGCTGGCGATCGGGTTGAAGAACTCAAGCTTCAGCAGGATCTCGGCATCGACGCCGTGCTCCTTGGGCAGGCGATTGAGGCGCACCAGCGGGGTGTTGCCGATGGTCTCGGTGATCGAGCCGTAGACACGGCCGTGGCCGACCTTCGCCGGCGCGTTGAGGGAATCGGCCATCGCGGAACTCCTGCAGATCTCGGGTCGGACAGATGTCGGATCCGGACGGTCGAGGCCAAGGGGAAGCCTTGGCCGGCCGGCGGACGAGAGGCTGCGATATCGCGTCGCCGAAGCCCAGGCAATCGGGCTAAGTGTCCTGTACGAAAGTTCTTTTTACACGCCGACGGGAATATTGCCCGATGTGGAATAAGGTGACTGACACGACGCTGTTTTGTGGAATATCGTTCTCGCGCCCGGTGGAGGTGTGTAGCTGGTGCCTGATCACCGACGAGGGCTCTTCGATGAAACGCCGTCCATTCGGTGCCGCCGGTCCGACTCGCCGCGCCGCTTTGCTGGCCGCCCTCAGCCTCGTCTGCGCTCGGTCCGCCCATGCCGCGGGACCGACGCGTATCACCCTCGCCACTGCGACCCCTGGCGGCGGCTTCCCGGCTTTCGGGGATGCCTTCGCGGCGGCGATCCGGGCGGTGGATCCTGATCTCGCCGTCGAGACCCAGGCCAGCGGCGGCTCGGCGGAGAATGTCAGGCTTCTGCGGGCCGGCCGCGTTGATCTCGCACTCGTCCAGGGGGAGTACGCCTACCCGGCCCTGGCCGACGCGGGCGGTCTGACAGTCTTGACGCCGATGTATCCGACGCCCGGCCTGTTCGCCGTCCCCGCGGCAAGCCCGATCCGCACCGTGGAAGACTTGCGCGGGCGGCCGGTGGTGCTGGGAACGCACAATTCCGGCCTTACCCTGATGAGCCGCAGCGCACTCAAAGCCTCGGGGCTCGATCCCGAGCGGGACATCCGCCCGGTCCTGCTCGACAGGGCCGGGGATGGGCCATCCATGGTGCTGGATGGCCGCGCCGATGCGCTCTGGGGCGGCGGCCTTGCCTGGCCGGGCTTCTTCGCGATGGCGCAGGCGCCGGGCGGCGCACGGTTCTTCGGTCCGTCAGAGGCCGGCATCGCGCGGCTCGCGCAGGCGGGAGGCGCCCTTCAGCGCCTGACCGTGCCGCCCGGCAGCTTCCTTGGTCAATCCGCGGAAATCGAGACCGTGGGTTCCTGGAGTCTCGTTCTCGCGCGGCCGGGCTTCGAGTCCGACGTGGCCTATCGGCTCGTCCGCGCCCTGGCTCGGGCCGACATGGCTATGCGCCATCCGCAGGGTGCCGATAGCCGGCCTGAGAACCTTTCGGGACTCGTTCCGGCGACGCAGATCAATCCCGGTACGCTGCGCTACCTCGGCGAGACCGGTACTCCGGTACGCTGATGCCGAATGCCTAGCGGAACGAGGCGACGCGGCGGTCGCGCTTGCGCTCCGCGGCCGGCTGATAGGCGATCTCGGCATGGTGGGTGCAGTAGGGCAGCCCGGTGATCGAACGGTCACCGCAGAACCGGAATTCTGGCGTGGTCGGATCACCGAGCGGCCAGCGGCACATGGATTCCCGCAGGTCCATGATTGTAACGCGCTGCGAGACCGACAGCGCCACGGGCTCTGAAGCCGCCGGGGCGGGCGTCGGAAAGACGGGCGCGGGGCGATGCGACAGGATCGCTACCGGCTCGGGCGCCTGGGTCTCGACCACCGCGATGGCGGTCTCGATCTCGACGACCTTGGTTGCCTGGGGTGCGACCGGAGCCTCCTCGCCACCCCGGGCGCGACCGCCCAGGCCGAGACGATGCACCTTGCCGATCACCGCATTGCGCGTCACGCCGCCGAGTTGCGCGGCGATCTTGCTTGCGCTCTGCCCGTCTTCCCACAGCCGGCGCAGGAGCGCCACGCGATCATCCGTCCAGCTCAGGCCCGCTTCCATAATCCCCCTCCGCCCCTGCGGCCCGCGCGCTTTACCGGGTGACGGTGCGCGTTCCAGGTCGCTGAAGCCCCTCCCGGCCGTATTGCCGGTGCGGACCGCACCCGTGCGCGTCACCCATGCGCGTTGGATGCCGCACCGCGTGCGACACCCTGTCTCGCCAGGCCACGGCAGGACCCTAGCGCGCCGCTCGCGACGCTTGCAAGGGCGGCTCCCGGACCGTGACCGACCCTGTCCACCGGCAATGGGCGGTTCGCCTGGGAAGGTGGTTACTGACGGCTCCGCGGGCACCGCACATCCTGCCGGCCGTGTCGCCTGCGTCACAGGCCGACGCAATCGCACCGAATGCCCCCCATCGCCGGAACGCGGTCACGGCCAAGCTGCTTTCGTGTGGCAAAAGGGGTGGGCGTTGCTGTTATCCAGGGTGAGGACGATGGGGTACCGTCAGGGGGGGCTGCGCGCGCTGGTCGCGCTGGGGCTGGCCGGTCAGGTTGCGGCCTGTGGCAGCGTCCCGCGCACCGCCTACACCGCCGAGCAGGCGGCCTTCGCCAGCGTGCCCGCGATGCCCGGGGCGCGGGTCTACGCCGACGCGTCGGTCGACACGATCGCGGAACTCGCCGGCAATCCGCAGCGCCGCTCGGCCGGCTTCAACTATCTGGCTTTGTCGGGCGGTGGCGGCGATGGCGCCTACGGGGCCGGCGTGCTGAATGGCTGGACGGCGTCCGGCACCCGCCCGGAATTCACCCTCGTCTCGGGCGTGTCGACCGGCGCACTGATCGCGCCCTTCGCCTTCCTGGGCCCGGCCTACGATCCGTACCTCACCGAGTTCTACACCAGCGGCGTCGCCGGCGAGCTGGTCAACTCGCCCAATATCGCCAACGTCCTGTTCGGCTCCGGCCTGTTCGGGGACGGGCGCCTGCGCAACCTGATCGGCCGCTACGTCACCCCGGAACTGCTTACCGCCATCGCGGAGGAGCACGCCAAGGGCCGTCGCCTCATGGTGGTGACGACCAACCTCGATTCGCAGCGCGCCGTGATCTGGAACATGGGCGTCATCGCGTCGAGCGGCGCGCCGAACGCCCTCGATCTGTTCCGCGACGTGCTGGCTGCTTCAGCCAGCATTCCGGCGGTGTTCCCCCCGCAGATGATCGACGTGGCGGCCGCCGACACACGCTTCCAGGAGATGCATGTGGACGGCTCGGTGGTCACCCCCGTCTTCACCCTCCCGCAGACGCTGCTGCTGCGCGACGGAAAGATCCGCACGGGCGGCAAGGCCAACATCTACGTGGTGATCAACGGCCGGCTGGAACCGGATTTCGAGGTGACGAAGGACAATACCCTGTCGATCGTCGAGCGCTCGTTCACGACCGCAAGCCGCGCCCGCTCGCGCGCAACGCTGTCGGCCACCTACGCGCTCGCGCGCTCGAACGGGATGGGCTTCAACCTGACCTATATCGATGAGAACGGCCCGAAGGCCTCCGCCTCCAAGGGCTTCGATACGGGGTATATGCGGGCCCTTTACCAGGAAGGTCTGGAAAAGGGGCGAACGGGCACCTTCTGGCAGCACACTGTGCCGGCATCGCCGACGCTCAAGCAGACGGCGAACGCCGTCGCGAATTGAAGGCGTCGGATATGCGCCGCGCCCCGGACGGGGGCGCGGCGCTCGGGTCAGTTACTTGCCAAGGATCTTGGTGACCAGGCGGCCGATCGGCGTCGCGGTGCTGGCATTCCGGTCGTCGCGGTCGATGGGGCGGTTCTCGTTGCCGAGAAGCTTGGTGACGATGCGTCCGATCAGGCTCATGGGACTCTCCGCGCATTTGCGCCAAAACGGCGCAGCTTGCCCATCAACGGACGACGCGACGGGGGCGTTCCCCCGGTTTCAGCATCAGACCTGCATCAGCCGGATATTGTTGGTGTTCCCCGCGGCGTGGAACGGGATGCCGGCGGTGACGACGATGATGTCGTTGAGCTTGGCGAAGCCTTCGTCCTGCGCATGGTGACAGGCCTTGGCCGTCATTTCCTCATAGGAATCGACATCATCGGTGTGCACGCTGTGGGCACCCCAGAGCAGGCATAGGCGTCGGGAGGTGGCGAGGCTCGGGGTCAGAGCCAAGATCGACGCGCCGGGGCGCTTGCGCGCCACCCGGGCAGCCGTCGTCCCGCTGGACGTATAGGTGACGATCGCGGCAGCGTGGACGGCCTCGGCCAGATCGGCGGTGGCGGTGGCGACCGCGTGGGGCGGCGTCTCCTCCTCGCCGGGCTCGGAGGCCGCGACGATCGAGTGATAGAGCTTGTGGCTCTCCACGCTGCGGATGATCCGGTCCATCATCGATACCGCCTCGACCGGATATTTCCCGGTGGCCGATTCCGCCGACAGCATGACGGCATCGGCGCCGTCATAGATCGCGGTGGCGACGTCGGATGCCTCCGCTCGCGTCGGCGCCGGCGCGTTGACCATCGAGTCCAGCATCTGCGTTGCGACGATCACCGGCTTGACGGCGAGCCGGCACGCGCGGATCAGCTCCTTCTGCCGGCCGGGCACGTCCTCGTGCGGGATCTCCACACCGAGATCGCCGCGGGCGACCATCACGGCATCCGAAAGCCGGATGATATCGTCGATCCGCTCCAGCGCCTGCGGCTTCTCGATCTTCGACATGATGCCGGCCCGGTCGCCGATGAGCCCGCGCGCCTCGATCAGGTCAGACGGCTTTTGGACGAAGGACAGGGCGACCCAATCGACGCCGAGCTCCAGCCCGAAGGCGAGGTCGGCCCGGTCCTTCTCGGTCAAAGGCGACAGGTCGAGCAGCGTGCCCGGCAGGTTCACGCCCTTGCGGTTCAAGATCGGGCCGCCGGTTACGACCTCGGCGGTGAAGGCGGCGCGCTCGGGCCCGACGACCCGCACCCGCACCCGCCCGTCGTCGATCAGGAGCTCCTGACCCGGCACCACCGCGGCGAAGATCTCCGGGTGGTGCAGCGGGATCGCCTGCTTGTCGCCCTCGGACCCCTCCAGCACGAAGCGGATCGTCTCCCCGGCCACGAGATCCAGGCGCCCGCCCTGCAGCGTGCCGATCCGGATCTTCGGACCCTGCAGATCCTGCAGGATACCGATCGGCCGGCCGACCTCCCGCTCCAGGACGCGGATCGCCGCGTGGACCTTGGCGTGGTCCTCCTGCACCCCGTGGCTGAAGTTCAGCCGGAAGGTGTCGACCCCGGCGAGGAACAGGGCATGCAGTTGATCGGGCGCTGAGCTTGCGGGACCGACCGTGGCAACGATCTTGGCGTGGCGATGACGGCGCATGCGAGACTCTGCCATGAACAGGACCTCCGGGAATCAGCAGGCCGATCGAGCCCGCGGACGCCCCCCACATTGGTAAGGATGGAACCCGAAGCGAGCTTTTTCTGCGGGACGCGTGCCCTGCGTCGTCCGACCCTGCCGCTTACTTGGCGACCTCACGGGCGATGCCGGCGAGGCCCATATCGTAGACGCCCGTGATGTCCTTGAGGGCCTCGGTGTCGCTCATGCCCTCGGCGTCGAAGGTCGCGGTCCAGACCACCGTGGAGCCCGTACCGTTCGGGCGGACCGCCAGCGTGGCGTTATAGGCGCGTACCGGCAGCGGGCCCTGAACGAAGCTGTAGCTGTAGCTCATGGCCGCCTCGTCGCGGGCGGTCTCGACCTCGACGATGGTGCCGAGACCGCCCTTCGCCACGAGACCCCGGATCTGCGCCCGGATGCCGTCATCGTCGTCCTCGCGCGACAGGATGCAGCGCTCGACCAGTGGGTGCCACAGCCCGATGGCGCAGAAATCGCCGATCAGCGCCCAGACCGCGGCGGGGGGCGCCGGGATGTCCTGGCTGCGGGTGACTTCCAGGGCACAAGCCGGACCGGCGATGAACAAGGCTGCGATGCCGAGCGCGGCACGGGCGGATCGCTTCACGATGGGGCCTCCGCGAGATGTCGCGGGATGGAAATAGGGCGCCTGTTGGAGGAAACCCATCCGGGTCCCCGCGGCCGATCCCTGGAAACCGCCGGGCTCGACCGGTAAGACGGCCGGGTCGATCGCTCGGCCGCTCACAATAACGATGCGGCGCGCTTCGACCGGAAATCGCATGTCAAACTCTGAGCCTGAGACGCCGATGGACGATCGCATCATGTCGGCTTCCTCATCGCGGTACGGCAGGCATACGGTGTTTTACGCCCTCGGACTCGGGATCGCGGCCTTGGCACTGGCTCCGGCGCTGGCTGTGGCGGCGACCGACACGGCTCCTCCCTCCTTCGAGACCTGCCGCACCGATCTGATCGCCTGGGCGGCCGCGCACGACGTGCCGCAGGCCGTCGCGCAGGCGCAACTGGGGGCCCTGGAGCCCGACCCGGACGTGCTGGCTGCGACCCGGAACCAGGGCGAGTTCGTCTGGCCGATCTGGGACTATATCGAGGCCAGCGTCACGCCGGCCCGGATCGAGGCGGGACAGCGCAAGCTCGCCGAACTCGCGACGCCGCTCGCCGCGATCGAGACAAAGTACGGCGTCGATCGCTACACCCTGGTCGCCTTCTGGGGCGTCGAATCCACCTACGGCACCGTGCTCGACAACCTATCGGTGGTGAAGCCGGTGGTGCGCTCGCTCGCGACCTTGAGCTGCGGTGATCCCACCCGGGCGGCCTACTGGCGCGACGAGTTGACCGCCGCCCTGCAGATCCTCGCCCGCGACGAGGCGCCCCTCGACAAGATGCCCGGCGGCCTGACCGGCTCCTGGGCCGGCGCTATGGGCCATACCCAGTTCATGCCCACCGTCTACCAGCAGCACGCGGTGGATTTCGACGGCGACGGCAAGCGGGACATCTGGACCTCCGCTACCGACGCGCTCGCCTCGACGGCGAATTACCTGCGTGCCCATGGCTGGCGGTCCGGCGAAGGCTGGGGCCACGAGGTCGTGCTGCCGGAGACGTTCGACGCCGCACTCGCCGACGAGACGACACCGCGCAGTCTCGCGGCTTGGCGGGACCTCGGCGTGAAGCCCGCCCATGACCGTGCGATCGCGGATGAGTCTGCGCAGGCGACCCTGATCCTTCCGGCGGGAATCCGCGGCCCCGCCTTCCTGCTCCGACCGAACTTCGCGGTGATCCTGCGCTACAACACGGCGCTCGCCTACGCGCTGACGGTGGCGCTGCTCTCGGACCGCCTGCGCGGCGATCCGGGTCTGTCGCGCGACTGGCCGCGGGGCGACCGCGCCCTCACCGGGGACGAGCGCCGCGATCTCCAGAGCCGGCTGACCGAGCGCGGCTACGCCACCGGCGACGTCGACGGGAAGATCGGCCCGAAGACCCGGGCGGCCCTGCGCGCCTATCAGGGTTCGCAGGGGCTACCCGCTGACGGCTATGCCGATCCCGCTCTGCTGGAGCGGATCCGGGCGGCGCCCTGATCAGGCCAGGAAGGCCGGCTCGTCCCTCGCGAGCACGCGCTTGACGCTTTCCAGATGCAGCCGCGCGCTTTCTGCACGTCCGGCGGCCTCCTGAGCGGCGACGTGTTTGACGATCTCCTCGGGCACGACCTTCAGGGCGCGCCCCGTGCTCATGGCGAGCACCTGGGCCTGCGCGGCGCGCTCCAGGTAGTAGAGGTCGTCCCAGGCCTCTGCGATGGTCTCGCCCAGAACCATCACGCCGTGGTTCTTCAAGAAGACCACGTCGGCGTCGCCGGCGCTCCGGGCGATCCGCTCGCCCTCGCGGGAATCCAGCGCCAGCCCGTTGTAATCCTCGTCCACGGCGATGCGGCCGTAGAAGCGCAGGGCGATCTGCCCGGCCCAGAGCAGCGGCTGCCCTTCGAGCATGGCGAGAGCCGTGGCGTAGGGCATGTGGGTGTGGAACGCGGCCCGGGCGTTCGGCTTCAGTCGGTGCAGTTCGGCATGGATGTGGAACGCCGTCGCCTCCGGCTGGCCGTCGCCCTCGACGACGTTGCCGTGGAAGTCGCACAGGAGCAGGCTCGATGCGGTCACCTCGGCGAAGGCCAAGCCATAGGGATTGACCAGGAACAGGTCCGGCCGGTCCGGCAGCACCGCCGAGAAGTGGTTGCAGATGCCTTCTTCGAGGCCATTGCGCGCGGCCCAGCGCAGGCAGGCGGCCAGGTCGACGCGGGCGCGTCGGACGCTGTCCGCATTCAGGGGCTCGTTGCTGCGCAGGGGCGGCGTGCCCGAAGCGGTGACGGCGTGCGCCATGCAGGAAGGCTTTCTCTCGGTTCGAATCTCGGCCACCGGAATCGGGTGGCCCGGCATCTTACGCGGTCGCGCGGCGGGGCGGACCACCCCTGGACGTACGCTCTCAGCTGCGCCCATCGGTGACGCCGTCGACAAGATTGAGCCCGAGCAGGAAATCCGATGCGAAATTCGTGCGTACCACGGGATCGCGCGGCACCGGATCCCGCAGCGCATCACGCTCGGCCCGGCGCGCCGCCACCGCCTCGGCCACGCTGACGCTCCGGAACGACAGCTGGGTGCCCCCCTGCGCCTGGGCGAGCCGCCCGAGATCCGGACCGATCACGGTGGCGATCTTCGGGTAGCCGCCCGTGGATTGCCGATCGGCCATCAGGATGATCGGAAGACCATTGCCGGGCACCTGGATCGCGCCCATCGCCACACCGTCGGAGACGATGTCATGGCCCTTGGCGTGCTTGAGCGGCGTCCCGTCCAGGAAGCAGGCCATCCGGTCGCCGCGGGGCGAGACCGTCCAGGGGCCGGCCAGGAAGGCGTGGATCTGGTCGGGGGCGAAATAATCGCCCTGCGGGCCCAGAACGACCCGGACTTCTTTCGGGTCCCGATCAAGCCAGGGTGCGATCAGCCGGTGGGGCGAGACCTCGCCGGGGCGGGCTTCGGCCACCGGGAGGCGATCACCGGCGGCGAGCCCGCGCCCGTCGAGACCCCCGAGGCCGGACCGGGTGTGGGTCGCCGTCGATCCGAGCACCGGCGCCACGTCGATGCGGCCCTGCACGGCCAGATAGCCCCAGGCGCCGGTGGGGCCCGCGCGGACCGTCAGTGTCCGGCCGGGCTCCAGGGTCAACGCCACTGCGTCGGGCAGGGCTACGCCGTCGAGGTCGATCCGGAAGCTGCGCGAGACCATCGCGATCCCGAGCGGGCCGCCCTCGGCCGTGACCGTGAGGCCGCCGGTGGAGACCTCGATGGCGGTGGCGTCGAAGGGATTGCCCGCCGCCCGGTTGGCGGTGGCGTGCATCAACGGGTCCATCGGGCCCGCGGCGGTGATGCCGTAGCGCAGGTAGCCGTGCCGCCCGCCATCCTGCAGGGTGATGCCAGGGCCGGCGGCCTCCGCGACCAGGGCGGTCATGGGACGGCCTCTTCGCGCCGGGCCACGCGCTCGCCGGCCGCCTCGCGGGCGTCGAGGGCATCGAAGGTCGCGCAATCCACCGGCTCGAAGCGGATCAGGTCGCCGGCGCTGATAAAAAAGCTCTCGTCGCGCTCCGGGGCGTAGAGCCGGGCCGGGGTCGCGCCGATCACGTACCACCCGGTCGGCATCGGCACCGTCGCCACCGCGGCGAGGCCGCCGCCGATCACCACGGCGTTGCGCGGATGCGGCGGCCGGGGGCTCGCGCGCCGCGGCACCGCCAGGGTCTTGGGCAGGCCACCGAGATAGGCGAAGCCCGGGGCGAAGCCGTACATGTAGACCCGGTAGGTCGCCCCGGCATGGGTCGCCACCACGGCGTCGTGCGACAGGCCGGTGCGCTCGGCGACCTGGGCGATGTCTTCGCCGTGAGGCTGGTCGTAGCAGCAGGGCAGGGTCCAGAGGGTCGGCGTCCCGGCGCGCGCCACGGCGCCCGCGACCAACGCCCGGACCCGCTCCGCCAGCGCCTCCCGGTCGAGCACCAGCGGATCGTAATGGAGCATCAGGGAGCGGTAGGTCGGAACGCGCTCGCGCAGACCCTCGGGCGGATCGGCGCCGAGGGCATCGTCGAGGGCCAGGACCCGGTCGCTGATCGCCGGATCGACGACGCTGCCGAACTCCACCACCAGGGCCGCCTCACCGGAATCGAGGAGCCGGGGCTTGTCCTCACTCCCGCTCATGGCCGGAACGGCGCCAGCGTCACGCCGGCGCCCTCGAACCGGGTCCTTACCGCCCGAGCCGTGGCGACCGCGTGGGCGGAATCGCCGTGGACGCAGATCGAGCGGATCGGGGTCGGCAGCGCCTTGCCCTCGGCGGTGAGGATCGCACCGCCCTCGACCATGCGCAGCACGCGTTCTGCGGCCGCATCGGCCTCGGTGATCAGGGCGCCGGGCTGGTTGCGCGGGATCAGCAGGCCAACTTCGGTGTAGCCGCGATCGGCGAAGATCTCCTGGTGGACCTCCAGGCCGCAGGCCTCGCCGGCCGCCACCTGCGCGGTGAGCGCGATGGCGAGCAGCGCCAGGTCGCGGTCGACCGCCCGGACGGCCTTCGCGATGGCATCGGCGACCGCGCGATCTTCGGCGGCGAGGTTGGCAAGCGCGCCGTGGGCTTTCACATAGGTGATCCGGTGGCCGGCATAGGCGGCGAGCGCTTGGGCGGCGCCGATCTGATAGGCCACCAGTCGCTCGATCTCGGGCGGCGTGAACGGCATGCGCCGCCGTCCGAAGCCCCAGAGATCCGGAAAACCCGGATGAGCGCCCACCGCCACGCCGCGTTCCTTCGCCAAGGCGAAGGTGCTGGCCATGATCTCGGGATCGCCCGCATGCAGGCCGCAGGCGACGTTGGCGGAGGTGACGATGCCGAGGATCGCTGCATCGTCGCCGCAGGCATAGGCGCCGTAGCCCTCGCCGAGATCGGAGTTCAGGTCCACGCTGGCCAACGGGCTCGTCTCCTTCCTGCTGCGCAACGGCCCGACAGAGCAGGCGGCGCGCATCGCGACCGGATCTGCTCCTTCCACACCCGCGACGGTCAGAAGTCGAGAGCGCCATGGCGATGGCGGGGTGGACATGAGATCGGGAGCAAGGTCGATGCCGGATGGGTCTTTTTCGGATCGTGGGCCCGGGTTACGCCTGCGCGATGAGCTTGCGGCCCAGCAGGGCGAGGGTCGCGCGCCGGCCGAGCTTCATCACCGGATAGAGCAGGCGGGCGCGGGACGGGTCGCGCAGCAGCCGGGCGAGGGTTCGTCCGACAACGCCCCGATCCTCGCTGAGGGTCGAGAGCAGGACCAGGGCATCCGGGCCGTAATACAGGGTCTGTCCGTGCCGCACGACCATGCCGTTGTTGAGGTCATAGCCCCGTCGGGCGAGCTCCGCGACGATTGGGCCGCCCGCGCGGGCATCGACGAGCACCACGCTGCCGACCGACCGGCGCAGGGCCATCAGGCGGACGTAGTTGCTGCAGAACGGGCATTCGCCGTCGTAGACGACGGTGAGGGCGGGGTCGGTCATGGCTTCAGATCGATCCGATGCTCGGCTTCCGAGACCAGCCGCCGGACTGGCACACCGTCCTGCAGGCTGAGGCAGACGGATTCACGCCGGTAGATGTAGGCGACGATGTCGTGCAGAGGCACGCCGTCGAAGCTCGCCCCGTGCTGGAGCGGAACGAAGAAGTGATGCGGGTAGAAGGCGTGGGGAAACGCCCCCAGCGTGTCGACGATCCGGCTGACCAGCCGGTGATAGCCACGGATATAGGCATCGACCGCGGGCCGGTTGATCTCGTTCTTGGCGAGATCCTGCCCGGCGCCGTCCCGGGCCGTCAAAACCGGCACGTCGCAGGTCAGCGAGGCCAGCACCTTGCGGTAGACCTGCGTGCCGCCGTTCGGGTTGTCGAGGGCGAAGGCGGTCTCGGCATCCGGCGAGCCGTAGGCCATGTGGGCGAAGGGATACGAGTAGAAGGTGAAGAAGTTCGTCGGGACGTAGTGTCGGCCGCCGTCCTTATCGACCGCCAGGACGTACATCTTGTTGTTGGCCGCGGTGTCGTACCAGCCGAGCCGGGCCTGGGTCATGAAGCTGTTGTCGGTCAGGATGAACAGCACCGAGAACAGCCCGATGAGGAGCGGCGGCTTCTGATAGTGCCGGCTCACCACCACGGCGCCGATCGCCAGGTTCAGCAGGATCCACGGGGCGAAATTCGCCCCCATGACGACCACGATGGACAGATGCATCGCGTCGAAGCCGAGCAGCAGGACCACGAGCCAGCGCCGCGGCATCAGGATGCCCGCCAGTGCCGCCCCCTGTCCCAGCAGGATCAGTGCATTCGTCACCGGCCCGGCATGGCTCAGGATCGCCCGCATGCCATCCACCAGCCAGGATGAACCCGCGTAGAAGACGTGATTGTTGTCGAGGCCGACACTGAAGAGCTTTCCGGGGTCGTTGCCCATGAGCCAGGAGGTCGGGCCGGCATCCAACGTCACCTTGGCCAGGAAGGACGAGTAGTAGTTTCCCAGATGGATGCTAATCGCCGCGGCGATCAGGATTTTGGCGAACAGCGCGCAAGCCGTTGCCATGTCGTCCTTCGTGGAACAATTTACGCTTGGCCGGGCGCTCAGGCGCTCGGTCAGCGCAAGGACGGCGAGGCCGGCCAGCAGGCAGGCGCCGACCTCGGCGAGCGGCAGGACATCGATGATGTGCCCGTGCCAGAGCCCCGTCACCCGCATGACGGCATGCTTGCTCCAGACCAGATAGGCCGCCCCCACGACGCCGAGCGACGGCCAGCGCAGGCACAGGATCCCGGAGGCGACGGCTGCGACCCACAGGACGACGATGGCCCACAGCGTCACCATCACCTTGAAGCCGTGCTCGACGACCGGGAAGAGCGGGTAGTGGACGAGGGCATAAGCCCCCGAGATCACGCCGATCAGCTGCAGCAGCCGGACCGCGGCTTTGTCGAACGGCGCATAGGTCCGTCGCACCATCGCGGCGGCGAGCAGCAGCGGCGGAACGATGCCGTAGACGTTGTTCCGCTCTTCGACGACCCGGAACAGCTTGATCACCATCAGCAGAGCGATGGTCTGCGCCAGCACGATGAGATACGGCCGCGCCGCCGCGAAGGCGATCGGGCCAGCCAGCCAGGATCCCCGGAGCGAGAAGGTCGCGTTCGGACCGGTGGTTGAGAACGAGCGGATCATCGTCAGTCTTCGCTGCCTCAGGATCGTGGCGGGCGCAGCGGCAGCTCGGCGGCCGGGTGGCTCTGGATGCGTCGTTTCAACGGGACCGCCGGTGCGACCTCGATTCCTCCGCGCTTCGACAGCCAAACTGTCACGGTTCGATCCCGGTCCATGGTCAAAGACGACGGAACCCGGCTACGCCTTTCGGTTGCGGTTTGGGGTTACGTGCAGGCTCACAGCGTGGCACGCCAGAAGCTCGCCGGATGGAACGGCCTCCGCCTCGGCACGGAAAAAGCCCAGTCTTCAGTCACCCGCACTCGACGAATGGGCTCCGCGGAGTTTGCAGGTGCAAAGCTCCAAATCCCGAACGCGTGCAGCGTTTGCGAACTGAGATACGGATCTGTAGCGCACGATACCGGAAGCGACTTTGCGATGCTGTCCCTGTCTTGACGCGAAGGGTCTCGGCCGGCGTTCGGGGAAGGTTGGACTGATCGATCGAAGATGATCGCGTCGAAGGACGTGTGGACGTCGCGTCATTACATCAACGAATGCCTAGCTCTTCTGGGTCTCGGTTATTGCGGCGATAGGTTCGCGTAGGGCGAGACTTCGTCCACCAGCACCGTATTCCCCGTCATGCGTGCGGTCAGGAACCTGCGTCTGGCCGCAAGCAGGGGTTGGAGCAGACGGCTCCCTTTCATGACACTGCCGATCTTCGATCCGGACGGAAAGATCGTGGATTCGAACGGCTTGAGCGAGACCGGGTTCGGCGACATCACCCGTGCCCGCGTGAAAGCCCTGCGCTCGTAAAAATATCCCCAGTTGTCAGCGGCGGCCACCACCGGCCGGTTCGCCTTCAGGATGCCTTCCGCCGCCTGCCGGGTGATCACGTAAGCGGCCGTCGTGCCGAGACCGCCCATGCTCATGGGCAGACACAACCGGTAATCGCCAATCGAGTCGGCGTTCACGGTACTGAAGGCGGCGCGATACTGCGGACGATTGTAGAGCAGGACCACGTCGCCTCGGCGCAGCGTCGCCTCGACCCGGATGAGAATGTCGTGAATATCGGGCGGCAGCACCGCGTCGTCTTCGACGATCAGCGCCCAGGGCAGATTGCGGGCGACCACGGCCTCGTAGGCGGCCAAGTGTGACAGCGCGCAGCCGACCTGTCCGGCGCTCAGATCGGACCCGGGCGATGCGTCCCGACCCGCCACCGTGCCGTCGATGCCGATGATCTCGAAATCAGGCCCCCAGATCGTGTGGAGATGCCGTGTAATATAGGCATGTCTCTCACGGAACCGCGGGATGGATATTGCAATGCAGCACATGGTACGGACCTTTGCTGCCCGATATTGCGCAAAAAGCGAGAGTTTTACGATTAATTTGCGCATCCGAATTCAGTAGTTGCCGTACGTCCAAATTGCGAGCCCTGCGCCTCTCGGCATGCGGGTGCCGAAATCACGGAACCTAAGTTGCCGACGGTGTAGAACGAGATTTTTATTGGAGCTTTTGTTTCTAATTCAATCGATAAATATAATTGGTTTGACATAGAAAGATCTTTTCGCTGGCCGGACGTGAAACGATACTGGTAAGCCGTCCGTGGCGCTTCAGCGGTTACGATTTTCTTTCCGATTCGAGCGTCGTGGCGATTGTCGTCCCCGGCGATGCGCCCGCAATCCTGCGCCCACCCCGATCGTCCGTCAGCCGGTCTGCCGCGGCCGGAGAAGCGGCAGGCTCGCTGCCAGCAGGAGCTGATGCAGCCCATGATTCACGAAGAGCGGGCATTCGAAGCCGACGAGGAGGCTGGTCTGGGTCAGGAACAGGATCGGCCAAGCCTCGATGTAGCCCGGTGCGCGCGCGAAATGCTGGACCACCCGGCGGGCCGTATCCAGCATCACGCCCGTGAAGACGATGAGGCCGAGGATTCCGAACGCGACCGCGACGTCGATGAAGTTGTTGTGAAAGAACCAGAGCTTCTGCTGGGTGGTGAAGTGCAGGTACGGCGCGGTCGTAATCGGGCTTTCCCAATAGGCCTTGTAGCCGATGCCGATGACGGGTTCCCGCCAGAACTGATCGATACCGAACTGCCAGAGGATCGTGCGGCCGGTCAGCGTCGTGTCCTTGCCGAGATCGGAGAGGAGACGGGCCGACAGGTCTGCACCGTAGGTCGCGGCGACCAGGATGCCGATCCCGGCAAGCGAGATCGCGAAACCCAAGCAGACGCCCGTGACCAGGTTGCCCTGGCGCCACGCAATGATCACGCTGAGCGGCGCGAGCCCCAGGGCTCCGGCCACCAGGGCCGTGGCGGAATGTGAGGAGGCGAGGAGCGCCAGCGCTCCCAGGAAGGCCGCCCCCGTCAGGGCCCGCTGCCAGCCCTGAAGGAAGAGGCAGGCGGCACAGAGAAGCTGGAGGCTCATCAGACCCCCAAGCACGTTCTTATGTGAATAGACCCCCGACCATTCCCCGCTGAGTCCGCGGGTCAGTCCAGGCGCGGCCACGCCCAACACGACCGACAGGATTTGTCCGCCCAGGAGCCCCAGGAAGACGATCCGGACGATACCCGACAGTCCCATCGTGGCCCGCAGGGCGATTCCGGCCACGATCGTGGCGAGCAGCTGGACGCCGTGATAAACCGAGATGCCGGGGGTCAGAGACCAGGTTGCCGACAGGATCGCGAGGGCCGGCCAGAGCAGGATGATCGGCCGGCTTCCGAACAGCGTGCTGCCGAGATCGCGCCGCAGGACCAGGAAAGCGAGGGCGGCCAGATCGGCTCCGAGCCAGACCAGCTTTTCGAGTCCGGGCAGCTTCACCTGCTCGCCACTCACCGGCGCCAGCATGATCAGCAGGATCCAGGGGATCGCGGACAGCCCGAGTCGCGGTAGCGCGATGGTGCGGTATCGACGAACGCCGGAACGACCAAGCGGCCAGCCGGCGACCGAACCCTCGCCGCCGGGCTGAAGCCAGGCCAGCTCGGGATCCCTGGGTCCGAAGGCTGCCAGATCTCGACGCACCGCCATCGCACCCCGTCCCAGACTTCCCCAACGCCGGCTTTGCCAGATCCCAGTCAGCGAAGTCTCGAGCCAGGCTCTGCCTGCTCATCCCGATCGCCGCGAGGCTGGCAAAACTGCCGTCCGGACGTGACCACAGACCCGAGCCGCCGCCCGTCCGATTCCGCCAAACGAGGTAGGCCGGGGGGATCGGCCAGTTCCAGGCCGCAATTGGGCAGCGCGTCGACACTGCGATACCGATGGCACGCCGACCGTAGGGCCACGCGGTCGCCCTAACCCGCGAGCGCGACACGCTTCCGGGAAAGATCGGATCGACGAGTATAATGAGAGGAATTGGAGCGGGCGATCGGGATCGAACCGACGACATTCAGCTTGGGAAGCTGACGTTCTACCACTGAACTACGCCCGCGGACACGAACGGTGCGGTGGTGTCTGCGCCAGCGAGGCCGTGGCTTCGCTGGGGCTCCGTGCGCCCGTGTACGGGAGCGATCTAACAGCCGGGCGGCAACGGCGTCAAACGGCGTTTTCGGTATCGACGGGATCGCGGCGCCTGCGGGACGGGTGCGGCCGCCAAAAGGTCCGGGTGTGCGCGCTCAGGCGATCCGAGACAGATTGCCCGCGGCAGCGTGCGATTCGCGGGCGGCGTCGTAGGCTCGGTTGCGGAGGGCCGTCTCGCTCGGGAGCTGCTCCACCACGTTGCCCGAGTTCGGATCGACCACCTGGAACACGATCGCGCTGGTATCCGGATCCTGGATGTAGCGTGCCTTGTCGCCGGTTGGGGCGATGTCGAGCTTTACCGCCGGCTCCAGCGGTGGCGTTGCGGCCTGCGCCGGCGCGGTTTCCTGCGTGACGGCCGACGTCGTGGTCGCCGCGAGGGCGTCGAGACCCTGTGGCCCCGGCGTCGTCGCATTCAGCGGACGGATATCCATGGCTGATCTCCTACGATCCTGTGATTGGGGGATTCAGCGGATCTGCGGCCTAACAGCTCGTTAATGGCGCCCCCCAGCGCAGGGGATGGCCGAGCCGCGGCCGGACTCGCGATGAAGATCCTGTTACCTAAGAAGCGCGAACTTACGATTCTTCTGGTCGCTCAGGTCGCGCTTCGCGAGGGGCGGAGGCTCACGACTGCCGCCGCACCACCGGCGGAGGCGTGCGTCGGGAGGTATTCATGCGCCGGATCCGTATGGCGGCCGTGATCGTGACCACAGCTCTCCGCGCCGCCGCTCCGGCCAGTCCGCAGGCGCGCCCAGGGCTGTCGCCGCGGGAGGCGTTCTTTCTGCAGCATCGCTGCGAGGTCGTGGCGCGCCTTGAGAGGATCCATCGGCGCGGCCCGGTCGAAACGTCGCGCGACCGCTTCATCGTCGTCGCGCTGCGCGATCGGCCGATGCATTACGTTCAGTGCATCTTCCAGCCCTTCGACACGGAGATGCTGTGCGAAGCCTCGTCGGGGGCGTACGGCAGCCCTGCCTTCGAGCTCGACGCGCAGTCGCAGGCCGCGTTGCGCGCTCTCCATTACGTCCAGGAGGACCCCCGGAAGAATTTTTCCCGCACGATCTTCCTTGGAGACCCTCCGAATCTCGGCATCGCTGCGGATCTGATGCTGGCCGCGCTCTACGATGCCTACGGAGCCGAGCCCGATTCGGCGATCTCGATCACGGCGCCGCGCGGGGGCGGCGCCGGATGCGGCACGCCCACGTCCTGACCGGACGGGGCGTGCCGCGCGCTCACTCGGCGGCGTCGACGTAGAGCTTGCCGCCCTCGGCCAGAAATTCCTGCGACTTCGCCCGCATGCCGGCCTCGGCCTCCGCCTTGGACATCGCAGACGCGGCGCCGATCACCGCGCCGGCCTCCTCCATGGCCAGAACCTCGGCGCGGAGATCCTGCGTGATCTTCATCGAGCAGAATTTTGGTCCGCACATCGAGCAGAAATGCGCGACCTTGTGGGCGTCCTTGGGCAGGGTCTCGTCGTGGTAGCGGCGGGCCGTATCCGGATCGAGGCCCAGATTGAACTGGTCCTCCCAGCGGAAGTCGAACCGGGCGCGGCTGAGCGCATCGTCGCGCAGCTGGGCGGCCGGGTGGCCCTTGGCGAGATCGGCGGCGTGGGCGGCGATCTTGTAGGTGATCACGCCGGTCTTCACGTCGTCCCGGTCGGGCAGGCCGAGATGCTCCTTCGGGGTGACGTAGCAGAGCATCGCGGTGCCGAACCAGCCGATCATCGCGGCGCCGATCCCCGAGGTGATGTGGTCGTAGCCGGGGGCGATGTCCGTGGTCAGCGGGCCGAGGGTGTAGAACGGCGCCTCGCCGCATTCCCTCAGCTGCTTCTCCATGTTGACCTTGATCTTGTGCATCGGCACGTGGCCGGGGCCCTCGATCATCACTTGGCAGCCCTTGTCCCAGGCCACCTTCGTGAGCTCGCCGAGCGTCTCCAGCTCGCCGAACTGGGCCGCGTCGTTGGCGTCGGCGATCGAGCCCGGGCGCAGGCCGTCGCCGAGCGAGAACGACACGTCGTAGGCCCGCATGATGTCGCAAATCTCGTCGAAATGCTCATACAGGAACGATTCCCGGTGCCCGGCGAGGCACCAGCGCGCCATGATCGAGCCGCCGCGCGAGACGATGCCGGTGACGCGGCGGGCGGTGAGCGGCACGTGGGCCAGCCGCACGCCGGCATGGATGGTGAAGTAGTCGATGCCCTGCTCGGCCTGTTCAATCAGGGTGTCCTTGAACACCTCCCAGTCGAGCTTGAGCGGATCGCCACCGACCTTCTCGAGCGCCTGGTAGATCGGCACGGTTCCGATCGGCACCGGGCTGTTGCGGATGATCCACGAGCGGATGTTGTGGATGTTGCGGCCGGTGGACAGGTCCATGACCGTGTCGGCGCCCCAGCGGATCGACCAGACCAACTTCTCGACCTCTTCCGCCGCAGACGAGGTGACGGCCGAGTTGCCGATATTGGCGTTGATCTTGACCAGAAAATTCCGGCCGATCGCCATCGGCTCAAGCTCGGTGTGGTTGATGTTAGCCGGGATGATCGCCCGGCCGCGGGCGATCTCGTCGCGGACGAATTCGGGGGTGATGAACGGCGGCACCGAGGCGCCGAAGCTTTGGCCGTCGGCGAGCGTGGCCTCGGCACCCGCCAGCATCGCGTCGCGGCAGGCGTTTTCGCGGTGGGCGACGTAGATCATTTCCTCTGTGATGATCCCGGCCCGCGCGAACTCGTACTGCGTCACCATCTGGCCGGGGCCAGCCTTACGGATCGTGCGGGCAGCCGGGCAGGGGGCCACGAGCTTGTCGCCGGCGAAGCCGTTATCCTCGGGCTTGACCGCGCGGGGCTCGACCGCGGTGTAGCCGCGTGCCGCGATCCAGGGCTCGCGCACGCCGGGCAGGCCCTCGGTGAGATCGATGCGCGCGTCGGTCTCGGTGTAGGGGCCCGACGGATCGTAGACCCGCACCGGCTCCTCTTTCGGATCGGACAGGACGATCTCGCGATAGGGCACGCGGATGTCCGACCGCCCGGCCGGGCTCGCATAGACCTTGCGCGATCCGGTGACCGGACCCGTGGTCACGGTCTCCGGGCTGCCTTTCACGTCCTTGGGGAGAACGGGTGCGTTCATCGTGGGCCTCTCCTCGTGTTGGAGCGCTCCGGACCACGCGATGGCTGAGATGAGATCCGGCCGCACGCGTGCAGCCGCAGGTTCCCGTCCCTCCGCCGGTATGAGCCGGATCAGGTTCAAGGGTCAGGGCAGCGTGCCCAATCTCAGCCCACTACAGGGCCCCCCTCGGAACGGTTCAAGACTCGGCCGCGGCAGAGGGTTTGTCAATGCTGTGGTGCGGGGCGGGGCTGACAGGATCGCGCGGTTCGGCATGGTAGCGGGGCGGACCACCGCGCGGCCCGCCGCCGGGATCGGATCACCGCTGCCGGGATGTGGGAAAGCTCCTCTCCGAATGCCTGTTGGCACGCTTGCCAACGACCTGGTCCGTTGGCATTCTCGCCAACGTCATGGACGCCACACTGCTGTTCATGGAACGGATCGAGGTCACGGCCGATCGGTCGTTCGCCGAACTGGTCGTTTGGAGGGTGCCGTCTCCGGTTCGTGGAAGCGCCCACGGCTTCAAGTATCGGCTCGCTTTCGTGGTCGAGGGTGCTTGCGTGCTCCGCTACGACAACGAGGCCGGGAAGGGCGACCACAAGCATATCGGCGAGCGGGAAGTGCCTTACACCTTTACAAGCCCAGAGGCCCTGATGGCGGACTTCTGGGCTGATGTCGCATCCTGGAGATGACCATGAAGACCGTGACCATCGGTGTCTCCACCATCGAAGACAGCACTGTCCGGGCGCTGGCGGCTTTCCGCGGCGAGGAGCAGGGCGCCTTCATCTCGTTTCCGACGGTCGAGCGGTTGTGGACCGTCCTGACGCCCCGCCGCTGGGAGCTGATCCGGATTCTGGCCGGGCAGGAACCGATGTCGCTGCGGGCCGTGGCGCGCTTGCTGGATCGCGACGTCAAGAACACGCATGGCGACGTGCATGCGCTCCTGAACGCGGGCGTCCTGGATCGTACAGAGGACGGGCGGATCGTGTTTCCCTACGACACCGTGCATGTCGACTTCACGATCCGGAAGGCGGCTTGATGCACAGCCTGATTGAGCGCGCGCGATAGGATTGGGGCTGCCCGGCCACCAATCGGCCTCGCCTCCTCAGGCCAGCGAAACGCAGCTATCAAGGTCTTTCAACCCAATCTTCAAAAAATGCGCATCCTGCTCCTGGTGCTGGCCGGCGTGGTCCTGGTCTATCTGGCCGCGCTCGTGGCCCTCGCGGTGTTCCAGCGGCGGTTGATCTATCCGGGCGCGGCCTGGGCGGGTGAGCCGGCCCGCGACCGGTTCGCGCCGCCCGGGACCGAGGCGATCACCCTGACCACCGCGGATGGCGAGCGGCTCTTCGCCCTGTGGCGGCCGCCGCGTCCGGGATGCGGGGTGGTGGTCAGCTTCCACGGTAACGGCTCCCGGCCCGAGCCGCATGCCGCCCGCTTCGTCGCCGATCCCTGGCGGAGGGCGGGGTGGGGCGTCTTGGCGCCGGCCTATCGTGGCTATCCCGGCTCGACGGGTTCGCCGAGCGAGGCCGGGCTGATCCGCGACGGGATGGCGGCGGTGGCAGCCGCGATGGAACGCGCCTCGGGGGCGCCGATCCTGCTGCATGGCCATTCCCTCGGCGCCGCGGTGGCGGTGGCGATGGCTGGGCGCGTGTCCTCGATCGGTCTCTATCTCGAAGCGCCGTTCGATTCGCTCACCCACGCCGTGCGGCTGCATGTCCCGTTGGCCCCGCCCTGGCTCCTGCGCGACACCTTCCGCTCGGACCGGCGAATCCGCGGCGGAACCGAGCCCGTCCTGATCGTTCAGGGCACCGACGACCCGGTGGTGCCGGCGAAGCTCGCCCGGGCGCTGGCGGCGGCGGCGGGCCCCCGGGCGCGGTTCGAGCTGGTCCCGGGCGACCACGTCTCGATCTTCGGGATCCGGGACCGCGAGGCCGAGGCGGCGTTTCGCGGGCGCGTCGGGCCGGCCTGTCTCGCGGCGGACGGCGTTGTGCCCTGATCGGGATGGAAGGAGGGATCGCTTGGTCGGACGCCGCTCCCGGCGCTGGAATGCCGACGACCCGGATATGCCGGGCGCCGCCCCCCGGGCGGATCCGGTCTGTCCACTCTGCGGGCGGCCGATCCCGCCGCGCGCCCGCTCCAGCCTTCACCATCTGACGCCGAAGCTGAAGGGCGGGACCCATCAGGGCACGGTGCGGCTGCACCAGATCTGCCATTCGGCGATTCATGCCCGCTACAGCGAGGCCGAGATCGCCAAGCGGCTTGCCGATGTCGACGCCCTGCGGACCGATCCGGAGATTGCGCGCTTCCTGATTTGGATCCGTGGCAAGCCCGATGATTTCCACGCCGCCACCCGCATGACCCGCGACCGCCGGGCCGGGCGGCGCCGGGATTGAGCCGGCCGTTTACCCGGCGCTCAGCACGTCCGCAGGTTCCGCAGCCGGGCACGCATCCCCGCTAACCTTGCCGCTCCACACTCACCTCGATCGCGGAGTTGGACGATGGGTGGGGCAGGGGACGGGCGGCTGGCCTGGGTGGATGTCGCCAAGGGGATCTGCATCCTTTTGGTGGTGATGATGCATTCCGCCATCGGCACCGGCGTCGCGATGGGCGGGGAGGGGTTCCTCCACCCGGTGGTGGCCTTCGCAAAGCCGTTTCGGATCCCGGATTTCTTCCTCTTGTCCGGCCTGTTCCTGGGCCGGGTCATCGACCGCGACTGGCGCCTGTTCGCCGACCGCCGGGTGGTGCATTTCGCGTATTTCTACCTGCTCTGGCTCGTGATCCAGTCGGCGGCCCGCTACGGCAGCATCGTCGGCGACGCCGGGCCCGGGGCGTTCGCCGCCCATCTCGCCCATGCGCTGGTCGAGCCGTATTCCAGCCTGTGGTTCGTCTACCTGCTGGCCGTGTTCTCTGTGGTCACCAAGGCCCTGCGCCGATGCCCCGCGGCGCTGTTGCTCGGCGGTGCAGCGCTCCTGCAGATCGCCGACATCCGCAGCGATGCGACTTTGATCGAGGAGTTCTGCGGCCGCTACGTCTACTTCGTGGCAGGCTACCTGTTCGCGGGTCGGATCTTCGCTCTGGCCGATGGGGCGCGCCGGCATGCCGGCCTCGCGCTCTCCGGTCTCGTCGCCTGGGCTTTCCTGGAAGGCTGGCTCGCCCTGACGCAGACCGGCAGCCCGGTCTACCCGACGCTCGCCAGCCTGCCGCTGGTCAGCCTTGCCCTCGGGGCGGCCGGCGCCCTGGCGATCGTGGTCATGGCGGCCCTGATCGAACGGGCGGGCGGCGGCGTGGCCGAGGGCCTGCGGACCTGTGGCCGGCGCTCGATCGTCATCTATCTCGCCTTCTCGCTGCCGATGGCCGCGACCCGCGAAATCCTGATCCTCACCGAGCTTGTCACGGATATCGGCCTCGCCGGTCTGATCGTGATGGCTGCCGCCCTGCTGCTGCCGCTGGCGCTGGAACGGATGGTGCGGAACACGCCGCTCAAGCTGCTGTTCGTGCGCCCCAAGCTGTTCCGGCTGGTGGCCGGGCCACGCCCGCGCTCGACCCTGGCCTCGCTCGGACGAAGGACGTCAGCCCTCGAAGGCGACGCCGATCCGGCGACTTTTCCGCCACGCCACTGCGGCCGGTCGCGGATCGGCCCCGTCCGTGAGGCGGATCGGGAAGCGGTCCGGCACCGCTTGATCGCCCTCGACCTCGATCTGGGCGCCCGTCTCGGTCGCGTCCCAGACCAGGCAGCTGACCTCGCCGCAGGCGAGCAGCAACGTCCCGAACGTGAAGGCATTCTTCCGGAATGCCCCGCGGCGATCCTCCGTCATCGCAATCTCCACCCGGCTCGCGACGCCACGGCTCGCGGATTGGACGATGCCGGAGGGTGGTTAACAGCCCGGATATGGGGGTGCGACTGGTATCACCCTCGAACGATCAATATTCGTCCCGATCGTCCCGATAGCTGCGCCGCGGCGGGGCGTCGTAATCGTCATCGTAGGACCGGCGCGGCCGCGGGCGGTCGTAATCGCGGCCGTAGCGGTACTCGTCGCGCTCGCGGTAATCGTCACGTCGGCGGTCGTCGTAATCGTCGTTTCGGTCCCGGGGGGCGATTCCGCCGCCGCGGGTCTCGCTCAGGCGCGGCGCGTACCAGCAGCTCTTCGGCTGGCCAGGGGCGGGATCGCCGAAGGTCTGGCTGTTGCAGGGGACCATCCCGCCCTGTGGAAAGGGGCGACCGTTGGTTTTGCCGGGCACGCCGTAATAGACGTTCGTGGGGTAGGGCATCCGGCAGACGCCGCCATCCTGGGCGCAGGCCACCAGGTTCACCGTGTCGAGTTGCTCGACCCGCGCCGATGCCGGCCCGACCTGAACTGAACCAAGCAAGAAGCCCCCCAGGGCCACGGCAATCCTGCAACGCACGTCGTCGATCCCTCTCTCGCCGATGATCGCGGCCTCGATATCGCGGCGCGGTGGCTTCCGGCTAGGGCTCAGCCCCGGTATGGCGAACCCGTGATGGTCCGCACGCGGTCGCAGGCCGGGACCGACGTTTGTGTGACAGGGATCGGGCGCGCGCCGGGTTGTCCACCGGGACTGGCGCGCCGGGAGGAATCCATGCGGGATGCGTCGGCGCAGGAGCTCATGATCCTCAGCGCGCTGCAGGAATGCCGGCTCCAGCTCGAGACCGCGCGCCGGGACGAGGCGAGCCGGGCTGTCGTGCGACTCGAACTCGATGCGGCCCTGAAACGCGAGGCCATGCTGAAGGCGGAGATCGTGGAGGAGCGCGAGCGCACCGAGGCGGTGCGGACCGTCCTGCTGGCGCTGAATGCCAGCATCGGCCGGTTCGGCCTGCGCCGGCGCCTGTTCAAATCGCGCATCGCCCGGCTCGGCCGCGAGACCCCCGATTCCGGACCCCAATCGGTCCGGCATCCGGTTCTGCTCGCCGAGGCGCGGCGGGTGCTGGGCCAGGATCCGACAGCCACGGGTTGAGGCCCTGGCCCATCCGTCCACCCGGTTCGGGTGCTGAATGGAACGCTAACGACCCCTTAAACCGCCGCATTTAGCGTGCGGAAACGCGGTTGCACCGCAACGCACGCGCGCGTCGGTGTCGGATCGTTCGAAGACGGGATGCATGGCCAAGGGTCGGGGCAGGATGGAGCCGAATTTCGACGTGCCGGAAGGGCGCGTCCGGGATCGCGGCGAACTCGACCTGCGCCTGTCTCGGGACGACCGGGCCGGGACAGGAGAACGTGTGGGCAAGCGAGCGGACGAGACGGCGCGGCCCCCGGCCAAGACGACGGCACGCCGGACCCAGAAAAAGTCCGGCCGGCGTCGGCGGTCGTGGCTCGGCCGGATCGTCTACGGCACCGTTGTGCTCGGCCTGTGGGCGGTGATCGGCATCGCCGGCCTCATCGCCTACCACGCCTCGCAGCTGCCGCCGATCGACCAACTCGCGGTGCCCAAGCGTCCGCCCAACATCGCCATCCTGGCGAGCGACGGCTCGCTGCTTGCCAACCGGGGCGAGACCGGCGGCCGGGTGGTCTCGATCAAGGAGCTGCCGCCCTATCTGCCCCGCGCCTTCGTGGCGATCGAGGACCGGCGCTTCTACCAGCATTTCGGCGTCGATCCGGTGGGCATCCTCCGGGCGATCGGCCAGAACCTGACCCGGCGCGGCGTCGCGCAGGGCGGCTCGACGCTCACCCAGCAGCTCGCCAAGAACCTGTTCCTGACGCCTGAGCGCTCCGCCTCGCGCAAGATCCAGGAAGCGATCCTCGCCCTGTGGCTGGAGCACAAGTACAGCAAGGACGAGATCCTCGAACTGTACCTGAACCGCGTCTATTTCGGCGCCGGCGCCTACGGCGTCGAGGCCGCGGCGCAGCGCTATTTCGGCAAGCCCGCCAAGGAGGTGTCGCTGGCCCAGGCGGCGATGCTCGGCGGCCTCGTTCAGGCGCCTTCGCGGCTGGCCCCCAACCGCAACCTGCCCGCCGCCCAGGCCCGCGCCGCGCAGGTGCTGGCCGCCATGCAGGAGCTCGGCTTCGTGCCGGCGCAGGACGCCAAGGTGGCGCTCGCCCAGCCGGCCCGGCCCGCCAACGCCCGCGGCGGCGGCTCGGCCAACTACGTCGCCGACCTCGTGATGGACGTGCTCGACGATTACGTCGGCAAGTTCGACACCGACATCACGGTCCAGACCACCGTCGACACCGGCCTGCAGGGGCTCGCCGAGAAGGCGCTCACCGACGAGCTGAACGCCAAGGGCACGCGGTTCAACGTCGGCCAGGGCGCCCTAGTCTCGATGCGGCCCGACGGGGCGATCCGCGCGCTGATCGGCGGGCGCGATTACGCGCAGAGCCAGTTCAACCGGGCGACCACGGCCAAGCGCCAGCCCGGCTCCTCGTTCAAGCCGTTCGTCTACCTCGCCGCCGTGGAGCACGGGGCGACGCCCGAAACCGTGAAGGACGACGCGCCGATCCGGATCGGCACCTGGGCGCCGGAGAACTACTCCCACCGCTACGAGGGCCCGGTCACCCTGCGCACGGCGTTGGCGCATTCGCTCAACACGGTGGCGGTGCGGCTCGGCCAGGAGGTGGGTCCGAAGACCGTGGTTCAGACGGCCCAGCGCCTCGGCATCACCTCGCCGCTCCAGGCCAACGGCTCGATCGCGCTCGGCACCTCGGAGGTGACCCTGTTGGAGATGGTTGGGGCCTACGGGGCCTTTGCCAACGGCGGCACCGGCGTGATCCCCTACGTGGTCACCTCCGTGAAGAGCGCCGCCGGCAAGATGCTGTACAAGCGTTCCGACAACGGCCTCGGCCGGGTCATCGACGCCAACGCCGACGGCATGATGAACGCGATGATGCACGAGACCTTCGTGTCGGGCACCGCCAAGAAAGCCGACATCCCGGGCTGGGAGCTCGCGGGCAAGACCGGCACCACCCAGGATTTCCGCGACGCCTGGTTCATCGGTTATTCGGGCACCCTCGTCACCGGGATCTGGCTCGGCAACGACGATGGCGAGCTGACCAAGAAGGTCACCGGCGGCAACCTGCCGGCGGAGATCTGGAAGACCTACATGACCCAGGCGCTGAAGGGTCAGAACCCGGTGCCGCTGCCCGGTCTGAACCGCTGGCGCAAGCCGCCGCCCGAGACCACCGCCTCGGTGGCGAGCGCGGCGCCGAGCGCCCCGACGGACATCCTGGGCCAGATCTTCGGCGATCCGGCCGCCCAGGCGCCCCGCCAGCAGGCTCCGGCGCGCCGGGCGCCTGCCAAGGACGACCGCAACTTCGTCGAGAAGCTGTTCGGGATCGGGGAGTAAGCCGGTCCGGCTCAGCGCCGGATCAGGATGACGCCGCCGATCAGGAGCGCGACGCCGAGCGCGCGGGGCAGGTCGATCGGCCTTTGGGTCAAGCCGAGCCAGCCGTAATGGTCGAATGTCACCGACGCCAGCATCTGGCCGGTGACGAGGAGCGCCAGGAAGGTTCCGGCCCCGAGCTGCGGGACGAGCACGATCCCGAGGCCGATGAAGATCGCCCCGAACATCCCGCCGCTCCACGCCCACCAGGGGATCCGCGCCAGCACCCCGGCGGACGGGATCGGGTCGCGGGCCACGAGGGCGAAGACGACCATGCAGGCCACCCCGGCCGTGAAGCTCACGACGCCCGACAACGCCGACGAGTTGAGGGCCGTGCGCAGATTGGCGTTCAGCGCCTGCTGGATGACGATGCTGACGCCCGCCGTGAGGGCGAGCGCCGCGGGGAGGAGGAGCTTCAGCATGAAGGGCGGGTGCTTTCGGGTGGTGCTGGCATTACGCCCGCCGTATCGCGTTCCGCGACCTTCGCCACAACGTCTAACGATGCCGGCTCCGTCCGTCCCTCACAGCATCGGCAGCATCCGCGGACGCGGCCCCCGCGGGAAATGCGCGTCGATCATGGCGAGTTCGGCCGGGCCGAGATGCAGGTCGGCCGCGCCGGCATTCTCGATCGCCCGGGCGGGGCGGCCTGTCTTGGGGATCGTGAAGGTGCCGGGCAGGCGCGTCAGGAAAGCCAGGGCCACCGCGTAGGGGGTGGTGCCGTGGGCGCGGGCGATGCCGTCGAGGACGCGGCCGCCGGCGCTGGCCGGGTCGGGGAAATCGCCGCTGCCGAACGGCGAATAGCCGACCATCGCGACCCCGTGCGTCTCGCACCAGGGCAGCACCGCGTGCTCGATCGCCCGCTCGTTGAGATGGTAGAGGACTTGGTTGCAGGCGATCCGGTCCGGACCGGCGATGGCCAGCACCCGGTCGAGGTCGTCGACGTCGAAGTTGCTCAGTCCCCAGGACAGGATCTTGCCGTCCCGGCGCAGGTCCTCGAACCCCGCGATCGTCTCGGCGAGGGGATGCTGGCCGGGCCAGTGCAGAAGGTAGCTGTCGAGCCGGTCGGTCCTGAGCCGGCGGAGGGAGGCCTCGCAGGACCGCACGACGCCCCGGCGGGTGGCGTTGCCCGGGACCACCTTCGAGACGAGGAACACCTCCTCGCGGCCATCCGCGATCGCCTCGGCCACGATCGCCTCGGCGTCGCCGTACATCTCGGCGGTATCGATATGGGTCATGCCGGCATCGATGCCGGCCCGCAGGGCGCGCACGGTGTCGGCCCGGTCCGAGCCGTCGATGTGCCACGTGCCCTGGCCGATCACCGGCACCGAAACGCGCGTCGCCCCGAAGCTCCTGGCGTACATGGCAGCGCTCCCTTCCTCGCCGCGATGGCTTTTTATGTCTCGGCCGGCATGCGGATCCGAGCCCACCCGGCCTCCGCAGGGGCAGGAGGGCGCCGCCATCCGCAGGGCCGAACGTCCGCCGCGCCTTACTCGCGCCATCTTGGGGGAATGAGCAATGGGTCGTCGCCGCTCCGGTGCGAAACTTTAGTCCAGTGTCTCACGCCGCGCTCAACGAGGCCGCCAGGGGGCCTGCCAAGCCTGGGCCGCGGTGGACCGCGCCGGCCCTGTGGGAGACGCGCTGATGCTGCCGGCCCACCGGGTGTTCTGGGGTCTGATCCTGCTCGCCGCTGCCGGCGCGGGGTTGCTCTACAACGTCATCTTCGCGGATGCCGCCGCGCCGCTCGCCGGCTTGACCTACGGGCTGTGCATGGGCGCCACGGTGCTGGCCTTCGACCGCGGGCTGATCCTGGCGGGGCTGCAAGCGCGGATCCGGCGGCTGCCGGCCTGGCTCTACGTCATCGCGGCGGAACTCGCCTACGTGCTGATGATTGTCGCGGGCAACGCGCTGGGCGGCCTGATCGTCTGGAGCCTCGGCCTCACCGGCGACGAACTCGCCGTCGCGACGCGGATGACCGCCCGGGTCCTCGCCTACGCCCTGGCGGTGGCCGGCCTCCTCGTCTTCGTGATCCGGATGCGCGACCTCGTCGGAGGCGAGATCTTCGTGAACTTCATGATCGGCCGCTATCACAAGCCGGTCGCGGAGGAGCGGATCTTCCTGTTCCTCGACGTCGTCGGGTCGACCGCCTTCGCGGAGACCCATGGCGACCTGCGAGCCCAGGAATATCTCAGCGCGGTTTTCGCCACCCTGGCCGAGCCGGTGCGCCGCAACGGCGGCTCGGTGGACGACTATATCGGCGACCTCGCCATGATCACCTGGCCGATGAGCCGTGGCCTGAAGGATGCCCGCTGCGTCACCTGCGTATTCGACGTCATCGACCGGATCGAGTCCGACGTGGTCGCCTGGACCGCCCGGTTCGGCACGGTGCCGAAGCTGCGCGCGGCGCTCCATGGCGGCTCGGTGGTCACCGCGGAAGTCGGCGTCGACCGCCACAAGATCGCGTATTTCGGGGATGCCGTGAACGTCACCTCGCGGATCGAGGCCCTGTGCCGCCCGCTTGGCGTCGGCATCCTGATCTCGCAGGACCTGCTGAGCCGTCTGCCGCGCCTGCCACAGGGCGTGCGGGCGCGCTCGCTGGGGGCGCATGCGCTGCGCGGCCGTGGCGCGCCACTCGCGGTGGCGACGCTGGAGCGCGGCGCCGCCGATACTGGGATCGCCGACGAGCCGGTTCCCCGTCGGGTCGCGGCGCGCTGATGGCCTCCACCGAGACCGGCCCCTGGACCGTTTTGCTGGTCGTCAAGCTGGCGTTGCGTTTCGGGCTGCCCCTGATCGGCCTGTTCGTGATCGGACGTGCGGTCGTTCACTCGATCGGCGGCGATATCCAGCGCTGGCAGTTCGCCCTCGGGGCACTGCTGATCCTGGCGGGCTTCGTCTCCAAGCTGGTGCCCCGGCGATGAGCGCGGAGGAGACCCGGCCACCGATCTACCTCGATGCCGATGCCTGCCCGGTGAAGGACGAGACCTATCGGGTCGCCGCGCGCTACGGCCTCACGGTCTACGTCGTGGCCAACAGCGTGCTGAACCTGCCGCGGGAACCCTGGATCGTGCGCGTCGTGGTCGGCGCGGCGCTGGACGCCGCCGATGACTGGATCGCCGAGCGCGCCGGCCGCGGCAGCATCGTGCTCACCGCCGACGTGCCGCT
This sequence comes from Methylobacterium sp. GXS13, assembly GCF_001455965.1. Taxonomy (GTDB): domain Bacteria; phylum Pseudomonadota; class Alphaproteobacteria; order Rhizobiales; family Beijerinckiaceae; genus Methylobacterium. The sequence continues at coordinate 98,683 of NZ_LKKO01000036.1, forward strand.
CGCCGCCCGCTGCGTGAAGGCGGGCGCCACCGTACTGGCCTTCACCGGCAAGCCGTTCAGCGAAGCCTCGATCGGCATGACGCTGGCGACCCGCGACCTGATGCAGTCCCTGCGGGAGGCTGGCACGATCACGGGCGGCCCGCCGCCCTTCTCCCGGGCCGACCGCTCGTCGTTCCTCTCAGGGCTGGACCGGGCTGTGAACCGGATCCTGCGCGAGCGTCCCTAGACCGGGGGGATCTACATCCTGTCGGGCGGCCAAGGGCGCAGCGGCTCGGGGATGCGGAAATCGGCCGGTGGCTCGAAGTCGGAGGCTGCCCCCCGCATGGTCCGCGCGGGCCGGGGGAAGCCGCTTCGAGTGCTGTAATCGAAGGCTCCCGGGGGCGAGAGGCGCTTCTGGCCGATCAACCCCTGCGCGCAGATCACGTCGAGAACCGTCACGCCCGCCACCGCGGCGGCGGCGGCGGCGAGGTTGATCGTCTTCGGGTTGTCGTCTTCGAAGCCGGTAGCCAGCGTCGCGAGGTCGATGACATCGCCACCGACCCGGCCGAGGATCCAGGGCGTCGGGTCGTGACTCGTGAGGATCGCGACGCCAGTTGCTACCTCGCGGATGCCGTAGGCCCGGATCAGCGTCTCGCGGCCGCGGAGACCGAGCGCTCGGCACAGACCGCGCGCCGCCGTCAATTCCAGGAGTCCGAGGCCGATCGAGAACCAGCCGAGACTGCGGGCCAGTTCGTCGTGCCGGGTCGCGGCGCCCCCGCCCGGAGCGCCGCGGGGTGCAAGCGGTTGCTGTCTGGTGCTCATGGCCGGATCACCACCTTGATGCAGCCGTCCTGCTTGTCCCGGAAGACCCGGTACATCTCCGGCCCGTCCTCGAGTCCGATGGTATGGGTGATGACGAAGGACGGGTCGATCTGCCCGTCCTCGATCCGCCGCAGCAGGTCGCGGGTCCAGCGGTTGACGTGCGTCTGACCCGTGCGGACGGTCAGACCCTTGTTCATCAGCGCGCCGATCGGGAACTTGTCGATCAGGCCGCCATACACGCCAGGCACCGAGAGCACGCCCGCCGGCCGGCAGACCATGATCATCTGGCGGAGCACGTGGGCGCGGTCCGTTTCCAGCAGCATCGCCTGCTTGGCACGATCGTAGACGGCATCGACGGCCCCCATCGCATGCGCTTCGAGCCCGACTGCGTCGATGCACTTCTCCGGGCCATTGCCGTCCGTCATGTCGTTCAAGCGGCCGACGATGTTGGATTCCGTGTTGTAGTCGATCACCTCGGCCCCGCCGGCCTCGGCCATCTGCAGGCGCTCGGGGACCCGGTCGATGGCGATCACGCGCTTCGCGCCGAGCAGCAGCGCCGAGCGGATCGCCATCTGGCCGACGGCGCCGCAGCCCCAGATCGCCACCGTGTCGGTGGGTTGGATGTCGCATTGGACCGCGCCCTGCCAGCCGGTCGGGAACACGTCCGACAGGAACAGGAGTTTTTCGTCGGAGATGCCGTCGGGCACCTTGACGTGGGTCGAGTCCGCGAACGGTACGCGGAGATACTCGGCCTGACCGCCGGCATAGCCTCCGGTCAGGTGGGTATAGCCGAACAGGCCCGCGGTGGTGTGCCCGAAGGCGGTGTCGCCGAGCGCCTTGTTGCGGTTGGATCGCTCGCAGACCGAGAAATTGCCACGCCGGCACTGCTCGCACTGGCCGCAGGTAATGGTGAACGGCACGACGATCCGGTCGCCGACCTTGAGCGCCGTGTTGTCCTTGCCGACCTCCACGACCTCGCCCATCGCCTCGTGGCCGAGGATGTCGCCGGACTTCATGCCGGGCATGAAGTGATCGTAAAGATGCAGGTCGGAGCCGCAGATCGCGCAGCTCGTGACCTTGATGATGGCATCGCGGCCTTCCTCGATCACAGGATCCGGGACGGTGTCGCAGCGGATGTCCCGGGTGCCGTGCCAGACGAGTGCCTTCATGGGCGTAACCTTTCGGCTGCCATTCCACGATTGGTTGTCTTGATACCAACCGACGCTCGCGAGGATTGTTCTGTCGCTACGGCAGAACGGCGCTCCGGGTCCGGGCTGCGCACCGGTCTCGAAGCACCCCGGGCTCAGCCGATCTGCTCGGACTGGGCCGCGCTGGCCGGTCGTGCCGGACCCAGCACGGGCTCCTGGCCCATCGGCCGGTTCTGGACGATGCAGTATTGGCCCTTGCCGTCGAGGGACGAACCTTCGGTCCAGCGGCCAAGACACCGATCATCGACCGCTCGGTGTCACGACCTCTTGGTCCCCGCGGAGGGTCTACCCGGCAGTTCGGAAAAGACATTCCGACGTTCCATCATCAACGGAACGGCCGCCGTTTGGTCGGGGCTGGTCCCCCGGGATCGCCCTTCGCTTGATGACACGCCCCTACGCGGGCCCGCGCAGCGTGTGCATAGGAGCGCAGGGCACGGTGATGAGGCGCCGCCCGGTGGCCGCCCCCGTGTTAGAGGACGCGTCGCTGGCCGGGGGCGTCACGGAACACGTTGCGCGAACCCAAGACGATCATCCAGTCGATATCCATGCTGCGGGCCGCGTCGACCTTCCGGTGCCGCCCTTTAGGAGCCTACCGTTATGAGTGAACGTATCATCCTCCGCGCCGGCGAAGCCCTTGTGGCGGGTGGCCCACCCAACACGGCATCCGAGCCGGAGGTCATCATCGGTGAGCTCGACGGGCCCGTTGGTACCGCGATCGCGACGCTGACTGGCGACCAGGTTGTCGGTCACAGCCGCGTCTTCGCGCTGCTCAACACCGACATCATGGTCCGCCCGGTGACGCTGTGCGTCTCCAAGGTCAGCGTGACCGAGAGCAAGTACACGTCGATTCTCATGGGCACAGTGCAGTTCGCCATCGCCAACGGCGTCCTCGATGCCGTACGGGCGGGCTACATCCCCAAGGAAAAGGCCAACGACCTCGGCATCATCTGCTCGGTGTGGCTCAGCCCGGGCGTGATCCAGGCCGAGACGGTCGACCACAAGGCGTTGTTCGAGATCCAGCGGAAGGGTATGACCGAAGCAATCCGCAAGGCCATGACCAATGAGCCGTCGATTGATTGGCTGCTGGAGAACCAAGACAAGATCGTGCACAAATATTACACGATGGGTCTTGAAGGTAAGATCTGATCCAGGGACTTAGCATTCATATGCAAACGGCCCGTGCCAGAGCGCGGGCCGTCATGTCTGTCCTTTGCGAACAAACGTGGGGCGGAGCCGCGATGCGCTTCCCCACCACGCAGATCCCAGTTCGGCAAAAGCCGGCGCGCCGACCGAGGCGGTGGCACTGAGCGCGTCCCGGACGATCGGGGCTGGAACCCGGATGAGCCGGCCTCAATCCTCTGACGCAGGTACCAGCGCCTTCAGCGCGTCGTTGACGCGGTCCTGCCAGCCCGGCCCATCCTTCTGGAAATGGGCCAGCACGGCGCTGTCGAGACGCAGCGTGACCATTTCCCGTGCACCTGGAACCGCACTCGGGCGCGGCGCCGCTGGTGCTACCGGTGCGGCGGCGGGCTTGGCAGTCGTGGCGGCTTTGAAAGCCGCCTCGGCTGCCGTGCGCGGATCGGTGAATCGGCGGCGGTTGCGATCGTCGGCCATCGGCCCTCAGTCCTTCGCGGCAGCTTTCTTGGGCGCCGCCTTCTTGGCGGTCCCCTTGCCGGCACTCTTGGCCGCGGCCTTGGCGGCCTTCTCGGCTGCCTTGGCCTGCGCGTCTGCAGCCTTGGTCTGAGCCTCCGCGGCCTTGGTCTCGGCCTCGGCGGCCTCCTTGGCCAGGCGCAGGGAGCGGAGCTTCAGCGTGCGCTCGTCAATCGCCTTGATCGAGGCGTGATGCTCGGCCATCGCCTGCGCGCCCTCGCGGGCCATGCGCTCGGCGCGTTCCGCCCGCTCGGCGCGGTTGTCGGCCCGGGTCTTGGCTTCCGCTTCCGCGTCGCGGATATCCTCGGCCTCGTCGAGGTCGGTTTCAGTCTCGTCGCTCATCCTGTGCCTTTCGCCCCGGCCCAGCGGCACCGGATCCTGCGCGTCGGGCGCGGGATCGGCGTCTGGAGCGGGTCCGGCCTGTTCGAGGGGTGGAGGGGCAAGGCCGGAAGATCCGCCCCGCCACGCCGTCCTGCGACGACTGCTCGAGGCCATGATCACAAGATCACTAGCACGCAAGCGGGGCGGATGGCGAATCCGGCATGTCGAAGCCGCAGGACAGCGTAACGTATTCGTCCCGGATCCAGAGACGCCTGTTCAATCGAGGTCGGCGGCTCTGCCTCGTGGTGCGGCGCTTATTCCTGCTTACCGCACGCGATAGTTGAGCGGGATCGTGACCGAAAGGCTCGGTTGCGTCACCCCGGGGGGCGCCGGCCGCGTAGAGCCCCGCACCGCCGCCAAGGCGGCGCTGTCGATCTGGCCGACGCCGCTGGACCGGGCGAGGCCGGCCCCCGTCACCGCCCCCGAGCGCATCACGGTGAACCGGACCATGGCGGTGCCCCCGGCGGTGCCGGCGGCGACGCCCGGGTTCATCCGCCCGTGGATCGCTGCGCTGATCGCACCGGTCCATTGGCGCAGCGCGCTCGGATCGCTGCCCGCGGCGGCGCGACCGGCCGCATTCTGGCGCGAGGCCGAGGCCGAATTACGCGCCTCCGCGCCCTGCTGCGCCTTCGCTTGCTTCGCCTTGGCTTCGCGGGCCGCTTTCAGCTTCGCTTCGCGAATCTCCTCGAGTCGCTCCTCGCGCTTCTGCTCGCGCAGCTTCTCTTCGCGGATCTTGCGAAGCTTGGCCTCGCGCTCGGCCTTGATCTTCGCCGGATCCGGCGTCGGTTTCGGCGGCTCTTCGGTCTTGGCCACCTCGGTCGGCGGCGGCGCCAACGGCTCGGCGGTCTCGGAGGACGAGGTGATCACCTCGCTCTGGGCCTCCACCGGGACGGCTTCCTGGGGCGGCTCCACGACGGCCTGAGTCTCGTCCGGCGTGACCTCGGTCATCTCCGGGGGCGGCGGCTGCACGGCCTCATCGGGCGGCAACTCCACCGGCTTGGCCTCCGGAGGGGCCGCCTGGCTCATCTGCTGCTCGGAAGGCGCCTCGGTCGCCGCATCTGTCATCACCGGCGCCAAATCGATCGAGATCTGCTGCTCGCCGGGGGGGGCGGGCGGCGTCAGCCGGTAGAACATCACCGCCACGAGAACGAGCGCGTGTAGGGCGAACGCGACCAGGAAGGCGGCGAGTAACCCGGAGGGGCCGCGCTCGCCGGGGCCCGCCGGCAGATCCGTCGAAGTCAGCGTGCTCATCGATTCAGCGGGCGGTCTCTGCGGGAGCGGCCGGCGCTGCCGCGGCGGGTCCACCCGGCGATTGCGCGATCAGCGATACCTTCGTGAAGCCCGCCTGGCCGACCAAGCCCATCACCTGCATGATCTTGCCGTAGGGCACGTCCCGGTCGCCGCGCACCAGGATGACCTGATCCTTGTCAGCGGCCGCCATCTCACGCAGGCGCGGCACGAGGCTGTCCATGGTGAAGACCTCCTTGGCGATCGACGGGTTGCCGTCCTTGTCGACCGTCACCTCCTGAGGCTTCTTCGACTGAGCAACCTTGGCCGCCGCGGTCTTGGGCAGCTGCACCGGCACCCCGGTGGTCATCAGCGGCGCCGCGACCATGAAGATGATCAAGAGGACGAGCATCACGTCCACCATCGGCGTGACGTTGATGTCGGACATCGGCATGTCGTCGTGGTCGTCGTCGTCGCTTGCGCGGGGCGAGGCCATCGCCATTGCGGCGTCTCCGGTTGGTTGCGGTCGGCCCCGTTGGGGCCATGGGTCGGAACGCTCAGGGCCGAAGCGGCAATGGCGAGCGGGTCAGATCACGGGTTTGGCACTGGGCCCAATCGCGGGGCGACGGACCCTGGCGATGGCGAACGCCTATTCGGCCGCTGCGCGATGGTGCCCGGCTGCGGCCCGGTCACGGGCGAGGCGGTCGCCCAGTAGCGAGATGTAGGCGGTGAAGGAGCTTTGGATGCCGCCGATATCACCCGCCAGCTTGTTGTAGGCCATCACCGCGGGGATCGCCACGACGAGGCCGATGGCGGTGGCGAACAGGGCCTCCGCGATGCCCGGCGCGACGACCGCGAGCGAGGTGTCCTGGCTGCGCGCGATCGACGAGAACGAGTTCATGATGCCCCAGACCGTGCCGAAGAGGCCGACGAACGGGGCAGTGGAGCCCGAGGTGGCGAGCAGCGACAGTCCGGTGCGCAGGCGCTTCACTTCGAGGCCCAGCGCGCCACGCATGGCCCGCTCGATCCGCTCGCGCCGCTCGCCCCGGGTCTCGGTGGGATCCTGGTCGCGCCACGCATCGATGGCGGCCTTCACGACATGGCCGGTCAGGCCCTTGTGCTGGCCGTCGAGGCTGCCGCCCGAGCGCACCAGGGTCTCGAACGCCTTCGCCTGACGCCGGGCGGCCGAGAGCCGGATGATCTTCTCGAACACCACCGTCCAGCACGCGATCGAGGCGATCACCAGCAGGATCATCACGCCTTTCACGATCGGGTCGGCCTGCAGGAATAGGCCGAGGAACGAGAAGTCGTGGACGACCTCGGTCGGGGCTTGTGTCGGGTCCATCGCGGGCTCCTAGTGTCATGCGGCCCAGGGGCCGCCGTCATGTCGAGGTGCGGCGAAAGCCGCTGGCCGCCCGGCGACATTCGGCACCGGGGCGGTGTGGTCTCAGGATCCTTCAGGCCACCTCAGCGGTCGAAGGCAGGTCCGGCCTTGGACTCAGTCTCGGTGCGCTCCAGGCAGACCTCACGGGCGGCGTCGCCACCGTCACAGGCCAAAACATCGTTCAGCAGAACCCGGCCGACCTTGCCGCAGGCGATGCCGGGGAAATCGAAGATCTTTACGGTGGTCTTGCGAGCCGGCAGGGGGCCGAGCTCAACGGCCACGCGCTTCTGGGCGACGCCCTCTGGATCGAAGGCGAACAGGTCGACCTTATAGGATTTGAGGGCCGTCCCCTTGGAATTGTCGACCACCAGGGTGACCCGGCAGGCCTCGCCCGCGGTCTCCAGCTTGTTGAGCTGAAGCTTCAGCGGCGTCTTCTCGGCCGCGACGTCCTGCGCCAGTGCCGAGACGACCAGGAGCGCCGAGAGCGCCAAGCAGGCAGCGGTGTCGAGGGCGATCCGCCCGATCCGACGGCGATACAAGGGGACGCTCAAGGCAAGCACCAACCGATTTCCTCTTCTCTCGAACCCGGCCGGAACCGGACTGGCCGCTGAAGCGGCCGACCTAGTGGAGCATGGCCCTGTGGGGGCAGCTTGTGGGCGACAAGCGTTCGGCCGCCGCATCGAGGGTGGCGACAGCGGCCCGAACCGCCGCGACCAGACGGGGTGCCGCCTCGCGCCCGGTGAGCGCGGCCGCAGCGTCGTCGAGATCCGCCCAGAGGCGGCGCCGGCCCCGGCCGATCAGTGAAACCAGCGCGCATTCGTGACCGGTGACCCGGCAGCAGCTCGCCGGCATGAACGACCAATCGTCCTCGCGCTCGGCCCGCAGGGCCCGGACGATTGCGACCACGCAGGCGACGAAGCGGCATCCCTCCGTCGGGCCGAGCAGCTGCTCGGCCCCGTCGAAGGCAGCATTCCAGCAAGCCACGTCGCTGGTCATGTAGCCGGCCGCTACGAATCGGGCCACCGATAACGCCAGGATGTCGGCCTCGTCTCCGCACACGTCGACGACGCGCTGCATCGCCGCATGACTTGCCGGGGTCGAAGGCACGCTCATCGGGGCTCCGCTGCATCCCGCGAGGGTCGGGACTCGTTGGCGAGAACCCGTCGAGCCGGGCGTTCACCAATCGCGGCAGTAGCCACGCCAGCTCCCGGGATCAAGACCCGGCGCGAAAATCAGAGCAGTTCCAAACTGTTAGAGGAAAGCGTGGCTGTCTCGGCGATTGCTGAAACATCCTGTCGGAATATGCCAAAAGATCCCGTCGATCGCATGCCGGCACGATCCTCAGAGCGATTGAAAAACGAAATTAACCCGTTCCCTTGATGGGGTTGAAGGCCTTGGCCATATCTTCGTCTTACCGGCGGTGTTCCGACCGGTGGGGCGCTGTTTCGTGCGGGCTCCATGGCGTCGAGGTGCTCGGAGATCCGGGACTGCGGCTAGTCCCAGGGTCGGAGGCCTCGCTGTGAGGATGATGGCCGCGATGACTCGACCCTCGCCCTTCGGGCATCCATTCCTGCTCGGCTTCGACGAGATCGAGCAGGCGCTCGATCGGGTCGCGAAGGGCGCCAACGACGGCTATCCCCCGTACAACATCGAGCGGCTGCCCCGGACCGAGCGGGAGCCCGAGCGCCTGCGCATCACCCTGGCCGTGGCCGGGTTCACCCAGGAGCAGCTCGATGTGATGCTGGAAGACAGTCAGCTCGTGGTCCGTGGCCGTCAAATTGACGAGCGCGAGCGGCAATTCCTGCACCGCGGCATCGCGGCGCGGCAGTTCCAGCGCACGTTCCTCCTGGCCGACGGCATGGAGGTGCTGGGCGCGGATCTCGCCAACGGCCTGCTCTCGATCGACCTTGTCCGCCCCGAGCCCGATCGGATTGTACGCAAGATTGATATTGGCGCCCGCGGCTAGAGCGGGCGCGATTTCAAGGTCGATCTGGACCCTGCGCGACGATGCCATAGGTCGATTGATTGGGCGCCGGACATCCCCACATCTGGATGGAACCGCCGGTGCCTCCGGGACCGGAGGTAGACGCTCTGCCACCTCAGGAGGGCAAGACATGACGAACCTGAACACATCTCCCCTGACTCCCGCCGACCTCGACCCGGCCGAGTTCAACCCGGCGGATCTCGCCGCCCTTGGCGAGGGGCACATCGCCTACGTCCGCCCGATCCGGTCCGACGAGGTGCGCCGCCTGTTCCCGCAGGCGCCGGAGCTGATGCCAGGCCTCGATCTGTTCGCCTTGCTCTCGGCGAGCGGCGAGCCGATCATGCTGGCGGATTCCCGGGACGTGGTGCTGGCCAATGCCGTCGCCCAGGATCTCCACGCCGTCAGCTTGCACTGACTCCCTCGGTCAGGCGATTCCAGCCACCGCCGCCACGAGCCGCGCGATATCCTGCGGCCGTGACAGGCGGTGGTCGCCATCCGCGATGAGGGTGAGCACGGTGCCCTCGGCGGGCAGTCGCCCGACCGTCTTGAGGGCATGCGCGTAGGGGACATCCGGATCGCGCATGCCTTGCAGGATGTGAACCGGACAACCGGGATCGAAGGCCTGCGTGAGCAATCTGTTCCGGCGGCCATCCTCGATCAGTGCGAGGGTGATCGGATCGGGCTCGGGCGCATACTCGCTTGGCCTGCGAAGGCCCCCGTCGCGGAGCAGCGCGGCGCGCGCGGGCTCATCAAGCTGCGACCAGATCAAGTCCTCGGTAAAGTCCAGGGCCGGGGCGATCAAGACGAGCCCTGCAGTCCTCTGACCGCGCACCGCCCGGTCCCGCGCAGCGAGGCAGGCGATCCACCCGCCCATCGACGAGCCGACCAGGATCGGGGGCTCCGAAACGTACTGCGTCAGCACCGCCTGCGCGTCTTCGAGCCAGGATGAAATCGTGCAATCGGCGAACTTGCCGCCGGACGCGCCATGGCCGGCGTAATCGAACCGCACCAGGGCGCGCTTCTGCTCGGCCGCCCAGGCATCGAGGGAGGTGGCCTTGGTTGCGGTCATGTCGGAGCGGAATCCACCGAGCCACACCACGGGCGGCCCGGCACCCTCGCGCATCTGTACCGCGATCTGCCGGGCGGCATCACCGTCGCCGACGCTGATGAAGTCCGGCCCTGTATCGGTCATGGATCTCTCCGGTAGGCCTATGTCGAGCTTCAAGAAGTCCTTCCCTGACCGGGTCGGCTTCAACCTCCGTTTACCAGACCGTAAAGCGCGACCGCGATGCTGGGGCAATGGGTACGAGTATGTTGCAGATGCCGGCGGGAGGCTTGCGTCTCCTCGCTGACCGAGCGCGGATGGGTGATGTGACGCGCAGCCTGTCGAGCTTCCCGGCCGAAATCGACGTTCTCGCGGGTGCCCGCGTCCTGCAGATCATTCCAGAACTCGATGCCGGCGGCGCCGAGCGGACCACGGTCGACGTGGCCGAAGCCCTGGCGGGAGTCGGAGCCCGGGCGCTGGTCGCGACCGAGGGCGGCCGCTTGATCGGCGAGCTTCAAGCCAAGGGCGGCCACTGGCTGCGCTTTCCCGCGGCCTCGAAGAACCCCGCCCGCATGGCGCTCAACGTCGTGCGGCTGATGGCCCTGTGCCGGCGCGAGGGCGTGCAGATCGTTCATGCCCGGTCACGGGCACCCGCCTGGGTGGCGCTCGGCGCCGCCCGCCGCCTCGGCCTGCCCTTCGTGACCACCTATCACGGCAGCTATTCCGGCCGCACCGGCGTGAAGGTGCTGTACAATTCCGTGATGGCCCGGGGCGACGTGGTGATCGCCAATTCGCGCTACACCGCCGACTTGATCCACCAGCTTCATGCCGAGCAGGCGGGCGACCGGGTGCGGGTGATCCACCGGGGCACGGATCTCGCCGTGTTCAACCCGGTGGCGGTCGGGGCGGGCGGGGTCGAGGTCCTGCGCCGGGCCTGGAACGTTGCGCCGCACGAGCGAGTGATCCTGCTGGCCGCCCGGCTGACCGCCTGGAAGGGGCACCGGGTGCTGATCGACGCCGCCGCGCAGATGCGCGACCGCGGCGTCCCGGATCTTGCCGTGGTGCTCGCCGGCGATCCGCAGGGGCGTGCGTCCTACGAGCGCGAACTCGATGCCTTGATCGCCGCCCGCGGTCTCGGCGGTATCGTCCGCCGGGTCGGCCATTGCACCGACATGCCGGCCGCGTTCCGGGCGGCTTCCGTGGTGGCCGTTCCGTCCGTGGAGCCCGAGGCGTTCGGCCGCTCGGCCGTGGAGGCCCAGGCGCTCGGCACGCCCGTGGTGGTCTCGGATCTCGGGGCCGTCCCCGAGACGGTGCTGGCGCCACCGGACGTCTCGGCCAGCCAGCGGACCGGCTGGCGCGTGCCGCCCGGCGATGCGGGCGCCCTCGCCGCGGCACTGACCGAGGCCCTGTCGCTCGGCGCCAGTGCCCGGGACGCGCTGGTGCGGCGCGGCCGCGCCCACGTGGAGGCGAATTTTTCGCTGGAGCGCATGGCCGGTGATACACTGGCGGTCTACGCCCAGTTGCTCGGCCGAAACTCCTGATCGCTGTGCGGGCATCAGGGGACTGATACCCGGGACGTGAGTCAGCGTTTCAACGCGCGGCTGATTATTTCGCGCCTCGCCCCGACACCCCGTTGACTCTGGCCGGGCTTCCTCCAACGTAGTATGTCCGGAAGAGACCGGAGCGGCTGGCGGTCAGGAGATCCTGGGAACGGGTCGTCCGATCCGCCGTTTCGTCGTTGCAGCAGGAGACCGAAGCCATTCGTAGACCGATGAGAGCCATGCCGGCCCCGCAGAAGGACGGGCCGCGCGCCAACCGCGACATCCGCGGGGTGCGGGAAGTGCAGCTGATCGACGATACCGGGCAGAACCGCGGCGTCGTCCCCTTCTTCGACGCGCTGACCCTCGCTGAGGAAGCCGGCCTCGATCTCGTGGAGATTGCGCCGAACTCGGTGCCGCCCGTCTGCAAGTTGCTCGATTACGGGCGCTTCCGCTTCAACGAGCAGAAGAAGCAGAACGAGGCGCGCAAGCGTCAGAAGACGGTCGAGGTCAAGGAGATCAAGCTCCGCCCCGGCATCGACAAGCACGATTACGACACCAAGATGAAGTCGGTGCACCGCTTCTTCGAGGAAGGCGACAAGGTCAAGGTGACCCTGCGCTTCCGCGGTCGTGAGATGGCTCACCAGGATATCGGCCTGCGTCTCTTGGAGCGCGTGAAGACCGAGACCGCCGAGATCGCCAAGGTGGAGAGCGAGCCGATGCTCGAAGGCCGCCAGATGATCATGATCCTCGCGCCGCGCTGATCGATCTCCGAATTGCTGTTCACGCCGCCTCCTGACCGGGGCGGCGTTCGCATTTGTGGCGCTTCCGTCGCGAAGCGTGGGCGACTATCTCCTGTCCATGGCCCTGGCTCCCGACGAGATCGAACGCTACGCCCGCCACCTCGTCCTGGCCGAGGTCGGAGGTCCCGGACAGGCACGCCTCAAGGCCGCCCGGGTGCTGGTCATCGGGGCGGGGGGGCGCGGCGCGCCGCTGATCCAGTACCTCGCGGCGGCCGGCATCGGCACGATCGGGATCGTCGACGACGACACGGTCTCGCTCTCGAACCTCCAGCGCCAGGTGATCCACGGCACCCCGGATCTCGGGCGCCCCAAGGTCGAGAGCGCGGCCGATGCAGTGGCCCGGCTCAACCCGCACGTGGCGGTGGTCCCGCACCCGTTCCGCATCGCGCCGGACAACGCGGTCGACCTGATCGTCGGCTACGACCTCGTCGCCGACGGCTCGGACAACTTCGCCACGCGCTACGCCGTCTCGGATGCCTGCTTCCACGCGCGGCGCCCGCTGGAGACGGCGGCGATCGGCCGGTTCGACGGGACGCTCACCACCATCCGGGCGCACGAGACCGGACCCGACGGAACGCCAAACCCGACCTATCGCTGCCTGTTCCCGAACCCGCCGCCGCCGGGCAGCGTCCCCGCCTGCGCCGAGGCCGGGGTGCTCGGGGCGCTGGCCGGGGTGATGGGCTCGCTCATGGCGATGGAGGTGATCCGCGCCGTGGCGGATTTCGGCGAGCCGCTGGTCGGGCGCCTGCTGATGGTCGATGCCCGCTCGATGCGGTTCGAGACCCTGAGCTACGGCTGGGATCCGGACAACCCGCTCAGCGGCGCCGGGTCGTCAGCCCAGTGAGGCACCCGGCGGCATCCAGGGACCGTCCGCCTCCGCCTTGCCGAGGCAGCACTTCTTGAACTTCTTGCCCGAGCCGCACGGGCAGGGATCGTTGCGCCCGACATCCTTGAACGGGTTGCGCTGCGGCTCGCCTGCGCCCTCCACGGTCCAGTCGAGCGCTTCGACCGGATCGTCGAGATAGCCGTACTGGTAGGGGCCGAGCCGGTCCCGGTCGTCGGGCTTGGTCTCGGCCTTGCGCAGGGCCTCCTTGAACCAGTCGGCGTCGCTGATCTCATCGGTGATCCGCCCATCGGCTCGTGCCGCGGCGGCGCGGGGCGCGAGATCGCGGAAGCCGAGATGCGCGATCGACTCCTCCCAGCCGACCCAGGCCGGCCCCTCCTCGACCGCCGCCTTCGCGTCGTCGAACCGGACCAGCAGCGCATGCATCGCGTCGCGGTCGATCCGCCCCTCCAGGGTCAGGAAGGTGCAGGCCGACAGCAGCGCCATGCGGGTGAGGTCATCGACGGTGCTGTCGAGGATCAGCCGGAACAGGGGCTGGTGATCCCCGTCGAACAGGCTGCTGACGACCTTGGACAGGGTCGCGGTCACGGCGTCGCCCAGCACCGCGTCGAGCGTCTCTTCGTCCTGCCGAAGCAGCGTGAGGAGGGGGGGCAGGGCACGGGTATCGCGGGCCTGCGCCATGACGTGCAGGCCCCAGAACAGGAGGTTCTCCTGCTCCGGGGTGAGTTCGTCGCCCCTGGCCGCGGCCTCGATCAGCGGCAGTGTCGCCTCGGCGATCTCGGCCGGATGCGCCAGCGCCTCGCGCAGGGCCTTGGTCGGCCGGTACTCGGAGGCCGCCAGGTCTTCGATCAGCGCTGCGATTCGGCTCATGCCATCCTCCTCAAGCCCGCAGGGTCGCGCCGGGCGGGCGCGAGACCTCGGCCACGATCTTGGCGCTCACCGCCTCGATCTCGGCATCGGTCAGGGTGCGCTCCAGCGGTTGCAGACGCACGGCGATCGCCACCGATTTCGAGCCCTCCGGCACGCCGGGGCCCTCGTAAAGGTCGAACACCTCGACGCCGGTGACGAGCTTGCGCTCGGCCCCCTGGGCCGCCTTGACGATGTCGCCCGCCGGCACGTCACGGCCCACCACGAACGCGAAATCCCGGGACAGGGGCTGGAACTCGGACAACGCCAAAGCCGGTTTGGCCTTGGTCGGCTTGTGCTTGGGCAGAGGCAGCGCGTCGAGCACGATTTCGAACGCCACGAGGCTGCCCTTGAGGTCGAGGGCCTGCAGGGTCCTGGGATGGACCTCGCCGAACCAGCCGATCTCGGATTTCGGTCCGAAGCGCAGGGTGCCCGAGCGGCCCGGATGGAGCCAGGACGGCCCGCCCGCGGTCACCTGCAGGCCGCCGGTCGGCACGCCGAGGACACCCAGCAGCGCAAGGGCATCGGCCTTGGCGTCGAAGACGTCCACATTCTTGGTCGCTCCGTCCCAGTGACGCCCAGCGCCCGCCAGGATGGCACTGCCCCGCCGCACCGCCGCCGCGCGGATGCTTTGTCCCTCCGGCTCGTCCGTGGCGAAGCACTGGCCGACCTCGAACAGGGCCGTGTCCGGGTAGCCCCGGTCGGCGTTGCGCTGCGCCGCCCGCAGGAGCCCCGGCACCAGGCTCGGACGCATGTCCGACAGTTCCGAGGCGATCGGGTTGGCCAGCACCAGATCGGCACCACCGCCGCCGAACAGCTCGGCATCTGCGTGCGGGACGAACGACCAGGTCACCGCCTCCATCAGGCCACGGCTCGCGAGGGCGCGCTTGGCGATGCGGGTGCGCTTCTGCATCACGGTGAGCAGCGGCCGGCCGATCCCGGCGAGCCGCGGCAGAGGCTTCGGCTCAATCCGGTCGAGACCGGTGATGCGGATGACCTCCTCGACAAGGTCGGCCTTGCCCTCCACGTCCGGCCGCCAGGACGGCGTCGACACCTTCACCCGGTCGCCGGTGCCGGAGACGTGGAAGCCCAGCGTCTCGAGGATCAGCTTGATCTCGATCTGCGGCAGCTCGATGCCGGCCAGCCGCCGCACCTCGGTCCATGGGAAATCGATGATCCGTTCGGAGTCCGGCGGTTCGCCGGCGATCTTCGCCTCGGAGGGCGTGCCGCCGCACAGGTCGATCACGAGGCGCGTCGCCAGGTCGAGGCCCGGCAGCGTGAAGGCCGGATCGACGCCGCGCTCGAACCGGTACCGGGCATCGGTGATGATGCCGAGACGCCGCCCGGACTGGGCGATGTTGGCCGGATCCCACAGGGCCGATTCGATCAGCACGTCCGTGGTTGTCGCGTCGCAGCCGGAGGCCTGCCCGCCCATGATGCCGGCGATCGATTCGACGCCCGCCTGATCGGCGATCACCACGGTGTCGTCGGTGAGGGTGTAGGTGCGCCCATCCAGCGCCAGCAGGCTCTCGCCGTCCCGCGCCCGTCGAACCGTCACGCTGCCCGAGACCTTGGCGGCGTCGAACACGTGCAGCGGCCGGCCGCGATCGAAGGTGACGTAGTTGGTGATGTCCACCAGCGCGTTGATCGGGCGCAGGCCGATCGCCCGCAGGCGGGCCTGCATCCAGGCCGGCGACGGGCCGTTCTTGACGCCGCGTACCAGCCGGAGCGCGAAGAGCGGGCAGAGATGCCGGTCCTCCGGCGCGAGCGGCAGGCCGATCTCGACGGGGCAGGGGCCTTCGCCGCGCACGCTCGGCTGGGCCTCGTGCTTGAGCGTGCCGATCCCGGTCGCCGCGAGGTCGCGCGCGATGCCGTGCACCGAGGTGCAGTCCGGCCGGTTCGGCGTCAGGTTGATCTCGATGACCGGATCGTCGAGCCCGGCATAGAGCGCGTAGCCCTGGCCGACCGGCGCTTCAGCCGGAAGTTCGAGGATGCCGTCATGGTCCTCGCCGAGCCCGAGCTCAGAACCGGAGCACAGCATGCCGTGGCTCTCGACGCCGCGGATCGTGCCGACCGAGAGCGTGATCGCCTTGCCGGGCACGTAGGTGCCGGGCGGCGCGAACACCGTGACCAGGCCGGCCCGCGCGTTCGGCGCGCCGCAGACCACCTGCACCGGCGCGCCGGCGCCGGTCTCGACGGTGCAGACCCGGAGCCGGTCGGCGTTGGGATGCTGCTCGGCCGTCAGGATCCGGGCGACGACGTAGGGCTTGAGGGCGGCCGCCTTGTCCTCGACGCCTTCGACCTCGAGGCCGATCCGCGTCAGCGTCTCGGCGATGGTGTCGAGGGACGCCTCGGTGTCGAGGTGATCCTTGAGCCAGGAGAGGGTGAATTTCATTTTTTTCTTGGGGGAAAGAGGAGGTTCAAGGCCAGGGTTCGGCGATCCTGAGCAGTCAAGCTCGCAAGGCGTGAGAGGATTTCGCGAGCCCGCTCGACATGCTCCCGCGCTTTCGCCAGCGTGACTACGTTTGGCCGGGGCGGCGCATAATCCGCGAGTTTTCGGGCATCCTGTAACCGAATGATATCGTCGCCGATCTGCCTCAGCGCACTGTTTCGCTTCAAGGGGCCGTCGCTCACGAAAGCCTGTTTGAGCGGCCCGTGATCGATTTGACGATAGACGCGCTCGAACTCGGCGGACGCAGCGTCCGAACCAGGCAGGATTTCGTCTGCGCAAAGTTGCATGACGGCGT
Organism: Methylobacterium sp. GXS13; assembly: GCF_001455965.1. Taxonomy (GTDB): domain Bacteria; phylum Pseudomonadota; class Alphaproteobacteria; order Rhizobiales; family Beijerinckiaceae; genus Methylobacterium. Next base: position 115,201 of record NZ_LKKO01000036.1, read on the forward strand.
GGAACGCCGCGTAATAGGCTCCACTGACCGCACGCCGCTTCGCTGCCGAACTACCCGGGTTCCGCTCGATCAACTCCGTTGCTTGGTCGAGCATCTGTAAGACCATTGCGGTCATAGGCTATTCGACATCTTCCTCGACACGGCGCTCATCGGCAACTTCGTTGTCCAAGAACACCAATCGACTCTCTCCGCGCTCGATGAGGGCGGAACGGAGATCGTGAACGGCCGTGATCAGGGGATCCGGTCTCATGCTCGGCCGATGATCGTAGCGCGCGGTCACGCGGATGATCGGATCTCCGTCAAAATCGGTGTCCGACCAAACGTCCGCACTTCTGAACCTGGCCGCTGGAAGCCGGTCGCGCAGGACGCGATCAACGATCAGACTGATTTCCTGGTCGGTCATGACAACCTCCGTGGCCTTACCCCGTCAAACCCCCGATCAGGCTCGGCACATCCAGCGGCCGGAAGCCGTAATGATCGAGCCAGCGCACATCCGCCTCGAAGAACGGGCGCAGGTCCGGCATGCCGTATTTCAGCATGGCGATGCGGTCGATGCCGACCCCGAAGGCGAAGCCCTGCACCGCGTCCGGATCGAGGCCGCAATTGCGCAGGACGTTCGGGTGCACCATTCCGCAGCCCAGGATCTCCAGCCAGTCGGTGCCCTCGCCGAAGCGGATCTCACCGCCCTTGCGGGAGCACTGGATGTCGACCTCGGCCGACGGCTCGGTGAACGGGAAGAACGACGGGCGAAAGCGCATCTTCACGCCGTCGACCTCGAAGAATGCCTTGCAGAATTCCTCCAGCACCCATTTCAGGTTGGCGATATTGGCAGCCGTGTCGATCACCAGCCCCTCGACCTGATGGAACATCGGCGTGTGGGTCTGGTCGGAATCGTGCCGGTAGGTCCGGCCCGGGATGATGACGCGGATCGGGGGCGTCTGCGCACGCATCGTCCGAATCTGGACGGGTGACGTGTGGGTGCGCAGCACCTTCCGCTTCCCGGTCTGGTCCGGCGCCAGGAAGAACGTGTCGTGCATCTCGCGGGCCGGATGGCCGGGCGGGAAGTTGAGTGCGGTGAAGTTCAGCTCGTCGGTCTCGATATCCGGGCCCTCGGCCACGGCGAAGCCCATATCGGCGAAGATCGCGGTAATCTCGTCGATCACCTGCGTGATCGGATGGATCCGTCCGCGCACTTCCGGCGCCTCGCGCATGGGCAACGTCACGTCGACCCGCTCGGAAGCGAGGCGAGCCTCCAGAGCGGCCTCCACCAGGGCGGTCTTGCGCTCCGTGACGGCGCCCTGGATCCTGTCGCGCAGGCCGTTGATCAGCGGGCCGCGTTCCTTGCGCTCCTCGGGCGTCATGGAGCCCAGGGTCTTGAGCAGATCGGAGACGCTGCCCTTCTTGCCGAGCGCGGCCACGCGCACCGCGTCGAGGGCGGCCTCGTCGGACGCAGCCGTCACCTGGGCCAGGAGGTCGCGTTCGAGGGTGTCGAGATCGGTCATCGCTGTCTTCGAGCAGGGTTGTCGGAGCCGCCGTCGCGGCGTGCTCTCGCGCGTTGTTCGCCGTCACGCAAGCGCGTGCGTTCAACTGCGGCGTGAGAACGACGAAGGCGCGACTCTCGGGGGAGAGCCGCGCCTTCGGATGTCTCGCCGCGGGCCTGGGGTCAGGCGGCCTTGGCGGTGGTCTCGGGGAGGGCGGCCTTGGCCTTCTCGACCACGGCGGCAAAGCTCGCCGGCTCGTGGATCGCCAGTTCGGACAGCGCCTTGCGGTCGACGACGATGCCGGACTTGGCGAGGCCGTTGATGAAGCGCGAATAGGTCAGGCCATGCTCGCGCACGGCTGCGTTGAGGCGCTGGATCCAGAGAGCGCGGAACGTACGCTTCTTATTCTTACGGTCGCGGTAGGCATACTGCATGCCCTTCTCGACCGCCTGCTTGGCGATCCGGATCGTATTCTTGCGCCGGCCGTAATAGCCCTTGGCGGCCTTCAGAACTTTCTTGTGCTTCGCGTGACTGGTCACGCCGCGTTTGACGCGGGCCATCGGTTATCTCCTGGTTTCGACGAAAGACAGTGGCAACGGGTGCAGAAGGCTTACCGCGCGTTCGGCAGGAAGTACTTCTTCACGTTGGCGGCATCGCCCTCGAACAGGGTCGTGGTGCCGCGCAGGTTGCGGATCTGCTTGGTCGTCCGCTTGATCATCCCGTGGCGCTTGCCGGCCTGGGCGTACATAACCTTACCGGTGCCGGTGATCTTGAAGCGCTTCTTGGCGCCTGATTTGGTCTTCAGCTTGGGCATTTGGCTCTCCGTTGCGCGAAAATTCCTCTGAGCCGACCCGCGAGGGTCGGTTGAGGTGTGCGCGATGATGCTTCTGGTGGAGCAGCACGAGCCGCCACGGCAGCCCTATCGGCCGGGCGGTTCGACGCGGTGCGGCTTATGACAGAAACGCGCAGCCACGGCAACGGCTTCCGTCGCAGCAAGGCACCGCACCGCCAAGGTGCGGCCACGGCCGGGGGCAGGCGCGCATCGGGGAATGCGGGGACAGCTTCCGCGCTGCACAAAACTTGTCGAGACAACCTGCGGGCGCAGGAACCATAACCTTGGCCGTCGGTTTCATTCATGTCCCGCTCAGGCCGGCAGGGTTAGACCCCCCGTCAAATTCGGCCAACCAGGAGACACTTCGTGCGCATTGCCCAGATCGCTCCGTTGTCGGAGGCCGTTCCTCCGAAGTTCTACGGCGGCACCGAGCGCGTCGTCAGCTGGATCACAGAGGAACTGGTTCGCCAGGGCCACGACGTCACCCTGTTCGCCAGCGGCGACTCGGAGACGTCGGCGAAGCTGGCGGCTTGCACGCCGGAGGGGCTGCGGCTGCTGGGCTACCGCGATCACACGGCCAGTCACTTGGCCATGCTGCATCAGGTGCATCGCCGGGCACACGAATTCGACATCCTGCACTTCCACATCGACCTGCTTCAGTATCCCATGTTCGAGGATCTGAATCACAAGTGCATCACCACGATGCATGGTCGGCTCGATGTGCCAGACTTCATGCCGGTCTACCGGACCTTCACCGGCATGCCGCTCGTGTCGATCTCTGACAACCAGCGCGAGCCGATGCCGCCGAACGTCAACTGGCTGTCGACGATCCATCACGGTCTGCCCTCCCAGAATTGCCCCTACAGCCCCGAGGCCAAGGGCGGTTACCTGGCGTTCCTCGGTCGTATTTCGCCCGAGAAGCGCCCCGACCGGGCCATCGAAATGGCGATCCGTTCGGGCACGCCGCTGAAGATCGCCGCTAAGGTCGACAAGGCGGACCAGGATTACTGGGACGAAGTCATCGAACCGATGACGCACCACCCGCTGGTCGAATACATCGGCGAGATCAACGAGGAGCAGAAGAAGGCCTTCCTGGGCAATGCCCTGGCGCTCGCCTTCCCGATCGACTGGCCGGAGCCCTTCGGCCTGGTCATGATCGAGGCGATGTCGGCCGGAACCCCGGTGATCGCGTTCCGCAACGGCTCCGTGCCGGAAGTGATCAAGGACGGCGTGAGCGGCGTGCTCTGCGAGACCATGGACGACGCCGTCGAGGCGGTGGCCAAGGTCAAGGTCATGAGCCGCGAGGGGGTGCGCAAGCACTTCGAGAGCCAGTTCACCGCCGAGTGCATGGTCAAGAAATACGTCGCCGCTTACGAAGCGTTGCTCGCGCGCGGCGCCGACGTGATCCAGCTGCCGAAATCCGGCTTCACGCCGCAATACGGCGACGTCAATGGCTCGGCGCGGCCGTCGATGACGGTCGCGGCGATGCCGGCGTAATCTCTGGCCTCGGGCTTGCGAGCAATCGCCGGCCCGGCCTAGCGTCGTAAAGGCGCCTCATCTGAATGGTCACCAGGGGCCGCCGCATCCGAGCCGATGCGGCGGCCCTCTCGATTCGTACCCCACACACGCACTCGGAGACGTTCTGCATGGCGGCGGAGAATACGGCGGCACACGACGCGACCGCGCGGACACAGGCCAGCAACGTCACGGTGGCGCCCGGCTTTCAGGACGCTGACGATGTGCTGCCGACCTACCACATCGAGGCCCATACCTCCTTGGTCGAGCGGCCCCTGCGCGCGCTGAAGTTCGGTGAGGCCTTCGGGGTTTTGGATTCCTACGGTGATATCGGCGTCCAGCCTGGGCCGGAGGGCCTGTATTTCCAGGATACCCGCTATCTCTCCCGGCTCGAACTGACTGTCGAGGGCCAGCGTCCGCTGATGCTGTCCTCAGTGATGCAGGATGACAACGGCGCGCTCAGCGTCGACATGACGACGCCCGACATCCGCCTCGAGGCCCATGACGAGACCTCGATCCCCCGTGAGACGATCGCGATCGAGCGTACCAAGTTCCTGTTCCGGGGCGCCTGCTACGACCGGATCGGCCTGCGCTCCTTCGATTCCAAGCACCGCCGCCTGCGCATCGCCGTCACCTTCGACGCGGATTACCGCGACCTGTTCGAGGTGCGCGGCACCGACCGCAAGGAGCGCGGCAAGCGCGGCGTCCTGGTGGCGAGCGACCGGGAGGTGCAGTTCCGCTACGTCGGCCTCGACGAGATCGTGCGCACGACCTCGCTTCACTTCGGCCCGAAGCCGGATCAGATCGAGCCCGGCCGCGTCGTCTTCGACGTATCCCTGCCGCCCGAAGGCCGCGCGTCGCTGTTCATTCGCGTGTCCTTCGAAGCGCACCGGGCCTTCACGAAGCCGCCGAGCGGCGAGATGGTGGGTGAGGATGCCGCCGCGAAGCTGACCCTGGCCGCCAATGTCGGCGGCGCCCGGCGAGAGGCGAAGGATCTCGCCGAGGGTACGATCTTCGCCCGTGCCTACCGCGATTCGCGCCGCGACCTGCGCGAGATGACCGCCGGCATCACCACGATCATCTCGTCGAACGACCAGTTCAACGAGGGCCTCTGCCGGGCCACCGCCGACCTCTACATGCTGGCGAGCCGGACGCCCGAGGGGATCTACCCGTTCGCCGGCATACCCTGGTACTCCACGGTCTTCGGCCGGGACGGCATCATCACCGCCCTGATGGCGCTGTGGATCGACCCGAAATTCGGTCGCGGCGTCCTGCGCTATCTCGCGGCGACCCAGGCCAAGGCGGTCGATCCCGCGGCGGATGCCCAGCCCGGCAAGGTGCTGCACGAGACCCGCCGGGGCGAGATGGCCATGCTCGGCGAGGTGCCGTTCCGCCACTATTACGGCACCATCGACGGCACGCCGCTCTTCGTGATGCTGGCCTGGGAATACTACGCCGTCACGGGCGACCTAGAGACGATCCGGGCGATCTGGCCGTCCCTCGAGCTCGCACTGGAATGGATGGACCGCTACGGCGACCGGGACGGCGACGGCTTCGTCGAATACGCCCGCGACACCGACAAGGGCCTGGAGAACCAGGGCTGGAAGGACAGCCACGATTCGATCTTCCACGCCGACGGCCAGCTCGCCAAGGGCCCGATCGCGCTCTGTGAGGTCCAGGGCTACGTCTATGCCGCCAAGAAAGGCATGGCCAAGCTCGCGGCCCTGCTCGGGCACGACCCGATGGCCGAGCGGCTCTCGCAGGAGGCCACCGCCCTGCGCGAGCGCTTCGATGCGGCCTTCTGGAACGAGGAGATCGGCACCTACGCGCTGGCGCTGGACGGCGCCAAGAAGCAATGCGCGGTGCGCTCCTCGAATGCCGGGCACGCCCTGTTCACTGGCATCGCCAAGCCCGAGCGGGCGGCCCGGGTCGCCGAGACCCTGCTGGGCAAGGACGGCTTCAACGGCTGGGGCGTGCGCACCATCGCCAAGGGCGAGGCGCGCTACAACCCGATGTCCTACCACAACGGCTCGATCTGGCCGCACGACAACGCCCTCGTCGCGATGGGTCTCGCCCGCTACGACCGGAAGCACGAGGCCGCGCGCATCTTCCAGGGGATGTTCGACACCTCGCTCTACCAGGACCAGAAGCGCCTGCCCGAGCTGTTCTGCGGCTTCATGCGCCGCAAGCAGCGCGGTCCCGTGGCCTACCCGGTGGCCTGCAGCCCGCAGGCCTGGGCGGCGGCGGCACCGTTCGCGTTCCTAGCCGCCTGTCTCGGCCTCGAACTCGACCACGACCGCAACAGCGTCCGGCTCAAGAACCCGATCCTGCCGGGCTTCCTCGACGGCGTGACGCTCTACAACGTCAAGCTGGGATCCTCGCGCCTCGACATCCGCTTCCAGCGCTACGACGACGACGTCACGGTGTCGGTGATCCGCCGCCATGGCGACGTGCAGGTCGTCGTGACGAAATAGGCCCACGACCCCGCCGCAGCCTCACGATCAGGCTGCGGCGGCGAACGTCCGGCAGTCAGGACCCGGTGATTTCGGGCAGGTCGAGGACGACACCGGCGGCGTCGGCGCGCTGCCAGACGCGGCGGACGGGATAGCGCGTTTCGTGGCCCGTCACCGAGAGCGTGAAGGTCGGAGGCAGACGATGCCGACGGGAGACCGACAGCTTGGCACCGCCCGGTGACATATCCCGCAGGATGCAGCTGATGGATTCGCCGTCGGGGCACCGAATCGTCGCCGGAATTAGAACCTCCCGCCGATCGCCGTCGCGCCTGTTGGCCGCCGCATCGACCGGGAAGCCGGACTCGTTGCCCCTCATCTGCGCCATCCCATTGCGCTCTACTTAATTGCGCGCATGATGCGGCGGAAACGACTGACAAAGTCTGACTGCGCCGCCATGCACATCGGTCTTCACGCATTCGTGCGAGCGGTGAGCGTGTGGCGCCGGGAACTCGTTATGCCGACCCGGCTGCAGGGGGGCGGTCGAGCGCAGCGGAGGAATGGCGCACCATCCTCGGATCCCGCCGACTTGGTGTAAGGGGCAACGCGAGATTCTCCGTCCTGGGACCCGTGCATGCCGGCCGACCATTCCGCCCTGTCGCTCGCCCAAGAGCTGATCCGCTGCCCCTCGGTCACGCCGGAGGATCGCGGCGCCCTCGACGTGGTGGCGAAGGCGCTGGCCGAGGTGGGTTTCGCGATCGAGCGGCCAATCTTCTCCGAGCCCGGCTATCCCGATACGCCGAACCTCTACGCCCGGCTCGGCGCACGCGGGCCCTGCCTGGTCTTCGCCGGCCATACCGACGTGGTGCCCGAGGGCGATGGCGCCTGGCGCCATGGCCCGTTCGAGGCGGCGGTCGCGGATGGCCTGCTCTACGGGCGCGGCGCCGCCGACATGAAGGGCGGCATCGCCTGCATGCTGGCGGCGACCCTGGCCTTCGTCCAACGCCGGGGCGGAGCGTTTCCGGGCTCCATCGCCTTCCTGATCACCGGCGATGAGGAGGGGCCGGCCGTCAACGGCACCGTCAAGCTGCTCGACTGGGCCCGCGCCCGGGGTGAACGCTTCGATCATTGCCTGCTGGGCGAGCCGACTAATCCGGGGCGGCTCGGCGAGATGATCAAGATCGGCCGCCGCGGCTCGCTCACCGGCAAGCTCACGGTGCTGGGGCGCCAGGGCCACGTCGCCTATCCACACAAGGCCGAGAACCCGATCCCCGGGCTGCTGCGGCTCGCCTCGGCGCTGGTTGCCGAGCCGCTCGACGGCGGCACCGCGCATTTCGACGCCTCGAACCTCGAATTCACGACGATCGACGTCGGCAATCCCGCCACCAACGTGATCCCGGCCACTGCCCGGGCGACGTTCAATGTCCGCTTCAACGATGATTGGACCGCTGCCAGCCTCGGGGCCGAACTCCAAGAGCGGCTGGAGCGTGCAGCCGGCAACGCCGTGCGCTTCAGCCTCGACCTGCAGCCGTCGAACGCCCCGGCCTTTCTGACCCAGCCGGACGCTTTCGTGGATCTCGTCTCCCGGGCGATCGAGGCCGAGACCGGGCTGACGCCGACTTTGTCCACCACCGGCGGCACCTCGGATGCCCGGTTCATCAAGGATGCCTGTCCGGTGATCGAGTTCGGCTTGGTGGGCGAGACCATGCACCAGGTCGATGAATGCGTGGCCGTGGCGGATCTCGACCGCTTGACCACGATCTACGAGCGGGTGCTGGACGCGTATTTTTCGGCCTCGGATTGAAGGCGCTCGGCGCGCCGAGCCTATCGACCAATCCGTCCACCCCGCGCCCTTATCTTGAAGTGTCCGCGCCAGCGGGCCGCGCAGGAGCTGCCGGAACGGCTCAGCGAGCCCTGGAGGGCTGCTTCGCGGCGTCCGCTTTGCCAAGTCCCTCAGGATGAGGGGTCAGATCGGGATCCGCGTTGCTCGGACCGTCTTCCGCCTGAGATCAGGCCGTCAGAACGATCTCAGGCGTAATCCACCCCCACGAAGGTCAGCCCAGCCGCCGGCGCCAGCGGCCCGCACCGGCGCTTCTCGCGGGACTCCAAAATATCGGCGACGTCGTCGGCCGAGAGGCGGCCGCAGCCGGCGAGCATCAGCGTACCGACCATGGCCCGCACCTGGTGATGCAGGAAGGAACGCGCGCAGGTCGTCACCACGATCTCCTCGTGCAGCGCCATCGTGGCGCGCGCCACGTCGAGCCGTTCCAGTGTCCGCACGGGGCTGTTGGCCTGGCACTCGGCGGCCCGGAACGCGGAGAAGTCGTGCAGGCCGACGAGACGCTGGGCGGCGCGATGCATCGCCTCTGGATCGAGCGGCCAGTGCACCTGCCAGACATGCGCGCGGGTCAGCGCGGCCGGGCTGCGGCGGTTCAGGATGCGGTAGCGGTAGTGCCGGCGGATCGCCGAGTGTCGGGCGTTGAAGCTCGGCGGGACGATCTCGGCGGAGAGTAGCGCCACGGGATGCGGCCGCAGATGCGCGTTGATGGCGTCTCGCACCGTGTCGGTCCGCCAGTCCTTCGTGAGGTCGAGATGGGCGACCTGATGGATGGCGTGGACGCCGGTATCGGTCCGGCCCGCGCAGGTCAGCCGGGCATCCTCGCCGGAGAAGCGCGTCACCGCCGCTTCGATCGCCCCCTGCACCGTGGGTTGATCGGCCTGACGCTGCCATCCGGAGAATGGGCCTCCATCATACTCGATGACGAGCTTATAGCGTGGCATCAGCCGAGGCTTGCGCCGGGCGCGATGCGCGCGCCGCGCACGAACTCGGCTCCGCTGGCGCTGCCGCCCTTGCCGGCGCGGCGCAGTTCCAACAGGCGGACCGCCCCCGCGCCGCAGGCGACGAGGCCCTCGGCATCGAGGAGGGTTCCCGGCGTACCCGCGACGTCGCTGGCCGAGGCGCGCAGCACTTTCACCCGCTCCGGCCCCTTGCCGAGATCCACCTCGAAGAACGCTCCCGGGAACGGCGACAGGCCGTTGATCCGGTTCGCGACCTGCGCCGCCGGGAGCGACCAGTCGATCCGCGCCTCCGCGTTGTCGATCTTGTGCGCGTAGACGACACCCTCCTGTGCTTGCGACGTGAAGGTCAGGTCGCCGCGGTCCAGGCGTTCGAGGGCCTGGGACATCAGCTCGGCGCCGACGGGCATCAAAGCATCGTGGAGCGCGCCTGCGGTCATGCCCGAAGCGATCGGGACGTGCCCTTCCAGGGCGACGGGGCCGGTATCGAGGCCCGCCTCCATGCGCATGATTCCGACGCCGCTCTCGGCATCGCCCGCCATCACGGCGCGCTGGATCGGCGCGGCACCGCGCCAGCGCGGCAGCAGCGACCCGTGCAGATTGAGGCAGCCGTGCTTCGGCGCGTCGAGGATCGCCTGCGGCAGCAGCATCCCGTAGGCCACGACGACGCCGATATCGGCCCGATGCGCCGCGAAGGTCTCGGCCGCCTCGGGCGACCGCAAGGTGGCCGGCGTCAGGACCGGGATCCCGAGCGTGTCGGCCAGCATGTGGACCGGAGAGGGCCGCAGGCTCATTCCGCGGCCGGCCTTGGCGGGCGCGCGGGTATACACGGCCACGATGGTGTGGCCGTCCTGCGCGAGCCGCGCCAGCGTCGGCACCGCGAAATCCGGCGTGCCCATGAAGACGACGCGCATCGGGATCAGGCCGCGTCGCGCTTGGCAGCCTTGGTGAAGCGCTTGATCACACGGTCGCGCTTCAACTTCGAGATGTGGTCGATGAACAGCACGCCGTTGAGGTGGTCGATCTCGTGCTGGATGCAGGTCGCCAGCAGGCCGTCGGCCTCGATCTCCTGCTCGGTGCCCTCGAGATCGCGGAACTTCACCCGGACCCGGTCCGGCCGCTCGACCTCGGCGTAATATTCCGGGATCGACAGGCAGCCCTCGTCGTAGACCCGCTTCTCGTCCGAGGTCCAGACGACCTCCGGGTCGATGAAGACCCGCGGCTCCCGCACGCCCTCTTCCTTCGAGGTGTCGATGGTCACGACCCGCTTGGCGACGCCGACCTGGATCGCTGCGAGCCCGACGCCCGGGGCGTCGTACATCGTCTCGAACATGTCGGCCACAAGGGTACGGATCTCGGGCGTGATCGGCCCGACCGGATCGGAGACGCGGCGCAGGACGGCGTCGGGGAGGATGACGAGCGGGCGAATGGTCATGGCGGAAACCGGCGAGGGGAGCGCCACAGACGCGGACTCCGAGGATTCCGAGGCAATATGGCGTGGGTCGGGGCCGGTCAAATACCTCAGAAGGCCGTGCGGCTGCGGATCGCCGCAGTGAGCGTCCCCTCGTCGAGGTAGTCGAGCTCGCCGCCGACCGGGACGCCGTGCGCGAGGCGCGTCACCTTGCGGTCGAGGTGGCGGATCGACTCCGTGACGTAATGGGCGGTGGTCTGGCCGTCGACGGTGGCGTTCAGAGCCAGGATGATCTCCTTCACCGCCGGATCGGCCGCGCGCTCGACCAGGCTGGCGAGGTTGAGGTGCTCGGGCCGCACCCCGTCCAGCGCCGAGAGAACGCCGCCGAGCACATGGTAGCGCGACTTGACCGCGCCGGAGCGCTCCAGCGCCCAGAGGTCCGACACGTCCTCCACCACAACGAGGGTCGAGGGATCGCGCTCGGGATCGCGGCAGATCGTGCACGGCTCGGACGTATCGACGTTGCCGCAACTGGTGCAGACCACGATGCGCTCGGCTGCCACCCGCATGGCATCGGCCAGGGGGGCCAGCAGCGTCTCGCGCTTCTTGATCAGCTGGAGCGCGGCCCGCCGCGCCGAACGCGGTCCGAGGCCCGGCATCCGGGAGAGAAGCTGAATCAGGCGCTCGATTTCGGGGCCGGCGACGGCTTGGGGCATCGTGCCTCTTGGGCGGGGGCGAGGATCTGCGAAACGTCCGGCTGGGCATAGCGGCCGGGGGGCGCTGCGCAAGGGCGCATCTCCGCCCACCTCCGAGATGGGTATTTCCAGCCGACTTTGCCGAAGCCGGAATTATGAATACCCAGTTCCAACTGGTTACAGCTGCAGCCTCTTGAGGTCAGCACAGTGGTCAAGCCCGCTGGACCACGTTGCAGACGCCCGGGCACACCCCGTAAGACAGCAACGCTTGGCCGCCTATCCAGTATGGGGGCGAGCGACCGGGGAACGGTGATCCAGCGTGCGGCGGTCCTGTCCGACTGCACGGACGGACCCTGGTGCAATCCCGGATGCCGGAGGCGTCCGGTCTTGTCGCGTCGACGGCACGAACAGGGGCCTCGGGAGATACGCTCTTGACCAACATCGGTGATCACAACGCGGCCCACGATGCGGAGGCCGCCAGCTTTCGTGCGCTGAAGGCCGTCCACTGGAACTTCGAGGCGCCGCGCCTCTACGAGGAGGCGCTCGCCCGCACGGAGGGCCAGCTCGCCCGCGGCGGCGCCTTCGTGGCGACCACCGGCAGCCATACCGGCCGCTCGCCCAAGGACAAGTTCGTGGTGCGCGACGCCGCCACCGAGAACGAGGTCTGGTGGGAGAATAACGGCGCGATCACGCCCGAGCAGTTCGCGACCCTGCACCAGGATTTCCTGAAGCATGCCGAGGGCAAGGAGCTGTTCGCCCAGGACCTCTATGGCGGCGCCGATCCGGCCCACCGGGTGAAGGCCCGGGTGTTCACCGAGTTCGCCTGGCACTCGCTGTTCATCCGCAACCTGCTGATCCGGCCGGACCGCGCCGAGCTCGCGTCCTACGTGCCCGACCTGACGATCATCGACCTGCCGAGCTTCCAGGCGGATCCCGCCCGGCACGGCTGCCGGTCCAAGACCGTGATCGCCATCGACTTTTCCAAGAAGCTCGTGCTGATCGGCGGCTCGGCCTACGCGGGCGAGATGAAGAAGTCGGTCTTCACCTACCTGAACTACATCCTGCCCGGCCGGAACGTGATGCCGATGCATTGCTCGGCCAACGCGGCGCTCGATGCCGAGGGCGGCTCGGCGATCTTCTTCGGCCTGTCCGGTACCGGCAAGACCACCCTGTCGAACGATTCCTCGCGCCAGCTGCTCGGCGACGACGAGCACGGCTGGTCGGACGCCGGCATCTTCAACTTCGAGGGCGGCTGCTACGCCAAGACGATCCGCCTCTCGCGCAACGCCGAGCCCGAGATCTACGCCACCACCGAGCGCTTCGGCACGGTGATGGAGAACGTGGTGATCGATCCGGTGACCCGGGTGCCGGATTTCGACGACGGCTCGCTGACCGAGAACACCCGCTGCGCCTACCCGCTCGACTTCATCGCCAATGCCAGCGCCACGGGCCGGGCCGGGCATCCGAAGAACATCGTGATGCTGACCTGTGACGCCTTCGGGGTGATGCCCCCGATCGCCAAGCTCACCGGCGCCGAGGCGATGTACCACTTCCTCTCGGGCTATACCGCCAAGGTGGCCGGCACCGAGCGGGGCCTGACCGGGCCGGAGGCGACCTTCTCGACCTGCTTCGGCGCGCCGTTCATGCCCCGGCACCCGAGCGCCTACGGCAACCTGCTCCGCGACCTGATCGCCAAGCACAGCGTCGATTGCTGGCTGGTCAATACCGGCTGGACCGGCGGCGGCGTCGGGACCGGCCGGCGCATGCCGATCCGGGTCACCCGCCGGCTTCTGACCGCGGCGCTGGACGGCTCATTGGCCCAGGCCGAGTTCCGCCGCGACCCGTATTTCGGCTTCGCGGTGCCGGTCTCGGTCCCGGGCGTCGGGCCGCACATCCTCACCCCGGTCAAGACCTGGGGCAACAAGGGCGCGTTCGTCGAGACGGCGGCCCGGCTGGTGAAGATGTTCGACGACAACTTCAAGCGCTTCGAGGCTCATGTCGATTCCGACGTGCGCGCCGCCGGGCCGACCGCGCAGGCGATCGCGGCCTGACAACACCCCGATCGGGCGGCCCGCAAGACCGCCCGACGTCATCGCGCAGACGCGGATCCTAGAACGGCAGCTTCATGCCGGGCGGCAGGGGCAGGCCCTTGGTCAGCTCGGCCATGCGCTCCTGCATGGTCGCCTCGGCCTTGCCGCGGGCGTCGTTGCAGGCGGCGACGATCAGGTCCTCGAGGATCTCGCGCTCGTCGGCCACCATCAGGGACGGATCGATGCTGACGCCCTTCATCTGGCCCTTGGCGCTCATGGTGACGCGCACGGAGCCGCCGCCGGAGGCACCAGTCACCTCGATCTCATCGAGCTCGGCCTGCAGGGAGCCCATCTTCTCCTGCATGGCCTGAGCCTGCTTCATGATGCCCATCAGGTCGCGCATGCAGCTCTCTCTCGTCGCGTGAAGGTCACTGGAGATGGGGATGGTGTCGGCGCGTCGCCACGTGCGGCCGCGCCTGCGCCTCAGAAGTCGTCGTCCGGGACCTCGTCCGCCGGCACCGGATCGCCGTCCTCCATGATCGCCGGTTCGGCGGTCGGCGGGGGCGCGGTCTCGCGCACGTCGACGATCTCGGCGCCGGGAAAGCGCGTCAGCACCTCGCGCACGAACGGATCGGCGGCGGCGTTCTCGCGGCGGGTCTCGGTTGCGGCCTTGACGGTGGCATCGAGGGTCGGGGCACCCTCTTCCTTCGAGACCGAGACGACCCAGCGCTGTCCGGTCCAGCGCAGAAGCGCGGAGGCGATGTCGGTGGCCAGGCTCGACCGGCCGCCCTGAGCCAGGCGAAACTCGATCCGCCCTTCCTCGAAACGAACCAGGTGGACGTCGCGCTCCAGCGCGGTCTTCAGCAGGATGTCGCGGTTGGCGTCGGCCAGGGCCACGACGTCCTCGAAGCGGGTGAGCCGCGGTGCGGGCGGTGCGGCCGGCCGTTCCGACGGGACGGCCATCGGGGTTGGGGCCGGCGCCGACATCGCCACGGGCGCGGGCATGGGGGCCGCCGCGGCGGACGCCATCGGAGCAGCGACCGGCATCGGACGGGGCGCGACGGCGGCCGCCGTCTGGCCGCCGCCGCGCAGGTCCGGAATCGGCGGCAGGGGCGGGCGACCGGAGGAGGATGGGGCCTCCTCGATCGGCGCCGCGGCGGCCTCGGCCTTCAACAGGCGCAAAGCCTCATCGGGTGTGGGCAGATCGGCTGCGTAGGCGAGGCGCACGATCGCCATCTCGGCCGCTGCCAACGGACGCGGCGCGGCCTGGACTTCGGGAATCGCCTTCAACAGGATCTGCCAGGCCCGCGACAGGGCGCGGATCGAAAGCTTCTCGGCGAACTGGCCGCCGCGCACCCGCTCGGTCTCGCTGAGCGTCGGGTCGGAGGCGGTCTCGGGCACGACCTTGAGCCGGGTGACCAGATGCGTGAACGCGGCGAGGTCGGACAGGACCACCGACGGGTCGGCCCCCGAATCGTACTGCGCCCGCAATTCCGCGAAGGCCGCCGGGACGGCGCCGCGCATCACCGCCTCGAACAGGTCGAGAATGCGCGCTCGGTCGGCGAGTCCCAGCATGTCGCGCACGCTCTGGGCGGTGACCGCACCGGCGCCGTGGGCGATCGCTTGGTCGAGCAGCGAGAGCGCATCGCGCACCGAGCCTTCGGCCGCCCGCACGATCGCGCCGAGCGCCTCGTCCTCGGCCTCGACCTTCTCCGCCGCGCAGACCTTGGCGAGATGCGCGTGCAGGATCGGCGCCTCGACCCGGCGCAGATCGAAGCGCTGGCAGCGTGACAGGATCGTCACCGGGACCTTGCGGATCTCCGTTGTGGCGAACACGAACTTGGCGTGCGGCGGCGGCTCCTCGAGCGTCTTCAGGAAGGCGTTGAACGCCTTCTCGGAGAGCATGTGGACCTCGTCGACGATGTAGACTTTGTAGCGTGCAGAGACCGGCCCGTAGCGGATCCCGTCGATGATCGCGCGCACGTCGTCGATGCCGGTATGCGAGGCGGCATCCATCTCCAGCACGTCCATGTGCCGGGATTCCATGATCGCCGCACAATGGAGGCCGAGTTCCGGCATCGACACGGTCGGGCCGGTATCGGGGACGCCGGCGCGGGCGTAGTTCAGGCCGCGGGCGAGGATACGGGCCGTGGTGGTCTTGCCGACCCCGCGCACGCCGGTCAGCATCCAGGCCTGCGGGATGCGGTTGGCCGCGAACCCGTTGGCCAGGGTCCGCACCATGGCGTCCTGGCCGATCAGGTCTCCGAAATTGGTCGGGCGGTATTTCCGCGCGAGCACCCGATAGGGCGTCGCCGCGCTGGCGGGGCTTGCGAACCCGGGCAGGCCCGGCTCGTCGTCAGGCGTGCCGGTCGAAGCGTCCATGCGTGTCGGGTCGGGCTTCCGAGCGCCAGGAATTGAGGTGGGAGGCTGGACGAAGACCCGCTCGGTCTCGTTAGGGCTGCTTCCTTCCGGACCTGACCCGGTTGGCGAGTGAAACGTCCCTCGCCAACCCCCCGCCGGCTATATGGCCGGGCTCTTGGCCGAACGCAAGCGCCGGCTACTCGGCCTCGCGCTTCACCACCGCCAGTGTCTTCGGGTCGAGCTTCAGGTCGAACTGCTTGCCGTTCGCGTCGATCGCATCGTCCACCTCGATCATGCCGTCGTCGAGCTCGATCTCCTTCCACTTGGTGAAGCCCTCCTGGCGCAGCATGGCCTCGACCTTGGCCTGCTGATCGGGCGGGAGTTTTTCGTCCGCGCGGGCGGTGGCGGTGAGGCCCGTGACCAGGGTGAGGGCGAGAAGGGACGTCGCAAGGCGCATGGCAATCTCCGGTGTGTATGGCGTGCCGGCTTTGAACAGGAACGCGGCGTCCTGGTTCCGACAAAACAGCGATCCTCTTGAGCGCGCTTCGAATTTCCCGCACAGCTAAGGCTGCTCACGGCAGCGCCTCGGCTCAGAGGCTCAGGACTACCGACCTATGGTCACACGCGTTGCCACCGTCGCGTTCGAAGGGATCGAGGCTCGGGCCGTCGACGTGCAGGTCCAGATCATCCCGGGCAACGTCGTGTTCAACGTGGTCGGCCTGCCCGACAAGGCGGTTGCCGAATCGCGCGAGCGGGTCCGCGGTGCCCTGATCGCCTCCGGCCTGGCGCTGCCGGCCAAGCGCATCACCGTCAACCTCGCCCCGGCCGACCTGCCCAAGGAGGGCTCGCATTACGATCTCCCGATCGCGCTCGGCGTCATGGCGGCGATCGGGGCGATCCCGGCCGATGCCCTCGGCGGCTATTGCGTGCTCGGCGAGCTGGCGCTGGACGGCAGCATCACGGCGGTGAACGGCGTCCTGCCGGCGGCCATCGCGGCGGGAGCCCGCGGGCTCGGGTTGATCTGCCCGGCCGCGACCGGGTCCGAGGCGGCCTGGGCCGGGGGCGATCTCGACGTGCTCGCTCCGCGTTCGCTGATCCAGCTCGCCAACCACTTCAAGGGCAGCCAGGTCATGGCCCGGCCGGAACCCTCGGTGGCCGGTCAGGCGGGGCCGCTGCCGGACCTCTCCGACATCAAGGGCCAGGAGGGGGCCAAGCGTGCCCTCGAGATTGCGGCGGCAGGCGGTCACAACCTGCTGATGAACGGGCCGCCCGGCTCCGGAAAATCGATGCTCGCGGCCCGGATGCCCTCGATCCTGCCGCCACTCTCGCCCCGGGAATTGCTCGATATCTCGATGATCCAGTCGGTGGCGGGCGAGCTGAAGGACGGGGCGCTCTCGAACCGCCGGCCGTTCCGGCAGCCGCACCATTCCGCCTCCATGGCGGCGCTGGTCGGCGGTGGCCTCGGGGCCAGGCCCGGGGAAGTGTCGCTCGCCCATGGCGGCGTGCTGTTCCTCGACGAGCTGCCGGAGTTCACCCCGCAGGTGCTCGACAGCCTGCGCCAACCAATGGAGACCGGGGAAGTCATGATCGCCCGGGCGAACCACCGGGTGACCTATCCGGCGCGCTTTCAGCTCGTGGCGGCCATGAACCCGTGCCGCTGCGGCCAGGGGCTGGAGCCGGGCTATGCCTGCCGGCGGGGGCCGAACGCGCGCTGCATGGCGCAGTACCAGGCCCGGATCTCCGGGCCGATGCTCGACCGGATCGACCTGCGCATCGAGGTGCCGGCGGTCACCGCCGCCGACCTCATCCTGCCGCCGCCGGCCGAGGGCTCCCGGGAGGCCGCGGCCCGGGTCGCGGCAGCCCGCACCCTCCAGACGGCGCGCTACGCCGCCCGCGCCCTGCCGGCCGCCACGACCAATGCCACCTGCCCGGCGACGCTGATCGAGGAGGTCGCGAGCCCCGATGCCGAGGGGACGGCCCTGATCCGCCAGGCTGCCGAGAGCATGCGGCTCTCCGCCCGCGGCTTCCACCGGACCCTGCGGGTTGCGCGCACGCTCGCCGATCTCGACGGCGAGGCGCAGGTGCGCCGGCTGCATCTGGCCGAGGCCTTGTCCTATCGCGGCCGGGGCGACGCGTCGGCGGCGGCCGCGTGAGTGCGGACCTGATCGTCACGATCGGCCAGGCCAGCGCGGCCGGGCGGAAGGAGGCCAACCAGGATTTCCACGGCGCCCTGGTGCCGTCCCAGCCGGCCCTCGGCTTGAAAGGCATCGCGGTGGCGGTCGCCGACGGGATCAGCAGCAGCGCGGTCGGCGCGCTGGCGAGCGAGACCGCGGTCAAGAGTTTCCTCAGCGACTACTACGCCACCCCCGACACGTGGTCGGTGAAATCCTCGGCGCAGCGCGTGATCGCGGCGACGAATTCCTGGCTCTACGCCCAGACGCGACGGGGGCGCGATCCGCACGATCCGGACAAGGGCTACGTCACCACCTTCGATGCGCTGGTGTTGAAGGCGCGCACCGCACACCTCTTCCATGTCGGCGACGCGCGGATCTGGCGGGTGGACGGCCGGTCGCTGGAACAGCTCACCGAGGATCACCGCGTCGTGGTCTCGGCGGCGGAATCCTATCTTGGGCGCGCCCTGGGGGCGGGCGGGCATGTCGAGATCGACTACCATGCCGTGCGCGTCGAGGCCGGCGACGTCTTCGTGCTGACTACCGATGGCGTCCACGAGCATGTCCGCCCGCGGGACGTGGTGGCGATGATCGCGGCGGCCGGGGGCGATCTCGATGCGGCCGCCCGGGCGATCGTGCAGGCCGCGTTCGAGGCTGGCAGCGCGGACAATCTGACTGTCCAGATCGTACGGATCGAGGCCGTGCCCGATGGCGATCCCGCCGACCTGCTCGGCGGCGTGGCGGGCCTCGACCCGGCTCCGCTGCTCGAGCCGCCGGCCGAGTTCGATGGATACCGGCTGCTGCGCACGCTGCATTCCGGGCCGCGCAGCCGGGTCTACCTGGCGATCGATGCGGAAACGGGGGACCCGGTCGCGCTGAAAGTCCTGTCGCTCGACCTGCGCGACGACCCGGCCCAGCGCAAGCGCTTCGCGCTGGAGGAATGGATCGCCCGGCGGATCGACAGCCTGCACGTGCTCAAGGCCCATCCGCAGGCGCGCCGACGCAGCCACCTCTACACGGTCATGCGCTACGTCGAGGGCCAGACCCTGACCCAGTGGATGCGCGACCACGCGGCCCCCGAGCTGGAGGCGGTGCGCGGCCTCATCGAGCAACTGGCGAAGGGCGTGCAGGCCTTCCACCGCCGGGAGATGGTCCATCAGGATCTGCGGCCCGACAACGTGCTCATCGACAGGGCCGGGACCGTCCAGGTCATCGATTTCGGCGCCACCAAGGTGGCCGGGGTGGTGGAGGGCGATCCCCGGATCGAGGCCGCCGAGATTTTGGGGACGGTGCAGTATACCGCGCCCGAATGCTTTCTGGGCGAGCCGTCCACGGCCGGCGCGGATATCTTCGCGGTGGGCGTGATCGCCTACCAGATGCTCACCGGCCGGCTGCCCTACGTTGATCGGGTGCCCCGGGCGTTGACCCGGGCGGCCCAGCGCAGGCTCCGCTACGCCTCGGCCCGGACGACCCGGCCGCTGCTTCCGGCCTGGGTCGACGGGGCGCTCCGGAAGGCCGTGCATCCCGATCCTGCCCGGCGCTACCAAGCCCTCTCGGAATTCATTCACGATCTTCGGCACCCGAACCCGGCCTTCACCGAGACGCGCCGCGCCGCGTTGCTGGAGCGCGACCCGCTGCTGTTCTGGCGGTTGCTGTCGCTGGTGCTGGGGCTCATCGCCCTCGGGCTCGCTGGGATCCTGGTCGCCCACCTGCCGCCATGAGGTGGAGCCGGGCTTGCGCCGCATCATCGGTTCCGAAAGCCCGCGGCCACCGTTCTGGATGATGCTCTAGCCGTCGAGCTCCGGGTACCGGCGAAAGATCCCGTCCTCGTTGAACGGTATTCGCCGCTCGCTCCCCAAGTAGGCGGCGATCCGCGGGCGCTGCGCCACCGCCTCGTGCAGACGGGCGACCCGGGGCGTATCGCGCAGGACCGCCGCGGTGGCCTTCGGGAAGGCGTAGCGCAGGCCGGCGACGAGCTGGAACAGGGAGAGGTCGGCATAGGACAGCGTTGCGCCGACCAGATGCTCGCCGCCGTTCCCCTCCAGCACGCGCTCGAAATAGCCCAGGAATTTGGGGATGCGCTCTGCGCAAAACCCCTGCGCCCGGCGCAACGCCTCCGGCTTCTGGTCGGCGTAGTACAGGCTCACGCCGAGGGGGTGATGGGTGTCGTGGGCCTCGTCCACGGCATCCGCGATGGTGAGCTGGAGCTGGTGCGTCCAGATCCGGTCCGCTTCCCTGTCGCCGACGAGGCCGAGGCGGGGCCCGAGATAGAGCAGGATCGCTGCGGTCTGGCCGATCATGACGGCGCCATCGCGCAGGAAGGGCGGTGCGAAGGGCGGGCGCGGATCGTGTGGATCGGCGAGGCGGTCGAGCATCGGCTCGATGCCGCCGGCATCGTTGTCTTGGCGCGCCACGTCGACGTAGTCGGCGCCGGCTTCCTCGAGGGCGAGGCGGACGAACTCGCCGCGCCCCTGGATCATCGGCCAGTAATGCAGCTCGTAGGGCATCGTGTCTCCTCGACCGAGACAACGCCGTGCCCGCGCGCGGTTCCCGCTCAGTTGGCCGGAGCGTCACCGTCCGTGGCCTTCTCGGGCGGCGGCTCGGCGCTGGCCACCGTCTTGTGGGCCAGCATCGGCTGCAGATGCTCGGCGAGCTGCTGGTCGAGGTGCTTGACGTAGGCGCCCTTGAAGTAGCGCTCGCCGGTCTTGGCACCGTAGATCCGGTCATGGGCCTGGATCATCGCGGCGACCTCCGGGCGGCACAGGAAGCCGGTGATGCCCACCGCCTCGTACCAATGGCCGGCCCGGGCCTCGGCGGTCGCCTTGGGGTTGGCCAGCACGGTCTCGGCGAAGCATTCCGTCGCCGCCTGCCGCAACGGGGCCAGGATCTTCTCAGCCTCCGCCTGATTCACGGCGGGAGGGGGGGGGTGGTGGTGGGGACGGGCCTGCGCCGTGGAAACCAGCGTGAGGACGGCGAAAGTGGCGAGGATCGTGGACTTCATGCGGGCGGCCTCGTCGGGTGTCCGAACGGCGTTCAGCATTCCCTCATGATTGCGTCGGGATCGGGGCTGAGGGAAGACTGCATCCGCCCGATCTCGGGCAAGAGACGGACCATTTCACGACGGGGTCAGCGGCGGCGCTCAGGCCGCCCGCCGCCGCGGCATGCGTCGGCGCCGGAGGCGACCCAGGTGCCGGTCCCGAACCGGTCGAGCCGAGGCGGCCGGCGCCGTCCGCGATGGCGGCGATGCCGCTGGCGATCGTGCCGCGTACCCCGCCGTTTCCGGCATCGTTGCCCTGCACGACAAAAGCGGTTCCGACGAACCGCGCTTGGCTGTCCTCGATTCGCACCGGGTCGCATGCGCAGGCCTTCGTGCGGTTCTCGACGCTCCACGTGCCGTCGAACCGACCCGGGATCGGGACGCCCCGCAGCAGGGCCGTCGCGAGGATAGAAGATCCGAGGATCAGCTTGCCCCGATCAGCCGCCCGAAACGGTGTCGGATCATGGCGACGGTCGGGGCAGGCGGGTTCGCGGTCGTCTCAGTTCTTCGGGGAAGGCCGCATGGCGGCGCGAAGGGCGCCGTTGAGCAGGGCCACCAAGTCGCAGCCGGCGTGCAAGAAAGCGTGCACGCCAGCGGCCTTCAGCGGATCCAGAAGATCCGTCGGTTTGCCGGCAAGATAGATCGTTCCGGCGCCCGCCTGATTCAGGGCTTCGGCGGCCGGCACCGCATGATCGGCATAGATCTTATCGGTGGAGCAGATGCAGGCGAGCGCGGCGCCGGACTCCTTGAAAGCCCCCGCGAGGGCAGCCGGATCGGTGAAGCCGTCGTTCGACACGGCCTCGATGCCGCCGGCGGCGAAGGCGTTCGCCGCGAAGGTCGCCCGGGCGTTGAACGCCGAGACGGAGCCGAGATTGGCGAGGAACACGGCCGGTCGGCGGCCGGTCTTGGCGAGGTAGGCGTCGGAGGCGTCGCGCAACGCCTCGAAGGGCTCCGCCAGACGGATCGACGGGAGCGCATCGCAGGCCACCGCCGAGCCCGAGCCGAAATTCGAGCTGGGGCCGGCAGTCACCGGTTTCACGTCGAGCACCGTGACCGGCTTCTCGGCGAGATTCGGGAACTCGCTCGCGCCGGTCAGGGGCTCTCGGCGGGTCGCCACCGCCTTGGCCCGGGCCTCGCGGGTGGCCTCGATGCGCCGCTGCAGCTTGCCGACGCTGAGCGAGGCGACGATGCCGCCCTCGGCCTCGATCGCCTGGAAGGCCTCCCAGGCCGCCTCGGCAAGCTGGGCGGTCAGGGTCTCGAACCCGCCCGCACCGGCTGCGGGATCGCTGACCCGGGCGAGGTGCGATTCTTCGAGCAGGACGATCTGGCTGTTGCGCGCCACCCGTCTGGCAAAGGCGTCGGGCAAGCCGAGCGCCTGGGTGTAGGGCAGCACCGTGACGGTATCGGCCCCGCCCATACCGGCCGAGGCGGCGGCCATGCCGGTGCGCAGGATGTTCACGAACGGATCGCGCCGGGTCATCATCCGCCACGCGGTCTCGGCGTGGAGGCGCAGGGGCTTCGGCTCCAGACCGCAGGCCTGCTCGATCCGGGCCCAGAGCCGGCGCAGGGCGCGGAACTTCGCCACCGTCACGAACTCGTCGGCATCGGCGGCGACCAGCACCGAGATCCGGTCGCGGGCTGTGGCGAGGTCGTGGCCGGCCGCTTCCAGGCCGCGCAGGTAGGTGACCGCGGTGGCGAGCACGGCGGCCAGCTCCGCTGCCTCGCCGGCCCCGGCCTCGTGATAGGGGCGGCCGTCGGCCACGAAAGCCCGGCCGGTGAAGCCCGCCGCTTCGAGGTCCGACACGGTGGCGGCCAGCCGCGGGGCGATCTCGCTCCAGACCGCGCCGAGGCTGCCGGTGGCGGCCAGCGTGCCGACCGGATCGATGCCGAGGTCGAGATTGTAGCTGGACAGGTCCTCGCCCCGGTGCGCCGCCAGGCCCTTCACCAGGCCGGCGACTTCGAGACCGCGCGCGCCGGCATCGAGGCGCAGGCTGATCAGCGGCAGCATCACGCCCTTCAGCACGGCGTCGAGATCCGCGACGCTGCCGGCGGTCAGGCCGTAGCCCCGGGCGGCGGCTGAGCCGGCAAACACGAGTGCGAGCGCGTCGGCGCCGCCTTCGAGGTCGGTCATCGCCTGCGCGTTGGCGGCGGCGATCTCGGGGTGGTCGACCCGCTGGGAAACCCGCCAGGGCCCCGGCTCGCGGAAGGGTTGGGCGGTCGGCTCGGCCCGGGGATAGAGCGGCTCGATCCGCAGGCCGTCGCTCGTCCGGGAGACCAGCCGCTTCTCGAAATCGGCGCCCTTCAGGACATTGTCCACGAGGCCGAGCCAGCGCGCCCGGTCGGCGGGCTCGAACAGGTCGGCGAGCTGTGTGTCTTCCATCGGAACGTCCCTGGGCGCGGCGTCTTGTGCACCGCTTTCAGGGACGTGCGTCGCATGCCGCTCGGCCGGAGGCAATCGCCCGAGGGCTGAGGATTGTTATCCGAGGATGATCAGCCCGGCGAAGCCCAGGGCACCGACAATGATCCGCCACCAGGCGAACAGCCGGAACCCGTGGCGCGATACGTAGTCGAGCAGCACGCGGACCACGAACAGGGCCGAGATGAACGACACGATGAAGCCGATCACGATCAGGCCGACATCGTCGCGCGACAGGTATTTGTAGTTGTCGAACAGGTCCTTGGCGAAGGCGCCCGCCATGGTCGGCATCGCCAGGTAGAACGAGAACTCGGTGGCGGAGCGCTTGTCGGCGCCCATCAGCATCGCGCCGACGATCGTGGCGCCCGAGCGCGAGACGCCGGGGATCATGGCGAGGCACTGGAAGATGCCGATCTTCAGGTCCATCGGCAGGGTGAAGTCGTAGACGTCGGTCTTCTTCACCTCGAGGTCGGTGTCGTCGAGGACGAGAAGCACCAAGCCGCCCGCCACCAGAGTCGCACAGACGATCCATGGGTTGAACAGGTAGGCCTTGATCACCTTCGAGAAGAGCCCGCCGATGATGGCGGCCGGCAGGAACGCCACCAGGATGCCGATCACGAAGCGGCGAGCCTGCGGATTTGTCGGCAGCGCCGTGGCGATGCCGATCAGCCGGCGGAAATACACCGCCAGGATCGCCAGGATCGCTCCGAGCTGGATCAGCACCTCGAAGGTGTTGTTGGGCGAGTGGAACCCGATGAAGTGGCCGACCAGCAGCTGGTGGCCGGTGGATGAGACTGGGATGAACTCGGTCGCGCCCTCCACCAGGGCGAGCAGGACCGCCTTGCCGATGCTTGCCGGATCCATTGTCGAGCCTCGCGCCGCGGGCGCACGACCGCTCCTCGTGAGCGCGCCGCGGACCATGGGAAAATTGCGCCCGGAGGCTTCGCCCATCAGGGTTGACGGGCAGTTACCGGAACAGGCAGCGCGTGTTAAGGGCTCGGCAACGATCGAGCAATAACGCTCGCTCTGAAGTCCTGCGCGCCGAAGACCTGCGCGCCTGGGCCGACGACCGGCGCGGGACTGGCCGCGCCGTCAGACCGAGCAGTCCTGACGGCCTCAATGGCGACCCTCTACCACTTCCCCTTCTGCGCGAACTCTCGGTTCATCCGTCTCGTCCTGGCCGAGATGGGCCTGGAACCGACGCTGTTCGAGGAGCGCCCCTGGGAGCGCCGGGACGACTTCCTGCTGATCAATCCGGCAGGCTCCACGCCCGTGCTGCTGGAGCAGACCGGTCTCGTGGTGCCGGGGGCCGGGGTCATCGCCGAATACCTCGACGAGACGCGCGGGCTCGGCCTCTCGGGACGCCGGATGCTGCCCGACGACACGGTCGAGCGCGTCGAGGTCCGGCGCCTGCTCGACTGGTTCCTGATCAAGTTCGACTCCGAGGTGACCGGCTACCTGGTCAACGAGAAGATCTCGAAGCGCTTCATGTCGTCCCACGAGGGCGGCGGACCGCCGGACATGAACGCGATCCGGGCGGCGCGCACCAACGTGCGCTACCACCTCAAATACATCGGCTACCTGATCGCGCGGCGGCGCTGGCTCGCCGGCGACAACCTGACCTATGCCGATCTGGCGGCGGCCGCCCACCTCTCCTGCGCCGACTACCTGGGCGATGTCCCGTGGGACGAGGACGAGATGGCGCGCAACTGGTATGCTCGGGTCAAGTCGCGGCCCTCGTTCCGGGGGCTGCTGGCCGACCGGGTGGCTGGCATGCCGCCGGCGGCCCATTACGCGGATCTGGATTTCTGAACCCGAGACGGACCTATTTCGGCGCTGAGCTGCGTCGCCTCGTCGAGGCGCGGGCGCAGCATCTCGGCTTCTGCGGGCTGCGGATCACCCGGCCCGACCGCCTGCCGGACCTGCCCGGCCGGCTGACGGCGTGGCTCGAAGACGGCGCTCACGGCACGATGGACTGGATGGAAGAGCGCGCCGATCAGCGCGCCAGCCCGGTCGGCCTGTGGCCGGGCCTGCGCAGCATCCTGGTGCTCGCCATGAGCTACCGCCCGGACGACGATCCGCTCGAGCTTGTGACCCGAACGGATCGTGGCGCCGTCGCCGCCTACGCCAGGCGGCGCGACTATCACGAAGTGTTGAAGGGCAAGCTCAAGGAACTCGGCGGCTACCTGTCCGCCAAGGGCGACGTCCGGGTGAAGGTCTTTTGCGACACCGCGCCGGTGATGGAGAAGACGCTCGCCGAGGCCGCCGGCCTCGGCTGGCAGGGCAAGCACACGGTGCTGCTGTCCCGCGAGCACGGCAACTGGCTACTGCTCGGGGCGATCTACACCAGCGCCGAGTTCGAGCCGGACGAACCCGGGCGCGGCCATTGCGGCTCCTGTCGGGCCTGCCTCGAGATCTGCCCGACCGACGCGTTCCCCGCACCCTACCGCCTCGATGCCCGTCGCTGCATCTCGTACCTGACCATCGAGCATGCCGGGCCGATCGCGGAAGAATTCCGGACGGCGATCGGCAACCGCGTGTTCGGCTGCGACGACTGCCTCGCCGTCTGCCCGTGGAACAAGTTCGCCCGCACCGCCGCCGATGCCCGGCTCGCCGCCCGGGCCGATCTCGAGGCCCCAGCCTTGGCCGATCTCGCCGAATTGGACGACGTATCCTTCCGGAAATTCTTCGCCGGGACGCCGGTGAAACGCACCGGCCGGGACCGGTTTCTGCGCAACGTGATGATCGCGGTGGGCAATTCCGGCGATCCGCACCTCGCCGCATCGGCGATCGCGCGGCTGGAGGACAACTCGCCCCTGGTGCGTGGCATGGCGGTCTGGGCCTGCGGCCGGCTCCTGACGCCGGGCGCCGTGCAGGCGCTGCATCGCCGGCACGCACCGGCCGAGACAGATTCGCACGTGCGCGACGAGTGGATCGCCGCCACCGCCTTGACGGAGACCCGGGCCGGCGAGACATCCGCGGCATGAACCTTTTCATCTTCGGGCTTGGCTTCACCGGCCGCCGTTTCGCCGAGCGGGCGCGTGACCGCTTCCAGACTGTGCGGGCCACCGTCACCGATCCGGCGGCTGCCGCGCGGCTGGCTGCCGAGAGCGGCTTCACGGTGCGCGCCTTCGGGCCGGAGGCCGACGATCCCCAGATCGCGGACGACCTCGCCGACACCGACGTGCTCCTCGTCTCGGCACCGCCCTCCGAGCAGGGCGACCCGGTGCTGCGGCGCTACGCGGAGGCGATCGCGGCGAGCCGGATCGGCTGGATCGGCTACCTCTCCACCATCGGCGTCTACGGCGACCAGGGCGGCGCCTGGATCGACGAGACCACGCCGGCCGCGCCGCGCAGCGCCCGGTCTCGGATCCGGGTCGAGGCCGAGGCGGCCTGGTTCGATTTGGGCGCCCGGACCGGGAAGGCCGTGCAGGTGTTCCGGCTGTCCGGGATCTACGGCCCGGGGCGCAACCCGATCGTGAAGCTGCGCGAGGGCCGCTCGCAGCGGATCGTGAAGGCGGGGCAGGTCTTCAACCGCATCCATGTCGACGACATCGCCACGACGCTGCTGGCCTCGCTGGATCGGCCCCGGCCAGGCGCGGTCTACAACGTCACCGACGACGAGCCGACGCCGCCCCAGACCGTGACAGAGCACGCCGCTTCGCTCGCCAACCTGCCGCTGCCGCCCGAGATCAATTTCGAGACCGCCGACCTGTCTCCGATGGCGCGCAGCTTCTACGGCGAGAACAAGCGCGTGCGGAACCAGCTGATCCGGGACGAACTCGGCGTCACACTCGCCTATCCGACCTATCGCGAGGGGCTCGCCGCGCTCAAGGACCAGGCCTGATCAGGCTTCGAGGTGGCGCGGCCGGATGAGGCGGCGGAGCAGGCCGCCCCGCGGTCCGGCCAGCATCGAGACGAGGTAGAGCGCCCCGGCGGCCAGCACGATGGCCGGGCCGCTCGGCAGGTCGAAGTGGTAGGACAGGCTGAGGCCCGTCACGCTCGCAATCGCAGCGATCAGCATCGAGACCGGGATCAGGCCGCCGAGGTCGCGCGCCCAGAACCGGGCCGCCACCGCAGGCAGCAGCATCAGGCCGACCGCCAGCAAGGTCCCCAGCGCCTGGAAGCCGCCCACGAGGTTCACAACCACCAGCGCCAGGAAGGCGAGGTGGACCGGGCCGCCGCTGCGGCTCACCGTGCGCAGGAACAGCGGATCGACGCATTCCATCACCAGCGGCCGGTAGATGGCGGCTAGCGCCACCAGCGTCAGCGTGCTGATGCCGCCGAGCAGGATCAAAGCAGCATCGTCGAGGGCCAGGACCGAGCCGAACAGGAAGTGCATCAGGTCGATCTGCGAACCGCGCAACGACACGAGCAGCACGCCGCCGGCGAGCGAGATCAGGTAGAACGCCGCGAGGTTGGCATCCTCGCGCACCACGGTGGCCCGGGTGACCGCTCCGGCGAGCAGCGCCACCGCCAAGCCGGCCACTAGGCCGCCGAGGGTCATGGCCGGCAGCGACAGGCCGGCGACGAGAAATCCCGCCGCCGCGCCGGGCAGGATCGCGTGGCTCATCGCGTCGCTCATCAGGCTCATCCGGCGCAGGGTCAGGAATACCCCGACCGGCGGCGCCGAGACCGACAGCGCCAGGCAGCCCGCCAGGGCACGGCGCATGAAGCCGAACTCTACGAACGGCGCGAGGATCGGCCCGAACGGATCGATCACGCGGCGTCCTCGTGATGGTGGGTGTCCAGGCCGTGAGACCCGTGATCGTGGCCGTCCACCGGGCGGGGACCGCCGCAGATTGCCGCGCCCTCGTCCCAGGCTTCGGAGAGATTGCGGGCGCGCACCAGATTCTCCGCAGTCAGAACCCGCGCGGTCGGGCCCCAGGCCACGGGTTCGCGGGCGAGCAGGAGCGTCGTCGGGAAATGCTCGCGCACCTGGGTGAGGTCGTGCAGGGCGGCAACGACGGTGCGGCCCTGGCCGTGCCAGAGGCGGATCAGGGCCAGCAGATCCTCGACGGTGCGATTGTCGATGCCGGTGAACGGTTCGTCGAGGAGCACCACCGGGCAATCCTGTAGGATCAGCCGGGCGAACAGGGCCCGCCGGAACTGGCCGCCGGAGAGGGTGCTGATCGGCCGTGCCTCGAACCCGCCGAGCCCGACCGCGTCGAGGGCCGACCCGATCTCCGGTCGCCACCGCGTCAGGCCGCGCCAGGATCCGGCCTTCCGCCAGAGTCCCATGCCGGCCAGGTCCATGACGCTGAGTGGAAAGCTGCGGTCGATTTCGTCGGCCTGCGGCATGTAGGCGAGGGTGCCGAAGCGATCGATGTGACCCTCCAGGCAGGGGATCTCGCCGGCCATGCCTTTCAGCAGGGTCGACTTGCCGGCCCCGTTCGGCCCGACCAGAGCCAGCAGGTCGCCGGCACGCACGACCCCGGAGAGGTGGTGGACCGCCGGATGCCGGTCGTAGCCCAGGGTCAAGCCGACGAGCCGGAACGCATCCTGTGTCGCGGGCCGGATGCTCATGCGGCAAGCGCCCAGGCGATGAGCAGCCAGACTATGGCCGAGAGGCCAGCGGCGAAGGCGAGGCGCGGGCCGATGCCACTGCGGAACAGGGATCGCGGAGCCGCCGGGCTGGGATGGCGATGGGTGTTCAAGACGTCCTCGTCGCGCGCTCGGACCGGCGCGGGGACCTTTCGGGCTACTGGTGCGGTCCGGGGCAGCGGTGATACACTGTAACATTCCCGCCGGACAACCGGCGGTTTTCCGGTTGGAGCGATCATGCACCGTCACGAGGGTCACGACGCGTGCCACACAGGCGTCGGCGACATGCTCGCGCGGGCGGAGACCATCTGCCGGGAGCGCGGGCTGCAATTCACGCCCCTGCGCCGCGACGTGATGGAGGCAGTGGCCGAGGCCGGGAAGGCCCAGGGCGCCTACGATATCGCCGAGAAGCTCAGCGCACGGGGAAAGCGGGTGGCGCCGGTCTCGGTCTATCGCGCCCTCGATTTCTTGATGGAGCAGGGTCTGGTCCATCGGATCGCGAGCCGCAACGCCTTCATTCCCTGCCCCCACGGGCACGCCCCGGGGGAGGGGGTGGTCTTCCTGATCTGCCGCACCTGCGGCGTCGTCGACGAGGCGTCGTCGGAGGAATTGGAGGACGGTCTCGACCGCACTCTGAAGCGGGCGGGCTTCACGCCGGCCCACAGCATCCTGGAGGTTGAGGGCGATTGCGGCGCCTGCCGGGAGCGCCGGCAGGATTCCTGAGGCGCCCTCGCTCAGCGGGCGTTCTTGTAGGCCCGGCGCGAGACGATCGTCTGGATCATGATCTGGATGTCGAACCAGATCGACCAATTGTCGATGTAATGCAGATCGCAGGCAACACGCCGCTCCATGTCCAGGTCGGTCAGGGTCTCGCCGCGATAGCCGTTGACCTGCGCCCAGCCGGTGATGCCGGGGCGCACGTTGTGCCGCCGGGCGTAGAGCGCGATCCGCCGCTCGAAGCTGCGATCATGCGCGAGCGCATGGGGCCGTGGGCCGACCAGCGACATCTCGCCCCGAAGGACGTTCAGGAGCTGGGGCAGCTCGTCGAGATTGGTCCGACGCAGGATCGCACCGACCTGGGTGATGCGGCTGTCGTTGCGGGTCGCCTGCTTGAACACCGTGCTGGCATCCGCCCGCATCGAGCGGAACTTGAACACGCCAAAGGGCTGCTGATTGAAGCCATAGCGCTTCTGACGAAAGAAGACCGGCCCAGGGCTGTCGAGCTTGATCGCCACCGCGATGAAGGCAAGCAGCGGCGAGAGCGACACCAGGGCGATCGCCGCCACGACCAGATCGAGGGCGCGCTTCAGCACGATCTCGGCGACGTTGAGCGGCCGGCGCCCGATATTGATGCCGGACACACCGCCGACCCGGGCGACCTGCATATCGGGGAATCGATCGAGCACGCTGCCCGGTCGAAGATGCAGGGCGGCCGGCACGCGCAGGAACGCATCGATGCAGCGCTCCACCTCGGCAGTGTCGGTCCACGGCACCAGCACGAAGACGTCGTCCGGCCGCAGGAACCGGACCACCGACACGGCGAGGTCGAGATCCTCCTGCAGCTGGTCGTGCCGCGACACGGTATCGGCGCCCGGGTCGACCCGGCGCAGGTAGCTAGTGCCGACGATCCGGGAGCCGAGCTGGTCAGCCTCGTGGCTCGCGTAGAACTTGGCAATGTCCTCCTCGTAGCCGACCAAGTGGACGCGGCTGGCCGAGGCCGAACCCGAGGCAAGGCTGCGCCGCACCAAACGGGTCGCCACCGTGCGGGTCGTCACCAGGGCGGGCAGTCCGAGGACGAAGGCGGTGATCGAGACGATGCGCGAATAATCGTTGGTGGTCTTGGTCAGGAAGCCGACGACGAGCACTGCGGCCCAGGCGACCAGCCAGAGCGAGGCCATGCGCTGAAAGTTCAGCCTCTGCGCCATGATGCCGTCGAGGCTGTAATCCTCTCGCAGCACGTTCGTCGCGACGATGATGGCGCTGAGCAGGGCAGCGAGCCGCAGGCTGCGGAAGCTGGTCACCCAAAAGCTGTCGCCGGCGAAGGCGAGTTGGTAGCCGAACTCGACGGTCAGGATGACGACGAGGATCGCCGCGATGTCGGCCAGAGCCAGCGATGACGACAGGGCCATCCGCGCCACCGCGCGACCGCGACGCGGCAGGAGCGCGGACCATACGCTGCGACGGCGTTCGGCCGAGGTCGGCAAGGCCTGAAACGTCTCCGGAACCCGCTCGTGAAACATCTGGCCCGCCACGTCCCGGTTTGATCGGACTTTGTACCGGTCTGAAACACGAAAGATTTCAGCGCCGGCATCTGCCGATGACGGAGCAAGGGGTGAGCCGCGACGTACAGTGATTCGGCCACTTCGGAATGGGCGCCCATGTAGGCGAACGCCTGGCCGCCGGCAATACATGGTAAATGCTGAGTCACCGGAATACAGACACATACCGTTCGCCCCGGCACCAGAGTCTGATACCAGCGGTTGCGTTGTAATGTCGGTTTCTTGCTAGACGGTTGAATTCCGTCGCAGCGCGAAGCTTGGCCATTGCGGCTGTAAAGCCGAACGAATCGACGCCGCTGGTTTTGCGTGCCGGGCAAAGAGTCTGGCAATAAAAAACGCCCGCCGCCGATCCGGCAGCGAGCGCCTTCAAATGGTATGTCCTGCGGCGTCAGACGGCGTCGGCGTGGGGTCTGGTCTCGCTCGCACCGCCGACCGTTTGCACCATCTCGAAGCCCTCGAATTGCGGATGACCGAGATAGAGTGGCTTGGTCGACGGCGCCCGGCTATGCGCCTTGCGGAACTGCTCTGAGCGGGTCCACGCCTCGAAATCGCTCCGTGACCGCCAGACGGTGTGCGAGGCGTAGAGGACGTGGTTCTCGTGCTCGGGCCCACGCAGGAGGTGAAACTCCACGAAGCCCTCCATTTCGCCGAGATGGCTGTCGCGGCCGAGCCAGACGGCCTCGAAGTCCTCGGTCGCATCCTTAACGACCTTGAAGCGATTCATCGCGATAAACATGATGTTCTCCATTCGCACATCGGATTTAGGCCCTGAACCCCGCGCAGGCGAGCCCTGCTGCGGCGACGCGGCGCGCGGGATGGACTGCGCACAGTTTGCGGATCGACATTTCCGCAACAATGTTTCGGAGATACGTCAGGTTAAACCACAAGATGTAGACTTAGACTTGCGGAGCTTAACAACTTCGTGTCCAATTGCCTGACGGTTCGTATTGTGTCGCAGTCGGGCTGTTGGCCGACTGCTATAGCGCTCAGGGTCGATGTGGATTGTTTGTCGACGGAAGAGAGCGGATCACAATAAGGGCTTAGAGCTGTGGCCGATTGCAATGCAGGCGGCGGCTGCTCTAGCGTGTGGCACCGCACTCTAGGTGTAGACAGGATATGAGATTGAGGGTCGGACGGTGAAGCGGCGCGATAGCGAGGCGAGAGCACCGGATCCGCAAGGGGACGCTGTTCAGGCCGCGGAAAAGGATGTGAACAATCAGACGATGCCGAAGCAGACGACCGACGTGGATCGTCTGGTGGGTATTCGCATCACCGCTCTGCGGAAAGCGCGCGGTCTGAGCCAGACCGCCCTCGGCAATGCTGTTGGCGTCACGTTCCAGCAGGTGCAGAAGTACGAGAAGGGCCAGAATCGGGTCGGCGCCGGCCGGCTGCGCGAGATCGCGCGCCTGCTCGAAGTGCCGGTTTCTGCCTTCTTCGAGGAGAGTGAGCCCCGCGAAAATTCGCAGGAAGACGTCTTCGGCTTTCTAAGCGCGCATGGCGCGATCGAGCTGCTTCGCGCCTACGCACAGATCGAGGACGAGCAGATGCGCCGGGACGTACTGGCGCTGGTGCGCAGCGCCGCGCGCCTTGCGCAGTCCCGCTCCGTGGCGACCGCGGCGGACTCCGCCTGATCTTCGGCCCTGGCAGGACGGACGGGTCGCCCCACGATCAGCCTGATCGGGGGAGGCTTTTGCTTCGGGCATGACGCTCGAATGGCGTCTCACCCCTCGTCCGCCGCGATGAGGTGGAAGAAGCTCCCCCCCACATATCCGACCCGATGACCGGCCAAGCCCTGATCCGTGCCCTCCGCGTCGGTGACGCGGGCCAGGGCATCCGCCGCCGCGGCGACTGGCGAGAGTTCGCTGGCATAGTGGAATTCGTGGCCGACGACCCGTGCACCCTGCCGGCCCAGCGGGCCGTCGCTGCAGAGCCGGGCGACGCGATAGCCGAGATGCAGCTTCCGCTTGCGGTAGGACGTGGCGACCGGCAACAAGCCCGCCATGGCGTGGGTGGTGCCGTCCGCATCCTCGAGGGTGCGCCCGAGGACCATGTAGCCGCCGCACTCGCCGTGGATCGGGCGCGTGGTCGCGAAGGCGCGCAGGCCCTCGAGGAATCGAGTGGCGGCGGCAAGTTGGCCCGCATGCAACTCCGGATAGCCGCCCGGTAGCCAGCAGGTGTCGCACGACTCGGCCGGCGCCTCGTCGGCGAGCGGGGAGAAGGGTACAATTTCGGCCCCGGCCAGACGCCAGCCGGCTTCGAGGTGCGGGTAGAGGAAGCTGAACGCCGCATCGCGGGCCACGGCGATGCGTTGCCCAGGGGGGCGCGGCAGGATTCCGGCTGACGCGGCGGCGCCGCCGCCCGCGCAGGCGAGCACGGCGTCGAGATCGATGCCGGCTTCGGCGAGGTCGGCCAGCCGGTCGAGGCGCGCTTCGAGATCGGCGGTCTCGCCGGCCTGAGCGAGGCCGAGATGGCGCTCGGGCAGGACCAGCTCGGCATCGCGCATCAGCACGCCGAGGACCGGAAGCCCCACGCGCTCCATGCCGGCCTCCACCAGCCGGCGGTGGCGGGCACTGGCAACTTTGTTGAGGATCACCCCGGCGATGCGGATCCGCGAGTCGTAGAGCTTGCAGCCGAGCGCCACGGCAGCTGCCGACTGCGCCGCGCCGGAGACGTCGACCACGAGCACCACCGGCCAGCCGTAGCGGGCCGCGATGTCGGCATTCGCCCCGGTCCGGCTCTCCGCCGCCCGGACGCCGTCGAACAGGCCCATCGAGCCCTCGGCGACCACGATGTCGGCCTGCGCGGCCGTTTCACCCGCCAGCGCGTCGAGGAGGCCGGGCGCCATGGCGAAGCTGTCGAGATTGAAGCTCGGCTGTCCTGTGGCTGCGCGATGGAAAGCCGGATCGATATAGTCCGGCCCGCATTTCGCACCCCGGACGCGCAGGCCCCGCCGGCTCAGCGCCCGCATCAGCGCCAGCGTGACGGTGGTCTTGCCGGAACTCGAGCGCGGCGCCGCGACCAGGAGGCCGGGGGCGCTCATACTGCGCGCCCCACGGTCCCGCCCGGCCGGCAGGGACGTCCGTAATCGGGCGCGTAGAGCGCACTCTCGCGGAAATCGGCGGCGCCGAGAGCCGGACCGACGAGGATCAGAGCGGTGCGTTCGAGACCGGCCTCGGCGACGAGGGCCGGCAGCCCGGCGAGGTCGCCGACCAGGGCCCGCTCATCCGGCCAGGAGGCGCGGAACACTGCGGCGGCCGGGCAAGCGGCGCCGTAGAACGGGATCAGCTCGGTCGCGACCTTCTCCACGACGTGGATCGAGAGGTGGACCGCCAGCGTCGCCCCGGTGGCCGCAAAGGCCGCCAGCGTCTCGCGCTCCGGCATCGCGCTCGCCCGGCCGGAGGTGCGGGTCAGCACGACGGATTGCGACATGCCCGGCACAGTCAGCTCCCGGCGCAGCAGGGCAGCGGCGGCCGCGAAGGCCGGGACGCCCGGGGTCACCGTGTAGGCGATGCCGAGCCGGTCGAGCCGGCGCATCTGCTCGGCCAGCGCGCTCCAGATCGACAGGTCGCCCGAATGCAGCCGCGCCACATCCTGCCCGCGCGCGTTCGCAATCTCGATCTCGGCCATGATCGCGTCGAGGTCGAGGGGTGCTGTGTCGACGATGCGCGCACTCGGCGGGCACCAGCCCAGGATCTCGGGCGCCACCAGGGATCCCGCATAGAGGCAGACCGGGCAGGCGGCGATGCGGTCGCGGCCGCGTACCGTGATCAGGTCGGCAGCGCCGGGGCCGGCGCCGATGAAATGGACGGTCATGTGTGCCGGGCTATGGGGTGCAGGACGGCGAGGGCGCAGGTTGCGCCACCGCTGGCGATACGGGGAAGGGCGAGGTGGCTGCCCGGTCCCGCCGCCGCCAGGGCCGCCGCCTCGGCGAGCGAGCCGACTCCACGCAGGCGTTCGATCCGGGCAGAGCGCGTGACGATGTTCGGATCGCAGGCTTCAAGGGCCCTCGGTTCGACCGGGCAGGGCGAGAGGCCGAATTCCGAGGCCGCCTGGCGGATGGACGGTTCCGCAGCCCGGTCGGCTGCGGTGGCGATCGCTGCGAGGTCTGTGCGCGCGGCGCCGATCGTGCCGAGCGCACGGCTGATCAGCGCGGCGATCTCGTCGGCGCCCGTGCCACGACGGAACCCGACCCCGGCGACGATCCGGTCGGTCATGGCTTGGTCCAGGCCCATTGGGTCACCGGCATCGCGGGCCGCCAGCCGTGCAGGCCGCCCACCGGACTCGCGCGGTCGACCGAGAACCGCCGCAGACTGCCGCCATGGTTCGCGAAGGCCGCGAGCAGGGCGGCCTCGCCCTCCAGCGTCACGGCGTTGGCGACGCAGCGCCCGCCCGGCCGCAACGCGGCGAGGGCCGTCGTCAGGATACCGGGCTCCGAGACGCCGCCGCCGATGAAGATTGCGTCCGGATTGGTCAGGCCGGCGAGCGAAGCCGGGGCCGCGCCGGTGACTACCGCTAGATCCGGAACGCCCATAGCCTGCGCGTTCCGAAGGATCCGCTCGGCCCGGTCGGGGCGCGCCTCGATGGCGGTGGCCCGCAGGCTCGGGTCGCGCAGCATCCACTCGATCGCGATCGAGCCCGCACCGGCCCCAACATCCCAGAGATGCAGACCCGGATGTGGCCGCAGGGCCGCGAGCGTCATCGCCCGGATCTCGGCCTTGGTGAGTTGCCCGTCATTCTCGAAGAGGCCGTCGTCGAGGCCGGGCGCCAGCGGCAGCGCGCGTCCTGCACCGTCGACGGTGATCGCCACGGTGTTGAGCGGGTCGATTGCCGGGAGATCAAAGGCCTCGGCTTTTGCCGCACGGATCCGCTCGCGCGGACCGCCCATCGCCTCCAGGACGGTGAGGGTCGACGTGCCGAAGCCGCGCTCGGTCAGCATCGCGGCCAGTGCCGCCGGCGTCGTGCCGTCCCAGGACAGCACGAGGAGGCGCGCGCCCGGCTGGATATGCGGGATGATCCGTGCCAGCGCCCGGCCATGCAGGGTGACGAGGCCACATTCGGCCAATGGCCAGCCGAGCCGCGCGCAGGCGAGGCTGAAGGCCGAAGGTTGGGGGAAGGCCCGGATCTCGGCGGGCGGCACCAGCCGGGCGATCTCAGCGCCGATCCCGTAGTGGAACGGATCGCCGGTGGCGAGAATGCAGGTCGGATTCCCCCGTCGGGCCAGGATTTCCGGATAGGCCTCGTGGATCGGGCTCGGCCAGGGCGGGGCGTCGGCGTCGAGGGGTGCAGCCAGATCCAGGTGGCGGCGACCGCCATAGACCACCCGCGCGGCGTCGAGCGCGGCGGCGGCTGCCGGCGCGAGCCCGGCCCGCCCGTCCTCGCCGATGCCGACGATCGCGCCCCAGCGCCCGGCCGCAGGCGGGCTCGACAGGGGCTCAGCGCTCATGGACAAGGCCCCCATGACCGGTGGCGCGATGCGAATCCTGATCCTCGGCGGCACCGGCGAGGCGAGCGCCCTGGCACGGGCTTTGGCAGGTCGGGCAGATTGCGCCGTGACTCTGTCCCTCGCCGGCCGGACCGCTGCGCCGAAGATCGAGCCTGTCCCGACCCGGATCGGCGGATTCGGTGGTGCCGAGGGCCTTGCTGCGTTTTTGCGCCGCGAGCACATCGACCGTCTGATCGACGCGACCCATCCCTTCGCGGCGACCATCTCGGGCAACGCTGTTGCCGCAGCGGTGGCGGCGGGCGTGAAGCTGCTGGCGATCCGCCGGCCGGCCTGGCGTCGCGAGCCCGGCGATCTCTGGACCGAGGTACACAGCATGGAGGAGGCGGTCGCCGCGCTCGGGCGTGAACCCCGGCGCGTGTTCCTGACGATAGGCCGGCAGGAAGCCGGCGCCTTCGCAGCGGCCCCGCACCATGCCTACCTCGTACGCACGGTCGAGCCGCTGGAGGGTGCGCTGCCGGTGCCGCACCTCACCGCCATCGAGGCACGCGGGCCGTTCGATGCGGCGGCCGAGGCGGATCTGATGCGCACCACCCGCACCGAGATCCTGGTCAGCAAGAATTCCGGCGGCGCGGCGACCTACGGCAAGATCGCGGCGGCGCGCAGCCTCGCGATTCCCGTGATCATGGTGTGCCGGCCGGAGAAGCCCGAGGTTGCGAGCGTCCCCAACGCCGCGGGCGCACTGCGCTGGCTCGATGCCGGCGATCATACCGGTCCCGCGACTTTGCGCGACGTGTAGACGAAGGGCAGTCCGTCGGTTCGCGGAATCAGCCGCGTGGTCGAGGCGCCGAGGATCACCATCGTGGCCATGTCGGCCGGCACGTCCCGTGCCTCGGCGAGGGTCGACACCCGGATCGCCTCGTCCGGCCGGCTGATCGCGCGGGCGAACATCACCGGTGTCTCGGGCGCCCGGATGGTGGCCGCGTGTTCGAGCGCTGCCCCGAGCTGCCAGGGCCGCGCGGTGGAGATCGGGTTGTAGAGCGCGATCACGAAATCGGCGCGCAGCACGGCGTCGAGCCGGGCGATGACCACCGGCCAGGGTTTCAGATTGTCCGACAGGGACAAGGCGCAGAAGTCGCCGCCCAGCGGCGCCCCGAGCCGGGCTGCGGCGGCCAGCATCGCCGTGATCCCAGGCTCGACCGTGATGGAGAGGTCGCGCCATCCGGGCTCGCCGTGTTCCACCGCCTCGAACACCGCCGAGGCCATGGCAAACACGCCGGGATCGCCGCCCGACACCACCGCGACCCGGCGGCCGGCGGCGGCAAGCTGCAGGGCGTGGCGGGCGCGGTCGACCTCGACGCGGTTGTCGCTGGCATGCCGGATCAGGCCCGGACGCTCGGGCACGCGGGCCACGTAGGGAAAGTACCCGACCAGATCCTCAGCAGCGTCGAGAGCCCGGCGGGCGGACTCCGTCAGCAGCCCCGGATCCCCGGGGCCGAGGCCGACCACCGTAAGGCTGCCGCTCACGGCCGCCGCCCCTCGCCGGGCAGGAGGACCATAGAGAAGTAGGGGGCGTCGTCATCCGCCTTGTCGGCGAGCATCACGACGCGCTCGCCCGCCATCGTGCCGCGCTCGACATAGATCGCGCGATCGATGAGCCCGGCGGCGGTCAGCGCAGCGCGGACCTTCGGCAGGTGTCGACCGAGCTTCATCAGCACGGCGGCGTCGGTGCCGCGCAGGCGCTCGGTGAGCGCGTCGAGCGGCAACGTCGCCGGCAGGACCGTCAGGATGTCGTCGCCCCAGGTGATCGGCGTGCCGGCCCGGGTCCAGCAGCCGGACATGCCGGTGACGCCCGGCACCACCTCGACGGGAAAACGGTCTTTGAGGCGCCGCCACAGATGCATGAACGAGCCGTAGAAGAACGGGTCGCCCTCCGACAGGATCGCGACGTCGCGCCCTGCGCCGAGATGGTCGGCGAGCTGTCCGGCCGCGTCGTCGTAGAAGGCTGCGAGCGCTGCCACGTAATCCGGGTGCTCCGGATGAATCTCGGTGGTGTAGGGATAAGCCAGCGGCATCTCCCGGGCCGGGTCGTGCAGGATTGCGTCCGCGATGGTGCGGGCATTGCCGCGCCGGCCGCGCTTGCAGAAATGCACCAGCACCGGCGCGCGCATCAGGATGCGCTGCGCCTTGACGGTGAGCAGTTCCGGGTCACCCGGACCCATGCCGACCCCGTAGAGGGTACCGGTGACGGCGGCAGCGGGCATCTCCTCGACGGGGGCTTCGACGCGTTCGAACCCGTCCATCACTCGACCTCGCAGGCCAGCGCGTTGACGGCCGCAGCGGTCATGGCGCTGCCGCCGCGGCGGCCGTGAACGACGACGAACGGGACCCGGCCGTCCCGGGCCAGCGCGTCCTTGGACTCGGCGGCGCCGACGAAGCCGACCGGGATGCCGATCACCGCGGCCGGCGGCTTCACGCCGGCATCAAGCAATTCGAGCAGGCGAAACAGGGCTGTCGGGGCGTTGTCCACCGCCACGATGCTGCCCGGCAGGTGTTCGCGCCACAGCTCCATGGCGGCGGCCGAGCGCGTGGTGTTGAGGCTTTTGGCGAGATCCGGCACGCGCGGGTCGCCGAGGGTGCAGACGACGGGATTGTTGGCCGGCAGCCGCGTCCGGGTGACGCCGTCGGCAACCATCCGGACATCGCACAGGATCGGGGCCCCGGCCTGGAGCGCCGCCACACCGGCCTCGGCGAAGCCGTCCGACATTTCCACGTCGGCGGGGAGGTCGGTCATGCCACAGGCGTGGATCATGCGCACGACCACGCGCTCGGCCGCCCCAGACCAGCGCACGAGGTCGGCCTCGGCCCGGATCATCGCGAAGGAGCGCGCGTAGATCGCGGCGCCGTCACGGATATATTCGTAGCGAGAGGTGGCCTCCGGCTCCGAACCTGCCTGGCGCAGGGCATTCTGGCTCGCGCTCATGCCGGACTCCCGTTCCTCCCAATATCGGTCATGGCGCGATCCGGCGCGAAGGCGGCGGCGAGCCCGATTGTCTTGGCCCTTCCTAACCGCTCCAGTACCGCATCGATAGGGAGGTGCATGGCCGGCTCATCGCCTGGCGCACCGCCGATGACAGTAC
Source organism: Methylobacterium sp. GXS13 (assembly GCF_001455965.1). GTDB lineage: Bacteria > Pseudomonadota > Alphaproteobacteria > Rhizobiales > Beijerinckiaceae > Methylobacterium. The sequence continues at coordinate 154,799 of NZ_LKKO01000036.1, forward strand.
CGTACAGTCCCGCCCGGCCTATCAGCGTCAGATCTGCGGGACCCGGCTTGGCGCAGCCCTTCGCGCAGCCTGAGACATGGGCCGAGCGCCCCGCCGCGGCCAGCGACCCGAAAGCCTGCGCGAGAAGCGCGGCATCCGCGAGCGTCGATGTCGACCCGGACGCACAGGCCGGCGCGCCCGTGCAGGCGGCGACGCTGCGACGGGGGTCGTCGGGTGCGACGATGAAGTTTTCCGCCAGTGCCGTCAGATCGGCGGCAGACGGATTTTTGAGCAGCAGCACGAAGCCGCGGGCCGGTGACAAGCGGATCTCGTCCGTGCCGAGGCGGGAGGCGAGATCGGCGAGGTCATCGAGGGCATTGGCCGTGCAGCGTCCGAACGGCGCATCCGCGGTGAGAACGGCCATGCCGGGCGCCAGCCATCGGGTGCCGGCTGGCGGTGAGAAGGGCACTGCGCGTGGAGAGACAGCGTCGGACATCCCCTCCCGTCCGGGAGAGGGAACCCGCGTCTGCATCGCAAGCCGCACGGCATCCGCCACTGCGCCGAACGCATCCGGCGGGAGATCGCGCATACGTCGCCGTCCGGTCCGGACGAAGGCCTCCAGCAGCGCCACGACGACGGCCGGCGTCTCCCCCTCGGTACAGGTGGCGACATCGTGAAAACCCTGTCCCGCGGCAATCGCGATCGCGATGCCGCCGGAGGCACGCGGCGACACGTAGGCATCGCCGTCCGGCCTCTCTGCCTCGGGGCGGCCTTCGACCACCACCAGCATCTTGGCCGGTAGTCCCGGAACTGCGAGCCCCGCTGCCTCGATGGCGCGGGCGAGGGTCGGGACGTCGAGCGTCTCGGCCGGATCGTGGCCGGCTAGGGGGCTGGTCAGCGTCAGGCGCTGCGGGCCGCCATCGGCCCGCGTGTCGCCGAGACCGGCAGCTTCCAGCATGCGGGCGAGCGGTGCGCGGGTCGCCTCCGAGACGCCGCGGATCTGAAGGTTGGCGCGGGCGGTGAGGTCGAGATGGCCGTTGCCGAAGCGGCGCGCGCCCTCGGCCACCGCGCGCGCCTGCGGCACGGTCAGGATCCCCAGGGGCGGATGCACGCGGGCCAGCAGGCCATCCCCGGTGGGCATGGGCCGGCTGAGCCCGGGACACCAGCCCCGGCGTGCAGGCGCCTGCGGAAGAACGCGGCGATGCGCGGAGACGCTCATTCGGCGGCCTCCGGCATCAGCGCGTCGGCTGGCAGCGCGTTGCGCTGGCTGTGCCACAGGCCGCGGTCGCGCGCCTCGTCGAACCGCTCCAGGATGGCCCGGGTCGCGTCCGGGTTGGCTGTCCGCAGGCGGTCGAACACCTCAGGGTCGGCGATCCAGGCGGCGTAGAGGCGGTCGAACCCGGCATCGGTCACGGCGTCGCTGGCGGCGGCGAGCACGAACACCGCGTCGAGCCCCTGGGCCAGCTCCTGAGCGCCCCGGTAGCCGTGGCGCAGCTGCGCCGCGATCCAGCGCGGATCGGCCAAGCGTCCACGGATCAACCGGGCGGCATCCTCCCGGGCGGTGCGGGTCTTCGGCCGCTCGGGAACCGATACATCGAGGCTGTAGAGATTGGGGCTGGCGCCTTGAAGCGTGGCGGCGGCCGCGAAACCGCCCATGGCGTCCACCGCGGCATCGCCGTCCAACAGGTCGCGCTCGGCCACGTCGAAGGCGTGCAGGTAGGCATCCGCCGCTGCGACCCGCGCGCCGAAGGTCGCATCCGGTCCCTCACGGTCGCCATAGGCATGGCTGCTTGCCGCGAGATAGGCCCGACCGAGATCGCCCCGGTTGTCCCAGGCGCCGTCGAGGGCGGTGGCGGCGGTGCCGGCCCCGTATCGGCCGGGAGCCGCGCCATAGACCCGGGCAACCGCCTCGCCGCGGCGTCGAGCCGCAGCCAGGGGGTTTTCGAGATCCTCCTCGTCCCGGTCGGCCACCGCCCGGGCGGCGCGGTCGAGGAGCGCCAGCGTGTCCGGGAAGGTGTCGCGGAACGCACCCGAGACGCGCATGGTCACGTCGATCCGGGGGCGATCGAGCATGGCAAGGGGCAGCACCTCGAAGCCTGTGACCCGGGTGCTGGCATGGTCCCAGACCGGCCGCACGCCCATCAGTGCCAGGGCGTGGGCGACATCCTCGCCACCGGTGCGTAGGGTTGGCGACGCCCAGAGATCCATGACGATCCGGGCCGGGTACTCGCCCTCGTCCTGGAGGTAGCGGGTCACCACCGAGGCGGCGGCGCGTTCGCCCAATAGCGCCGCGGCGCGGCTCGGAATCGCCCGGGGATCGAGGGTCGCGAGATTGCGCCCGGTGGGCAGCACGTCGGCCCGGCCACGCGACGGCGAGCCCGCGGGGCCCGGCGGCACGAAGCGGCCGTCCAGAGCAGCCAGGAGTCCCGCCCGCTCGCCGGCAGCGCTTGCCGTGACAGGTTCGAGCGCAGCGTCGTGGGCCCGTCCGAACACGTGCAGGCCGTCGCGGAACGTGGTCTCGCCGAGGTCGCAGAGATGGGCGTCGAGGCGGGTCAACGCCTCCTCCATCGGTGTGTCGGGGCCGATGCCGGCGCCGTCGAGCAGCCCGGCGGCGTCCGCATCTTCCAGGATCGCGCCGGCGATCAGGCCGGCCCGGCGCGGATCAAGCACGCTGGCGGCGGAGTACTCCTCCACCAGCTCGCGCAGACGCGCAGCCTCGGGCGACAGGGCATGCACCTCCGTGTCGGGCGTGAGGTGGCCGAGGGCGATCCCGCCCAGGCGACGCTTGAGCGGGGCGGCTTCGCCCGGATCGTCAACGATGAATGGGTAGATCACCGGCAGCCCGCCGACGCAGAGCGCCGGAAAGCAGTCCGGCGACAGAGCCACCGCCTTGCCGGGCAGCCATTCGGTGGTGCCGTGGGTCCCGAGCTGCACCAGCGCATCGAACTCGCGGCGAAGCCCGAGGTGGAACGCCAGGTAGGCGTGGGTCGGGATCCGTTCCGGATCGTGATAGCCGGTTTTCCGGTCGGCATCGCGGCCGCGGTCGGGCTGGAGGAAGAGGGCGAGTCGGCCCCCTTCGGCCAAGACCGACGGGGGAAGGTGCGCGGCCTCGGCCGTGACCATTCGGAACCAGAACATGCCGTCGCGGCAGGTCGGATCGGCGGCGGGCTCACCCCAGGATTCGATGAGCGCATCGCGCGTGTCTGCCGGCAGCCCGGCAAGCCAAGCGCCATAATCGGCGAGCGGTACCGTGAACCCCGCCTCGCCCGCGGTGAGCGCCTGCATCAGCGCGCCCGACTCGGGCAAATCGCCGGTCGCGTACCCCGCCTGGGCAAGATCCAACAGGATCGCGCGGGCGCTCTCGGGCGTGTCGAGGCCCACCGCGAAGCCGGCCCTGCCGCCGCGGGCGGGATAATCCGACAGGACCACGGCCACCCGCCGCTCGGCGCGGAGCTGGCCGGCGAGGCGCAGCCAGCCCGCCGCCCGCTCGGCCAGAGCGTCGATGCCGGCGGGATACGGTACGGCCCGGCGCTCGGCGAACCCGGCGACCTCCGGGGCTTCCTCTTTGAAGGAGATCGGGAAGCCGGAGAGCCGTCCATCGAATTCCGGCAGGGCGACCTGCATGGCGAGGTCCGCGGCCCCGAGACCGCGGGCCGAGGCTTCCCAGGCCGCCCGGGGCGATCCGACGGTGAAGGCCTGAAGCACCGGACAATCGGCACCGTCGAGCACGAAATCGATCCCGTCCTCCCGCGCCGAGAAGGCGGTGGCGGCGATGACGAGATCCGGCTTGCGGGTCCGCACGGCCTCGGCCACGGCCGTGGCAGCCCCTGGCTCCTTGAGGCTCGAGACCGCCATCGGCAGCACGCCGATGCCGCGGGCGCGCAGGGCGGCGGCCAGGGCGTGGAACAGCGCCGCATCGCCGCCCAGCACCGCGGAGCGGTAGACCAGCAGCAGAGCCAACGGTGTTGTCGCCGTTTGCCGGGTTGTCAGCGGCACCGCCGTCTCGGCGGCGTCGATCGCGGTGGCCAACGGCAGCACGCCGCAGCCTGCGCACCAGGGAAAGCCACGCGGCAGCGGCTGGGGTGGTTCGACCGCCCCGCCAGCGCCGATCCGAGCCGCCAGCAGCCGCAGCATCCGACGGAGATTCTCCGGACCGCCAGCCCGGAAATAGCCGTCGAGCTCATCAGCAAAGTGCGGGTCTGTGGAGAAGCCGGCGAGCCGCGGGTCCGGCCGGTCGTCGCCCGGCAGCACCGCCAGCACGACTCCATATGCCCGCGCCGCGGCGGCGCAGCGCTCGATCCCGTAACGCCAGTAATCCAGGCCGCCGAGGCAGCGGATCACCACGAGCTTCGCCCGGGACACCACGCGCTCGACATAGAGATCGACCGACATCGGATGCCGGAGCTTGGCGAGCGTGGCGAGCCGCAGGCTCGGCAGGCCCGGCTCGGCGGCCTTGGCCAGTCCGATCCCGGCAAGGTCGCTGTCGGTGAACGACAGCACGACGAGGTCTCCGGGCTCCTGCCCAAGATCCACGGCCGCCTCGCCCTCGTCGAGGGAGACGGTATCGATACGGACAAGATGCATGGCGCGCCTCCTAGGCCGCGCCGAAATGGGCGCGCGCGCAGCGTCTCAGCGAGGGAGCGCGCGCGAGCTCCGTCATCCCGCGAGCGCCGCGGCGACGGCGCCCTGGTCGAACCCCTTCAAGCCGATCACCACGAGGCGCCCGTCACGGCTCTCGCCCGCCCGCCAGGGCCGGTCGAAATGGTGGACGACGCGTCGGCCGACGCCCTGCACCACGAGGCGCATGGCCTTGCCCTCGACCTCGGCAAACCCCTTGATGCGCAAGACGCCCGCGGCTTCCGCAGCTTTTTCGACCCGGGCCGCCAGGTCGCCGGCCGTGATGGCCGGGCGGATCGGGAGGGCCACGGTCTCGAAGTCGTCGTGGTCATGATCCTCGCCGTCGCCGTGATGCGAGGGACGGGCGTCGAGGTCGTCCTCGGCGGCGGCGCCCAGCCCGAGCAGCACCAGCGGATCGATCGCACCGTTCTCGGTCTCGACCACCTTCACGGCGCGGGGCAGGTGCCCCTCGACTTCAGCGCGCACCCGTGCCCGGGTCTCGGCATCAAGCAGGTCGGACTTGTTGAGCACGACAAGGTCCGCGCAGAGGAGCTGGTCCTCGAACACCTCCTCCAGCGGGTTGTCGTGGTCGACCGCGGTATCGGCGGCGCGCTGGGCGGCGAGCGCCTCGGGATCCTCCGCGAAGGCGCCGGCGGCGACGGCTGGTCCGTCCACCACGGCGACGACGCCATCGACGGTGACCCGCGAGCGGATCGCAGGCCATTGGAACGCCTGGACCAGCGGCTTCGGGAGGGCGAGGCCGGAGGTCTCGATCAGGATATGCTCCGGCGGCTCGGCCCGGCCGAGCAGCGTCTCCAGCGCCGGCACGAAATCGTCTGCCACGGTGCAGCAGATGCAGCCGTTCGGCAGCTCGACGATGGCATCCTCGGTGCAGCCCTCGACACCGCAGGCGGCCAGGAACGACTTATCGAAGCCGACATCGCCGAACTCGTTGACCAGGATCGCCAGGCGGCGGCCCTTCGCGTTTTCGATCACGTGGCGGACCAGCGTCGTCTTCCCGGCGCCGAGGAAGCCGGTGACGATGGTGCAGGGGATCTTGGTCACGATGGTCATTCCGCAGCCTCCAAGGTGCCGGCCGGAAGCGGGCGGGGATCGGGAAACGGCGGGATCCGGGCGATCACGCCGGTCTTGAAGGCAGCGGGCCGCTCCCGCCACGGCACGATGCCGTCCTGCGTGGCCGCGTAGGACGAGAGGCCGCCGAGGATAATCGCGGCGGACTCGATCGGGTCCATGTCGCCGTAGACGTAGGTCCATCGGTTTTCGGAGGCGACCGCCACCGAGCAGGGCCGCTTGCACACCGACAGGCATTCGACCCCCTCGATCCGCAGGTCCGGCGCCGCGTTGCCCGCACGCAGGGCGTCGAGCAGGCGCGCCCCGGCTCGGGGGCCGTCCGGGTCGTCGCCCGGGCGGCGGCAGGTGGTGCAGACGTAGAGGACGGTCTCAGGCATGGGCCGTCCCGCGCGCCGGACCCCGGGCGAAAGCCTGCCAAGCCCATCCGAAGCCGAGGCCGATCAGCAGCCAGAAGACGAAGCTGATCGCCAGCGACCGGGCCGCGAACTGTGCCGCCAGCGCCGCCGGAAGCTCGGAGGCGGCCTCGGGTGCCTGCGGCGCGCCAACCACGTGCGGGGCGATGATCAGCACGAGCCCGCCCATAGTGGCGATCAGCGAGCGCCGGATCGCGATCAGGTACAGGCCCATGCCGGTGGCGGCCGCCGTCATCACCCACCACGCTTGTCGGGTGGCCAGTGGCGCGGCCTCGCTGCCCGGCAGTTCCGGCGGCAACCCGAGTCCCGGGGCGAGGGCGACGCTGGCGAAGCCCGCGATCGCGAAGGCGACGCCCACCTGCCGGGTCGGCTCCCGACCGCAGGCGAGGATCGCCGCACCGAGCAACAGGGCATAGCCCACCGCGCCAACGAGGGTCGCCAACGCCGTGAACGCCATACGAGGCAGGCCCTCGCCGGGCTGCCACTCGGGCGCGGTATCCGGCGCGGCGTGATCGTGTCCGGCATGAGCCAGGACGATCGGGAGGCCGCGCTCGGCCTGATGCGTCTCGTGATTCTCGTAACGCTCGGCCGCCACGATGAGCGGCGAAGTCAGCGTCAACTCAAGGCCAGTCACGACGACGGCCGCGAGGAAGCCGGCGGCCAGAGCCGCCGACAGAAGCCGGATGATCATCCCTGGGGTAGGGGCGTCAGTGGCAGGGAAAGTTCTGGGTATGCCGGAAATCGTGCGCGGCGTTGTGCAGCGCGATCGCCGGCGAGAAGCCCGCCATGAACAGCAGGCCGAGGCCCAGGAAGGCCGCCAGCGCAACGGCGACCGGGCGCTCCGCGGCGCGGGGGCCGGTGGTGACGGGGGCAAGGGTCGAGGTGGTCATCAACATGTCTCCAGCCGCCCCACCGGCGGCATTGCGGGATCTCATCGCGACGGCAGGTCTCCTGGCTCGCGGCTCGGCGCGCCTGCCGCCTTCCCGGATCGCTCCGGTGGCCACTGGCAGACGCTCGCCGCTCACAGTTGCGGGGGCAGCCGCGGATTCGGAACTTGCGTTCCTCACCGCATTCCCTTTTCACCCCGTCGCCGGGGCACCGTCACGCCATCGTTGTAGACGCATGACAGCTCTCGCACAACGGAGGCGCGGCGGAATCGTTTCCGACCCTTCAGGAAACGGCGCGGACATGCAGGTCGAGCGGCGGCGACGGGACGGCAACCGTTTCCGTGAGCGGGACGCCAAGATGGGATTGTACCCCCAGCGCACCCTCAGCGGCGCGAGCCGTGGCGACCGCATCCTGACGGTCCCGGCTGCAGCATTCTACCCGAACACAAGAGCGTGATGTCGATGCGTACCTTGTCGCTGGTCTTGTCGCCGGTCCTAGCAGTCCTGGCGGCTGCGTCCTTACCTGCCCGGGCCGATGACAGCGTTGTCGCGCTCGCGGCCGGCGGCCTCGTTCTGGAGAAGACCGACAAAATCGCTTTGGTCTCCGAGGATCTATACCTGTCGGAGAAAGCCGTGCGGATCGACTACCGGCTCCGCAATCTGACCGACACGGATGTCGAGACGACCATCGCATTCCCGATGCCCGACATCACCGGGGATCCCGCGCGGCTCGCCTCGATCCCTGATCCGGCGCATGACAATTTCCTCCGGCTCGCCACCACGGTCGAGGGCCAGCCTGCGGCCTCGCAGGTCGAGCAACGCGCCTTCTCGCTCCGGAATGGAAAGACGCCGATCGACATCACCGATCGGCTGAGAGCCCTGTCCATTCCGCTGGTGCCGACCGTCGAGGCGACGGAGGAGGCCTTGCGCCGCCTCGGCGAGACCCAGCGTTTGGCCCTGATTGCGGACGGCATCCTGGTGCGGCAGGAGCACAAGGACGGCACGCTCGCGGATGTGCCGCTCTGGACACTCACATCGACGTTCTGGCGCCGGCAGGTTTTCCCGGCCGGCCGGGAGATCGCGGTCCGGCAGAGCTACGTGCCAAGCCTGGGTGGACAATCCAGCCTGTCCTACGGCTCCCCGGACCTGGATCCGCCGCGGAAGGCTCAGTACGCGAACCGGTACTGCACGGATCCCGCGTTCGAGAAAGCGGCCCAAGCCCTGTACCGCCGGGCGAGCGCCGACGGCAGCCGCGCGTTCCAGGCCTATGAGCAGAATCTCTCCTACGTGATTGCCTCCGGCGACAAAGAGGCCGGGCCAATCGGGACGTTCAGGCTGATCGTAGACAAGGGCGATCCGGCGACCTTGGTCTCGTTCTGCGCGCCCAACGCGAAGAAGATCGGCCCGACAACCTTCGAGTCGATCCTGAAGGACCACGTGCCCCAACGCGATATCGATGTCCTGTTCCTGAAAATCGGGACGGGCGATTGAGGCGCCGTTTTGCATCGGCGGCAAACGGCTGAGTTCCTTTCCGGAGCTGATCCGCGCGGCGGCCGAAGCGCCCAGGCTTGACGGGCCCGTCCCGATGCGGGCACCGCCGGGCGCACCGTTCGGCCGTGTCCCCGGCGCGACCGGCCCAGATCCGCCCCGGAGACATGATGGCCCCGGCAGACGCTTCGAATCTCGCCCTCGTCGAACTCGCCGTCGGCCGCCCGTCGCGGGCTGTGGTGATCGACGGCACGACGTGGCTGGAGATCGATCTCGCCGGCCGCTTCCCCGTCCATTCCGTCACCGTGGTCCTGGGCGAGGCCGGGACGCCGGCGGCCGACCACGCGATCCAGTTCTCACGGGACGGCACTGCCTGGACGGAGCCCGGCATCACGTCGAGGCGGGTTGCGGCGAATACCGGCACGGCGGTGATAGAGGCTGACGAGCGCGCCTGGGCGAGGCTGGTTCGCGTCGCGGTGTCGAAGACCGCCCCCGTCGTCGCGGCGCGGGTTTGGTCCGAGGCGGCGGCGATCGACCTGATCGCGCTGCGGGCGACGCTCGACCTCGACGTGACGCTCCTCAACGAGAAGCCGGGGGCCAACCGTTACATCGCCTACAGCCTCGAGAGTGGAGCCGATCGGGTCAGCCGCACCCTCGTCGGCCTGTCGCTGTTCGAGAACGGTGCGTTCGGCAATTGCCTCGTCCAGTACATCATCGCGATCTCGGTGGCGAAGGCACTGAATCTGAAATACATCAAGGTTCCGAAGGTCGACCGCAGCAAGGTGATCTTCCTGACCGAGCGGCTCACCCGCGACGGCATCACCTTCATTCCGCCGGACGCGGACCTGCCGGCGGACGGCTACTTCCTCTCCGGTCTTTATTTCGATCCGACACAGTTCCAGCGGCTCGTGGGACTCCATACGCCGCCGGACTCGCAGGCGATCATCCAAGAGATCATCCGCCCGCTATTCAACGGGCTGCCGGCGACCTTCCCGAAGAAGCCCGACGACCAGCTCCTGATCCATATCCGATCGGGCGACATCTTCAGCACCTGGGTCGATCCGCACTATCCGCAGCCGCCTTTCGCCTTTTACCGCATGGTCATCGACCGGCTGCACAGCGAGGGTCGGATCCGGTCGGTGAAGCTGGTCTTCGAAAACCGGCTGAACCCGGTGATCGCCGAGGTTGAGGCCTATGCGAAAGGTCTCGGCCTGCCCGTGGAGATACAGAGCGAGTCGCTCGTGGCCGATGTCGCGGCCCTGGTGGGCGGACGCTACCTCGTCTTCGGCCTGGGCACCTTCGGCCCGGCGATCTGCCACCTGTCGGACACGGTCGAGCAGGTGTTCTACTTCGCGTCCAATTGGCCGCAGGCTTTCCACGGCATCGAGACTATCCGCAAGCTGGTGGAGGTCCGGGACATCGAGGGCCGCTACATGAAGGTCGGCGAGTGGCAGAACACCGATGCTCAGCGCCGCATGATGATCGATTACCCGGCCGAGGCGCTGGCCTTCGACGACACCTGACGCTCAGGGCGTGTCCTTGAGGCGCTCGGCCGGCGCCCCGGCCGGAGGCGCGGAGCCGGCCTCGCGCGCCTTCAGGGCGTCCTGATAGAGGTTCTGGACATCGCGCTTGAAGGCGGCCCGGGAATCGTCACGGGAATAGAACATGTGCCCCCCGGGATAGACCGCAAGGCTTAGCCGACCGGCGCCGTAGGCCGGGACCTGCGCCAGCAGCAGTTTCGAGGCGTAGTACGGCGTGACGAGATCGGTGAAGCCGTGGGCCACCAGCACCCGCAGGTGTCCGTCCAGCGCGAGGGCACCCTTGAGGTTCGAGAGCACCTCCGGCGCCTGCCGGCCCGAGCCCCAGCTCCAACCGCGGTTCACCGCGTTGCTCAGCAACTCGTAACGCAGGTTCGGCACAGGCCATTTCAGCGTGCGCGCGTAGAGGTCGATCATCGCGCTGGTCAGCGGAGCCTGGAGCGCCGTGAGCTGCGGATCCTCAAAGCTCGCCTGCGCAGCGTCCGGATTCGGGTCCCAACCCGTGATGCCGGTGTCGTAGGCGCTGGTGACGCGGCCTTCCGTGCGGTCGACCTCCCGCTGGATGCTGCGGGTGGAGAGGCGCCCGGCCTGGGCGCGGACGAAAGCCGGATCGAAGCCCGTGAGCGGCGCGACCTTGTCGGTTATCCGGGCGACGGCGCCCGTATCGCTCGGGCCCTTGAGCAGGTCACTCAGATACGGCCCGGCCGCGTAGGCCTCAGCCTCGCTGAGCAGCGCCGGGGTCGGGATGGTGCCGGCCAGCTCCAGCGCACCGGCGGCCAGGGAGGGCAGCTTCAGCACGTAGCCCCACGGGTTCGCCCGCGGAGTCTCGAGCCAGCCGAAGTCCAGGACGGGCGAGAGCAGCACCATCCCTGAGAGTCCGATCCCGATCTCTTCCTGCAGCTTCTCGGTGATCAGCGGCCCTCGGAAGCCGCCATAGCTCTCGCCGACGTAAAATTTTGGGCTCGCCATCCGCTCGTTGACCCGCAGGTAGCGGGCGATGACGGCGGCGAGCGTCGAAGCATCGCTGTCGATGCTCCAGTAGGTCTTGCCGTTGCCGTCGCTGGCGCGGCTGTAGCCGGTGCCGACCGGATCGATGAAGACGAGGTCGGTGAAGTCGAGCCAAGTGCCGTCGTTCGGCGTCAGCGCCACTGCTTGGGACGGACTGATGCTGGTGCCGCCGGTGGGCAGTCGCCAGGGGCCGATCGCGCCGATATTCAGGTAGGCCGAGGCCGCGCCCGGACCTCCGTTGATCGCGAAGGTGACCGGTCGTGCGCGCCCGGCCTCCGGGGCCATGGTGTAGGCGACATAGGCGATCTCGGCCTGGAGCTTCCCGGCCTCGTCGACGAGGGGCAAGCTGCCGGCCGTGGCGGTGAAGTCGAGGGTCCGTCCGTCGGGGAGCGTGATGCTCTGCCGGGTGGTCGAATCCGGCGGCAGGCGGCGGCCTTCCGGGCCCCGCGGTGCCGGCTTCGCCTCGGCCTGTAGCCCCGCATGGTGGGCGTCCTGCGCCTGGAGCGGCAACGGCGCCGTCGCCAGGGTGAAGCCGAGCGCGAGGCGCGCGAGACGCTTGTTGAGGAGCACGATCAAGCCTTCTTGTTCCAGCGGCCCGAATCGTCCTGCTGCCAGTAGGCGACGGCATGACCCGCCTCCTTGGCCTGGCGCCACTGCTCGCGGGCGCGCAGCAGGGCGTCCTGGTCGGTCCCGTCGAACAGGATGCAGATCCGCTCGTAGCTCTCTGCGTCGGGCGGCAAGTCGGCGCCCTCGACCAGGAACCGGATCGAGGCGGTGTTGGGGTTCACGTCGCGCAGGGTCAGCACCACCGGCTGGCCGGCCGCATCGGGATCCCGGTCGGTGCCGTGCGGCAGGAAGCTTTCGTCGGAATAGGTCCAGAGGTGGTCGTCGAGGGCCTGCAGCCGCTCCTCGGTGGCCGCCTGGATCGCGGCCTGCCAGCCCCGGCCGAGCGAGCGCTCGACGAGGTTCGGCAGCACCTTCTCCAGCGGCTGGCGCTGCATATGGTAGAACAGGATCTCGGTCACGATCCGACCGATATAGGGTTCAGACCCGCCACGCGAGCAGCGGCGCGCCGCCGCGCCTCGCCTGTCTTAGACCAGCCGGCTCTGCTCGATCGCCGCGCCGACGAAACCCTTGAACAGCGGATGCGGCTCGAACGGGCGCGACTTCAGCTCCGGGTGGAACTGCACGCCGATGAACCACGGGTGCCCGACATGCTCCACCGTCTCGGGCAGGAGCCCGTCCGGCGAGAGCCCGGAGAAGCGCAGGCCCTTGGCTTCCAGCCGCTCGCGATAGGCCATGTTGACCTCGTAGCGGTGGCGATGGCGCTCGGAGATCCGGTCCGAGCCGTAGATCTGGGCGATCTTCGAATCGGGGTCGAGCTGCGCGTCGTAGGCACCGAGCCGCATCGTGCCGCCGAGATCGCCGACCGCGGCGCGCCGCTCCAGCTCGTTGCCACGCAGCCACTCGGTGAGCAGGCCGACCACCGGCTCCGAGGTCTCGCCGAACTCGGTGGAGTTGGCGTCCGGGACGCCGGCCAGCGAGCGCGCGGCTTCGATCACCGCCATCTGCATGCCGAAGCAGATGCCGAGATAGGGGATGCGCTTCTCGCGGGCATACCGGGCTGCGCGGATCTTGCCCTCGGCGCCGCGCTGGCCGAAGCCGCCGGGCACCAGGATGCCGTTCAGTCCTTCGAGGAACGGCGCGGGGTCCTCGCGCTCGAACACCTCGGCCTCGATCCATTCGAGGTTGACCTTGACACGGTGGCTGATGCCGCCGTGGATCAGCGCCTCGGTCAGCGACTTGTAGGCGTCCTTCAGCCCCGTGTACTTGCCCACGATGGCGATGGAGACCTCGCCCTCGGGATTGCGCACCCGGTCGGAGATGGTGGTCCAGCGGCCGAGATCCGGCTCCTCGCCGTGCTCCAGGCCGAAATGGCCGAGCACCTCCCGATCGAGTCCCGCCTTCCGATAGGAGAGCGGCACCTCGTAGATCGAGGCGACGTCGAGCGCCTCGATCACCGCGGTCTCGCGGACGTTGCAGAACAGGGCGAGCTTGCGCCGCTCCTCGACGGGGATCGGCCGGTCGCAGCGGCAGAGCAGGATGTCGGGCTGGATGCCGATCGAGCGCAGCTCCTTCACGGAGTGCTGCGTCGGCTTGGTCTTCAGCTCGCCCGCCGACGGGATGTAGGGCAGCAGCGTCAGGTGGACGTAGGCGCAGGTGCCCCGGGGCAGTTCCTGGCCGAGCTGGCGGATCGCCTCGAAAAACGGCAGCCCCTCGATGTCGCCGACCGTGCCGCCGATCTCGACGAGGACGAAGTCGAACGTGTCGTTGCCGTCGAGGACGAAGTCCTTGATCGCGTTGGTGACGTGCGGGATCACCTGGATCGTGGCGCCGAGATAGTCGCCCCGCCGTTCCTTGGCGATGATGTCCTGGTAGATCCTGCCGGTGGTGATGTTGTCGGCCCGGCTCGCCGGCACGCCGGTGAAGCGCTCATAATGGCCGAGATCCAGGTCGGTCTCGGCCCCGTCGTCCGTGACGAAGACCTCGCCGTGCTGGGTCGGGCTCATCGTGCCCGGATCGACGTTCAGGTAGGGGTCAAGCTTGCGCATCCGGACCCGATAGCCCCGTGCCTGGAGCACGGCGGCGAGCGCCGCGGACGCGAGTCCCTTACCGAGAGAGGAAACCACGCCGCCGGTGATGAAAACGTACCGCGTCATGGGCCTCGGTCCATAAAGAAGGCGTTGGCATTTGCCAAACGGCAAGCCTGCCGGCGATGAAATGTCTGGGGATCGGGCGGGCGCGGGGAACGGCCTGCCAGGATGGACCGGAGCCAAGCCGACTCGTCGGCCCTGCACGCATCCGCCGCCCGTCCTCTTGCTGCCCCCCGGCCCCGATGTCACGCGCGTCCAGCGCAGACCCTGGATGCCTGATGCAGCATCTGCGCTGAATCTTAAATTCGCGTCGCCCTGTTCCGAACGTCGGCGGCCGCCGTTCGGGACGATGCCCGGGAATTAACCCGGCATCCGTTTCAGCCGTGCGCGCCCGAATGGGGCGCGCGGTGCGTCAGCGCGACTGCGGCGCTTCGGGCACGGCCGGCTGGGCCGGAGCGGTCGCGGGCGCCCGGTCCTGCTGCTGGCGCAGGGTGTCGAGCAGATTGTCTGCCCCGGTCGGCTGCTTGGCCGGCTGGCCGGCGGGCGTCGACGCGCCAGTGTCGAGGATCGACTTCGGCGCCGCCGAGCGGTGCGACATCACGGCGAGCAGCATGCTGGTGGCGAAGAACAGGGCGGCCAGGATTGCGGTCGCGCGCGTCAGCGCGTTGGCCTGGCCGCGGCCGGTCATGAAGCCGCCGACGCCACCACCGCCGCCACCGCCGAGGCCCAGCCCGCCCTCGGAGCGCTGCAGCAGCACGACGCCGATCAGCGCCAGGACGATGATGAGGTGGACGACGATCAGGACGGTCTGCATCGGTGTTCCGGAATCTGGTTCGGCTTCGCGCGTCGGTCCTGACAGGCCGGTCCGGCGGCGGGCGCGGGGCGGCCGGTGCCAAGCATTCGACTTGGTACGCCGGTCGCAAATCTGCGCCGGCCATACACCACTCGCCGGCTGCCGCCAACTTGACGATCGCCCCCCGGCTGTTCCCGACAGCCCTCGCGCCCGAGTGCCCGTCGTGTTCTTTCGGCGGGAAGGGTGGCTCACCGAACACGCCGCCCGCCCGGGAGGCTCGTCATGACCATCTCACGCCGTTCGGCGCTCGCCGCCGCGTTCGCCATCGCTGCCGCCGCGCCGATCCTGATACATGCGGGGCCCGTCATCGCAGCCAAACCGGGCGACTCCGCCCTGGGCACCGACGTCGAAGCGGCAGTGGACAACCTGACCAAGGCCCTGCTCGCCGCGGATGGCACCGCCCTGGACGCGCTCACCCTCGACGGCTTGAGCTACGGCCATTCCAGCGGCGTGGTGCAGGACAAGGCCGCCTTCATCGAGGCGTTGACCAGCGGCCGTTCGCGCTTCCCGAGCATCACCCTGTCGGATCGCTCGGCCTCGGTGATCGGCGACGACGCCATCGTCCGCCACGTCTTCACGGGCGAGACCATCTCGGGCGGCAAGACCGCACCGGTCCATATCGGCGTGCTGCAGGTCTGGCGCCGGGACGGCTCCCGCTGGCGGTTGATGGCGCGCCAGGCATTCAAGCTCTGACGCGCTTCAGGGCTTCGTCCCGAAATATGGCCACCGGCTTTCGGAGTGGACGATGCGCGTTAAAAAAAGCGCGCATCGTGCCGGATCCAAGGCCCGGCACGATGGACTGAGCGCGGTCAGTTGCGCGACGGAACGAGCATCTCCGGCGGGGTCGGCGAGCGGATATAATCCGCGTGGCGCACCCGTTCGGGCAGATGGACATGCGGATGCTCGACCTCTTGGTAGGGGATCTGTTCGAGCAGGTGGCTGATGCAGTTCAGGCGGGCGCGCTTCTTGTCCACCGCCTCGACCACCCACCAGGGCGCCTCGGGGATGTGCGTGCGCGCCAGCATGTCCTCCTTGGCGCGGGTGTAGTCTTCCCAGCGCCGGCGGGACTCGACATCCATCGGCGAGAGCTTCCACTGCTTGAGCGGGTCGGCGATGCGCATGTTGAAGCGCAGGGCCTGCTCCTCATCGGTGATCGAGAACCAGTACTTCAGAAGCACGATGCCCGAGCGGACGAGCATGCGCTCGAACTCCGGCACGGAGCGGAAGAACTCCTCCACGTCGGACTCGGAGCAGAAGCCCATCACGCGCTCGACGCCTGCGCGATTGTACCAGGAGCGGTCGAACAGCACGATCTCGCCGCCGGCGGGCAGGTGAGCGACGTAGCGTTGGAAGTACCATTGCGTGCGCTCGCGCTCGCTCGGGGCGGGCAAGGCGGCGACGCGGCAGACACGCGGGTTCAGCCGTTGGGTGATCCGCTTGATCGCGCCGCCCTTGCCGGCCGAATCACGCCCCTCGAACAGAACGACGACCCGCAGCTTGTTGTGCTGGACCCAGTCCTGCAGCCGGACCAGCTCGTGCTGAAGGCGCAGCAGTTCACGGAAGTAATGCCTGCGGTCCTGTCCGGATTCCGTCTGACCTCCGAGGCTCTCGAGACGGTCGTCCTCGAAGCCGAGCTCCATCTCCTCGTCGTAACTATCGAGAATTTCGCGGCGGATCATCTCCACCATCGTGGGGTCCGCGGAGGCGTGGTCGATCGTCATGTCGGGCTTCTTGGTCGGATGTCGTCACGACCTTAAAAGCAGGATCGTGTGACAGATCCGAGAAGCCCGCGCGCATCGTACCGGAACCGGGACCATGCGTTGACTTTCCAGATTGGCATGATCCCTTTCCGGACGCCGAAAACCACCGTTCGGGATCATGCTTCCAGGCTCACGCGTAGGCGGCGCAGATCCCCAGAAAGTCCTCGGCCACGAGGCTGGCGCCGCCGACCAGGGCGCCGTCGACATTCTCCACCGCCATCAAATCGCGGGCGTTGCTGGGCTTCACCGAGCCGCCGTAGAGGATGCGGATCCGGTGGGCCTCGTCGCCGACGAGCTTGTCGAGCATTTCCCGCAGCGAGGCGTGGACCTCGGCGATGTCGCGCGGCGTCGGGGTGCGGCCTGAGCCGATCGCCCAGACCGGCTCATAGGCGATCACCGTGTCGGCCGCGGTCGCGCCCTTCGGAAGGCCGATAGCGAGCTGGGCGCGGACGATGTCGAGGGCGCGGCCCTGCTCACGCTCCTCGATGGTCTCGCCGACGCAGATGATCCCGCACAGGCCGGCGCGGCGGGCGCCGAGCGCCTTGGCGTGAACGCCGTCATCGGTCTCGTGGTGGTAGGCGCGACGCTCGGAATGGCCGACGATCACGTATTTGGCGCCGAGATCGGCCAGCATCTCGGCCGAGATGGATCCCGTGAAGGCGCCGCTCGGCCGGGCATGCAGGTTCTGCCCGCCGATGGCGATCGGGGACCCGGCGGTCGCCGCCACGCAGGAGCCGATGAGCGTCGCGGGCGGGCAGATCAGCACGTCGACACGGGCGGCGAGTTCCGGCGTGAGACCGTCGCGGATCGCTTCGGCCACATTGATCGATGCCCGCGTCCCGTTCATCTTCCAGTTGCCGGCGACCAGCGGCTTCCGCCCCGTCTGCGTCATCCCTAGCCCTCGCCTCACCCCTGCGCCGCCTCGGTTTTCCGGGGTCGGCGGGGCCTACCAGAGCGAGCTTGGGCGCGCAAACCATCCGAAAGGGTGAGCCTTTGCCTGCGGGCGCGAATGGTCTATCGCGGTCGCCTTTCAGGGATGGCATCGGCCCGGCGACGGGTCGGGTGCCGAAGGTATCCGATCACAGATCATGCTTCAGGGCATCCGCAACGCCAGCCAGCATTGGTTCGGCAAGATCGTCTTGACGATCATCTTCGCGCTGCTGATCGCGGGCGTGGGGATCTTCGGCGTGGAGGAGTTCTTCCGCGGCGGCTCCAGCAGCAACGTCGCGACGGTGGGCAGCACGCCGATCACCGCCGAGCAGGTGCGCCAAGCCTACCAGAACCAGATGCAGCGCTATCAGGCGCAGCTGAAGCGTGCGCTCACCCCCGACCAGGCCCGCATGCTCGGCCTCGACCGGGCCGTGATGTCGCAGCTGATCACCGAAGCCGCCCTCGACCAGAAGACGCATGATCTCGGCCTCGGTGTGCCGGATGCCTCGGTGATCCGGGCGATCCACGACGAGAAGAGCTTCCAGAACGCCCAGGGCCAGTTCGAGCCGCAGCTGTTCTACCAGACCCTTCAGCGGGCCGGATTGAACGAGGGCATGTTCGTGCGCGAGCAGCGCGCCGTGATCGCCCGGCTGCAGCTCGCCGAGGCCGTGTCGTCCGACCTGCACGTGCCGGTGGCGATGCGCGAGGCGGTCCACCGCTACGCCACCGAGCGTCGCTCGGCCGCCTACGTGATGCTCACGCCCTCCGTGGCCGGGGAGATTCCGGCCCCGACCGAGGACGAGCTGAAGACCTGGTACGAGGCCAACAAGTCGGGCTTCCGGGCGCCCGAATTCCGCGCCGCCACCCTGTTGGTGGTCGATCCCGAGGCGATGGCCAAGCCCGACGCGATCACTGATGCGGATGCCAAGGCCGCCTACGAGCTGAACAAGGGCCGCTACGGCAGCCCGGAGAAGCGCACGATCCAGCAGGTCGTGTTCCCGGACGCGGCCTCCGCGGAGGCCGCCCGCAAGGCGATCGAGGACGGCTCGAAGACCTTCGAGGCGGTCGCCGAGGCGCGCAGCACCGGCGGCACCGACCTGACGCTGGGCACGCTGACCAAGGCCGAGTTGTTCGACAAGGTCGTGGCCGATGCCGCCTTCGCGCTGCCCGAAGGCGGCGTGAGCCAGCCGGTCCAGGGCCGCTTCGGCACCGTGCTGCTGCGCGTGACCAAGATCGAGCCTGGCACCGTCAAGCCGTTCGAGGCGGTCGAGGGCGAGATCCGCAAGAGCCTCGCGCTCACCCGGGCCCGCGACGCCATGGAGACGACCCGCGACGCCATCGAGGACCAGCGTGCCGGCGCCAAGCCGCTGGCGGACATCGCGGCCGAGCGCGGCCTCAAGCTCGTGACCGTCAAGGCGGTCGATCCCCAGGGCAAGGCCCCGGACGGGCAGCGTGTCGCCGATATTCCCGATCCGGATACCACCCTGCCGGCCCTGTTCCGCGCCGAGATCGGCGGCGACAACGAGCCGCTGCGCACCAAGTCCGGCGGCTATGTCTGGTACGATGTCACCGGCATCGACGCCGCGCACGACAAGCCCCTCGACGAGGTCCGGGACGGCGTGAAGGCCGGGTGGACCACCGCCGAGATCGCCAAGCGCCTCCAGGCCAAGGGCCGCGAGCTGGTCGAGAAGCTCAACGGCGGCGCGACCATCGAGTCAGTCGCCCAGGAGGTCGGTGTCAACACGCAGGAGGCGCAGGATCTCTCCCGCAACCAGGCGAAGGACATGCTCACCGCCGACGACGTGAACCTGATCTTCGCCACCCCGGTCGGCAAGGCCGGCACTGCGGCAGCGGGCGATTCGCGGGCGGTGTTCAAGGTGACGAGCGCGACGATGCCGGCCTTCGTCGCCGATACGCAGGCCGACAAGACGATCACCAAGAACTTCCAGTCCGCGCTGGCCGACGACGTGCTGTCCCAGTACATTTCGGAGGTCCAGAAGAACGGCGGCGTGAAGATCGACCAGACGGCCCTGCGCCGCGCCATCGGCGGAGAGTATTGAGGGCCATGGCCGAGGCGCCTGACTACGCGGCGTTTGCCGGACGCTACGAGGCCGGGCAACCGAGCCTCGTGGAGCTGAGCCTCGTGGCCGATCTCGAGACCCCGGTCGCGGCCTTCCTCAAGCTGCGCGCCCGGCATGCCGGGCCGGCCTTCCTGCTCGAATCGGTGGAGGGCGGCGCCGTGCGTGGCCGCTACTCCATGATCGGGCTGGATCCGGATCTGATCTGGCGCTGCCGCGACGGCGCCCCCGCCATCGCCCGCGGCGCCGATCTCGACGCCTTCCAGGCGGACGACCGGGCGCCGCTGGCCAGCCTCCGCGCCTTGATCGCCGAGAGCGCGATCGGTGAATCCGACGGGCAGGACCTGCCCCCGATGGCTGCCGGCCTGTTCGGCTATCTCGGCTACGACATGGTCCGGGCCATGGAGCGGCTGCCCGAGCCGAACCCCGATCCCCTGGGCCTGCCGGACGCGATCCTGATCCGCCCGCGCGTGATGGTGGTGTTCGACTCGATCCGCGATCAGATCACCGTCATCTCACCCGTCCGCCCGGCGCCCGGCGTCACCGCCCGCGCCGCCTACGAGGCGGCCCTCGCGCGTCTCGACCGGGTGGCGGAGGCCCTCGAAGGGCCTTTGCCGGTGGACGCCCGGGTGGACCTCTCGACGGTGGCGCATCCCGAGCCGGTCTCCAACACCTCGCCCGAGGCTTTTGCCGCCATGGTGGCGCGGGCCAAGGAGTACATCGTCGCGGGCGACGTATTCCAGGTGGTGCTGTCCCAACGCTTCTCGGCGCCCTTCACGCTGCCGGCCTTCAGCCTGTACCGGTCGCTCCGGCGCACGAACCCCGCGCCGTTCCTCTGCTATCTCGATTTCGAGGCCTTTCAGATCGTCTGCTCGTCGCCGGAAATCCTGGTGCGGGTCCGCGAGGGCACCGTCACGGTGCGGCCGATCGCCGGAACCCGCCGCCGGGGCGCCACCCCGGCCGAGGATGTGGCTCTGGCCGCCGAGCTGCTCTCCGATCCGAAGGAATGCGCCGAGCACTTGATGCTGCTCGATCTCGGCCGCAACGATGCCGGCCGCGTCTCGAAGATCGGCACCGTGCGGGTGACGGATTCGTTCTTCATCGAGCGCTACAGCCAGGTGATGCACATCGTGTCGAACGTCGAGGGCGATCTCGATCCGCGCCACGATCCCCTCGACGCCCTGGCGGCGGGTTTCCCGGCCGGCACGGTCTCGGGTGCCCCGAAGGTGCGGGCCATGGAGATCATCGACGAGCTGGAGCGCGAGAAACGCGGGCCCTATGCCGGCTGCATCGGCTATTTCGGCGCCCGGGGCGAGATGGATACCTGCATCGTCCTGCGCACCGCCCTGGTGAAGGACGGGCGGATGCACGTCCAGGCCGGTGCCGGCATCGTCTACGATTCCGACCCGGCCTCCGAGCAGCAGGAATGCGTGAACAAGGCCAAGGCGCTGTTCCGGGCCGCCGAGGAGGCGGTGCGGTTCGCTGCCCAGGCCAAGCGCGGGCAGTAGCCCCCGGTTGACCGGAGGGGCACGAGTCGTCACATCGCCCTCATGCCCGAGCGTGCCGCCGCGATGCCCAACGTCCTCGTCATCGACAACTACGATTCCTTCACCTGGAATCTCGTGCACCTGATCGGCCCGCTCTGCGGCGCCGTCGAGGTCGCTCGCAACGATGCGCTGAGCGTCGCCGATATCCGCGCAAAGGCGCCGGACGCGATCGTGCTCTCGCCCGGCCCCTGCACGCCGACCGAGGCCGGCATCTGCCTCGAGGTCGTGCGTGAACTCTCCGATGAGATCCCGATCTTCGGCGTCTGCCTCGGCCTCCAGGCGATCGGCCAGGCCTTCGGCGGCGATGTGATCCGCGCGCCGCTGCCCCTGCACGGCAAGGTCTCGACCATCCGTCACGGGGCCAGTGGCCTGTTCCGGGGTCTCAACGACAGCTTCGAGGCGACGCGCTACCACTCGTTGGTGGTCGATCGTGCGAGCTGCCCGGAGACCCTGCGGGTCACCGCCGAGGCGGACGGCCTGATCATGGGGCTGGAGCACGCCGAGCGGCCGCTGCACGGGGTCCAGTTCCACCCCGAGAGCATCCGGTCTCAGCACGGCACGGAGATCGTGAAGAACTTTCTGGATCTCGCCGCCGCCTGGAACGCGGCGCGTGACAGAGCGCGCCCCGACGTGCATTGACGCCGGACGGCCGGGGCGGCCTTCCGACAGAGCGCATGGACAGTTTCAGACCCCATCTCGCCAAGGTCGCCGGGGGCCTGGCCCTCGACCGCGCGGAAGCGCGTGCGGCCTTCGACGACCTGTTGTCGGGCGAGGTCACCCCCGTCCAGGCGGGCGCCTTCCTGGCCGCCCTCAAGGTGCGCGGCGAGACCGTCGAGGAGATCGTCGGCGCGGCCGAGGCGATGCGCGCCCGCATGACCCGGATCGCGGCGCCCGACAACGCGGTCGACGTGGTCGGCACCGGCGGCGATCATTCCGGCAGCGTCAACGTCTCGACGCTCGCCGCCATCCTGGTCGCCGCCTGCGGCGTGCCGGTGGCCAAGCACGGCAACCGCGCGGCGACCTCCCGCTCCGGCGCCGCCGACGTGCTGGCGGCGCTCGGTGTCCAGCTCGGCCTCGATGCCGAGGGCCAGGCCCGGTGCCTTGCCGAGGCCAATCTCTGCTTCCTGTTCGCCCAGGCCCATCACGGCGCCATGCGCCACGTGGCGGCGGTACGCTCCGAACTGCCGGTGCGGACGATCTTCAACCTGCTGGGCCCGCTCTGCAATCCGGCCGGCGTCGCCTACCAGCTGTTCGGCGTCGCCCAGGAGGCGCTGGCCGAGCCGCTGACGCGGGTGCTCGCCGAGCTCGGCAGCCGCCGGGTCTGGACCGTCCACGGCTCCGACGGGCTGGACGAGATCACCGTCACCGGGCCGACCCGGGTGGTCGCCCTCGACGGCGGACGCCTGTCCCGCTTCACCATCGATCCACAGGAACTCGGCCTGACGCTGCGTGCGCCGGAAGACCTGCGCGGCGGGGATCCCGCCGACAACGCCCGGGCGCTCGAAGCCGTCCTGGCGGGCGCACGCAACGCCTACCGGGACATCGCCGTTCTCAATGCCGGTGCAGCCCTCGTCGTCGCGGGGGCGTCGTCGACCCTGGCGGAGGGGCTCGCGCGGGCGCAGAATGCCGTCGATTCCGGGGCGGCGCGTGACACCCTCGCCCGCCTGGTCCGGGCTTCGAACGATCGCTCGAACGGGCAGGAGTGCCGATGAGCACGCTCACGCAGGAATCGGTGGCCCAGGCGGGTTCTGCCGAGGCGCCGCACGAGCGGCCCAACGTGTTGGCCCGGATCGAGGCCTACAAGCGCCGCGAGATCGCCGAAGCGAAGCTCCGGGTGCCGCTGGCCAAGCTGGAGCGCCGTGCCCTCCAGGCCGAGCCGGTGCGCGGCTTCGCGTCGGCGATCCGGACCCATCTCGCCGCCGGGCGTCCGGCCCTGATCGCCGAGGTGAAGAAGGCCTCGCCGTCTAAGGGGCTGATCCGGGAGGATTTCGCCCCCGCGATGCTGGCGGCGGCCTACGAGGCCGGCGGGGCCACCTGCCTGTCGGTGCTGACCGACGAGCCGTCCTTCCAGGGGCGCCCGGAATACCTGACCGAGGCCCGGGCGGCCTGCAATCTGCCGGTCCTGCGCAAGGACTTTCTATTCGAACCCTACCAGGTCTACGAGGCGCGGGCCTGGGGCGCCGATTGCATCCTCGTCATCATGGCCTGCCTGGATGATGACGAGGCGCAGGCCCTGGTCGCCACCGCCCACGAACTCGGCATGGATGTGCTGGTTGAGGTGCATGACGAGGCCGAGCTGGCCCGGGCGCTGCCGCTAGGTACCGCCCTGATCGGGATCAACAACCGCAATCTCAAGACCTTCGAGGTCTCGTTCGACACCGCGATCCGTCTCGGACCCGGCATTCCGAAGGATCGGATCGCCGTGGCCGAGAGCGGAATCGGCGGCCATGCCGACGTGGAGCGGCTTCGGCAGCACGGCCTCGGGGTGGTGCTGGTCGGTGAAAGCCTCATGCGTCAGGCGGACGTGACCGAAGCCACCCGCGCGCTGCTGTTCGGCGAGGCCGGCGGCCCGGAGCCGGACGCCAAGGCCGGCAAGGCCAAAAAGCAAGACGACAAGAAGCAAGACGACAAGAAGAAGGGCTGAGCATGGAGCCTGGTTCGACGCTCACCCATCTCGACACGAGCGGCGCGGCCAACATGGTCGACGTCACAGACAAGCCCGCCACCGACCGCACCGCCCGGGCAGAGGGCTGCGTCGTGATGCGGCCCGAGACCCTGGCGCTGATCCGCGAGGGCGACGCCAAGAAGGGTGACGTGATCGGCACCGCCCGACTCGCCGGGATCATGGCGGCCAAGCGCACGCATGAGCTGATCCCGCTCTGCCACCCGCTGCTGCTCTCGAAGGTGCGGGTCGAGTGCGAGCTGGACGCGGCGCTGCCGGGTCTTCGCATCGCCGCCGAGGTGCGGGTCCAGGGGCCGACCGGGGTCGAGATGGAGGCGCTGACCGCCGTCTCGGTCGCCTGCCTCACGGTCTACGACATGGTGAAGGCGGTCGATCGGGGCATGCGGATCGAGGGTATCCGGCTGACCGCCAAGGATGGCGGGCGCTCCGGTTCCTACCGGGCACCCGAGGCATGAGCGGCCTGATCCCGGTTGCCGAGGCGCTGGCGCGGGTCCTGGCGAGTGTGCCCGGCCCGGTCGAGGCCGAGACCGTTCCGCTGGCCCAGGCCGCCGGCCGGACGCTGTCAGCCGACGTAACCGCCGCCCGGACGCAGCCGCCATTCCCGGCCTCCGCCATGGACGGCTACGCGGTTCGCTTCGCCGATGCCGCAACAGTCGGCGCGAGCTTGCAGCTCATCGGGACAAGCGCGGCCGGCCACGGCTTCTCCGGCCGGATCGGCCCCAGCGAGGCGGTGCGGATTTTTACCGGCGCGCCGGTCCCGGAGGGCGCCGACGCGATCCTGATCCAGGAGGATGCACAGGCCGAGGGCGACACCGTCCGGGTGATGGAGGCGGTCGAGCAGGACCGCTTCATCCGCCGGGCCGGGCTCGACTTCACCGCCGGCGAGACCCTGTTGGTCGCCGGCATGAATCTCGACGCGCGCCGCCTGGCGCTGGCCGCCGCGGCCGGCCATCCGCGCCTGTCGGTCCGGCGCCGGCCGCGCGTGGCGATCCTCGCCACCGGCGACGAGCTGGTGGAACCCGGCGCCGCGCCGGCCTGGGACCAGATCGTCGCCTCGAACAGCCTGGCACTCGCTGCGCTTGCCGCCGAAGCGGGCGCCGAGGTCATCGATCTCGGCATTGCCGCGGACGATCACGGTGCTCTCGAAGACGCCTTCCGCCGTGCCCGCGAAGCTCAGGCCGATCTGCTGGTGACGCTTGGCGGCGCTTCCGTCGGCGATCACGACCTCGTTCAGGCGGCTCTGGCCAGGGAGGGTCTCGAACTCGGCTTCTGGCGGGTCGCCCTTCGGCCGGGCAAGCCGTTGATGCACGGGCGTCTCGGCGACATGCTGGTGATCGGCCTGCCGGGCAATCCGGTTTCGTCGATCGTCTGCGGGCTGCTGTTCGTGGTGCCGGCGATCCGGGCCCTCCAGGGCGATCCGCAGGCCGGCGCCGACCGCAGCGAGCCGGCCACGCTCGGCCGCGACCTGCCGGCCAATGACGGGCGCGCCGACTACATGCGTGCGAGCCTCACCCTCGAACCCGGCTGCCTGCCGGTGGCGGATCCGGAGAAGCGGCAGGATTCGTCGATGCTGGCGGTGCTCGGCGGCGCCGAAGCGCTGCTCATGCGCGCACCCCACGAGGAAGCCGCCAAAGCCGGCGACCCGTGCCGGATCATTCGGCTGGACCGCCGGCTGATCTGACGGATCACCGCACCACGCGCCAGACCTTCAGGGGGCCAGGCACCGTGACGGGCTCCAGCCGGTCGGTGTGAGCGTCCCCGCGAGTGAGGCGCGTCGCGAAGGCCGGAGTGGCCTGAAGGTCGTCGGCGGGCCGGGACGGGCAGGTCACCAGATAGCGGACCTGGAAGGTATCGAGCACCCGGTCGAGATCCGCCTCGGTTCCGCCGAGGCCCTCGATCGCCGCTGTCAGCCCCGGAATCGCCCGGTGATAGGGCGCGGCGACGATCGTGTGCGGCGTGCGCAGGAGGATCGACGGCCCCAGAAAGATCGGCGCCAGCACGGTTCCAGGCGGAAGCGCCGCCAGGGGCCGCACGGCGGCGTCGCCCTGGCAGGCGATGACCCCCGCCGAATCAGGTGCCGTCCGTGAAGCCGGCGCGATCCAACCGGCGAGTGCCATCGGTGCCAGCCAGACCGTGCTGACCAGGCCGCTGCCGAGAGCGAGAGCGCCCCATCGGCGAACGGCCGTTCCGGGGGCGGCGGCGCGCGTCAGGGCGCGGTCGATCACCGGGGCCGCCACAAGCGGCACGAAGCCCGAGGCGATGTAGAGCCCGCGGAATTGGAAGACCCCGAGGATCAGGCCGGGCCACAGGAACAGCGCCGCGATCGACCAGGCCCGGCGCTGCGGGCCGCGCCAGGCCATCCAGGTCGCGGTCAGGCTCCCGATCAGGACCACCGGATAGAAGACCAGCATCTCCCACCGCCCCTGAGCGACGGATTTGGGCAGCGAGGCCATCTCGTTGACGGTGAGCAGCCAATGGTCCCGGACCAGGGGTGTCATGCCGGGAAACGGCCCCTCCAGGCAGATCGGGAAGGCCAGACCGAAGCCGCCGATCAGAAGGATCCCGCAGAGGATCGCGAGGGCGATCCGCGATCCGGGCGTGCCGAGCCGGCGCCTGAGCGCGGTTGCCGCCAGCGCGAAACCGAAGCCGCCGGCGGCGAGCCACAGCCAAGGCGGCGAGAGCGCGTCGCAGCGCGTCGCGGTCCAGAGGGTGGGGGCGGTCGGCGCAGCGAACAGGAGCGGCGCCGCGACGCCGAGGCCGACGCCGAAGCTGGCAAGGCCGGGGAGGGCGGGGCGGCCGCGCCAGCACCAGTCGCCGACGTAGTACAGGGCGGCGAGCGCCAGGTAGGGCAGCCCCTCCAGCCCCACCGCCAGCGACAGGGCCGCCAGGCCGCCGCCCACGAAGGCCGCTGGGAAACAGCCGCGCATCAGGCAGAAGGCCAGGCCCAGCATCGCCAGGATCTGCACGTTGTGGTGGTCGACCCGCCCCGGCTGGAACTGGATGGCGATCCCGAAGGTCTGCGTCGCCACGAGTACCGCCAGGATCGCCGCCCGGCCCCCGAAGGTTCGCCGCACGCCCCGATAGAGCAGGGTGCAGTACAGGCCGAACAGCAGCACCGGCCAGAACGCGGCGATCAGACCCTCGGCCAGGGGCCGGCCCGCCAGCGGCGTCAGCGCACCGATCAGAGCGGCGATCGGCGCGTCCACGAGGCGCGACCAGTGGCTCGCCACGCCCTCGGGCGCCAGGAAGCGGTACTGGACGTTGTCGTACCAGGGCTGGCCGGCCAGCAGGTCCCGCACCTCGACGAGCCGCATGGCATCGTCGGTATCGGGCACGCGCAGGTGCCGGATCGTGTCCCAGATGTCCTGCGGCGCGTTCAGCGTCGCGAGCGACAGGATGACGAGCAGCCAGAGGAAAGCGCGGGTGTCGATCCGTGCCGGCAAGGTGGCGGCCGCGGGCGGCATCGGTGCGGGTTCCAGACGCGCCGCGATCCGACGCCCGATGTAGCCTGCGCGAACCGGCTTAATGGCCGGTCAATCGACCGTGAGTCGGTTCCTTAACCATCCGTCCTCAATCTCCGCGCGAGCCGGCCGGGATCGGGCCGCGACGGCAGCCGGAGCAGGGGATGAGCCACCACACCGAGACGCTGGTGATCGGCGCGGGGCCCGCTGGCCTCACGGCCGCTTACCTGCTGTCGAAGCAGGGGCGGTCGGTCACCGTGCTGGAGCGCGATCCGGCGCAGGTCGGCGGGATCTCGCGCACCGTCTCGCATAACGGCTACCTGTTCGATATCGGCGGCCACCGGTTCTTCTCGAAGTCGAAGGCGGTGGTCGATCTCTGGGACGAGATCCTGCCCAACGACTTCATCGAGCGCCCGAGGCTGTCGCGGATCTATTATCGCGGCAAATACTACGCCTATCCGCTCAAGGCCTTCGAGGCGCTGCGCAATCTCGGCCTGCTCACCAGCACGGCCTGCGTCGCCTCCTACCTGTATGCCCGTATGAAGCCGGTGCGGGACCCGAAAAACTTCCACGCCTGGGTGCGCAACCAGTTCGGCGAGCGGTTGTTTTCGATCTTCTTCAAGACCTACACCGAGAAGGTCTGGGGCATGTCCTGCGACGCGATCTCGGCCGATTGGGCGGCCCAGCGCATCAAGGGGCTCGATCTCGGCGCGGCGATCCGCGACGGGGTCAAGCGCTCGCTGGGCCTGCGCAAGGCACAGAAGGCCGGCGGCCCGGTGATCAAGACGCTGATCGAGTCGTTCCGCTATCCGCGCCGGGGCCCCGGCATGATGTGGGAGGCCGCCGCCGCCAAGATCCAGGCACAGGGTGGCCGCGTGCTCCTCGACCGCGGCGTCGATTCGCTGAGTTATGATTCCGGCACCGG
Source organism: Methylobacterium sp. GXS13 (assembly GCF_001455965.1). Taxonomy (GTDB): domain Bacteria; phylum Pseudomonadota; class Alphaproteobacteria; order Rhizobiales; family Beijerinckiaceae; genus Methylobacterium. Next base: position 182,712 of record NZ_LKKO01000036.1, read on the forward strand.
TATTTGGACGGTGGCGGCCCGCAGCGCCGACGGCAGCCGCGAGACCTTCACGGCCCGGCACGTGATCTCGTCCGCGCCGGTGCGGGAGCTGGTGGATTCGATCCGCCCACGCCCGCTCAGCACCTTCAACGCCCGGGCGCTGAAGTACCGCGACTTCCTCACCGTCGCGCTCATCGCCAAGTCGCAGAAAAACTTCCCGGACAACTGGATCTACATCCACGATCCCTCGGTGCAGGTCGGGCGGGTGCAGAACTTCCGGTCCTGGTCGCCCGAGATGGTGCCGGACGACGACCATACCTGCCTGGGGCTCGAATATTTCTGCTTCGAGGGCGACGGGCTCTGGACTGCCTCGGACGAGGACCTCGTGGCTTTGGCCAAGCGCGAGATCGGCCAGATCGGCCTGATCGACCCGGCCGATGTGGTCGATGCCTGCGTGGTCCGGCAGCCCAAGGCCTATCCGGTCTACGACGAGGATTACGCCGGCCACGTCGTCACCGTGCGCCGCGAACTCGAGCGGGATTTCCCGAGCCTGCACCTCGTCGGCCGCAATGGCATGCACAAGTACAACAACCAGGACCACGCGATGATGACCGCGATGCTGACCGTGGAGAACATCCTCTGCGGCCGGCGCCGGCACGATGTCTGGCAGGTCAACGAGGACGCGGAATACACCGAGTCCGGCGTGTCCGGGGCTCAAGGAGCGCTGGGAAGCGAGCGCCTCGTCCCCCGAAAGGTTGCCTGACACGCGACAGGTGCGGGCGCGCGTCACCGCCGCAACTTGCCCGTTTGCGGGCATCGTCTATGTCCCACGCGGGACCGCCCAGCACCAAGGGCGGCCGGGAGGATGTTTGACGATGCGATCGCTGTTCATCGCTGCGCTCTGGGCGGGTGTCGCCATGCCCGTATTCGCCCTATCGGCCAACGCGCAGGGCGCGGCGCCGGCCGAGACCAAGTCCAAGGCCGACGATCTGGAGAAGCTGCAGAGCTTCCACAGCACCGACACCCAGGCCGCCCCCGAGATTCCGCAGACCGGCCGCCGCGCCGACGCGATCCGCAAGACGCTCGGCAAGATCAAGCTGCCCGAGGGCTTCAAGATCGATCTCTACGCCGTGGTGCCCGATGCCCGGTCCATCGCGGTCGGTCCCAATGCCGGCGTGCTGTTCGTCGGCACCCGCAAGAACAAGGTCTACACGGTCACCGACCGCGACAAGGATCGGGTCGCCGACGAGGTCCGAGCCTTCGCGCCGGGCATCACCTTCAAGATCCCCAACGGCGTCTGCTTCTCGAAGGACGGTGTGCTCACCGTGGTCGAGCAGAACCGGGTGCTCGCCTTCCCGGCCGCGGAGTTCTTCTATGAGAACCCGGACGTCGCCGCCGGCATCCTTGTGAAGGAAGGCGCCTTGATCCCGGCTGCCGAGGAGAGCTTCAACCACACCGCCCGGGTCTGCCGGGTCGGCGCGGATGGGAAGACCTACATCGCGCTCGGCCAGCCCTACAACGTGCCCCCCGCCGACAAGATGGACCTGTACCGGAAGGCCGGCATCGGCGGCGTCATCCGCATCGACGCCGACGGCAAGAACCGCGAGGTTTACGCCACCGGCATCCGCAATTCGGTGGGCATGGATTTCGCCACCGACAAGTCGCTTTGGTTCACCGACAACCAGGTCGACGGCATGGGCGACGACAAGCCGCCGGGCGAGCTGAATCACGCCACCAAGGCCGGCGAGAACTTCGGATTCCCCTGGTACGGCGGCGGCGCCGTCCGCACCGTCGAGTACAAGGACCAGACCCCGCCCGCCGACGCGGTGCCCCCGGTCGCCGAGCTGCCGCCGCACGCGGCCGATCTCGGGATGACCTTCTACAACGGCAAGCAATTCCCGGCCTCGTACAAGGGCGGGATCTTCATCGCCGAGCACGGCTCCTGGAACCGCACCGAGCCGGTGGGCGCCCGGGTGATGTTCGCCCCCATGGGGGCGGACGGGAAGCTCGGCGCCGTCAAGCCCTTCGCGGAAGGCTGGCTGACCGGCGACGGCGAGTATCTCGGCCGCCCGGTGGACGTGGCGGTGATGCTCGACGGCTCGCTGCTGGTCTCGGACGATTCCGCCGGGGCGATCTACCGGATCTCCTACGAGAAGTAAGGGATCGCCTTCCCTCCCCCTTGCGGGGAGGGATCGAGGGTGGGGGTGGTGCAGACGGCACCGCACCGCTCCGTCTTGCACCACCCCCACCTCCAACTCCTCCCCGCAAGGGGGAGGAGCATTCTGTCGCGCAAGCCGAGACCCTCCGATGATCCGCCCGCTTCTCCTTCTCGCCGCCACGCTCGTGCCGCTCTCGGCCCAGGCCGGCGACGCCGCTCTGGGGCGCAAGAAGGCCACCGCCTGCCAGACCTGCCACGGGATGGACGGGCTCTCGAAGCTGCCGGAGGCGCCGAACCTCGCCGGTCAGGTCGAGCCCTACCTCGTGAAGGCGCTCACCGAGTACCGCGACGGCAAGCGGCAGAACGAGATCATGAACGTGGTCGCCAAGGAGCTGTCGGATTCCGACATCGCGAACCTGGCGGCGTATTATTCACGGATCCAGATTGATGTGCTGCCGCCGGGGTAGAGGCCCTTCCCGCGCCCAACTACGTCATTGCGAGCGCAGCGAAGCAACCCAGGGCAGCGCACGATCTCAGAAGGTGGCGTTTCCCTGGGTTGCTTCGCTGCGCTCGCAATGACGGGAAAGGCTCGTTTCAGCTCCAGAACGGGTCATCGTGTCCGAACGCGGAGACTAGACTCCCGCGTGTCTCCCTACCCGCAAGTTAGCGTGGTGAGCACGCATTAAGATTACGACGCCTCAATCGTCCATCTTCAGCGCCGCAATGAACGCCTCCTGCGGGATCTCCACGCGCCCGAACTGGCGCATCTTCTTCTTGCCTTCCTTCTGCTTGTCCAAGAGTTTGCGCTTGCGCGAGATGTCGCCGCCGTAGCACTTGGCGGTGACGTCCTTGGACAGGGCCTTGATCGTCTCGCGGGCGATGATCTTGCCGCCGATCGCCGCCTGGACCGGGATCTGGAACAGGTGGCGGGGGATCAGGTCCTTCAGCTTCTCGCACATGGCCCGGCCGCGCGATTCGGCGCGGGTGCGGTGGACCAGCATGGACAGGGCGTCCACCGGCTCGGCGTTGACCAAGAGCGACATCTTCACGAGGTCGCCCTCGCGGTAGTCGGAGACGTGGTAGTCGAACGAGGCGTAGCCCTTCGAGATCGATTTCAGCCGGTCGTAGAAATCGAACACCACCTCGTTCAGCGGCAGGTCGTAGACCACCATGGCGCGCTTGCCGACGTAGTTGAGGTCGATCTGGACGCCGCGGCGGTCCTGGCAGAGCTTGAGCACGCCGCCGAGATACTCGTCCGGCGTCAGGATCGTGGCGTGGATCCACGGCTCCTCGATCAGCTCGATCTTCATCACGTCCGGCATGTCGGCCGGGTTGTGCAGCTCCTTGAGCGTGCCGTCGCGCATCTTCAGCCGGTAGACGACCGAGGGCGCGGTCGAGATCAGGTCGAGGTTGAACTCGCGCTCCAGCCGCTCCTGGATGATTTCCAGGTGCAGCAGGCCGAGGAAGCCGCAGCGGAAGCCGAAGCCCAAAGCCGCCGAGCTTTCCATCTCGTAGGAGAACGACGCGTCGTTGAGGCGGAGCCGGCCCATGGCCGCGCGCAGGTTCTCGAACTCGGCGGCGTCCACCGGGAACAGGCCGCAGAACACCACCGCCTGGACCTCCTTGAAGCCCGGCAGCATCGAGGTGGTCTGGCGCTTGTCCTCGGTCAGCGTGTCGCCGACGCGGGTGTCGGCGACCTCCTTGATCGAGCCGGTGAAGAAGCCGACCTCGCCGGGGCCGAGCTCGCCGATCTCAGCCATCTTCGGCCGGAACACGCCGATCCGGTCGACGCCGTGGACGGCGTCGGCGCCCATCATCCGGATGGTCATGCCCTTCTTGAGCACGCCGTCGATGATGCGCACCAGCACGACGACGCCGAGATAGGCGTCGTACCAGCTGTCCACCAGCAGGGCCTTGAGCGGCGCGCTCCGGTCGCCCTTGGGCGGCGGCAGGCGGGTCACGATCGCCTCGAGCACCGCCTCGATGTTGAGCCCGGTCTTGGCCGAGATCGGCACGGCGTTGGAGGCGTCGAGGCCGATCACCTCCTCGATCTGCTCTTTCACGCGCTCGGGCTCGGCGGCCGGCAGGTCGACCTTGTTGAGGACCGGGACGATCTCGTGGTTGGCGTCGAGCGCCTGGTAGACGTTGGCCAGGGTCTGCGCCTCGACCCCCTGGGAGGCGTCCACGACCAGCAGCGAGCCTTCGCAGGCGGCGAGCGAACGCGACACCTCGTAGGCGAAGTCCACGTGGCCGGGCGTGTCCATCAAGTTGAGGATGTAATCCTTGCCGTCCTCGGCGCGGTATTCCAGGCGCACGGTCTGCGCCTTGATGGTGATGCCCCGCTCCTTCTCGATATCCATCGAGTCGAGCATCTGCTCGCTCATGTCGCGCAACGCCACGGTGCCGGTGGCCTGGATCAGCCGGTCCGCCAGGGTCGACTTGCCGTGGTCGATATGCGCGACGATCGAGAAGTTGCGGATGTTGTCGATCGGGGTTGTCATCGGCATTCCGTTCGGGCGCGCGACGGCGCGCACCGTCTGACGTATGGGCGTGTTTGGATGGGTCGGCTCACGCGCGAGATAGCAGTGCCGCGGGAACGCGCCAAGCGTGCCAGCCGGCGCGTCGCGCGCTCGCCGCCGGAGTGGACACCGGTTCGGCGCAAGCGGACGCGCCAAATCAGGGACATCGCGTCCGCTCCCGTCGCAACGCGATCGGGAACCACACGGGCGGTCGGGCCGGCAGGAACGATGAGACGGGAGCCGGAACGATCCGGCCCCCGCCTATCGGCAGCGTCCCGCCGGGTCCGGCGGATGTCAGGATCGATCAGCGACCGCGGTCGCGGATCAGGCGCTCGATCTCGGCCTCGCCGTGGGTGCGGGCCTTCGACTCGGTCGGGTGCTTCCGGTCCGAGCGCTGGTGGAGCTTGCCGTGCTTGCGAATGCTCCACTGGTACATCGCGCCGCTCTCGCCGACCGGCTGCACATCGAGGCTGAAAGGATAGGTGTCTGTCTGTGTGTCGCTCATCGCGCGGATATGGTGCACCCCGCCGCAGTTCGCCATGCCCGGGCGCGATCTCCGGCGTTACGTTTGCACCGTACCGACACCGCCGCGCGCCTGTGCGGCCATGGCCACGAGGCTCTTGCGCAGGCCGCCCATATCCGTGACCCGGTCCGGATAGACCACCCGCGCCGTCCGCTCGCCGGCCATCAGGTCCATGCCTTCCGGGTCGAGCCCAGTCAGCCGCCAGGACAGACCGGCATCGCCCCCGGTCGCCGCGGCGGCGTAAAGCGCCAGCGCGTCGGCATGGTCGGCATTCATATGCTCGACCGCCCCGCGTTCACCCACCGCGATGGCTTCGGCGCCCGTCAGATCGAGGAGCAATTCTTCGCGGGTCAGCGTCGCGGCCTTGGCGAAACCACCGTTGAGGTGGCCGGCCTTCGCAGCCAAGGCGAAGAACCCGAAGTCCGGGAAGTCGGCGTAGAGCTTCGCCTTCGGATGGCGGGCCAGGAATCGCGCCCGCGCCCGCGCCTCGTTCGTCTGGACGGCCTCACCCACCACCGTGAGCCGCGGATGCGCCAGCGGGTCACCCTTGCCGCCCTGCGAGAACAGCAGCGAGCAGCGCGGGTCGGCCAGCAGGTTGCGGGTATGCGCCGAAAGCCGCGACAGCAGCATCAATGGCGTGCCGTCTTGGTCCGTGGCGATGGTGACCAGGGAGGCGAACGGCGTCCCATCCTGGTCCAACGTCGCCAGTGCGCCGGACCGGATGCTCCGGAGCAGCATCCGCGACAGCCCGATGGCGTCGAAGGGGGCGTCCGCAGCGGGAAGCGGGCGGGCCGGCTCGCGCTGTTCCGACGCACCTGTGCTCGCCTCTGCCATCGGATCTCTCCCGTTTCGAACCACCGCCACAATCGCGCGCCATGGTAGCGATGCCGTAGCCGGCGCACGAGCGCCACGGCCCGCGTCAGATCGGCCTTTATGGCCAAGCTATGACCGCCGCTCGCTTTTTCCGATCGGCCGTACTAAAGCACCTGTCCCGTTGCGCGAACCGGGCGGCGCCGACACCGGCCTGGTTCGCACGTCCGCCTGCCCCTCGGGGGCCGGGACGAAGCGCGGCCCGTGCGAACAGCCGGGACCGCGCTTGAGCCCGTTCATTCAGGGATCGCGCATGCCAACCATCGCCCTCGTCGACGACGACCGGAATATTCTGACCTCCGTGTCGATCGCGCTTGAGACCGAAGGCTACCGCATCCAGACCTACACCGACGGCGCTTCCGCCCTCGACGGTCTGCGGCACTCCCCGCCGGACCTCGCGATCTTCGACATCAAGATGCCGCGCATGGACGGAATGGAGCTTCTCCGACGCCTGCGGCAGAAATCCGACCTTCCGGTGATCTTTTTGACCTCGAAGGACGAGGAGATCGACGAATTGTTCGGTCTCAAGATGGGCGCGGACGATTTCATCCATAAGCCGTTCTCGCAGCGCCTGCTGGTCGAGCGGGTCAAGGCGGTGCTGCGGCGCTTCGCCAAGGAGCCGGCCGGCGCCACCCCGCGGGGCGAGGCCGAGGTCGCGGCCCGCTCGCTGGAGCGCGGCTCGCTCATGATGGACCCCGAGCGCCACACCTGCACCTGGAAGGGCGAGCCGGTGACGCTCACCGTCACGGAATTCCTGATCCTCCAGGCGCTGGCCCATCGCCCCGGCGTCGTGAAGAGCCGCAACGCCCTGATGGATGCGGCCTATGACGATCAGGTCTATGTCGACGACCGCACCATCGACAGCCACATCAAGCGCCTGCGCAAGAAGTTCAAAGTGACCGATCAGAGCTTCGACATGATCGAGACGCTCTACGGCGTCGGCTACCGGTTCAAGGAGGCGTGATCCAAGGATCCGCTCCGTGACCGGCCGCACCCCCGCTCAAACCGAGGACGTGCAACCGCGCGCCTCGTTCACCCAGCTCCTCTCCCGCCCGCTGACCTGGCCGCGCGCCCTCTGGGACGCGATCGGCCAGCGCGCGTCGTCGAGCCTGACGCGCCGCATCGTCGTGCTCAACCTCGTCGGGCTGATCGCGCTGCTCGTCGGCTTCCTCTACCTGAACCAATTCCGGCAGGGCCTGATCCAGGCTCGGATCCAGAGCCTGGCGATCCAGGGCGAGATCATAGCGGGTGCCATCGCGGCCTCGGCCTCGGTGGACACCGACACGATCCAGATCGACCCCGACAAGCTGCTCCAGCAGCAGGCCGGCGAGTCCGCCGAGGAGGAATCGCAGCCGCTTGCCTTCTCGCTGAACCCCGAGAAGGTGGCGCCGCTGCTCTCGCGCCTGGTGACGCCCACCGGCAACCGCGCCCGGGTCTATGACCAGGAAGGCGGCCTGCTGTTCGACACGCGAACGCTGTTCAAGCGCGGCGACGCCGGCCGCGGCGACCCGATTGCCGCCAAGCCGCACAAGGCCGGCATGCTGGAATCCGCTTTCCAGGCGGTCCAGGCGAAGCTGAGCGTCCTGTTCGGCAGCCGGTCGAGCCAGCCCGAGGAGACGGGGCCGGTGAATGGTCATTCGCTGCGCGAAGTCCAGGCGGCGCTCAACGGCAACCGTGGCAGCCTGGTCCGCCGCAACGCGCTCGGCGAGACCACCGTATCGGTGGCCGTGCCGATCCATCGCGCCGGCTCGGTGCGCGGCGCGCTCCTGATCTCGACGCAGGGCGATGCCATCGACCGGGTGATCGCCTCGGAGCGGTTCGGGCTGCTCCAGGTGTTTCTGGTCGCCTCGGCGGTGATGGTGGTGCTGTCGGCGCCGGTGGCCGGAGCGATCGCGGGCCCGGTCCGGCGCCTCGCGGAGGCCGCCGAGAAGGTGCGGATGGGGATCAAGACCCGGGAAGAGATTCCCGACTTCACACAGCGCACCGACGAGATCGGCCACCTGTCCGGGGCCTTGCGGGACATGACCCAGGCGCTCTACCGGCGCATCGACGCCATCGAGAGCTTTGCCGCGGATGTCAGCCACGAGCTCAAGAATCCGCTGACTTCGCTGCGCAGCGCCGTCGAGACGCTGCCGCTGGCGAAATCGGATGATTCGCGCGGCCGGCTGATGGCGATCATCCAGCACGACGTGAAGCGCCTCGACCGGCTGATCAGCGACATCGCCGACGCCTCCCGCCTCGACGCCGAGCTGGCCCGCGCCGAGGCGCGCCGGGTGGATCTCAAGAAGTTGCTGACGACGGTGGTCTCGGTGGCGAACGAGCGCCGTCGTCCGAAGGATTGTCTGATTCAGCTCGATGTCGAGCCGATCCCGGACCAGGACGCGCCCTTCACGGTGATCGGCCACGACAGCCGGCTGGGCCAGGTCGTCAATAATCTGCTCGATAACGCCCGGTCGTTCTCGCCCACCGAGGCCAAGGTTCGGGTCGCGCTGCGCCGGGTCCGCGGCGAGGTCGAACTGGTCTGCGAGGACGAGGGCCCGGGTATTCCTGAGCACGCCCTGGAGCGGATCTTCGAGCGCTTCTACACCGACCGGCCCGAGCAGGGCTTCGGCCAGAATTCCGGGCTCGGCCTGTCGATCTCCCGCCAGATCGTCCAGGCCCATCGCGGGACGATCCGCGCCGAGAACCGCCCCGGCGCTCCCGACGAGGATGGTGAGCCCACGGTGCGCGGCGCCCGCTTCACCGTCCGTCTGCCCGCAGCGCCACGCCAGCTCCACGCGTGATGCCGAGCCTTCACGCCGCCTGCATCGCCCTGTGCGATGCAGGTATCCTGATTCGCGGCCCATCCGGCTCGGGCAAGTCGAGTCTGGCGGTGCTGCTCGCGTCCGAGGCCGACGGCGCATTCGTGGCGGACGACCGGGTCCTGTGCGACCGGCGCGGCGATCTCCTCTCGGCTCGGGCCCATGAGGCGCTGTGCGGTCAGGTCGAGATCCGCGGCCAGGGGATCCTGTCCGTCGCCGATCTCGGCCTCGCGATCCGCCCCGAGGCGATCGTGCGCCTGACCATCGACCTCGTTGCGGAATCGCCCCGGCTGCCCGAGCCGCCAGCGGATGCCGAAATATTGGGTCTTTCAATACCCCGCCTGATTCTCGACCGGGGCGTGCGGCGTGCCGGATTAGCGCCGCTGCTGATTCGTGCGGCACTGCGGAAGCAGCGGCCGTGACTTCGCAGCCGCACACACCGTTGATTCGCTTTAGGGTGGCGAGACCCCGTAGCGCCCGGGCAGCCAGCATGGCATGATCGCGGCAATGTCCGAGCAAAAACGTCGCGATCGCCTTGTTGGGACCTGTGCATTGCACAACATGGCGGCAGACAGAGGACGTTGGAACACGTGTCGATGATTGGCATGGTGCTCGTCACTCACGGGCTATTGGCGACCGAATTCAAGGCCGCCCTGGAGCACGTGGTCGGCCCGCAGGATCAGATCGAGACGATCACGATCGGGCCGGAAGACGATATGGAATTGCGACGCCGGGACATCATGTCCGCGGTCTGTCGCGTCAACACCGGTGACGGTGTGGTTGTGCTCACCGACATGTTCGGCGGCACGCCCTCGAACCTTGCGCTCTCCTGTATGAATGGCGGCTCGGTCGAGGTGGTGGCGGGAATCAACCTGCCGATGCTGATCAAGCTGGCGAGCGTCCGCGACGAGGAGAATCTCGGCGACGCCGTCCTTCATGCCCAGGAAGCGGGTCGCAAGTACATCAACGTCGCTTCGCGCGTTCTCGCCGGTAAATAACGCGGTTTCAGCCTTCGATGATCGCCGCCTCCGGGAGAGGCCGGCGCGACGTGGCGGTGATGCCCGCGGAGGCTGCGATGACCAGCCCGATCGCGAGCCACTGAATGGCACCGAGCCGCTCGCCCAGCAACGTGAAGCCGAGGCAGGCGGCCACCGCCGGCTCCAGGCTCATCAGCACGCCGAATCTTCTGCGGTCGAGGCGCCGGAGGGCGAACATTTCCAGCGAGTAGGGCAGGGCGCTCGACATCAGCGCCACGGTCAGCCCGGCGACAAGGATTCCCGGCGCGAGCAGATCCAGCCCGGCCTCCGCGAAGCCGAACGGCGCCACCACTACGGCCGCCATCAGCATGCCCAGTGACACGGCCTGGCCGCCATCGATTCGACCTGCCCGCTGACCGAACAGGATGTAGAGCGCCCAGGCCAGGGCCGCCCCGAGGGCGAGGGCGACGCCGAGCGGATCCAGGGGGCTCGTCGGCGAGACCGGCAGGAGAAGCCCCAGCCCGAGCACGGCGACGCCGATCCACAGGAAGTCGGTTATGCGGCGCGATGCGATCAGCGCGATCGCGAGGGGCCCGGCGAACTCGATCGCCACCGCCGGCCCCAGCGGGAGGCGCGCGATCGCCAGGTAGAACAGCAGGTTCATCAGCCCCAGGGTGACGCCGTAGAGCGCGATCCACCCGGCCTCGCGGCGCGCCAGGCTGCGCCGCCACGGACGCCAGACGGCGATCAGCATCAGAGCCGAAAAACCCACGCGCAGGGCCGAGGTCCCGGCCGCACCGACGACCGGGAACAAGCTCTTGGCGACCGTTGCGCCGTATTGCAGCGAGACCATGCCGGTCACCAGTGCGGCGACCGGGAGGAGGACCGAAACCGATCCTCGCCCCGCAATGGCGCTCACAGAATGAACCGGCTCAGATCGGCGTTGGCCGCGAGATCCTCGACCCGGGCCCGCACATAGGCGGCGTCGATCGGGACCGTTTCGCCGGAGCGGTCGGTGGCCGTGAACGAGATCTCGTCGATCACCCGCTCCAGCACGGTCTGCAGGCGGCGGGCGCCAATATTCTCGACGGACGAGTTCACCTCGACGGCGACCCGGGCGAGCGCGTCGACGGCATCGTCCGTGAAGGTGAGCGTCACGCCCTCGGTCTGCATCAACGCGACCGTCTGCTTGAGCAGGCTGGCTTCGGTGGAGGTCAAAATCTGGCGGAAATCGTCCACCGTCAGCGGCTGCAGCTCGACGCGGATCGGCAGGCGGCCCTGAAGCTCGGGGAGGAGATCGGACGGCTTCGAGACGTGGAAGGCGCCCGAGGCGATGAACAGCACGTGGTCGGTCTTCACCGGGCCGTGCTTGGTCGCCACCGTGGTCCCCTCGATCAGCGGCAGCAGGTCGCGCTGCACGCCCTCGCGGGAGACGTCGCCGGAGGAACGGCCCTCGCGGGCGCAGATCTTGTCGATCTCGTCGAGGAACACGATGCCGTTGTTCTCGACCTCGCGGATCGCCTCGCGAATCAGGGCGTCGTCGTCGACCAGCTTGTCGGATTCCTCGGCGAGCAGCGGCGCGTAGGCGTCCCGCACCAGCACCCTGCGCGGCTTGCCGCGCTGGCCGCCCAGCGCCTTGCCCAGCACGTCGCCGATATTGATCGCCCCCATGGAGGCGCCCGGCATGCCGGGAATCTCGAACATCGGCAGGCCGGCGGGGGCACCCGAGGCCAGTTCCAGCTCGACTTCCTTGTCGTCGAGCTCGCTGTCGCGGAGCTTCCGCCGGAAGCTGTCGCGGGTCGCCTGGCTGGCGGTCGGACCGACGAGCGCGTCGAGGATGCGATTCTCGGCGGCGGCCTCCGCCTTGGCCTTCACGGTCTCGCGCTTGGCCTGCCGGGTCAGGCCGATCGCGACCTCCACGAGGTCGCGCACGATCTGCTCGACGTCGCGGCCGACATAGCCGACCTCGGTGAACTTGGTGGCCTCGATCTTCAGGAACGGGGCGTTGGCCAGCCGGGCCAGCCGCCGGGCGATCTCGGTCTTGCCGCAGCCGGTCGGCCCGATCATCAGGATGTTCTTGGGCGCCACCTCCTCGCGGAGCGGGCCGGTCAGCTGCTGGCGGCGCCAGCGGTTGCGCAGCGCGATCGCGACGGCGCGCTTGGCATCCTGCTGCCCGACGATGAAGCGATCGAGCTCGGACACGATCTCACGGGGAGAGAACGTCGTCACCGCTGTGCCATCCTGTGTTTCCCGGCCCAAAGAAACCGTGGGCCAGGGCGGGAATGGGGTCGCGGCGCGCGCGACGCAAGAGGCGGCGCGCGGCGGCAGGTTCGCCGATCGCTCCCTTAGTGCCCGGCCGGCGTCGCCGTTGCGCCGGGCTTGTCGTGCGTTCCGAACCGCTCGACCAGGGTCGCGCTGGCGGCGTTCAGGCCGACGACCTCGACGATCCGCCCGCGGTTGCGCGCCTTCAGGACGACACGGTCGAGGGCCCCCACGGCCGAGATGTCCCAGAAATGCGCGTCCCGCACGTCGATGACGAGACGATCGACCGGCTCCAGCATGTCGATCGCGTCCGAGAAGGTGCCGGCCGAGGCGAAGAACACCTGCCCGGTGACCCGGTAGGTCCGGGTCCGGCCGTCCTCCGAGAGCGTGGAGGTCACCTGGCTGAGCCGCGACACCTTGCCGGCGAAGAACACGCCGGACAGCAGCACGCCGGCCAGAACGCCCTGGGCCAGGTCCTTGGTGGCCACCACGACCAGGACGGTCGCCAGCATCACCGCCGAGGAGGGCAGGGGGTTGGTGCGTAGCTGCGCCAGCGAGCGCCAGGAGAAGGTGTTGAGCGACACCATGATCATCACCGCCGTCAGGGCCGCCACCGGCACCACGGCCAGCAGGTCCTGCAGCGCCACGAGGAGGAGCAGCAGGAAGGCGCCCGCGACCAGCGTCGACAACCGGCCCCGGGCGCCCGAGGAGACGTTGATCACCGATTGCCCGATCATCGCGCAGCCGCCCATGCCGCCGAACACGGCCGACGCCATGTTGGCGACGCCCTGGCCCATGCATTCGCGGTTCTTGTCGCTGCCGGTATCGGTCAGGTCGTCGACGATCTGCGCGGTGAGCAGGCTCTCGAGCAGGCCGACGGCGGCGAGCGTAGCGGCGTAGGGCAGCAGGATCCGCAGGGTCTCGAAGGTGAACGGCACGTCCGGCAGGGCAAAGCTCGGCAGCGTCGAGGGCAGGGCGCCCAGATGCGAGACCGTGCGGACGTCGAGGTGGAAGATCGCCGTCACCGCGGTCAGCACCGCGATCGCCACGAGCGGCGAGGGCACCGCCTTGGTGATCCGGGGGAACCCGTAGATGATCGCGAGCCCGAGGGCGATCAGCCCGTAGGTCGCCGGCGTGACGCCGGTCAGCTCGGGAAGCTGCGCCAGGAAGATCAGGATCGCCAGCGCGTTGACGAAGCCGGTCATCACCGATTGCGAAACGAACCGCATCAGCCGGCCGAGCTTGAGCAGGCCGGCCAGGATCTGGATCACGCCCATGAGGATGGTGGCGGCGAACAGGTATTGCACGCCGTGCTCGCGGACGAGATCGATCATGACCACCGCGGTGGCGGCGGTGGCGGCCGAGATCATCGCCGGCCGGCCGCCCGCGACGGCGATCGTGCAGGCGATGACGACCGAGGCGTAGAGCCCGACCTTGGGATCGACCCCGGCGATGACCGAGAAGCCGATGGCTTCCGGGATCAGCGCCAGGGCGACGACGATCCCCGAGAGGGTATCACCGCGGATGTTGGACACCCACGACCCGAGAGGGCCGGCGGTTCCGGTTGTACTGCGTTGCATGGTGATGAGAATCCGCACGAGACGCACGTCCGCTCGATGGGCGGATGGTGGGGCGTCTCGGATGCGTGGTCCGGCGGATCGGCGGCCGGAAGAGCCACCCGGGCTTTCACCGGGTCCTTGCGAATGCCGCGACCCATACGGGGCATTGCGCTGCGACGCAACATCGGGCTGCGTCAGGCCGCCCGCACCAGCGCCACGAAGCCAGCGACCTCGCTGCCCAGCCCGTCCGATCGGCGGGCGATGTCTGCGGCGGCGTCGAGGACCTGTCCGGCGCTGGCGCCGGTCTCATGGGCAGCGCCGAGCACCAGCGTCATGGTCTCGGTCACCGCGCGGGTGCCGCTGGCCGCCTCGGCGATGCTGCGAGCGATCTCCTGCGTCGCGAGCTGCTGCTCCTCCACGGCCGCAGCGACGCCGATCGCGATCCCGTGGACCTGTTCGATCGTGCCGCCGATCTCCTCGATGGCGGTGACGGCCTCATGCGTTGCCGCGCGCATCGTGGCGATCTGCCCGGCGATCTCGTCCGTCGCCCGGGCGGTCTGGGTCGCCAGCGCTTTCACCTCGGTTGCCACCACCGCAAAGCCGCGCCCGGCCTCACCGGCGCGGGCGGCCTCGATGGTAGCGTTCAACGCGAGCAGGTTGGTCTGCCCGGCGATGGTCGAGATCAGCGATATCACCTGCCCGATGCCGTCGGCGCTGCGGGCGAGCGCCTGGACGCTGGCCCGGGTTCGCCGGGTCGCCTCGACGGCGCCCGCGGCAGCCTCGGAGGTGTGAGAGACCTGAACGCCGATCTCGCTGGCCGTTGCGGCGAGCTCTTCGGTGGCGGCGGCCACGGCCTCGACATTGTGCGCGGTGGTCTCGGCAGCCCGGGTGACGGCCCGGGATTGCTGATCGGTCCGCTCGGCATTGCCGGCCATGGCGGCGGCGGCACGCTCCATGTCGGCGGCTGCGCCAGCGAGGTGGCCGACCAAGCCGCCGATGCTGCCCTCGAACTGGTCAGCCAGCCCCACCATCTCGGCGCGCTTGTCGGTCGTGGCCTGCGCACCAGTGCGCTCGCGCTCCAGTCGGAGATCTTCGGCCTCGCGCATCGTCTTCGCGAAAACCGCCATGCTCGTCCAGATCGCGCCGATCTCGTCGCGCCCAGCCTTGATCGCCGGGAGCGTCAGGTCGCCGCGCGAGAGGCGCTGGATCGCCTCGGAGACGGCCCGCAACGGCCGGGCGATCTGGCGCTGCCCCACCAGGAGACCGAAAGCTCCGCAGGCGACCGTACCCAAGAGAGCGAGCCCGAGCAGCAGGCGCATCCGGGCCTGAAAGAGATTTTGGGTCTCGGCTTTGACCGTGGCCATCTCGGCGCGGCCGCGGCTCACCAGCGCGTCGATGCTGGCCTGAAACGCCTTGCGGTTGGCCCGGTTCACGTCATTGAAGCCCAGATCGGCCGCAGCGCGCGGGCTTATCGTTTCGCCAGCTTGGGCGATCGCAGTTCGCATCGCTCGATAGGCATCGGCGTTGCGCGTCATCGCGTCGAAGAGCGGGCGCTCGTCCGCGGTTACCAGGGGCGCCCAAGCCGCACGGAGCGCATCCATGTCGGCGAGGCCCTTGCGGACACCCGCGGCATATTTCGCCGCCTCCGACGTGTCGGCTGCGGCGTAGACCCCCCGAGAATCCATCGTCACTTCCGCGGCGAGGCGATTGAAGTTCGCCGCGTTGAGCGCACGGGTCGAAGCGCCCTCGACCTGCGCCAGGGAGTCCTCGAAGCTTTGAAGCGTCGCGACGCTGACGCCCGCGACAACCAGTGTCGTCAGACTGCAGGCGCCCACAAAGGCCAGGAGTTTCCCGCCGATATTCATTTTATTTCCAGCCCAAGCCTTGTTGGGCTGAGACTAGGCAGGATTGTTCAATACGGCGTTAATCATCGCCCAAGACCGGTTCATCGCGAACCCCGGGCCAGGGATGCGACCGACGCCGGGCGAGGCGCGCTATGCCTGATCGAGCGCTTCGATGACCAGATTGCCGTTCGTGTAGACGCAGATCTCCGCGGCGATCGCCATGGCCTTGCGCACGATCGCTTCGGCGTCGAGGTCGGTATCCTCCAGCGCGCGGGCAGCCGACAGGGCGTAATTGCCGCCGGAGCCGATCGCCATGACGCCGCTTTCCGGCTCCAACACATCGCCCGAACCCGACAGCAGCAGGCTCACCTCCTTGTCGGCCACCACCATCATCGCCTCCAGGCGGCGCAGGTAGCGGTCGGTCCGCCAATCCTTGGTGAGTTCGACACAGGCCCGGGTGAGCTGGCCGGGATACTGCTCCAGCTTAGCCTCCAGCCGCTCGAACAGCGTGAACGCATCGGCGGTGGCGCCGGCGAAACCGCCGATCACGGAGCCTTTCGCCAAGCGCCGGACCTTGCGGGCATTGCCCTTCACGATGGTCTGGCCGAGGCTGACCTGTCCGTCGCCGCCGACGACGACACGGCCGCCCTTGCGGACCATCAGGATCGTGGTGGCGTGCATCTGGGGCACGGAGCCCCTGTCGTCGTACCTGAAGGCGTCCTGGCTCACGATGGGGCTCCGATCTCGGTCCGGCCGAAATGGGGAGCTTGTCCGGTCGAGTCCAGCGGTCGGCTATTCGTCGACCGCTTCGGTGGTGTGCACCGAGCCCGCATCGGTGAGGATCGAATCGGCCGCCGCCTGTGCCAGGAGGGCGTAGCCGCCATCGGCCATATGCAGACCATCCGAGGCGAAGAGCTGCTTGGCGGTCAGTTTTCCCTCCCGGACCCAGCCGTGCATCAGGTCCGCCCGGCGGATCACCGGCACGTCGAGCTCATCCCCGATCGATCGCACCGCATCGCGGAACCGCGAGGAGCCCGGCGTCGAATCGAGCTTCGGGCACCATTGCGGCTCCATCAGAACCACGTCGATGCCGGCTTCCCGGATCCGCCGGATGGCCGCGGCCGTCGCATCGCGAAAGTGTTCGATGGAGACGCCACGGAGGGGGTCGTTGCTGCCGGTCTGCCAGATGACCAATTGCGGCTCGGCCGCGATCACATCGCGATCCAGGCGCTTCAGCATGTCGTCGACATGCTCGCCGCCGATCCCGCGGTTGATCACCGCGACATCCAGGCCGCGCAGCTTCTTGCGCAGATCGACCTGCAGGCGAGCCGGGTAGGAATGGGCCGGGCTCGACGCGCCGATGCCCTCCGTGGAGGAGGAGCCGAAGGCCACGATCTTGAGCGGTGCGCCGATCGCGATCTGCCGGGCCACGTGCGGAAGATCGGGGCTTTCCCGCAGATCGATGCCGACGAGATCCAGCGAATCGGGCAGCAGATCCGCGTAGGCCAGCACCGCGGTCGGCACCAACAGGAGGCCGCACACCATCAAGACATCGCGCAGACGCCTACGATGCGACTTCGCGGAAGAGACTGCTGTCGGATTCTGGGACACGGGACCGATTGCTCCGCCGCTCGTCGACGACAGATACAATCTGACACAGGGACTTGAAAAGGCCGGTTCCACCCATGCAGTGAAGTCAAAGTGAATTCGTAACGCAAAATTAATTCTGAACGGCTCGAAGGCCGGAACCCTAAGCGATTCCGGCCCCCATCCTCAGCGTCAGCTGGCGGGCGGCGACAGGACCATTTTACCAACGAAGGGTGCGTCGCGCCTGTTGTTGGCGGTGCAGGCGTAGCTGTGCTCGCCCGCATCCAGGGTTCGCAGCTTCAACGTTCCGTGGCCGTTGGCCTTCACGGTGTAGCCCTTCTCGCTCATGACATGGATGAGGTCGCCGTCGGCGTGGAGCAGATGGCCCTGCTCGAACTGCCCCTCCGCCGTGATCGTGACCGGCACATTGGCCTGGCTGACGACCTGCAGCATCACGTCGGTGTTGGCCGGCAGGCGTATCTCGGCCGGCGCACAGACGGGCTTGCCGTCCTGGAGGGTGACGGTCAGCTCGACCGGCGGCAGCGCATCGCTAGCGGGCTTACCCAGCTGGGGATTGTCGGCGGCGCTCGCCGCGGATGTGAGCAGCGTGGCGCATGCGGCGGCGATCAGGATGTTGCGCAAGACTCGGAATCTCCATCGTCTCCCGCGACCAGGGCCCGGGACTCGCTGCGGCAATGATGCGGCGGAGCGGCTGTTCCGATGCGCGACGCCGTGGCTCGAATCCCGAGTCCGGGTGCGGCCGTCCCGGCGTTCGGCGTGGCGGCTGCGCCCAGACCTGACGTTTTATTGCGGATCACGCGCGCCGGTGCCGATTCCGGCACGATCGATGCGAACCGCCCGGCACGGATCCGCGAGAGGGCGGCGGGGATCCAGGGTCGAGGCTTCGCGCGAAGTCCGGGCCGGCGATGCGCCTCGGTGCACCGTCCCATGGTCGACCGTTTGCGCATCGCGATCCTCACGCATTCGACCCAGGCCCGCGGCAGCGTGGTCCACGCCCTGGCGCTCGGCGAGGCCCTGTGCGGTCTCGGTCACGAGGCGGTGGTCCATGCCCCCGATCCCACGGGCCGGGGCTTCTTCCGGAATGCCGGTTGCCCGGTGGTGTCGGTGGCGGCCAAGCCTATTGCCACGCCGGCCCTGGCTGTGTTCCGGTCCCGGATCGCCGATTACCTCTCGCATTTCTCGACGCCGGCGGCCTGCGACTTCGACGTCTTCCATGCCCATTGCGACATCAGCGGCAACGCGCTGGCCACCCTGACGCGCCGGCGCCTGATCCCCGGCTTCGTCCGCACGGTCCATCACATCGACACGGTGTCGGACCCGCAACTCGGCCAGCTGCAGGAGCGCGCGATCCTCGACGCCGGGCGGCTGCTCTGCGTCAGCCGGACCTGGGCCGCGATGCTTGAGGCCGAATACGGGGCGCGGGCCGACGTGGTCGGCAACGGCGTGGATGGCGCGGTCTACACGCCGGAGCCAGCGCCCGGCGATGTCGAGCTCCGCGTCCGCCTGGGGCTTGGGGCCGGTCCCGTTTATCTGAGCGTCGGCGGCTTCGAGGCGCGCAAGAACACCCTGTCGATCATCGAGGCGTTTGCGCGCCTGCGCCGGAACGTCCCCGCCGCGCAGCTGGTCATGGCCGGAACCGCCTCGCTTCTCGATCATGCCGGCTACGAGGCCCGGTGCTGCGCTGCCCTCGAGCGGGAGGGCCTGGAGGTCGGACCCGGCAAGCCGGTGATCCGGACCGGGCCGATCGCCCAGGCCGACATGCCGGGACTCTACCGGATCGCGGATACGCTGGTCTTCCCGTCCCTGAACGAGGGCTACGGCCTGTGCGTCTTGGAAGCGATGGCCTGCGGCACGCCGGTGATCGTCTCGGCGCGACCGCCCTTCACCGAATACCTCGCCCCCGGCGAGGCGCTCTCGGTCGAGCCGGACGACCCCGATGCCATTGCCGCCGCCATGATGGCGAGCTTGGAGCCGTCCCGCCGCGCCCGCCTGCGGGCCAGCGGCCTGGAGGTCGCCCGTGCCCATGCCTGGGAGGCCTGTGCGGCGCGCCATCTGCCGACCTACGCATCCCTGGTGCCCGGACCGGCACCGGTTGCGACGATCGCCACCGGGTCCGCCGCCTGGAACACCACACGGATCCCCGGCGATGCCTGAGATGCGGTTCCACATCCGCTGGCTGGATGGCAGCCGCGACGCCTGCTACTCGCCGACCCTCGTGATCAAGCAGCATCTCGCCGTCGGTCAGGATTACGCCCTCGACGAGTTTCTGGCCCTGACTCGCCTCGCCCTCGGCAGCGCCAGCGCCCGGGTGCAGGAACGCTACGGCTTCCCCTGCGGACGGGCCGAGGCGCAGCTCGCCCGGATCGAGGAGACTGCTCGCCGCCAGGAGCCGGGCACCGTGCATGTCGAGGCGTTCGAGGAGTGATTGTTTCGAGTTGGGCTTGGGGTGATCGCGGGGTGACACGCGCGGAGCAGACTGCCTGTATTCCCGCCAGCGCGTGTCGAACCGACACAGCGCGAATCCCTGGGCCGGGGGCGTTGTCCTGAGGCACGCGCGCAGTGAACCAGGCACACTCATGATCTTCCGGATCGCTACGGCCCTGATGGTGATCGCGGTGCCCGCGGCGGCGCAGACGCGTCCGTCGAGCACCGACATGACCTGCCAGCAGACGGCCCGGCTGGTCCAGGCGCGCGGCGCGCTGGTGCTCGGGACCGGCGGTCAGACCTACGACCGGTTCGTCCGGGACCGCTCGTTCTGCGAGATCACCGAGATCGCCCGGCGGGCGTTCCGCCCGACCCGCGACAACCCGACCTGCCTGATCGGCTATACCTGCTACGAGCCGGGCGCCGACGATTGGCCCGGCGCGGGGTTCTAGTCCCGGCGCAGGCGCCTCACGGCGTGCCGTGTTCCAGCTCGACGATGATCCGCCGGTCCCCGGCTCGGCGGCTGAAGCCGACGGCGTCGAGATGTTCGAGGAGCGGGATCGAGTATTTGCGCGAGATGCCCAGCGCGGCGCCGGCCTCCCGGGCCAGGAAACCGGTCTCCGGGGTCGTGGCGTTCGGAAAGGCGTCCACGAGGCGCGACCTTGCGACCGTCACCGCCTCGCGATGGAACAGTACCGCCCGGCGCTGGACCCGGTCGATGGCGCGGATCACAGTACCGGCGCCGACCAGATAGGTCAGCGCCTCGCGTCGGCGGACATCGCGGCCGACCGCCTCGGCCTCGTCCGGCGGGTTGAGGCCGGCGCGGCGAAACAGCTGTTCAAGCTTGCGGGCGGTCTCGCTCTCGTTCCGGGCCGGATCGAAGTCGGACCGGCGCCACAGGGCGCCGGCCTGGGCCGTGCCGCCGGTGGCGACCAGGTCGCGCAGGACCAGGGCGGTCAGCGCTTCGGGGATCACCAGCAGCTTTGCGAGGCGCTCCAGCGCGATGCCATGCTCCATCGGGTTGTCCCGGTGATGCGTGGACAGAGCCGCGAGCGCGGCGGTACGGAGCGACGCGAAAGCCGGAGCCCCGATGTAGCGGTCGCCGGTTTCCCGGGCGCCCGACGCGGACAGCATCTGTCGGGCTCGTTCGGTCCCGGTGCCGGCGGCACGGGCGATCTCCGTCAGCGTCGCCCCGGCCGCGCCAGCCTGCGCCAAGCGAACCGCCACGGCGTCGGCGGGCTTGCCCGTCGCCAGGGCATTGAGGTCGGCGAGCACGCGGGCATCGTGCCGCCGCCGGCGCCCGCGCGGGCGATCGAGCACCCGGCCGCCCGCGACCGTGGCGGCCGGTGAATCGAGCCGGAGCACGAAGGGCTCCCGGGCCGGCACAGTCACGGGCTCGGCGAGGTGCAACTGTGCCACCGCGCTGGCGCCCGGCTCGAGTGCGTCCCGGTCGAGCAGCCGCAACCGGGCCTCGACCTCGGTGGTGCCGAACAGGAGGCGGCACGCGCTTCCGCCCGCCAATGCGCCGTCCGCGCTCGATGCGGCCGTAAGCGCGACGTCGAGCCATTGCGATGGCACCAGCAGGCCCGGCACCGAGAGGGCGTCCCCGCGAGCGATCTCGTCGAGGCCGACGCCGCGCAGGGCCACGGCAGTCCGCCGTCCCGGCTCGGCGCGCTCGACCGGCCGGCCGTGGATCTGGAGGCTGCGCACCACGGCGCTGCGTCCCCCTGGCACGATCTCGAGGGTGTCGCCCACCGCCAGCGGCCCCCGCCGCAGCGTCCCGGTCACCACCGTGCCGAAGCCCGGCCGGGTGAAGACCCGGTCGACCGGCAGGTAGGGAAATCCGTCATCGACCCCCGGCTCCGCCTCCGCCAGAAGGGCGGCGAGCGCCTGGCCGAGCTCCGGAATTCCGGCTTCCGTCAGCGTCGACGTCGCGATCACCGGTCCGGCGGCGATCCCGGCGCGCGCCGCGGCGGCGGTGATCTCGGCGGCGCGCGCCGCGATCGTCTCGGGGGTGGCCAGATCCGACTTCGTCAGCGCCAGCACGCCGCGGCGGACGCCGATCAGCCGGGCAATCTCCAGATGCTCGACCGTCTGCGGCTTGATGCCCTCGTTGGCATCCACGGCGAGCAGCACGGCGCGCATCCCGGTGGCGCCGGAGACCATGGCCCGGACGAATCGCTCGTGACCGGGCAGGTCGATCAGGTCGATCTCCCCCTGGCCGGAGGCCAGCAGCGCGAAGCCCGGGACGATGGAGACCCCGCGGTCCCGCTCTTCCTTCAGCCTGTCCGTCTCGACTCCCGTGAGGGCCCGGACCAAGGCCGTCTTGCCGTGATCCACATGCCCGATCACACCGACCAGAAGTGTCTTCAAGGGAGCCACCGACCCAACGATTTCCGCGGCGCTACCGTCCACGCAGGGCGCACCGCTGTCTCAGCAAGGGATTCCGTCTCGCTGGCACGGCGTCGTGCGGTTCGCCGCCGTGCGGTCGGAGCCACGGCGCAGGAGGCAGATGGATTGTGGACAATCGGTTTTGCCACGCCATCCCACTTTGGGAAAGGGTAAATTTGGTGCGGTTCACGTCGCACGCCGTCGGACGCGTGCCATCCGGCCGCGGATTTCCTGTCGGTCGCGATTGCCCGAGCGACGGGCGCGGCTCTAGACCGGCTATCGTGGCGGACGGATGCAACCCTGCGGGTCCCCCGTAAGGTTATGGACCGGACGTTTCGAAGAGGAGATCATGAGCGAGATCGATAGCCACGCCGTGGCAGCCCCCCGCGAGATCGAGCTGAAGCTCGAATGTGCGAGCCCCGACCTGACCGCGCTGGCGGCGCATCCGCGGCTCCAGGGGGCCGAGCATGCTGAGCCCGAACTCCTCGTGACCACCTATTACGATACGCCCGCGCAGGATCTGCGCGCCGCCGGGCTGACTCTGCGGGTGCGCAATCAGGGTGGCCGGCACATCCAGACCGTGAAAGCCGGAAGCGGCGGCGTCGGCCTGTTCGATCGGGCCGAGTGGGAGACCGAGATCGCCGGCGAGGCGCCGGATCCGGCGGCCTGGGCCGAGACCGCGGCAGACAAAGTCCTGCGCAAGGCGGACGCGCCCCTGGAACGGCTGTTCTCCACGCGCATCACGCGTCGGGTGATCCCGGTCGAGCAGGGCGCTTCGCGGATCCTCGTGACCCTGGATGAGGGGCGCGTCGAGAGCCCGGTCGGCGATGCGCCGATCTGCGAACTCGAGCTGGAGATCGCCGAGGGCGAGGCCGGCGACCTGTTCGCGCTGGCCCAAATCCTGGCCGAAACCGTGCCGCTGCGCCTGAGCGCCACCGCCAAGAGCGGCCGCGGCTTCGCCCTTGTGGACGGGACCAGCCCGACCGTGGTCAAGGCCGAGCCGGTCGATCTGCCCGAGGAGGCAAGCGCCGGCGAGGTGTTTCGCCGGGTTGCCCGCGCCTGCCTGCGCCATCTGCGCCTGAACGAGACGGCCTTCCTGGCGAGCCACGCGCCCGAGGCTCTGCACCAGATGCGCGTGTCGCTGCGGCGGCTGCGCTCGGCCCTGTCGCTGTTCGCCCCGATGCTGGACGGCGATCCGCGGGCTGTCAGCTTCGGGGACGAGATCAAGCGCGTCACCGAACCCTTCGGACACGCCCGCAACCTCGATGTGTTCCTCGGCGACACCCTGCCGAGCCTGGCCAAGCAGCGACCGGACGACGCGGATCTCGTCGCCGTGCGCGAGCTGGCCGAGGCCGAGCGCGCCAAGGCCTACGAGGGCGTGCTGGCGATCCTGGAAAGCCCGCAATGGCGCGGGCTGATCATCGACGTCGCCGGTTGGATCGAGGCTGGAGCCTGGGCGACGCAGGACCCCGCCGCGGAGGATGGGCGAGCCTTCGCTGCGCAGGTTCTCGATCGGGCCCGCGATCGCCTGAAGAAGCGCGGCCGCGGCCTGAAGAAGCTCGACCCGCATACCCGCCATCGCGCGCGGATTGCCGCGAAGAAGCTCCGTTACGGCGCAGAGTTCTTCGCCGGGCTGTACACGAAGAAGAAGGCTCGCCGCCGCCAGGACAAATTCGGCGCCGCGCTCTCGGACCTGCAGGACCATCTCGGCACGCTGAACGATCTGGAAACCGCGCGGTCGATGATGGAGAGCCTCGGCGGTCCGCCGATGCCGGGTCCGGACGACGAGGGCACCCGGGAGCTGCTCGTTGCGGCCGCCGAGGCGCGGGCCGAACTGCTCGACGTCAAGCCGTTCTGGCGCTGAGGCTGCCCCAGCCGGGCTGCTATCGGCGAAAACGGATCCGTACCGGGTGACCACGATCCGGCACGGATCTCGCGACGCGCCACCGACCGGGATCCGGCCATTCGCCGGAAGACCGGGTGAGGAGCGCGGATGGCCCATGCCTACCGATTCGGGATCGAGGAAGAGTTCTTCCTGGCCGATGCCCGTACCCGCGGCTCGCCGCGCTGAAAGCGTTCCATGCGGCCGTCAAGGCCCGGCTCGACACGGCGGAGCGCGAGCAGCTGCAGAGCCAGATCGAGATCGCCTCGCCCCCGACTGCCGACATCGCCGAGGCGCGGGCACATCTCTCAGGGCTGCGCGCAGGCCTCTCCGAAATCGGTTCTGAACGCGGCATCCTGCCCTTTGCCGCCGGGACGCATCCCACCGCCCGGTGGCGCGACCAGAGCGCAACCGACAAGGCGCGCTATCACGGCATCATGGCCGACCTGCGCATGGTCGGGCAGCGCAATCTCGTCTGCGGCCTGCACGTCCATGTCGAGGTGCCGGATCCCGGCAAGCGCATCGACCTCATGGGGCGACTGCTGCCGTTCCTGCCGGTACTGCTCGCGCTTTCGGCGTCGTCGCCCTTCTGGCAGGGCGAACGGACCGGCATGGCCGGCTACCGGACCCGTGCCTACGCCGAGCTGCCCCGCACCGGCCTGCCCGAGCTGTTCGCCGACCCGGCCGACTATGACCGCTACGTGGACGTGATGACCCGCAGCGGCGCCATCGCCGATGCGACTTTCCTGTGGTGGCAGCTGCGTCCGTCGCTGAAATA
This sequence comes from Methylobacterium sp. GXS13, assembly GCF_001455965.1. Taxonomy (GTDB): domain Bacteria; phylum Pseudomonadota; class Alphaproteobacteria; order Rhizobiales; family Beijerinckiaceae; genus Methylobacterium. The sequence goes on from NZ_LKKO01000036.1 coordinate 207,287, forward strand.
CCCCACGCTTGAATTGCGCGTGGCCGACAGCTGCACGCGCCTGGACGACGCGATCTGCATCGCCAACCTGTTCCGGTGCCTGGTGCGCCGGGTCGTCCGGGACCGAACGCTCAATGCCGGGCTGACCGCCGCCTCGCGGGGCTTCATCCGGGAGAACCTGTGGCGCGCCGAGCGTGATGGCGTGCAGGCCACGCTGATCGATGAGGCCCGGGAGCAGGCGGTGCCGATGACCCAGATGGTCGAGACGCTTCTCACGGAGACGGCCGAGGATGCCGAGGCCCTCGGCTGCAGCGAGGTCTGCGCGCGGGCTCGGACCATTGCGGCGGAGGGGTCGAGCGCCGACCGTCAGCTCGCGGTCTTCTCGGCGGCCCGCAAGCGCGGCGCTCGGGAACGCGAGGCGCTGTCGGCGGTGGTGGATCATCTCGCCCGAGAGACCGCCGCCGGAACAGGCGACGCGGTTGGGGCCACCCGCGCACCGTCCCGACGGCGTTAGACAGGAACCGGGCCCGCCCGAGGGGGGGATTGGCGAGCCCGGGATCCGTCGGACCGCGCTGGGGACGCGGTTGAATGCGTGATTCACATATGCGTGTTGCCGGAGAATTTCTGGATCACGGCACATCCGGAAATTCGGCTTCGGGTTAAACCCGCGTCGCGTTGACGGGTTGGTCCCCGGCACCTTTCTTCCGCCCGAAGGTCTGCTATCCCTCGCGCTCCGGCGGACACCTCGAATATTCGGCATGAGCCTTCTGAGCGATATTTTCGGCCGTGTCGGCCGCACCGTGACAGCCTATGCGGGTGACAAGGCCCTGATGCTCGCCGCCGTCTCGGCCTCGGCCAACGTGATCGTGGCCGACGGCGAGGTGGCCGGCGAGGAATTCGATGCGGCCCTCCACGGCCTGCGCGCCGATCCAGTCCTGGAGAAGGGCTACGACGCCCTGATGCTGGAGACCGAGCTGTACGAGGGCATCGCCCGGGCGCGCACGCGCCTCGGCCGCGCCGAGAATCTGCGCCACGTCGCGTCCATCGTCGAGCGGCCCGTGAGTCAGCGCGAGAACGTCTTCCTGATCGCCGCCGACGTGGCCGACCAGGACGGGATCAGCGGCATCGAGGCCACGGCTCTCGGGGAGATCGCCGTCGCCTTGCAGGTCGACGGCGACGGGCTGCTGCGCGCCAATCCGGTGCGGCGGCCGCCCGCCTGACCGGACCGACTGGCATCACCGTTGCTCCCGGCCGGCGCATCACCCGATAACGGTGATGGACACTCTTGTCGCACGGCGCCGCGCCGTGAGAGGACCCGCCATGGCCGAAACCAACCCGAGCAAGACCCATAACCTGCGCGCCAACGGTGCGCGGCTCTGGGCCACGATCCTGGAGACGGCCGCGTTCGGCGGCACCCCGGCCGGCGGCATCAACCGGCTGACCCTGTCGGCCGAGGATGGCCGGGTCCGCGACTGGTTCCGGGAAGCCTGCGAGGCGGCGGGGCTCACGGTCTCGGTCGACGCACTCGGCACCCAGTACGCTCTCCGGCCGGGCCGCGACATGAGCCGCAAGCCCGTGGCCTTCGGCTCGCATCTCGACACCCAGCCGACGGGCGGCAAGTTCGATGGCGTGCTCGGCGTACTGGCCGGGCTCGAGGTGATGCGCAGCCTGAACGATGCCGGCCTCGAGACCGAGGCGCCCCTGATGGTGGTCAACTGGACCAACGAGGAGGGCTCGCGCTTCGCCCCCGCCATGATGGCCTCGGCCGCCTATGCGGGCGAATTCACCACGGTGGAGATCCTCGCGAAGCGCGACGCCGCCGGCATCACCGTCGCCGAAGCCCTGGACGCGATCGGCTATCGCGGGGCCGAGGATGTCGGCGCGCGCAAGATCGGCGCCTTCGTCGAGCTGCATATCGAGCAGGGCCCGATCCTGGAGGCCGAGGGCAAGACCATCGGCGTGGTGGAAGGCGGCCAGGGCATCATGTGGTTCGACGGCCTGATCACCGGCTTCGAGAGCCATGCCGGTACGACGCCGATGCCGCGCCGCCGGGACGCGCTGCTGGCATTATCCGAATTCGCCCTCGCGGCGGAGCGGATCGCCCTGGGGCACGCGCCGTCCGCGGTGGCGACGATCGGCGAGGCCCAGATCCTGGCGCCGTCCCGCAACGTCGTGCCGGGCCGCGTCGCCTTCACGGTCGACGTGCGCGATCCCAGCTCGTCGACGCTCGACGCCATGGAGGCGAGCCTAAACGAGGCGGCGACCGAGATCGCCGAGCGCCGCCGGCTGGAGATCGCGCTCACCCGGATCTGGCGCAAGGAGCCGGTGCCGTTCGATCCCGCCATCGTGGCGGCGGTGGATGAGGCCGCCGAAAGCCTCGGGCATGCCCGGCGCCGGATCATTTCGGGGGCCGGGCACGATGCCTGCAACCTCGCCGCCACGGTCCCGACCGCGATGATCTTCGTGCCGTGCAAGGACGGCGTGAGCCACAACGAATCCGAATCCGCCACCCCGGGCGATTGCGCGGCCGGGGCCGACGTCCTGCTGCAGACCGTGCTCCGCCTCGCCAACGCGCCCCGGGCGGAACAGCCCGCGCGATGATCTTCGCCCCGGGCATCCAGGAGCGCCTCGATGCGCTGGCGGCGATCACCGCAGAGCCCGGTGCCATCACCCGCCTCTATCTGACGCCGGAGCAGGCGCGGGCCGAGGTGCTGGTGGCGGGCTGGATGCGCGAGGCGGGCATGACCGTGCGCCAGGACGCCATCGGCAACCTGATCGGCCGGATCGAAGGGCCGGAGCCCGGCGGTCCGGCCCTCGTCGTCGGCTCGCATCTCGACACGGTCCGGAATGCCGGCCGGTACGACGGGCCGTTGGGCGTCATCACCGGGATCGCCTGCGTCGAGGCGCTGGCCCGCGACGGGATCCGTCTCCCGCACGCCCTGGAGGTCGTGGCCTTCGCCGATGAGGAGGGGGTGCGCTTCCCGGCGACCCTGACCGGCAGCCGGGCCTTCGCGGGGCATCTCGATCCGGCTTTGCTCGACGCCGCGGACGCGGACGGCACCACGCTGGCCGCCGCGATGCGGGATTACGGGCTCGATCCCAGCACGATCGCCACCGCGGCGCGCCGTCCGGACGAAATCTTGGGCTACCTCGAACTGCATATCGAGCAGGGGCCGATGCTCGAGACGGCCGATCTGCCGGTGGGCGTCGTGACGGCGATCTCCGGAGCCAGCCGCCTCGAATTCACCCTGACCGGCGAGGCCGGCCATGCCGGCACCGTCGCCATGAGCGCGCGGCGGGATGCCCTGGCGGGCGCAGCCGAATGCGTGCTGGCAGTCGAAGCGCGCTGCAGCGGCGAGGCGCACCTGGTCGGCACCGTTGGCCGCATCGAGGCTCTCCCCGGCGCGGTGAACACGATCCCCGGGCTGGCGCGCTTCTCCCTCGACCTTCGCGCCCCCGACGATGCCCAGCGCCGCGCCGCGCTGGCCGACATCCGGGCGGCCTGCAAGAGCATTGCGGATCGTCGGCACCTCGATCTCGGTATTCGCCTGCTGCACGAGGCCGAGGCGGTGCCGGCCGATCTTGTGTTGACCGCGCTGATCCGCGACGCCGTCACCGCCGAAGGCCTGCCTATTCTCGCCCTGCCGAGCGGAGCCGGCCATGACGGCATGGCCGTGGCGGCCGTCGCGCCGATCGCCATGCTGTTCGTACGCTGCCGGAACGGCATCAGCCACAACCCGGCGGAATTCGCGAGCCTGCCGGATATCGAGACCGGGGCCCGGGTGCTGTTTGCGACGATCAACGGGTTCGGGGCCCGGAGCCGGGTCTGACCTGCGCCCCGTGGACCGGGTGGACGCCAGCAAAAAAAATCCCGTACAGACGCGCCATGAGCGCACGATCCTATCGCGACGCCCGGGGCCGGCCGCTGATCGCGGTGACGGGCATCGGCGTCGTCTCCTCCCTCGGACAAGGTCAGGCCGATACCTGGACGGCGATGAGCGCCGGCCGATCCGGCATCCACGCCATCGCGCGGTTCTCGACCGAGGGCCTTCGCACCCGGATCGCCGGCACGGTCGATTTTCTGAACACGGAACCGCTGGTCGCGCCGCTCCTGTCCGAGCGCTTCGCCGCGGAGGCTGCCGCGGAGGCGGTCGCGCAGGCCGGGATCGGCACGAAGGGCGATTTTCCGGGGGCGCTGTTCATCGCGGTTCCGCCGGTGGAGATGGAATGGCCGCAGCGTCAGGCCTTGGCCGAGGCCGCAGGCGGCGAGGGCGACGTCGATTACGCCGGCCTGCTCCGGGCCGCGGCGACCCGGCGGTTCGATGCCTGGCACGACCTGTTCATCTTCGGCACCGTGGCCGACCGGATCGCCGAAAGGTTCGGCACCAAGGGCTCGCCGATCTCGCTGTCCACCGCCTGCTCCTCCGGCGCCACCGCGATCCAGCTCGGCGTCGAGGCGATCCGCCGGGGCGAGGCTGCCGCGGCGCTCTGCATCGGCACGGACGGCTCGGTGAACCCGGAATCGCTGATTCGATTCTCGCTGCTCTCCGCGCTCTCCACCCGCAACGACGTGCCGGAAGAAGCCTCGAAGCCGTTCTCGAAGGATCGGGACGGCTTCGTGATGGGCGAGGGCGCGGCCGCCCTGGTCCTCGAGGAGGCCGAGGCCGCGGTCGGTCGGGGCGCGAAGATCCTCGGCTACGTGCTCGGCTGTGGTGAGAAAGGTGACGGTTTCCACCGCACCCGATCCAGCCCGGATGGGGCGCCGGTCATCGCGGCGATCCGCGCCAGCCTGGACGATGCCGGGCTGGGCCCCGACGCGATCGACACGATCAACGCCCACGGCACTTCGACCCCGGAGAATGACAAGATGGAGGCCCTGGGGCTCGCCGCAGTGTTCGGCGACCGTGTGCCGTCCCTGCCGGTCACCTCGAACAAGTCGATGATCGGTCACACGCTGACGGCGGCCGGCGCCATCGAGGCGGCGGTGTCGCTGCTGACGATCCGGAACGGTCGCATCCCGCCGACCATCAATCACCGGGTGCCGGACCCGGCGCTCGGCCTCGACGTCGTCGAGACCGCTCGGGACCTGCCGGTGCGCACCGTGCTGTCGAACTCGTTTGGTTTCGGCGGCCAGAACACCTGCCTGGTGTTCGGGGCGGAGCCGGCGTGAGCGCCGCCCGCCGCGTCCTCGTCACCGGTGGAGCCTCGGGCGTCGGCGCGGCGACCGTCCGCGCGCTGGCGGGTTCGGGCTTCGCCGTCGACTTCACCTATCGCTCGTCGATAGAGGCTGCAGAAGGGCTGCTTGCCGACCTGCGCGCAGCGTATCCGGATCGGGCCTTCATCGGGCATGCCCTGGACCTCGCCGACAAGGCCGCCCTCGACGTCTTCTGCGATGCCGCCGAGAATGCCGGCTATTACGGCCTCGTCCACAATGCCGGCCAGCCGAGCGATGCGCTTGCGGCCATGTTCGACCAGGACCGGGCCGAGACGGTCATGCAGATCAACTTCTTTGCGCTGACCCGGCTGGCCAAGGCGCTGGTCCGCCCGATGACCCAGGCGCGGACGGGCCGCATCATCGCGATCGGCTCCGTGGCCGCGCTCCGCGGCAATGCCGGCAACGCCGCCTACGCGGCCACCAAGGGCGCGCTGATCGCCTATTGCCGGACCCTCGCGGTCGAGACCGCCAAGCGCGGAGTCACGGTCAACGTCATCGCCCCGGGCTTCGTCGACACCGCCATGATGGCGCGCTACGCCGCCCACCGGGCCGGGATGGAGCGCCAGATCCCCGCCGGCCGGTTCGCCCAGCCGGAGGATGTCGCCGCGCTCGCCGCCTTCCTGATGGGCGATGGGGCCGCGTACATCACCGGGGCGGTGCTTCCCGTCGACGGCGGCCTGACGGCCATGATGGGCGTCCACCGCACCTGATCTCTTTTGTGTTCGCGTGTCTCCGTCGCAGGCTCACGCCTCTCGCGGCTGCCGTGATAAGTCCGAAGACCTGACTCCCCCCACACGCGCCCTGCTTGAGCGACCCGCCGATGCGCGCCCGACTGATTGTTCTCGCCGGATTGTGCCTTGCGGTGCCCCTTGTCCCGTGCGGCGCCAGCGCCGAACCGGAAGCCTACCGGATTTCGGGGCTGTCCCCCGGCGAGCCCCTCTCGATCCGCGCCGAGCCGGATGCTGCGGCCGAGCAAGTCGGCGAGATCCGTTCCAAGGCTCTGGTCTTCGGCTGCACCAACGATACGCCGAGCCGGACGACTTGGTGCCGGGTCAAGGCGGGACGTGTCGTCGGCTGGGCGCGGCGGCGCTATCTGGCGCCGGAATGACGAAAGACAGCATGAAAGCCCTCCAGCTATTCGGCGACCGCGACCTGCGCCTCACCGAGGTCGAGGCACCCGCCGCCCCGGGTCCGGGCGAGGTGCAGATCCGCATCCGCGTGGTCGGCCTCAACTTCATCGACGTCTGGGGCTTCCGCGGCATGGCCTTCGCCAAGCGCAAGATGCCGCTGATCGTCGGAGCCGAGGCGGCGGGGGTGGTCGAGTCGGTCGGCGCCGATGTCGCGGACGTGGCCGTCGGCGACTCGATCGTTCCCTACGGGGCGATGACCTGCGGGCAGTGCCGCGCCTGCCGCGAGGGCCGCGACAACCTCTGCGAGGACGTGTCCGGGGTCATGGGCTTCCACATCGACGGCTTCGCCCGCGAACTGGTCAACATGCCCGCCCGTCTCGTGGTGAAAGTCCCGGACCGGGTCAGCGACACCGACGCAGCCTGCGCTGGCATCGCCTTCGGCACGGTCCAGCACATGCTGTTCGACAATGCCCGGCTGGAGCCCGGCGAAAGCGTGCTGGTCCATGCCGGCGGGTCCGGTATCGGCACCGCCGCCATCCGCATGGCGAAGGCGATCGGCTGCACCGTCTACACGACGGTCGGCGACGACGAGAAAGGCCGCAAGGCGGCGGAACTCGGCGCCGACCACGTCATCAATTACCGGACCGAGCGGTTCGAGGGCGAGGTCCGGCGGCTGACCAAGCGCAAGGGCGTCGACGTCGTGTTCGAGCATGTCGGCGCCGACACCTGGAACGGCTCGCTGCTCTGCCTGAAGCGCGGCGGGCGGCTGGTGACCTGCGGCTCGACCTCCGGCGTCTCGGCCACCATGAACCTGATGCAGCTGTTCCAGCAGCAATACCGCATCACCGGCTCGTTCGGCTGCTCGCTCGCCAATATCGCGCAGGCCCTCGACAAGATGGCCCAGGGCATTCGCCCGGTCGTGGATACCGTCTACCCCCTCGGCGACTTCACGCAGGGGCTGGAACGGCTCGAATCCCGCAAGGTCTTCGGGAAGATCCTCGTCGGCCTCTGAGCCTTGCCGCACATCGTCCCGGGGGCCGGCGGCCACCTTTCCGGACGATGCGCTATCGCACTGCGGGAAAGATCGGTTAAGCTTCGCCTTTCACGCGAATTGCCGGGTCTGCCCGCTTCGTGCCCGGGAATCCAACGTGTTGCGCCTCGCCCTCATCCTTCGACGGTCCTTCCCGCGGCTGGCGGGCTTTGCCATGATCCCGCTGATCCGCGGCCTGGTCTGGCTGGCGCGCGCCCTCGGGCCGGATCGTTCGACGGCGCTCGGCGCCGCCCTCCTGCGGAATGTCGGGCCGCTGTTGCCGGCGCATCGGACCGCCATGGCGAACCTGCGCGCTGCCTTCCCGGACATGCCGGAGGCGGAACGGAAGCGGATCGCCCTCGAGGCCTGGGACAACCTGGGGCGGACCGGCGCCGAGTACGCTCATCTCGATACGCTGTTCGACTTCGATCCCGACGCAACCGGCCCGATGCGCACGGAGGTCGCGGGAATCGACCACTTCGCCGCTTTGCGCGATGATGGCCAGCCGGGCCTGATCTTCTCCGCGCATCTGGGGAACTGGGAGCTTCCCGCGATCTGCGCCGCACGGTTCGGCCTCGACGCGACCGCCGTGTTCCGGCCGCCGAACAACCCGGCGGCTGCACACCTCGTGCAGGAGGTCCGCCGCCGCTCCATGGGTGGCCTCGCCGCCTCCACCCCGGGGGCCGTCTTCGCCATGCGCGACGTAGTCGAGAATGGCGGCCATCTCGGGCAATTGATCGACCAGCATTTCACCCGGGGCGTGGTGGTCGACTTCATGGGCCGGCCGTGCCTGGCCAACCCGCTTCTGGCCAAGCTCGCCCGGCACTACGATTGCCCGGTGCACGGCGTCCGCGTCATCCGCCTGCCGGAGGGCCGATTCCGCCTGGAACTCACGCCCCCCCTGGATCTGCCGCGCAACGCCGACGGTGTGATCGATGTCGCCGGCGCGATGCAGGCGATGACAAGTGTGGTCGAGGGTTGGGTCCGCGAGAATCCAGGCCAATGGTTGTGGATGCATCGCCGCTGGAGACCGGACATGTTGCCGAAAGCGCGGAATGCTCGGACGACGTCGCAACCAATGGTAGAAAATACTCAAGCCAACGTGATTTCCCAGACGGCATCCCAGACGCTCTGATGGCACCATGATCCTTCGGCCCCGCGCCCGTACCCAGACCGGCGAGATCCGTGCGCTGTGCGCGGCCGCGCTGCTCTGCGTCGTCTCGGCCACCGCTCAGGCGCGGGCGGAGCCGGTCCGCGCCGTGGTGGAGATGTTCACCAGCCAGGGCTGCGGCGCCTGCCGGAGTGCCGACCCGGTCATCCGCGACCTCGCCCGTCAGCCCGGCGTGGTCGCGCTCACCCTGCCGGTGACCTATTGGGATTATCTCGGCTGGAAGGACACCCTGGCCTTGCGGCCGCTGACCGATCGCCAGCGCGCCTATGCGCGGGCGCACGGCGTCCGCCAGGTGTTCACGCCGCAGGTCGTGGTCGACGGCAGCGGCTTCGCGGTGGGCTCGGACCGCATCGCTCTCGAGCGGCTGATGCGCGAGGGGACGCAGCGCGGCGGATTGCCGATCCCGGTCCGCGGCGAGATTCACGGCGACCGCATCACGGTCGAGGTCGGCGCCGCTGCGGATGCCAGGCCCGAGACGCGTGGCGATGTCTGGCTGGTGCCCGTTCTGCGCAGCCGGGCCATCGCGATCCTGGCCGGCGAGAATGGCGGCCGGACCGCTACCTACGTCAATGTGGTGCGCGGCCTGCAGCGCCTCGGTCCCTGGACGGGCCAGTCGACCCGCTTCGATGTGCCCTGCACGCTGGCGGAGATTGCCGACGCCGACAGCTGGGTGATCCTGGTCCAGGGCGCCACGGAGGGCAGACCCGGCCGCATCCTGGGGGCGGCCAAGGGGCCGGGCCTGTAGGGCGTTCGGCTCAGTCCAAGGTGATCGGATCCACCTGCCGCCGGCCCTCCCGGCGATGACGCTCGTTCGACGCCTGCGCCAACTCGCCGAGCTTGGCGTCCAGGCGGTCGGAGCATCGGCCGACCAGGCCGATCATCGCGTCGAGCAGGCTGCTGAACAGCGCGACGCTGCCGATCACGCCGGTGATGATGACGGTCTTGATGATGTGACCGATCCAATGAAACATACGCATCGTCTAGGGAAAGCTTTCGACCTGCGCGGCGCCCGGTGCGTCGCTTCCCGACCGCAGATAGCGTGGCGCGGCCGGTACGCGCTGCGACCGAAGGCGGCATCGAACCGCCCGGGCGGCAGGCTCGTTGCATGCATGGGCCCGTCTGCCGAACCGTGTGGACGCCCGTCATTGAGTGTCGGCCATGCGGCGACGCCAGCTGCTCTCGGGAATGCTCGCCGCCGCGTCCCTGGCGGTTCGCCGGGCTGAAGCGGCCGACCTCGCGGTCGATGTCCTCCTCGTGCTCGCCGTCGATGTCTCGCTGAGCATCAGCGAGGCGCGCTTCGACCTGGAGCGGCATGGCTATGCCGAAGCCTTCGGCGATCCGCGCGTCCTGCGGGCGATCGCCGAGGGCCCTCATGGGCGTATCGCGGTCGCGCTGTTCGATTGGGCAGGCCCGGGGGAGCAGCAGGTCGCGGTCGATTGGATGGTCATCGGAACGGCCGCCAACGCGATCGCCTTCGCGAAAAGACTCGCCGCGGTGTCGCGCCCCTTCTACGGCCGGACCGCCATCGGGTCGGCGATCGGCTTCGCCTCCATGCTGCTGGAGCGATCGCCCTACCGCGCCGACCGGACGGTCATCGACATCTCGGGGGACGGCACCAGCAATTCGGGCCGGTCGATCGCCGAGGCCGGGGACGCGGCCGTCACCGCCGGCACCACCGTCAACGGCATCGTCATCCTCACCGATCCGGCGGGCATGCCGGCGTTCCTGAGGGACCATACCAATCCCGTGGGCGGCTTGGCTGCCTATTACCGGGAGACCGTGATCGGCGGCGAGGGCGCGTTCGTCATGGCGGCCGAGGGATTCGAGGCTTTCGGCCGGGCGCTGATCGCCAAGCTGGTCCGCGAGATCTCCTGACACCGGCCGCCGACATCCGGCCTCCAGCGTCACCCGCGCTGCTCGCGCCCTGCGTATCGGCGCGGTAGGCTCCTCGGGCACGTGCCCGGCGAGGCGCGGCCCAGGGAGGAATGACGATGCCGATCACGGCCGACGCGCTGTCCGCCTATCCCGTCATCGCCCTGCGCCCGGACGACGGCGTGGTGGTCGCCCGGACCGCCATCGAGCCGGGCATGCCGGTGACCCCGGGCGTCACAGCCGCCGAACGGATCCCGCCCGGGCACAAGGTTGCGGTCCGCCCGCACGTGTCCGGTGAGGCCGTGACGAAGTACGGCCAGATCATCGGCTTCGCCAAAGAGGACATCGCCGCCGGCCGGCACGTCCATGTCCACAATCTCGGCATGGGCGAGTTCGCCCGCGACTACGCCTTCGGGGTCGATGCCCGCCCGACCCGGCTGATCACGCCGCCGGCGACCTTCCAGGGCATCCGCCGGTCCGACGGGCGCGTGGCGACGCGCAACTATGTCGGCATCCTCACCTCGGTGAATTGCAGCGCCCATGTCGCCGACCTGATCGCCGACGCGTTCCGGCGCCACCCGATCCTCGGGCTCGATCCGCTCGCCCCCTATCCGAATGTCGACGGCGTGGTCGCGCTGACCCACAAGACCGGCTGCGGCATGGCGATGGGCGAGCCGCTGAAGCTCCTGCGCCGGACGCTCGCGGGCTATGCCCGGCACGTCAACTTCTCGCACATCGTGATGATCGGCCTCGGCTGCGAGGTGAACCAGATCGGCGCTTTCCTGGAAGAGCAGGGCCTGGGCGACCGGATCCGCAGCATGAACATCCAGACGCTGGGGGGCACCCGCAAGACGGTCGAGGCCGGCATCGACTTCGTCACCGGCATCCTGGCCGAGGCCAACGGGGTGTGCCGGGAGACCGTGCCGGCGAGCGAGCTGATCGTCGCCCTGCAATGCGGCGGCTCGGACGGCTATTCCGGGGTCTCGGCCAACCCGGCGTTGGGGATCGCCAGCGACCGCGTGGTCGAGAACGGCGGCACCGTGATCCTGTCCGAGACCACCGAGACCTACGGGGCCGAGCACCTGTTCACCCGGCGCGCGGTGAGCCCTCAGGTCGGCCAGAAGCTCGTCGATCTCATGCGCTGGTGGGAGGCGTATACCCGCCGGGAGGGCTCGGAGATCGACGCCAACCCGTCGCCGGGCAACAAGGCTGGCGGCCTGACCACGATCCTGGAGAAATCGCTCGGCGCCATGGCCAAGGCCGGCAGCACCAACCTGGTCGACGTGGTGCGCTATGCCGACCCGGTGACCGCCAAGGGCTTCGTGTTCATGGACACCCCCGGCTACGACCCGGTCTCGGCGACCGGGCAGGTAGCCGGCGGGGCGAACCTCGTGTGCTTCACCACCGGGCGCGGCAGCGTCTTCGGCTGCAAGCCGTCGCCGTCGATCAAGATCGCCACCAACTCGGCGATGTACCGGCGGCTGGAGGAAGACATGGACGTCAATTGCGGCACCATCCTCGACGCTGAGGAGACGGTCGAGCAGGCGGGCCAACGGATTTTCGAGCTGATCCTGCGGGTGGCGAGCGGCGAGCGGACCAAGAGCGAGCAGTTCGATTTCGGTTCGTCGGAATTCGCGCCCTGGCAACTCGGCGCGACGGTGTGAGGCCGTTGCGATCGCGCAGCGTTTGATGCCTTCGAACGCCGCTCCCCGTCATTGCGAGCGCAGCGAAGCAACCTAGGGACACGCCACATTTGGAGATCGCGCGCAGCCCTGGGTTGCTTCGCTGCACAGCAATGACGGAGAGGATCAGAGATCCGTCCGCACCACGTTCGGAAACCCCAAAATAAAATCCGGTCCGAAGGCGGTGACGGGCGTCTGGAAGCCGGCCGGCACCGCTCCCGACGCGACACGCCGGGCGGTCTCAAGCGCGGTCAGGACCGTCAGCGTGTAGCCCTCGGGGGTCTCCATGCGGCTCGCCGCACGGTTGCCGCTCCCGTCCCAGGCCTCGGCCAGGAAGGTGCTGCGCGCCGTCGCCCGCGCCGTCTCGGAAGGCCCCGGCGGCAGCCGGTCGATGCCGCGGTTGATCAGGCGTTGTACCGTCGGGCCGGCGATGATCCGGCGCAGGCCGGACGGCAGGCCCGCGGCTGCGGCCATGGCCGGGAAGGCCTCGAAATAGACCGCGATGTTGGGCACGCGGGTCGAATACCACGCGCTCGAGACGTCGCCCCAGCCGAGCCCCACGGTGCGCCGGGCGCCACGGCCGAAATCGGCGCTGCCGCGGGGCGGGCTCGGCAATTCGACGATACGGCCGTCTCGGCGGACCCGCGTCCCCCAGGCGATGCCCTCGACCATGGTGCGGGCCGTCCCCCGGCTGAAGCCGCCGAAGCCGCCGATGGAGATCCGCAGATGCGTGGCGCCGGGCAGCCGGTTCGCCACATGGGCGGCGAGGCAATCGCTCGGCACCACATCGAAACCGGCCGCCGGAAGCAGGACGATGCCAGCAGCCTTCGCGTCCGCATCCCGGGCGGCCAGTGATTCGAGCACGTCGATCTCGCCGGTGATGTCGACGTAATGCGCCCCCGCGGCGATGCAGGCCTCGGCCATGGGTTGGGCCGTCTTGGAGAACGGTCCGGCCGCGTGGATCACCGCGGCGATGCCGGTGAGCATCGCGCGCAGCCGGCCCGGATCGTCGAGGGGCGCGGCGCGCCAATCGAGCCCGAGGCGGGCGGCCAGTGGCCGGAGCTTGTCGGGATCACGCCCGGCCAGGACCGGACGCAGGCCTTGCGTACGCGCGTGTTCGGCGAGCAGCGTGCCGGTGTAGCCGGTGGCGCCGTAGATCAGGATCGCGGTCATGGCTGCTTCTGTACCATGGCGGGCGGGCGCATCGGCAGGGGCGGCCTCCGACGGGCGCTCGTCGAACAAGGTTCGTCCCGGCCCCACCGTTGCGCGTCCGGTCTGCCGTGCGCTGCGAGACATGGCGATCTCCGCCGATCCGTTAGATCGGAAGCCTGTGGCGGATTGAGCGTCGCGAAGGCGGTCCTGAGGCAGGATCGGATCGGGATTTGGCGGTCCGAGACGCCGCAAATGGGGCGCGTGGGATGCGTGGGAGCGATCGATGAAGGGGCGTCTTCGGCTTGCGGCGTTCGGGGTCTTGCTCGTCGCCACCGGTGTGCCGGCGAACGCCGCCGACCGGATCGTGCAGATGCAGGCGGCTCAGGTCGGACCGGGCATCGACGCCTTTCCGCAGATCGTCGAGCCGGTCGACGATGCGGAGCGGCGGATCAATGCCGCGCTCAAACGCCTCGACGCACAGGTCCGCAAGGCGGCGAAGAGCTGCAAGGCCGAGGGCGGCGCGAACACTTCGTGGGAGCGGGGCGTCCGCACGGCCATGCACGGTCCCCGCTTCCTCAGCTTCGAAATCAACGACGGCACCTATTGCGGCGGTGCCCATCCGAACACCGGCACGACGGCGATCGTCTACGACCTCGTCACCGGCACGCCGGTGGATTGGACGACGCTGCTGCCACCCGCACTGACCGGCAAGGTCGCGCTCGCGACCCAGGCCGACGAGACCAAAATGGTGACGCTGTCGTCCAAGCGGCTGCACGCCCTGTACCTCAAGGCCTACCGTCCCGAGACCGGCAAGACGAATGCGAACGCGGACGATAAGGCGTGCCGCGATGCGGTGACCGAGACCGTCTCCGGCGAACCGCCCGCCATGACCGTATGGCCCGATGCCGAGGCGGGCGGGCTCGCCGTCCAGTTCGATCTGGCTCATGTGGTGCAAGCCTGCGCCGACACCGTGGTGATCCCGACATCGACGCTGCGTCGCGAAGGCGTCCAGACCGTGCTCACCGATGCGATCGAGGCCGCGCAGGCCAAGCGTCCGTAGGACGCGTCCCGAACGACGCCCCTACTGCGCTGTGCAGGATCGGCTAACCGGCGCCACACCCGGCTCGGGAATCGGCAGACAAGGCCTGAACAAGGACGGCAGACCATGTAGCCTGGGGTGACGGTGTGAGTCGTCGCGCAACCCCGAGAGGCGTACCATGTCCGGATCCGGCCATCCCCACCCGTCCGTCGACGTGGGCGGCCATCCGTTCGCAGCCTTCGCGGCGGAGACCATCCCGCTGTCGCCCCTGCGGGCTGCCATGGTCGCCGCCTGCCGCCGGCCCGAGCCGGACTGTATCGCGCCGCTCCTCGACCGCGCGCGCCTGCCGCCCCAAGCGGCCGCTCGCGTCGCCGAGACCGCCCGGCACCTGGTCGAGACCCTGCGCCGCCAGCCCCGGCACGGCGGCGTCGAAGGGTTGATCCACGAATACGCTCTGTCGAGCCAGGAGGGCGTGGCGCTGATGTGCCTGGCGGAGGCGCTGCTGCGCATCCCCGATGCCGCCACCCGCGACGCGCTGATCCGGGACAAGATCGCCGGCGGCGACTGGGCGGCGCATCTCGGCCACAGCCCGTCGCCTTTCGTGAATGCGGCGACCTGGGGCCTGCTGGTCACCGGAAGGCTCGCGGCGACGCGCAGCGAGACCGGCCTGTCGGCGGCGCTCACCCGGCTAATCGGGCGCGGCGGCGAGCCGCTGATCCGCAAGGCGGTGGACCTCGCCATGCGGCTGATGGGCGAGCAGTTCGTCACCGGGCGCGACATCGCCGAGGCCCTCCGCAACGCGAAGCGCATGGAGGCGAAGGGGTTCACCTATTCCTACGACATGCTCGGCGAGGCGGCCTTCACCTCCGAGGATGCGGAGCGGTATCTACGATCCTACGAAGAGGCGATCCGGGCCATCGGCGAGGCCTCGGCCGGGCGGGGGATCCTTCGGGGGCCCGGCATCTCGATCAAGCTGTCGGCGCTCCATCCGCGCTACACCCGGTCCCAGCGCGGGCGGGTGATGGCCGAGCTGGCGCCCCGGGTCCTCGGCCTCGCGCGCCTCGCCCGGCGCTACGACATCGGCCTCAACATCGACGCCGAGGAGGCGGACCGGCTCGACCTGTCCCTCGACATCCTCGAAACCCTGGCCTTCGATCCGGATCTCGCCGGCTGGGATGGGCTCGGATTCGTCGTACAGGCCTACGGCAAGCGCTGCTCGTTCGCGATCGACGTGCTCGTCGACCCAGCCCGGCGCAGCCGGCGCCGGCTGATGGTCCGCCTGGTGAAGGGGGCCTACTGGGACAGCGAGATCAAGCGCGCGCAGGTGGACGGGCTCGAAGGCTTCCCGGTCTTCACCCGCAAGCTGCATACCGACGTGTCCTACCTCGCTTGCGCGCGGACGCTGCTGGCCGCGCCGGACGCGGTCTTCCCGCAATTCGCCACCCACAACGCCCAGACGCTCGCCAGCATCGTCGAGATGGCGGGGCCGGAATTCTGGGTCGGCCAGTACGAGTTCCAGTGCCTGCATGGGATGGGCGAGCCGCTCTACGAGGCGGTTGTCGGCCCCGACAAGCTCGGCCGGCCGTGTCGGATCTACGCGCCTGTCGGCACCCACGAAACCCTGCTCGCCTATCTGGTCCGGCGGCTCCTGGAGAACGGCGCCAACTCCTCCTTCGTGAATCGCGTCGGCGACGCCTCCGTGCCCGTGGCGGACCTGATCGCCGATCCGGTCGCGGCGGTCGCGGCGATGCCGATCCCGGGCGCACCGCACGCCCGCATCGCGCTGCCCCGCGACCTCTATGGTCCGAGCCGCGCCAATGCCGCCGGCCTCGACCTCGCCGACGAGGCCGCGCTGGCACAGCTCGCCGATCATCTGGCCGAGAGCGGTCGAACGGAATGGCGGGCCGTGCCCTCCGAAGCCGACCCGGATTCGGCCGACGCGCCGGTCCGCAATCCGGCCGACCACCGGGACCGCGTTGGAACGGTCCGGGCCGCATCGCCCGCCGAGATCGACGCTGCGCTCGCCCGGGCGGACGCGTCCGCCGAAGCCTGGGGTGCGACGGCGCCGAAAACCCGCGCCGCCGCGCTGCGCAAGGCCTCCGACGCCCTGGAAGCCCGGATGCCGGCGCTGCTCGGGCTGATCGTGCGCCAGGCCGGAAAGTCCTACGCCAACGCCGTGGCGGAGGTCCGCGAGGCGGTTGATTTCTTGCGCTACTACGCGGCCGAGGCGGAGCGGACGCTCGACGGGACGCAAGCCCCCCTGGGCCCGGTGGTCTGCATCGCGCCCTGGAATTTCCCCCTGGCGATCTTCGTCGGGCAGGTCGCGGCGGCGCTGGCCGCCGGCAACCCGGTCCTGGCCAAGCCCGCCGGCGAGACGCCGCTGATCGCCGCCGAGGCGATCCGGGTGCTGCACGCGGCCGGCGTCCCGGAAGATGCGCTGCAATTCCTGCCCGGGCCGGGCGAGGTCGGCGCGGCGCTCATCGGCGACGCGCGGGTGCAGGGGGTGATGTTCACCGGCTCGACCGCGGTCGCCAAGACCATCCAGCGCCGCCTCGCCGTGCGCCTGACCCGGGACGGCGAGCCGGTCCCGCTCATCGCCGAGACCGGCGGCCAGAACGCCATGGTGGTCGATTCCTCCGCCCTCGCCGAGCAGGTCGTCGCCGACGTGATCGCCTCGGCCTTCGATTCCGCCGGCCAGCGCTGCTCGGCCCTGCGCATCCTGTGCCTGCAGCACGAGATCGCCGACCGCACACTCGCGATGCTTCAGAGCGCCATGCGCGAATTGGTGGTCGGCGATCCGCGCGGGCTGGCGGTCGATGTCGGCCCGGTGATCACCCGGGCTGCGGCCGAGCGCATCGACGGGCATGTCGCCGCGATGCGTGCGCGTGGTCTTGCGGTTCACCAGGTTCCGCTGCCGGACGCGGCGGCCTTCGGCACCTTCGTGCCGCCCACGCTCATCGAGATCGACCGCGTCGCCGATGTCGAGCACGAGGTGTTCGGGCCGGTGCTGCACGTCCTGCGCTATGCCCGCCAGGACCTCGACCGGCTGCTGACCGACATCGATGCCACCGGCTACGGCCTCACCTTCGGCCTCCACACCCGCATCGACGAGACCGCGGACCGGGTTCTCGCACGCGTTGCAGCCGGCAACCGCTACGTGAATCGCACCGTCATCGGTGCGGTGGTCGGCGTGCAGCCGTTCGGCGGATCCGGCCTGTCCGGCACCGGGCCGAAGGCCGGCGGCCCGCTCTATCTCGGCCGCCTGCTGAAGCGCCCGCCGGCCGCCGCCCTCGACGGGCTGACGGGCGACGAGGATCTGAGCCGCCGCTACGCCGACTGGCTGCGCGCGCGCGGGCACGGACCGCTCGCGGATCGGCTCGCCGCCGAGCGCTTTCCGCAGCGTGCCGAGGTCGAGCTGGCCGGGCCGGTCGGCGAGCGCAACCTGTACGGGCTGCATCCGCGGGGACGCGTCGCGGCGGTTGCGGCGACGGAGACCGGGCTGCTGCTCCAGCTCGGCGCGATCCTGGCGACCGGCAACCACGCGGTGGTGATCGGCTCCAACCCCGGCGTCGATAGCCTCCGCGACCTGCCGGCCGACCTCGGCGCCCGGATCGCGCGGGCGGCCGATCTCGAACGGGCCGGCGATCTTGAGGCGGTGCTGTTCGAGGGCGATACGACCGCCTTGCGGGCCCTGAATCGCGTCCTGGCCGCGCGGCCTGGGCCGATCCGGCAGGTCCAGGGCCGCACACCCGAGGCCCTCGCGAACGGCGACCTCTACGCACTGCCGGGCCTCGTCGAGGAGCGCGCGACCGCAATCAACACCGCGGCCGCAGGCGGCAATGCCAGCCTGATGGCGATCGGCTGAGCGCTCAGGCCGACCGGCGGAGGTTCCAGAAGATCGGCAGGCCGGTCAGCATGCCCTCCAGGTCGCGGCGGTAAGCGGTGGGCTGGAAATACTGGCCGCAGGGAAGGTAGGCGCCGACTTCCAGGGCCCGCGCCTGGATCTTGGCCGCCAGAGCCTTCTGTCCGTCGAGGTCGGGGGCGGCGAACCAGGCGCTGCGCAACTCTTCGAGCGGCGCGTCGGTGAGCCAGCTCGGGACGCCGGCGCGGCCGTTGCCGCGGACGGCCAGGTGATAGGCCGGCGAGATCATGTCGAGGCCGCCGGAGAAGATGCCGAACATCGACCAGCCGCCCTGGTCCAGGGGCTTCGCGCTGAGGATGCGCTGGTTCACCGTGCCCCAATCGGTGGCCACTACGTCGAGATTCATCCCGAGCTTGCGGCAGAGATCGGCCATCACCTCGCAGACCGCGTTGATCCGCGGCACGTCGGTGCCGGCGAGCAGCACGACCTTCTCGCCGTTGTAGCCGGCTTCCGCCAGCGCCCGCTTGGTGGCGGCGAGGTCGCGCTTGCCGGTAAGCACGCCCATCCCGGCATCGGACGCCATCGGGCCGCCGGCGGTGAAGATGCCGACCGGGCCGCGCCGGATCGTCGAATCGCTGCCGGCCACCGCGTCCATCATCTCCGTTTGGTCCACCGCCGATAGCAGCGCGTGGCTGATCTTCGGATTGTCGAAGGGCGGCAGGGTGTGGTTGAGGCGGATCTGGCCGATCAGCCCAGCGCTCTCCACGAGCTCGACGCGCACGTCCTTCTGGCGCAAAAGGTCGGGCACCAGATCGACCAGGGGCTGCTCCCACCAGTCGATCTCGCCCGAGCGCAAAGCGCCGGCCGCGGTGGCGCCGTCGGGAATCGTGCGCCACTCGATCCGGTCGAAATGCGCGATCCGGGGACCGGCGGTGAAGCTCGCGCTGCCGTCCGGGCGCGGTCGGTAATCCTCGAACTTGCGGTAGACGTTGAGCGAGCCCGGCACCCGCTCGGCGGCCGCGTAGCGGTAGGGGCCGCTGCCGACGATCTCCGCGACGGCCTGGGTGGCCGGCGTCGCGCTCAGCCGTTCGGGCATGATCACCGGCAGGTAGGAGGTGGGCTTCGCCAGGGCGTCCGGCAGGAGCGGGAACGGCCGCTTGAGCCGGAACTGCACCAGCGTGTCGGAGGGGGCGGAGAGTTCGTCCACCGTGGCGAACAGCGCGCTCCCGAAAGCATCGCGCTGGGACCAGCGCTTGAGGCTCGCGACGACGTCGCGGGCGAGCACCGGCATGCCGTCGTGGAAGCGCAAACCGTCCCGCAGGGTCAGGCGCCAGGTCAGCCCGTCCGGCGACACGTCGTGGCCCGCCACCATCTGCGGCTGGGCGCGGTAGGATGCGTCAAGGCTGTAGAGGGTGTCGAACACCATCAGCGCGTGCGTGCGCGTGACGTAGTTGGTGGTGATGATCGGATCGAGGAGCGCCAGGTCGGCGTAAGGCACGAAGCGCAGCGTGGTGGCCGAGGCCGTGCGGACCCGGGCGGGGCGTGCCACCGCGCCCGCGATCAGGGCGCCGGCGCCTTGCAGCAGGGTGCGTCGCTTCATGCTGTCGTCCGCTCGTATCCCGGGGTTGCCGACGCCACTGCGCGCGGCCCGCTCCGGTTGCAAAGCCTACGCCAGCAGCCGGCCGTGGGATCTTCGAGGGACGAAAGAGGCCGCCCGGTCTGTTTCCGGACGCACCCGAGCGTGACGGGTCGGCGCGCTTCAGCGCATCGCCACCATCACTTCAAGAATCAGGCGGCGCGGGACCAGCGGATGTCGCCGAGGCTCTCGCGGAAGGCGAAGCGGGCGAGGTGGTCGGCGACCACGTTCTCGAGCCGGGTGAGGTTCACCGGGTCGGCACTGTCGATGCGCATCACCAGGGCGTCGGGCTCGGCATCGAAGGTGCAGACGCGATCCTCACCGAACGGCACGGTGCCGTGCTCGGGGGTCGCCTCGACCTTGAACTTGTGGCTCCAGTGCCGGCACAGCTGCTGCAGGTAGCGGCTCGCCTCGGTGGTCTGCACACGGGCCTGGGAGGTAGGCATTCCGTCGGTCTCCAGAAAAGGGAAAAGGCTGTCTGTCGGTGGACGGCTCATCATTTGTCTCGCACATGCGAGATGAATGGTTGCTGAGCAAAGACCATGCCTGGGCGGGCGCGGGTGTCCCCGGTGTCTGTAATAAGGGTCGGCCCGAAGCGTTAGCAGTCGCTTAACGCCCAGTCCGGCGGCGACGAACCGTGCCGTTGCGGCAACTCCTGCACCCGCCGCCGTGCCGAATTATGGCGCGCCGCACAAATTTTATCGCCTCATTCCGAGACGTGATCGACAGTGTCCAAAGGTGCGGTGGCCCGCACGGCTCGAACCGGACGCCTGACGCCCCCTTGAGGACAGCGCTGGAGACGAGGCGGTGATGCATCGCTGGACGGCCGAGGCCGCTAACCCGACCCGCCGGCCCGGTACGAAGCCCATCTCCTGGTCGCAAGCGTCAACCCGGGGGGCACCCGCTCCGCATCAGCACGGGATGGCAATCCGCCGCCCGTGCTTGTGCCGGCGCGCTCCTGACGCCAGCACGACCATGCCCGCGTCCTCGAGGCTTGGGATGGGCGACGACGTTCTCGAAGACGCCGTGGCGCCGCTCGGCGGGCATCAGACCCGACGGGGCGACGCGTGTACAGGTAGCCGCGATAGGATCGCCATGGTCTGTTGCCGGGTCTCATGTTGGATGCGCGCGGCCCGCTCGTCCGAGTCTGCGGCATAGCTGACCTCAGACGCTGCGAGACGTACGTCGGCGACGGGTCGATTTGCGGGTGTCGATGGCTTTGCCGAAAGCAGGAAAGCCCTTGAAATCTATCGCAGCATTGCCCGATCCGACGTCAATATTTGGCTGGAAACCGATAAAAACTTATTCTATTCCGCAAAATTTGGTTCCATATATTGGTAACCCAAAAGTCGACAGCGGTTGATCATTTGCTATTTGAGATGACGTCAATCATATATTCGTTCAAGTCACGGAAATCCTTAACTGTCCATGCGAAGCCCGGCAGAGCCACGCCATTCTCGCGCAGGGTTCTGGGGATGAGATCGCCGTTTGGGCGGAGTATGATCGACGATACGATGACACCGGGATAATCGTGGAGACGCTTCTTGAATTCTGGTTTCGTAAGGTTTGGTGTTGGTGGATCGCTCTTATCGGCTAGAGGCTGTTATGGACCTGGGTCGGGCTGATGCTCAGATGAGCGGGGATGAGCGCGACCCGCAAGCTGTATCCGTCCGATGTTTCCGATGAGGAGTGGGCGCTGGTTGCGCCCTACCTGACGCTGC
>NZ_LKKO01000037.1 GCF_001455965.1 Methylobacterium sp. GXS13
CGTCCAGAGCGGCATCGGAGGCGGCGATCTGCCGGGCGATAGGGGCACGCAGAGGCGCCCGCAGGGTCGGCGGTTCCGCCGCCGAGGCCGGATCGAGGAGGCTGGGCTCGGCCGTCTCCCCAGCCGGCTCCGGCGCCGCCGCTTCGGGTTCGGCCAGACGTTCGGAGCGGGCCACGCCGCAGACCGCCAGGAGCCGCCCGGTCGCCTCGCGGCCGACGCCCGCCGCCTCGGCGACATCCTCCGGATCGTTGCGCCGCTCGCTCAGCAGCCGGGTGAGCGCGGCCCGGCGCGGCTCCGGCCAGCGCGCGGCGATGTCATGCCGCCAGCGGCGCGGCCTCAGCCAGCCGGACCGGGCGTTCCAGGTGAGGATGGTGGCCGGCTTCACGCCGGTGCGGGCGCTGATCTCGGCGACCGAGAGCGTGGTCTCCCGCAGGAGACGCTCGACCGCGGCGCGCTGCTCCGGCGGGAGCGCATCGAGTGCCTGCATCGCCGCCGCTCCGCACACTTTTCGACCGTGCCCTGGATCTACCCCAGGAGCGGGACGGTGTCAACCCAAGAATTCCTATCTTCGGATTTTAGGCCGAAATTTTTGCGTTCGCCCACCAGTCTGCCCAAGGTCGGCGTTGAGGCTCCGCAAAACCCTCCTTGCACGACAAGCGGGACCATCTGATCCCAACATCTCAGGTCTGCCCGTTCAGCCCTCCCAATGGGCGACCCCGCCATGGCCGGAACAGGTGCCCCGGTGGTTGCGGCTGAAGCTCCAGGTGTCGTCCCGACACTTGGCCGTGGCGCCGGCCGGCTTGTTCCCATCGCGGCTCTTGGCCGGGCGATGGACCTCGAAGCCGTCGCGGTTGCGGTAATGGCCGTGCCGGTCGAGGGTCGATTCGTCGGGCTCGCGGACGTCCCGGGCGCTGGCGGCGCCGGAGAGGCCGAGGAGCACGGCACCGGCCAGCGCCAGCCGGGCGCAGGCGAGCCGCATCATCGGCCGGCCCCGTGGCTGCCGACGGCGCCGGTATGCGGGTTGACGTTGCCCCGGGTCCCGTCATGGTCGCGGGCGGTGCCGTTCGGGTTGGTGGCGGAGTGGGGCGCGACGACCGTCCCGCGGGCCATGGTGTAGCCGGATACCGGGTGGCTGGCGCCGTTCGATCCGGTGCCGCTCAGGCCATGGCCGCCGCCCCGGGCGCCGGCGCCCCCGACCGTCAGCAACAGGACGGTCCCGATCAGGATCGATCTCACGTCGCACCCTTCAGGTTGTGTCTGCCGGCATCAGACACAACCCAAGCTGGGCCGTCACGCGCTATTTCTGGTTAGGCTTAAACCTCCTTCAGGTTGTGAATCCGCCGCCACCGTCCGAGCGCGGATTGCCGAAGGCCGTGGCCTCACAGCAGGCCATGCACCCGCGATGCCGACGCGGCCGGGCGATCGCCGGCTTCCGGAGACACCCAAGTGTCGCCCGATAGAACCTCTCGCGAACCGCGAGCCGGGCGCGAACGGGGAGGTCGACCCGCGTATTGGGCATGGCGCCGTCGGTTCTCGCGATGCGTCCTGCAAAAATACTGGGGTTGCCGCGGCCCTGTGTGCGGCAGTAACTTGGGTCAGCCGCTTTGCGGCGACACGACCGAAAACGAATACGGGGGCGAAGTGTTCGTTCTGGTGCTGGCGACCCTGGCGGGTGGCATCCTGACCTGTGTATGCGCCTGGCCCTGGTTCGGCCCCGGCGCGCTCCTGCTGGCGCCGTTCGGGGCGGGGAGCGCAGCGGTCTTTGCCGGTCTCCTGCTCGCCGCCCTGCGCAGCCGGCGTCCCGCCGGGTTGCACCAGCCGGTCCCGGGCGCGCAGCCCGAGACGCCGCAAACCGTCGCCAACGATACCTTGTCCGGCCACCGCCGCCGGGCGTGACGCGCCGTCAGACGCCGATCGCCTCTTCGGGGACCAGACGGAACGCTAAGGGCTGCGGGCCGGGGCCGGAGCACCGCCGGCAGCTGGGTCGCCGCCGCGCAAGGCGGCGAGGCTGAGCGCGTGCCGCACCAGGGTCGCGAGTCCCAGGGCCAGGAAGCCGGCGCTGCCGGTCATGACCACGCGCTCAATCCCGTTCGTCTGCGTCGCGATGCCGACATCGCCATCCGGATGGTCGACCCGACCCAGAACGCCCTGATCGCCCGCAGGCTCGGCGAGGCGCCCCTCGGGCTGTTCGGCACGCGGAGCTATTTCGAGCGCCGCGGCCGGCCCCGCACGGTGGCGGATCTGGCGGAACACGACGTGCTCGGCTTCGACCGCAGCGACGCGCTCCTGCGGGCCTATGCGGCCCACGGGCTCCGGGCGGCGCGCGAGGATTTCCCGGTCCGCTGCGACGACCAGATGGTCTACTGGAACCTGATGCTGGCCGGGGCCGGCATCGGCTTCGCCCAGGTGCTGCTGGCCGAACGCCAGCCCGGCCTGGAACAGGCGGAGATCGGCCTGCGCCTCGCGCCCCTGCCGGTCTGGCAGGTCCTGCACGAGGAGGTGCGCGGCAACGCCCGGATCCGCCGGGTCGCCGATTGTCTCGCGGAGGCGCTCGCAGCCCGGCTGCGCGGCGGCTGACCGGGATCGTCGCGCATGCCGCCCGTCACGCGGGCAGGCGCGGCACCGGGGCGTGGCCGAACCGGATGATCTCGGCGGGCAGGCGGTCCAGCGGCAGGTCCAGGGCGGCGGCGCCGCGCTCGATCGCCTCCTTGGGCATGCCGAACACCACGCAGCTCTCCTCGTCCTGCGCCACCGTGAGGGCACCGGCCCGGCGCATCTCCAGGAGGCCGTTGGCGCCGTCGTCGCCCATGCCGGTCATGATGATGCCCAGCGCGTTGGCGCCGGCGCATTGGGCGGCCCCGCGGAACAGCACGTCCACGGAGGGGCGGTGGCGCGAGACCAGCGGGCCGTCCTTCACCGCCACCGTGTAGCGGTTGCCGCTGCGCTGGAGCAGCAGGTGCCGCCCCCCCGGGGCGATCAGGGCGCGCCCGGGGCCGACCGCGTCGCCGTCCTCGGCTTCCTTCACCGCGATGGCGCAGAGCCCGTCCAGCCGCTTGGCGAAGGCCGCGGTGAAGTGCTCCGGCATGTGCTGGACGATCACGAGGCCCGGGCAATCGACGGGTAGCATCTCCAGCACGTCGCGCAGGGATTCGGTGCCCCCCGTGGAGGCGCCGATGCAGACGATCGGCTCGGTCCCGGCCAGGGTCCGGTTGCGGGCCGCGGGCGGCAGCACCGCGTCGGCGGTCAGCTTGGCTTCGACCGCGCGCAGCCCCGGGCGGCTCTGGCGCGGCTTCGCCCGGGCGGCGGCCCGGACCGCGTCGCAGACCCGCACGGAGGATTCCATCAGGAACTGGCGGGTATCGACGCGGGGCTTGGGCAGGACGTCCACCGCCCCCGCCTCCAGCACCTCGAACAGCGTCCGGGAGCCCTGGTCGGTGAGCGTCGAGCAGATGATCACCGGGATCGGCCGCTGGGCCATGATCTTGCGCAGGAAGGTCAGCCCGTCCATCCGGGGCATCTCAAGATCGAGGATGATGACGTCCGGCACCTCGTCGTGGATGCGCCGCGCCGCGATGAACGGATCCGCCGCCGTGCCCAGCACGGTGATGTCGGGCGCCGCCTCCAGGATGCCGACCAGGGTCTGCCGGACCGAGGCGGAATCATCCACGATCAGGACGCGGATCGGGGCGCTTCGGCTCATGCGATGGGCCCCTTCGTCCGGCCGAAGATCGTCGAGGAGACCTGCTCCAGGCCCGGCACGCCGGCCCCGGCCATCGATTCCGAGTGGCCGACCACGAGGAAGCCGCCGGGCTGGAGGTGCGTGGCGAGCCGGGAGAGCACCGCCCGCTGGGTGTCCTTGTCGAAGTAGATCAGCACGTTGCGGCAGAAGATGATGTCGATGTCGTGATCGACCGCATACTGGGCGTTCATCAGGTTCAGGTGCTTGAAGTGCACGCGGCTGCGCAGCTCCGGGACGATCCGCCCGACCTTCCAGGACGGGTCCCGGGCATTCATCACGTAGCGTCGGCGGAAGTGCGGTGGCACCGCCTGCAGCACCTCCTCCGGGTAGATGCCGTCGGCGGCGACGCGCAGGACCTCCGTGGAGACGTCGGTGCCGAGGATCGCGTAATCCAGCGCGTGCCCGGCCATCGCCATGTCGTGCAGCACCATGGCCAGGGTGTAGGCCTCGGCCCCCGTCGAGGCGGCGGCGCTCCAGAGCTTGAGGCGCCCATGGGTGGCCCCGTTCCGGCGCAGCATCGGCACCAGCTCGTCCCGGAGCTGGTCGAAATGCGCCGGCTCGCGGAAGAAATCGGTCTTGTTGGTGGTGACGCAGTCGATGATGTGGACGAGCTCCACGGCGAGGTGGCCCTCCTCGAAGACGTGCCGCCCGTAGGCCGACAGGGATTCGATATCGAGGGCGCGCATGCGCTTGCGCAGCCGCCCCTCCACCATGGTGCGCTTGGCCGCCGGGATCTGGATCCCGACCCGCTCTTGGATCAGGTCGGCGACGTTCTCGAAATGCTGGTCGCTCAGCTGCGGCATGGCATCGATTCCCGTACGGCGGTCAGGCTGCGAGCGAAGGAAGCAGCAGGGCCGGGTCGTCCCCCGCCATCAGCGCCTTGAGGTCGAACACGACCACGAAGGCCTCGCCCCGGCGGCCGATGCCGGCGATGTAGGTCGAGCGCCAGCGCCCCCCGACGTCGGGGGCGGGCTCCAGCTCGGCGCTGTCGAGCTCGGCCACCTCGATGACCCGGTCGGCCACGAAGCCGACCCGCATCTCCCGCGCGCCCATGGGGATGTTGAGCAGGATGATCCGGGTTGCCGGGGTCACGTCGATCGCCGGCAGGCCGAGCTTCGTGCGCAGGTCGATCACCGGGTAGCTCTGCCCGCGCACGTCGATCATGCCGACCAGGAACGGCGGCGCCTGCGGCAGGGCCGCGGGCGGGCGGTAATCGAGGATCTCGTGCACGGACTCGATGGCGATCCCGAAGATCTCGCGATCGAGGCCGAGGGTCAGGTACTGCCACACGCTGGACATGGTGGTCTCCGGCTGGGCCGCTGCCGGTCGGGTCCTGCCCGATCCGGGGGACACGGGCCTTCACCGCGGCAATCAGGGGGTCGGTCGTGAGAAGGGGGCACCGCGCGAAGGCCCTCCGCGCGGTGCCGGGGGCGTTCAGGCGGCGCGGATGAAGTCGGCGTCGCGGGCGTCGCCGTCGCCCATGTCGAGGTCGAAGCCGCCCCCCGCCGCCAGGGTCGCGCGGGCGGGGCGCACCTTGCCCCCCGCCTTGCCCGCCGCCTTGGCCTTGGCCGGCACACCCATGCGGGCCGCCGTCGCCCGCAGCTGCGTCGCCGCCGCGTCGATGCGGGTCTCGGTTTCGTCGACGCGGAAATAGGCGATCGTCGCCTGCAGCCGCTCGGCCTGGGTCGCCAGCTCGTCCGAGGTCGCCGAGAC
The DNA here is from genome assembly GCF_001455965.1 of Methylobacterium sp. GXS13. Taxonomy (GTDB): domain Bacteria; phylum Pseudomonadota; class Alphaproteobacteria; order Rhizobiales; family Beijerinckiaceae; genus Methylobacterium. Next base: position 5,453 of record NZ_LKKO01000037.1, read on the forward strand.
CTGCTCGGAGGCGCTGGCATTCTGCTGGGTGACCTTGTCGAGCTGCTGGATCGCCTGGTTGATCTGCGCCGAGCCGACATCCTGCTCCCGGCATGCCGCCGAGATCTCCTCCACCAGCATCGCGGTCTTGCGGATGTCCGGCACCAGCCGCCCGAGCATCTCGCCCGCCTGCTGGGCCGCCTTGACCGTGTCGGCCGACAGCGTGCCGATCTCGGCGACCGCCGCCTGCGAGCGCTCGGCGAGCTTGCGCACTTCCGAGGCCACCACCGCGAAGCCGCGGCCATGCTCCCCGGCCCGGGCCGCCTCGACGGCGGCGTTCAGGGCCAGCAGATCGGTCTGGCGGGCGATCTCCTGCACGATCGTGATTTTCTGGGCGATGGTCTGCATCGCGTCGACCGCCCGGCCGACGGCGGCGCCGCTGGCCTCGGCATCCTGCGCCGATTGCCGCGCGATCGCCTCGGTCTGGCTGGCATTCTCGGCGTTCTGCTTGACGTTGGCGGCCATCTCCTCGACCGAGGCCGAAGCCTCCTCCGTGGACGCGGCCTGCTCGGTCGAGCCCTGCGACAGCTGCTCGGCCGAGGACGACAGCTCCTGCGAGCCCGCCGAGACGTTCCCGGCCGCCGCGTTCGCCTCCATCACCACGGCGCGAAGCCGCGTCAGCATGGTCTGCAGGGCGAGGCCCATCGTGTCCTTGTCGGAGAGCGGCGCGGCCTCGACCGTGAGGTCGCCCCCCGCGATCGCGTCGGCGAGGGCGGCGGTGGCGTTGAGGTTGGCGGTCATCCGCGTCATGGCGGTGATCAGGTCGCCGATCTCGTCGTTCGAGGTCACCGCGATCGTCTGGCTCAGGTCGCCGACCGCGACGGCCTCGGCGAGCGACACGGCCCGCGCCATTCCCCGGGCGATCGAGACCGCCAGCCACCCGGCGATGCCGAGGCCGAGGAGGAGCGCGCCGGCCAATGTCGCCAGCATCAGCGTCTGGCTCTCCTGCGACGCCGCCTTCGCGCGCTCGACCGCCTCCGCCATCTGGCGGCCCTGGTAGTCGGACAGGAGGTCGAAGGCCTGGTTGCTGGCGATGGACGCGGCGCTGTACCCGCCCGAGATGAGCTCGATCGCGTGGATGGGCGCGCCGGGCTCGATCGTGGCCAGCGCCCTCTGGAACGAGGCGAACCAGGTCTCGAAGCTCTGCCGGACCGCTTCGGTGGGAACCTTCAGAGCCGCGCCGACCCGGAGCAGGTTGTCCAGGCTGCGCCCGATCTCGTCGCGCATCTGCTTGGTCGCGGTCACGTGCTCGTCCAACCCGGCGACACTGACCGCGCCCGTGGCGGCCTGCAGCCGGCCCCAGGCCCGTTCGAGGGGGATCTGGACCGCCATCACCGCCTTGATCAGGTCGATGGAGCGCGCGTCGGCCTTGGCCGAGAGGGTCTCCAGTTCCGTGCGCAGCCCGGCCATGGCCGGGCGCCCCACGCCGATGATCTCGGCCCAGGCCTTGGCATTGGCATTCATCCGGGCCAGTTCCACGATCCGGTTGCCCAGGGCGACCTGCGCCTCGTATTTCTGGTCCAGGTCCTGGACGAGCCGCCGGCCCTCGTCGGTCGCGGCGCCGGCCTTGACCTTGGCGATGATCTCCTGCGCGCGCTTGCGGTTGTCGAGGGCGCGCTTGAGCGAATCCGCGATCTGGGCGTCGTTCACGGTGATCACCGCCGTGCGCATGTTGGCGGTGCTGCGGATGGTATTGGCCTTGGCTTCCAGCACCAGGGCCTGCGTCTCCGCGCGTCCGCGGAGGAACGCCTGGCTCCTGTCCGCCTCCATCAGGCCCTGGTAGCCCACTCCGCCGGCGAGGCCCGCGAGGACCAGCAAGGCACCGAAACCGGCGGCCAGCTTGGCCTTGATCGAAAATCGCATCGTCTTCTCCAAGGCCGGTTAGTTCAGTATTGCTTGCATGTCCGGGATGATGACGAAGTCATTCCCGGATTTGACAATGGAGCGTATGTATTCGGGCCGCCACGACGTGCCGATCTTCGGCGCCGGCTGGCGGCTTTCCAGGGCGACCGCGGTCACCTCGAACACCTTGTCGGCCACCAGCGCGACCAGGGTCGGATCGCCGTCGAGATCGAGCTCGATCACCACGAAGCGGGTATCGGGGGTGGCGGCTTCCATCGGCATGCCGAAGCGCTCGCGGATGTCGGCCAGCGGCACGACGTTGCCGCGCACGTTGACCACGTGGCCGAGATGCGGCCGGGCCCCGGCGACCCGGGTGGTCGGGATCGGATCGATGATCTCCCGCACCATCCCGGCCCCGAGCGCGAAGGTCTCGGGGCCGATGCGCATCATCACGACCTGCAGGGCGTGGCCCTGCTCGATGGCCTCGACGAAATCGGTCATCAGGCTACCTCACGGAAATCGCGCAGCGCCTCGGGGGCGCCGATCTGTCCGCCGGCCATCAGCTGGGCCGGGTCGATGATGAGTGCCGCGGTGCCGTCGCCCAGGATCGTGGCGCCCGAGAAGGTCGCGACGTCGGCATGCAGCTTCGACAGCGACTTGATCACCGTCTGGTGGTTGCCGAGGATCTGGTCGGCCACGAGCCCGAACCGGGTCTCGCCCACCGAGACGATGATCACCTTCTGGTAGGGGTCGGGCGCGCCGGTCGCCGCGAACAGGCTGCGCAGGCGCAGGAACGGCACGAGGTGGCCGCGGATGTTGAGGAAGTCCCGGCCGCGCTCGCCGCGCCCGTCCTCCGGCAGCTCGACGCATTCCTCCACGGCCGCCAGCGGCAGCACGTAGCGGCCCTCGCCGACCCGGATCAGCAGGCCCTCGATGATCGCCAGCGTCAGGGGCAGACGCAGCACGAGGGCGGTGCCCGCCCCCGGCTCGGTGGTGATGTCGATCGAGCCGCGCAGGGCCTCGATGGTCCGCTTGACCACGTCCATGCCGACGCCGCGGCCCGACAGGGCCGAGATCTGCTGCGCGGTGGAGAAGCCGGGCGCGAACAGGAACTGGTAGACCTGCTGGTCGGTGAGCGGGACGCCGGGGGCGACGAGCCCCCGCTCCTCGGCCTTGGCGCGGATGCGGGCCACGTCGAGCCCGGCGCCGTCGTCGCGCACGGTGACGTGGACCTGGCCGCCGACATGCTCGGCGCTGAGCGTAATGCGCCCGGTGGCGTCCTTGCCGGAGGCGGCCCGGCGGGCCGGGTCCTCGATGCCGTGGTCGATGGCGTTGCGGATCAGGTGCACGAGCGGATCGGCCAGGCGCTCGATCACGGTCTTGTCGAGCTCGGTCTCCTCGCCGTCGGTGACGAAGGTCACGGGCTTGCCGAGATCCCCCGACAGGTCGTGGACCAGGCGCCGGAACCGGCTGAACAGGGCGCCGATCGGGACCATGCGGATGCTCATGGTGGTGTCGCGCAATTGCGCCGACAGCCGCTCGATCTCCTCCGCGATGGTGTGGAGCCCGCCATCGGCGTGCAGCCCCGCCAGCTGACTGAGGCGGGCCCGGGCGATGACCAGCTCGCCGACCCGGTCGAGCAGCTCGTCGAGCCGCTCGGCCTCGACCCGCATCGTGCTGGACACGCGGGGCTCGGAATTGCGGGCCTGGCCCCGGCGCTCGGCCTTGGTGGCCGGCCTCGCGGCGGGCGTGGTCGCAGCCTTGGCGGCGGGGGTGATGGCGGAGGTGGCGGCCGGCACCGGGGCGGGCCGCGCGGGGGGGGGGACCGGCACGGGGGCGGGTGCGGCGGCGACGGCGTGGGTGGGCGCCGGCGCTGGTTCGGGCTCGACGGCGTCCAGCGGCGCCAGGGTCAGCACCATGTCGTCCCGCACGAACAGGAAGACGTCCTCGATCGCCTCCCGGGTCGCGGACCCGCGGAGCGTGACGTCCCAGCCGAGCACGAGGTGCTCCGGGTCGAGGGCGGCGAGGTCGGGCAGGTCATCGAGCCGCGGCACCACCGTGCAGGGGCCGAGCTCGCGCAGCTCGTCGAGCAGCGCCAGCGGGTTGGTGCCGTTGCGCAAAACCTCCGGGGCGAAGGCGATTCCGATCCGCCAGCCCGCGGGCGCGCAATCCGGGCCCGGCACCTCCGGCTCCGACGGGGATGCCGGCTCCGACGGGGTTTTGGCCCGGCTCACCAGGCGCTCGAGCTCGGCCAGGATCGCCTCGCCGATCACCGGGGCGGTGGCGCCGGGATCCTCGATCAGCGTGCGGATGTAGTCCTTGGCCGAGAGGGACACGTTGACCAGATCGGCGCTGGTCGGGACCTCGCCGCGCCGGACCAGGTCGAAGGCGGTCTCGAAATCGTGCGTGAAGGCGGCGACCTGGTCGAAGCCGAACATCGCCCCCGATCCCTTGATCGTGTGCAGCGCCCGGAACGCGGTGTCGATCAGCGCCGAATCGTCGGGCCGGTCGCCCAGATCGAGCAGCGTGGTCTCCAGCCGGTCGAGCAGCTCGTTGGCCTCGGCCAGGAACACCTCGCGTGGATCGTGATCAGTCATCGTCGCGTGGATCCAGTTGCGCCGTCTTCGGAGGCATCGGTGCGATCACGCACCCATTGCGGGCGCCGGCCGAAGGCTAGATCGCGCGATCAACCCAAGACTCGGGCCATCGATCGGGACACATCCTACTTTAAACTCGTTAAAAAAAGAAGTCCTGATCGCGTCAAAAACCCGACGAGATCATATTTTTCCCCGAAAAGTTTCGTTTCTTGAATGAATCAAATCGCTACTTTGCCCAATAATACAGTATTAGATTGTTCCATAACGGATCGTATATCACCCTTTCGCAGGCAATCTACCGGATGATCCGGTCGTTGCGCCATATTACCTGCGGTAGTGACAACCGAAACAGATCATCCGCGTCGAAATCTGTCTCGGCCTCAGAACAGATCGATGCCCGCCAGCGGATCGTCGTCGCGCCCGTGAGTCGGCACCGCGGTGCCCAGCAGGTGGCGCGACATCCGCTCCCGGACCTCCCCGAGGGTGCAGCCGGCGATCAGCGCCGCCGCCCAGTCCCGCTCCGCATCGGCACCGGCCTCCGGGGTGGATTGGAGCGCCCGCAGGATCGCCTGCAGGTTCTGCATGCGCTGCTTGGCGAGGTCCTGGAACTGCATGGACACGATCGCGCCCGAGACATCCTCGGTGATCGCCTCGGTGGTCTGCACGGTTTGGGTCAGCACGTCGGCGAAGCGCGAGCTCTGCTCGACCAGGGATTGCATCACCAGGCGTACCCGGGCGTCGGCGTTCCGGCTCTCCTCCGACATGTCGATGGTGGCGATGTCGTGCAGGAGTGCGTGGCTGCTGCGCAGGCCGCCGGCGATCGAGGCGATCTGCCCCTTGATCACCCCGGAAAGCGCGTTGATCGTCCCGGCCAGGCTGCGGACCTCGTCGGCCACCACCGCGAAGGCCCGTCCCGCCTCCCCGGCCCGGGCCGCCTCGATCTTGGCGTTCAACGCCAGCAGATTGGTCTGGCGGTTGATCTTCTCGATCTCGGCGACGCTGCCGTCCACCGAGGACAGCTCGCCCAGCACGCCGTTCAGCGCATCCCCCATGGTGGCGCCGCGCGACGACATGAAGCCGATCTTGTCGTTGAGCATCGCCAGGATCTCGCCCAGCGCCGTCGCGACCTCGGCCAGCGGCCGCTCGGCGCCGTCGATCCGCACCGACTGGATCGACGTGACCAGGCCCTGCACGATCTCGGACTGGCCCCGGGTGGTCGTGGCGATGCGCTGGAACCGGTCCGACAGGCCGTGGACGTCGGTCTCGACATCCGCCGAGATGATCCCGAGCTCGTCGATCAGGGCGTCGAGAGTCTTGCGCTGGACGTCGGACAGGCCGAGCCGGGCCTGAAGGAGATCGGCGGCCCCGAGCGGCGGCGGCGCCGGGGCCGGCGCGGCGGACGAATCCCCGGCCTCAGCGGGCGCAGTGAATGAATCCGAGTCCTCTCCGTGGTCCACCTTCAGATTCGCGCGCCCCCAGAAGGCCATCGATATGTATTCCTCGGACTCGGCCAGCTCTCGCCGGGCTCAGGCTCGAACTTACGACCGTGAGCAGCCGCTTTCTAAGCCGGCCCCCTGAATGAACAGTTATTGCGCACGTTATAGAGCCAAGCAATGATACGAAACATGACGCCCCGGACCGGAAACGACCAGTGCTATACTCGGTGCATCCAATACAAACACTGCGCTTGGCGCTAGCCATCAGTACGATCGGATACAAGCAACGATTGATGGCGATCCGCCACAAACGCCGAACTATTCGACCAATACAAAATCGCCATCCCGCCGGCCGCGAACCGTTTTCAACAGGAAACGCCGGACGATGCATCGTGGCATTCTGGTTGCTATGATGCGCTCAAGGGAAATTTAACGCGCCCGATTCTTAAAGAGATCGACTGCAGCCAGTCTGGCCGCGCACCCGCAGCGGAATCACCATGGCCGAACCCGTCACCTTCACGATGCCGTCGGATTGCACGCTCCGGACGGCGCAGGCGCTCCGCACCGACCTGCTGGCGGCGCTGGAGGGCGCGGCCGGCCTGGTGCTGGATTGCGCGGCGATCGAGGCGGTGGATGTCACCTTCGTCCAGATCGTCGTCGCGGCCGCCAAGGCGGCGGCGGCGCGCGGCGCCACCCTCGACCTGACCAACCTGCCCGACGCGGCCGCGGCGGCCTTCCGGCGTGCCGGCCTCGCGCCGCATGCGCCGTTCGCAGCCGCCGTCCCCGCCCTCTGACCCCAGGACCGGACCCCCCCCATGGCCACCGTTCTCGCCGTCGACGATTCCCCCAGCATCCGCCAGATGATCAAGATCGTGCTGGGCCCCGCCGGCCACACGGTGATCGAGGCCGAGGACGGCGCCGATGGCCTTGCCAAGGCCAAGGCCGGGGCGATCAATCTGGTGATCACCGATCTCAACATGCCGGTGATGAACGGCATCGAGATGATCAAGCAGCTGCGCACGGTCCCGTCCTGCGCGGGCGTGCCGATCCTGTTCCTGAGCACGGAATCGGACGAGAGCATCAAGCAACAGGCGAAATCGGCCGGCGCCACCGGCTGGATCACCAAGCCGTTCAAGCCGGAGCAGCTGCTGGCGGTGGTGGCGAAGCTGATCCGCACCTGACGCGCCAGGCCCGTTCCGTGGCGGGCGTTCCTTGGCGGGCATTCCTCGGCGGGCATTCCTCGGCGGGCATTCCTCGGCGGGCGACCGGATGCATCCTCGGGGTCTGGACGACGCACACGGCCGAAGGGCCGCCGCTCCCGCAGGGTGGCGCGCCCTCCCCCTGTGCGGGCGCGGGAGACGCGCGCGGCCGCCCCCTCCCGGCCCGCGGATGGACTGTAACGCCGGGTGCAACCCGCGCTACAGACTCCCAAAAGTGCGCTGAAAGTCCGACCTCGGCCCTAATATCGCATCCCCATGTGGATGAGCACGCCAGCGGCAACGTGGGATCGGAACGGGACCCCCATCGGCACGTTGACCGGCGCCATCACGATACGGACACGGCGTCTCACACAGTTCGGCATAGCGGGTCGGGTACAGAATGGGCGGTCAGCCACCAGGGTCCGGAACGGCTGCGCCGCAGGCGACGGTCCCCGCGGGGGATGCGGGCCGGGCGGCGGACTCCGCCGGGACCAGCGCGTTGAGCGACAGCTTCCGGCGCTTTGCCGATGTGGTGCCGCTGATGCTGTGGCGCTCGGATGAGAACGGCCACGCGGTCCATCACAACGAGTGCTGGCTGGACTTCACCGGGCGCCCGCTCGAGGAGGAATTGCGCGTCGGCTGGCGCAGCGGCCTGCATCCCGAGGATTTCGAGCGCCATGCCCGGATCGTCGCGGAGGCCTTCGCGGCCCGTGAGCCGTTCACCGTGGAATTCCGCCTGAAGCGCCACGACGGCGTCTATCGCTGGCTGCTCGACACCGCCCGCCCGCTGGTGGAGGACGGCCGGTTCCAGGGCTATCTCGGCACCTGCTTCGACATCACCGACCGCAAGCACGCCGAGGAGCATATCGAGCAGGCGCTCGCCGAGAAGGAGGCCCTGCTCGCCGAGGTCTATCACCGGGTGCGCAACAACCTGCAGGTGATGGTCAGCCTCATCGGTCTCTACGGCCGCGCGGCGCCGGACCCGTGCCGGGGCAGCTTCGAGGCGCTCGGCCAGCGGGTGCGGGCGATCGCGCTGGTGCAGCAGCACCTGCACGAGGCGCCCCATATCGCGTCGATCGACCTGCATGATTACCTCCACCGCCTGGCCTCGGGCCTCGGCCAGCTCCGGCGGGCCGGGCGGATCAGCGTCCAGGTCGGCGGCTCCGGGACCGGGCTGGTCGAGCCGCGCACCGCCAACGCGCTCGGCATGATCGTCGCCGAGATCGTGGCCGAGTGCCTCGATGCCACGGCCGAGCACGTCGCCTGCTCCATCGCCATCGCCATCGAGTCCGCCGCGGGCCATCCGCTGCGCGTCTCGATCGTCTCCGGCATCAGCGAGATGGCGGCCACCGGCCGGTCCAACATCCCCAAGCTCGGGCCGCGCCTGATCGCCGCCTACGCGGCCCAGGCCGAGATCCTGGTGTCGGGCGATGCCAGCACCGCCGAGCCCCTGGTCCTGACCCTGCCGCCGACCCAGCCGCCGGAGACGTGATCGCCGACGCCGCGCCCCCTGGTGTTTCGCGCGGGAGTCGCCCAAGTTTCGCCGGGGCCTTATAGCGGCCCCGGCCCATTCCAGATCCGGTCCATCATGGTTCCCCCGATCGACACCATCGTCGAGAATTTCGCGTTCATCGACGATTGGGAAGAGCGCTACCGCTACCTCATCGAGCTCGGGCGGGCCCTGCCGCCCCCCGATCCGGAGCTGCATGCCGAGACCAACAAGGTCCAGGGTTGTGCCAGCCAGGTCTGGATCGACCTCGACGTCGACCGCTCCGACTCGGAGCCGCGCCTGCGCATGCGCGGCGACAGCGACGCCCACATCGTGCGCGGCCTCGTGGCCCTGATGATCGCCCTGTTCGACGGCAAGCCGCTCCGCGAGGCGGCCGAGACCGACGCCTTCGCGCTCTACACCAAGCTGGGGCTGGGCGAGCACCTGACCCCGCAACGCTCCAACGGCGTGCGCGCCATGGCCGACCGGGTACACCGGGACTCGGTGCGGTTCCTGGAGATCGAAGGGTAGGAGGCGGCGCCGGTCCCGCTTCTGTTTGAAGGCGTCTTCCGACCCACCTCGTCTTCCTGAGGGTTGAGCGACGCGAGCCGCGACGGAACCCTCCCGCCCGCCGCGCGATCCCTGAAGCCCTTCGTCGAGACCTCCGCTTTGCTGCGGCACCTCAGGATGAGGGGGAGTAGGGTCTGAACTCAATCCGCTTGGCCATGACGATGTCCGCAACGGGTGGATTCCGGATGGTCTGCCTTCGAGAAGCCAAGGTATCGAAGCAGACGGTTCCTCTTCGCGCACACCGTAGCGAAGCCGCCAATGAGAGCTGTGTATGCGGAAAATTTGGGGTGCGTCCCCATGGTTGTCCCTGTTATGCACAGGCGTCAGTACAGCGGCCGTGACCTAATCGAATGCCCATCTTAGGCTTCACGATCATACTATGCCGAAACTGGGAAGAGAGTCGGCCAATCGAAGCGAGTGCGGTGAGATGTGGAATTGCGCTAAGGACTTGATAATGCATCTAAATTTGGCCCGAAATTTGGGACGTCCGAGCTGGAAATGAGCGATTTTATATCTGTAGTAGATGCCAACGACTCTACGGCCAATTTTGTTGAGCCGACTATATTTGTCGAAAAATTTGGGCGAATCGCTAGCGCATCTATTACAAACGCCCCTTCAACAATACTTGTTGGCAAAAACAATACAGGCAAAAGCTACGTTGCGACTTTGCTGTGGGCACTGCGGGATTTCGTCAATACAATTGCCCCAGATCGTGGCGGCACCTACATCGATGTTCCGGAATGGTTCTCAGAATACTGTAGATCCGCATCCAATAGCAAGCGGCCTCGCCCACTGGAGGTCAGTGGCGAGAGGATTAGCGACGAAATCAATAAGTGGCTCGCAAAGCACAAAGATGGAATTGCGAAAAATATTCTGTCTTTGGACGGTGCTACCATAGGTTCGCTCCGTATCGAATTAGGTGGAACAATTTGGCTTCGGCCGTGGCACCGGAAAACAGCAATATTAAGAGATCTTAAATCGTTCGCCGATCGTGATATAACGTCTTGGATGATCAGCTGGAACAAGACAATAGATACCGAACACGAAGATCGCTTCCCGGCGATGCTTCGGACAAGTGCAACGGATGAGAATTATGACGCTATTATATTGTATTCGATGATTGTCCAAAAATTTATCAGCAAGTCGATTGGCGGAATGGCAAATAGTCCACTGTACGTGCCCGCAGCTAGGACTGGGCTGATGCTAGCACTTTCCTCCATTGTTAATTCTTCGATTGAAAATTTTGGCGTGGGCGATCAAAAAGTCAGCCAAGGGCGCTTCACGCTGCCGACAATTAGATTCATCCAGCGCATTGCGAGAGATCGGTATCAAGTTGTTAAGCGCGATAATAAAATTGTAAAATTTCTACAAGAAAATATCTTGCGCGGTACAGTCACACAAGACGAGCAGAATAGGGCATTATTTAGCTATACCCCGGATAACTCGGAAACAGTGCTGCCTCTATATGTCACCTCATCTATGGTAAGCGAGCTTGCCCCCCTGTTGGCCGCGTTGCAACAGGAAAGGTTCAGCAATGGTATTGTGTTCGAAGAGCCAGAGGCTCATTTGCACCTGTCCGCTCAAAGATTTATGGCGCGCGCTATCGCTAAAATAGTTAGTGACGGCACGCCGGTAACGATTACAACTCACAGCGATACATTTATACAACAAATAAACCTCTTGCTCCAGCTAAATAAACATCCAAATCGTGCCGCGCTTATGAAGCGGTATGGATATGCGGAGGACGAGCTTCTAGATGCGTCTAATGTCCGTGCCTATGAATTTGTATCTACGCCGAGCGGCACAACGGTTACTGAGGTCGAGAAAACCTCTGCCGGGATCGTGGTGCAGTCCATAAATGATACTTTGTACTCACTCGCAGAAGAGGTTTTTGCGGTGGAATCGGATTGATGTCTATCGTTAGCGCGCCGCTCCATTTAATAATAAATAATTATGTATCTTTGGTTTCAGCGAATGAGATCGAGATTGTCGAGGCGAACGAGACTGGTGCCGGCAAGGCTGTGTTTAAGCTGACGGGCCCAGCGATATGTATCAAACATTACAAGGACCGGCCGCCGTTGCGCTGGCTCAACAACCAGAAATGTGCCGACGGAGCTATACTTCATGAAGTCGGCTCGGATTTGGATCTGCATATCGTGGAGCTCAAAAAATCCGTCTCGGAAGGTAAGTGGGTAGACATAAAAGATCAGTTTGAAGGTATGATATATAACGCATTGTCTATAATGGCAGTCTTAGGAGTTGGCAAACCAACGAGGATTATATGCCATATTGCGTATGAATTTGACAAATTACCACTCAATCAGCCGCCAATTCGGTATTGCTCAAATATCCAACCGGAATCGCACGACCGCTCGGAGGCGTACTAGAATGGTCCCAATTGACTATACAGCTAAAAAATTACGGTTCGATTGTTTTAAAGAAAATCATAAGAAATGAAGAAAGCAAAGGTGAGGGCGATCTCTCCAGCGCATAACAGTTCTATTTTCTTGCGCTAAAATGACTGAGCAAGCGTTCGATTTGAAACATGCTGTTCAGCTCGGTTGCCGCCGCGAGCAGCGATTGCAGAAGTTTAACGAGCGGCCGCTTTGGAAAAAGGGCGGCAGCTATCCGGGCGGCTGGGTTAGGTCGGAAGCAGCCGCTCAGACGGCCAAGCGGATCGAGATCAGACCTTAGGCTAGAGGTTCGCCGGCTTCGGCGCCCCCTCCCCTCACGCCCGCCAAAGCCGCATGCGCGCGTGCTCCGGCCCGGTCGCTTCGCGCGCCAGACCATAATGCTCGGCCAGCCGCCCGAGGGCGATCCGGACCACGACCTTGGCCGAGCGGGCCGGCCAGCGGCGCTCGGCCTCGATCCGCTCGAGGCCCTTGAGGAAGCCGCACAGGTCGATCAGAAGGCCCGACAGGTCGCTGCCGACCGCGTCGAGGGCGCCGCGCACCCGCTGGCGGGCCGCGATCACCTGGTCGGAGGCGGCGGCCGGATCGCGGGCACCGCCGCCATCGACCCGAGGGGCGCCGAGTTCCGCCCCCATCCGGGGCAGCATCGCGGCGGTGGTCATGTCCCGGCGCAGCCGCTCGCCGGCCTCGAACGCGGCCGGGTCGAGCAGCGGCGCGCCGTCGCCGCCCCGACGCCGGACCATCCAGGCCAGGGGGTTCTCCGAGGCGTTCCGCACGGCCGGCTCCGCGGCGCCACCCGCGATCACGGTGAGATCGTGGTGCTGGGCCAGATAGGCCATCCCGTCCGGGGCCTGCCCGCGCCGGAGGCGCGCCCGCCCCGCCGGGCCGATCGTCAGGCGCTTGCCGGCCGGGTCCCAGGCGGCGAGGTCGGCATCCGTCAGGGCGCGGCCGGCCGTATCCGAAAACCGCCCGCTGCCCACGGACACCCCGTCGCCGCCGCGCCGGACCAGGAGTCCGTCATCGCTCAACGGGTCGCGCATGGCGTAGGCACCGGCCTCGCCGAGCCGTGCCAGCAACCGCCCCGCCTCCGCCGACAGGACGGCTCCGGATGACCGCCCGGGTGCCGCCGCCTTGGTTCGGCGGGATCTGCCGTTTTTGTTCATGATTTGTTCCAGACGGGGCTTGCGGTTCCGACCGGCCGCGACCCTGACAGGAACGCCTCACAAAGTCAAGGACTTTTTGCCTAACGGGAGATTCAGGTCCGGCGATGGCCAGTCGGTGGCTGGCGCAGGATCTCGGCGATCTCGTCCTCCGACTTTCCGCGGACCGCGTAGCCCAACTCTTCGAAGCGATCGATCAGGGCCGAGCTGTCGGCGGCGGACCGCGCAGCCCATTCGGCGAGACTCGCATTCATCCGATCGAGATCCTGCGCGGGATCACCGTCCTCGGACTCGGGAAACGCGTTCATGCACAGCACCTCGGCGCCGGACGGGGTTTTGGCCGCATCGCACGAAACGAGCCATCGCATCCCAACGCCCGACATCGTCTGCGTATCCCTCGGTTGTGACAGGCGTCCCGGCCGCACCGCTCTCAGGCGGCGTCCGACATGGCGCCCAGCCGGCCCAGCCCGGTTGCCTTGGCGAGTTCGGAACGGGTCTTGGCGTAGTTCGGTGCCACCATCGGGTAATCGGCCGGCAGGTTCCACTTCGATCGGTATTGCTCCGGGCTCATGTTGTACTTCGCCCGAAGATGCCTCTTGAGCGACTTGAACGCCTGGCCGTCCTCCAGGCAGACGATGTAATCCGGCGTCACCGACCCCTCCACCGGCACCGCCGGCTCCGACACCGTGACCGTGGCCGTATGGCTGTCGAGGACGCGCTTCAGGGCCGCGTAGACGTTGCCGAAGAGAGAACGGAGTTCGCCGACCGGAATGGAATTCCTGCGCACATAGGCAGCCACGAGGTCCGCCGTCGCGTCGATCAAGTCTACGGATCTTCCGTTTTCGCCCAACATGATACCCCCGATGTATTGCGCGATTGTGTATTCAACGCGGCCATGACGCCGCGACGCATGTCCGTAAGCACATGCGGGGACGGCCCCATGCACGACGCCGACATGCTGGCCCCAAGCCCACATGCATCAATCGATCCCTTGTACAAAGGTACAACGGGTTTTTTTAGACGACAAGATAGAATGAGAATACAAAGATTTGCGCGAAATGTCGCGCACTCGACACTATTAGGTTAGGTTTGCCATCTAGAAGTAGATGAAGTCTTGCACCGACCAAACTTTAAGTTTGCGACGTCGCGCGCGCCGGCCGGCCCCGGCGTCGCGGTGACTTGCGCCGCGGGCCCGGGCGCGACACATCCCCAGACCGGGCGGACAGGACCCGGCGGGAGATACGATGACGGAGATCGGACGCGGCTTTCTTGCTCATTCGACCGGGGCGCCGGTGGCCGAGCAGCACCGGCAGGGCTTCAGCGTCCACGGCCGGGAGATCGTCGATGACTACGCGTGGTTGAAGGCGGAGAACTGGCAGGCGGTCCTGAAGGACCCCGCCGCCCTCCCCGACGACATCGCCACCTACCTGAAGGCCGAGAACGCCTACGCGGAGGTTGCACTCGCCGGCAACGCCGACCTGCGCAAGACTTTGGTCTCCGAGATGCGCGGCCGCATCCAGGAGGACGAGAGCGGCGTGCCGGATCCCGACGGGCCCTACGCCTACTACACCCGCCATCGCGAGGGCGGGCAGCATCCGCTGGTCTGCCGGCGCCCGTCCACGTCGCCGAACGTGCCGGATTCCGGCCCCGACCCGGACGAGACGATCCTGATCGACGGAGACCGGGAAGGCGAGGGCCTGCCCTTCTTCGAGATCGCCGCCGCGGTCCATTCCGACGACCACGGGCTCCTCGCCTGGAGCGCCGACACCAAGGGCTCGGAACTCTACACGATCAAGGTGCGCGACCTCGCCACCGGCCTCGACCGCGACGACCGGGTGGACGCAACCTCCGGTGAGGCGGTCTGGGCCGCGGACGGGCACAGCTTCTGGTACGTGGCCCTCGACGCCAACCACCGCCCCGCCAAGGTCATGCGCCACCGCCTCGGCACCGCGCAATCCGCCGACGAGACCGTCTATACCGAGCCGGATGCGGGCTACTTCGTCCATATCGGCCGCACCCAGTCCGGCGCCTTCCTGGACGTCACCGCCAGCGACCACGAGACCTCCGAGGTCCGGCTCCTCGACCGGCACGCGCCCTCCGCCGCCCTGCGGCTGGTGCAGCCGCGGGAGCCGCTGCTGATCTACGACGTCGAGCATCGCGGCGACCGGCTCTACATCCGCACCAACGCGGACGGCGCCGAGGACTTCAAGATCGTCACCGCCCCCCTGGACGATCCGGGCCGGGCCAACTGGACCGACCTCGTGCCCCACCGGCCCGGGGTGATGATCCGCCATCTGCACCTGCTGGCCGGCCACCTGATCCGCCTCGAAGTCGAGAATGCGCGGCCGCGGATCATCGTGCGCGACTTGGCCGACGACGTGGAGCACGCGGTTGCCTTTGCCGAGGAGGCCTACGCGCTGGGCCTCCGGGGCGGGCACGAATTCGACACGGCGACGATCCGGTTCGTCTACTCGTCCATGACGACGCCGTCCGAGACCTGGGACTACGCCTGCGACAGCCGTACCCGGACGTTGCGCAAGCGCCAGACCATCCCGAGCGGGCACGATCCGGCCGCCTACGTCACCCGGCGGCTGTTCGCCACCGCCCCGGACGGCGAGCAGGTGCCGATCTCGCTCCTGCACCGCAAGGATCTAGCGCTCGACGGCTCCGCGCCGCTGCTGCTCTACGGCTACGGCTCCTACGGGACGCTGATGCCGGCGGGGTTTCGCACCAACCTGCTGAGCCTGGTCGATCGCGGCTTCGTCTACGCGATCGCGCATGTCCGCGGCGGCACCGAGAAGGGCTGGCGCTGGTATCTCGACGGCAAGCGCGAGAAGAAGCCCAACACCTTCACGGATTTCATCGCCTGCGGGCGGGCACTGATCGCGGCCGGCTACACGGCGGAGAAGCGCATCGTCGCCCATGGCGGATCGGCCGGCGGCATGCTGATGGGCGCGGTCGCCAACCTCGCCCCGGAGCTGTTCGCGGGCATCGTCGCCGACGTGCCGTTCGTCGACGTGCTTAACACCATGCTGGACGCGGAGCTGCCGCTCACCCCGCCGGAATGGCCCGAATGGGGCAACCCGGCCGAGAGCGTCGCGGCCTTCGAGACGATCCTGTCGTACTCGCCCTACGACAACGTCGCCGCCAAGGATTACCCGGCGATCCTGGCACTCGGCGGCCTCACCGACCCGCGGGTGACCTACTGGGAGCCGGCGAAATGGGTCGCCCGCCTGCGCGCAGCCCTGACCGGCGGCGGCCCGATCCTCCTGCGCATCAACATGGAGGCCGGCCACGGCGGCGCCGCCGGCCGCTTCGACCGGCTGGAGGAGGTGGCGCTGATCTACGCGTTTGCGCTGATGGCGGTGGGGCGGGCGTAGCCGCTCGCCGCTGAGGGGGGATGCCCGCGCGCGTCTACGGACGCGGCGGCTCGACCGGCGCCCCCTCGCCTGCCGTTCCCTCGTTCGGCTGCGCCCGCATTCTTGCCTGCCGGGCCGCTTCCTCGGCGGCGGCTTTATCCGCGGCGGCCTTGAGCGCGGCGGCGCGGGCGCGGTCCATCTCGATCCGGGCGCGGCGACGCTGGCGCTCGACTTGGTCGGCCTCGGTCAGCTCGATGGTCTCGAGCTCGCGCTGGAGCACGAAGGTAGCGAGCCCGTTCGACAGGGCGCCGACATCGAGCACGCGCTCGGGCGCCCCGAGCGAGCCGGTGAAGCCGAGCTGAACGGCCGGGGCGCCGGCGCTCCAGCCGCGTGGGACCGGGCCGCCGGACAGGAGCCCCCGGGCATCGAGGCGGTTGCCGCGCAGGTCGTAGCCGATCGTGCCGGACCAGCGGGCGGCCCCGAAATCGAGGCCGAGGGGCCCGGCCCGCAGCTGGCCGCCGACGATGGTGACCGGGCTGTTCGCCGGGGCCTTGGCCTGCGCGCCGCCCTTGGCGAGTTCCTCGGCAACCATGGCCTGGAGCCGTCCCTCGCGCAGGGGATCGTCGACGTCCACCGCCCGGGCGAGTGCGCGGCCGAGGCCGGCCGGGTCGGCCTCCGGGACGCTCAGGTCCTTCAGGGTGAGGCTGCCGCTGCCGGAGAGGTTGTCGGCGAGGCCCGGGGCGGTCTCGGCACTGGTGGTGAAGCGCAGAGAGGCGGTCAGGCGACCGCCGATCGGGCCGCCCCCGGCCAGGGCGGCGATCGCGACATCGTCGAGCCCGCCTTCCCCGGAGATCGACGCCTCGGGTCCGCGGCGGGTGATCGTGGCCGAGCCGGCGATCCGCCCGCCCGCGAGCTTGCCCGTGAGGTCGCGCAGGGTCAGGGCACCGTCGGCAAGACCCAGGGCGAGGGCGGCCTCCGTGGCCGTGAGCCCGCGGCCGAGATCGAGGCTTGCGATCCGGGCATCGAGCGCGACGGGCGCCAGCGCTTGCGGTGCGGGTCCGAAGCGGTCGCCCTTGGCCGCGTCCGGCGGCAGCACAAGGGCCGCTGCCAGTTGCGGCAGCGACAGGCGGTCGAGGCTGAGACGACCGCGCAGCGCCCCGCCGGGCGCCCGCAGCAGCCGGCCGCTCACGGCCGCTCCGGCGACCTTGCCCGTGGTGTCGGCGGTGATGTCGCCGCCGTCCTTGGCGAGCGAGACAGTCAGGTCAGCCGGCCAGGCGCCGGGGCTGAGCCGGGCGGCCCCGGCCAGGGTCAGGAAGGGGCTGAGATCGGCGGTGTCGGCCTGGATCGCGCCGGCATTCGGCAGGGCGTCGGGACCGATCAGGATCGGCCGGGCGGTGGCGAGCTTCAGGCCGGCGATCGTGCCGTTGACGGTCAGCGCGAGGGTGTCGGCGTCCGGTCGCTCGGCGCTCAGGTGCAGCTCGGCGGGCTGCTGCAGGCCGGCGATGTCGGTGCGCCCGAACCAGACCCCGGCCCGGGGGGTGGTGAGCGTCGCAGCCCCGCCCTCGATCCGCGTCCCGCGGCTCGCCAGCGTCAGGTCGAGGGTGCCGCCGCCGGCATTGCCCCGGGCCTGGCTGCGCAGGGCATCGGCCGCGCCGCCCTCCCGGTCCAGGGTGACGGCGAGGTCGAGGGGCGCCTCGCGCAGGAAGGCGGGCAGCAGGCGGATCTCGCCGACCCAGACCCGTTCGAGCAGGCCGAGCAGCGGCGCCGCCTCCGGGTCCATGCGCCGCCCGGAGACGCGGCCGGTCCCGTCCGCGCCGATCCGCCCGGACAGCTTCGCGCTCGCCCCCGCCAGATCCGTCACGTCGAGGCTGTCGACCACGAGGCTCGACCCGTCCGACTGGATGCGCGCCGCGATCGTGCCGTTGCCTGAGCCGGCCGGCCCGTAGCGCACGTCCTTGGCCTCGAGGGTCAGGGCGAGGTCGTGGTCGCGCAGGCTGCCGAGGGTGGTCCCCAGCGGCGGCAGCGCGGCGATGTCGATGCCGCTGGCGCGGATCTGGGCGTCGAAGCGCCCGCGCGATCCCGGCTCCGCGGCCGTGTAGCGGGCATTGCCGGTGATGCGCGCCGGCCCCAGGCCGAGGCGCAGGTTGCGCAGGGACAGGCTGGAGGCCGCCGCGGACAGGTCGGCCGCGGCCTCGATCCGGCGTCCATCGAGGAGCGCAGTCAGCGGCCCCTCCAGCCCGAGCCGGCGCAGATAGCGCCCGAGCGGTTCGGAATCGGGGGCGGTCAGCGCCACAGGGCCGGTGAGGCGGAACGGCGCCGCCTCGATCTGCCCGCTGACATTCAGGGCCGCGTCGCCCGGCCCGACCGCCGACAGGCGCCGCAGCAGCAGGCCGCCCGCGCGCTCGACGGTGCCGGACAGCGCGAGGTTCGACCATTCCTCGCCGCCCAGCACCAGGGTGCCCACCGCGAGGTCGAGGTCGAGCATCGCCGGCAGGCCGCGCCCGAGATCCGGGACCCCGCGGGCGATCAGGTTCTGGCCCTCGGGCGAGCCCAGGAAGGCGTCGAGGTCGAGGCGGCGGCCATCCAGGTTCAGGCCGGCGCGCCACTGGCGCAGGTCGAGCCGCCCGGTGCCGCCGAAGCGGAGCGCCCGTCCGCCCGGATCGATCGCGAGCTCGACGCCCTCGAACCGCACCTGGGTGCCGCGGGCCTTGAACGTCCCGCCCAGCGAGAACGGCAGATAGGGACCCGCCGCCTGGGTCGGCGGCCCGACCACGAGGCGGGCCGAGCCTTCGGATTCGATCAGCGTCGCCCCATCGGCCTCGTTGGGCACCAGGCCGAGGCGCGCATCGGCCTCGAAGCGCGGATGCGCGTCGCCGCCGCCCGCGATCTTCACGGCGAGCCGCCCGTCCGGCCCCGGCGTCCCGCTGACCGCCCGGAATGGAATGCCGCCGCTGGTACCCTCCACCCGCCACGGCCCGATGAGCGCGGGCGCCTGGAGGCGCAGGTCCTGAACGTAGAGCTGGTCGGTCCGGCCAGTGGCCGGCACCTGCGTGGTCACGAGGAATTGCTGGACGTGCAGATCCTCGATGGCGAAGTCGCGGGCGCGCAGGGCCTCGCCGAGCTCGGGGGGGATCCGCAGGGCGTCGCCGCCCGCCACCGGGAGCTTGATCTCGGCGCGACCGATCCGCGTCTCGGTGAAACGGAACTCGCCCTTCAGGAGCGGCGCCAGGGCGATCTCGGCCTTGACGAAGCGGGCGTCCAGGCTCGGCCGGTTCGGGTCGGTGCCGAGATGCAGCCGGTCGATGCGCAGCCGCGGCGAGGGCAGGAGCCGGACCTCGATCCGGCCATCGGTCCGGGCCGGCACGCCCAGGGACCGGGCGAGCGCCCGTTCGACAAGGCCGCGCTGGGCCTGCCAATCGATGATGGGCGGGACGGCCAGAGCCGCGACGAGAACCAGGATGACGGCGCCCGCCAGCGCGGTCAGAAGATCACGCACGCTACCCGTTCCGCCATCACCCCGCGCAGTCGCGGCACCGTGATGCCCCGCCGTCGCGTGCCCCCCTGGGCAACCTGTGACCGGCCATAGCACGATAAGTCCCGGACGGCGCCAGAGGGCCGCGCCGAGCCGAATGGCCTCGACGCCGTTCGCGATTTGGTCCAGGGAAGCGGAATGCAGAATGGCCCGCACGCGCAGCCCGCCGGGGACGGCGCTCCGACCTCCATCGCCGCCCGCGCCATGGGCGCCCTCCGACGGGACGCCGCCTCGTATCTCGACGGGCTCAACCCCGAGCAGCGCCGCGCCGTCGAGCCCGCGGAAGGTCCGGTGCTGGTCCTGGCCGGCGCCGGCACCGGCAAGACCCGGGTGCTGACCACCCGGATCGCCCACCTGATCGCCACCGGCCGGGCCCGGCCCTACGACATCCTGTCGGTGACCTTCACCAACAAGGCCGCCCGGGAGATGAAGCTCCGGATCGGCGCGCTGATCGGCCCGGCCGGCGAGGGCATGCCCTGGCTCGGCACCTTCCACGCCATCGGCACCAAGATCCTGCGCCGCCACGCCGAGCTGGTCGGGCTGAAATCCGACTTCACCATCCTGGGCACCGACGACCAGCTGCGCCTGATGAAGCAGGTGATCGCCGACCAGAACATCGACGAGAAGCGCTGGCCGGCCCGGGCGCTGGCCCACACCATCGACGGCTGGAAGAACCGCGGCCTCTCGCCCGAGCAGGTGCCGCCGGGCGAGGCCTCGTCCTTCGCGTTCGGCAAGGGCGGCGCGCTCTACACCGCCTACCAGGCCCGGCTCGCGACGCTGAACGCCGTCGATTTCGGTGATCTGCTGCTGCTCTGCCTCAAGCTCTGGCGCGAGAACCCGGACATCCTGGCCAATTACCAGGACCGGTTCCGCTACATCCTGGTGGACGAGTACCAGGATACCAACGTCGCCCAGTACCTTTGGCTCAGGCTGCTCGCGCAGTCGCGCAAGAACATCGCCTGCGTGGGCGACGACGATCAGTCGATCTACGGCTGGCGGGGCGCCGAGGTCGACAACATCCTGCGGTTCGAGCACGATTTTCCGGGTGCCGTCGTGGTGCGCCTGGAACGCAACTACCGCTCCACCGGCCATATCCTGGCCGCCGCCTCGGGCCTGATCGCCAAGAACGAGAGCCGGCTGGGCAAGACCCTGCGCACCGAGGACGAGCCGGGCGAGCGCGTCACCGTCACCGGCGCCTGGGATTCCGAGGAGGAGGCGCGCCAGCTCGCCGAATCGATCGAATCCCTGCAGTCCAAGCAGCATCCCCTGTCCGAGATCGCGGTGCTGGTGCGGATCTCGGCGCAGATGCGCGAGATCGAGGATCGCTTCGTCCAGCTCGGCCTGCCCTACCGGGTGGTCGGCGGCCCGCGCTTCTACGAGCGGGCCGAGATCCGCGACGCGCTGGCCTATCTGCGCGTCACCATGAATGTCAGCGACGACCTCGCCTTCGAGCGGATCGTGAACACGCCCAAGCGCGGCCTGGGCGACGCCACCCTGCAGCAGCTCCACACCTACGGCCGGGCCAACCGCCTGCCGCTGCTGATTGCCGCCCAGCGCCTGTGCGAGACCGACGAGCTGAAGCCCCGGGTCCGCGCGACCCTGCGGGCGCTCACCGAGAGCTTCTCCCGCTGGGCCCGCCTCATCGAGACGCAGCCGCACAACGAGGTCGCCCAGACCATCCTGGAGGAATCCGGCTACACCGAGATGTGGCAGAAGGACCGCTCCGCCGACGCCGCCGGTCGCCTGGAGAACCTGAAGGAATTCGTCCGCTCGATGGAGGAGTTCCCCGACATGGCGGCCTTCCTGGAGCACGTCTCCCTGGTGATGGAAGCCTCCGAGGCCGAGGGCGCCGAGCGGGTGTCGCTGATGACGCTCCACGCCGCCAAGGGCCTGGAATTCGACACCGTGTTCCTGCCCGGCTGGGAGGACGGCCTGTTCCCCAATCAGCGGGCGCTCGACGAGAGCGGCCGGGCCGGTCTCGAGGAGGAGCGCCGCCTCGCCCATGTGGGCCTCACCCGGGCGCGCAAGCGCGCCAAGCTGTCGTTTGCGGTCAACCGGCGGATCCACGGCCTGTGGTCCTCGACGATTCCCTCGCGATTCATCGACGAATTGCCGGAATCGGCGGTCGACGTGGTTGAGGCGCCCGCGCATTTCTCGGCCGGCGCCTCGCGGTTTGACCGCAACCCGACGCCGTTCGGCTCCAGCTACGGCACACCCGGCTGGCAGCGCGCCCAGGCCAACACCGCGGCCGGCACCGGCAACCGGTCCGGCTTCGGCAACAGCCCCGGCGGACGGGCGGGCGGCCCGCGCCAGATCGAGGGCGAGCTGATCGCCAAGTCGAGCGGTACGCCTTCGGCGTTCCAGGACGGCCAGCGGGTCTTCCATATGAAGTTCGGCCCGGGCACCGTCGCCGGCGTCGACGGCAACAAGCTCACCGTCGACTTCGATAAAGCCGGCCGGAAGATGGTTCTCGACAGCTTCATCCAGCCGGGAACGAGCTAGTCCGGCCGATCGAGCCCGGACGCTTCAGGGGGGCAGGGTCGGTTGGCTTGGCCCGTGCGGGCGGAGGCGGATCGCATTCGTGCCGGAGGCCGTGTCATCCCGTATTCCCGCCCCCCCGGCCCGATGCAGCTTTGTCAGGCGACCGGCTTTTTCGGCACCGCGGCACGAACCGTCACCCCCCAGTCACACCCGCCGAGCAAACGTCCGGTGCGAATCGCGTTGGTGCGACGCTTGCACTGCGTATTCGACCCCGGGCGAGGCGGCGTGACGCTCTCCACAGGCGAATAGCACGGGGCGGAACCTTCGGCATGGCGCCGGAATTAGTTTCGCAATAGAATAGAACCGGGAGCAACAAGGTAAACGGCAGTTCATCGACAGATCCAGGTTGGCAAGTCCCGTTGGAGTGTTGATCCATGAAGCGACGCCGCACACGACTTGAACTGGTTGAAGACCGCACGCCCCGTATCCATCGCACACGCTTCGACGACGAGCGCATCCTCAGTCCGATCCAGCCCCTCACCGACCGCCAGGCCCAATATCTCGACGCCCTGGCCAGCTCCTCCCAGGTGATTGTCCTCGGGCCCGCCGGCACCGGCAAGACCTACATCGCCGGGACCCGGGCCGCCGACCAGCTCCGCCAGCGCCGCATCTCCAAGGTCGTGATCACCCGCCCGAACGTGCCGTCGGGCCGCTCGCTCGGCTTCTTCCCCGGCACCCTCGAGGAGAAGATCGCCCCCTGGGTCGCCCCGCTGACGGAAGCCATGAAGGAGCGCATGGGCCAGGCCGCCTTCGAGATCGCGCTGAAGACCGGCGATATCGAGATCGTGCCGTTCGAGGTGATGCGCGGGCGCACCTTCAAGAACTGCCTGGTGATCCTCGACGAGGCACAGAACACCACCACCGCCGAGATCAAGATGTTCCTGACCCGCATCGGCGACGATTGTCAGGTCATCATCAACGGCGACGTCTCCCAGACGGACCTGCGTGAGACCTCCGGCCTGCGCACGGTCATGCACCTGATTAAGAGCCGGATGATGCCGATCCCGGTGGTCGAGTTCACCCGCGACGACATCGTCCGTTCCGGCATCTGCGCCGAATGGGTGAAGGCGTTCGAGGAAACGAATCTCTAATCCAGAAGTTGTTGGCGGCGGGTCCTCGCTGGCCCGCCGTGCCCTCACCGGCACGAGACGACTCTCCGAACCTCCCGTTTGGGAGGATGAACCGGGCGTCATGCCCGGAGATCAGAACATTGGAGTCTCCTCGTGAGGAAACTGACCTTCGCCTTCGCCGTGCTGGCCTCGCTGGGCGGTGCCGCCCTCGTCCAGCCCGCCAGTGCCGCCCCCGGCCTACCCTCGGGCGTTACGGCGCCCGACGCCCTGACGCAGGTCCGTATGACCCCGATGGAGCGCCGCATGATGCATCGGCGCATGGAGCGCCGGATGATGCACCGGCACATGCACCGCAAGATGATGCACCGGCGGATGATGCGCCGCATGTGATTGCGACGAGCGGGGCCTTCGGGCCCCGCTTCCATGTCCGGACCGCGTTTCGGACGTTGCTCCGAACCCCGCGGATTCCTATCTCGTCACCCTGAATCGCGCAGTCAGGCCGCCGAACGGCAGCCGGCCGATCCGGGAGACCACGATGCCCCCCTCGAACCGACTGTTCGACGATCTCGCCCGCCTGATGACCGATGCGGCCGGCGCCGCCCAGGGCGTGCGCCGCGAGGCGGAGACCGTGGTCAAGGCGCAGGCCGAGCGCCTCGTCCGCGACCTCGACATCGCCTCCCGCGAGGAGCTCGACGTGCTGCGCGATATGGTGACCAATCTCCGGACCCAGAACGAGGCGCTCGCCGCCCGCAACGCCGCCCTGGAGGCCCGGGAAAGCAGTGCCGGGGCCGGCGCGGCGGGGCTCAGCGAGGTCGTCTGAGTCCCCACGGCAACGCTTCAGGCTTTTGCACAGGAAGCGCAGCCGGTGATTTCGTTTCCTGTTCACCGAGCATGACCTGCACTTTGTGTCGCGAGTCACGGCCGGTCTATAGTCGGGCATAGGGTGATTCGGCGGTTGCGGGGCGATGTCCGCAGAGCTTTGACAGTCGATCGCGTCACCCCCGGCCCGTCTGTGCCGGTCGTTTCAAGTTCTCGGAGTGTTCTCACACTCTTCTCGCGTCCCCGTCACGTCGGTCCGGGTCGATTCCGGGCCGTCCTTTTGGATCGTCATGCCGCTTCTCCACGTCGACTTCCACGACCCTGACCGGAACGAGCATCCGCTCGACGTCGTCGAGCGTTTGGCGTCCCTGCGCGACTGGATCTTCGACCGGGCCGAGACCGACGAGATGTCGATCACCAGCCCCGGCCGCTGGACCGACTATCACGTCGCTTTCACCTGGATCGAGGATGTGGAGGCCCTGCACGTGGCCTGCGCCTTCGACCTGAAGGTGCCGGAGCGGCAGCGGATCGAGGTCCTGCGGCTGATCGCGATGATCAACGAGCAACTCTGGATCGGCCATTTCGACCTGTGGTCGAGCGACAGCGTGGTGATGTTCCGCCACGCGCTGCTGCTGGCCGGCGGCGCAGTGCCGACCCATCCGCAATGCGCCACCATGATGAAGACCGCGGTGGATGCCTGCGAGCGCTACTTCCAGGCGTTCCAGTTCGTGCTCTGGGCCGGGAAGAGCGCCCGCGAGGCGCTGGATGCCGTGCTGTTCGAGACCGAAGGCGAGGCGTGACGGCGGCTCCCGACGCGCGGCGGATGCCCGCCTCCCTGGTCCTGGCCGGCGCCGGCAAGATGGGCGGCGCGATGCTGACGGGCTGGCTCGACGCCGGCCTTGATCCCCGTGCCACCACGATCATCGACCCGGTGCCCGCCCGCGCGATCGTGGATCTCTGCGCCCAGCGCGGCATCCGGCTCAATCCGACGGAGCCGGAGCCCGGGGCGGTTCTGGTCCTGGCCATCAAGCCGCAGGGCCTGGAGGCGGCGGCCCCCGGTCTCGACCGGCTCGTCGGCCCCGACACGGTGCTGGTATCGATCCTGGCCGGTAAGACCATCGCGGACCTGCGCGCCCGGCTGCCCCGGGCCCGGGCCTTGGTCCGGGCCATGCCGAACCTGCCGGCCAGCATCGGCCGGGGTGCCACGGGCGCCTGCGCGAGCGCCGAGGTCACGCCGGCCCAGCGCGATGCGGCCGACACCCTGTTCGCCGCCAACGGCACGGTGGCCTGGCTCGCCGACGAGGCGCAGATCGACGCCGTGACCGCGGTTTCGGGCTCCGGGCCGGCTTACGTCTTCCTGCTGGTCGAGGCCTTGGCCGAAGCGGGGATCGCGGCCGGGCTCGAGCCGGCGGTGGCGCAGGCTTTGGCCCGGGCCACGGTGTCCGGCGCTGGAGCGCTCCTCGAAGCGAGCGAGGAAGACGCAGTCCAGCTGCGCCGCAACGTCACCTCCCCGGGCGGGACCACGGCTGCGGCCCTCGACGTGCTGATGCGGCCGGACGGCTTGGCGCCGCTCCTGCGCGAGGCCGTGGCGGCAGCCAAACGCCGGGCGGCCGAACTCGCCGGCTGACATCCGTGCGGCATCGCCGCGCGACGGGTCTGCCCATCGCCGCCGCCTTTCCTACATGAGGACCGACGACCGACAGGAGCGGGCGACAGACCCATGACCGAGAACAGAGCCCCGTCGAAGCGCACCCGCAAGGTTGCGGGTGCCGCGCAGGACGACACGAGCCAGGCCGGCGCGGCCCCGGAATCCCCCGCCCAGGCCGACAGCCCGCCGAAGCTGCCGCCCCGGGAAGCCGCGGTCGAGGCCCTGATGCGGCTCGCCGCCGAGCAGCCCTGGAACGACATCGAGATCGGCGACATCGCCCGCGAGGCCGGCCTGACGCTTGCGGAGCTGCGCGACCTGTTCCCCTCGAAGGGGGCGGTGCTGGGCGGCCTCACCCGGATCATCGACCGCAAGGTGCTGGAAGGCGACAGCGCCGGCCTCGAAGAGGAGCCGACCCGCGAGCGCCTGTTCGACGTGCTGATGCGTCGGCTCGACGCGATGACCCCCTACAAGCCCGCCTTGCGCCGGATTGCCTACGCGTTACGCGGCGAGCCGCTGTCGATGCTGGCCCTGAACGGCGTGATGCTGAACTCGCACCGCTACATGCTGGCGGCGGCCGGGATCGACACCGAGGGGCCGCTGGGACAGCTCAAGCTCCAGGGCGTGGTGATTGCCTTCGCCCGCGTCACCCAGGTCTGGCTCGAGGACGACGACCCGGCGCTCGCCCGGACGATGGCCAAGCTCGACAAGGAGATCCGCAACGGCGAGCGGCTCATGGAGCGCGCCGAGGATGCCCGGCGGCTGACTGCGCCGTTGCGCGCGCTCGGACGCTCGCTCCTCGACCGCCGCCCGCGCGCCCGACGCACCCCGGACGGCGACGAGACGGACCCCGCCGCCGCGATCTGACGCTGCGGATGACGCACCGCCTCGGGATCCTATTTCGCCATCCGCATCCTGAGATGCCCCCCAGGATCGTAAGGGCTCGGGATTGCTCCTTCGAGGGCGACGCTGGGCGTCCCTCTCGAAGGAGACTGTTGCGGGAAGGCGATAGCCGGGCGGATGGGGACGCCGGTATCCGCCTCCCGCGCCCGCGCGTCAGGCCGCCTGGATATCCCGCAGGAAGCTGTCGACCTCCTGCCGGACTTTCTGAGATTGGGAGGCCAGCTGGGAGGCCGCGTTCAGCACCTGCGTGGCGGCGCTGCCGGTCTCGCCGGTCGAGGCCAGCACGCTGGCCACGTTGGCGGACACGTCCCGGGTGCCCTGGGCCGCCTCGCCGGCATTGCGCGAGATCTCGCTGGTCGCCGCCGTCTGCTGCACCACCGTCGAGGCGATCGAGCCGCTGATCTCGTTGACCGCCGCGATCGTCTTGGCGATCTGCTCGATCGCATCCGCGGCCTGGCCGGTGGCGGCCTGGATCGCGGCGATCTGGCCGCCGATCTCGTCGGTGGCCTTGGCGGTCTGGCCGGCCAGTTCCTTGACCTCGGCGGCCACCACCGCGAAGCCCCGGCCCGCCTCGCCGGCCCGAGCCGCCTCGATGGTCGCGTTCAGCGCCAGCAGGTTGGTCTGCCCGGCGATACCCGAGATCGTCGTCACCGCCGCGCCGATCTGATCGGCGGCGAGCCGCAGGCTGGCCATGGCGGCATTGGTGGTCTCGGCCTCGTGGGCGGCGACACCGGCGACCTCGTTGGAGCGGATCACCTGCCGCTCGATCTCCTGCAGCGAGGCGACCATCTCCTCGGCTGCTGCCGCCACGGTCTGGACGTTGGTCGAGGCCTGCTCGGCGGCGGCGCTGGAGGCCACCGCCTGGGTGTTGGTGTCGTCGGCGACCTGGGTCATCGAGCGCGCCGTCGCGTCGAGCTCGGTGGCGGCTCCGGTTACCACGTCGAGCGAGGCGGCGACGTTCTGCTGGAAGACGCGGACCAACTGATCGACCCGCTCGGCCCGGCTCAGGCGCGCCGCCTGCTCGGCCGCCTGGGCGGCTTCCAGCTGGATGCGGGCGATGGCGTTCTTGCGGAACACATCCACCGCCTTGGCCATCTCGAGCATCTCGTCGCGCACCGTCGGCAACGGTACGACGGACTGGGTATCGCCGTCGGCCAGCCGCTTCATCGCACCGGTCATACCGACGATCGGCCGGATGATGCTGCGGGCGATCAGGAAGGCCAGAGCGCCGCCCAGTGCCAGGGCGAGACCGATCAGGCCGATCTGGATGCGTCGGGCATTCGCCACCGAGGCGGCGGTCGCCTCGCTGATCTCGTTCACCGCGACGAAGATCTTGTCGCGCGCGGTCTCGCCGCCCCGCTCGATCGAGTCCGCGAACGGCTTGATACCGTTCTCGAAGGCCTCCTTCGCCACACCCATCGCGCTGTCCCAGGCCTTGAAGCTGGCGGCATAGACATCCAGACCTTCGACGACGGCATTGATCTGCTGGGCGACGGTCGCACCGTCCTCCGTAGCCCCGAATGCCTTCAGGGTGCCGCGAGCCTGCTCGATCGCTGCAGCGAATGCAGTCCTATCGTCCGCGGCCAACCTGATCATGAAGCGCGCGGCTTCGAGGCGGACCCGCATAACGGCATTCTCGATTTTCTGAATGCGACCGGACATGGCCTCGTTCGAGCGGGCATGCACCGCGATCGCCAGCGCTTCCGTCGCGCCTGTGACGGCATTGCCAGCCTTGAACATGCCGATCTTGGCTTCGCTCACGCTCGTGCCCGCTGCGGCCAAGCGTTCCAGCGCCGGCTTCAGGGCGCGAGCGTCGTTGTTCATCTGCTCATAGAGTGCGCGCCGGTCGCTTTGCGGGGCACGGATGAAATGCTCGTGGCTCTTTTCCTCGATGACGCGCCGCGTCTGCTCCAGCGTCGTGATCTGCTCGGCGCTCGGCGCGAGGCGATAAATCTCAGCGGTCCCGGTGAGACGGGCCGCAAGGCTATTGATCGTGAGGATCGACCGCACGCCCGTATCGAACCGGGCCCGCGACTCATATTGATCGATAATGTAACTCTGCTGGTAGAGCGAATAGGCGCCGATGCCGGCAGCAATCAGCACGAGCAGGGTGAATCCGGCATAGAGCCGGTGGCGGATTCCCAACTTCACAGACATCGACTTTCACAAGAGCGCGCCCGCGGCGGGCACAACCGCGATAAAAATCTCTTCTGTGACAGTGTTATGTCAGAATTCGGCTATTTACTTCAGGTATCGAACCGTAATTTTTAATAGATCTTGTGTGGATCCAAAATTATTAATTCTCCTCTCCGCATCTTTCAGCAGCAAAGTTCGACCTATGGATCTTCAATCGAGAAACTGAGAGAGCGATATAGCAATTTATCGTCTCAAAATTTAACTGGAAACCTTAGCGAGGCATAAGCGTCATCTAAAGCAACGTGCATATATTGACACAGGCCGCCATTAAAAACGTTTGTGATGCGACAGCAATTCATCGACGAAAACCAATTATCACTGGATCGTATTGGTCGCCGAACCACATTGATGCACGCAATACTCTCGACTTCGATGCAACGAAGCCGACTCAGCGGCCTCAGAGATGCCGGACGGGGTCGCCTTGGATCAGCGGCCGCAATCGCGACACGACGGGTCCGATCCCGGCTGGATCCCATGGGCCTTTCGCTCCGCACCAGCATCGCGAGGGCAGAACAGCGAAGGGCGCCGTTCAATCTTCGGCCCGAAGCCGCATTCCGCCGCGCAACGGGTTGCGAGAAACTCCGGGCTCCTTGGCTCTCTGCACAGCTGCCGGGCCTCGATCCCGGCGGATCCGGCAGGCGGCCTCGCTCCCCCGGCCGCCCTCAGGCGGCGCGATTCGCCAGCGCCTCGCGCATAAGCGAGGCGACCATGCCATTCTGGAACTGCTCACGCTGGATGAACAGGGCGTCCGGGACCAGCAGCGAGGCCTCCTGCTCCGGCGGGTCGAACGGATCGCTGGAGAGGACGATGCGCAAGCCCGGGCGCAGGGCCCGCGCCTCGACGGCGAGCTGCGCGCAGCACAGGCCGCCGCCCTGCAGGGCCGCATCCACCACCATCACGTCCACGGGCAGCCCGAGCGCCAGGACCGTCATGGCATCGACGCCCCGGTCGCAGGCGGTGACCTGATAGCCCAGCATCCGGATCTCGGCGGAAATCGCGTCGCGCCAGCGCTTGTGGCGGCCGACGACCAGCACCTGGATCCTATAGCAGACGCCTTGGGGCAGCCGGCCGGAGGCCGTCTCGACGTCGGTTGTGGGCATCGTCCGCACTCGACCTCGCTCTGGCTTTGCAATGCAGCATGCTATGCCGGGAACCAAGGCTCGCGCAAGCCCGGCGCCGTGAAGACGCCGCATTCGGAGCCACCGCTGCCCAAAACGCATGCAGCCTCGTGCATGAGCATCGCGTAGGCGTGCGGTTGACGGCGCCGGGGTCGCGCGGGCAACACCGGGCCGCCGCGGGAGGTCCCGCGCGCTGCCGGAGCTTTCAGCCGATGTCGTCCGCGAAATCCCCGCCCGTCTCCCCGCTGGCGCCCGCTACGGTGCCGGAGCTGCCGCCGCTGCCGGGCGTGCGAATCGCCACCGCCCAGGCCGGCATCCGCTACAGCGGCCGCACCGACGTGCTCTACGTCGACCTCGCTCCCGGCACCCGGGCGGCCGGGGTGTTCACCCGCTCGAAATGCCCCTCCGCGCCGGTGGATTGGTGCCGCGAGGCCCTGGCGCACGGCGCGGCCCGGGCCGTGGTGGTCAATTCGGGCAACGCCAACGCCTTCACGGGCCGGCTCGGCTGGGAGGCCGTCGCCAAGACCGTGCAGATCGCCGCGCAGGCGGCCGGCTGCGTCGACCGGGAGGTCTACGTCGCTTCCACCGGCGTGATCGGCGAGCCGCTCCCAGCCGAGCGCTTCGAGGGCGTGCTGGCCGATTGCGCCGCCCGGGCCACGGACGGGCCGGCCGCCTGGGCCGAGGCCGCCCGGGCGATCATGACCACCGACACCTTCCCCAAGCTCGCGACCCGCACCGCCGAGATCGACGGCGTGCGCGTGACCATCAACGGCATCGCCAAGGGCGCCGGCATGATCGCCCCCGACATGGCGACGATGCTGGCCTTCGTGTTCACCGACGCCACCGTGCCCCAGGCGGCGCTCCAGGCGCTGCTGAGCGACGGCACCAAGACCAGCTTCAATTGCGTGACGGTGGACGGCGACACCTCGACCTCCGACACCCTGCTGCTGTTCGCCACCGGAAAGGCCGGCACGACCGATCGCGCCGTCGCGGCCGACCCGCGGCTCGCCGGCTTCCGGGAAGCCCTGGACAGCCTGCTGATCGAGCTCGCCCAGCTCGTCGCCAAGGATGGCGAGGGCGCGCGCAAGTTCGTCACCGTGCGGGTGACCGGCGCCGAGAGCGACGCCTCCGCCCACCGGATCGCGATGTCGATCGCCAATTCGCCGCTGGTGAAGACCGCGGTGGCCGGCGAGGACGCCAATTGGGGCCGGGTGGTGATGGCGGTCGGCAAGGCCGGCGAGCCCGCCGACCGGGACCGGCTCGCGATCTGGTTCGGCGATGTGCGCGTGGCCGTCGCGGGCGCCCGCGACCCGGATTACAGCGAGGACGCCGCCAGCGCCGTGATGCGCGAGCCGGAGATCGGCATCCGGGTCGATCTCGGCCTGGGCGAGGGCCAGGCCCGCGTCTGGACCTGTGACCTGACCAAGGCCTACATCGAGATCAACGGGGATTACCGCTCGTGAGGGCGCGCCGCGCAGGCTTCCTGCTGCTGGCGCTGCTGCCCGCCGCGGCGCAGGCCGACGATGCGGCGTGCAAGCGGCACATCAGCGTGGTCGGGCGCGCCGCCGAGACGCGGGCCCCGGACTTCGCCGAGGTCGTCGTGGGGATCGAGGCCCGGGGCGCGAGCCCGGCCGCGGCCCTCGACGCCGCCTCGAAGGCGGTGGCCGCGATCTCGGCGCAGGCGCGCGCGCTCGGCGTGCCGCCGGCCGATATCGGCACCGCCGCGGTGTCGCTCCAGGCGGGCTCGCGCACCGTGACCCGGCCGGGCGGCGCGGTCACCGAGGAGCCCGACGGCTACCGGGCCGGCAATGCGGTGACCGTCCGCCTCGCCGACATGGACCGCCTCGGCGACCTGCTGCGCCAGGCCCTCGACTCGGGCGCGAACCGGATCGACGGGGTGAGCTTCGGTTTGCGCGAGCCCGACAAGGCCGAGGCAGCCCTTCAGGTCGCGGCGGCCCGCGATGCCCGGACCCGGGCCGAGGCGCTGGCCGAGGCGCTCGGCGCCAAGCTCGGGCCGGTCTGCGTGCTGACCACCACGGGGGGCACGGTCCCGCCCCCGCCGGTCTTCGGCCGTGCCCTCGCGGCGCCGATGGCCGCCAAGGGCCGGCGCGTCCCGATCGAGGCCGGCACGATCCAGCTCGCTTCCGAGATCTCGGCCACCTTCGCGGTGGCGCCATGAGCGGGCCCGAGACGCCCGCCCTGCGCCTGTTGCTGGTGATCGCCGTCGCCCTGGTCGACGTCGACGGCCGGATCCTGGTGAGCGAGCGCCCGGCCGGCAAGCAGCTCGCCGGCCTGTGGGAGTTTCCAGGCGGCAAGGTGGAGCCCGGCGAGCGCCCGGAGGAGACCCTGATCCGCGAGCTGTCCGAGGAGCTCGGCATCCGGGTCGAGGAGCCGTGCCTAGCGCCGCTGACCTTCGCCAGCCACGCCTATCCGGACTTCCACCTGCTGATGCCGCTCTACGTCTGCCGGCGCTGGTCGGGCACGCCGCGCCCGATGGAGGGCCAGGCGCTCAAATGGGTCCGCCCCAAGGCCCTGCGCGACCTCGCCATGCCCCCGGCCGACGCGCCGCTGATCCCGTTCCTGGTCGAGCTTTTGGGGAGCTGATCCGGGCTCGCCATCACACGCAGGACGCGCTCGAACCTTACAGCGCCAGAATCCCCTCCACCACCTCCTGCACGGCGAGCGCCTCGGCGAAGGTGGCGAGGTGGTGGGGCTCGCCGCGTGTCATGCGGACGACGCCGTCGAGCTGGCGGCGCAGGGCGATCGGGCGGGCCTGGACGTTGGGCAGGGCGTCGGGGGCCGGGGTGAAGGTCCCGTCCGGGCCGCGGCGCTCGGCGATCGCCCAGTCGCGCAGGCGGATGGCGCCGGCATCGCCCTCCAGCGTCCAGGTGTTGTGATCGTCCTCCGGGACGCCGCCGACCCGGCCGGTCAGGGTCACCGGGATGGCGCCGGCCCTCAGCGTCACGTCGATCGCCCGCTCGGAGCGGCCGGCCTCCGGGAAGGCGACCGTGCCGGAAAGCCCGTCCAGCGGTCCGCACAGGCGGCGGGCAAGGAACAGGAAGTGCGAGACCACCTCGCGGGTGAAGCCGCCCTCGGCCCGGGCGTCGAGCCAGCGCGCCGCATCGGCCTGCCAGGGGCGCGGCCAGCGGGCGAACTGCACCCTGATGCTGAGCCGCCGGGGCGTACCGACCGCGCCCTCGGCGATCCACCGCTCCAGCGCCGCGACGCCGGGCGAGGAGGCGAACGGGAAGTTCACCGCCCCGGACGCCCCGGCCTCGGCCAGCAGGTCGCGGGCCTCGGCGCGGTCGATCGCCAGGGGCTTCTCGCAGAAGACGGTTCGGCCGGCGGCCAGCGCCGCGTGGGCGTAGCCGAGATGCGAGGCCGGCGGCGAGGCGACGTACACGCAGGCGCTCGCTGCCACCACGGCGGCGGCATCGGCGACGAGCGGCACGCCCGGGAAAGCCGCACCCACCCGCGCCAGGGCCTCCGGGGACGGGTCCCAGAGGGCGGCGACCCGGACCGGTGAGTCCGATGCGCCGTGGATCGCGCCGATCAGGCGCTCGCCCATGATGCCCGCGCCGATGATCCCGAGGGCGAGCGGCTGGTCGGTGGCGGTCATCAGGGTTCCTTGCGTGACGGTGGCGCCCGGTCAGGCCCGGCCCTGTCGCGCGTCGAGGCTGAACGGGCCGGGCCCGAAGGCCGCGACCTGAAGCAAGCCGCCCGCCACGGCGAGGTTCTTCAGGAAGTGGAACATCTGGTTCGGGTCCGCCAGCGCCGTGTGGAAGGTCAGGGCGGTCGCCACCGTAAATCCGGCGAGCGCCAGGGCGACGAGCCGGGTCCGGTAGCCCGCGATCAGCAGCAGGCCGCCCACGATCTCCACCAGCGTCGCGGCCGCGTAGGAGACCTCCGGCAGCGGCAGGCCGGCGGCCAGGGCGGTGGCGAGCGTCGCGGCCGGGGCGGCGAGCTTGCCGATTCCGCTCACCAGGAACAGGGCGCTCATCAGGACCCGGCCGATCACGGGTAGAAACGCCAGCGCGGGGGCGATCGGGGATGCCATGGGGGGACTCCGTGTCGGCAGGGGGAGGTTTGGCGATCAGGCCGCGTCCGGCCGGGCGAGCCCGCGGACCCAGTCGGCCGCGAGGCTGACATCGGCCTGCGAGAGGCCGTGACCGACCGGCACGACCCGGTGCTCGACCGCCGCGCCGGCGGCTTCGAGCTGCCGGGCGAGCCGGCCCGCGTTCTCGGCCGGGACGATCGGGTCCATGGCGCCGGAGAGCATCAGCACCGGCTTGCCCGCGAGGTCGGCATCGGGGGGCTCGGCCAGCGGCACCATCGGGCGGATCAGCACCGCGCCCGCCAGCACCTCCGGGTGCAGCATCAGCAGCGCGGCGGCGATGTTGGCGCCGTTCGAGAAGCCGAGCGCCAGGGGCGCTTCGATCCCGTAACAGTCCCGCGCCGCGCCAACGAAGGCGGCCAGGTCCGCAGTCCGGCGGCGCAGGTCAGCCTCGTCGAACACGCCCTCGGCGAGGCGCCGGAAGAAGCGCGGCATGCCGTTCTCCGACACCGCCCCGCGGGGCGACAGCAGGGCGGCGCCCGGGGCCACGATCCGGCCGAGCGGCAGGAGATCGTGCTCGTTGCCGCCGGTCCCGTGGAGGAGCAGCAGCGGCCGGGCGGCCGGTGCGCCGGGCTCGAACTGGTGGATCAGGCTGAGAATGTCCTGGGTCATGACGACCTCGCTGGTGGCAGGCTTCGAAGAACGGCCGTCTCAGAGACCAACGGATCGACCGATCCGGATCGTCGATAAGACACTTGAAACACCGGGCTTTTCCCCTCCCCCCTTGTGGGGAGGGGTCAGGGGTGGTGCAGGAGGCACCGCGCCGTTCAATCCTGAACCACCCCCACCTCCAACTCCTCCCCACAAGGGGGGAGGAGAGAGCCTCGCGTTGCGCGGCTTTGAAACCGCGGCCTCCAAGCGGGTGGAAGCGAGGTTCAGGCGACCTTCGGCAGCACCGCCTCGATCTGGGCCCGATGCGGCTCCAGCCCCGCGGGCAGCTTCAGGGCGGTGCCGAGGGACTCCACCGGCTCGTCCACGGCGAAGCCGGGGGCGTCGGTGGCGATCTCGAACAGCACGCCGCCGGGCTCGCGGAAATAGACCGACCGGAAATACTGGCGGTCCCGCTGCTCGGTGACCTGGAGGCCGAGCCCGGCGAGTTTTTCGGCCATCGCGGACTGGGCGGCGTCGTCCGCCGCCCGGAACGCGATGTGGTGGACCGAGCCCGCCCCCTGACGGCCGGGCAGGAAGCCGCCCACCGCCCGAAGGGTCACGAAACCGCCCAGCGCCGCGCTGCCGGCGAACCGGATCAGGTTGCCCTCGCGGGCCTCCTCGCGCAGGCCCAGCACCTCCGTGAGGATCGCGGCCGTGGCCTCTTCCGTCTCCAGAAGCAGCGTGACCCCGTGCAGGCCGCGGATCGCGTGCTCGGCCGGAACCTCGGCCGAGGCCCAGGCGGCCTCCGTCTCGGCGCCGTCGAAGCCGACCAGCGCCAGCATCATCCCGTCCGGGTCGCGGAACCGCAGGGTCGGCGCACCGAACACCTGGACCAGCGGCTCGTGGGCGACACCCGTCTCGATCAACCGGTGGGCCCACCAGCCGATCGAGCCGCGGGGCACCCGGAACGCGGTCTCCTGGGTCTCGCCGATCCCGACCCGGCCGGGGGCCGCATGCGCGATCGGGAAGAAGGTCAGGATCGTGCCGGGCTGCCCGGCCGCGTCGCCGTAATACAGGTGGTAGGTGCCCGGATCGTCGAAGTTGACGGTCTTCTTCACCAGCCGTTGTCCGAGCACGCGGGTGTGGAAGTCGAGGTTGCGCATTGCCGGGCCGGAAAAGGCCGTGACGTGGTGGAGGCCGGACTGCACCATGACGCTGTCTCCCGAGAAGCTGCCGCGGGTGCCGCGGGGCCGTTTGCGATGACGGCAATCTGGCCCTTGCCATCGCTCGCGAAAATAGAAACGCTGGAAACCCATCGTTTCCGGAATGCGACTCATGCGGCTTCCCGATTTCGAGGCTTGGGCGGTCTTCGCAAAGGTGGTGGAGGTGGGCTCCTTCGGCCGGGCCGCGGAGGATCTGGGCCTGTCGAAGGGCACCGTCTCGAAGGCGGTCGGCCGGCTTGAGGCGCGGATCGGCGCCCGGCTGTTCAACCGCACCTCGCGCAAGCTCGCCCTGACGGAGGCCGGCCACGCCGCCAAGGCCAACGCCGCCCGGATCCTGGCGGAGGGCGAGGCCGCGGAGGCGCTGGCCATCGCGGGCGCCGCCGAGCCGCGCGGCCTAGTTCGCCTCGCGGCCCCGATGACCTTCGGGGTGATGCATGTCGCGCCGCTGCTGCCGGATTTCCTGCGCCAGCACCCGGCGGTCTCGGTGGACCTGCACCTGTCCGACGCGGTGGTCGATCTCGTGGGCGGCGGCTTCGATATCGGCCTGCGCATCGCGGCCCTGCCGGATTCGTCCCTGCGCGCTCGGCGGCTCTGCGCGATCCGGCGCTCGCTGGTGGCCACGCCCGCCTATCTCGACCGGAACGGACGGCCCGACCATCCGGACGACCTCGCCCGCCACGCCTGCCTGGGCTACGCCTACCTGCCGACGCCCGACCGCTGGCGGTTCATCGACGCGACCGGCGCGGAGGCCGTGGTCGTGCCGGGCGGGCAGCTGCGCGCGAACAACGCCGAGGCGCTGGCGCCGGCGCTCCGGGCCGGCCTCGGCCTCGCCCTGCAGCCGGACTTCATGATCTGGGACGACCTCGAAGCCGGGCGCCTGGAGCGGGTTCTGCCCGGCTGGGCGCCGCCGCCGATCGCGCTCCACCTCGTGACGCCCCCGGGCGACCCGCGCCCGGCCCGGATCACCGCCCTGATCGGCTATCTCAGTCAGAGGCTGGCCCAGGCCCCCTGGGCCGGCCCGGCACCGCGATGACGGCCCGTGGTTTCGCATCCGACCGCCGCATGTGGTCCGCGGCCGGCGATGATGCATCCGCCCTCTCGGGTGGAGGGACAGTGTTAGGGTCGCCCGCACACGATCCCAGCCCGATCTGAGGCCCCGCGCACCGATCCGGCCGGGCGCGTGCACATCAGGGAACCCAGGGCGCGCGCGGGCGTTCGGTCCGACTTATACCAACACGTCTGTCGGCATGATTTTATACAAATATTGTTGACTTGTTCGGTCGTATCTGGCGTGTTCTGCGAAGCTTAGATACCGACCCTTGCTTGAAGGCGTCGGTGTCGGGAAGCGGTCGATCTCCAAGCGTCCGTTAGGCTGTTGATAGGCGCTTTAACGGGGCGGATGCGTTGCTTGATCGACCACGGAGTTGTCTCGAAGGCAGGGCCGCCGGCGTGCGGCCTCGCGTCCACCCGCTGACGCCGCCTGCGAGAACCATGCGTCGCGCAGCCCATCGGCCCGCTCCGGACACCCTGTCGGCGCGCCCGGCTCCCTCCAACGTGCCCCGCGCACGCGGCTCCCGGTTCGGGGCACGCCCATCCCTGTCCGCGAGGCCCTGATGTCCCCTGGGGCTCTCCCGCGATCTGCGCCCGATCGGCTCGTCCACAAGACCGTCGCGGCCGCCGTCGCCGAATCCCTGCGCCAGCGGATCCTGACCGGAGAGTTCCCGGCCGGCATGCAGCTGCGCCAGGACGCGCTGGCGGAAGAGTTCGGGATCAGCCGGATCCCGATCCGGGAGGCCCTGCTGCAGCTCGAAGCCACCGGCCTGATCAAGATCATGCCGCATCGCGGCGCCGTGGTCTCGGGCCTGTCGGTGGAGGAGGTGGAGGACATCTTCGCCCTCCGCGTCCAGCTGGAACCGGAGCTGCTGGTTCTCTCCGCGCGGCACTTCTCCGAGCAGGATTTCGAGGATCTGCACAGTCTCACCGAGGAATACAGCGCCGCCCTGGCGGCCAAGGAGATCCGGCGCTGGGGCGAGCTGAACCAGCGCTTCCATCTCGATCTGCTGCGGCACGCCGAGCGCCCGCGCTCGCTCAGCATCATTGCCGGCCTGCTGCAGGATTGCGACCGCCCGACCCGGCTCCAGCTCTCGGCCTCCGGGGATGTCGCCCGGGCCGACCAGGAGCACCGGGAGATCCTCGCGCTGTGCGAGGCCGGCCAGATCGACGCGGCGGCCGATCACCTGCGCAGCCATATTGCGTACGCCGCCCAATCCCTGATCGCGATCTACCGGCGCGCGCTCACGCCGTGAGGCGGCGGCCGCTCACTCCAGCTTCTCGGCGCGCCCCGCGAGCCGGCCCGGCAGGCCGGTCAGGCGGTCCTTCATCGCCAGCACCTTCTGGACCTTCGCGCCGAGGGTGAGGAGTTGCACCAGGCGCTCGGTGTCGAGGCGGCGCACGTCGGCGTACCACCCCGCGAAGAGCTCGAACAGGTCGTGCATCTCCCGGAGCCGGGCCTGGGCGTGACGCTCCGGCTCGGACTCGGCGTCCTGCATCAGCAATTCGCGCAGCAGGGTCAGGGTCGGGTCGATCTCGCGCTTCTTGCGCTCCTCGACCAGGGTGCGGACGATCTGCCAGATGTCCTCCGGGGTGGCGAAGTAGTCCCGCCGGTCGCCGGGCATGTGCTGGAGCCGCACGAGGTTCCAGGCCTGCAGCTCCTTGAGGCCCATGCTGACGTTGGAGCGCGAGACGCCCAACCGCTCCACGATCTCGTCGGCGTTGAGCGGTCGCTCGGCCACGAATAACAGGGCGTAGATCTGCCCCACCGTCCGGTTGATGCCCCAGCGCGAGCCCATCTCGCCGAAATGCAGCACGAAGGTCTGGATCAGGGGAGGCAGGTGCACGGCGGCGATCCGTCGAACGGTTTGGGCCCCCGGGACCACCGGGGTTTTTGCCGGCTTATCAGCTCTTGAGCCAGAACCGGAGGAGCGTCGCCACGGCCCCGAGGCCGACGATGCTCCCGGCCCAGATGGCCGCGAACCAGGCGAGGCGTTTCCAGAGCGGGAGCGGGGTGGCGGGGGCCATCAGTGATACCCGTGCGCGTCGACCTTGCCGCGGAACACCCAGTAGGAATACGCGGTGTAGATCAGGATGATCGGGATCAGGACCGAGGCGCCGACCAGCATGAACATCTGGCTCGCCTCGGGTGCGGCGGCCTGCCAGATCGTGATCCGGCCCGGCACCACGTCGGGGAAGATGCTGATCCCGAGCCCCAGGAACGACAGGGCGAACAGGCCGAGCGCGATCAGGAACGGCGCCCGCTCGCCCCCGTCCCGCAGGGACCGCCACAGGGCGACGGTGGCCAGCGCGACCAGCAGCGGCACCTGCGCCGAGATCAGGACGTTCGGCATCGCCAGCCAGCGCTCGAAGTAGCGCCCCTGCAGGAACGGCGTCGCGGCGCTGACGAGCGCGATCGCCGCCACGGTGGCCAGGGTCAGGCGCTGGGCGAACCGGCGGGCCTGGAGCTGGAGCAGCCCTTCCGTGCGCATCACCAGCCAGGTCGCCCCGAGCAGCGCGTAGGCGACCACGAGGCTGACGCCGACCAGCAGGCTGAACGGGGTCAGCCAGTCCCACCAGCCGCCGGCATAGGCCCGGCCCTCGACCGCGATGCCCTGGAGCAGCGCGCCGAGCGCGATCCCCTGGGCGAGCGCCGCCACCACGGAGCCGCCCGTGAAGGCCACGTCCCAGGCCGCCCGGTGGCCGGGATCGCGCCAGCGGAACTCGAAGGCGACGCCGCGAAAGATCAGCCCGAGCAGCATCGCGATGATCGGCGCGTAGAGCGCCGGCAGGATCACCGCGTAGGCCAGCGGGAAGGCCGCGAACAGCCCGCCCCCGCCCAGCACCAGCCAGGTCTCGTTGCCGTCCCAGACCGGGGCGACCGAGTTCATCGCGGTGTCGCGCTCCGGCCCCGGCCGCAGGGCCGGGAACAGGATCCCGATGCCGAGATCGAAGCCGTCCATGACGATGTAGGCGAAGACCGCGAAGGCGATCACGAACGCCCAGATCACGGTGAGATCGACGCTGTAGACCATGGCTGCCTCACTCGGCCGGCTGGAGGTGGCGGTCGGGATCGACCGCCGGGGCGGGGGTGATGCCGGCGGTGCGGATCGGCGCGCCGGGCTCGATCCCGGTCTCACCGGCATGGGGCGGCTGGGCCATCAGGCGCAGGATGTACAGAACCCCCATGGCGAAGACGGAAAAATAGATCACCACGAAGGCGGTGAGCGAGGCGGCCACGGCCGGGCCGTGGAGCGGCGAGGCGGATTGGGCGGTCCGCAGCAGGCCGTAGACCGTGTAGGGCTGGCGCCCGACCTCGGTGGTGATCCAGCCGGCGAGCACCGCCACGAACCCGACGGGGCCCATGGCCACCGCGAAGCGGTGCAGCGGGCTCCACCGGTAGAGCGCCCCGCGCCAGCGCGCGAGCAGGCTGATCGCGCCGAGGAGCAGCATCAGCATGCCGAGCCCGACCATGATGCGGAACGACCAGAACACGATCGGCACCGGCGGCCAGTCCTTCCGGGGCAGGCTGTCGAGGCCGGCGAGCGGCGCGTCGAGGCTGTGCTTGAGCACGAGCGAGGACAGCTTCGGGATCTCCACCGCGTAGCGGATCGTGCCGGCCTCCTGGTCGGGCAGGCCGAACAGCACGAGCGGCGCCCCGTCCGGATGGCTCTGGAAGTGGCCCTCCATGGCCATGACCTTGGCGGGCTGGTGCTCCAGGGTGTTGAGGCCGTGGGCGTCGCCGGCGAAGATCTGGACCGGCGCCACCAGGGCGGCCATCCACATCGCCATCGAGAACATCGTCCGGGCCGCCGGGTTGGCCCGGTCGCGCAGCAGGTGCCAGGCGCCCACCGCGCCGACCACGAGCGCCGTCGTCAGGTAGGCCGCCAGCACCATGTGGACGAGGCGGAACGGGAAGGACGGGTTGAACACGATCGCCCACCAGTCCAGCGGCACGAACTGGCCCTCGGCGTTGGTGCCGTAGCCCGCCGGCGTCTGCATCCAGGAATTCACCGACAGGATCCAGAACGCCGAGAAGAAGGTCCCGAACGCCACCATCAGGGTCGCGGCGAAGTGCAGGCGCGGCCCGACCTTGCTCATCCCGAACAGCATCACCCCGAGGAAGCCCGCCTCGAGGAAGAAGGCCGACAGCACCTCGTAGGCCATCATCGGGCCGAGCACCGGCCCGGTCTTGTCGGAGAAGACCGACCAGTTGGTGCCGAACTGGTAGGACATCACGAGGCCGGAGACGACGCCCATGGCGAACGCGATGGCGAAGATCTTCAGCCAGTACTTGAACAGGTCCATGAAGACCTGCCGCCCGGTGGCGAGCCACAGGCCCTCCAGCACGGCGAGGAAGCTTGCCAGCCCGATCGAGAAGGCCGGGAACACGATGTGGAACGCCACCGTGAAGCCGAACTGGATGCGGGCGAGGATCAGGGGGTCGAGGGTGTCGAGCACGACGAATCTCCGGCTCGGGATCAGCGCCTTGATCTATAGCAATTTCAGAAATTTCTGAAAAGTCGATAATTTCCGAATCGCGACGCGGCTCTGTCGCGCGCACTGGGCAGCCCCTTCCTCCGGGCCTGGACGCGCGGGCGCGGACGCGGCAGGCTCACGCCGTTCCCCCGATGCCGGGACCTTGCAGGCCGGGCGCCCGCCCTCGGGTCGCCTCGCCGCGAGACGCCCCGCGCCCGGACAGTACGAGAGCCGTCGACCCCATGGCCGAATCCGCCGCCGTCGCCATCGATCCCGCCGCCTCGCCCGTCGACCTCGCCGCCGCGCTCTCGGAGCGCATCCGCGGCATCGGCACGAGCCAGATCGGCTTGGTGGCGGATCGCGGCCGGGACGATCCGGACGTGGTCAAGCTCTGGATCGGCGAGGGCGACCTGCCGACGCCGCCGTTCATCGTCGAGGCGGCGCACCGGGCGATGCAGGCCGGGCACACCCGCTACACCACGTCGCTGGGCCTGCCGGCCCTGCGGGCGGCGCTTTCCGCCTATCACGCCCGGCACTGGGGCGTGGACGTCCCGGCGGACCGCTTCGCCGTCACGGCCGGAGGCATGAACGCGATCATGCAGGCGGCCAAGGCCCTGCTGGAGCCGGGCGACGAGATCATCATCCCCGCCCCGGCCTGGCCGAACCTCGCCGAGGCGGTCCGCATCACCGGCGGCGTGCCGGTGACGGTGCCCTACCGGATCCAGCCGGACGGGCGCTTCACGCTGCCGCTCGCCGATATCGAAGCGGCGCTGACGCCGCGCACCCGGGTGATCATGGTCAACTCGCCCTCGAACCCCACGGGCTGGACCATGCCGCTGGCCGAGATGACAGCCCTGCGCGACCTCGCCCGCGCCCGCGCCCGGGGCCTGTGGATCCTCTCGGACGAGGTCTACGCGCACTTCACCTACGGCAACCAGATCGCCCCGTCCTTCCTGCAGATCTGCACGGAGGACGACCGGCTGATCGTCACCAACACCTTCT
The DNA here is from genome assembly GCF_001455965.1 of Methylobacterium sp. GXS13. Lineage (GTDB taxonomy): Bacteria > Pseudomonadota > Alphaproteobacteria > Rhizobiales > Beijerinckiaceae > Methylobacterium. The sequence continues at coordinate 47,838 of NZ_LKKO01000037.1, forward strand.
CGAAGAACTGGGCGATGACCGGCTGGCGCGCCGGCTGGGTAATCTTCCCCCGCGGGCTGGCGCCGACCTTCGCCAAGCTCGGGCAGTACAGCACCACCTCGATCCCGACCTTCATCCAGCACGCCTGCATCGCGGCCCTCGACGAAGGCGACGGCTTCATCCGCACCATGGTCGACCGCTGCGCCGAGGCTCGGACGATCCTGGTGGAGGGGCTGGCGCGCCTGCCCGGCGTGACCGTGGCGCCGCCGGAGGGCGCCTTCTACCTCATGCCCCAGGTCGCCGGCGACGAGCCGAGCCTCGAACTCGCCTACCGCCTGCTGCGCGATGCCAAGGTCGGCGTCGCCCCGGGCACCGCCTTCGGCCCCGCGGGGGAAGGCCTGATCCGCATCTGCTTCGCCATCAGCCCGGAGCTGGCCCGGGAGGCGGTGCGGCGGTTGTCGGGGGTGTTGGGGACGGGTTCGGCCGGACGGGCGAACTGATCCGGAGGGCGGCGTTTCAACTCCGGCGTCAGCGTGGGGATCCCCTCGCCTCGCTCGCGGGGCTGCCGGCTCTCCACATTGTCGGATGAAGCGCTGGTCCCTCTCCCGTGCGGGAGAGGGACAGGGTGAGGGATGCGACATTTCCGGAAAGACCTGTCCCCTCACCCCAACCCTCTCCCGCACGGGCTACGATGTTCACACAACGGCTTGCGGAAGGCGCGGCGCGCTCTCCTCCCCCTTGCGGGGAGGAGTTGGAGGTGGGGGTCGCTCAGACGGCACCACTGCGCCTTATCCGGCACCACCCCCACCCCTGACCCCTCCCCGCAAGGGGGAGGGGAAACGCGTTGTGGTTCAGAGGCTTGCGACGGAGCTTTTTCCAGTGTGAATCCGCTAGCCCGCACGGGAGAGGGAGTCCGTCGCGTCTCACGGACGCCGATGTCAGCCTCACAGCGAGGGCGGGCCGCGCGCCCGTCAGACCGCCGCGCGCCCCTGGCAAATAACCCTCACCGCCCCCAGCGCAGCACCAGCGCATCGTTGCGCCGGGCCAATTCGATCAGCGCGGCCCGCGTGTCCGGATGGAGCGGCTGGAGCGGCAGGCGGGCGGTCTCGTGGGCGATGATGCCGCCCTCGGCCATCAGCGCCTTGCAGGCCAGGAGCCCGCATTGCCGGTTCTCGTGGTTGATCAGCGGCAGCCAGCGCGCGTAGGCGTCGAGCGCGTCGCTCCGGCGGCCGGCCGCGTAGGCGTCGGTGATCTGGCGGATGCCGTCCGGATAGGCGCCGCCGGTCATCGCCCCGGTGGCGCCGGCATCGAGATCGGCCATCAGGGTGATCGCCTCCTCGCCGTCCCACGGCCCGACCACCGCGTCGCCGCCCTGCGCGATCAGCTCGCGCAGCTTGCCCGCCGCCCCCGGGGTCTCGATCTTGAAGTAGGAGACGTGTTCGATCTCCCGGGCCATGCGGGCCAGGAACGCGGCCGAGAGCGGCGTGCCCGCCACCGGCGCGTCCTGGATCATGATCGGGATCGAGATCGCGTCCGAGACCCCGCGGAAGAAATCGTAGACGCCGAGGTCCGGCACCCGGATCGTGGCGCCGTGATAGGGCGGCATGACCATCACCATGGCGGCCCCGGCCTCCTGCGCGCGGCGCGAGCGCTCGGCGCAGACCTGCGTGGCGAAATGGGTGGTCGTCACGATCACCGGCACCCGGCCGGCGACGTGGTCGAGCACCGCATGCATCACGGTCTCGCGCTCGGCGTCGGTGAGGACGAACTGCTCGGAAAAGTTCGCCAGGATGCAGATCCCGTGGCTCCCGGCCTCGATCATGAAGTCGATCGCCCGGCGCTGCCCGTCGAGATCGAGGGCGCCCGAAGCGTCGAACACCGTGGGGGCGACCGGGAAGACGCCCCGGTAGGGCTGGGCGGGCGAGCTCATGCGCGATCCTCCGCCGGAGCGGGCCGCACGCCCCGGCTCACAGAACAAGACCGGTCCGGGCCGCTCCGGGGCCACGCGGCCGCCCAGGATCAGCATCACGCCGGCACTGTGCCCAAGGATCATCCGAGATCAACGCCCGTCCCGGCGCCGGCTCGACAAAAGCGGCGATGTGTTTGGGTTGAACCGGGAGGACGGCCGCAAGCCTTGGGCGCTCAGAACGACCCGGGACGGGCGCGAGAAATCTTATTCCTTACCGACAGCCGGGACGCCTGATCGGCGCTCGACCATCCAACCCGTCATTTCGAGCCTCTGACGTGGTACCGGGGACCCGGAAACATTGGCCGATCAAAGTCTTGCCCAATCGCCGGCTTGGCGTTCGCAGCCAGACCCCGGCGCATCGACGGTCCGGTCGCGGTGCGCAGCCGAAGAAACATTCCGCGGCAAACCCCGAGCATCTGGGAAAACTCTGCTGTCAGCCGAGAAGCCCGCTTCGGCGTGCCGTAGGCGCCGCCGGCGCCGCTTGGTATAGGATCCCCGGCTCGGCGCCGTCGGTGACGATCGGCGACGCGCCGCACCCGTTTCCCACCCATTCCCGAGCCGTCCGCGCCGCCGTCCCGGACCGGTGGCCGGGATGGATGATCGTCTCGCCCTGGAGGTCTTCGTGATGCGTCTTGTCTCCGCCGCCCGCGTGGCCGTTTTCGCCGCCGCGGCGCTTCTCATGGGCGCGTCCGCGCGGGCCGAGGACCTCGACGCGATCCGGGCCGCCAAGACCCTGCGAATCGGCACCGAGGGGACCTATGCGCCGTTCAGCTTCCACGACGCCTCCGGGGCGCTGGCCGGGTTCGACGTGGAGATCGGCCGCAAGGTCGCCGAGAAGCTCGGCGTCACGCCGCAATTCGTCGAGGGCAAGTGGGACGGCCTGATCGCCGGGCTCGACGCCAAACGCTACGACGTGGTGATCAACCAGGTCAGCATCACCAAGGAGCGCCAGGCGAAGTTCGACTTCTCCGAGCCGTATATCCGCTCCCGGGCCGTGGTGATCACCCGGGCCGACAACGGTACGATCAAGTCCTTCGCCGACCTGAAGGGCAAGAAATCCGCCCAAAGCCTGAGCAGCAATTTCGCCCGGCTGGCCACCGAGGCCGGCGCCGAGCCGGTCGGCACCGACGGGTTCGACCAGTCGATCCAGCTGGTCGTCACCGGCCGCGCCGACGCCACCATCAACGACAACCTGTCCTTCCTCGACTTCCACAAGAAGCAGCCGAACGCCCCAGTGAAGATCGTCGCCCAGAAGGACGACGCCGACGCCTCCGGCATCCTCCTGCGCAAGAACAACCCCGCCCTGAAGGCGGCGCTCGACAAGGCGCTCGCCGAGATCAAGGCCGACGGCAGCTACGCGGCGATCGCGCAGACATATTTCGGGGCGGACGTTTCGCAGTAGGCGGGTCTTCGCCTGGAGGCAGGGGCCGGACATACGCGCCTCTCTCTGCAGGCTACGATGTTCATACATCGTCTTCGGCGGGGCGCGACGCGCTCTCCTCCCCCTTGCGGGGAGGAGTTGGAGGTGGGGGTGGTGCAGAAGGCACCGCCGAGCCGCATGCGGAACCACCCCCACCCCTGACCCCTCCCCGCTAGGGGGAGGGGAAAACCCGTGGCGGCTCCGGCGCTCACGACCGAACGTGATGCGTGAATCCGCTAGCCCGCACAGGAGAGGGGATCCGCGCCTCGTCCGGAGAGGTGTGGGTCCGTTCGCCTCTGCGGGGAGAGGGAGCGTGGCGCCTCCGGAGCGGGCGTCCCTTCAAGCCCCGGGCGATCCCCAGCTGGCCCAGCCAAAAATCCCCCGCGCGATCCGCGGCGCAAAGCCGTATAGACCGTCGCCCGATTCCGCAGGAAACACCGCCCCGTGCCGCACTGGCTCGACCTCATGCTCCAGTCGCTCGGGCCGCTGCTCGAAGCCTGTCTCCGGTTCACGATACCGCTGACGCTGATCGCCTTCGCGCTCGGGTTGAGCCTCGCGCTGGTGATCGCCCTCGCGCGGCTGTTCGGCCCCCGGCCGCTGGCGGCGCTCGCCTGGACCTATGTCTGGATCTTCCGGGGCACGCCGCTCCTCGTGCAGCTGTTCGTGATCTTCTACGGCCTGCCGAGCGTCGGCATCCTGATCGACGCGTTTCCCGCCGCGGTGATCGGCTTCACCCTCAATATCGGCGCCTACGCGTCCGAGATCATGCGCGCCGCCATCGCGTCGATCCCGAAGGGGCAGTGGGAGGCCGCCTACGCCACCGGCATGACCCCGACCCAGGCGATGCGGCGCACGATCCTGCCCCAGGCGGCGCGGGTGGCGGTGCCGTCCCTGTCCAACACCTTCATCGCCCTGGTGAAGGACACCTCGCTCGCCGCCGCCATCACCGTGCCGGAGATGTTCCAGGCGGCCCAGCGCATCGTCGCGGTGACCTACGAGCCGCTGATCCTCTACGTCGAGGCGGCGCTCATCTACCTCGTGCTCTGCTCCGCCCTGTCCTGGCTCCAGAGCGGGCTGGAGCGGCGCCTCGGGCGCTACGGCGGCTACCTGGAGGCCCGCGCATGATCGCCCTCCAGGCCATCGAGAAGCGCTTCGGCGACACCCCGATCCTGCGCGGCGTCGATCTCACGGTGCCGGAGGGCCGGGTCACGGCGCTGATCGGCCCGTCGGGCTCGGGCAAGTCGACGCTGCTGCGCTGCGTGAACCTTCTGGAGATACCGCAGGCCGGCACGCTGGTGCTCGGCGCCCTGCGCCTCGACTTCCGGCCCGGCGCGGCGCCGGCCCGGCGGGACGTGCTGGCCGTCCGGCGCCAGACCGGCATGGTGTTCCAGAACTTCCAGCTGTTCCCCCACCGCACGGTGATCGAGAACGTCACCGAGGGGCTGATCACCGTGGGCCAATGGCCCAAGGAGGCAGCGCGCACCCGGGCCCTGGAGCTGCTGGACCGGGTCGGCCTCGCCCAGAAGGCCGAGGCCTGGCCGGCGAGCCTCTCGGGCGGCCAGCAGCAGCGCGTGGCGATCGCCCGGGCGCTGGCCCCCTCCCCGCGCCTGCTGCTCTGCGACGAGCCGACCTCGGCGCTCGATCCCGAGCTCGCCGCCGAGGTGGTGGACGTGCTGGCCGGCCTCGCCCGCGAGGGCATGACCATGCTGATGGCGACCCACGACCTGCGCCTCGCCCGCCGGGTCGCCGACACGGTGGTGTTCCTCGACGGCGGCACGGTGGTGGAGCAGGGACCGCCGGCCGAGCTGTTCGCCCGGCCCGCCGATCCGCGCACCCGCCGCTTCGTCCAGACGCTGCTCGGCGAAGGCGGCGCCTGAGGCTCAGCCGGACAGGCAGCGCAGGCTCAACAGGTCGTCGAGGGTGAGCGCGGTGCCGAAGACCAGGGGCCGCCAGGCCGGCATCGTCGCCAGGATCAAGGCCGCGCCGAGGACGAGCCAGGGGACGAACGCCGGCAGGGCGGCGCGCTGAAGCCTCACGCCGCCCGCTCCCGGCGGCCGGCCCGGACCAGCGCCACGCCGGCGATCAGCATGGCGACACCCCAGGCCAGGAACCCGATATCCCAGAACACCCACTGGTCCCGGGGCATCGCCTCGTTGACGTGGTGCACGCCGAGGATCTGGTGGTCGATCACGCCCTCGACGCTGTTGAACAGGCCCCAGCCGACCAGCAGCGACCCGGCCAGCAGCTTGTTCGACCAGGACAGGTGCCCGCGATGGGCCGCCAGCCACAGGAGGAACAGCCCGAGCACCACGAACACGTAGGTGGCGCTGTGGAAGATCCCGTCCCAGCGGGTGTTCAGCTCGAGATTGGCGATGGAATCGATCGGGTACCAGCTGCTCAGCATGTGATGCCATTGCAGGATCTGGTGCAGCACGATCCCGTCGAAGAACCCGCCGAGCCCCAGCCCGAACAGGATCCCGGCGCTCAGCGGGAACGCGCGGGTCTCGGATGCGGCCGTTCTCATGGCGATCTCTCGGCGCGGTTCATCACGCGGTCTTGGATTCGACTTGCGTCACGCGCGCCGCGTCGTCGACCGCGGAGACCAGCCAGAAATAAACCCCGAGCCCACCCAGAAACACCGCCAGCCCGAGCCAGGTCGCCGTCGACGCCAAGCCCGGCCCGGCGATGGCGAGCGCTCCGCTGTGCCCGGCCATCAGGTCGGCGCCGGCGAGCAGCACGCCGACGCAGCTCTCGCCGACCAGGAACCCCGAGGCGAGGAGCACACCGCGGCGGCGGGCGGCCCCGAGCACGGCCTCCCGCCTGGGCCCCCGGACCCGGCCGCGCAGCCGGCGCTCGGCGAGCCAGCCGAGGATGCCGCCGATCGCGATGGTCATCTCGACAGAGAGCGGCAGGTACATGCCGATCCCCACGGTGAGCGCCGGGAAGGTGAGGTCGCGCCGCCGCAGCCGTGCCTCGACCGCCACCAGCACCACGCCGAGCCCGGCGCCGATCAGCACCATCGTCCAAGGCAACGCGCCCTGCGTGATGCCCGTGGCGATCTGGGTCATCAGGGCGGCCTGGGGCGCCGCCATGGCGCTTCCCGGATCGCCCCCCTCGCGCAAGGGCGCGCCGACGAAGCCGTAGGCCTGGTAGAGCAGCTCGAGCAGCGGCGCGATCACCAGCGAGCCGACACCGACCCCGATGATCAGCGCGATCTGCTGGTGCCAGGGGGTGGCGCCGACCACCTGCCCGGTCTTGAGGTCCTGCAGGTTGTCGTTGGCGATCGACGCGGTGGTGATGATGACCGCGGTGAGCAGCAGCGCCATGGCGGTGACGAACCTTTCGCCCTCCGGGCCGCCGACCTGGCCGAGGAAGAGCGGCAGGAGCAGCGCGGTCGCCATGGTGGTGAGGATGCCGATCCCCGAGATCGGGCTCGACGAGGAGCCGAGCAGCCCGGCGAGGTAGCCGCAGGCGGCGGCCATCAGGAAGCCGAACAGCACCGCGAACAGGGTCGCGGCGAGCGCCAGCGCGATCAGCGTCCCGCCGAGCCCGGCCGGTTCGGCGAAGGCGTGAAACAGCAGCGCCAGCGGCACGCACAGGGCGAGCGCCCCGGCCCCGACCCAGGCGATCGGCAGGTCGCGCTCCTGGCGCCGGTGGTCGGCGCCGAGGCTGCTGCCGGCGGTCGACAGGGCGGTGCGGATGCTGGACGCGATCGGCCGGGCGAGCGACGCCACGGTCCAGAGCCCGCCCACCGCGATGATGCCGGCCCCCATCAGCCGGACCTGCTCGGACCAGACCGCCTCGGCGGCCTGCCCGGCGGTCTTGCCCGCATCGGGCGCGAGCGCGGTGAGCACCGGCACCGCGATCCCCCAGGCGATCACGACGCCCGTCAGCAAGGCCAGGCAGGCGCCGATGCCGACCAGATAGCCGACCCCGACCAGCGCCAGGGAAAAGCCGGTGCCGGTGCGGAAGACGGCGCCGCCGAGGCTGATCGCGCCGGAGAGCCCCTCGCCCAGCACCTTCAGGCCGGTGGTGGCGAACCCGATCGCCCCGGCGATCCCGGCCGCCGCCAGCAGATCGCGCAGACCCTGGCTCCCGGCCTCGTCCTGTCCGGTCTTCAGAACCTCGGCAGCGGCCACGCCTTCCGGGTAAGGCAGGTCGCTGCCCGCCACGAGGGCGCGGCGCAGGGGGATCGAGAAGGCCACGCCGAGCAGCCCGCCCAGCGCGCAGACCGCCGTGGTCTGCCAGAACGGGAAGCCGCTCCAGTGCCCGATCAGCACGAGGCCCGGCAGGACCAGGATGACGTTGCACAGGGTTCCGGCCGCCGAGGCCTGGGTCTGGACGATGTTGTTCTCGAGGATGCCGGCGCCCCCCATCAGCCGGAACGCGCCCATCGAGATCATCGCGGCCGGGATCGAGGACGAGAACGTCATCCCGGTCTTCAGGCCCATGTAGAGGTTGGCCGCCATGAACACGACCGTGATGGCCGCCCCCAGCACGATGCCGCGCAGGGTCAGTTCCGCCTGATGGCCCAGGCCCACCGGCCGCGTCGGATTGCGGGCGTCCATCCTGCCCCCGTGATGTCGTCTCGCAAACCACCGGGGTCTCGAAAGCTATCCCGCCTGCGGCGTTCCGACGGGTTCGGGCGTTTGCGGCGATGGACCGGCACCCGGCTCGGGGCCCCGGAGCGACGGGACATCCGCGCCCGGAGCCGGCATGGGGGCGGGTTCGCCTGCAACGATCTGAGCGATCGCGGGTTTGAGGATCCCAAACCCAGTCCCGGGACGGTGGCGCGCAGCCTCCAGCGGCCCGCCTCGAAGCCCGGAGACGGATCGGGAGCGCTCCCCGATCTCATCCGGCCAGCATCCGGCCGAACTCGGGGCCGAACTTCTTATCCGATCCCATCCGCTTTATGTGAGCTGTGGAGCCGATCGTTCCCGTGATGGTCGCGCCCGATATACAGACGCACACCATCCGGGCTACCGATCCTTGCACACAGTCCTCTCGACGCGCGAAGCAGACAAGACGGCCCGCTTCAAACTGTGGCGCGAGGTTCTGTACGATCGCATGGGCCCGATCGAGCTGAGCCATCTCTGCGACGAGCCGTTCGAGGGACTGATACAGGCGGCTGATGTCGGCTCCTTGCGGATCACGCGCATCCGCGAAAGCTGCGTTCGATCGGAGATCACCGCCGACACGCTGCGCCGGCGCGAGCGGACCCAGACCGTCTTCGCGCTGATCCAGCTCGCGGGCCGCTCGGTCAACATCCAGGACGGCCGAGAAGCCGTGCAGACGGCCGGCGAGATCGTGGTGCTGGCAGACCGGCCGAACGTGCACGTCTCGGGCGTGAACGATCGGTCCCTCGTCCTCGAACTGCCGATCGCCCCCCTGGAGCGCATGCTCGGCCCGACCCGGCACTTCACGGCGCTGACCTTCGGGTCCAGGGGCGGCACCGGTCCGCTGGTGCGAACCTTCTTCGAAGAACTCGTTCGCGTTCACGAGAAGCTTCCGGCCAGTTCCGCGGAGCGTATGGCCGGTGTCGGCATCGATCTAATCATGGCCGGCCTCGCCGAGCGCTTGGCCCAGGAGGTCCCGCGGCCGCTCCACGGCACCGTCCTGGTCCAGCGCGCCAAGGCGTATGTCGCGGCGAACCTCAGCGACCCGAATCTCGACCCGCCGCGCCTTGCGGCGGCGGTGGGGGTCTCGCTGCGACGGCTGCAGGAGCTGTTCCACGAGCGCGGCCAGCACATCTCGGACTGGATCTGGCAGCGCAGGCTGGACGCCGCCGTCGAGCGCCTGGCCGATCCGGGCTGCGCCCACATCCCGATCGGTCACGTGTCCTATGGAAGCGGCTTCGCCAACCAGGCCCATTTCGCCCGGCGCTTCAAGGCGCGCTACGGCCTGAGCCCGAGCGCGTATCGGACCGCTGCCCGCGCCAAGACGCCGTAGGCCGGCCTCTGAGACGCCGTAGTCCAGCCTGCGAGACGCCGGAGGCCGGCCCGCGAGACGCCGTAGGCCGACCCGCGAGACGCGACGTTCGCCATGCCCTGCGCGTCGCGGGCGGGCTCGCGGCCGGCGACGTGCAGCCGGGCGAAGACTGGCCGGCGATCCACGCATCCGAGATGAGTGCGCGATATCGAACGGGTGCCCCCTCCTCCCGACAGTTGGTTTCCAGCCACCGGGATGGAGCGATAGTACCACAACCGCGCGAATGCGGTCGTTCGAGCAGAAACGCATCGGATTGACGCTTCAATGCCTCAGAAACCGGGATTGTAAGAAATTTACATGCGCTAAAGACGGCATTCGGACGCATTGTTCTGTCAAATTCTTACATTGCAGCGACGCGAGCCAAGCTTTAGCGGAAGCAGGTTGTCGGCTACGTCCTGGGCGCCGACGATCGAGGGACTGGTTGTGCCCTCGCCCGATACGCATGAGCACCCGTGGCACAGCTTCAGCAGGCCGACCTGCGCAACCGCCTCCTCCGGGCGCTCGCACCGGACGACTTCTTAGCGCTGCAGCCTGCGTTGCGCCGGGAAGACATGGCCGTTCGGCGGATCATGATCGCTGCCCACACGACCATCGAGACGGTCTACTTCGTGGAGGCCGGCATCGTCTCCGTGACGAACGACGGGATGCGCGGCCGGGTGGAGATCGGGCTGATCGGCCGCGAAGGTCTGGTCGGGGCCGCCCCCGTCCTGCTGGGTGACGACCGCACCCCCTACACCCATTTCGTGCAGGCGCCCGGGCGCATGCTGGCGATCGATGCGCCCGCCCTGCTCGGGGCGGTGGAGGCGCGTCCGGCCATGCGCCTCATGCTGCTGCGCTACATTCACACCCACTTCGCGCAGACCGCGCAGACGGCCTTCGCCAATGCGCGGGGCAACACCCCGATGCGGCTGGCCCGCTGGCTGCTGATGTACCAGGATCGGAGCGACAGTGACGCCGTGATGGTCACGCACGAGTTCATGTCGCTGATGCTGGGCGTCGAACGGCCCGGCGTGACGGCCGCCCTGAGACGGCTCGAGGGGGACGGCTTCGTGCGCAAGCATCGCGGCCTCGTCGAGATCGTCGATCGCGATGGCCTGCTCGAACTCGCGGGCGACAGCTACGGCACGGCCGAGGCCGAATATGACCGTCTGATCGGTGAGCTCGGCACCGGAGGCGCCGGCACCCCGATGGCGCCATCCCGCGGCCCGTGATTGCGTGCGTTCGCCGAGGCTGAGCCGGCCTCCACGTCGGCGGCGCGCGCCATACCGGCCGGCAGGATCGATGACGGGGCCTCCCGCGTTCTCCTGACGGCTCACCGTCTCGGGAGGATCGTCGTGGGACTCAGTGCTTTCGTCTTCTTCATCGTGCCCTGGATGCTCGTCGCAGCGTGGCTGTTCCGGTCATCGGGCGGCTTCCGGATGGGCGTCCCCGCGACGCCCTGGCGCGCGCTGACGGATTTCCCGGAGCCGCAGCGGGACCAGCGCGACATGGTCGATACCAGTGCCGTGCCGAAGGGCGCCGCGTCGAACACGGCCGACGACAAGCACCGGCCGTTCCAGGCCGGGTGAGCCGTTGTTTGATCTCAGGCTGGCCATTGTCTGAACCGGCCGTGCGCGCGATACGAAGCAACCGCGCGGCTGTTACGGACTTCCCGCTGAATGTCTCCCGTCAGCACCTGCTGCGACACCAGCCCACGCGTGTCGGCGGCCCCTTCGCGCGCGGGATCGCGTGGATCGGTTTGATCCGACCGCGATGCAGTCGCGAGGATAGCCAAAGGGGCGGCAGAAGATCAGAGACTTACGGCTCCGCAAGGTCGAACAAGCCTCTCGCTGGCACGACCGCCCTCGCTGCTCACTCCATTCGTGCACGCCCCGCTCTCATCCGTCGATCTTATGGCCGAGGGCCTGTCGAGCAGGGGCATCGACCAGCGCTGACGGATTGGCCGCCATATCTCGGCAGCTTCCCGTCAAGCGCTGGAGCCGTCCCATGAATGTGAATGCCCAGGGCTGGGCATCCCGAAGCTTCGGTGGGCGGCCCGGCTACCAGCTACCGGGTCTCCCAACGGCCGCGAAGCAATCTCACCCGAAAACGCGCAGAAGCCCGGTCGCCTGGGGTTTTGCTTGCGCCTTGAGCTGACCCTGGCGAGCCTGGTCACGCTTCCGCACCTTGGCGATGTCGAACTGCTTCTGCATCTCCATCATAGATTCCATCTTAAATCCGAACGTCTTTTCGATTTTAAGAGCCATCTCTGCAGATAGACTGGTCTTCTCGTTCAGAAAATCGGACAGCGATTGGCGGGTGACGCCGAGAAGGGCGGCTGCGGCCATCACGGTCAAGTTGCGGGGTTCGACGATATTGCGACGAATAAAAGCACCGGGATGGCATGGATTCTTCAACGCGTAGGGAATGCCCATCATCTTTCCTCACAAAAGCGCTGGCCTGAGTTCTTCGAAAATCAGCACACACCTGTGGGATTGATCGTCGTGTCTCCGTGGGGGCTCCTTATCGATCAGGCAGTTCCTGGCTCGCGACGCGTCCCAGAAAGCGCCTGAAAGAGACACTTCGCTTCAACGCCTCAAGTCTGATCAAGTCGCGTTATAGATCACACCCCTGTCAGACCGCGCCGAACAGGAATATCAACTTTACCGGAGTGCTCGTTACCGTACTGTTCGCGCAACCATTAATTGTCGCGCCGACACATCAGAAGATACGTTATATTTTTTACTTCTCCGGCGAGCGGCGCGGGAAATATCGATCTGCGTGTCGCCTGTCAAGCGACGCACGACACGATTTTTACTCAGCACAAATCATCGCTTGCCTCTTTATTGAAGAGATCAATCCATGATTTTTCGATAAGTTACGTATTATCTCTTCGTATAATTTTGGATGCGCGGCGAATTGCTGTCCATATTGGGAGAAAAATAGTGCGCCGGAACAGGCGCTCTCGAACGACACGAGAGGAGTATTGTCCCCAAGCGAGACCCGTCCACCGTCACCGGATGAGGCGCGGGGCCTTTCGCACCTTGCCCGCCGCGTCCGCGCGAGGAAGCAGGGAAGGCAAGCATACGTTGCGTCGTGCGCTGAACGGGCTGCGCCACGTGACGGAAGGACCCGCGCTTGGCGACCGATGCGGTACGACCTGTCACGTGGGTTCGCTGGAGATCGGAAAGTCCTTCGCTGACGGTCGCCTCGAGCCGTCGCCCAGCTTGCCGGGCAGTCCATGCCCCGTGCGGCACAGGCCCCGGGCCGCATCGGTGAGCGGAGCGCGGCCGTCCTGAACACCCGGATCTCTGGATTGAGGGCACCTCACAAGACTCCCGCTTCCCGGGCGTCCTCCCTTGACACCCGACGATGCCACGGGAATTTCGTGCGAGACTCTAAGTCGCTCCGCCCATGCCCTCCAGCAGGTGCAGATTGAAACTCCCCGCCTCCGCTTCCCAGAGCACGCGTGGCTGCCAGCCGCTCTGGCTCGCCAGAGCCTGGAAGAGCGCGGGGGCGTATTTGTGGGATGTATCGGTGCGGATACGCTCGCCGGCGGCGAATGCGATCGTCTGCCCGCCCAGGCGATAGGTGGCCGGGCGGATCGCCACGAGATACGCCTCCACCCGCTGCGGATCCGGATAGAGTTCGATGCGGTGCCGGAAATTGTCGAGGTCGAAATCGGCCCCGAGCTCGCGGTTGAGCCGGACCAGGATGTTGCGGTGGAACGCCGCCATCAACCCGTCCGCCCCGCCATAGGCACGCTGCAGGCGCTCGGGTTCGCTCGTCGCATCGGCTCCCACGAGGAACAGGCTGGGGCCGAGGGTCGTCCGCGCCCGCTCCAGGAACAGGGCGGCCTCCGGGGGCGCGAAGTTGCCGATGCTGGTACCGGGATAGAAGCCCAGGATCCCGCCGGGCCCCGCCGCGACCGGGAGCTGCACAGGCTTCGTGTAATCGGCGCAGACCGGGACCATGGCGATGTCCGGGTAATCCGGCGCCAGCCGGCCGATCGCTTCCGCCAGGTATGCGCCCGAGATATCGATCGCCACGTAGGCCGCCGGCTCGGGCAAGGCGTCGAGCAGGGTGCGGATCTTGCGGCTCGCACCGCTGCCGAACTCCACCACGGTCACGCCCGGGCGGACCCGAGCCGCCAGCGCGGCGGCGACCTGGGGCAGCAGCGCCATCTCCTGGCGGGTCGGGTAGTAATCCGGGTTGTGGCAGATCTGGTCGAACAGGTCGGAGCCGGTCGCATCCCAGAGATACTTGCCCGGCAGGGTCTTTGGCGCGGCGGTGAGGCCGGACAGGGCATCGCGCAGGATTTCCTCGCGCGCATCGACGGGGCCGCTCATGGCCGCGTGACCGTCAGCACCACCAGGGCGAGCCGCTCGACCTCGGCGTAGCCGGCGTTGGCCAGCTCCTCGCCGTAGGCATCCGGATCGAACTCGCGATAGGTCCAGGCCAGGCCGGCCCGGGCGCAGGCCTCGGCCACGGCATCCCGGAACGGGTCCGTCCCCGCGACGATCGCCGCGCCGGTGAACAGGACGACGGTGCCCCCGGGGGCGAGCCGCCGGATCGCCTGCTCGACCACCGCCAGCGGCAGGCCGGCCCCGAGCGAGCCGCCGCCGTGCCGATAGGCCCGGGCCGCGGGGTCGATCATGAAGGGCGGGTTCGACACGATCAGATCGAAGGAGCCGTCCACGTCGCGCAGCATGTCGCTGTGCCGGGCCTCGACGCCGTCGGTGCCGGCCAGACGCGCATTGACCCGGGCGGCCCGCAAGGCGGCGTGGTTGATGTCGACCAGCAGGACTTCCGCCCCGGGCGACCGCTTGGCGATGCAGATCCCGGCCGCCCCCGAGCCGCAGCCGAGATCGACCGCCCGGCGCAACGGTGTTTTCCGCTGCTCCAGATGGGCCAGCACCGCGGAGACGAAGCGCATCGTGTCGGGCCCGAAGAACACCGCATCGGTGGCGCTCGGCGGGTAGACGGAATGGGCGAACAGCTCGCCATCCAGGCTGGAGAACCGCACAGACGCACGCAGACGGTGACCGTCCTCGACCAAAGCCCCGGCCTCCCGCATCAGCGCCAGGATCGGCCCGGGCAGAAGCTCCGCCCGGAACGGCCGGCTCCAGCCGAACACGTCGCGCAGGGTGTGGGCCTCGGCGTTGCACGACCGGGCGTTGACGATGGCGTGGGTGACCGGAGTCACGGTGGTGAACCCATAGCCGGCATCGCGCAGCGCGTGCCCCAGGGCCAGCAACGCCTCTTCGTTGTGCGGGAAGGGCTCCGGAATGGTATCGGCTTGCGTCATCGGCCTGTCCTCAACCATCGCTTCGGCCCATGACGGCAGTGGCGCGCCGCGAGCCGCGGGCCGTTCCAGCCTTCGGCGGGGCTTCGCAGGGAACGGCGGCGCGCATGCCCGATCCTGCGCAGGAACCGTCCCCACCCGCCGTGGGATTTGAAGGCCGGACGGCGGATGAACGACGTCTGCCGAGGATCGAAAGCTGCATGGGAACGCCCTGTCGGGTCGCCGAAGGGCGGCGGGGCGGACGTACCGCAGCCCGGATCGGCACCGGCGACATCCGGAGGTGAATGCCCAGAGAACCGAATCTCTCCGGTGTTGTTCCCACGATTGAAGACCCGATCGCAGCCATAACTTATGTTATTCAAGTGAAGGCCTCGGCCGAATACTGAACCAGCACATCCATTATCCGCAAAAACCCCTCGACCCGCCCGACAGGATTGCGGCGCTTCTGCCACGCTCGCACCGTCGTGATCGGCGGGCCGCCCACCGTTAACCCCCTGATTACCATGCGAACCTAGCGCAAAGGTCTGAAACGGCGCACCCGCGCCGCCTTGAGCGCGACCAATGATTGCCGCCGACTCCGTATTGACCTGGTACAACCTGGCCGGAACCCATCTCGATATCTTCGGATCCCTGGGTCTGACCCTCGGATTTATTGCCGGTCTCATGCCGCGGCGGTCCTGGATGCTTGCCGGCTCGGCGTCCTGCGCCGCCTGTTTCGGTGCCCATTACCTGACGCTCGGAGCGCTCACCGGCACCGCGATGTGCGCCATCGCGGTGGTGCAGAGCCTCGTCTCCCTGACCTGCCTCGGTGCACCGAACCGGAACGCCTGGGTCCACCCCCTGTTCGCCGCCACCACCTTGCTGGCGGCCTGGCTGACGATCACCACCTGGAACGGCACGCCCTCGGCCTGCGCGGCGCCCGCCGCGCTGCTGGCGACTGCCGCCCGCCTCAACGCCGCGCCGCAGACGATGCGGCTGCTGTTCCTGGGCGCCTCCCTGTGCTGGGCCGGCCACAATCTCCTGGTCGGCTCGGTCTTCGGACTGACCTGCGATCTCCTGACGATCCTGGGCCTCGGCATCGCCCTATGGCGCGCCCTCCCGCCCCGCCCGGTCGCCCCGGTCTATCTCCAGGCCTGACCGCGTGAATCGGGGCTGCGGCGATGCATCCGGGAAACCCGATGCGCCGTGGCGGTTGCCTGACGTCCCGGCCGTGTCGCCGGAGGCAACCGAGGAGACAAGGTCTTGCGTGAGGCGACGTATCCGCCCCTCGACGTGCTCAAGCCCGTGGCTGAGGGCGTCTGGATCGTCGATAGCGGCCCCTTGCGGGTGCTCGGCATGCCGCTCCCGGTCCGGATGAGCGTGGTCCGCCTCGGTGACGGCAGCCTGTGGCTCCACTCGCCGACACGCTACGACGCGGCCCTGCACCGGGCGATCGCGGCCCTGGGACCGATCCGCCATCTCGTGGCGCCCAACATCGCGCATTGGACGTTTCTGAAAGCGTGGCAGGAGCATTGCCCGGAGGCCCTGACCTGGGCGGCGCCGAACCTCCGCCAGCGCGGCCAGGTGCGCCGCTCCGGCCTGCGGATCGATCGCGTGCTCGCCGACGCTGCGCCGCCCGAATGGGCCCCGGATCTGCGCCAGATCGTGGTCCCGGGCGGTCTCGGATTCCGCGAGGTCGCGTTCTTCCACACGCGCAGCCGGACCCTGGTGCTGACCGATCTCGTCCTAAACCTGGAGCCGGCCAAGATGCCCGCGCTCCTGCGCCCGCTTCTGCATCTGGCCGGCATGACCGCGCCGGGAGGTCAGCCGCCCCCCTATCTGCGCCTCGTGATCAAGCTGCGCCGGGGCGACGCGGCGCGGGCGGCGGCGGAACTCGTCGCGCTCAGGCCCGACGCCGTGATCTTTGCGCATGGGCTGTGGTTCGCCCAAGACGGTACCGACCGCCTGCGGAACTCGCTGCGCTGGCTCGGCGATTTTTCCTAAGTGTCCAACGGCTTGATGCCTTTCAAGCGTCCGCCTGGGCCGGATCCGGCGTCTCGGCATCCTCGGCCGCGCCGGATCCGTCCAGCGACTTGGCCAGTTCCATCAGCACCTCTTCCACCATGGGTGGCCACGGCACCTTCTCCTCGTCCAGAAGCCGCGCCGCTCCGACCAGAGCGTTGATCTGTTCCTCGTAGACCGGCCGCTGGACCAGTTGCGCGTACCGCACGCGGGCAGCCAGGGCTGTCGCGAGGCGCTGGACTTCTGCAATCCGTGCGCTCGACGCGCCGGCGCCATCCCGGTTGCCCATCCCTCACCCCTCTCGGATCATCGCCGGGCCTAGATAGGCCCCAGGATGAGGGTAGGGAGCAATCCCGGTCTGCTCAGCCGGATCGGCGCGCATCCTCGATGCGGCGGGGCACGGCGGCGAGAAGCTTGCGCTTCCCGGACCTGTGGCGGACGAAATCCTCGAGCGGCTTGCAGGCCGGCAGCCCAGGCGCATCGCTCGGCGCGGCCAGGACGTCGTCGGACGGCGCGTCCGCCGGCAGTTCGACCCGCTGGCCGACGAGGTAGGCTTCGAGATCGATAAGACGGTGGCGCAACCGCCAGATATCGTTCTCGACGCCATTCAACTGAACCAGCAGATCGGAGACGGTTCCCTCGCGGGCCGCGATGGCCGACAGGACGCTGGCGCGCTCGTTCAGCAGCACCGCCTTGACGGTCGGGTTCATCGTAAGCCCCTCGATCGTGACGATGCCAGTAACGGGCCGTCCCGTGCAGAGGGCAAGCCTCAATAGAGCTTAGCCGATACCCCGAATGGCGAGACCGTGCCGCGCACCGCTCAGCCTTCGCGTGACGGCGATCCTCGCAACCCGCGCACGGGCGAGAACGGAACTTTCAGCCACCAAGTGCGTCGGTTCCACGCAGATGAATAAGCGCCGGGAGGTCACCATGCGCGCGCCCCTGAAGATCGCCACCCTCGTCGTCCTCGCCCTGGGCACACCGCCCGGTTGGGCCCAATCGGTGAGCCAGACGGGAACCGGCGGCGGCCCGCGCCCGCCCGCGAAGGCGCCCCACACAACGGCCACGGGTCAGACCGTCCCGAACCCCAGAGCGCTCGGCCCGAACGAGACCGGCAGCATCGATCGTCGCAGTCCGGCCGAGCAACGCAATGACGCCATCACCCGCGGCATCTGCGTCGGGTGCGCGCACCCATAGACGACCGAACCGCGCCGCGATCGGGAACGCCCTCAGCTCTCGGCCCGCAGGCTCTTGATGATGCGGCTGGCGATCTTGCGCACGGCCTCGTCGTCGCGCGCCTCACCCTCGGCCCGATCCCAGAGGTGATCCAGGCTGCGGTCGAGTTCGTCCAAAAGCTCCGGATGGCGCTGGGCCAGGAAACGGATCGTGCCGAACAGCAGATGCTCGGTTGCCATCTCGTGCCGGCTTGCGTCGGCAACTTGGTCCATCGGGGTGGAAGTCGAATTGGTCATGGCGCTCCAACGGCCCGGACGCCCCCTGGTTCGGTGGCGCCCATGCGGTGCGACGCCGTGGCGCCCGGAGGGCCGGAGTAGGTCCGGATGGCGCAGTCAGGAACTGCCCGGCGCGAGACACCGTTTGACGGCCACACAGGGAGGTCGACGATGGTTGATGCTGCGCAGATCCAGGAACATGCCGAGGTCGTCGGGTCCGACGGAGTGCATGTCGGCACCGTCGACCATATCGACAAAGGCGAGATCAAGCTTACCAAGCGCGATGCGGCCGCGGGTGGGCTGCACCACTACATCCCGCTGGATTTCGTCCGGGCCGTCGAGGGCGGCAAGGTCCATCTCGATCGGCCGGCCGACGAGGTGAAGCGCGAGTGGTCGACCTCCTGACCGACAGGCTCAGCGGCGGAGGCCGCCAATCCACGCGGTGAGCGGCTCCACGAACGCCGCCCAGGTCCGGGACCAGACAGTCCCGGTCCGGCCGTCCTGAGCAGGTCCGGCGGCCATGAGTGACGCAACGAAGGCATCCTCCTGCACTTTGCACTCATCGAGGGCGTTGCGCTCGTCCCCGGCCCGGCTCTGGCCTGGCGGCTGGTGGGCGTAGGAATCCCGCAGGCAGCGGTGCCAGGCCAATTCGAGCGCACGTGGATCGGTCGGTGCGGCCGCCAGCGCAACCGAACCGATATCGATCAGAACGAGCATCGCACAGAAGCTGAGCACGGGCATGCGCATGTCGCCCTTATGCCCGATTCGCCGGTTCTTTGCCTAGAACGAACGAGCAACAGTCGCGTGATCCGGACTGTGTCCGATCGGGCGCGGCACCAACCACTTGCGGTTGCGCCGGCTCGGCCGACGGGCGATGGCCCGTCGGCTTTCTGCGTCTTGGCCGCCGAACTGCAACAGCTTCCGGCCGGTAGGCCCTGTATGCGGGAACGGTCGGCGCGGTGGTGCGGGACGCGGGGCTCAACATGGACAAGTGGGTGCTGAGCCTGGTGCGACTCGCGGCCTGGATAATCGTCGCGGCGATCATCGCCATCACGTTGGTGCCGATCGGTCTCCGCCCGGTGGTGACGGCCAACCCGAGCTTCGAGCGAGCCGCCGCTTACGCGTTGGCCGGGCTGCTCCTGACCCTGGGCTACCCGCGGCGCTGGCCCTGGATCCTGATCGGCGCCGTCCTCCTGGCCGGCGGCCTGGAGGCTGGTCAGACCTTGACCGGCTCGCGCCACGGCCGGGTTGATGATTTCCTCGTGAAGGCCGCCGCCGCCCTCGTCGGCGGGATCGTGGGGCTCGCGATCGCCTCCCGGGCGGCCCGCCCCCGTCAAGCCCGCGCAAGCGACTGACGGGGAAACCGTCGAGTTTCCGCGACGTTGTCGTGCGGGGCTTTCATGCGAGGTGCTGACATGTTCAGCGCGGGCAAGCTCACGGGACGGTTCTGGTTCCGCAGGACGTGGACGGGCAAGCTGATCCTGCTCGTCGAGGAAGAGAAGCCACGGTGGTTCGGCCGCGGGACGCTGACCAAATCCCGCTGGCGCGATGCACGGTTGCTCGATCTGGCCGAGGTGCCGTTGCGCGCACTGATGACCTTGGAGCGGACCTACCGGGCAGACTACGCGTCCGGCGCAACCCCGCAGGCGGTTGCACCGCCGGTCCAGCGCGGTGCGATCCCGACGCCGATCGGGCGGGCTGCCAGCGCCTGAGCGTGAAGGCGCGGGCCGAGCTTGAAGGGCAAGGCTCGGCCCGCCTGCCGGTCGGCTTCCTACCCCCCGAAACCGGAGCGGCGCTTCGAGAGAACCCGGGATGGTTAAGACTCTCTGAACAGCGGCCCCCCGCATTCGGCCCCAGGCTCCCCGCCTGCCGGGGCTGCCCCTTCCCCCCG
>NZ_LKKO01000038.1 GCF_001455965.1 Methylobacterium sp. GXS13
CGGCGCGAGCGGCGCGCGTCATGAGTGGTGGTTACAAACGGTGCGCCCCTGTTGGGGGGACGGGGGCGGAGCCCGGGAGGTGGCCCTACCCCCGCCACGGGCGCCGGCCCGGACAGGCGGGTCGGCAGCGTGTCGATGCGCAGGGACCGGCGCAGGCTCCGGGAGAGGGCGTCCACTGCCACCGTCGCCGAGGCGGTGGCGGCGATCAGCACCACGGCCACGTCGAGGCGCAGCTCGGAGATCGCGGCGTCGACGTAGAAGCCCAGCGTCGTGACGCCGAGGATGCCGAAGATCGCGCTCTCGCGCAGGATGAGCTCCCAGCGGTAGAGCAGGTAGGCCAGGAACTGGCCGTAGAGGCGCGGCACCGTCTCGTAGGCGTACAGGTTCAGGCCCCTTGGCGCGTCGGGTCGGTAGGGGATCGCGTCGGCGTGCCGGCCCATCAGGTAGGCGACGATCCCGGCATTGTGCAGCGCCAGCGCGAAGATCGCCGGCAGCATCGAGGGGCCCAGCAGCTGCAGGCAGACGTAAGCCAGCATGTATTCCGGGGTCGAGCGCACCACCACGAGGAGCACGCGGCCGAGCGGCCGTCCGAGCGGCCCGGCGAAGCGCCGCGCGGTGAGCGGGAACAGGACCAGCGCCCCCAGCGCGGTCGCCGCCAGGGCGATCTGCGCCAGGATCAGGGTCTGGATCGTGCCCGGCAGGATCTGGTCCGTGAGGATCGGGCGCAGCCACGACCAGAGCCGCGTCCAGGTCTCGGGATCGGCCAGCGCCGCGCCGCGCAGGGGCGCCGGCACGATGTCGTGGCCGAGAAAGCGCGCGAGGCTCGCCCCGACCGCGGCGTTGCCGATCGCCGGGGGCAGGGCCAGGGGGGCGGCGATGAGCAGGAGCGGCACGGTCCAGCCGCGGATCCAGAGCCGGCGGGTGCCGATCAGCGCGTAGAACACCAGGAGCAGCGCCCCGGCCTCGGCGTAGCGGCCCTGGCGGAAGGCGGATTCGAGATAGAACCCCATGGTCGGCAGGCCGATGAAGCCGAGGACCAGGCTGGAGCGCAGGCCGCATTCGAGCCGGTAGAGCGTGTAGTCGCGCATCCGCCCGGCGACCTCGGGCAGGCGGGCATACAGGAAGGCCGAGACCGTGCGCGTGCCTATGGGCAGCACCCGGAGCGCCGCGAGGTCGGCCTCCTCGATGATCTCGGCATAGACCTTGGCGCAGATGCCCGCGTAGGGCAGCGCGATGGCGAGCACGCCGGTGGTGGCCGAGAGCCCGAAGACCTGCATCAGCAGCAGCGCCCAGAACAGCTCGTGCACGGCGCGCAGGCCCGCGCAGGCGAGCCGGATTGTGCGGGAGCGGGCGAACGGGATCGCCAGCAGCAGGCCGCTCCCGGCCCCGAGCCCGACGCCCAGCACCGCGAAGGCCACCGTGTAGACGACGCTCCAGCCCTCGACCGACAGGAAGTCCGGCCGGACCAGGCCCTCGAGCAGGCGCGCGAGGTCGGCGAACGGGTGCAGGGTGGTGACGTGCAGGTCCGCGACGAGCAGGCCGGCCAGCGCGGCTGCCAGGAACCAGCGGCTCACCGCCGCGTAGCCGGGCCGCGGGCGGGCGAGCCGCATCACGCGGCCTCGTAATAGGGGCTCAGCCGTGCCGGATCGAGGCTTTGAGCTGGCGCGTCGAGGGCGATCCGGCCGGCCTCCAGCACCACGATCCGGTCGGTGTGGGCGAGCGCCAGCGTCACGTCGTGGAGCGCCAGGATCAGGGTCTCGTGGCTCTGCGCCATCTCGGTGAGGATCCGGGCGCCCTGCTGTCGGTCCAGCGCCGAGACCGGCTCGTCGCCCACCAGGATCGGGCGGCCGTTATAGAGGGCCCGGGCCACCGAGACGCGCTGCTGCTGGCCGCCGGACAGTGCGCCGGCCTTCGCCCAGAGTTTTTCTGCCAAGCCGACCCGGTCGAGGATGCGTTCCACGCCGGCGATATCGGCTTTCGCCGGGCTGACCAGGGTGCGCAAGTTGTGCACGGTCGAGCGCCGGTCGAGCCGGCCCATATAGACGTTGTGGAACACCGAGAGCGTCCGAACCAGGGCCGCGGCCTGGGGCACCAGCGCGACCCGCTCGGGCGCCTGCGCCTGGATCAGCCCGATCAGGGTCGATTTGCCGGCGCCCGAGCGGCCCATCAGGGCGACCCGCTCGCCGGCCCGCACGGTCAGGTCGATGCCCGACAGGACCGGGTGGCCGCCATAGGAGGCCGCGGCGTTCTCCAGGACGATCTCCGGGACGATCTTCGCCTGGGCCTCGGCCGCCACCGTCTCAGTCCAGCAGGCCGGTAGAGCGGCCGACCTCGACCAGGGGCTCGTAGGCGGCGTTGGTCACCGGGATGAACTTCGAGCGCCCGAACGGCTCCAGGATCGCCGGGTCGGTGATGCCGACGAGGGCGCCCTTGAGCTTCTCGGTGAAGCCGGCGCCGTAGGTCCGGTCCACGTCGCCGCGCACGGTCCATTGATAGTCCGGGAAGGTCGGGCTCTCCCAGATCACCGAGACGGCCTTCGGGTCGACCTTGCCGGCCTTCGTGTCGAGGTCCCAGACCGCGTAGTCGACGGCGCCGACCGCGAAGGCGCCGGACTGGACCAGCTGGATCGTGCGGCTGTGGTCGCCCGAGAACCCGACCCGGGAAAACACCTGTTCCGGATTCTTGCCCGGGAAGGCCTGGCGGATGAAGTATTCCGGCATCAGACGCCCCGAGGTCGAGGCCCGGGCGCCGAACGTGAAGGTCTTGCCTGCGATCGCCTTGGGGAAGTCCTTGGTCGGCTCCAGCCCGGCCCCGGCATGAGCGATCAGGTAGGTCTTGAACGCCGCGTCCTCGGCCCCCTGCGCGATCGCCTGGGAGCCCGGCACGGCCCGGCGCGCCTGGACCCCGGTAAAGCCGCCGAACCAGGCGAGCTGCACCTGACCGTTGGTGAAGGCGGTGACCGCCGCCGGGTAACTCTTCACCGGGATGTAGCGCACCGGCACGCCGAGCTTGCCTTCGAGATACGTTGCGACCTTGCCGAAGCGCTCGACGAGGCGGCTCTCGTCCTGGTCTGGGATGCCGGTGAAGACCAGGGGCGGGACCGGCTTCTCTTGAGCCTGCGCGGCCGTGCCGAGCGCGAGGGCAAGGCATCCCAGGGCGAACCGCCCGACCCGTCCCAACCCCGGCATGGATCCTCCCTCGCATCACGCCTGACTTGGGCGCGCCGAATCTGGATTCTCCCTAGCGCATCGTCCTGAATACCGGAACCGGGGCAATGCTCCAGCTGTCGCGCCCGACACCTGCGGGCCCCAGCCGCCCGGCCCCGTGCCTGCACGCAGGTCGCGCAGGCACGGGATCCCCAAAAACTCAGCGATAATGGCGGCGCATCATGGGGTGGCGATGGTGCCGGCGCATCATGTGATGGCGGCTCCTCATCACGCCCCGGGAGGACATCCGGGCGCCGCGGTGCATGCCGCCGAAGTTGCTGTTGCCGGTGGCGGCGGCGTTCCGGTCGAGGCCGTCGCCCGGGGCGGCGAGGCTGGGACTGGCCGCGCCGAGGACGAGGCCGAGGGCGAGCGTCGCGCCGAGGAGGATCTTGTTCATGGGGGGATAGGACTTTCCGCGACCCTGCGCCGCTCCGACCGAACGAACCGGTTCCGCGCATGTTCCGGGAGAATCCCGCCCTTCAGGCGGCCGACGTCTCCACGATCGCGAACAGGGCCGGCTGGGCGGCGTTGGCGTCCGGCACTGGAACCGCCTGGATGCGGGGCGGCAGCGGCCCCCCGAGCAGATCCAGAAACTCCCCCGAGGCGCCGATCTCGATCTCGGCCGCCTTGGCCCGAGCCTCCAGGCGCGACAGGGCGTTCATCGCGGGGCCGAGCACGGTGTATTCGGCCCGCACCCCGTCGTCGAACACCCCGACCAGGAGGTCGCCCGCATGCAGGGCGACCACCACCCGCAGGGTGAACAGCCCCTCCCCGGCCCGCGCCGCGTTGAGGGTGGCGATCCGGTCGTGGATCGACAGGGCGCAGGTGAGCGCCGCCCGGGCCTGGGCGCGAGGGCGGCCGACCACGAACTGCACCAGCACCGCGTCGCCGACATACTTGTCCACCAGGCCGCCCTGCTCCGCCACCGCGGCCTGGGCGGCGGCCCGGACGGCCAGCAGGGCCGTCACCATCGCCTCGGGCGGGTGCTCCCGGCTCAGCCGCGAGAAGCCGCGGATGTCGAGCACCATCAGGCAGGCGTGGCGCCGGTGGATGCCCATGGCGCCGTCGGCATCCTCGGCGGCGAGGTCGAGGGCGACCGTGTCGGGCACGAACCGGGCGAGCTGGGCGCGCTCGTGCTCCATGCGCAGCGCCCGGGTCACCGCCTCCCGCAGCCGGGTCATGCCGTCGATCACCAGGAGGCCGGCCGCCACGAAGGTGGCGAGCCCGGTGATCTGCGCGGTCGGGAAAGAATCCGGCCCCGGGAACAGCTCCGGCCAGGCCAGCCCGACCAGGAACGCCGCGGTCCAGCAGGCCGTCACCACCGCGCAGAACAGCAGGGTCTGGGCCACCCGCATGCTCAGGCCGGTCTGGAGCAGGAGCAGGAAGGCGGGCAGGCGGCTCACCGCGTCGGCGCCGAGACCGGCCCCGCCGCCGGCCAGCATGTGCTCGATGATCACGTAGACGGCGAGCCCGGCATTGAGCAGGGTCCCGGCCCAGCTGTAGACGGCCGCCACCGGGCCGCCGCCCCGCTCCCCCAGGCCGAACCAGACCGTGCCGACGCCGTAGAGGCCGAGGATGAACCAGTGGCTGAGGGCGTGCAGCGAGCCGTCATAGGCCTGGGCCGCCATCAGCAGCACCAGCACGATCACGATCCGCAGCCCGAGCAGGCGCAGACCGCCACCCGCCTGCATGGCGCGCAGCACGGCGGGGTCGTCCTGGCCCGCCTCCGCCTTGCACACGGCGCGACTCCCGGCGGTCCGGGAGGCGGGGAGCGACGGTGTCCGGGCGCCGCCCGAGGCCATCACGCGCTGCGCTAGAGGCGCCGGGCCGCGCTGAAGCGATTGAGGAAGCGCGGCTCCTTTTCGGGGGCGATCCGGATCGCCAGGTGCAGGGTGCCGTCGGCCTCCGCGCGCCGGTCTAGGATCTCGGCGTTCTCGTAGAGCCAGTTGAGCGCGGCCCCGTCCTCGGGGGGCAGCGACACCGCGAAGCTCGCCCGGTGGCGGCCGATCCGTGCCTCGATCCGGGCGGTGAGCGCAGCGAGCCCCTCCCCGGTCAGCGCCGAGACCAGCACCGGCGCGTCGCTGTCGCGGTCGTTGCGGGCCTTGGCCTGGCCGCTGAGGTTCATCAGCCGGGTGCGCTCGTCGTCATCCAGGAGGTCGGCCTTGTTCCAGACCTCGATGATCCGCTCGGCCGTGGTCTCGATGCCGAGCTCGCGCAGCACGTCGCCGACATCCTCGGCCTGGGCCTCGGAGTCGACATGGCTGACGTCGCGCACATGCAGGAGCACGTCGGCCTCGATCGCGTCCTCCAGGGTCGCCCGGAACGCGGCGATCAGGGCGGTCGGCAGGTCGGAGATGAAGCCCACTGTGTCCGAGAGGATCACATTCTCGCCATGCGGCAGCTTGGTCGCCCGGGCGGTCGGGTCGAGGGTGGCGAACAGCATGTCCTTGGCGGTGACCTCGGCCCGGGTCAGGGTGTTGAATAGGCTGGACTTTCCGGCATTGGTGTAGCCCACCAGGGCGACGATCGGGTACGGCACCCGGGCCCGGCTCTGCCGGTGCAGGCCGCGGGTCCGCACCACCGCGTCGAGGTCGCGCTCGATCCGGGTCATGCGCTCCTGGATCATGCGCCGGTCGGCCTCGATCTGGGTCTCGCCGGGGCCGCCCAGGAAGCCGAAGCCGCCGCGCTGCCGCTCCAGGTGGGTCCAGGACCGGACCAGCCGCGACTTCTGGTAGGCGAGGTGCGCGTGCTCGACCTGGAGCGTGCCCTCCCGGGTCGAGGCGCGCCGACCGAAGATCTCCAGGATCAGGCCGGTGCGGTCGATGACCTTGGCGCCCCATTCCTTCTCGAGGTTGCGCTGCTGCACCGGCGAGAGGGCGCAATCCATCACCACCAGGCCGATCTCGCGGGCGCGGATGAGCCCTGCGATCTCCTCGACCCGGCCCTTGCCGAGATAGGTGGAGGGGCGGATCCGCGGCAGGCTGATGGCGAGGCTCTCAACCACGTCGAGCTCGATCGCGGCGGCGAGGCCGGTGGCCTCGTCGAGGCGCGCCTCCACCGAGCGGGTCGGCTGAACAGGCCCGTGGCCCGGCCCCCCGGGTCCGGGAGCGCCGCGCGCCAGATAGGGCCCGATCACCAAGGTGTGGGTCGCCGCGGCGATCTCGCCCTCGGGCGCGGCCTGTGCCTGGAGCCGGGCCTCGCCGGACGTCAGCGTCTCGCTCATGCAACCTTTAACGCCGCCGGAGGCTCGGCGGCTTCGTTCGAGAAGTCGGATTCGTCAGAATGGGGATGCGGGCGACGTCAGCCAAGATGCCGGACTGGCGGGGCGGCAGATATCCATGACGGCAGCGCGGGCACGCCCGGCGGTCGCCTCGACATCGGGGCCCGCTCGGCCCGATGCCTCGGCCTTACGCCGGGCGCACCGTGTTCAGAGCGTTCCGCCGAAGCTGAGCATCCCGCCGACGGCGGTGGTGCCCAAAGCCGTCGATCTCGCGGAGGCGATCGCAGAGACCGTGAGATTGTTGCCCAGCTTGTACTTCAGGCCGGTCTTGGCCTCGCCCCGCGCCTGAGTCAGGACAGCGCCATATTGGAAATCGCCGATGTCGTCCGCGTGGGCCGTGGAGGTCATCGTCGGCTTGCGCACCGCCCGCTCGATCTCGATGCCGGAGACCCATTGCAGATCCGGGGTCAGCGGCACCGCAACATCCACGCCGGCATAGGCGAAGGTGCTCCGATAGGCCACGTCGCCATACTGGATGGGGAAGCTGACATTGGCTTCCGTGTAGCCCTGGCGGGTGACGCGGCTGATCCGGACGCCGCCATGCCAGCCCACCACCAGATCCGAGAACAGGGGAAGGTCCTGGCCGACTTCGATCGCCCCCGCCACCCCGGCGATCTGCGCGCCGCCGATGCCCGCCTCGGTGCCGGACAACTGCCCGCGGTGGATGTCGGCGTGATAGCGGCTGAAGGCGAAGGCGGAGCGCACGAACACCCCACCGCCGGCGTAGGGCTGATGGCAGTTCAGGAAGGCACCGGCCCCGAAGGAACTCCGGTTGTCGTTGAAGGCCGGCGACGGCAGGGCTCGGTAGGGTGCGTAGCTGAGGGTGCCTCCGACCGTCAGGGTGTCGGTCAGGCCGTAACCCAGGGGCAAGGTGGACAGCGTATCCGTGTTCCTGCCGTCGGCGACGAATCCGGTGCTGGCGCCCCAGCCGATCTGACCCTTGGGCACGACGAAGTTCTGCTGCAGGTAGGTGAGCGATTGCCGCTGCAGCTCCAGAGCGGAAAAGGTCTCGTACCGCAGACGCGCGATCGTCCGCCGGGTGTTGGTCACGTCGACGATCTGGGCTTGGACCTCTGACGCGGCTGCGGGTGTGGCGGGATTGGCGTTCATCGCTTGCGCGGTGGCTTGTGTCGTCGATGGCGCGGCCTGGAAAGACGCTTGAGCTGGGGTCGCATTCTGGGCCGCTTGGGTGGTCGGGCTCTGAGCCGTCGATGTCGGCGTCGCGGGCTGGGTTGCCGCGGCCGGGCTCTGTGCGGCTTGTGTCGATGTCGCGTTCCGGCCTGTGGCGGCTGCGGACGGGCTCTGTATCGCGGAGGCCGGCACCGAACGCTGAGTCGGCGAGGGCGGGGTTTGACTTTGGAGCGTGGATGTCAGCGTCGCGGTCTGGGTGACGGCCGCCGGGGTCGGATACGTGATCTTCCACAGGACGGCATGGGGATCGCCCGAATCCGTTTCCGAGTAACCGGCGGCGATCCGGCCGTCGGCCGACAGGGCCCGCACCCAGGACGTCCCGCTGTTGTCGGACCGGAGGGTGCCGAGATCGCGCTTGTCGGACCAGCCCGATCCCGACCACAGGGCCGCATGCGTGTAGCCGGAATCCGTGCTGCTGCTGCCCGCCGCGACCGTGCCGTCCGCCGACAGCGCCCGGACGACCGAGGTCCCCCGGTTGTCCGTCCGCAGCGTCCCCAGATCCGTCTTGATGGCCCAGTTCGCCCCGGACCAGAGCGTGGCGTGGGGGTAGACGTCCACCTTTCTGTCGGTCGCAGAATAGCCTCCGACCACGGACCCGTCGGATGAGAGCGCGTAGGCCCACGAGGTCCCGGAATTGTCCGACCTCAGGGTGCCGAGATCGGTCTTCGTGATCCAGCTCCGGCCCGACCAGATGGCGGCGTGGGTCGTCCCGGAATCGACGCTCGATTCGCCGGCCGCGACGGCGCCGTCGCTGGACAGCGCATAGATGCCGGACGTGCCCGACTTGTCGGTCGGCAGGGTGCCGAGATCGGTCTTGGTCGCCCAGTTCGTGCCCGACCAGAGGGTCGCGTGCAGGGTCTCGTCGGCGTTCTCGGCGATGCCGCCGATGACGCTTCCGTCTTTGGAGATGGCGTAGGCCTTGGCCGCCCCGGTGTTGTCGGACCTCAGCGTGCCGAGATCCCGCTTGACCGACAGGTCGGTCCCCGACCATGCGGCGGCACGCATGTTGACACCGTTGGCGTCCGTATAGGCATCGCCGACCGCGACGCTGCCGTCGCCCGAGAGCGCCCAGATCTCCGACGCCCAGCTGTTGTCGGCCTTGAGCGTGCCGAGATCCTTCCGGCTGACCCCGGCGTCGGAGGCCGGGGATGCGGCGACCGTCGTGCCGGAGGCCAGGGACGGGGATGTCGAGGACGAGGCTTTCGCGGCGTCCTGAACGGTGATGCTGGTGTCTTTGTCGAGGACGCGATGCAGTTCGTCGGAGGTGAGGGAAACGACGCCGCCGTGCCGCGGGGAAAGAGTGTTGATGTCGGCGTTCTGGACGGGGGTGAAGGTCTTGAAATCCGTCGTCTTGACCAGATCGAAGGTTCCTCTCTTCCAGTCATGCATGTACTTGTCGTATATGATGATGTAGCCGCTGCCGTCGTTCAGCCTGAAGGCTTGCGGGCCTTCGACAGCTTCGGTGGTCTTCTGCACATTGCCCTTGGACGGTATGAGGTATCCCCAGGTCAGGTGATCGGATACCGCGTGCTTGATGACCCTGAGCTGGGCTGTGCTGCCCTGAAGTCTCGTCTCCGCCTTCATCAAGAGATGGTATTTGCCATCCTGCTCGGTGATGTCGGAATTGATGTAGCCCACGCCGTCGCGGGCATAGAAGAGTTGCCTCGGCTTCTCGACCAATCCCGTGAAGTCACGATTGGCGTGGGCGTAATACGGTTTGTAGGGGGCGTCCGTGCCAATCGTCAGATAGACCATGTTCTGCTCGGTCAGGGGATTGTAGGCCACCTGTGGCGCTCAGATCGCATGGACACCGGAGAACATTCCGGGGAACTGTGTCTCGAAATTGATGTTCGAAGATTTCCAATGGATGAGGTCGGACGACTGCATCAGGACGATGCTACGATTGCTGCCCCGCCCCTTGCTGCTCCGCATATCGGTCGCGGTGATGTAGAAGTTTCCGTCCTGATTGCGGGTGATATAGGGATTCCGCAAGCCGCCAGACTCGGTCAGGTCTCCGTTGATGACAGGATTGCCGTTGTTCAACTTATTGAAACGCCGCCCATCCAGGCTGTAGGCAAATGAGATTTTTCCTGAGACGCGCTGTTGCCGGTGAAATACGCGAGCAGATATCCGTCGTAGGGTGGATATTCGCCGGCCGCAAAGCCGGGACGGAGCGTCGATTGATAGATAAAAACAGTCGTTACGACTTTCGTCATGAAACAGCTCATGTTCCCCCCAATTGTGTTTGTTATTTTTGTTTGTTTGTTGTCGACTTATGATTCAATGCCGGTTTGGGTTCAGATCCCCTCCATTCCGACTCCGCGAAGCAATGCTTCGACTGTCGCGCAGCAAGCCGAAGGTCATAACGGCAGAGCTCCGCGCACACTTCAGTAAAATTTGTTGATCTCAGGTCATGGCGTGACCTTGAGCGAAGAGTGATGGTCTGCCTCTCGAAAGTGGATGCGCGCTATTTTTCTTTTTCTATGCAACGACGGTGGTCGCGGTCGAACTATATTTTCGTGCCGATGGGGCTGACAACGGCGCGATGATATGTCTGACAAATTATGTAATTAGCAATCGAGCCGAGGAGATAAAAATTAAACTTTGCAATCTGTTCGATCGAGAATTTGATTTAGCGAATTATTTGCAAAATATTTTGTGCATAAAATTGATATGGCCGATGGGATGTCGTTCCCGCGCGTCCGGGCGGACCTGCGGTGGCAGTCCAACGCTTCGTCCGCGTAGGTCCGTGCGCGATCGCGGGGTTCAGCTGCGAAACCGCTCTGGCGCTCGGCCGTCCCGCAGCCCCCGGGGTGTCGGGCACAGACCGGCCGTGCGCCGGCCACGCTGCCAGAGACGTTGTGCCGCCCGGGAGGAATGGTTCTGTAAAGGAGCCAGAGGCTCAGGCAGCGTTCCTGCCGGCGCGGGCGGAGCGAAGCTGTCCGCAGCGCCAGCGGCCTGTCCGCCTGTTCGGGAGGCGGCACAGGCTTAGCAGGGGCATAACGGCATCGCCGCTGTGCGCGCGCACCCACGCGACGATCCCGCTATCCTGCGGGACCGGGCCGGGGGGGGCGGACCGGGCGGCACTCGGGCGTGCCCCGTCTGCCGGATCGCGGCATGCGGCCTACGCCCTCTTGCCGTCGCGATTCCGCGAGCCTCTCACGCCTTCTCGGCGGTCTCGTCCGGCTCGAACAGCTGGACCGGGTGGCCCGGCATGATTGTCGAGATCGCGTGCTTGTAGACGAGCTGCGAGTGCCCGTCCCGGCGCAGCAGCACGCAGAAATTGTCGAACCACGTGACCACGCCCTGCAGCTTGACGCCGTTGACGAGGAAGATGGTCAGCGGGATCTTGTTCTTGCGGACATGATTGAGGAACGTGTCCTGAAGGTTCTGTGCGCGTTCGCCCGCCATCTTCTTTGCCTTCTTGTTGTCCCGGCGCGAAAGGCCCGGGTTGGGTATACGCAACGGTGGGTCGTCACGTGCGGGATTGTCCGATCATCCCGCCCGGCTCGAGTCTACACCATGACGGGGTGAAAACCCCGGGGCAAGCAAGGCTCGTTCCGGCTGATCCGTGACGGATCGGCGCCAGTCTCACGGTGCTCCGCCGCCCAGAGGCCGGCTTCCTGCAGCCGAAACCCCTTCCGAATCCCTACGGACCGATGCCCAGGGACTTCAGCTTGCGGTGGAGCGCCGAGCGTTCCATGCCGATGAACTCGGCCGTGCGCGAGATGTTGCCCGAGAACCGTGCGATCTGCGCCACGAGATACTCGCGTTCGAAGATCTCGCGGGCCTCGCGCAAAGCCAGGCTCATCAGCTTCTCCCCGCCCGCGCCCCCCGGGGTGGTCGGCACCAGGGCGCCGATCTCGGAGGGCAGCATCTCGGAGGTGACCTCCTGCTCGGGGTCGGCCTGGGTCAGGATCATCAGCCGCTCGACGTTGTTCTTGAGCTGGCGGACGTTGCCCGGCCAATTGTGCGACTGGAGCACCGCCATCGCGTCCTCGGCGATCACGCGCTTGGGCAGGCCGGTCTGGGACGAGATGTTGTCCATGAAGAACTGGATCAGCTCGGGCACGTCCTCCCGGCGCTCGGACAGGGCCGGCACCCGGATCGGCACCACCGAGAGCCGGTGGAACAGGTCCTCGCGGAAGCGGCCCGCGGCGATTTCCTCTTGGAGATCCCGGGAGGACGAGGAGATGATCCGGACATCCACGTGGACCCGCGTCGTGCCGCCGACCCGCTGGAAGTTCTGGTCGACGAGGACGCGCAGAATCCGGTTCTGGGTCTCGCGGGGCATGTCGGCAACCTCGTCGAGGTAGAGGGTGCCGCCATGGGCCTCCTCCAGGGCGCCGACCCGCCGGCCGGATTCGCCCTCGACCCCGAACAGCTCCGACTCCATCGTCTCGGGCAGGATCGCGGCCGCGTTGAGCAGCACGAACGGCCCGTTCGATCGCGCCGAGGCCTTGTGCAGGCTGCGCGCGGCGAGTTCCTTGCCGGAGCCGAGCGCCCCGGTGATCATCACCCGGGCGTTGGTCGGCGCGACCCGGTCGATGGTCTGGCGCAGCTGGTTGATCGCGAGCGAGCCGCCGACGATGCGGTTGGGATTGCCCGAGCGCGCCGTCAGGTCGCGGACCTCGCGCCGGAGCCGGGAGGCTTCCAGCGCCCGCTCGGCCACCAGGATCAGCCGGTCGGCCTTGAACGGCTTCTCGATGAAGTCGTAGGCCCCCGCCTTGATGGCCGAGACCGCGGTCTCGATGTTGCCGTGGCCGGAGATCATCACCACCGGCAGGTCGGGATTAGCCGCCTTGATCAGGTCGAGCACCTGCAGGACGTCGAGGCGCGAGCCCTGCAGCCAGATGTCCAGGAACACCAGGTGGGGCCGGCGCGCCTCGATGGCGGCGAGCGCCTCGTCGGAGCCGCCGGCCGTGCGGCAGCGGTGGCCCTCGTCGTCGAGGATGCCCGCCACGAGGTCGCGGATGTCGGCCTCGTCGTCGACAATCAGGATATCGGCGCTCATGCGTGCATCTCCGCGGTCCGGGGGGCCGTCGGTGCGGCGCCCTTCTCCTCTGTCGGGGTGGAACGGGTCTCGGGGCCGGACGGCTCGGGCCCGTGCTCGCGCGGGACCCGCATCTGAACCTGCCCGCCCCGGCCGGCGGGGTTGTCGTTCAACGCGATCCCGCCGCCGTGCTCCTCAAGCACCTTGCTGACGATAGCAAGCCCCAGCCCCGTGCCACCTTCGCGTGTGGTCATGTAGGGCTCGAGCAGCCGCTGGCGCCCCTCGACCGGAAAACCCTTGCCGTTGTCGGTCACCGTGATCACCGCGAAGCCGTCCTCGACCGCCAGGCTCAGGGCGATCTTGCCCTTGCCGAGCTCGGCCGGCGGCACCTCGGCCACCGCCTCGACGGCGTTCTTCAAGATGTTGGTGATCACCTGGCTGAGCAGCCGGATGTCGAAGGCCGCCACGATCTTCTCCGCGCTGCCCGCGCCGCCTTGCGCCGAGAACGCGAAGTCGATGTCCGGGTGCGCCACGCGCATCATGAACAAATTCTGCTTGGCGATCTCGGTGAGGTCGTTGGGCGCGATGGCCGGTTTGGGCATCCGCGCGAAAGCCGAGAACTCGTCGACCATGCGCTTGATCTCGTCCACCTGGCGCACGATCGTGGCCGTGCACTGGTCGAACACCTCCTTGTCGGCGGTGATGACCTTGCCGTACTTGCGCCGGATGCGCTCGGCCGAGAGCTGGATCGGGGTCAGGGGGTTCTTGATCTCGTGGGCTATGCGGCGGGCGACGTCGCCCCAGGCGGAGCTGCGCTGCGCCTGGACGAGGTCGGTGATGTCGTCAAGGGTCACCACCGAGCCGCGGGAGGCCGCTTGCGCCTGCTCGCTCGTGACCCGCACGGTCACGGTGCGCTCGCCGCGGGAGCGGGTGAGCTGGAGCTGCTGCTGCTGGAGGGCGCGCGGGCGGCTCTCGCTCTCGGCGAGCACCGGGGCGAGTTCCGGCACCGCCCGGGCCAGCGGCTGGCCGATCAGGGCGTTGCTCTCCACGTCGAGCATCCGCTCGGCGGCCGGGTTGGCGATGGTGACGAAGCCCGCCGCGTCGAGGCCGATCACCCCGGGCGAGACTCCCGACAGCACGGCCTCCGTGAACCGGCGGCGGGTGTCGATCAGGTCGTTGGCGGCGATCAGCCCGGTATGCTGGCGGCGCAGCTCCTGCGTCATCTTGTTGAACGCCTCGCCGAGATGGGCCAGGTCGCCGCTGGTCTTCTTGGTCGGGACCTGGGCGTAGAAATTGCCGGCCGCGACCTGGTCGGCGGCGTTGATCAGCCGACGGATCGGCGCCACGAACCGGTTGGCGAAGTTCATCCCGAACCACACCGCCGACAAGAGCGCGATCAGGGCGATCAGCAGGAACACCGACGCGAAGGTGATCTGGATCGAGCGCCGGAGCGAATCGTAGGTCAGGTACTCGGCCGCCGCCGCCCGCGACACGCCGGGGAAGTCGATGGCGAGCTGGCTGACCTCCCGCTGCACCATCAGCACGGCGTCGTCATAGGCCGGCATCCGCAGGAGCGCGGCGAAGACCCGGCCCTCGGAGGGCAGCAGGCAGATCGGGTCGGTCGAGGTCGCCGCCTCCTCGAAGGCCGCCGCCGAGGGCAGGCGCACCTGCTTGAGCACGTCGATCTTGGCCCGGGCGACCACGTCGGTCGGCCCGCGCATGATCTGCGCCACCGGCAGCCCGAGATTGGTCGCCCGCGTGGTCAGGAAGTTCTCGAACCAGGCCCGGTCCCGGTCGAAGTTCGGGCGCGCCCGGGTGAGGTCGTCCACCAGGATGCGGATCTCGCGGGCGAGCGACTGGCACTGGTTCTCCTGGTAGGCGTCGGCCACCTCGACGGATTTGAGCACCACGTCGCGGACCCGGTCGGTGAAGCCGAGCGACAGGCCCCGGTCGATGGTCACCGATGCCACCACGGCCAGCAGCACGGTGGGCAGGATCGCGATCAGCGAGAACAGGCCGACGATGCGCGAGTGCAGCCGGGCCACCGCCGCGTTGGCCTTGCGGGCATGCAGGAAGACCCGCGCCTCCCAGGCGATCACGAAGGCGAGGCCGAGCACCAGGGCGGCGTTGATGCCAAGCAGCGTCACGCCGTAGGCCGGCGTCGGCGTCACTCGGATCACCCCGGCCAGGATCAGGAAGGTCGCGAGCGCCGAGATCAGCGCGGTGACCACCACGGCGGCGCCGATCCAGCCCGGCCCGCGCGGCCCGGGTTTCAGCGAGTCCGCGAGCGGCGTGCTGGGCTCCGGAGGCGTTTCCGACGGGGATGCGTCCTGAGGGACGTCCTGCGGGGCTTCCGGGTTGGCGTCCGCGCTCGCCTGGGCCGCCCCCGCGCTTGCCGTCTCGGCAGGCGGCTTTGCAGCCCCTTCGGGATCCGGCGCAGGGCCTTCGACAGGCGATGAGCGTCGCAGAAACGGCATGACTGGTGCAGGGCCACAACAGTGTGGCGGAATTAATACGAGTCGCGGCGCCGGAGGGGCGGCCGGTGATCCATTCGGCGCCGGTGTCTTGTGCCGGCTCAGCGTGAGCGGGGCTTCCGCTCAAGCGGCTCCGGATGATTGTTCGTTACCGGCACCGCGAACCAGGGGGGCTGCCCTGCAAGCTCAGCCTTAAGATGCCGCGGGTTGGCAATCGCGTCGCATAGGTTCGGACGTAAACGAGGCCGCAAGGACGGGCGCATCAAGATTACGGCGACGTTGGTCACGGGTGCGGCCGTCGCCGCTTCGGCGGTGGGCTGCTTCGCGCCGATCGTTGCCTTCGTCACGTCGACCTGTAGCCGTCATAACCCCGCTGATGCCCGCGGCGGCTGCGGGCTTCGTCTCCTGGTTCACCCATCGGCAGGATCGGCGCGACGCTTCGGAGCGCGGGCGCTAGGATTTCGGCACGGCCCTCAAGGCGGGTGCTTCAGATCAGCGCATCGTCGGCCAAACTTCGGTCGGACGAGACTGGTTTTCGAGCCGTCGCGACGGTGACGACGATCCTCATCCCTTGACCCCTCGGTCAGGGCCTCGTACCCCCGGTGGTGGAGGCGAACGGGGTCTGGTGGCCCCCCTGGTCTTCAAAACCAGTGGTACGCCAACAGCGTACGGTGGGTTCGATTCCCATCCGCTTCCGCCATACCCCGCTGCCGACCGGACCCCGCTGCCGACCGGCGCGGTGGCCGGCTCGCTCCGGCCGACGATCCACAATCCTCCGCTCCGCCCCCGATTGCACAGACAGCGGATGTCACGTCCGCCACGTCCGAGCGCGCATCACCATCGCGGAGAAGGGACACGGCTGATGCCGGCGCGTCGCAGGGCGCGTTGACACCGGGCCGGCTTGCGCGCGTCGCGCCCGAGTGGTCCGATCCGGTTTGAGGCGCTCGCAGAAGTTCGCCCGCCGATCCGGAGGAGACCCGCCATGCTGTCACGCCGGCAAACGCTCGCCCTGGCCCTTGCCAACGGCTTCGCCCTGACCGACCGGGCGGTCCTGGCAGCGGAACAGACCACCGCGCCGACCGTCAGGAGTCCGGTCTCGTTCGCGGTCCCACCGGGAGCGTGCGACTGCCACGTCCACGTCATTCCCGATCCGGCCCGGTTTCCCTTCTGGGCGGGGCGCGGCTACACCCCGCCGGTGGATCCGCCCGAGCGTCTGCTCGCCCTCCAGCACGCGCTCAAGCTCGATCGGGTGGTGATCGTGACGCCCAGCGTCTACGGCACCGACAACGCGGCCACCCTCGACGGAATGCGCCTGCTCGGCCCCCAGCGCGCCCGCGGCGTTGCGGTGATCGGCCCCGGGACCGGCCCGGCCGAGCTCGACGCGCTGGCCCTGGCCGGCATCCGCGGCATCCGGGTCAACCTGGAGCAGGCCGGCGTGTTCGATCCGGCAGCCTCGGCCAAGGCGCTGGAGAGCGCCGTCCAGCAGATCGGGCCGCGGCCCTGGCACCTCCAGGTCTATGCCCGCCTGTCGGTGATCGGTCCGCTGAAGCCGCAGCTGGCCGCCCTGCCGGTGCCGGTGGTGTTCGACCACTTCGCGGGCGCGCAGGCGGCCCTCGGCCCCGACCAGCCGGGCTTCGGCGCGGTCCTCGACCTCGTGCGCGGCGGCCAGGCCTGGGTGAAGCTGTCGGGCGCCTATCGCGCCTCGACTCAAGCGCCCGACTATCCCGACGTGGCGCCGCTCGCCCGGGCCCTGGTGGCGGCGAACCCGGAGCGGCTGGTCTGGGGCAGCGACTGGCCGCACCCGGACAGCACGCCGAAGCCGGGCCGCAAGCCCACGGATCTCGCGCCCGCGCAGGCTATCGATGACGGCCGCCTGCTCGACCTGCTCGCCACCTGGGTGCCCGAGCGCGCCACCCGTGACAGGATCCTTGTCGAGAATCCCAGGCGGTTGTACGACTTCTAAGCGAAATATCTGCGCTGCGGGCTCGCCCGGGCGCTGGCGGCGATCCCGAACGGGATCGCCCGCCGCGCCGCGTTCCCCCGGGAGATCGTCCATGCAGGGTCTGGCACGTCTCGGCCTGCCGGCCGCCGCGGACCGCGCGCCCGGCCGATCACGCCCCGCCCGCGGGGTGCTCTGCCTGCTGACGGCCGCGGCGATCCTGGGGGCCGGTATTGCCGCGGCGCGGCCCCCCGGCACCGCCGTCGATCCCGATCTGGTGCGGGTGATCCGCTTCATGGCGCTGATGAAGGGCGGGTTCGCGCTTGCGGCCTTCGCCGGCTGCGTCTGGCGTCTCGCCCGGCCGGCCGGTCCGTGGCGCACGCCGATCTACGTCGTCGCGCCGCCGCTCATGGCCGCGGGTGCGATCGGGCTCTGGTCCCTCCAGAGCCTCCCGATCGCGGCGGCTGGCCTACATCTCGGCCTGCTCGCGGTGTTGGCGGCCGCGCTGACCGACCCGGATTTTTTCCCCGACCTAGCGCGCCTCGGCCGGAGGCGCCGATGATCCGTCGGCCGATCATCGGCGAAAATCCCGCCCGGCGCCGGGGCGGAACGGCCGATCGCCCGGCCCGTTTCCCCGGGACCCGCTCGATGCGCCGGGCGCTGCCGCGTCGAACCGCCCAGACCCGTTCGCCATGATCGACACGTTGCTTCCGTTCCTCCCGTCCGGCGCACAGGCGGCCCTGCGCAGGCTGGCCGCCCGCTGGCCGTCGCGCCCCGCCCGCGCGGAGCCGGTGATCCGGCTCGACCACGATCCGCGCCCCGGCCCCATGACGCCGCTGCTTCCGCCGGCCGCGCTCAACGACAACCCGCTGCAGGCCGTCCACGAGGCGGTAGAGCGGGACCTGCGCGCCAGCGGCCATCTGCGCTGAGACCGTCTTGGGGTTTGAACGCCATCAACGCGAGCATTTGAGGAGCTGCTTGCGATCCATCGCAGCCGTGCCGTTTACCCTGAGAGCGCCTCAGAAGCAGCCATTCGTAGTCTGTCTACCAAACAGTCGTTGATGTAGCTACGTGATCCCTGCATAGGGCATGTAACTCAATTCATCAGTTGATATTCCGCTCAAACGAATGGTTAATATGGGCAATGTTCGCGTTAGCTGCAGGCGCCGGAAGATCTGCATCAGTATTGATTGTATTTTGACAAATGATTTCGTTCGGAGTTACCGCACATCTATGCTGAATTTTATGAATGATATTTAAGGTTGTTTGGGCATCATTAAAGGCCAAATAGGGGTGTGGGCGGCCAGCGATTATAACTTCGATGCGGCCCTGCTCTTGCGCAGACCGGCTGAAGCCTACCCAACTCGGAAATCCCTGACCCAACCCAGGCGCCTAGTTCGGCATGGGCGCTTCCCACAAGCGGCCATTCGTCGGTGCTCCGGCAACCTCGGTGACAGGTTGATAGCGGGCGTTGAGCGGACAGGCGTTCTTCGTGCGCCTACTTCTCTGTTTCTCCAAGGACTTCGCCAGTTTTTGGATCGAGATCAAATTCCGTTAATTTGCCATTCTTGATGCCCTCGCCGTCCCAGTGACCATCGTCGGCGTCAATTCTGATAATCGATGTATATCCCGATGACATGAGCTTTTCCTTGACCTTTTCTACCGGCATCCAGTCAGATCCCGGTTGCCCGGCGAGGGCTATACTGTGCTGGCCTATGCCAGTGGCCAAAGCGCAGGCAAATATCAAGGCTTTGAACATCAGCTTGACCCCCAAATTTGCGTATGAGTCGCGATCTACGTAGTCGATTATTGATTCAGATAGCACTAAAATGGACATTTTTGATCTTGTATATCTGCGGCTACTCGCCGCCACGCAGGAAGGATGATTTGTGATTGTAAAACGTAGCGACCATTCAACAGTCGTATATCAAGCTGTTCGCCGGGCGAGCGCGCACAAGTGACTTTGCATTAGGGTTTAAGAAGTCCGCTAAGGGTTGTGCACGGGCGCGACAACAGTGTCTGCGGTTGCTGACTACCATCCGAAAGCGGACCGACCGAAATCCACCCAAAGCAGCCCGTCAAACGGCCAAGCTGGTCGAGTTCAGACCCAAGGCGCGCTGCGCGGTCCTCAGCGCTTGGCGGCGCCCGCCGGGGCGGGCCGCGCGGCCGCCCCGGCCTCAACCCAGCGACAGGCCGTGGTCGTTGGGAGACCGGCGCATTCGTAGCTCCGGTCGCCCAGCGTCACCCGGTCGACCAGGCCGGTGATCTCGCTGCGGGTCACCAGGGTGCAGCCGAGATGGTCCGCCTTGGGATCGGCCAGCAGGGCGGCCGCCGCGGCGGCGCCGTCGTGCAGCAGCATCCGGTAATTGGCCAGGGACAGGCAGCCGATCACCTGCCCGGGGGCCTTCCGGTCCGGGCCGGAGGCCTTGTCGGGGCCGGGGCGGGCCGGCGCCTTGGCGGTCGGCTGGCCCAGCGCGGGCGCGGCGCAGAGGCCGAGGGCGAGAACGGCGACGCGAAGTGGCATGCGTGTCATCGGCCGCCCCTCGGGCAAGATGCGGCACGGGGAAATCCGGCTCTGCGGATTCGCCGTGCGGGAAACGGGCGCCGGACCGGCGGATCGGCCGGCCAATCTAGCACGCGGACCGGGCGGTGTCGTACCCGCGCCGTCGCCGCGCCCGTGCTGCGCGCACGCGGTTGCGGCCGGCCGCGAAACCGACGATGAAGCCCGCGATGGAATCGCCGGCGCCGGACATCCGGGGCGCC
Organism: Methylobacterium sp. GXS13; assembly: GCF_001455965.1. GTDB lineage: Bacteria > Pseudomonadota > Alphaproteobacteria > Rhizobiales > Beijerinckiaceae > Methylobacterium. The sequence continues at coordinate 19,847 of NZ_LKKO01000038.1, forward strand.
GCGGCGGGACGTGAGGAGAGGTCATGGCGACGGCGATCGATAGCGACCAGAAGCTCCACCTGGTCTTCGGTGGTGAGTTGCAGGACCTCGACGGCGTCCGGTTCCGGGACATCAAGGGCCTCGACATCGTCGGCATCTTCCCGGACTACGCGTCCGCACAGGCCGCCTGGCGGGCCAAGGCGCAGGCCACCGTCGACAGCGCGCAGACCCGCTATTTCGTGGTCCACCTGCACCGGCTGCTGGAGCCGCCGGTCGCCTGAGGCCGGCAAGAACCTGCCGTTCCGGGCGCGCGCCTGTGCGGTGCGCGCGTGAAGGCATTGTGACACCTTCGGCCCGCTGCTAAGAGCCTCGCCCGTCATCAGATCCATCCGGCCCGCGTGGGGCCGGTATTCGGAGCGCGGCGCGAAGCTCGGCCGCGAGTGGGCGGACGTCATGAAATCCTCGATCAAGATCATCGCCGGCAACGCGAGCCGGCCCTTGGCCGAGGCGATTGCCGCCTATCTCGAATTGCCGCTGGCCAAGTGCATGGTCCGGCGCTTCGCCGACATGGAGATCTTCGTCGAGCTCCAGGAGAACGTGCGCGGCGAGGACGTGTTCATCGTCCAGTCGACCTCGTTCCCGGCCAACGACCACCTGATGGAATTGCTGATCATGATCGACGCCGCGCGTCGGTCCTCGGCCCGGCGCATCACGGCGGTGATCCCTTATTTCGGCTACGCACGGCAGGACCGGCGCACCTCGGGCCGGACCCCGATCTCGGCCAAGCTGGTGGCGAACCTGATCACCGAGGCCGGGGCCGACCGCGTCCTGACCCTCGACCTCCATGCCGGACAGATCCAGGGCTTCTTCGACATCCCCACCGACAACCTGTTCGCCGCCCCCGTGATGGTGCGCGACATCAAGGAGCGGCTGCCGAGCGCCGACCGCATGGTGGTCTCCCCCGATGTCGGCGGCGTCGTGCGCGCCCGCGCCATCGCCAAGCGGATCGACTGCCCGCTCGCCATCGTCGACAAGCGCCGCGAGCGGCCGGGCGAATCCGAGGTGATGAACATCATCGGCGAGGTCGAGGGCCGCTCCTGCATCCTGGTGGACGACATCGTGGATTCCGGCGGCACCCTGGTCAACGCCGCCGAGGCGCTGCTCAAGGCCGGCGCCAAGGACGTCTCCGCCTACATCACCCACGGCGTGCTCTCGGGGGGCGCGGTCTCGCGCATCGCCGCCTCGCGGATGAAGGAGCTGGTGATCACCGATTCGATCCAGCCGACCCAGGCCGTCAAGCTCGCCCGCAACATCCGGGTGGCGACCATCGCGCCGCTGCTGGGCGAGGCGATCGGCCGAACCGCCACGGAATCCAGCGTCTCCAGCCTGTTCGACTGACCGCGGCGGGTGAAGAATTCGCCGCAGTGCCTGCCGCGCAGTCGGCGCTATCTCGCCCGCGCGGACGCATCGCCGATCCGGGAGGGGCGGGCACTGGGCCGGACGACACTCATCGGCATCCACGGGCTCGCCAACAAGCCGCCCCGGGATGAGAAGGCGGCCTGGTGGCGGGCGGCGATCCTGGAGGGCTTCGCCCGCAATCTCGGAGGCTCGGCGCCCGAGGTGCCGTTCAGTTTCGTCTACTGGGCGGATCTGCGTTACCCGGAACCGCTGGCCGGCGGGCTCAACCGCGAACCCTACAGCACCGATCCCGGCACCGGCCCGTTCCCGTCCCCGGCGGACGATCCCGATCGCGCCGCGCCGACCCTCACCGACCGGATCTATCGCGGCCTCGCGCATCTCGAGGAGGCCACCGGGCTCACCCCGGTCGACGGCCTGATCCTGGAATACCGCCTCGACGACCTCTGGGGCTATCACGCGGACGCCGCGTTCCGCGATGCCGCCCGCGCGCGCCTGCGCGAGACCCTGGCCGAGGCGGCGGATCGCGCCGTGCTGATCGCCGCGCATTCGATGGGTGGTCTGATCGCCTACGACGTGCTCCGGGCCGCCGAGCGGGACGGCACCCCCCTGCCCCGCTGCACCCTGGTCACCCTCGGCTCCCCGCTGGGGCTCGCCGAACTGAAGCTGAGGCTGAAAGCCGAGCACGGCGACCTGTGCGTGCCGGAAGCCGTCACGGCCTGGACCAACCTGATGGACCGCCAGGACATCGCCACGGTGGGCGACGACCTGGCCGAGGTCTACCCGCCGAACGCCGCAGGGGTGCGGATCCGGGACGTGCCAGTGATCAACGCCTACCGCCGGCCGGACGGCACCGAGAACCGGCACAAATCCTACGGCTACCTGCGCACTCCGGAATTTTCCAAGGTCGTGGCGGATTTCCTGGCGGCCGAGGCCTGAAAGTCCAGGTTTCAAAAGGTCGAGACCTTTTGCGGGTCCAGGGCGGAGCCCTGGTTTAGTATCCATCGGGGCTCCGCCCCCTGCCCCGCCAAAGGGCCGAGCCCTTTGGGAACCCGATCTTCGCGTCGCTCAAGCGGCCTTCACCTCGCTCGCGACCACCGCGAAGCCGCGCCCTGCCTCGCCGGCGCGGGCCGCCTCGATGGTGTCGTTCAAGGCCAGCAGGTTGGTCTGCGCGGCGATGCCCGAGATGAGGGCGACCACGTTGCCGATCCGCTCGGTGCCGTCGGCGAGCGCCCGCACAGTCGCCTTGCTCCGGCGGGTGGTCTCGGCCGCACGCCAAGCCGCGCTCCACAGGATCGCGGCGGTGTCGTCGGCATAGATGCCGGTGCCGATCACCCAGCCCCAGGGCGCGAAGCCGCGCACGGAGGAGCGTTTCGGGACCGGCGCCTCGGACCCGGCCTTGGGCCAGGAATAGTCGACGAAGCCCTGACCCTGCTTGTTGGCGAGGTCGACGAAGTCCCGGAACAGGTACTTGCCGGTGGGATCCTGCACCCCGGAGAGGTCCTTGCCCTCGAGGTCCGGCTTCATCGGGTGGGCGACCATGCGGGGCTGCATGTCGTTGATCCAGAAGTATTCCTGGCCGTCGTAGCGCAGGGTCTTCACGGCCCGGATCGCCGCGCCCTGGGCATCGGCCCGCGACAGCCGCCCGGCCCGCGCCTTGCCCTCGAATTAGGCCGCGACGCCGTAGGCCACGTCCGTCAGGTGGCGAGTCTTGGCCATGCGGTCCTGCTCGACCTGGGATTTCGGGTTGAGCAGGCCGATGCCCGAGACCACGGCGACGCCGACCAGCGCGGTGGCCGTGATGGTGTGGAGCGTCGCCCCAATGCCGATTTTCTTGACACCGCCCCCCGGCGGACATTTTCGAGAGAGGCCAGGTGCAACGTTACCGTTACCGCGCCGTGAAGACGGCGTCGGGCCTTGCGCTTGTTGGCTCGAGGCTGTCCACTTCCCGTCAATAGAGCTCGGATCCGGACACGAAGCCGGCGGGCCAAGGGAGGAACGACATGGTGCGAGCGTCGCGGGCGGTTGCGAGTCCGGGGATCTGCCGCCGCCTCGTCCGGGCGGGACCGGCCGCCCTGCTGCTGGCCGGGCTGGCGCTCGCCGCCCCGTTCTCCGCCCCGGCCCGGGCGGACGACGCCAATGTCCGGATCAGCCGGCAGCCCGGCTTCGTCTACCTGCCGGCGGTGCTGGCCGAGCAGCACAAGCTGATCGAGAAGCAGGCCAAGGCGGCCGGCCTGGGCGACGTCACGGTCGAGTGGGTCAACCTGACCAGCGGGGCGGCCGGCAACGACGCGCTCCTGTCGGGCAACATCGACATCGTCGACAGCGGCTCCACCAACATGCTGCTGCTCAACGACCGGACCCGCGGCGACGTGAAGGGCCTGTGCGGCGTCGGCAGCACGCCGATGCTGCTGCTCACCCGCAATCCGGCCGTTAAGACGCTCAGTGACTTCTCCGGCAAGGACAAGATCGCCCTGCCCTCCGTGAAGGTCTCGACCCAGGCGGTGCTCCTGCAGATCGCCGCCAAGAAGGCGTTCGGGCCGGACGGGGCGTCCCGGCTCGACCCGCTCACCGTCCAGCTCGGCCATCCCGACGCGGTGGCGGCGCTCGCCAGCCCGCAGAACGAGGTCAACAGCCATTTCTCGCTGCCGCCGTTCCAGCAGCGCGAGCTGCAGGACCCGGCGATCCACGCGGTGCTCAACTCCTACGAACTGGTCGGCGAGCCGGTGAGCAACGCGATCTTCTACGCCCGCACCGGCTGGTTCACCCGCAACCCGAAGCTTTCCGCCGCCATCGTGGCCGCCATCGACGAGGCGAATGCCGAGATCGCCAAGGACCCGCTCCAGGCGGCCAAGGACTACATCGCGGCCACCAACGACAAGACGCCCCCCGAGACGCTGGTGGCGATCATGAAGGAGCCGGGGACCACCTTCTCCACCACCCCGTACGGGATCATGCTCCAGGCCCGGCACTTCTACGCGATGAAGACCATCAAGGCCGAGCCGAAGGACTGGAAGGACACGTTCTTCCCGATCGTGCACGGGCTGCCGGGGAAGTAAGCGCTGTCGGTCTCCCCGCGCGGCCGTTGTTCCCTGCTTGAGGCCACGATATATCGGGAAGTGGGATCAGCGGGAGCCACCGCCGATCCCTGGCAATTACCCGTTAGGGTTTAGCCAACTCCAGAACAGCGGGTGGACGGCGAGTCGGAGTTGGAAGCTCCACTCGCCGTTTGCTTGTCTGGAGACTGCCAGAGAGAGGACCATTCTCTGCACTCCCGGCCGCAACCGGCCGCGTGCGGCCTTCGCGGGTGAGTCGGTCACGCTCACATCGTGTTTGTAGCTGGGCTCTTGGCGCCGGTTAATCGGCACCGGGGCCTCTGAACCGCCGAACCCGCGATTGCGCCCCACCCCGGGCGGCCCTATAGTGAGCCATCCCCATTCGACAGCGTGAGACGGGACTTCCGGATCTGCATCCGGAGCCCGCGGCCCGGTGCCCGGCCCCCGTCCCGCCAGGCCGGAGCACGAGAGCACATGTCCCAGGGTCCGCTGATGCCGAAGGCCTTCGCCGTCTGGCTGGTCGAGAACACCTCCCTGGCCTTCGAGCAGATCGCCGACTTCTGCAAGCTGCACCCGCTCGAGGTGAAGGGCATCGCCGACGGCGAGGTCGCGGCCGGCATCAAGGGGCTCGATCCGGTCTCCACCGGCCAGCTCACCCGCGACGAGATCGAGAAGGCCCAGAAGGCGCCGCACTACAAGCTCAAGCCGGCCGTCTCGAAGGTCAAGCTGCCGGAGGTGAAGCGCACCACCAAGGGCCCGCGCTACACCCCCCTCTCCCGCCGCCAGGACCGGCCCAACGCCATCCTGTGGCTGCTGCGCAACCACCCCGAGCTGAAGGATGCGCAGATCATCCGCCTAGTGGGCACCACCAAGTCGACGATTCAGCAGATCCGCGAGCGCACCCATTGGAATTCCGGATCGCTCCAGCCGATGGACCCGGTGACCCTGGGCCTGACCACCCAGATCAACCTGGATTTCGAGGTCCAGCGCGCCGCGGCCGCCCGCCCGGCTGCCCTGGCCGCCGAGTCCGGCGCCTCGCTCCTGCCCACCGAGGTCTCGACGGCGCCCGAGCCCGAGGAGACGGCTGAGCATGGCGGCCGCGAGGAGCGGATCGACGCCGATTCGGTCTTCGCCAAGCTCAAGGGCCGGCATCAGGACGAGGACGACGAGGACTAGGTCCGCCGGTTCTCACGGCGCGCCGCGTCCCGGCTCAGCGCGCCGCGTCGAAGGCCGCCAGGAAGGCCGTCAGGTTCTCCGGCAGGGCGGGGCACAGGTAGCCACCCTCCTGGACGATCACGGTGGGCAGCCCGGCCCGTGCGATCCGCTGCGCCGCCGCGGCGAAGCCCGCCCGGGTCACCGTGAGCACGCCGATCGGGTCGTCCGCGGCGGCGTCGAGGCCCAGGGCCACCACCAGCCCCCGCGGCTTGAATGCCGCGATCGTCGCCAGCCCGGCCTCGATGGCGGCGAGCCACGGTGCGTCGCCGGAGCCCGGCGGCAGCGGCAGGTTGCGGTTGAGGCCGGTGCCCGCCCCCGTCCCGGTCTCGTCGGCATAGCCGGCGTAGAACGGGAAGTAGTCCGACGGGTCGGCGTGGACCGAGACCGTGAGCACGTCGCCGCTTGCGTAGAAGATGCCCTGCGTGCCGTTGCCGTGGTGGACGTCGATGTCGAGGATCGCCACCGGACCGCCTCCGGCCGCGAGCATCCGCTGCGCCGCGATCCCGCTGTTGTTGAGGAAGCAGAAGCCGCCGGCGGACTCCGCGTAGGCGTGGTGGCCGGGTGGGCGGCACAGGGCGTAGGCGTGGCCCGTCTCCAAGGCCGCGTCCGCAGCCGCGACGGCGCATTGCGCCGCGCCGTAGACCGCCGCCCAGGTCCCGGCCCGGATCGGCGTCGAGGTGTCGGCGGTGTAGAGGCCGACCGGCCCGAGCAGGCCGGTGGGCGTCCGGTGCATCTGTGGCCGGGCGAAGCTGCCGGTGAGGATCTCGTCGGCGATGCCCGGAATCTCCGCCCGGCGCGCCCAGGCGTCGGCCAGGAACGCGACGTAGCCGGCATCATGCACGGCCCGGATCGGGTCGAGGCCGTGGTCGGCGGGCTCCGCGAGGGCATGCCCGCCGTCCCGGGCCGCCGCGTGCAGGATGGCGTAGCGCGAGGCCTGCTCGGGATGCGGGATCGGGGTGCCGCGCCGCAGGTAGCGTTCGGGATCGTGCCGGGCGGAGTCGGCGGTGTGGAAGACGCGCATGGGCGCAAGTTAGGCGTGCTGGCGCCGCGCGTCACCCGCCTGTGGGGCGAGGCTGAAAGGTCGGGTTTCCAAAGGGCTCAGCCCTTTGGCGGGGTTCGGGGGCGGAGCCCCTGAGAAACCTTCATGACACCAGGGCTCTGCCCTGGACCCGCAAAAGGTCATGGACCTTTTGAAACCGGGATTTTCACCGCTGAGCCGTGATCCGCGCCCGCTCCCGCGGCGTCATCCGTGGCGCCTGCGGGCGGGGACTTCGTCCACGAACCGGCCCGCCAGGACGGGCGTCTCGGCGGCGATCTCGCGCAGCAGGGTCGGCACCCGGGCCCAGGGTTCGGTGACGGTGTGCGAGCCCGGCCTGACGGCGCCCCGCTCCTGCCCGCCAGCCACGCGGATATCCGACCAGCGCGCGCAGAACGCCTCCACGCAGGCCGGGTCGAAATGGCGGCCGCTCTCGGCCTGGATGCACGCCAGGGCCGCCTCGAAGGGCATCGCCTCCTTGTAGGGCCGCTGCGTGGTCAGGGCGTCGAATACGTCCGCCACCGCGACGATCCGGGCCGCCAGGGGGATTCCGGTTCCGGAGAGCCCCTTCGGATAGCCGCTGCCGTCCCATTTCTCGTGATGCGCCTCGGCGATCTCGGCGGCCAGCCGGATCAGCTCCGAGGTGCTGCCGCCCAGGATGCGCTGGCCGATGGTCGCGTGCGTCTTGATCAGGGCGAACTCGTCCGGGTCGAGCCGGCCCGGCTTCAGCAGGATGCCGTCCGGGATCGCCACCTTGCCGACATCGTGCAGCGGCGCGGCGAGGTACAGGTTGCGGCAGAACTCCGCCGGCAGGCCGAGCGCCTCGGCCACGATCTGGCTGTAGCGGGCCACCCGCCAGGTGTGGTCGCCGGTGTCGTTGTCCCGGTATTCGACGGCCAGCGACAGGCGGAAGATGATCTCCTCCTCCCGCTCGCGCATGTGCCGCAGGGCGGCCTCGACCTCGCCGTCGAGCCAGGCGGCCTGCTCGGCCAGCCGGCGTACCGCCTTGGCGAGGCGAACCAGGTTGCGCAGCCGCACGGTCTGCTCGACGCCCCGCATGGACTTGTCGAGGAAATCGGTCGCCCCCGCCTCCAGGGCCGCGAGCCGCACCGCGTCGGAGATGTCGCTGGTGACCATCGCGATGGGCACCTGGGCGTAGTGCGGGATGGTGCGCATCCGCTGGATGAACGCGATCCCGTCCATCGTGGGCATGTGGTAATCGACCAGCACCAGATCGAAGGCGTGCATCTGCGCCTCGACCAGGGCGGCGGCCGGGTCGGCGTAGTCGGTCACGCTGACGTCGGGCTTGGCCTCCAGGATCTGGCGCAGCCGCCGACGCATGGTCGCGCTGTCGTCGACCAGAAGCACGTCCATCATGGCGTTTCGCCTTGCTCCGCGGGTGCGGGCCCGGGGCGGGAAGGGCGGGGCATCGGTGCCGCGATCACGGCGGCCGGGCGGCGTCGAGGGCCGCGGGTTTCCGAAGCCGGATCCAGGGGGGTGAACGCGGTCATGATCCGATCCGGTGACGATCGCGGGTGACGGTGCCGTGTTCGATATGAAGGTCTCATCGGCGGTATGATTCGTTTGGAGTATTGCACGTTAAAGGAGAGTAAATAATATCAAGATCGCGTGGAACGATATTTGGAAACGGAACGATAGATCTTACCGTAATTGCTTGGATTTTGGACCGAATTGTTCCTCGATCGATGGCGGGTATAGAGATTGATTTGTTTCAAATACAAATGGAGGCGGTATCGCGCTATATCCATACGGAATTCGTCGCGACAGATTTGAGCCTGTTCTGGTCGCCCGCCCCCTCGATCCGTCAGGGCGGCTCCGGTCGGGACAGTCCTCCGGCGGCGCTGACACGCAAGCGGGGCGGCGATACCGTCCCGCGCCGCCGTCACGGGACGGATGGGCCGGGCCGTGCTGCTTCCGGGAGGGACCTTCGGCGATGATGCGGTTCGATCTCACCGATCTCGGCCTGTTCCGGCACGTGGTCGAGGCCGGCTCGATCACCCACGGGGCGGCGCGGGCGAACCTGGCCCTGGCGGCCGCCTCGACGCGGATCCGGCTGATGGAGGAATCCCTCGGCGCCGCGCTGCTGACCCGGGGGCGGCAGGGGGTCAGCCCGACCCCGGCCGGGCGCACGCTCCTGGCCCATGCCCGGGAGATCCTGGCCGGCGTGGAGCGCCTGCGCGAGGAGATGTCGGTGTTCTCCGGCGGCGCGGTCGGGCAGATCCGGGTTCTGGCGAACACCAACGCGCTCACCGAGTTCCTGCCCGACGCGCTCTCGGCCTTCCTGGCCGGCCATCCCGGGATCGGGGTCGAGATCGAAGAGCGCACCTCCGAGGAGATCGTCGGGCTGGTGGCCGAAGGCGCGGCCGATCTCGGCATCCTGTCCGGCACGGTCGATACCGGCTCGCTCCAGACCTTCCCGTTCCGGGAGGACCGGTTCGTGCTGGTGGCGGCCCGGGACCACCTCCTGGCGGCGCGCGCCGACATCGCCTTCGTGGAGGTGCTCGGACACGACCTCGTCGGCCTCGACCGGCGCAGCGCCATCAGCCGGTTCCTCGTCGCCCAGGCGGTGCGGGAGGGGCGGCCGATGCGCCTGCGGGTGCAATTGCGCGGCTTCGATGCCGTCTGCCGCCTGGTCGAGGCCCGGGTCGGGCTCGCGGTGCTCCCCGAAAGCGCGCCCGCCCGGGCCGCCCAGGGCCTCGCCATCGCGGTGGTGCCGCTCTCGGATGCGTGGGCGCGGCGCGACCTGACCCTGTGCCTGCGCGACCTCGGTGGCCTGCCGCCGTTCATGCGGGCCTTCGTGGCGCAGCTGCGCGCGTGAGCGCGACCCAGATCCGGGCCGGATCGGGGTTCGGAGACGTTGCGGCAATTCAATCAGAAGATGAGATTGTCGAAGGGCTTCGATGTCGCCGCGTAAATGAATGTTTCCTGGCTCTGAAAATACTACGTACGTCCTTTACAGGTGGCGTCGCCGCTGCGATCTGCATGGTTTGGTCTGATTAGATTCTGATACCGGGGACGGGACGACTTTGCGATGACAGCGATGGGTGGCGAGGTGGACAGCTGCGACGTGGCCGTGGTCGGGGCCGGCCTGGCCGGGAGCTGCCTGGCCGGCGCGCTGGCCCGCGCCGGGGCGCGGGTCGCGCTGATCGACGCCCAGGCCGAGCGCGGTGAGGCGCGCCGCGACTTCCGGGCGGAGAAGTTCGGGGCTGAGCAGATGGCCCTGTTCGAGGGGCTCGGCTTCGGCCAGGCGCTCGCCGCCTGCACGACGCGGACCGACGAGGTCGCGGTGGTCCGCTACGGCCGCCTCGCCTACCGGGAGGCCGCCCGCGAATGGGGGGCGCATTATCCCGTGCTGGTCGGGGCGGCCCGGGCCGCCCTGCCCGATGGGCTGCTGATTCCCGGCCGGGTCGCCGATCTGGATCTCGGGCCGGATCGCCAGGCGCTCACCTTAAGTGACGGCCGCCTGATCGAGGCGCGGCTCGTCGTGCTCGCCACCGGGTTGGGCCAGGCGCTGCTCGCCAAGGCCGGCATCACCAAGCGAGCGCTGAGCCCGCGCCACTCCCTGGCGGTCGGCTTCGACATGGCGGCGGCGCGGACCGCCTTCCCGTTCCCCGCGATGACTTACTTCGCCGAGGGGTTCGGTGGGCGCGACGCCTACCTGACCCTGTTCCCGATCGGGGATGGGATGCGCGCCAACCTGTTCTGCTACCGCGATCCCGGCGAGCCCTGGGTCGCGGCCTTGCGCCGGGACCCGGAGGCGACCCTGCGGGCGATGATGCCTCGGCTGGCGCAGCATTGCCCGGACCTGTCCGTGGCCGGGCCCCTCGAGGTCCGGCCGATCGACCTCGCCCGGGCCGACGGGGTGGAGCGCGACGGGCTGGTGCTGATCGGCGACGCCTTCCAGACCGCCTGCCCGATCCCCGGCACCGGAATCGGCAAGCTGCTGACCGATGCCGACCGGCTCGCCCGGGTCCACGTGCCGGCCTGGCTCGCCACCCCCGGCATGGGCCGCGAGAAGATCGCGGCCTTCTATGCCGACCCGGTCAAGCAGGCCTGCGACGCGCGCAGCCTGCGCGCCAGCGTCTATGCCCGCGGCCTCGCCGTGGAGACGGGGGCGCTCTGGCGGGCCCGGCGCCTGCGCAACCGGCTCGCCCGCACGGCGATCCGCATGGCGAAGGACGGGCCGCGGGCCGCCGCGGCTCTGGCGCCCGGCCTCCTGCCGATCGGACTCTAGCGTTCGGCTTCGTCAGGGCTCCGCCCTGACAACAAGCCAAAGGGCTCGCCCTTTGGAAATCCGAACCCGCACCTCGGGTCTTCGTCGCGGCGCGCCCATGGGCTAGCCTCGCGCTGATTCCGCCGGGGGGCGGAGGAGGGTTGGGTATGTCGATCGAGACCGTGGATGCTGCCGGCCGCCGCCGGGGCGCCGATCTGCTGCTGGAGGTGCTGCGCTCGGAGGGGGTGCGCTACATCTTCGGCAATCCCGGCACGACCGAATTGCCGCTGATCGACGCGCTCACAGAAACGCAGGACATCGCCTACATCCTCGCCCTGCAGGAGGCGACCGCGGTGGCGATGGCGGACGGCTATGCGCAGGGCGCGCGCCGGCCGGCCTTCCTCAACCTGCACACCGCCGGCGGCCTCGGCCACGGCATGGGCGCGCTGTGGAATTCCCAGGTCAGCGGCACGCCGCTCGTGGTCACGGCCGGCCAGCAGGACCTGCGCCACGCCCTCTCCGACCCGCTGCTGATGGGCGACCTCGTCGCCATCGCCGACCCGGTGGTGAAATGGGCGCGCGAGGTCACCAGCCCGGACCAGATCCCGGTGCTCCTGCGCCGCGCCTTCCACGATTGCGGGGCCGCCCCGTCCGGCCCGGTCTTCCTGTCCCTGCCGATGGACGTGATGGAGGCGATGACCGCGACCCCGGCGGGCGAGACCTCGACCATCGACCAGCGCGCGGTGGCGGGCTCCCTCGACAAGCTGGCCGAGAAGCTTGCCGCCATCGCGCCCGGCCGCCTGGCCCTGATCGCCGGCGACGAGATCGACGCCTCGGACGCCTCCGCCCAGGCGGTGGCGCTCGCCGACCTGCTGGCGGCGCCGGTCTACGGCTCGTCCTGGCCGGCCCACATCCCCTTCCCCACCGCCCACCCGCTCTGGGCCGGCAACCTGCCAACCCGGGCCGACGCGATCGCCGACATCCTCGGGCGCTACGACGCGGTCTTCGCGCTGGGCGGCAAGTCGCTGATCACCGTGCTCTACTCGGAGGTCTCGGCGGTGCCGCCGGGGACGCAGGTGTTCCAGCTCTCGGCGGATGTCCGCGACCTCGGGCGCACCTACGCCACCAGCCTGTCGACGGTGGGCGACATCCGCGCCTCCCTGGACGCGCTGCTGCCATTGCTCGCCCCGCGCGTAGCCGACCGCGCCGCCGCCTACGCGGAGCTGCGGGCGCAGGCGGAGACGGCGCGGATCGAGCGTCGGGCCAAGCTCGCCGCCGCGGCCGATGCCGCCTTCGACGATCCGGTGATCGCGCCGCTCGTCGCCGCCCGCGAGGTGGCCCGGGCCGTGGGGGCGCAGACCACGATCATTGATGAGGCGCCCGCGACGCTGACACATCTGCGGACCTTCCTCGACAGCGCCTCCACCCACCAATACGCGGCGATGCGCGGCGGCGTGCTCGGCTGGGGCATGCCGGCCGCGGTCGGTTTCTCGCTCGGCATCGACCGGGCGCCCGTGGTCTGCGTCGTTGGCGACGGGGCGGCGATGTACTCGCCTCAGGCGCTCTGGACCGCCGCGCACGAGAAGCTGCCGGTCACCTTCGTGGTAATCAACAACGCCGAGTACAACATCCTCAAGAACTTCATGAAGGGCCAGTCGCACTACGCCTCGGTGCGGGCCAACCGCTTCATCGCCATGGATCTCACCGACCCGCGCGTCGACTACCTGGCGCTCGCCACCTCCATGGGGGTGCCGTCCCGGCGGGTGACCCGGGCCGCCGACATCGCCCCGGCGATCGAGGCCGGGATCCGGTCCGGCGGCGCCAACCTCGTGGAGGTGGTGGTCCGGGCGAGCTGAGTGGGGGCGGACGGGGCGTCGCCGAACGGCCTGGAAGAGCTTCGAGGGAGCCGGCGGACGATTGGAATCGGTCGCCGGGCCTCCAATGTCTGTATGTAGCGACATGCGAGGTTCAGCATGACCGTGCCGACGTTCACCAGCCGCGAATTCAATCGCGAACCCGATCGCATCAAGCGCGACGCGGCGGATGGCCCCGTGATCATCACCGAGCGCGGCCGGCCGATCATGGCCGTCCTTCCCTACGACGCATACGAACGCCTGAAGGCTTCCCCCGGCAACATTCTGGATGCCCTCGACATGGAGGGTGTCGGCGATATCGACATCGACTTCACCCGGCCGGCTACGTTCCCGCGTCCGGCCACCTTCGACTGATGTACCTCCTCGACACCAACGTCCTGTCCGAGCTTCGCAAGCGGAGCAGCGGCAGGATCAATCCTCAGGTCGAGAGATGGGCTACGGAGGTCGATCCCAGCAGCCTGCATGTGTCCGTCATCACGGTCATGGAACTCGATTCGGTATCGCTCAACTTGAGTGCCGCGATCCCTGACAAGCCTCCGCTTTGCGGCTCTGGTTGCATAATCGCGTCTTGCCAGCCTTCGCCGGACGCATCCTGCCGATCGACGCCGCCATCGCGGTGCGCTGCGCCCATCTTCACGTTCCTGATCCCAAGAGCGGGCGCGACGCTTGGATCGCGGCGACCGGCTCGCTCACGACCTGACGATCGTTACCCGCAACAGCGCCGATTTCGCCGCGACTGGCGCGACGCTGCTCAACCCCTGGCGTGAGGGCAGCTCCCTCTGACGGGACGGGTAAGGAGGGGGGGCGGCTCTACTCCAGTCCCGGGACCGGCAGCCCGAAGGCGGCGGCCAGAAGCACCATGTTGAGGCCGAGCACCACGGCCGCCCCGGCGATCGCCAGCGCCTGGGTCAGCGGGCCGTTGGCGAAGGCCCCCATCACGCTGCGGCGGCGGGTGAACACCACCAGGCCCACCATCGGCACCGGCAGGGCGAGCGACAGCACCACTTGGGACAGGACCAGCGCCCGGGTCGGATCGACGCCGATCGCGACCACGACGAAGGCCGGCAGCATGGTCACCAGCCGGCGGACGAGGAGCGGGATATGCCAGCCGGTGAAGCCCTGCATCACCATCTGGCCGGCGAGCGTCCCCACCACCGAGGAGGAGATCCCGGAGGCGAGCAGCGACACCAGGAACGCGGCCCCGGCCGCCGGACCGAGCAGCGGGGTCAGGGTGCGGTAGGCCTGGTCGATCTCGGCGACCGCGCTGTGGCCGGCATGGAAGGCCGCCGCCGCCATGATCACCATCGCGATATTGACGAGGCCGGCCAGCAGCAGCGCGACCACCACCTCGCGGTTCGAGTAGCGCACCAGCAGGCGCCGGTCGGAATCGGTCCGGGGGCTGCCCCGCCCCTGGGTCAGTCCCGAATGCAGGAACAGCGCGTGCGGCATCACGGTGGCGCCGATGATCCCGACCGCGATGGTCAGCGCCTGCGCGTCCGGGATTTTCGGGGTGACGAGGCCTTTGGCGGCCTCCGCCCAGGCCACCGGCGCGATGGCCGGCTCGACCGCGTAGCAGAGGCCGATCGTGCCGACCATGACGCCGATCGCGATCTCCAGCGGCCGGAAGCCTTCGTTCTCCAGCAGCAGGATCGCGTAGGTGACGATCGCGGTGATCGCCATGCCGGCCATCAGCGGCATGCCGGTGAGCAGCGACAGCCCGATCGCGCCGCCCAAAAACTCCGCGAGGTCGGTGGCCATGGCGGCGACCTCGCTGATGCCCCAGGCCGCGAACCGACCGCTCCGGGGAACGGTATCGCGAAAATGCTCGGCGAGGTTCTTGCCGGTGACGATCCCGAGCTTGGCCGAGAGCGCCTGGAACAGCATCGCCGTGAGATTGGCGAGCAGCACCACCCAGAGCAGGCCGTAGCCGTAGCGGGCACCGGCCTGGATGTTGGTGGCGAAATTGCCGGGGTCCATGTAGGCGATCGACGCCGTCACGGCAGGCCCGGCAAACAGCAGGAACCGGAATCGGCCTCCCGGCCGGCCGTCGAGGGTGTCGCGGATCGCCTGTTCGGTGCGCCGGCTCATCCGCCCTGGCGCAGACCCTTTGGGGGTCGATCCGTCGGGCATCCGCTCCCCGGGGATCGTCGCCGCATCCGGCGTTGCCATGCCTCACCCTTTTCTCAAAGATATAGCTTGGGCTATATTCAGAGCAACGGCCACGGGTTTCAAGAGGGCATTTCAGGGGGGGCGCACGTGCGTCGCGGGACTCCCCATGCCGGGGCGGATCTTGCTAGACAGGTCCGGGCGGCGCCGGGGGGCGGCGAAAGAGAGAGCCGATGCAGGAACCGTCCGAGCCGAGCGCCCCCGAGACCGTGCTGGTCGATCCCGAGCGGCATGTGGAGAGCTTCCGTCAGGCCCGCGAGGCACGGCGCTCTGAGCTCGTCGAGGACTATGTCGAGCTTATCGACGACCTGATCGGCGACGGCGGCGAGGCCCGCCAGGTCGACATCGCCGCGCGCCTCGGCGTGGCCCAGCCCACCGTCGCCAAGATGCTCAAGCGCCTGTGCGAGGACGGCTTCGTCCAGCAGCGGCCCTATCGCGGCGTGTTCCTGACCGAGGCCGGCCGCCGGCTCGCCACCCAGGCGCGCGAGCGCCACCGCATCGTCGAGCGCTTCCTGTGCACCCTGGGCGTCAGCCCCGAGACCGCCCGGCGGGATGCCGAGGGGATCGAGCACCATGTCAGCGCCGAGACCCTGGCGGCGTTCCGCGCCTTCGTGGACAGCCGGCAGGAGACGTGATCGGCGACCGGGCGCATTGCGTCCGGGGGACGGAGAATCATCGGATGCGCCATGCGGGCTCGGCCTCCGAAGTCGCACGTGCCGCGGGCGATCGGGGCAGGGTGGGATGAGCCGATCGCGCTTAGCAGGATCGATGAGGGGTGACTGAGGGCACCTGATGCGACGCCCTGTGGCCAGATCCGCCCACGCGAAACGCCTGACGCTTGCCGGCGTGCTGGCCGTGGCCAAGTCGGGCCTCGGCCCCGACATACGCTGTGAAATCATCGCGAGCGTAGCGCGATCAGCGTTCACGGAAACCTGGCTCGCACACCCGGGCCGACCGGTGGATTGGGACTGGGCCGCGCTGTCGGCCGGTTTCCAGAACAACCATCCGAAGTGCTTCAATGCTGCGATCTGGTACGACGAGACGTTGTGTGGGTTGGCGATCGGTGCGGTGAACCAAGACAGGTTCGTTGCCTTGGATTTCCTTGAAGGCAATCCGGATCCGACGCATCCGCTCAAAGGGCGGGTGATTGAGATCGTCCTGACTATGGCGGAAGCCTACCGGCAGCTGATCGTTGTGCCGGAGCTTCGGCTTCATCACGTCGACCCGGACCTTATCCCCTTGTACAAAAGGCAAGGCTTTGCGCTTGCGCCCGATCTGGCAGGCTCTCATCATATGGTCCGGAGGTGATCTCAGTGCCGAAAGCCGCGCCTGTGACGGAACCGCCGGTGACCAGCCGCGAAGTGACCCACGGCCGTCCTCTCAGGCAGGCGCATCGTCGCCTGCCTGACATCGAGCAGGCAGCGGCTGCCTTCATGGCGGCCGATCTCCCCTGGTTGGCCCCAGCGGCGAGGGACGTGCTTGCGGGGACGCCAGAAGTTCACGGTCGGCCGGACGGTCAAGTACCCCCGCCGCCCGCGAAGCGAGTCCGGCGCTGACATTTCGACCGACCGTCCGTCGAGCGCGTCACACGGTCGGCGCCGCCACCTTCTGGCGCAGCCCCAAAATCACCGCGCGCAGCATCTCCGCCCCCGCCTCGCCGGGATCCGGCAGGGTGCCGGAGCGGGAGGCGTAGATTCGCTCGTGCACGAAGGCGAGCTTGGCGATCACCGTCGGGGTCAGCTTGAACGGGTAGAGCGCCGGCTGGCCCATGCTGTGGGACAGGGAGTTGATCGCATAGGTGAGCGGCAGCCACGCCTCGATCAGCCGGTCGAGATCCTGGGTGTCGTAGGGGTCGAAGTCGATCACCGTGGGCGCCGACATCGCGTTGCGCAGGCGCGGGCGCACGTGCAGCTCGAAGGTCGAGGCGGTCTCCACCGTATCGACGATGTGCAGGTAGTGCGCGAAGGTCTCGGCGAAATCCTCCCACGGATGGGCGGTGGCGTAGGCCGAGACGTAGGAATCCTCCCAGTCGGCCGGGGCGCCGTGGGCGTAGTGATCCTGCAGGGCCCGGACGTAGTTCAGGCTCTCGTCGCCGAACAGCGACCGGAACGCGCCCATGGTCGGCCCGTTCATCACCAGCAGGTACCAGAAGTAATGCCCGATCTCGTGCCGGAAATGGCCGAGCAGGGTCCGGTAATGCTCGCCGAACAGGATCCGGCGCCGCTCGCGCTCGACATCGTCGGCCTCGGCGATGTTCATGGTGATCAGGCCGTTGATGTGGCCCGTGAGCACCGGCGTCCCGTACGAAAAGCTCTCCGACGGATCGACCAGGAAATCGAAGGCCAGCCCGTCGGTGTACTGAGCCCGGGTCGCCAGGGGCAGTTCGAGGCGCAGCAGCGAGTAGAACAGCCGGCGCTTGGCCGCCTCGATCTGGCGCCAGCGGGTGAGGTTCCAGGCTTGCGACAGGTCCGGCACCACCCGGTTGTGCCGGCAGGCGGTACAGAAGATGTCGGGACTGTCCTCCGCCACCAGCCAGTTGCAGGCCCCCGAGAGGGCGTTGTTGCAATAGCGGTAGCGCCGGCCGGAATCCGCGTAGGCGTGGAACGTCTGGGCCCCGCCCATCGCCGGATGGGTCGACAGGCCCACGGGCTCCAGGGCCGAGACCTCATGCGCCGCGCAGACATAGCCCAACCGGCGCGCGCAGCTCTCGCAGGCGGTCGCCTCGAAGGTGACCGGCTGGTCGCAGGCTTGGCACTGGAAGAGCTTCATCGCGCGGTCCCGGGTCGGCAACCGACCCACCTCTCGATCAAATAAGCGCGACCGGCAAAGTTCCGGCCAAGGTCGGCGGCGAACCACGGAGGCAGCGGGTGCCGCACGGAAATTGCTTGTGACCCCATCCTTGGCACATAACCATGCTGGGACCCGGGACGATCGACCCGTTGCAGCGCCCAGCATCGGCTACGAGACCGCATTCGATCTTCAGACGGAGCCATCGTGTCGATCAAAGCCGCCCTGCACCATGTCACGCATTACCGCTACGACCGGCCGATCAGCCTCGGTCCCCAGGTGGTGCGCCTGCGCCCGGCCCCGCACGCGCGCACAAAGGTGCCGGCCTACGCGCTGACGGTGACGCCCGCCAACCACTTCCTGAACTGGCAGCAGGATCCGAGCGGCAACTGGCTCGCCCGCCTGGTCTTCCCGGAGAAGACCGACGAGCTGAAGATCGAGGTCGACCTCACCGCCGAGATGGCGGTGATCAACCCGTTCGACTTCTTCGTGGAGGATTACGCCCAGGTCCGGACCTTCGCGTACGAGCCCGACCTGTCGGAGGAACTGGCCCCCTATCTGGTGCCCGTGGACGCGGACGGGCCGGAGATCGAGGCGCTGCTCGCCCGGCTGCCCGAGGAGCCGAGCACGGTCCTGTTCCTGGTGGCGCTCAACGGCATGATCGCACGCGAGATCGCCTACGGCGTGCGCATGGAGCCGGGGGTTCAGACGCCGGCCGAGACGCTGCGGCTCAAGAGCGGCTCCTGCCGGGATTCGGCCTGGCTGCTCGTGCAGGTGCTGCGCCGGATCGGCCTCGCCGCCCGCTTCGTCTCCGGCTACCTGATCCAGTTGGTGCCCGACACCACCGCGGTCGACGGCCCGGCCGGCGCGTCGGCGGACTTCACCGACCTGCACGCCTGGGCCGAGGTCTACCTGCCGGGCGCCGGCTGGATCGGCATGGACGCGACCTCCGGGCTGCTCACCGGCGAGGGCCACATCCCGCTCGCCGCGACCCCGCATTACCGTTCGGCCGCGCCGATCTCGGGGGCCGCCGAGCCGCGCCAGCCCGAGTTCGGCTTCGAGATGCGGATCACCCGGGTCGCCGAGACGCCGCGGATCACCAAGCCGTATTCCGAGGAGGTCTGGTCGGCCATGGATGCGCTGGGCGAGCGGGTCGATGCCGACCTCGTGGCCCAGGACGTCCGGCTGACCATGGGCGGCGAGCCGACCTTCGTGTCGGTGGACGATTTCGAGGCGCCGGAATGGAACATCGCCGCGGTCGGCCCGACCAAGCGGCGGCTCGCCGACACGCTGATCCGGCGCCTGCGCGACCGGTTCGGCCCGGGCGGCCTGCTGCATTACGGCCAGGGCAAGTGGTACCCGGGCGAGAGCCTACCGCGCTGGGCCTTCGCCCTGTACTGGCGCAAGGACGGCAAGCCGATCTGGAAGGATTCCGGCCTCATCGCCCCGGAGGTGGGTGAAGGGGCCGGCGGTACCGCCACCATCGCCCAGGCTCAGGCGCTGGCCGACGCGCTGGCCCGCCGGCTCGGCCTGTCCGACTACGTCTTCCCGGCCTTCGAGGACGGCGAGCTCTGGGAGAAGAAGGCCGCGGACCTGCCGGTCAACGTCACGCCGGCCGCCGCCAAGTCCGGCTCGGTGGAGTTCGACGCCCGGATCCGGCGCGTCTACGCCCGCGGTCTCGGCGAGCCGGCGGGCTACGTCCTGCCGCTGGCGAGCCTGCCCACCGGCAAGGACGGCGATGCCGACCGGGTCTGGATCTCGGAGAAGTGGGCGTTCCGCCGGGGCCAGGCCTTCCTGGTGCCGGGCGATTCGCCCCTCGGCTTCCGGCTGCCCCTGTCGTCCCTGCCCTACGTGCCGCCGGAGCACTATCCCTATTACCAGCCGCAGGACCCGCTGGAATCCCGCGGGCCTCTTCCCGACGACCCGATGGCCAAGACCGTCGTCAACGGCGCCGGCATCACCGGCGTCGCGGTGCGCACCGCGCTCGCCATCGAGCCCCGGGACGGGATCGTGCGGGTGTTCATGCCCCCGACCCAGCGCGCCGACGAGTATCTCGAACTCGCCGCCCATCTCGAGGCGGCGGCCGCCGAGCTGAAGCTGCCGATCCATATCGAGGGCTACGAGCCGCCCTACGATGCGCGCATCGGCCTGATCAAGGTCACTCCCGATCCCGGCGTGATCGAGGTCAACGTCCACCCGGCCGCCTCCTGGCGCGAGGCGGTGGCGATCACCACCGACCTCTACGGCGAGGCCCGGCAGACCCGGCTCGGCGCGGAAAAGTTCATGGTCGACGGGCGCCATACCGGCACCGGCGGCGGCAACCACGTGGTCATGGGCGGCGTCACGCCGGACGATTCGCCGTTCCTGCGCCGGCCCGACCTGCTCAAGAGCCTGGTGCTCTACTGGCAGCGCCACCCGGCGCTCTCGTACCTGTTCTCCGGCCTCTATATCGGCCCGACCAGCCAGGCCCCGCGCATGGACGAGGCCCGCCATGACGGGCTCTACGAGCTGGAGATCGCGCTCGCCCAGATCCCGGCCGCCGACGCCCCCAACATCCCGCGCTGGCTGGTCGACCGGGTGTTCCGCAACATCCTGGTGGACGTCACCGGCAACACCCACCGGGCCGAGATCTGCATCGACAAGCTGTATTCGCCGGACGGGCCGACCGGGCGGCTCGGCCTCCTGGAATTCCGCGCCTTCGAGATGCCGCCGGATGCCCGCATGAGCCTCGCGCAGCAATTGCTGCTGCGGGCCCTGGTGGCGTGGCTGTGGCGCGAGCCGCAGACCGGCGGTTGTGTCCGCTGGGGCACGACGCTCCACGATCGCTTCATGCTGCCGCATTTCCTCTGGGCCGACTTCCTCGGGGTGCTGGAGGATCTCGGGGCGGCAGGCTACGCCTTCGACCCGGTCGCCTTCGAGGCGCAGGCCCAGTTCCGCTTCCCGGTCTTCGGCGTGGTCGAGCAGGGCGGGGTCCGGATGGAACTGCGCCAGGCGCTGGAGCCCTGGCACGTGATGGGCGAGGAAGGGACGAGCGGGGGCACCGTGCGCTTCGTCGACAGCTCGGTCGAGCGGCTTCAGGTCAAGGTCGAGGGCTTCGTGCCCGAGCGGCACGTCATCGCCTGCAACGGCCGCCGGCTGCCCATGACCGGCACCGGCCGCGCCGCCGGGCCCGTGGCCGGCCTGCGCTTCAAGGCGTGGCAGCCGGCCTCGTCGCTGCACCCGACGATTCCCGCCCACTCGCCGCTGACCTTCGACATCCTCGATGTCTGGAACGGGCGCTCGCTCGGCGGCTGCCGCTACCACGTCGCCCATCCGGGCGGCCGGAACTACGAGACCCACCCGGTCAACGCCTACGAGGCGGAGGGGCGCCGCCTCGCCCGCTTCGAGCCCCTGGGCCACACGCCGGGCCGGATCGAGATGCCCCGCGCGGAGACGAGCGCCGAGTTCCCGCTGACCCTCGACCTGCGCACGCCGGCTCCGACATGACCGGGGCCTGGTAATGGAGGCGGCGCTCGCATCCGGCGCCGCCCGGGCCGAGGCGGTCGAGAGCCCGCGGGAGCGCGTCGCGCGCTGGACCGCGGGCTATCGCGCCGCCTCCGGCCGGCCGGACGAGTTCCTGGGACCCGACGGCGCCCCGCGGGGGGCGTGGCCGCGCCTCCTCGACCATCTCGGCGCGCTCACCGAACCGGAGATCCTAGCCCGCTTCGTCTCGGCGGAGCGGCATATCCGCGATGCCGGCATCTCCTTCCGCATCTCGGGCGACCAGCGCGAGCATCCGTGGCCGCTGGGCTGCCTGCCCCTGGTGGTCGAGGGCGCCGAGTGGCGCGATCTCAGCGCGGGCATCATCCAGCGCGCCGAGCTGATGGAGGCGATCCTCGCCGATGCCTACGGCGAGGGCCGGCTGGTCGCGGATGGACTGCTGCCCGCCGCGATCATGGCCGGGACGCCCGAATTCCTCCACCCCCTGCACGGGGTCGCGCCCCCCGGCGGCCACTACCTGAAGCTATACGCCGCCGATCTCGGCCGGGGGCCGGACGGGCGCTGGCAGGTCCTGGCCGACCGGACGCAGGCGCCCTCGGGCCTCGGCTGGGCGCTGGAGAACCGCATGGTCCTGGCTCGGACCTTCCCGGACTTCTTCCAGGACCTCCATGTCGAGCGCCTGCCGGCCTTCTTCCAGGCGTTCCGCGAAGGCCTGGCCCTCGGGGCCGAGCGCTCCGACCCGCGCATCTGCCTGCTGACCTCCGGCCCCTACAGCAGCACCTATGTCGAACAGGCGGCGCTCGCCCGCTATCTCGGCCTGATGCTGGTCGAGGGCGACGACCTGGTCATGCGGGATGGTGCCCTGCACGTGCGCACCGTCTCGGGGCTCAAGCGGGCCGACGCCCTGTGGCGCCGGATCGACGCCGACTATCTCGACCCCCTCGAGCTCAACCCGGCCTCGCGGCTGGGCGTGCCCGGCGTGATCGAGGCCCTGCGCAACGGCTCCCTGGTGATGGCCAACATGCCGGGCTCGGGGCTGGTCGAGTCCGCGGCGCTCGCGCCCTATCTCGACGGCATCGCCCGCCGGCTGCTGGGCGAGCCTCTGCGGCTTGGGCATCCGCGGGCCTGGTGGTGCGGCGATCTCGAAGGCCTGGCCCATGCGCAGGCGAACCTCGACAGCCTGATCCTGCGCCCGGCCGCCACGCCCCAGCGCGGGGCGGGGCGCGACGCGATGCTGGCCCCCCAGGCCCTGGCGGCGGAGCGGGCGCGGGTCGTCGCCGCTCTGCGCGACCGGCCGTTCGACTACGTCGCCCAGGAGGCCGCGCCGCTCTCGACCATGCCCGGCTGGGAGCGCGGCGAGGATGGCGGCCTCGTCCTGGTGCCCCGCCCCTTCGTGGTGCGCGTCTTCGCCGCCCGCACCCCGTCCGGCTGGCAGGTGATGCCGGGCGGCTTCTGCCGGGTCTCGGAGCGCGAGGATGTCGACCCGATCGAGATGCGGCTCGGCATCCGCTCGGCCGATCTGTGGGTGCTGTCCGAGAACCCGGTCGAGGCACCGCTGATCGGCTCCCACGCGGCCCCGCGGGTGCGCCGGGTCGGCGGCCACCTGCCCTCCCGGGCGGCCGACGGCCTGTTCTGGCTCGGCCGCTATCTCGAGCGCACCGAGGCGGTGATCCGCCTGGTCCTGGCTCATCTGCGCAGCGTCGGCGACGCGGTCGGGACCGACATCTCGGGAGCCCTCGACACCCCGGCCGCCCTGGCCCTGCGGGCGATCCTCTACGAATGGGGCGCCATCGGCGCCACCGACCTGCCCACCGCCCGGCTCGCCCAGGAAGCGCTCACCGGGCGCGAGCGCTCGGGCTCGGCCCGCGCCCACATAGTCTCGGCCCGGCGCAACGCCGCCGCGCTGCGCGCCCGCCTCTCCGGCGAGACCTGGCGGGTGCTCGCCGACCTGATCGAGAGCGTGTCCCTCGACACCGAGCGGACCTTCACCGAATCGCAGCTCGCCGGCCGCGCCGAGCGGGCGCTGAGCCAGCTGGCCGCCCTGTCCGGCCTCACCCACGAGAACATGAGCCGGGCGGAGGGCTGGCACTTCGTCGAGCTCGGCCGGCGCGTCGAGCGGGCGATCAACATCTGCACCTTCGCGCTCTCCTTCGCCAACGACGAGGCGACCCCGGGCTGCCTCGGGGTGATGCTGTCGCTGTGCGATTCGCAGATCAGCTACGGCCGGCGCTACATGCAGGGCGCGGCCCTCGACCCCGTGCGCGACATGGTCCTGCTCGATCCCTACAACCCGCGCTCGATCGCCTTCCAGGCAGAGGCGATCGCCCGGCACCTCGACGACCTGCCGGCGCTGTCGGCCGACGGCATCCCGGAGCCGCACCGCCGCATCGCCTCCCGGATCCTGGCGGAGCTGCGCAGCGGCGAGGCCGCCGATTTCGACGCCGTGCGCCTCACCGCCCTGGAGACCGACCTCGAACGCCTCGCCGACGGCATCGCGGTCCGCTACTTCCCGGCCGGGCCGAACGCCCTGCGCCCGGAAAAGCTGACGGGCCTGGCGTGATGATGGGCGCCGCGCAATCCGGCCTGGATTCCTGTTCCTGCGTCAGGATCGCCGCAAAACCGGTGACCCTTTCGGCCTATGATGTGTGCGACAGAGGCAGAATCGCGCGGCCGCCGGGATGATCTACACGCTGCGCCACCGCACCACCTACCGCTACGGCAAGCCGGTGCGCTTCGCCCGCTGCTCGCTGCGGCTCAAGCCGCAGGACGGCGAGGGCCAGAGCGTCCTGGCGAGCGCCGTGACCATCGACCCGAGCCCCACGACCGCGGTGATGCGGCGCGACTATTTCGGGATCGAGGCCGTGGCGATCACCCTGGATACCCCCCACACCACCTTCAGCGTCGAGGCGCTGTCGACCGTGCGGGTTGAGCGCCGCACCCCGCCGGAGGCGGAAGCCGGCCAGTCCTGGGAGCGGGTCCGCGACGCCGTGGTGGCCTCGCGCGATCTCGGCGGCCGGGCGCCGGTCCATTTCCTGTTCCCGAGCGGCCGGGTGCCCCTCGTCCCCGACGTAACCGAGTATGCCCGGGCGAGCTTTTCGCCCGGCCGCAGCGCCTACGGGGCGGCCCACGACCTGATGCTGCGCATCGGCGCCGATTTCCGGTTCGATGCCAAGGCCACGAACGTGCGCACGCCGCTCGCCGAATCCTTCGCGCTGCGGGCCGGGGTCTGCCAGGACTTCGCCCATGTGATGATCGCCGGCCTGCGCGGCATGGGCCTGCCGGCGGCCTATGTCAGCGGCTACCTGAGGACCGTGCCGCCCCCCGGCCGGCCGCGCCTGCGCGGGGCGGATGCGAGCCACGCCTGGGTGGCGGTCTGGTGCGGCGAGGGCTGGCTCGGCCTCGACCCGACCAACGGCGTGCCGGTGCGGGACGACCACATCGTGGTGGCCCGGGGCCGCGATTACGGCGACGTGGCGCCGGTGGACGGCATCGTCAGCGGGTCGGGCAAGCAGCGCCTCAAGGTCGAGGTCGACGTCATCCCCGAGACCGAGACGCAGGATTTTTCCCAGCCCGGCCTCGCCCTGGTGGGGTGAAACCACGCCCGGCCGGGTCCCGTGATGGCGACGTGTCCGGGCTGCCCGCTTCGCCTTGACGTTTCCCGTTCTGTCTCCCAATCTGTTACATGTAACGGATGGGGGCATCGATGGTTACGTCCATCGCCGAGCGCGTTCGGAAGCGTCGGGACGCCTTGCGCGCGGCGGGGCTCCGGCCTGTGCAGATCTGGGTGCCGGACACGAGCCGGCCGGGTTTTGCCGAGGAGTGCCGGCGGCAATCGCTGCTGGTGGCGGCAGCCGATGCCTCCGACCCTGAGCTGAACGCCATCCTCGACACCGCCCTCGCGGATCTCGACGACCCGGACGAGACGTGAGGCGCGGCGATCTCGTTACCGTCGCCATGGCGGGCGATTTCGGGAGACCGCGTCCGGCCCTCGTGATCCAGTCCGACGCATTCGCTGAGACCGGCACTGTGACGGTCCTCCTGCTGTCGGCGACGCTGGTGGACGCACCGCTGATCCAGTTGACCGTGCAGCCCACGCTGGGGAACGGCCTGAACAAGCCGTCTCAGATCCAGATCGACAAGGGCATGTCGGTGCGGCGGGAGAAGGTCGGGCCGCCGATCGGCCGCCTTGATGACGCGACCCTGCTGGCGGTGACGCGCTCCCTCGCGCTGTTTCTCGGTCTGGCGTAGTTTTTGGCGACCGGATCGGCCGCCGGCTCTCACCACATCGTCTTGGCGGCCCGGGCTGGCCATTCCGCGTCGTAGGTCTGGCCGCCGACCTCCCCCGCGGTGAGGGCGGCCAGGATCGCCCCGGGGCTCGGCAGCTCCGCCAGATCGACCCGGGCCTCGGGCTCCCACAGCCGGGACCGGATGATCGCCCGGGCGCATTGGAAATACGCGGCCTCGACCGTGATCACGAGGGCCGTGCGCGGCGCGTGGCCGTCCACCCGGAACGAGTCCAGGAGGTCCGGATCGGCCGAGATCACCGCCGTCCCGTTCACCCGGAAGGTCGTGCCCGAGCCCGGGATCAGGAACAGCAGCGCCACCCGCGGGTCGCGCACGACGTTGCGGAGGGAATCGATCCGGTTGTTGCCGCGCCGGTCGGGCAGGATCAGCCTGCGCGGGTCGGCGACCCGGACGAAGCCCGGCCGGTCGCCCCGCGGGCTGCAATCGAGCCCCTCGGGGCCGGATGTGGCCAGCACCGCGAAGGGCGATGCGGCGATCAGCGCCGCGTAATCCGGCGTGATCACCGCCGTGACCTTGACCACGGAGGCTGGGGCCAGGGACGCGGCGTAGAGCGCCTCCAGCTGCGCTTCGGTCTCGACGATCATCGCGACCTCACGCGACCTTGGCCGCGCCGGCCGTGAAGGCGGCATGCTCGGCCACCAGGGCGCCCGACAGAGCGGCTTCGATCAGCGCCCGGGTCTCCGCCACCCCGTAGAGGGCGACGAAGGAGCCGAAGCGCGGCCCCCGCGCCTCGCCGAACAGCACGTTGTACAGGCTCGTGAACCAGGCCTGCGACACGCCGGGCCGTCCGTCCGGGCTCTTGGCCTTGCCGGACGTATCGGGGAAATGCCGCCGCCCGACCTCGTAGACCGCCGCCTGCAGGGCCTCCGGGTCGGTGGAGCCGGCATGCGCGGCCAGCGTCTCCGACAGGTCCCCGAGGGCCGCCCGCTCCTCGGACGAGGGCTCCCGGTAGGTCTTGGCCGGGCGCACGAAGTCGGAAAAATACTTCAGGGCGTGGACCACCAGCCGGTCGAGGCCCGGATGGGTCTCCGGCCCGGTCTGCGGCGCGTAGCGGCGGATGAAGCCCCACAGCACCGCCGGGTCCTCGGTGTTGGCCACCGCGGCGAGGTTGAGCAGCATCGCGAAGGTCAGGCTCGCGCCCTCGACCCGCTCGGGCTCCGGCGGGTTGCCGGCATGCAGGTGCCAGACCGGGTTGCCGAGGCGCAGCTTCGCGTCCTGGCCGGCATAGCGGTCGAGGAAGCCGATATACTCGTCCACGTGCCGCGGGATCACGTCGAAGAACAGGCGCTTGGCCTCGCGGGGCTTGTTGTACATGAATAGGCCCAGGGATTCCCGCGTGCCGTACTTCAGCCACTCGTCGATGGTCAGGCCGTTGCCCTTCGACTTCGAGATCTTTTGGCCCTTCTCGTCGAGGAACAGCTCGTAGTTGAAGCCCTCCGGCGGCTCGCCGCCGAGCGCCCGGGCGATCTTGCCCGACAGCTTGACCGAATCGATCAGGTCCTTGCCGGCCATCTCGTAATCGACGCCCAGCGCGACCCAGCGCATCGCCCAGTCGGGCTTCCATTGCAGCTTGGCATGGCCGCCGGTCACCGGGGTCTCGTAGCGCTCGCCCGTGGCGGGGTCGCGCCAGATCAGGGTGCCGGTCTCGACCCGCACCTCGTCGATCGGCACCTGCATGACGTGGCCGGTGACCGGGTGGAGCGGCAGGAACGGCGAGTAGGAGGCCGAGCGCTCGGCGCGCAGCGACGGCAGCATGATCTCCATCACGGCGTCGTAGCGCTCCAGCACGCGCAGCAGCGCCGCGTCGAACCGGCCCGACGTGTAGTAGTCGGTGGCGGAGGCGAACTCGTAGTCAAAGCCGAAGCTGTCCAGGAAGGCGCGCAGCCGGGCGTTGTTGGCCGCGCCGAAGGAGGGGTATTCGTTCGAGAACGGATCCGGGATGCGCGAGAGCGGCTTGCCGAGATGGGCGGCCAGCATCTCGCGGTTCGGCACGTTGTCCGGGACCTTGCGCAGCCCGTCCATGTCGTCCGAGAAGGCGAGCAGCCGGGTCGGCACGGCGTCCCGGGTCAGCACCCGAAAGGCGTGGCGGACCATGGAGGTGCGGGCGACCTCCCCGAAGGTGCCGATATGCGGCAGCCCCGACGGCCCGTAGCCGGTCTCGAACAGCACTTCGGTCTTGCCGGATTTCTCCAGCCGCGCGACGAGCTTGCGCGCCTCCTCGAAGGGCCAGGCGGCGGCCGTGGCGGCCGCCTCGATCAGGTCGGGGTCAAGGGTCAGGGCAGGTGCGGCGGGCATGATTTCGTGGGTGACGGAACGCTGGGAGCGCGCACCCTAGAGCGGTTCGAGCCCCAGCGGAACGCCCGTGGGCGCAATCCGGTGTCCCGGGGGCGTTCGGGGCAGGCTGATTGGGTTTAGCGCAGCCTCACGGGCCATATTGGGCCCAGATGGCGCGCACCTCGGCATCGCTCGCGAAATCACCCCGCGCGGCTGCGGCCACGGATTCGTCGAGTTCCGCCTCCTCTTCCGGGGTGAACTGGTAGAGGGGCGCGTCCTCATTGACGAAGGCCAGCATCAGACGGGCGATCTCATCCTGAAGGTCGGGAGCGAGGTCCCGCGCCCTGGCCACCGCCTTGTCGAGAAGGTCCGTCATGCCTCGATCCTGTCGGGGAGACCCGGCGCCGTGCAGGATCCCCGATTCGCTGGCGGGAAGAAAGCCCCTTAGAACGGGCTCACCGGGAAGAACCGCAGGTACAGCTCGGTGTATTTCCCGTCGTCCCAGACCCGCTGGAGCGCGTCGTCCAGCGCCCGGGACAGCGCCGCATCCTCCTGGCGGGTGATCAGCCCGATGCCCTCGCCGAAATAGCGGTTCTCCAGATAGTCGCCGCCGATGAGGGCGCAGCAAGTCTCCGCCTCCTGGCCGCCGACATAGAGGGCAAGGTTGAGGCCGTCGGCGAACAGGTAGTCGATCTCGCCGCGCTTGAGCGCGCCCTCGGCGGCCGCGAGGTCGAGGAATTCCTTCGGGACGGCCTTCGGGAAGAAGGCCTTGAGGTAGGCGGCGTGCGCGCTGCCGCCCATCACCCCGACGCTGCGGCCGGCCAGCGCCGCGGCCGAGGGGACCGGCAGGCCCTTGTCGGTGCGGGCCGCGAAGCGCGCCGGCCAGCGGAAATACGGCCGCGTCGCCAGGAACTTCTCGCGCAGGGGCGCGGTCAGCGGGATCGCGGCCGCGATCACGTCGCCCTGCCGGCTGTCCAGGGCGTCCAGCAGGGTATCGAACCGGCGCGCCTGCACCGTGCAGGTGATCGTCAGCTTCTCGCAGACGGCGCGGGCGAGCTCGACCGCGAAGCCGGTCGGGTTGCCGTCGGGGCCGGCGAAGTGCAGCGGCGGGAACTCGTCATCGGTCAGGAACCGGACCGCCCGGCCGGTCTGGGGCGCCTCGACCCGCTCGCCGCGGCTGCGCGGGTTCCAGAAATCGGGGACCGTCACGGTGGGGGTCGCGGCCTGCGGCCCCACGGGCGCCGCCGCGCAGGCGAGCGATCCGTCCCAGGCGAGGGCGGCGAGCACGGCCCATGCGAGCCACGAGCGTGTTCGATGTCCCCCCGACCTTGACGGTGGGATTGCGGCGATGCTCCTCTCGGAGGGCGGGGACAGGGTCTGGCTCACGCCCCTCTCCTACCACGTCCTGGGGCCACCGGGAGAGCGTCGGCGTGTCGATGCAGCGCCTGCCCACGGCCCCGATCTCCCGGCCGATCTCCCTGCCGCCGGAGATCGCCTTCCTGCGCGCCGAGGGAATCGACCCCCGCCTGCTCGCCCGGGCCGCCCGCGACGCCGCCGGCGCCGGGACCGACGCGGCGACCGCGCTGCTGAATGCCGGGCTGATGGACGAGACGGCCTATTACCGCGCCCTGGCCCGGCGCCTCGGCGCCCCGTTTCTCGACGGGCCGATCCCGTTCGGCCCGGGCCTGCGCTTTCCCGACAGCTTGGTCGCCGGCCTCGCGCCCCTCGCCCTCGGATCCGTCGCGCCCACCGTGCTGGCGCCGCGCGGCCGGCTGATCGCCGAACTCCTCGACGGACCGTCCCATGTCGCGATGCCCGCGATCACCAGCCCGACGCATCTGCGCGAGGCGGTGTTCGCCGCGATCCCCGGGGCGGTTTCGCCGCGATCCCCGGGGCGGTGGCGGATTACGCCGCGCAGGATCTGCGACGGCACATGCCCGAGCGGGCCGTGCCGCACGAGCCCGCGAGCCGGTGGTTGCTGCTCCTAGTGCTCGGATCGATCGCGGCCCTCTGCCTGTTCGCGATGCTGCCGCCGGCCCTCGCCCGTACGCTGACCCTGGCGGGGCAGGTCCTGTTCCTGGTGATGACGACGTTCCGGCTGGTCGCGCCGGTCATCGCAGCCCCGGTGACCGCCGAGCCGGTGGATCTGCTCGCCGAGGCCGAGCTGCCGATCTACACGGTACTGGTCGCCCTGCACCGCGAGGCCGCGGTGGTGCCGCGCCTGATCCAGGGGCTTGCGGCGCTCGACTACCCGGCGGCCAAGCTCGACATCAAGCTCCTGATCGAGGCGGACGACCCGGAGACCGCGGCGGCGCTGGCGCGGATCGCCCTCCCCGCCCGGTTCGCGGTCATCACGGTGCCGCCGGGGATGCCCCGCACCAAGCCGCGGGCGCTCAATGCGGCCCTGCCCCTGGCCCGCGGCGCCCTGCTCACGGTCTACGACGCGGAGGACGTTCCCGATCCCGGGCAGTTGCGGTTGTCCGCCTCCCTCTTCGCGCGCCTGCCCGAGCGCACCGCCTGCCTGCAGGGCCGGCTCGTGATCGACAATGCCGACGATTCCCGTCTGGCCCGGGCCTTCGCGCTGGAATATGCGGGCCTGTTCGACGTGCTAAACCCGGCGCTCGCACGTCTCGACATGCCGGTGCCCCTCGGCGGCCCCTCGATGCACCTGCGCACCCGGATATTGCGTGCGCTCCACGGCTGGGACCCGTGGAACGTCACCGAGGATGCCGATCTCGGGATGCGGCTCGCCCTGGCGGGCTACGCTGTGGGCGACCTGCCGAGCGCGACGATCGAGGAGGCGCCGGCGCGGCTGGGTCCCTGGCTGGCCCAGCGCACCCGCTGGCTGAAGGGCCTGATGCAGACCAGCCTCGCCCATGGGCGCCGCCCTCGCCAATGCCCGTCGCCTCGGCACCCTGGAGGCGCTCTGCGCGATCGCGCTGGTGCCCGGCACGGTGGCTTCGGCGCTGGCCTACCCTGTCTGCCTCACCTACGCCGCCTGGCGCTACCTGGTCCTGGAGATCCCGGTCGCCCCGAACTTCCCGGACAACCTCGCCGCCGGGGTCGCCATCACCCTGTTCGGGGTGGGATTCGCCGCCATGGTCCTGCCGGCCCTGGTCGGCTGCGTCCGGCGCGGCTGGGGCGATCTCGCGCAGGCGGCGCCCTGGGTGCCAGTCTACTTCCTGCTGGTCAGCCTGGCCGCCTGGCTCGCCCTCATCGAGTTGGTCCGCGCCCCGGTGCGCTGGAACAAGACCCCGCACGGTCTGTCGCGCACATCGCGCAGCGGCCGGCTGCACCGGCGGGGGCTCTGAGATGTGGAATCGGACGGCCCGGCCGTTGCGGGCGTGCGGAACTTTGGGAACAGTCGGCCAAGCCGGCTCGTTCGGCCCATGCGGCACGTCGCTTTGGCGAGCCGAAGACGACTAGGACAACTCTATGGCTACCGGTACCGTGAAGTGGTTCAACGAGACCAAGGGCTACGGCTTCATCCAGCCCGATGATGGCGGCAAGGACGTGTTTGTCCACATCTCGGCTGTCGAGCGCGCAGGGATGCGCAACCTGATCGAGGGACAGAAGATCTCCTACGACGTCGAGGCCGATCGGCGCAGCGGCAAGGAGAGCGCGGCCAACCTGAAGGCCGACTGAGCTTTCCCGATCCGGGACCGAAGCGTGGGCGCTGGCTCGCGCTTTGGCTAACCGGAGCCGGCTACCATCGGTCCCGCGAGCCATGTTGCGTATCGGCTCGCGCCGGTGAACTCGACGACCTCCCGCTGGTCCGTAATCGGATCGGGCAGCGGGGGGCGCATCACGTCCGGCGTGTCCCGGAGAGGCCGGGCCCTATGGGTCCGGGCTCATCAGGGTCGCATGGCGGTCATACGCCTTCCAGACCGGCAACGAGCCCTCCCGGACGAACATCGCGAAGGCCTCGATCGCCTCCCAACGCTCGAAGGCCTGCGCGCCGTCCAGCGCTCGACCGACGATGCAGGCGCCCTCGGATGCGCCCGCGCCGGGAGGGCGCCGTTCCAGCCCAAAGACCACGCCGGATCGGTCGGGCCTCAGGGCATCCGGCAGGGCCGCGATGCGGCGCCAGAGACAGTGCCACTGGGCGCAGGCCTCGGGCCGCTCCGGGTAGATCCCGCAGGACCGGCCGGTGCTGTGCCGGCACAGGACGCCCGCCGGCTTGTCGAGCGCCTTGATCTCCAGGATTCGGCAGCAGGCCGTGCAGGATCCGCAGGATCGGCCGGGGACGAGACCGCCGGCGGCGCGAGAGGCCGTCACGCGCGGGAGGCCGCAATCGCGGAGGTCGAAGCCGCAATCGCGGAGGTCATCGCTGATCCTGTGGAGAGCCGACGCGCACGGGGCGCGCGGGCATGCCGGCCCGGGGTGTTACGGTGTTGCAGCTCGTCGCCCGCGGTGAAGAACCCGATCGATGCCCGAGAACGCCACGCTCTGGGACCTCGTATCCGAGGAACGCATCGCGATCGAGGAGGTCAGGTGCGCGGTCGACGCCTATCTCGCCGAACCCACCACGCAGAACCACGCGATCGGGCCGGATCACATCCTCGACCTGGCCGCGGCCGTGGCGGCGCATGCCTTCGCCCCCGCCACGCTGGTCGATGCCGAGGCCGACGCGCCGTCCCGCCGCATGGCCGTGCGATCGGCCCTGCTCATGGCACGCCCCACGGTGCGATGACGCCTCTGGCGGCGTCATCGCGGGCAGGCGTCCTTGGAACACCTCACAGAACGCCCGATCACCGGGCGTCCCCCCTCTGCACGAGACGGCGCAGAGGGCGTTCTGTGAGAGGCTCTTACTCGTCGTCGTCGTCGTTGACTTCCACGAGATCGGCGGTGTTCTCGTCGTCCTCGTCGACCACGAGCGTGTCGTCCTCGACCGTCTCGCCGTCATCCTCGATGTCCAGGGCGTCATCGCCCTCGGTATCGGTATCCTTGTCGGCTTCCTCGGCCTCGACCTCGTCGAGCGACACGAGCTCGGGGCCCTCGGCCTCGTCCTCCTCGTCGGCCGGCGCCTCCTTGCGGGCCACGACGGGCGGGGCCGCCCGGCCGAACGACGCCGCGACGGCGGTCGGGACGACCTCGCCCGAGTAGGGGGAGACGACCGGATCCTTGTTGAGGTCGTAGAACTTCTTCCCCGTCGTCGGGCAGATCCGCTTTGTACCAAGGTCCGGACGCGCCACTGCAACTCTCCTTAGAACGTGTTCGATGCCGGATTGCCGGCGTGGTTTCGACGGTGTGTAGCACAGGACGGCGCCGGGTGGCCTGCCCCTGCCGAAAGGATCGAAAGGGCCCGCCGCCGGGGCAGAGATTGTTCGGACACGCCTGTCCGGATGCCCCGGCCGTGGTGCCGCGCCGGTGCGTCGCCCCCAGCCTATGACAGATTGCGCCGCGGAATGTCCGCAGATGACTGGCATCCGCGCGGCAAGGCTGGCATAGGGCACTTATGTCAGACGTACCACACCCCTACTCCATCGAGGTCTCCCCCATTGCCAAGCCGGAGGGCCATTTCCAATGGGCCATCCGCCGGAGCGGCAAGCTGATCGAGCGATCCGATCGTCCGCACCGCAGCGAGGCGAAGGCGTTCGAGAGCGCCATGGAGGCGATCGAGCGGGCGATGAAGCCCGGCGCCGACGGCGGCCGTCGCTGAATCCGACCTGCGCCGGCGACGTCACGATCCGTGACGCGCCACGCCGAATCAGGAGCGATTTCGGCGCAAGGCTCGACATGCGCGGCCGTCGGATCAGCCATCGGCGGCCGCGGCTAGAACCAACGGCGGTCCCGCTCGTTGTCGAACATGTCGCAGCGGAAAGACCAGCCTGACTGCTCCTGTTCGACGTTGCGCGAACGGCTCGCATTCAACATCCTGTTGGACGAGTTCGCCATCGCGGCGTTGTCCGATGCGCTCGCCCTCCTGCACGCCACCGGCGATCCGGGGGTCACGCAGATCGAGCACACGATCCGCACCCACCGCATCGCCATCCTGAAACAGCGCGTGATCCTCGGCGCCGCGGGCATCGAGCTCGAATGACCGCCCCGCCGCCCTTCGTCGTGCGGGCACGGAAACCGCATGGCACCGCCACGTACAATTGTCCGACGCCGGAATGGGCGCTCAAGAAGCTCGCCGACTTCCAGGCCGCGGGCCATGACAGCATCACCATCACCGGGCCGGACGGGCAATCTCTGACCGAGGCCGACCTCCTGGCTCTGGTGGCGGACCCCGACGGCGCGGCGCGCAAGGCCGCGCGCGTGACGGCCGACCTCAAGTCCTGAGCCGGCGGGCGGTTGCCCTCCCCCCGCTTCGCCAGGCGCGATCCGGCCTCAGCATTCCGGGAGGTTGACCGCGAGCCCGGCCAAGCTCGTCTCCTTGTACTTGGCGCTCATCTCCTCGCCGGTCTGGCGCATCGCCGCGATACAATTGTCCAGCGGCATGAAATGCGAGCCGTCGCCCCGCAACGCGAGCGAGGCCGCCGCCACCGCCTTGGTGGCCCCGATCCCGTTGCGCTCGATGCAGGGCACCTGCACCAGGCCGGCGACGGGGTCGCAGGTCATGCCCAGGTGATGCTCCAGGGCGATCTCGGCGGCGTTCTCGACCTGGGCCGGCGTCCCGCCGAGGACAGCGCAGAGACCGGCGGCCGCCATGGCGCTGGCCGAGCCGACCTCCCCCTGGCAGCCGGCCTCCGCCCCTGAGATCGAGGCGTTGTGCTTGATCAGCCCGCCGATCGCCGCGGCGGTCAGCAGGAATTCCGGGATCCGTGCCGGATCGGCCCCGGTGCAATGGTCGGTGTAGTACCGGATCACCGCCGGGATGACGCCGGCGGCGCCGTTGGTTGGGGCGGTCACGACCTGTCCGCCGGCGGCGTTCTCCTCGTTGACCGCCATGGCGTAGACGCTGAGCCAGTCCGTCATGACGTGCGGCTGGGCGATGTTCGAGCCCTGCTCCCGGTCGAGCTGATCGCGGATGCGCTTGGCCCGGCGCTTGACCCGCAAACCGCCCGGCAATTCGCCTTCCCGGGACAGGCCGCGCTCAATGCAGGCATTCATGGCCTGCCAGATCCGGGTGAGGCCCGCATCGACCTCCGCCTCGGCCCGGCCGACGACCTCGTTGGCGCGCTTCATCGCGGCCACCGGTAGGCCGCTGTCGCGGGCCATGCGCAGCATCGCCGCCGAGGTCTCGAACGGATAGGGCCACAGCCGCAGATCTGCGGCCGCACTGGGCGGCGGCAGGTCGGCCGCGCGCTGGGCCGCCGTCACCACGAAGCCGCCGCCGATCGAGTAGTAGGTCTCGGACAGGACCGGCGTGCCCGCCGCGTCCAGGGCGGTGATCACCAGCCCGTTCGCGTGCCCCGGCAGCGGCGGCCCGTAATCAAACACGATCGCGGTCGCGGGGTCGAAGGCGAGGCTTGGCAGGTCCGCCGCCGCGAGCCGCTTCTGGGCCTGAAGGGCCTCGAGCCGGCGCTCGGCTTCGTCCATGGCGATGTCGGCCGGGCGGAAGCCGAGGAGGCCGAGGGCCACGACGCGATCGATGGCATGGCCCCGGCCGGTGAAGGCCAGCGAGCCGTGCAGGCTCACCCGGAGGGCTGCCGCCGCGGCGCGGGCCTCGTGCCGACGCAGGCAATCCAGGAAGTCGGCGGCCGCCGTCATCGGCCCCATCGTATGGGACGAGGAGGGGCCGATCCCCGGCTTGAACACGTCGAACACGCTGAGAAACATCGGTCTGCCTGTTCCGGCCGCGGGACCCCGTCATGGGCCCCGGTCAGTGTTTCGAGGCCGGCGGGGACCCGATGGAAGAAACGCGCCAAGCCTGGACAGGAGCCCGGCCCGGAGCGGAGCCGGCCCACAGCACCGTCTGTCGCGGTGCTTCCTTGCGCCGGACTGGCGGCGCTGCCGACCGGCCGGGGCGTCGTTCACGGGGTGCCGGATTTGTCGCTCTCGGCCCCGCGGCGCGTGTCGGCCGGGGCCGCCGCCTCCGCCTCGGTGCCGGCCCGATCCATCGGGCCATCCTGGGGCTTGACCGTGCCGGTGGCGGTGTCCAGCGGGGCATTGGCGAGCCCCTCCCGCGTCGGCTTGCCCGGGGGCATCCGCTGCGCCTGCGTGTCGGTCGGCACGTCAGCCATGCTGTGAGCCTTGTCCATCCTGCGGGCCGGCCGGCAGGCTCCCGTCCGAGGGCGCCCGGGGCGCTTCCTCGGGAGCCGCCGGAGGCCCGGGTTGATGCTTGGCTCCCGCCCGTGCCCGGCGCTGCGCGTCGTACTCGGTGTTGGCGAGGTCTTGGGTGTTGGCGAGGTTCTGGGTGTTGGCAAGGTCCTGCGTGTCGGTCTTCGGCGCGTCGGGCATGCGGAGGCTCCCTTTGGGAGGCAACCGCGTGAGACGCCCTCGGTATCCGGCCGCCATTCGGTCGCACGCCGCGACCGGGCCTCACAGGAACAGGACGGCAGGCGTCGTGTTGACGCCGATTCTATCTTCTCGAGGCGCAGCGATGTCGGGAATCGCCCGAAAGACCGATCCGAAGCTGTGGGACGCGGTCAAGCAGGCGGCCACGGAATCCGACAAGGGCGGCAAGCCCGGCCAATGGTCGGCCCGCAAGGCGCAGATGGCGACCGCCGCGTACAAGAAGGCGGGCGGCGGCTACGCCGGCCAAAAGGGCTCCGACAACCACCTCCAGCAGTGGACCGAGGAGGAATGGGGCACGAAATCGGCCGCGGAGAGCGGAAAGACCGGCGAACGCTACCTGCCCAAGACGGCCCGCGAGAGCCTGACCGATGCGGAATACGCGGCGAGCACCGCCAAGAAGCGGGCCGATACGCGCAAGGGCAAGCAGTTCTCGAAGCAGCCCAAGGCCGTTGCCAAGAAGGCCGCGGCGGCGCGGGCGGATGACGCATCCGGTCCGACGAAGGCCGAGCTGATGCGTCAGGCCAAGGCGCAGAACGTGTCCGGTCGCTCGCGGATGTCGAAGGCCGAGCTGGCCCGTGCGGTTCACGCCTAGGCCGGCCCCTACGAAAGACGTCCCGGGATGTGATCCCGGGACGCTCCTCGACTAAGCGGCCAGTCTGATCGGGCTGGGGATGCTTAGGTCAAGCGGAGTCGGTTCGGTCTTAGTACGAGCCGAACTTGTAGTTCAGGCCGGCGCGGACGACGGCGAACTCGTCGTCGCGGCGACCGATGGCGCTGTAGGCGACCGGGACGAGGTTGGCGGCGTTGACGACGAGGGCGCCCTGGTTGCGGTTGCCGCGCTCCAGGTTGACGTACAGGCCTTCGATCTTGAACGTCACGGCCGACGAGCGGAAGAAGTTCAGGAACGACTCGGTCGGGAGGGCGAACTCGACGCCACCGCCGACGGCGTAGCCGGTGCGGAAGCTGTCGTTGCCGGCGTAGCCGCCGAAGGAGCGGTCGGCGCTGCCCGAGCCGTAGGCGAAGCCGCCGGTGCCGTACACGAGGGTGCGGTCGAAGGCGTAGCCGAGGCGGCCGCGCACGGTGCCGAAGTAGTCGAGGCTCGACAGGCCGCGCGGGTCGGTGACGTAGTAGCCCGGGGCCACGGCGCCGCTGATGAAGGCGTTGTTCCGGTTGCGGCCGAAGTCGAGGTACTGGGCGTCGGCCTCGATGCCGACGACCACGCCCGAGCCCGGGGTGAACTGGTAGTTGTAGCCGACCTGGGCGCCGCCGGAGAAGCCGTCCTGGCTGCGGTCGCGGAAGGTGGCGGTGGTGCCGGCGGCGGCGAAGGCGGCGGGGACGCCGAAGACCGAGCTGTTCGAGCGGCTGCTGGCGTCGAAGGCGTAGCCGGCGTTGATACCGAAGTAGGCGCCGGTCCAGGTGAACACGGGCACCGGGGTGAAGACGGGCGGCGGGGCGGCGCGGCGCGGCAGGTCGGCGGCCGAAGCGGCGCCGGTCAGGGCGGTGAAGGCGGCCAGGGAGGCGATCAGCTTGGTCATGTGGGGCAATCCAGGACGTGAAATCTGACGCCATGACTACCAATCGGTCGACAGAAAAGCTGTAGTTTTACGGACACACTGCCCGGCCATGGCGCGGCGCGTCATAGTAAACCATCGGTAAATATCTTCGGCCCGTTGAGCATCGCTCGGGGAATACTGGGGCTGGCGCGGCAACGCCGCGTCCGTACATAGGGTTGCTCAAGAAGCCGTGATCACGGAGCCGCCGTGAACGGCGGGCGACAGTGCCAGCCCTCGTTTCCCGACGCGGATGTAACCGCGCGATCCACCACGCGTTCACGGGAAGCCATGCCCGACGGGCAGCTTGATGGAGGCTTCATGCGCATATTCCTTGCCAGCGCCGCCCTGCTGGTCCTCGCGACCGCAGGCGCGGGCGCCCAGCCCTACGATGAGCGGCGCCTGCCGCCGCCGGGCGCGGATCTCGATCGGGGCCCGCCGCCACCGAATCGGTTCCGTCCGCCGCCGCCCGAGGCCGATGACGATGGAATGCCGCCATCCCGTCGCCGGGGACCGCCGCCGCCGGATGACGACGACGATGATGACGACGAAGACGCCCCGCCGTCTCGGTCGGATCGTCTCTGACCCCCGCTCCGAACGCACGCATCCGCAATCACCGCGTAGCGGGCGTTCGCATTCCGTACCCTCTGTGACCCGGGAGCGGCAGCCGCCCGGCAGGACCTCTGCTAGACAGGCCGTCGTTCCGGGATGCTGCGCATGTTCACTCGGCCGCTTCTTCGTCGTGTTGTCTTGGTCCTGGTGCTGATGGGCGCTCTGGTGACCCTCGCGGACGTCATCGCCCGCCGGGAGTTGCGGCAGGCGGCCGACGAATCGTTCGGGCGGAACGGTGCCGTCGCCCATACCGCTCAGGCTGGCGAATAGGGTCCGTCCATTCGTCCGCGAAGACAAAAAAGGCCACCCCCGAGGGAGCGGCCCGAAGTCTTGGGAGGAGACACCCTTGGGAAGGGTGGCCGGATCACGACGCCGTCGCGATCCGGCGGATCTGAATTACGGATACCGGGCAACGCCGACAACCACCCGGCAGGTGCCGGCCCGCGCGCAAATCCGACCCGTCTGCGTCGCACGTGCGCTTTCACACCAGGGGGCCGGCACCTCGCCCAAGGCCGGCGGCGAGGCCGGGGTGATCGGGCGACAGAACCAAAAGCCTTACTTCGCCGTTGAGGGCAGCACCGACCATGCAGCGGTCGGTACCGTGCCTCCCGATATGCACCGGTTGCGAGCTTCCGATGACCCGACCGCGCCGCGTGGGCCTGCCCTGGTACGCCCCGGAGCATTATGAGGCGCTTCGCGCCGGCCTCGCCGATGGGACGAAACTGCCGCCCCATTACGAGACCTGGCGGATCGCCACCGAGCAGATGGAGCGCGAGGTCCAGCGCAGCGGCGTCGAGGTCGTGCGCGTGCCGATCGAGCCCGAGGGGTTCGCCGCGTGGTGTACCCGCACCGGCGCGGCGGGGGATGGTCCCGGGCGCGCCCGGTACGCAGCCGAGGCCGTGGCGAGAACGGATCCGGCGTGAGATCGACCGCGGCTCAGAACAGGGCCACCATTCCCACGCCGACGGCCATCAGGACGGCGCCGAGGATCCGCCACAGGCTCGCCGGATGCACGGCGAAACCGACCCATCCGTAATTGTCGAGCACGATCGACGCGGCCACGCCCACCGTCACGATGATGCCGAAGAACGATGCGGCGCCGATGGATGGCGACGCGTAGAGCTGGGCAAGGATCAGCAGGATGCTGAGGAATCCGCCGAGCCACGCCCACCAGGGCACCTGCACCAGCTTTTGCCCGCTCGGCATCTCGAGCTTGCCGAGCGTGAGGCCGCCGACCAAGAGAGCGGCCGTGCTGATCAGCAGCGTCAGCAACGCGGCGGTGATCGGCAACCCGAGGGATTTCGACAGCGTCGCGTTCTGGCCGGGCTGAACCGCATTCGCGAGTCCGGCGAGGATCGTCAGTCCATAGAGATACCACATTCTCCGCTAGCTCTCGACGCTGCGGCCAAGATCCGCCATTGCGCCGCGGAATTTTGACGCCCCCCCGCCGCGAGCGGCGCATCGGCCGGCGCGGGCTTCTCGGTTCGACGGATGGTGCGCGCGGATCTATGGCTTGATCGGCAGACGCCCGACCGCAGATCCGGACGCGTCCCTCACCACAAGCGTCCAGATCGCGTCGGGATCGGAAGCGGCCAGTTCGTCGGCCATCTCCCGGATCACGCTCCGGGCCTCCGCCAAGGCCGTCTCCAAGCTGTCGGCCTCGACGCCTTCCTCGTCACGGATCGACTCCCTGCCGTTCTCGATGTCGAAGTAGAAGCGTTCCGGCACCTAGCGCGTCCCCCCTGACCGAAACCCTCCGGAGAGGGCCCATGCATTCGGCTACGTAGTGCGAAGCGACACAGCAGCATTCAAAAACAACGATAAACCTTAAAATATCTGAAACTTGAATTGAGTCGCCGAGTTGCAATTATATCGAGATTTTGGCGAGACGATCCATTAAAGCTACTGGCGATCGCCTTCCGAACCAAGGCCTTAAGGCCCGCTGAGGTGGCGCTCCTTGCTTGGGGCACTTGCCATGTCGACGTGTGACAAACCGGACTCTGCAAAGAGAGCCGAAGCGGTATCGAATAGTAAAGACGAGCTACGCAACCATATTCGTCGCGTGCTGCTGTGTATCAAGGCACAATCTGGACAGAACAAGCCGGCGTCCTGAAGGGGGCCTCGCAGGGCATCACCCGGCGAACGACTTCGGCCCGATGACGCGGAGACCGAGCCGGCCGCCCGAGCGGCTGCGCGTGACCCCGGTCGTACCGCGACGCTTTGCGGCACAAAATCCTGTCGGTCGGCGGATTGCTGTGGCGCGCCTGCGCTGGCGCGGAGCGCCGCCAAACGGCATCGTCGTCTCATGGTGAAGCCTGGAATCCCGACCTGCGAAGTCTCCGTCGAGGGGGCCTGGGTGGCCATGACGGTCGACGAGGCGCAGGCCCGCCATCGCGATGCCCTCAAGCGCTGCCCGGCCTGCTTCGGGCGGCTGATGATCCAGGGCGGCTACACCGCGGTGCGGCGCTCATCGCTGTCGCACTTCCGTGTGCACGATGGTTGCCCGCTGATCCCGCGGCACTACAAAGGCGAGCCGAAGCCCCACCCGGCGGCGATCGGCTAGTGCCGTCCCCGATCGCGTGGCCATTCGGCGCGCCTATCAATCCCTGGTGTGACGCGCTCGCCGACACCGAATCGGTATCGACTTCGGCCACGAGCGCTCCCGAACGCGCGATCGCGATCCGGCGTGCTTGGTACGGGTTTCCGAAGGCCGCAGCCCTTCGCCAAGGTTCAAGGCGAAGCCCGTGAGACGTGCCGGGCTTAAGTCCTGCACCCGGGCCAGGTCCGAGGCCTTCCGAAGCCCGGCCTCAGCGCTGGACCGCCTCGATATCGTCCTCGAAGATCGAGTCGGGCTGGCAGGCGTGCCAGTCTTTCGTCTCGTCGGTCTGGCCTTTACGCCCCCAGCAATAGCCGGCCTGGGCCAGACGCCCGCTCAAGCGGTCGCGGAGCCGGCACTGCTCCCGGATGATGGCGGGATCGCCCGAACCCTCGCAGGCGAGCGCAGCCTTCGCCTCCGCGGTCAGCAGTTCGGGGATTGTCGGCCGCTGCTGCTGGGCGGCCGCCCCACCGGCGGCGACGACGAACGCGATGGCGGCGAAGGAAATGCGCATCCCGACAGGATAGCCCCGGGAGCAGGCCTGTCGAGGCGGTCTCTGCCCCTTTCGAGACGATGCGCTATCGCCCGCGCAGGAAGAAGAACCAGATCAGGATGAGGACGGGGATCGGCACACCGATCAACCACAGCAAACCACCCGTCAGCATCGCGTGCTCCTCCACTCTCCGATGAGCAACCCCATCCAGGTGGGCGTGTTCCGGGGACGCCGGTCGAAGCCCTCGGCCATCCGGCCGTCAGAAGGCGGCGACGAGGGCCACGCCCGCGACCATCAGGAGGCCGCCGAGGATCCGCCACAGGCTGGCGGGATGGATCTCGAAGCCGACCCAGCCGAAATGGTCGAGCACGATCGAGGTCACCACCCCCGAGGTCACGAGCAGGCCGAGGAACGGCGCCGCCCCGATCTGCCGCGCCACGATGAACTGCGCCAGGATGATGCAGCCGACAAGGATCCCGCCGAACCACGCCCACCAGGGCATCGCCAGCGCCTGCGCCGCCGTCGGCCAGGCGAGCTTGCCGGAGAGGAGGCCGACCACGAGGATGCAGGTGGCGGTGCCGGCCGCCACCACGAGGCCCGCGGTCAAGGACTCGGCCAAGCCCTTTGAGAGCGCCCCGTTCTGCCCCGCCTGGACGGCGTTGGCGATGCCGGCCAGCAGCACGAAGCCGTAGAGGTACCACATGGTCGGGGTCTCGATCTGTAACACCGGGTCGGTGGGGCGGTCGTGACAGGGGCGTCACGCGACCGGCGGCGGCTTCACATCCTGTCGCGACGACCGCCCGAGGCCGGCCCCCATAGCGAGGCGGCCGGGGGCGGGCGGCCGTCAGGCCTTGCCGTCCGGCTCCGATCCGGCGGCCTCCATCCGTTCGGCCAATTCGTGGACGACCTCCTGCACGAGCGGTGGCCAGGGCACATCCTTGTCCTGAAGGAGCCGGGCCGCGCTCACCAGAGCCGTGAATTGGGCCGGTGAGATCGCGCGTCCCATGATCTGGGCGGCCAGCATCTGCTCCGCCAAGGCCGTCGCGAGGCGCAGAACCTCCGGCATCCTCGCGGCCTGGGGATCGATCGCGGGGCCCGTTTCGGGATCCATGTCCGTCATATCAGGTCCCCTTCGCCTCCCGGACGCGCGCCACTGCGGTGAATACCGGTCCGATTGCGGACGTGTTCCCGGAGCAGCACGAGGGGGCGCCGAATGGCCTGACATTCGGGGGCCAACCGCAAGCATATTTTGTCGCGCACCGCGCAGATTCAGGGCGAAAATCAGTGATCGACGGCTCTATGGCCCAGCCGACACGGCGTTGAACGGCAGTTCCACACCGGATGAGCCGGACCACATCCGGACGGCGCCCGGCCATAAGCCGACAATGGGCCCCCCAGAGGCGCCGGGGACGGAGCGGCCATCACAGGCCGCCCCTCGCGGGTCTCGCGTGCCTGTCAGCGCGCGCTACTTGGTGATCCGCACGGAAACGGGATCGCTCCCGGGAAAACTCTCTTCCAAGGCCTCATCAAGCCGTGCCTCCATCCGGTCCGGCTGGTTCGCTGCGAGCCCCCGATCCGCGGCAGAGGATCCGGCCGCGATCGCGGTGGAGCGCCGACGCGCCGTCGAACGGACCACGTCGTATACGAGCAGCCCGAGCCCGGCCGCGATCAGAAGGGCCGGCACGGGGTTCACCCGCACGTCGGCGACGAAGCGCTCGACGGCCTCGCCGGCGGCTTGTCCGGACCGCCTCAGGTCGGCGAGGTCCCGGGGCATGCCCGGCCCCTGCAGCCGGGATTGCAGATCGCCCAGCGTGCGATCCAGGCGCCCGCGGCTTGCCTCAACATCCTGCTCGAGTTCGTCAGCCGCGTTGCTCATGTGGTCCCATGCTCCGTTGGCGCAGCGTCCCGAACGGCCGGTTCCGGCTCTCGGGACGTTGCGAGATCGCGGTTCTCACGCATCGTCCTGGAGCCGATGTCCAGGGCGATCCGCGAGAACCTGCGCATCCTGTTTGATCTGCCGGCCCGTCCGGGTCGGCGCGAGATTCGCCAGCGAGGCCCGGCTCCGGCCGAACAGGCCCAGCACCAGGGCCAGCCCGAGGCAGGTGCCGCCCACGATCAGCGCCGCCAGGGCGTCCGATTGCACGAGGACGGCGATGCCCTTCACCAGGGCCAGGAGCAGCGTGAACAGGCCGGTGATGGCCAGGACCGCCGCCGCGATCAGCAGCCCGAGGCCCAGCGAGATCCGATGGACGCCCTGTGCCATCTCGGCGCGAAACAAGGCCAGCTCGTCGCCGACGAAATCGCGCAGCTCGCGAACCGCATCGCCGACGAGGGTCGGGATGCTGCGTATGCCGGGTTCGGCCATCCTGTCCTCCTGGCACGCGCGTTGCCGACGCGGGGCGGTTCAGCGAGAGACGGCTCCGACGCCGGCCTCAGATATCCGGCGTCGGTAGGACATCGACCGGAACCAGGGCCCGGGAGCGAGGGACCGGCCGGATCCCGGGGGTGTTGATCAGCCGGTAGAGCGCGAAGCCGGCCAGCATGGCGGCGGCCGCGGTCAGAGCCGGCCGGCGCCGGGCCGCCGCGCGGACCTCGTCGTACATCTCACCGAAGGAGCGGCGACCGATATCCTCGGCCAGCCCGTCGACGCCGAGGGCGGCCTGATCGAAGAACGACTTCAGCTGCGGCAGCCCGTCGAAGCCGGCGCCCGTGTCCCGGATGGCGTCGCCGACATCCGCGACGACCCGCGCCGCGTCGGCCTGGCGCTTGGCCGCGTAGCCCCGCGCCTGATCACGCAAGGCGTCAGTGAACCCGCGCGTCGGGTCCTGATCCGGACCGGACGC
This sequence comes from Methylobacterium sp. GXS13, assembly GCF_001455965.1. Taxonomy (GTDB): domain Bacteria; phylum Pseudomonadota; class Alphaproteobacteria; order Rhizobiales; family Beijerinckiaceae; genus Methylobacterium. Next base: position 64,166 of record NZ_LKKO01000038.1, read on the forward strand.
GGTCGGGCCTCGATCCTGGGCACCGTTCCGCATCAGGCTGTTCCTCCCGCAGGCCATTCGATCTGGGGGGAAGCCGGGAGCGTCGCATACAGTTCCGCGGCCGGCCGGGGGGCCGGGTCTTCCGGCGTCGCGGATACGCCCGCGCCGCCCGGCCGTGTCCCGCGAATTCTAGCATAGAGGCTAGCCTGTGTTAACAAAGCCTCACCTCGTGGACTCGGTTTTAACGATTTGTTAATCATTCCGATCAGTTAAATCATCGCCCAGGTCTACCGGCAGGGAGAGAGCGCCCCGTGAGCGAACTGCAGCGGCTGTTGAACGATCCGCGCTTCCGCACCGTCGACAAGTCGAAGCGCGAGCCGAATGCCGTCCCCGAGGCCAGCCTCGGCAACGTCCTGCGGGTCGTCTCGTCGCTGAACGAGCAGGCCCAGGCGCCGACGCCGCAATCGTCGCCGCAGGATTGGGACACGCTGATCCACCGGGTGCAGGCCGCGGCCCGCCAGGCGCGCGAGGTCGAGGCGCAGGCCCGGGAGCGCGAGGAGCGGATCGAGCACGTGCTCGAGCAGGTCCGCGACGACATCAATGCGTCGAATGAACGGGCCCGGATCGCTGAAGTTCAGGCGCGGGAAGCGCAGGTCCGCGCCGAGGCACAGGTCATCGCCGCCGAAGAGCGTGCGAAGGCTGCCGAGGCCCGCGCCCGGGCGGCGGAGGAGCGCGCCCGGCACGCCGAGGAATGGCTGGCCCGGGTCCAGGACGCGATCATGTCCGAGTTCTCCGACCTGACCGATCAGGCCGCCGCATGAGCAGCCCGGCCCGAGCGCAAACGATCCCCCCGGAGGCCGATCCGATGGACCGGGTGATCGCGCTGTTCTCCGGAGCCGACACCGCCGCGGCCGCCGAGGACGAGGATTGGTCGGCCTCGCTGCTGGCGGTCCGGGGCGTCGCGGCCCGGGTCCGCGAGATGCAGAAGCGCGCGCGGGACTCGGTCCGAGAGGCGCAGCGCGCGGTGCGGGACTCGGATGCGGCGGCGCGGGCGGCCGAGGAACGGGCCCGCCATGCCGGGGCGACGAGTCGCGGAGCGGGCACCCGGGCGGGGCGGGGCCAGGAACCGGGCCGCCTGGCGGGCGAGCGGGCCGGCCGGGGGGGAGG
>NZ_LKKO01000039.1 GCF_001455965.1 Methylobacterium sp. GXS13
GCCGCGGCGCCGGGGCCTCGTCGGGTTGCGCGCGCTCCGGGGCCGGCTTGAAGGCCAGGGGCTCGGGGGCCGAGCGGGCGTAGCGCTCCGGCTCCTCGGACGGGCCGAGATCGGCCATCCTCACGGTCGAGCGGCCGGCCGGCTGCCCGTCGGTGCGCCGGCTGGCGAGGAGCCTGCGGGCGTCGCTGCCGGCGGCCGGGGCCCGGCCGGCATCTGCGACCCGCACCCGCGCCGCGTCCCGGCGGTCGGCGGCGCGTTCCTGATCGCGCCGCTTGCCATCGAGCAGGCCGCGATAGCGCGCGATGGTGTCGGCGCTGGGCAGGGGCATGCGGGCGAGCGCGGCGGTGTCGGCCACCGGCGGCGACAGACGCGCCGCCTGGTTGCGCAGCAATGCCGTCTCCCGCCGGATCGCGGTGTCCAGCGCCTCGTGGGCGGCAAGGCGCTCGTGCAGCTTGGCGAGCGGCTTCAGGGCCTCGCGCAGCGGCGTCGGATCGTGGGTGGCGCCGGCGGCCTCGACCTGCCGGGCCAGACGGTCGCGCTCGGCCCCGGCCGCGGCAACGTCCCGGGCGAGCTGGTCCTCCGTGGCGGCGAGCGTCCGTCCGTCGCGGATCAGCCGCTCGATTCGGGCGCGGGCGGCGTCGGTGGGCTGGCCAGCCTCCAGGGCAGCCAGGTCCGGGGCGCCGATCCGGGCGCGCAGGCGCTCCAGGTCGAGCCCGACCTTGTGGGCATCGCCCTCGATCCGGGGCAGGTCGGTGCCGCCCTTCTCGAATTCCTTGGTGCCGCTGAACGCCGCCAGGATCTCGTCGGCGCGCAGGATCAACGCCGGCTCCACCGGCACCGATTCGGCTTCGCCGCGCGCCCGGGCGAGGGCAGCGTCGGCGCGGGCCGCCTCGGCCTCGCCCGTGCGGCAGTGGTCGAGGGCGGCGCCCAGGCGCTCGATCCAGGCGGCATCCGCCTCGGCCAGGCCGGCATAGTCGGCGATACGGTGGTCCAGCACGTCGATCTCGGCGACGATCGGCCGGGCGCGCTTCAGGCGTTCCAGCTGGGCGCGCTCGGTCGCCACGCGCTGATTGTCGGCCCGGAGCGCGTCGAGCTGCTCGGAGGCGGCCGCGATCTCGTCGTTCAGCGCCCGCCAGTCGCCCGCGCGCAGGCCCTTCTCGCGGATCGCCTTGCGGGCGGTCTCGTGCCGCTCCAGCGCCTGGTAGAAGGTCCGGTGCTTGGCCTGCCGGGGCGCGAAGATGCCCTCGGCCTCCGCGTCGAGGGCGGCCTGCAACTCGGTGAGGCCGCGCAAGCCCGACCCCGCCGCGAACAAGCTGGCCCCGACCTCGCCCTCGACATCGACCATCTCGCGCCCGCCGGCCCGCAGGCTGCCGGCATCGAGGCCGAAGGCGCGGCAGAACACGGGGCGGGAGATGCCGCCGAGGAACGGCGCCAGGGCGTCGTCGGGGAGCGGCGCCTCGGCGGCGTCGATCAGGGTCCGGGCGTTGCCCTTGCGGCGGCGGAAGGCCAGGCGGCGCCCGTCCGCCGCCTCGACCTCGGCGCCGAGGCGCAGCAGCGGCATGTCGTGCAGGAAGGCGTAGCGGGTGGTCTTCTCGAAACCGAACAGCAGGTCGGTGACCGCCGCGAGCGCCGTGCTCTTGCCGGCCTCGTTGGCGCCCAGCACGACGTGCAAGCGGGCATCGGGCCGGAAGGTCACGGTCCGGTCGGTGAAGGCGCCGTAGCGCTCCAGGGCGAGGCGGATCAGCCGCATATTGCGCGCCTCAGCAGTGCCGGCCGCCGAGGCGGCCCAGGATCAGCGCCTCGGCCTCGGCGCAGAGCGCGTCGAACTCGGCCTCCAGGTCGGCCTCCGCGGCGGCGGATGCCGGCATGCGGGCGCCGATCTCGGCCAGCGCCGCCTTGGCCCGGGTGCGGAAGTCCGGATCGCGGTCGAGATCGGCGAGGAGCGCCGCCGGGTCGATCGCCGCCCCGGAGGCCTCGACGGGGGCGCGGGGCCGGCGGGTCTCGATCTTCAGGCGCTCCAGCCAGATATCCTCGTGCAGCCGATGGGCGGCGGCCTGGATCTCGGCGGTGACGTTGTCTCTGTCGGACGAGAGCGCGTCGTGGGCCGCGGTCGTGCCGGCCAGATGCACCCGCACCAGGACGAGGCGCTGGGCCGCCACTTCCGCCAGGGGCCGCAGGGCGGTCTCTACAGTCTCGAAGGCGGCGCGGGTGTCGGCGGCTTCGCTCAGGTCGACGGTGACCTGCTCGAAGCGGGCCCGGTCGAGGGGGAAGCGGCTGACCCCCGTCACCCGCCCGTCGGCGACCTCCACCAGGACCGCGCCCTTCGCGCCGCATTCGCGCACGCTCCGGCCCTGGATGTTGCCGGGGAACACGATCCAGGGATCCCGGGACAGTTCCGCGTACTCGTGGATGTGGCCCAGTGCCCAGTAATCGTAGCCCCGGGCGGTGAGGTCGGCCACCGAGCAGGGGGCGTAGGTCTCGTGGGCGGCGTGGCCGGTGCAGGAGGTGTGCAGCACGCCGAGGTTGAACCAGCCGGGCAGGGCGGCCGGGTAGGTGAGCGACAGGTTCTCCTCCACGGCCCGGGCCTGGAAGCTGCGGCCGTGCACGGCGACGCGGAGGGATTCCAGGCGCAGCGTCTCGGCCCGGGCCGCCGGGAACACGTGGACCGAGGGCGGCAGGGTGATCGCGCGGGTGATCACGCTCTCGGCGTCGTGGTTGCCGCGCACCAGGATCGTCGGGATGCCGGCCCGGTCGAGGCGGGCGAGGCGGGGGGCGAAGAACAGCCCGATCGTGTTGTCGGCCCAGTCGCCGTCATAGATGTCCCCGGCCACCACCACGAAGGCGACCCGCCGCTCGATCGCCTGGGTGACGAGATCCTCGAAGGCCTGCCGCCCGGCGGTGGCGAGGCGGCGGGCGAGCTCCGCGTCACGCGTCGCGAGGCCCGAGAGCGGGCTGCCGAGATGCAGATCCGCCGCGTGGATGAAGCTGAAGCCCGACATCGGTCTCCGGTGAGCGATCGGTGAGCGGGGGTCTTAGGCCGCCGGGGCGTGCGGCCTCAAGCGCCATGCCCCGATTGCTGCACAGGAGCGAACGTCCCGGGCTCCGACGCGTTGAAGCGCGGCGGTGGCGCCAGAACCACCCGGTGAGGTACGAGCCCGGCCCGATGAACAGCTTCGCCCCTCCGGACCGGTCCGGCCTCGCCTCGGCGCTCCCGATCCGGCCGACAGAGCGCGCGCATGCGCCGTTCAAGATCGTGAGCTGGAACCTGCTGCGGCGCACCGGCGCGGCGGTGGACGACGTGGTCGCCCTGGTCGCGCGGGAGAAGCCCGATCTGCTGCTGATGCAGGAGGCGACCCGGGGGATCGGTTTCCTGCGCGACCGGATCGGCGGCCATTACGCCTGGGCGCCGCTGCCGGGGCGGATCCACGGGCTGGCCATGTGGAGCCCGACTCCGTTCCCGAACGCGCCGCGGGTGATCACGCTTCCCGCCGGCGCCGTGGTGCATCGGGTCTGCCAGGTGCTCGACCTGGGCGAGTTCGGCATCGCCAACGTCCACCTGTCCCATGGGCAGATGCTGAACCGCCGCCAGCTCCGCTGCATCGTCGGCGAATTGCCGCCGCGGGCCGCGGTGCTGGGCGACTACAACATCGTCGGCCCGGCGCTGATCCCGGGGTTTCGCGATGTCGGCCCGCGCCGGCCGACCCACGCCATGGTGGACGTCCTGCCGCTTCGGCTCGACCGCTGCCGCGCCCGCGGGCTGATCTGCCACGAGCACGCCGTGCTGCCGCGCGGGCCCTCCGACCATCGGCCGATCGTGGTCCATCTCGGGCCGGCCCCGGAGTCGCACGCCCCCGCGCGCTTCAAAGGTATGGCAGCAGCAGTCGCACGCCTGCGTCGCGCAGACGGATCGGCAAGGCGCGCGCGGCGAGATCCTCCCGGCTGAGGCGTGCCTCCATCTTGCCCTGCATGAACCGGTCGAGCTGGGCGGCGAGATCCGCGTCGATGATCTCGACGTTCAACTCGAAGTTCAGCCGGAAGCTGCGCATGTCCCAGTTCGCGCTGCCGACGAAACACCAGATGTCGTCTACCACCATCGCCTTGGAATGGTCGAAGGGCGGCTCGTCGAGCCAGACCCGCACGCCGGCTTTCAGCAGCGGGTCGAGATGCGCCCGCGTCGCCCAGTCGATGAACGGATGGTCGCTCACCCGCGGGATGATCACATCCACGGCGATCCCCCGGATCGCGGCCTGGGCCAGGGCGCCGGTCACCAGCTCGTCGGGCAGGAAGTAGGGGGTGACGAACCGGACCGTCCGACGGGCGCAGGCGAGCGCCTGAAGGACCACCTGCTCGATCTTCTCGACATCCGCGTCCGGCCCCGAGGTGACCACCCGGGCGACGCTGTCTCCGACCGGTTCCAGGTTGGCGAGCCACGGCTCCGCATCGAGGATCTCGCCGTCGACGAAGGCCCAGTCGGCTGCAAACGCCACGGCGAGTTGCTCCACCACGGGGCCCCGCAGGCGGAAATGCGTGTCGCGGATCGGATGCTCGGGCTTCAGCGCGACGCGGTTCGGCTGCGAGATGTTGAGGCCGCCCGTGAAGGCGATGCGCCCGTCGATGATCAGCAGCTTCTTGTGCGAGCGCAGGTTCAGGAACGGCATCCGCCAGGGCAGGGCAGAGTGCATGAACAGGGCCGCCGGCACCCCGAGGCTGTTCAGCCGGTGGTAGATCGGCGCGCGAAAATACCCACCGCCGATCCCGTCGATGATGACCCGGACCATGACGCCCCGGGCCTTGGCCTCGGCCAGGGCATCGCAGAACGCGCGGCCGGTGGGATCATCGCGAAAGATGTAGCTCGACAGGCCGATGCTGGCCTTGGCCTCGCGGATCGCCGCCAGCATGACCGGGTAGGCGGCGTCGCCGTTGCGGAACATCTGCACGTCGTTGCCGGCAAACGCCGGCAATCCGGTGATACGCCTTATCGCCCGGTCCAGGGGCCAGAGCGTTTCGGGCACCACGGCATCGTCGGTGTCGGGAAGGTTCGTCGCGTCGGAGGGCTTGGTGCGCAACTTCCGGGCGCGACGCGAGACGCGATTGATGCCGAAGGTCAGATAGAGCGCGGTGCCGAAGATCGGCGAGAGCCAGGCCAGCCCGATCCACCCGACCGCGACGCTGACCCGGCGCTTGCGCAGCAGGGCGTGCAGGGTGACGCCGAGTGCCAGGGTGATGCCGATGAGCGCGGAGACATCCGACCGCAACAGGGCGGTGGATTGCAGCCATCGATACAGCGCGTCTTCCAAGGTCTCGGCATCCGGTTCGCGTCAGACGGCGCCGGATATAGACGAATGAGCGGGCGAGGCGCGGATTTAATACGCCCGCAGGGCCGGCTGCCGGCCAGGCTCCGAGGCGCCGAGGGGCCGCGCGCAGCGATAGGGACCGCTGCCGTCGAGCGCCGCGTACAGGATCCGGCCGCCATCGGCGATGCAGCGCGCCTTGGCCTCGGCATAGGGCCGGTGGAAGCTCCAGATCGTGATCATGGGCCCGACGGTGCCCAGGCAGATCCCGCCGAACAGCAGGGCGGCGGCCCAGGTTGCCCGGTCCGGCCGCGGGCGCGGCGGCCGGGGCGGTGGCATGGCGCCGACGAAGGCAAGGGTCAGTCCGAACAGGTCGATGCTGCTCATCAGCCGTTCCGTGGGGAGGCGCCGAGCCCGGCAGGACAGGACATTCCTCCACCCTAGGGCAGGGCGGCTCCGGAACCTACGCATCCCGGCGCATGGGGCCTGCGTCGTATCGCGCGGGGCTCAGGGCTCCCAGCGCGGGGGGCGCTTGCCGATGAACGCATCGATGCCCTCGTGGGCGTCGGCCATCATCATGTTCCGGGTCATCACCTCGGCGGCGTAGCCGTAGGCCTCCTCCAGGCCCATCTCGATCTGCCGGCCGAAAGCCGCCTTGCCGATCGCGACGACTTGCCGGGCCTTCCCGGCGATCTTCTCAGCCATGGCAGCCACCGCGCCATCCAATTCCGCCGCCGATACCACGCGGTTGACCAGGCCGATCCGCAGCGCCTCCCGAGCGTCGACCGGTTCGCCGACCAGCAGCATCTCCAGGGCGGCCTTGCGCGACATCGCCCGCGACAGCGCGACCATCGGGGTCGAGCAGAACAGGCCGATCTGCACCCCCGGCGTGGCGAACCGGGCGTCCTCGGCGCAGATGGCGAGGTCACAGGTGGCAACGAGCTGGCAGCCGGCCGCCGTGGCGATGCCGTTGACCTGGGCGATCACTGGTTGCGGCAGCCGGGTGATGCTCAGCATCAGGCGGGCGCAGGTACGGAACACCGCTTCGGTCGCCGCCCGGGAGGGGTCGGCCCGCATCTCCTTGAGGTCGTGACCGGCGCAGAAGGCCGGGCCGGCCCCGCGCAGGATGACGACGCGCACCGAAGGATCCTCACGGATCGCGTCGAGCGCATCCTGGAGCGCCTTCATGAGCGCCATCGACAGGGCGTTGCGCGCCTGCGGACGGTTCAGGGTCAGGGTCGCAACGCCGTCGGCATCGTGGCGCAGCAGAACGGAATCATCCGCGATGCTGGAGGCGGCGAGGGCTGCGGACATGGCGGTATCTCCCGGTTCCGGCCCCTTGATCGTGCGGGACCGGCTTATGACCAAGAGGCTACCACGCCGGCGGCGCAGTGCAGAGAGCTGTCCTCAGCCCTGCTCGGCCAGGGCCAGATCCAGGCTCGCGAAATCGGCGCCCGGGCCGTTCCACCACACGCTGGGATAGGAGGCGAGGCGGCCCATGACGCCGGCATAGGCCTCGGCCAGGGTGGTATCGACGATCACCAGCGTCGCGCCGGACAGAGCCAGGCTGTCGGCGAGCGCCTCACCGCGACGGCCGCCGTCGAGCGCAACGACGCGGACCCCGATTCGGGCCAAGCCGAGATGCATCGCCTCCGCCTGGCCGATGTCGCGGACCAGCAGGGCGACGGTCTCGCCGGCACGCAGGCCCTCGCCGAAGGCCCAGTGGGCGACGCGGTTGGGGCAGATCGCCGGAGCCGCGCGCCGGTCGCCGGAGGCGATACCGAGTCCGGCTCGGAAGCGCCGATCGGCATCACGGGGAGCCGGCGCCGGGGCCGGAATGTCTGCGACAGTGGAGTTCACGCCAAACATACGCTGCGAACCGCCTGGATCTGGATAAACGGTGGACCTTGGCGTGACGCGGGCAGGTTAACACTCTCTCTCACGTTCGCAGATCATCGGAACACTGAGCGGTTTTCACGGTCCGACGGGGCCGGGACTGCGCCTATGCCGAATCGGAGGTGAACGCCGAGCGGCAATTTGCAGGCGAATTCGGTCGCATTGGCCCCCAGCCCGGTCCGGCCTATGTCCCGCTCGACGCGGGCGGCCCGGAAGAGGCCGTCCCGGATCGAGGAAACGCCGCCCCATGCGCCAGACCGTCCCCTACGCCGCCGCCATCGCCCTGACGCTCGCGACCGTGCCGGCGCAGGCGCAGATCCGGAACGCCCCGTCGCCCCGCGCCCTGGAATTTGCCGCCTACATCTTCGCGGCCTCCAATGTCTGCGGTTACCGGATCGGCAACGAGGCGTTCGAGGCCTTGCTGGCGAAGCAGAACGTGCGGGCGGAGGACGTCCAGCCGCGGGGGCCGTTCGGCAATCGGGTGCAGACGATGTTCACGCTGATGTCGAACCAGATGGCCCAGAATCGCGACCAGGCCTGCATCGCCGTGGCTGGTGAGTACGGGCCGGAGGGGGCGGTCTCCAAGAACGTCCTGCTTCCGGCCGGACAGATCACCGGCGCGCCGGCCCCTGCTCCTGCTCCTGCTGAACCCGCCAAGCCGGCGCAGTGACCTCTTAACCGAGACGCCAGTCGATCGGCCGAACCCCGCGCTCGGCCAACCAGCCGTTCGCACGGCCGAACGGGTCCGAGCCCGGGAAATCCCGGGCGCGGTTGAGCGGCGAGGGATGCCCGCTCTCGAACACGCCATGGCGGGCGGAATCGATCAGCGCCGTCCGGGCGCGGGCCTGGGCGCCCCAGAGCAGGAAAACCGCCGGCTCCGGCCGCGCCGCCACGGCGGCGACGGCTTCGTCGGTGAGCGCCGACCAGCCGTAGCGCAGATGGGCTCCGGCCTTGCCCGCCTCCACAGTGAGCGCGCTGTTCAAGAGGAGCACGCCCTGCCGGGCCCAGGACGTCAGGTCGCCGCCGGCCGCGCGGTCGGAACCGGCTTCCGCCAGGATCACCCGCAGGGAGGCCGGCAGCCGGCCCGAGCCGACATACGAGAAGGCGAGGCCGTTGGCATCGCCCGGGGTCGGATAGGGATCCTGCCCGAGGATGACCGCGCGGACCGCCGGCAGCGGCGTTTCGGCGAGCGCCCGGAAGATGTCGGCGGGGGCAGGCAGCACCTGCGCGCCTTCGGCGATCCGGGCATCGACCCGGGCCGCGACCGCGTCCGCCGCCTCCCCGGCGAAGTACGGCAGCGCCAGCCAGGGCGATCCGGAAGCGCGGAAGGCGGCCAGGGCGGCAGCCGCGGGAGTATCGGTCATCGGGTCTCGCAAAGGTCGAATGATGCGGTCCGCGGTTGCAGGGCACCGTCGCCGTGATTAGGGAGGATGGGCCAGCCGCGCGCCAGCGCGTCCGGTGCGGCATGTCGCAGCCGGCCTTCGCTGAGCGGGCGGACACCCTACATGGGTGCACGTAAGACCGAAAACGTCCGGCCCAAGCGCGTGCGCCGGCTGCCGGGTATCTGAAGCCAGAAGAAGGACTCGGCGCGCGGCGCCGGAACGCTGCCATGAACGAACGCGTCGAACCCGCCGCGCTGGCGGATGGCCGGCCCCTCGCATCCCTGGTCCCAGCCGCGGGCGGCCTGCCGGCCGATCACCCGAAGGTGGCCTGGGGCCGCGTCGGCGTCCTGCTGATGAACCTCGGTACCCCCGAGGGCACCAGCTACTGGCCGATGCGGCGCTACCTCAAGGAATTCCTGTCGGACCGCCGCGTCATCGAGGTGCCGCGGCTGATCTGGTGGCCGCTGCTGAACCTGATCATCCTGACCAAGCGCCCGGGGCCGAAGGGCCGCGACTACGCCAGTGTCTGGAACAACGCCCGCAACGAGGGCCCGCTCAAGACCACCACCCGCGGCCAGAGCGAGCGCCTTCAGGCCGCGATGGGCGAGTCCGTCGTGGTCGACTGGGCGATGCGCTACGGCAAGCCGGAGGTCGCCGACCGGCTCCAGGCGCTGCTCGACCAGGGCTGCGACCGGATCCTGCTGGTGCCGCTCTATCCGCAATACGCGGCGGCCACCTCGGCCACCGCCTGCGACCAGGCGTTCCGCGCGCTGATGGACATGCGCTGGCAGCCAACGGTTCGGGTGTCGCCGCCCTATCACGACGACCCGGTCTACATCGCAGCCATGGCCGATTCGATCCGGGAGGGCCTGGCCAAGCTCGATTTCGAGCCCGAGGTGATCCTGACCTCGTTCCATGGCGTCCCGCGCAGCTACCTGCTCAAGGGCGATCCCTATCATTGCCAGTGCCACAAGACCGGACGCCTGATCCGGGAGGCTCTGGGGATGTCGCCCGAGCGCATGCGGGTCACCTTCCAGTCGCGCTTCGGCAACGAGGAATGGCTGAAGCCCTACACGGACGAGACCGTGACGGAACTGGCGAAATCCGGCGTCAAGCGCATGGCGATCGTCGCTCCCGGCTTCACGGCGGATTGCCTGGAGACGCTGGAAGAGCTCGACGGCGAGAATCGCCATTATTTCGAGGGCAACGGCGGCGAGCGCTTCGCCTATATCCCATGCCTCAACGATTCCGATCTCGGCATGAAGGTGATCGAGCACGTGGTACGCCGCGAGCTTCAGGGCTGGCTCTGACGCAAAAGCGCCGGGGCGCCGCTTGCGGACGGCCCCGGCCGGCCTATCATCGTCCGAAGCTGGACAATTGTCAGATCCGGCGTCGGAGGATCACATGGCGTTCTTCATCGGGATCGCGTGTCCCTGGCTGCTGATCGCGGTGCTCGACCGGATCGCCGAAGGCCGCCGCACGGCCGAACTCGCCGCGCTCGGCGTCACGACACCGTCGCCGGCCGCGCGTTCGTCGTACCTGCATCCCGACCGGCCGTATTGAGAGGCTGAGAGCGGCCGTGACGCGGGCCGACCCGACGCTCTCGTCGAAAGACGCTGAAATCGGATGCCTTCTCCAACCCAAACGCTCATCCTGAGGTGCTGCGAAGCAGCCTCGAAGGAGGCTTCTAGGAGTCGCCGAGACACCTGAAGGGCTCCTTCGAGGCGTCCGCTACGCGAACGCACCTCGGGATGTGGCCGTGGTTGGGACGTTCGTCCCTATCCGATCACGGCTTCTTCGTCTCAGGCGCCGGCTGAGCCGCAGCAGGCGCAGCGTCGGTGCGGTCGATCTTGGCCTCGGCGCGCAGCTTCAGGATCAGGTCCTGCTGCGCCTTGCGGACGATGTGCTGGTCGATCTGGTCCTTCAGCTCGTCAAAGCTCGGCTGCGGCTTGGTGCGCTTTTCCTCGACCTTGATCACGTGCCAGCCGAACTGGCTCTTGACCGGGTCGGAGACCTGGCCGGGCTTCATCGCGAAAGCGGCATTGGCGAAATCCGGGACCATCCGCTCCTTGGTGAACCAGCCGAGATCGCCGCCCTCGGCCTTCGAGCCGGGATCCTTCGAGGTCTCGGCCGCCACCTTCGCGAAATCCTCGCCGCCCTTGATCCGCGCGGCGATCTTCTTCGCATCGCCCTCGTTGTCCACCAGGATGTGGCGGGCGTGCACCTCCTCCTCGGGCTTCATCAGCTTGACCGTCTGATCGAAGATCGCGTGTTCGGCCTCGGGCGTGACCGCGCGCTTGGCCTCCTGCTCCAGGTAGTCGTCGAGCAGGAGCTTGTCGCGGAAATAGGCGAGCTTGCGCTTGAATTCCGGCGAGTCGCCGATCTTGGCGGCCTCGGCGGCCTGTGCGCCGACCCGCAGGTCGACCATGTAATCCACCAGCAGGCTCTTCTTCTGCGCCTCGTCCACCCCCGGCAGCGATAGGGCCGGGTCATCCGCCGCGATCGCGAGATCACCCTGCGTGATCGGCTTGCCGTTGACGGTGGCCACGACGGTGTCGGGGCTTGGGGCGGGAGTCGCCGTGTTCGCCGCGGGCGTCGATGGGGTCGCCTGAGGCGCCTGGGCCAGCGCAAATCCTGGCATCGCGAGCATCAGGGCGAGCGCGCTCGCGCGCCGGAGAAAGGCGGTATTCGGCATGCTGGCGTAGTCCTCGGCTGACGTCTCGTCGCCGCCCCTGATCACAGTCGGGCGGCCGGCCGCGGACAGGTGGCGCGCGTCGCGCGAGAAGGCAAGCGCTGCCGTTTTCGCCTTCCGGAGCCCGCCGTGTCGGAGGCCACCTCTTTCAGGTGCGTCGGCGGATGTTTACCTCTATAAGCCCGGCCAACTCCGCCAAGGCCGGCCCGCCACGCTCACCCGTCGGCGGGCTCGCGCGTCTGCAGGTCAACGATGCTCGGCTCGATCGCCAAGAAGATTTTCGGCTCCTCCAACGACCGCCGGGTCAAGGGCTACCGCCCGCGGGTGGCGCAGATCAATGCGCTGGAACCGGAGATCCAGGCCCTGTCGGACGAGGCGCTGAAGGCGCGCACCGACATGCTGAAGGCGGAACTCGCCGCCGGCAAGAGCCTCGACGACATCCTGGTCCCGGCCTTCGCGACGGTGCGCGAGGCGGCCAAACGGGTCTTCGGCCAGCGCCATTTCGACGTGCAGTTGATCGGCGGCATGGTCCTCCACGAGGGCGCCATCGCCGAGATGAAGACCGGAGAGGGCAAGACCCTGGTGGCGACGCTGCCGGTCTACCTGAACGCCCTGGAGGGCAAGGGCGTCCACGTCGTCACGGTGAACGACTACCTGGCCTCGCGCGACGCGGAGTGGATGGGCCAGCTCTACCGGTTTCTCGGTCTCACCGTCGGCACCATCGTGCACGGGCTCGACGACGAGCAGCGCAAGGCGGCCTACGCCTGCGACATCACCTACGGCACCAACAACGAGTACGGCTTCGACTACCTGCGCGACAACATGAAGTACGAGCTGTCGCAGCTCGCGCAGCGTGGACACAACTTCGCGATCGTCGACGAGGTCGACTCGATCCTGATCGACGAGGCCCGGACGCCGCTGATCATCTCGGGCCCGGTGGACGACCGGTCCGAGCTCTACGTCTCGGTCGACGCGATCATGCCCCGGCTGGTGCGCGAGCATTACGACCTCGACGAGAAGCAGCGCACGGTCTCCCTGACGGAAGCCGGCAACGAGTTCGTCGAGGTGACGCTGCGCGAGGTCGGCCTGCTCAAGGACGGCGACCTCTACGACGCGCACAACGTCAGCCTGGTCCACCACGTGAACCAGGCCCTGCGCGCCCACACGCTGTTCACCCGGGACAAGGACTACATCGTCAAGAACGACGAGGTGGTGATCATCGACGAGTTCACCGGCCGCATGATGCAGGGCCGGCGCTACTCGGAGGGCCTGCACCAGGCCCTCGAGGCCAAGGAGCGGGTGACGATCCAGCCCGAGAACCAGACGCTGGCCTCGATCACCTTCCAGAATTACTTCCGGCTCTACAACAAGCTCGCCGGCATGACCGGCACGGCCTCGACGGAAGCCGACGAGTTCGCCGAGATCTACAAGCTCGACGTGGTCGACATCCCGACCAACAAGGAGGTCGAGCGCGTCGACGAGGACGACGAGGTCTACCGGACGGTGGCCGAGAAGTACGAGGGCATCATCGCGGAGGTCGACAAGGCGCATAGCCGCCACCAGCCGATCCTGGTCGGCACCGGCTCGATCGAGAAGTCCGAGCACTTGGCCGAGATGCTCAAGAAGGCCGGCTACACCCTGCTCGACTATTCCGATCCGAACGCGCTCACCGACGTCTACAAGGCCGCCCGCGAGGGCCGGGTCACCAAGCGCTTCGCCGTGCTGAACGCCCGCTTCCACGAGCAGGAAGCCTACATCGTGGCCGAGGCCGGCGTGCCGGGCGCGATCACCATCGCCACCAACATGGCCGGCCGCGGCACCGACATCAAACTCGGCGGCAATCTCGAGATGCGTATCGAGAAAGAGCTGGGGCAGCTCCCGGACGGGCCGGAGCGCGACGCCGCCATCGAGGCCATCAAGGCGGAGATCGCCGACAACCGCGCCAAGGTGCTGGCCTCGGGCGAGCCGGCCGATGCCGCCGCCGGCCGCAAGAAGGCCCTGCCGGGCGGCCTCTACATCATCGGCACCGAGCGCCACGAATCCCGGCGCATCGACAACCAGCTTCGCGGCCGCTCCGGCCGCCAGGGCGATCCCGGGCGCTCGAAATTCTACCTGTCCCTTCAGGACGACCTGATGCGGATCTTCGGCTCCGACCGCATGGACGGGATGCTGCAGAAGCTCGGCCTGGAGCAGGGCGAGGCGATCATCCACCCCTGGATCAACAAGGCGATCGAGAAGGCGCAGCAGAAGGTCGAAGCGCGCAACTTCGACATGCGCAAGAACGTGCTGAAGTACGACAACGTCATGAACGACCAGCGCAAGGTCGTGTTCGAGCAGCGCCGGGACTTCATGGCCCAGGAGAGCGTGCGCGAGACCGTGGACGAGATGCGCGAGGGCGTCATCGACGACCTCGTCGCCCGCTACATCCCGCAGAACGCCTATGCCGAGCAGTGGGACGTCGCGGCCTTACGCGAGCAGGTCCGGGATGTGCTCAACCTGGACGAGCCGGTGGAGGATTGGGCCAAGGAGGAGGGCATCGCCGACGAGGAGATGCGCGAGCGCCTGCTCAAGGCCGCCGAGACCGCCTACGCCGCCCGGGCCGAGAAGAACGGCACCGAGATCACCGCCTATATCGAGAAGCAGGTCCTGCTCCAGACTCTGGACCACCTGTGGCGCGAGCACCTCGTGACCCTCGACCATCTGCGGCAGGTCATCGGCTGGCGCGGCTTCGCCCAGCGCGACCCGCTCAACGAGTACAAGTCGGAGGCGTTCGACCTCTTCAACAACCTGGTCACCGCACTGCGCGAGCAGGTGACGGCGCAGCTCTCGCGCGTCGAGATCATGCATCAGCAGCCCGACCAGCAAGCCTTCCCGGGCGGCCCGCCGGAACTGCCGCAGATGTTCGCCCAGCATCTCGACCCGGTCACCGGCGAGAACGAGATGGATTACGAGGGGCGCGGCTCGGGCAGCGATGGCGGCGGCGGGCCGGCCTACGGCTACGCCGCACAGGGTCTGGCGGTCGACGGCGCCGTGCTGGAGCGCGACCCCAACGATTCCGCCACCTGGGGCCGGGTCGGTCGCAACGAGCCATGTCCGTGCGGTTCGGGCAAGAAGTACAAGCACTGCCACGGCACCTTCCAGGCCTGAGGCGGCCCATATCATGGCCGCCCGCACGGTCTTCGTCGCCGGTGCCGGTACCGAGATCGGTAAGACCTACGTCACCGCGGCGCTGACCCGGCGCCTGCGGGGGCAGGGCCGACCGGTGCGGACGCTGAAGCCGCTCGCGAGCGGCGTGCCGCCGCTCAGCGATCCAGCCTTTGCGGAGAGCGACACCGCCCGGCTGCTCGACGCACAGGGGCTCTCCGTCGAGGCCGATGCCGTCGAGGCCTGCTCACCCTGGCGGTTCGCAGCCCCGCTCGCCCCCGATCAGGCTGCGGTCCTGGAGGGCCGGTCCGTAGCGCTGGCCGACCTCGTCGGCTGGTGCCGGGCGCAGGTCGCCTGCAGCGAGGGGACCCTGATCATCGAGGGCGTGGGCGGGCTCATGAGTCCGATCACGGAGGCAGCCACCGGACTCGACTGGCTCAAGGCGCTGGCCGTGCCGACGATCCTCGTCTCCGGCAGCTATCTCGGGGCGATCAGCCACGCGCTCACCGCCCGCGAGACCCTGCGCCTGCACGGCATCACGCTCCGCGCCGTCGTGGTGAGCGAGAGCGCGGGAGCGCCGGCGCCGCTCGCAACCGTGGCGGCGTCGATCGTCCGCCATGCCGGCGTACCGGTCTTCGGCTTGCGGCGCGGGGAAGCCTGTCCGGAGGCTTTGGCCGATCTGGTGTGAGCGGGTCGGGGCTCAACTCAGCGCCAGTCTGATCGATTAACCCAATACCCCACCGTCACGGCGAGCGCAGCGAAGCACCACCCCGTGTGGCGCGCGGTTTTTCTGTGTAGCGGATCCCTGGGTTGCTTCGCTGCGCTCGCAATGACGTGAGGGCCGATGGCAAGCTCTTCGGTCGCAAGCGGATCCGGCCGCATCGGCTTCCACTTCGACGGCGAGCGCTCTACCTGTCCCGGCAGGGAAGAGATTGAATCCCGCGGGAGCCGTGCGTTGAGTCAGTCCCTTGCCCCCGCGGCGGCGCCCGGTTCCAAGGCCGGTGCCAGCGACGACATCGCGTCCCCAAAAGCCAAGCTCAAGCCGGCGCTGGTCTTCGGCGCGCTCGGCGTCGTCTACGGCGACATCGGCACCAGCCCGCTCTACGCCTTCAAGGAGGCCGTGAAGGCCGCCACCGCGGGCGGCGCATCGGTGCCGGAAGCCGCCACCGGCGCGGTGTCGCTGATCCTATGGTCGCTCATCCTGATCGTGTCGCTGAAATACGCGGTTCTGATTCTGCGGGCCGACAACAAGGGCGAGGGCGGCATCGTCGCCATGCTCGCCCTGTTGGGGGCCCGTCAGGCCCGGCACGGGACCTGGAAGGCCGCCCTGCTGGTCGTCGGGCTGATCGGTGCGGCCCTGCTCTACGGCGACGGGGCGATCACGCCGGCGATCTCGGTCCTGTCGGCCATCGAGGGTTTGAAGGTTGACGCCCCGGCCCTCGGGCACTTCGTCGTGCCGATCACCATCGCGATCCTGGTCGGTCTGTTCGCTGTCCAGCACAAGGGCGTGGCCGCGATCGGCCGGGTGTTCGGCCCGGTGATGCTGGTCTGGTTCGTGGTGCTGGCCACGCTCGGGATCCTCGGCATTCTCGACAAGCCGGAGATCCTCACCGCGCTCAATCCGCTGCGCGCCGTCGAGTTCATGCTGCATGCCGGCTGGCACGTGAGCTTCGCCATGCTCGGTGCAGCGTTCCTCGCGGTCACCGGCGGCGAGGCGATGTACGCCGATCTCGGCCATTTCGGCGCGATGCCGATCCGGGCGGCCTGGTTCGTCCTGGTCCTGCCGGCGCTCGTCCTCAATTATTTCGGTCAGGGGGCCCTGCTGCTGGCATCACCGGACGCGATCGAGAACCCGTTCTTTCGCCTGTGCCCGGATTGGGGCCATTACCCGCTGATCGCGCTGGCGACGCTGGCGACGATCATCGCCTCGCAGGCGATCATCTCCGGCGTGTTCTCCCTGACCCAGCAATCGGTGCAGCTCGGCTTCCTGCCGGCCATGCGCATCGTCCAGACGGCAAAGGAGGAGCGCGGGCAGATCTACGTGCCGATGGTGAATTGGCTGCTCGCCGTCGCGACCCTGGTGGCGGTGGTAATGTTCGGCTCCTCGGACGCTCTGGCCGGCGCCTACGGCATCGCGGTGTCGATGCTGATGGCCATCACCACCCTGCTCGCCGCACTCATCGCCCTGCGCTGGGGCTACAACCCGATCCTGGTCTTTGCAGTCAACGGCTTGTTCCTGACCATCGACGCCGTGTTCTTCGCGGCCAACAGCGTGAAGATCCTGGAAGGCGGCTGGTTTCCCCTGGTGCTCGCCGGCCTCGTCGCGCTGATGATGCTCACTTGGAAGAAGGGGAACGAGCTGGTCGAGGAGGCGCGGGTCGCTCTGCGTCTGCCGGAGGACGCCTTCCTGGCCGGGCTCCAGCACCGGGAGCTGCTGCGCCTGCCCGGTACCGCGGCGTTCCTGTCGGCGGCCGTGCACGGAATCCCGCTCCACCTGTCGCGCTTCGTCGAGCGCAACCGCGCGCTGACGGAGCGGATCCTGATCATCACCGCGCTCTACGAAGAGACCCCGACGGTTCCGGCGGAGCAGCGCGCCCACGTGACGATCCTGGCACCGGACTTCTACCGGGTGATCCTGCGCTACGGATTCATGGAGGAGGCCTCGATCCCGGAGGGGCTCGCCTGCGCGGTTGCGGCCCGCCATCTGCCGGCGCACGTGATCGCGGACATGACCGTGTTCGTCGGCCACGAGACCATCATCCCCAAGAACGACAAGCGCGGGATGGCGCCGTGGCGGGAGAACCTCTTCGCCTTCATGCAGCGCAACGCCGAGCGCACCGGCGCTTTCTTCGGCGTGCCGACGCGGCAGGTGGTGGAGGTCGGCACCGAGATCGAGATCTGAGGCCTCGGCGCGCCATGGGTGGCCGGCCCGCAGCTTGGAACGCATAAAGACATGTTTATGTCTTGATTGCTTCGTATCCTGCGAAGTGGTACGGGCTTGCCTCGAACCGCAACGCGAACACACGGAGCCGCCGACTCATGGCCAAGGATTACATCGTCAAGGACATCGGGCTGGCCGATTACGGCCGCAAGGAAATCTCGATCGCCGAGACGGAGATGCCGGGCCTGATGGCGGTCCGCGAGGAATACGGCGCGGCGCAGCCCCTGAAGGGCGCCAAGATCGCCGGCTCGCTGCACATGACGATCCAGACCGCGGTGCTGATCGAGACCCTCAAGGCGCTCGGCGCCGACATCCGCTGGGTCTCCTGCAATATCTACTCGACCCAGGACCACGCCGCCGCCGCCATCGCGGCCGCCGGCATCCCGGTCTTCGCCGTGAAGGGCGAGACCCTGGAGGAGTACTGGGACTACACCTCGCGCCTGTTCGACTGGCATGACGGCGGCATGCCGAACATGATCCTCGACGACGGCGGCGACGCCACCATGTTCGTCCACCTCGGCCTGCGCGCCGAGAACGGCGACACCGCCTTCCTCGACAAGCCCGAGAGCGAGGAGGAGGAGGTGTTCTTCGCGCTTCTGAAGAAGAAGCTCGCCGAGAAGCCGAAGGGCTGGTTCGCCGGCCTCGCCGACAGCATCAAGGGCGTCTCCGAGGAGACCACCACGGGCGTCCACCGCCTGTACGTGCTGGCCAAGGAGGGCAAGCTGCTCTTCCCGGCGATCAACGTGAACGACTCGGTCACCAAGTCGAAGTTCGACAACCTCTACGGCTGCAAGGAGTCGCTGGTCGACGGCATCCGCCGCGGCACCGACGTCATGATGGCCGGCAAGGTCGCCATGGTCGCGGGCTTCGGCGATGTCGGCAAGGGCTCGGCCGCGTCGCTCCGCAACGCCGGCTGCCGCGTGCTCGTGTCGGAGATCGACCCGATCTGCGCGCTCCAGGCCGCCATGGAGGGCTACGAGGTCGTGACGATGGAGGACGCCGCCCCGCGCGCCGACATCTTCGTCACCGCCACGGGCAACAAGGACATCATCACCCTCGACCACATGCGGGCGATGAAGGACCGGGCGATCGTCTGCAACATCGGCCACTTCGACAACGAGATTCAGGTCGCCGGCCTGAAGAACCTGAAATGGTCGAACATCAAGCCGCAGGTGGACGAGATCACCTTCGCGGACGGCCACCGCATCATCCTCCTGTCGGAGGGGCGCCTGGTGAACCTCGGCAACGCGACCGGTCACCCGTCCTTCGTGATGTCGGCCTCGTTCACCAACCAGACCCTGGCGCAGATCGAGCTCTGGACCAACACGACCAAGTACCAGAAGCAGGTCTACACCCTGCCCAAGACCCTCGACGAGAAGGTCGCGGCGCTGCACCTCGAGAAGATCGGCGTGAAGCTCTCCAAGCTGCGCCCCGACCAGGCCGCCTATATCGGCGTGTCCGAGTCCGGCCCGTTCAAGTCCGAGCATTACCGCTACTGAGCCGGCGGCGGTCGGGCAGCGATCCGGTTCGGCGCATGGCCGAACCGGAGGTTGAGGTTCTGACCCCCGACGCGGTCTCCGTACGGATCCGGACGCAGCGACAGACAACCAGAAAAGGGCCCGGCGCGCTGCGTCGGGCCCTTTCGTTTGTCAATCCGTTTCAGGGCAACCGCACTGTGTCTTCTGAGTGTCGTTAACGGATGATTGTGACGGGCGGGCGTATAGCCACGCTTCGTTCCCCTTCCGGGTCGATTCCGCCGCACGGTAAGGTGCGGGCGAATCTTTGATCGGTGGATCCGCGACGGTTCGAGAGAATCATCTGCGGGAACGGTGCGTTCTGCACCGCGCGGTTGCACGCGCATTCGGATCGCCAGGGTGGGGGCAGGGCTATCATGGGTGTCGGTCGTGCCGCGCACGTTCGAATCTGCGTGGGTACGCTCACATTGACTGCGGCGAGCGCAGCGCTCGCCGAACTGCCCGAGACCGCGACTGCGCACGCGCCGCGGGAAATGCATGGGGTTGCGGCCCTGGCGATCTTCGGCGGCCTCGTCGCCTTCGCGGTGATCCTGTCGCTGCTCCACCTTTACGAGCGCGGGCGCTGGACCCGCCGGGAGCGCGAGCTCGCCGCCGCCCTCGACGTGCTGCGCGGTGCCCATGACCGCGCCGAGATGCTGCTCAACGCCGAGCGCCAGATCATCGTCACCTGGGACCGCCGTAGCGAGCCTGTGGTCGAGGGCGACATCAGCCTGGCGATCTACGGCGAGCGGCCGACCTCGGGCTATGCCCGCCGGGTCCTGGCCTTCGGCACCTGGCTGGTCGCCGCCGACGCCGGCCCCGTCGAGGCCGCGGTCGAAACCCTGCGGGCCCGGGGCACGAGCTTTACCCTCAGCCTGCGCACCCAGACCGGGCGCAGCATCGACGCGCACGGGCAGGCCGTGGCCGGCCGGGCACTCCTGCGGCTGCGCGAGACCAGCCAGGAGCGCTGCGAGATTGCCGACCTGCGCGCGACCCTGGACGAGTCCCGCCGCGGCCTGTCGGCCCTCGCAGGACTCCTCGACGCGATCCCCCAGCCGGTCTGGCGGCGCAACCGCGAGGGCGGCCTGAGCTGGGTCAACGCCGCCTACGTGGCGGCCGTCGAGGCCGCGACCCGCGAAGCCGCGCTGGATGGCGGCATCGAATTGTTCGACCGGCCGGCGCGGGAGGCGATCATCCGCGACGAGGCGGCGCGCGCCGCCGGCCTGACCCGGACCGTCCCGCGGCTCTCGGCCGTGGTGGCGGGCAGCCGGCGCATGCTCGACGTGTTCGAGACCACCCTGGACAGCGGCCGTGTCGGGATCGCCATCGACGTGTCCGAGCTGGAGAGCGTCCGCGCCGACCTGCAGCGCCAGATGAATGCCAATGTCCGCACACTCGACCAGCTCCCCACCGCGGTGGCGATGTTCGACGTTTCGCAGCGGCTGATCTTCCACAACGCTGCCTATCGCGAGCTCTGGGACCTCGATCAGGCCTTCCTCGACAGCCGCCCCTCCGACGGCGAGATCCTCGACCATCTCCGGGCCGAGCGGAAGTTGGAGGAGCATGCGGATTTCCGCGGCTGGAAGCAGGGGGTTCTGGCCGCCTACCGGGCCGCCGAGGCGAACCAGAGCTGGTGGTACCTGCCCGACGGCCGGACGCTGCGCGTGGTCGCCGACCCGAACCCGCAGGGCGGCCTGACCTACCTGTTCGACGACGTGTCCGACAGCTTGAACGCCGAGTCGCGCTACAACGCCCTGCGTCGCCTCCAGGCCGAGACCCTCGACACCTTGGCCGAGCCGGTGGCGGTGTTCGGCGCCGACGGGCGCATGACTCTGGCCAACCGGGCGTTCTGCACCGTCTGGCGGCTCGATCCGGCGACCGTTGAGGAGCGCCCTCACGTCGATGCCGTCATCGAGGCCTGCCGGTCCCTGGCGCCCGCCGAGGAGCCCTGGCTCGACATCCGCGACGCGGTGGTCGGCCTCGAATCGCGCACCGCCCGGTCCTGCCGCCTGGAAGTGGTGGACGGCACCGTCCTCGATTGCGCCGCGCAGCCGCTGCCGGAGGGCGCGACCCTGCTCACCCTGATCGACGTCACCGCGAGCGTGAATGTCGAACGGGCGCTGACCGAGAAGAACGACGCCCTGGAGAAGGCCGCGCAGCTGCGCGACACCTTCGTGCACCACGTCTCCTACGAGCTGCGCTCGCCGCTCACCAACATCATCGGCTTCACCCAGCTGCTCGGCGACGAGACGGTCGGGGCGCTCAACGACCGGCAGCGCGAATATTCAGACCACATCATGCGCTCCTCGGCGGCGCTGCTCGTCATCATCAACGACATCCTCGACCTCGCCTCGATCGATGCCGGCTCTCTCGAGCTTCAGCGGGAGGAGGTCGACGTCCAGACCACGATCGAGGCCGCCGTGCGTGGCATCGAGGATCGGCTGGCCGAATCCCACATCACCCTCGCGCTGGACGTGCCGGAGGATATCGGCAGCGTCCACGCGGACGGGAAGCGGGTCCGCCAGATCCTGTTCAACCTGCTTTCCAACGCCGTCGGTTTCTCGGATGCCGGGCAGCGCGTCGAGGTCCGGGCCCGCCGGGAAACGCACGACTTGGTCCTGAGCGTGCGCGACCACGGCCGCGGCATGCCGCCGGAGATTGCCGATTCGGTCTTCAACCGCTTCGAGAGCCACACGCTGGGGACCCGCCACCGCGGGGTCGGGCTCGGCCTGTCGATCGTGCGGTCCTTCGTCGAACTCCATGGCGGGCGGGTCCATCTCGAGACAGCGCCCGGGGCGGGGACCCAGGTGACCTGCACCTTCCCGCTTTTCTCTTCTGAGGGGCCGCATCTCGACCAGCGCGAGGCGAGCCGGCCTTTCATGACCGCGCCCGCAACCGCGACACGGAAGCCGGGTATCGCGCTCCATTAGCAACCCGCGGCCGCATCGGCCGCCCCGCCGGGCTTGATTAATCCCCCGGCCGGGATCAGCAGGAGGCATGTCCGACACAGATCGTTCCGGCTGGGCCGTCTTCGGTATCGGCGACTTCCGCCTGTTCGGCTCGGCCCGCTTCCTGACGGGCCTCGCTTACCAAATGCAGGCGGTGGCGATCGGCTGGTTCGTCTACGACCTGACGCATTCCGCCCTGGCGCTCGGCCTCGTCGGGCTGGCGGGTTTCCTGCCCGCAGTGCTTTGCGCCCTGATCACCGGCCATGTGGCCGATACCTATGATCGGCGTCTGGTCGGGGCCTCGGCCTTCGGGCTCCAGAGTCTGGCGAGCTTCGGCCTGCTCGCCTACGCGCATGCCGGCCTCCAGGCGGTCTGGCCGATCTATGCCCTGGTGATCGTCGTCGGCACCGCCCGGGCCTTCGCCAACCCAGCCCTGCAAGCGCTGCTGCCGACCCTCGTGCCGGGTCCGCAATTCGGTTCCGCCATCGCTTGGAACGCCTCGCTCTGGCAGAGCGCCTCGGTAATGGGTCCGGCGCTCGGCGGCCTGCTCTACGCCCTCGGGCCGTCGGTGGTGTTCGGCGGCGCGGCGGCGAGCTTCGCCCTGGCGAGCGTCCTGACCGGGCTGATCCGCTTCCGCCCGGCGGCGGTGACGGAGCGGCCGCCGATCACCTGGGCGGCGCTCTCGGCCGGCATCGGCTACATCCGCTCGCAGCCGGTGGTGCTGGGCGCCATCAGCCTCGACCTGTTCACGGTCCTGCTCGGCGGCGCCACGGCGCTCTTGCCGATTTATGCTGGCGAGGTGCTGCATGTCGGTCCCCTCGGCCTCGGGGCATTGCGGAGCATGCCGGCCTTTGGGGCAGTCACCATGGCGGTGCTGCTGGCCTATCGCCCGCTCCGGCGCCATGCCGGACTGCGGATGCTCCGGGCGTGCGCGGTGTTCGGCGCGGCCACGGTGGCGTTCGGGCTCTCGACCTCGCTGCCCCTGTCGATGGCTTGCCTGTTCGTCACTGGCGCAGCCGACATGATCTCGGTCTATGTCCGCCAGACCTTTGTGCAGGGCGAGACCCCGGATGCCATGCGCGGGCGGGTCTCGGCGGTGAACACGGTGTTCATCGGTGCCTCGAACGAGCTCGGCGAGTTCGAATCTGGCGTGCTCGCCGCGGCGATCGGGGCGGTCCCGGCGGTGGTGGCGGGCGGTGCCGCGACCATCGCGGTCGCGCTGCTCTGGGGCCGGTTCTTCCCGGCCCTGCGGGCGCGGGACCGGTTGCTGGGGCAGGGGTAGCAGCAGCCATTATCCCTCCGCAGACGATTTCGTCCCCCGAAAGGGATAACCCTTTTACTTCAGCCATTTGCGACAAACGCAGCGCATGCTATCGAGTCGAGTCCCTGATGAGGGGCCTGGAATCGAGCCATGCTGTTCACCGACTTGAATGGCGATCAAGCCCGACAAACGATCGATACCGAGCAGATCTTCGCGGCCTACGCCAAGGCCCGCACAGAACTCGATCACCGCTATGCCGGCTCTATGGCTTGGAAAACGGTGGGCTCGCACACGTACCTGTATCGGAAGCGCCAAGGCGTCTGGAAGTCTCTCGGTGCCCGTTCGTCCGCCACGGAGGAGATCCACAGCGGGTTCCATCAGGGCCGCGAGCGTGTGCAGGACCGGATCACAAACCTTGCCGCTCGGTTGGACGAGATGGCTCCGGTCAACCGAGCGCTCCGCATCGGGAGAATACCCATCATCGCGGCCCGCGTGCTGCGCCGCCTCACCGAGGCGCGCCTGTATGGTCCCGTGGTCGGGGTTGTTGGGACCAATGCCCTGTATGCCTATGAACGGCTCGGGGGCGTTCAGATCGCCGGCCCCCAGCTCGCAACCGGCGACATCGACCTCCTGTATGATGCCCGAAAAAGCTTGCGCCTCGTCGCGCCGGAGGCAGCGGCAGGCGGATTGCTGGCCGAACTGCAGAAAGTCGACCGCTCGTTCACGGCCGTTGGAAATCCCGGCTTCCGCGCCGTCAACCGGGACGGGTATCTGGTCGATCTGATCATGCCGGCCGGGACGGGTCCGATACGGCGGCCGCCCCGCAATCGAATCGGATCGGCCGCGGACGATTTACAGGCGGTCGAGATCGAGGGGCTTGGGTGGTTGGTTAACAGCCCGAAGACTGCCGTCACGGTGATTGATGCCAGGGGCTATCCGGTGCAGATGTGGGTCATCGACCCGCGCGCCTTCGCGCTCCACAAAGCATGGCTTTCAACCAGGGGCGACCGCGATCCTCTGAAACGCTCACGCGATGCTGCACAGGCGGATCTCGTCGCATCGCTCGTATGGACACGACTGCCACGATTGCGGTTCGACGATCCGGCGCTCAATGCCTTGCCGCGCGCCCTGCGCGATCTGGCCGATACGATCGGAAGGCCCCAGGCTTCAGAAACGACGGCCGTGAAACGATCGGAGCCCGACTGGTAGCCGAGCTCCAAAGTCCGAAACAAGTCAGCGTCCCGCCAGCAGCGGCGACCAGGTCGGGTCGGAGGCGTAGGAGGGGGTCGGGATCGACTGCTCCACCTTGCCGGTGATGTCGACCATGAACAGCTTGCCGCCGCCCTGGCCGCCCGGATCGCGGAAGAACAGCACGTACTGGCCGTTCGGCGCGAAGGTCGGCCCCTCGTTGTGGTAGCCCTCGGTGAGGACGCGCTCGCCGGTACCGTCGGGCTTCGACACGCAGATTGCGAAGCCGCCGTTGCGCTGGCGGGTATAGGCGATCAGGTCACCGCGCGGCGACCAAGCCGGCTGCGAGGCCGAGCCGGCCCCGAAGGTGATGCGGTGCGGGTTCGAGCCGTCCGCACCCATGACATAGACCTGCTGCGAGCCGCCCCGGTCCGACTCGAACGCGATCTGCGTGCCGTCCGGCGCATAGGTCGGCGAGGTGTCGATCGCCATGCCGTTGGTGATCGCATGCTGAGCCTTGGAGGCGATGTCCATGGTCACGATGTCGGCGTTGCCGCCCTGCTGCACGCTCATGACGAGCTTGCGCCCGTCCGGCGAGAAGCGCGGGCTCGCGCTCATGGAATCGACGTTGCCGAGCGCCTGGCGCGCGCCGGTCTCGAGGTTGATTACCTGGACCCGGGGCTGGTGCCCGTTGGCCTGGGCCATGAAGGCGATGTCCTGTGTGGCCGGCGAGTAGCGCGGCGCGACGATCGACATCTCGCCGCTGGTGATCGCCCGGACATTGGCCCCGTCCTGATCCATCACCATCAGGCGCTTGCGGCGATTCTCCTTGGGGCCGCTCTCGTCCACGAAGGCGATGCGGCTGTCGAACCAGGGGCCGAGGCCGGTGATCTTGGTATAGACCGCGTCCGAGATCAGGTGGCCGGTGCGCCGGGCGTTGGCGGTGTCGGTGCCGTATTGCTGGCCGGTCATCTGCTGGCCGGAGGTCACGTCCCAGAGCCGGAACTCGACTTTAAGCTTGCCGGAAGCGTCCCTGGAGACGCGGCCCGTGACCAAGCCCTGGATGCCGGTGGCGCGCCACTTCTCGAAGTTCGGCGCCGCATCGAAGTTCGGCTGCTCGGGGAAGCGGGCATGGTCGAGGGGCGTGAAGTACCCTGAGCGGCGCAGGTTGTTGGTCACGACCCCGGAGACGAGTCCGCCGAGGCTCGGGTCGCCGCCGAAATCGGCGATGGCGATCGGCATCGGCTGGAAGTTGCCGCCGCCGATGCGCAGCTGCAGCTGCGCGTGGGCCGGCGCTACGAAGCCGAGGGCGACCGCGAGGAACGCCAGGAATGCGATCAGGCGCGCAGCTGAGGACGCCGGAAGAGGCCCGGCGGAGGGGAGGTTCTGCATGGGTCGGATCCGAAGTGGCGATCAGACGGGGAGGCGGATGAGGGCAGGCGGCGCGGACGGCGACCTCAGGTCGCCGTGAATTCGAACTCCGCGTTGATGGCCTTCCAGTCGTTGTAATACGGCGCGTAGGTGGCCGGAATGTTATACGGCGCGCAGCGGCGCACCGCCCGGAGCGCGGCTTGCGCGATCGACTGGTCCACCGAGCTCGAACCGCCCCGCATGATCCGCGGCTCGGTGCTGAGCGAACCGTTCGGGTTCAGGCGGATGTCGAGCACCGGCAGGATCACGCCCTGGGCGGCACCGGGGGGCGCGGAGTAGCAGCGCTCGATCTGCTGCTGCAGCAGACCGACCAGGGCGTCGCGCAGGGACGGCGACAGGCGCTGCGCCGTGCCGGTCGCGGCACCCAGGGCGGCGACCTTCTGCACCGTATGGCCGGTGGCGCCGGTGGATTGCGACGGCGCCTTCGACGCGAGCATCGAACGGATGTCGCCGGCGTTGAACTTGTCGGCGAGCTCGGCCTGCTTGCGCGCCTTGGCCTCGCCATCGGCCTTGGCCTTGGCGTCCGCCATCGCCTTGGATTTCGCCTTGGCGGCGGCCTCGGCCTTGGCGGCGGCTTCCGCCTTCTCGTGCGCGGCCTTGGCCTCGGCCATTTCCTTCTGACGCTCGGCTTCCGCCTCGGCCTTGGCTTCGGCGGCTTTCCGGGCAGCGTCCCGAGCAGCCTCGGCCTTGGCGGCATCCGCTTTGGCCTTGGCCTCGGCCTTCGCGGCGGCGGCCTTCGCGGCGGCAGCCGCGGCTTCCGCCTCCTGCCGCTCGATCAGCTTGTCGAGCTGCTCGCGCTTCTCGGCTTCGGCCTTCGCGGCCGCCTTCGCCTCGGCCTTAGGCGCCGCAGCCTTCTCGGCGGCGGCAGCCTTGTCGGCCGCGGCTTTCTCGGCGGCCTTTTCCGCGGCCTTGGCGGCAGCCTTCTCGGCCTCGCGCTTCTCCTCGGCGGCCTTGGCGGCTTTCGCGACCTCCTGCGGATCCGGCTCGGCGCGCAGGGGCATCTCCTCCGCGTTGGCAAGCTTCATCTCGGCCGTGCGCTTGGGCGCGGTCGGCGCGTCGGTCTTGGCGTTCTCGGGCTCGCGATCCTCGACCTTCTCGGCCTGGCGGTCGGCGCGCGGCTGGGCGTTGGGCATCGGCTTGTCGGCCTGGCGCTCGCCCTTGGTGATCTCGGAGAACTGGTTCTCGGTGATCACCTCGACGGGCACGCCCTCCTGCGCCTCGGGCAGGGCCGGGGCCGCCACGCTGAACAGCGCGAAGGCCAGCAGCGCCACGTGGGTGCCGGCGGAGATCCAGACACCCGGTTCCTTGCGGTCGAAGTGGAACTCCACGGTCCAGGCCCTACTGATGCTCAGGCTCGGTCACGAGGGCGACCTTCTTGAAGCCGCCGCCGGTCACGATCGCCATCACTTGCGCGACGCGGCCGTAATCGACCCGCTTGTCGCCGCGCACGAACACGCGCTCCTCGGTGCCGGTCTTGGCGGTCTCGAGGAGCTTCGGGATGATCGTCTCGTCGGTCAGCTCGTCCTCGCCGAGGAAGACCTGGCCGGTCTGGCGGATCGAGATCGTCACCGGCTTCACGTCGGAATTGAGCGGCGAGGCCTTGGATTGCGGCAGGTCGAGGGGCACGCCCACCGTCATCATCGGCGCCGCGACCATGAAGATGATCAGCAGCACCAGCACGACGTCGATGAACGGCGTCATGTTGATCTCGTTGATCGGCCCGCCGCGCCGGCCCCTGCGCCGCCGCCGCTTGCCGCCGTGGGATGCCCCCGCCGCCATACTCATGGATGGATCTCCTGGATCGGCGCGGTCAGGCGGCGAGCGAGAGGCGCTCGTCGATCTGGCGGGAGAGGATCGCGGAGAACTCGTCGGCGAAACCCTCCAGCCGCGATTGCGACTTCGAGACCTCGGCCTGGAGCTTGTTGTAGGCCAGCACCGCCGGGATCGCGGCGAACAGGCCGATCGCGGTGGCGAACAGGGCCTCGGCGATGCCGGGTGCCACGACGGCGAGCGAGGTGTTCTTTGAGGCCGCGATCGAGGTGAACGCGGTCATGATGCCCCAAACCGTGCCGAACAGGCCGATATACGGGCCGGCTGAGCCGATCGAGGCCAGGAACAGCAGGCGCGACTCGAGCCGCTCGACCTCGCGCTGAATGGTGACGTCGAGCTGCTTCTCAATGCGCTGGGACAGGGACTGGACTTGACGGCCCGACCCCTCGAACGAGCGCTTCCACTCGCGCATGGCGGCCACGAACACCGCCGCAAGCCCGGTGGCCGGGCGATCGTTGAACGAGCGGAACAGCTCCTCCAGGGAGCGGCCGGACCAGAACGCGTCCTCGAACGCGTCCATCTCGGCCTTGGTGCGCCGGAACAGCAGCGTCTTGTCGACGATGATCGACCAGCACCAGATCGAGGCGCTGAGCAGCCCGATCATCACGATCTTCACGACGAAGTGGGCCTGCAGGAACAGCCCGAGCAGCGTCATGTCGGCGACAGGCGCGGCCTGCATCGCGTCGGCTGGGTTCATCCGTCGAGGTCTCCTGCTCCGGATCGCGATGCGCCGGGCGAGGCCCGCGTCCGCCGGATCCGTGAGCGATATCAATGCTATCGTCCGCGAATCTGTCGAAAGTAAGGGCCGTCTTCGCGCCCGGACCCGGCCGGCTTGCACCGACCTCGTTAAGGGCGCGACAGGGTTAAGGATCGGTTTCGATCCCGGCGATCCAAAGGCATTCCGAAGTCTCGGCCGCACGGTTCTGCCAAGAGGCTGGACCTCGTGAAACCGGCTCCTTTATCCTGATGCGGTCAAAGTACCGCGTGCACCGCGAGTCTCAGTACAGGAAGCGTCATGACCCTGCCCGTCCCGAGCCTCCACGGCCTGCTGCCCGCCGAGCCCGCCCGTTTCCTCGGCTGGTCCTGTATCGGCGACCCGGCCATCGCCGGCGCCCTCGCGCGATCGGGCTTCGACGCCGTGCTCCTCGACCAGCAGCATGGCGCGCATGATTACCATTCGTGCTGCGCGGCGATCACCGAGGTGGCGCTCGCCGGCAAGCCGAGCCTGGTCCGGATCCCGGTGGGCGACTTCGCGATGGCGTCGCGGATGCTGGATGCCGGCGCCGCGGGCATCGTCGCGCCGATGATCAACAGCGTGGCCGACGCGCAGGCGCTGGTGGCCGCCACCAAATACCCGCCGGTCGGCCAGCGGAGCTGGGGACCGGACCGCGCCATGTGGATGTCGGGCCAGAGCGAAGCGTCCGAGTATCTCGCCGGCGCCAATGCCCGGGCCCTGACCATTGCCATGTGCGAGACCGCGGAAGCGATCGACGCTCTGGAGCCGATCCTGGCCCTGCCGGGCATCGACGGCATCCTGGTCGGCCCCGCCGACCTGTCGATCGCGCTCTCCAAGGGTACGGCCATCGACCCGGCCGGCGCAGCGGTCACGGCCGCGCTCGGCGAGATCGTGCGCAAGACGCGGGCGGCGGGCAAGCTGCCCTGTGCCTTCTCGCCGTCCCCGGCACGGGCCCGGGAGATGGTCGCGATGGGCTTCCAGCTGGTCTCGGTCGAGTACGATGCGATGACCATCGTCAACGCCTTCGCCAAGCTGCTGCGCGACACCGACCCGACGCGAGTCGCCTGAAACCCGTGCCTTACTCGGCTCCGGCCGGGGCCAGGAGCCGACGCAGGGCCTCCGGCAGGCGGATGGCACGGCCGTCGCGCACGCAGGCGACCGTGACCTCGGCGGCGACAAGCCGTTCATCGCCCCGGCGCACTTCCTGGGCGAGCTGCATCGAGGCGCCGCGCAGATGCTGCGTGCGGGTCACGATGGTGAGTTGATCGTCCATGTGGGCGGGGCGGATGAAATCCAGCGTCATCCGCCGCACGACGAAGACGAGGCCGCGCGCTTCCCGGTGCAACTCGGACTGATCCCCCGCCAAGCCGCGCAGCAATTCCGTCCGGCCGCGCTCGAGGAAGCGCAGATAGCTCGCGTGATAGACGAAGCCCGAGAAATCGGTGTCCTCGTAGTAGACCCGCACGCCCAAGAGGTGGGGCGCGATGCCGTCGTTCGTCGTAACGAGGTCGGTCGAGTTCGGTCGGCTCATCGGTGTCGTCTACGGCATGGTGCAGAGGCGGGGAAACCCGCCCGCTGAGACCGTCGCGGCAGCGTGCCGCTCGGCAGGCCTCCGACATGACGAGGGCCGCCCTGGGGCGGCCCTCGCGTAGTCAGGTCTGGGCTGACGGATCAGCCGCCGATGCGGGCGGCCAGGCTCGCCGAGTGGGCGTGCTCGTCGGCGATGTAAGGCAGCGCCTCGCTGGCGAAGCGGCGGCCCTGGGCGCTGTCGCCCGACTTGGCGTAGGCGTCGTAGAGGGCCAGGGTCTGCGCGTCGGACCGGGCCTGCTGGTCGATGTAGGTACGGTCGAAGGACCGGCCGTTCGGGGCCGACTTGAGCTGCGACAGGCGGGCCTGACCGCGCTCGCCGAGCGCCACGCGACGGCCCGGCTCGGTCGGGCTGTTGTCGACGATGCCGACCGCGCCGAGCGCGCCACCGACGATGCTGGTGCCGAGATTCGCGGCGATGGTCACAGGCGCCAGCACGAAGCCGACCGGGTTGCTCAGATCGGTCTGGATGCCCTGGTTGTCAGAGACCACCGTGCCGTTACGCGACAGGGAGGTGTTCGCCGGCAGGAGCGCGTCGGTGGTGGCCTTGCGCTCGACCAGAACGCGGTTGGCGTAGTTGCGAACCCGCGGGTTGCGCGAACGCTCCAGGGCGATCCGGCTGGCCTCGATGCTGGTGGCATCCGAACGCAGCGCCTCGGCGCGGAACGCAGGGGTCTCGGTGGCGGCAGCGCCGACGCCCTGCTGCTGGTTGGCGAAGGGCAGGATCCGGATCGGCAGCGCGTCCTGCGCGAAAGCCGGCGTCGTGAGCGCAGCGGCGGAAAGGCCGAGGACGGCGAGGGTGATGTTCTTCATGTCGAAAGATAGTCCCTGGTGTTCTTATTGAGGGCTCAAAGATCTTCCGGGATACCGCGACCGAAGCCACAGTCCCACGATCCTGCCAGCGCCACGCAGACTAGGCGCGGTTGCCACCACAACTGCCGCGTTTTTCCACTGTTCCAATCGACCGATCGCTTTTGCGTGATCGGACCAGGGGGTTCGAGTACGCAAAAGCTTGGCTGTATTGGAAGCGTAGGCGGCACAAAATCAGAGACCGCTCAGACGCTTGCCAATCGTGCGGCGCACCGAAAAGGCGGCACCGCCCCGAAACATAGCAGCGGTCGCCCATGAAGCAGGCGTGAACCAGCCCCGTACCAACCGCATGGAGCCGCTGATCAGTGGCTCAGGCCGCGTCGCCGTCGTCGAACAGCCTGTCCTGCTCGCGCCGCGGCTCGGCAAAGCCCATGTGCCGGAAAGCGTGCTTCGTCAGCACCCGGCCGCGCGGGGTGCGCTGCACGAATCCGCGTTGGATCAGGTAGGGTTCGATGATGTCTTCGATGGCGTCGCGTGGCTCGGACAAAGCCGCCCCGATCGTCTCGATTCCCACCGGACCGCCGCCGAACGAGGTCGCGATCAGCGTCAGGTACTTGCGGTCCATCACGTCGAGGCCGACTGAGTCCACGTCGAGCAGCTTCAGCGCCCGGTCGGCGATGGCGCGCGTCACCGTCTCGGCCTCAGCCACGATGGCGAAGTCGCGGACCCGCCGCAGCAGCCGGCCGGCGATACGCGGCGTGCCCCGGGCCCGCCGGGCAATCTCGTTGGCGCCTTCCGGCGACATGCCGCGCCCGAGCACCCGGGCGCCGCGGGCCACGATCTTCTCGAGCTCGTCGATCTCGTAGAATTCGAGCCGGATCGGGATGCCGAACCGGTCGCGCAGCGGCGTCGTCAGCAGCCCCGCCCGAGTGGTCGCCCCGACAAGGGTGAATTTCGGCAGCTCGATCTTCACCGAGCGGGCCGCCGGACCCTCGCCGATGATCAGGTCGAGCTGATAATCCTCCATCGCCGGATAGAGGATTTCCTCCACGGCCGGGTTGAGGCGGTGGATCTCGTCGATGAAGAGCACGTCACGCTCTTCGAGATTGGTTAGTTGCGCGGCCAGGTCGCCCGCCTTGGCGATGACCGGGCCCGAGGTCGAGCGGAAATTCACCCCGAGCTCGCGTGCCACGATCTGCGCCAGCGTGGTCTTGCCCAGGCCCGGAGGCCCGACGAACAGCACGTGGTCGAGGGCTTGGCCGGTCATCTTGGCCGCCTCGATGAAGATCTGCATGTTGGCGCGCGCCGCCTTCTGCCCGATGAACTCGGCTAGGCTCAGCGGCCGGATCGTCTGGTCCACGTCCTCGGCGCGCTTCTCCGGCGTGAGGAGGACGTTGGTCGGGGGCTTCGGCTTGCTCATCGACCTTCGCTCGTGGACCGGCCCGCCCGGACCGCTGGTTGAGGGTCCACGGAAGACGTCGCGTCCGGGCCGCTTCTCCTAATACGCGTCGCCTGCGAAGTCTAAGCGCGCGGTGCGGCCGGTGCCGTAGCACACCGTCACGCCCGCCGGCTGCGGGGCCGTGCCGATAACGGCCGCAATCGATGAAACCGAATTGCTGCGCCGCGCATTCCACTGGCAACTCCGTAAACTCGGCCGCAGGGCGCTGTTCCACCATGACCATCCGATCGACCGCAGCCGGCGCGGCCAGTGCCCTTCTGCTCCTTGCCGGCTTGGCGAATGCCCAGGCCGCGCCGGCCGGAACCGAGACCAAAGTGGCCGAGGCCGCTCCGTCTCAGGTCCATCCGGTCGCCGCCGTCGAGCGCGACGACGACGCGACCTGCAGCCGGGCACGGCGGCGCCTGTGGATCGAGGGCGAGGGCTGGGTGGTACGCCGGATCACGACCTGCCGCTGACCATGTGGGGGACGGCGCCCATACGCAGTCCCCGCGGCTAGCGACCCGGAACGGCCGGTGATCGGGTCGGTTGCACAGGTTCACGCCTGACGCGTTCCTCCCGCCGAGATTCGGAGCCGGCTGCATGATGTCCCGGACATTGCTTACGCTCTCAGCCGTCCTTCTGGCTGCTCCGGCTGCAGCACAGGGTATTTATCCCTCGGCACCCGTGACGACCGGGGATGCCGATTTCGCCGGCCCCTTCGTACGCGGCACCTATATCGGCGCCCCGCTGACCCGCGTGCCCCGGCCAAGCCAGATCGTGCCGTCGCCCTGGAGCTACGGGACCTACGGGATCCCGACCGTCACCGGCATCGCGGCCGCTCCGGCGCAGCCGCCAACCATCACGGTCATCAACGCGACAAACTCCGGCGCGAGCCGCGCGGCGGGCGCGCGGGTCATTTCGGTCCAGGTTCCCCGCCGTTGAGCGCCGCGAACCAACTGGCATAGGGCGTGTTCCGGACCATGTGACGGTTCAAGTCCGGCGCACCGTCGTCACCCCAGACGGGACCGCGCTCGCCGAGTTCCGTCTTGGCGGCGTCGACCGCGGCCCGGGCGGCCTTCATCACGGCACCCGCTTCCGGCCGCCCCTCATGCTCGGCAGCCTTGGCCGCCTTCACCGCTCGGCGCCCGTCCATCAGCCGGGACACCAGAGATGCGCGGTGCTCCGCCGAGAGGCCGGGATTGGCCCGCCGCCACAATCGGCCACGGACCACGATATAGCGCAAGTCGGGCGTGGAGATGACCTCGCTCATGCTGGAATTCGGCTCCGCTGTTGGGTCGAAGTTAAGTCTTGTTGTGCAGAAACCGGAGATCGAGTCCGGGTCATGCCATGCAGATCGTTATCGTTGATTCGAGCCGCGTCGTGCTGCAGATCATCGCCTCGCTGATCGAACCGCGCGGCCATGATGTGCACGCCTTCACGGATTCCGCCCAGGCCCTGCAATTCCTCGCAGCGACCCCCTCGGTCCGGGTCCTGATCACCAGCGTCGAAGTCCGACCGCTCTGCGGGCTCGAACTCTGCTGGTCCGCGCGCCTCCTCGCCGAGGAACGCCGGCCGCTGCACGTCATCACCATGTCGTCCGCCCGCAACGTCCGGAGCCTCGCCGAGGCCCTCGACAGCGGCGCCGATGACTTCATCGAGAAGCCGCCGAGCGCCGAGGAGCTGAACGCGCGGTTGCGCGCGGCCGAGCGCCTGATCACCATGCAGGAGGAGTTGATCCGGCTGGCCGAAACCGATCCGCTCACCGGTGCCTATAACCGCCGTGCGTTCTTCGACCGGGCGCGCATGGCCGCGGAGCAGGGCGGTCGCCCGGGCCGGATCTCCGCGATCTTGGCGGACATCGACCACTTCAAGCGGATCAATGACGAGCACGGCCACGATGTCGGCGACCTTGCCATCCAGGCCGTGGCCGAACTGATTGCGGGGGACGGCATCGGTGGCCGGCTGGGCGGCGAGGAATTCGGCCTTGTCCTGCCGGGCTGCGGACTCGCGGAAGCAATCGCCCGGGCCGAGTGCCTGCGCGAGAGCGTCCAGGCGCTCTGCATCCGCGGCAGCAAACATGCGATCAGCCTGACCTGCAGCTTCGGCGTCAGCACCTGGATCGAGGCGGATGACGTTCCTGCCCTGATCAAGCGGGCCGATATCGCGCTCTATGCCGCCAAGGGCAGGGGCCGCAACTGCGTCGTGCCGTACCAGAGCGATGCCGGCTTGGCCGTCGCAAGCTGAGACAGCCGCGCCGGCCCAACCTGGCACGACGCGGCACAGTATGGTTACGGGCAGCGACCCATATCGGCACAGGCATTCGCGGCACGATGACAGGAATCGACAGAATCTGCGAAAATAAAGCTTAATATTCGCGCCAAACTCGTGGAATGGATCTTGGAACTACGCATCCGATCCCGGCCCCTTTGTATCGCCGGGAGACGAAAGGTGCGAGGTCATGAGTACGGCCGTAGGCGTCCTGATCCTGGATGAACCGCAGGACCTGAGCGCGACTGTTCGCGCCACTCTGGAGCATATGCCGGAGTTTCACACGATCGGCCTCGAGGACCTGGACCAGGCGAATGCCGGGCCCGCGGTCGCGCTGATCTTCCTCGATGAGATCCGGCTGGCGGATGGGATCGCGCGTCTCGTCGGCCTGAAGGAGCGGCAACCGAACCTGCGGACGCTGGTGGCCTTCGGGGCGCTCACCGCAGACGATCTGCGGGCGTTGCTGGCGGCGGGAGCCGATGCCTTCGTGGCGCGCTCGAAGTCGCCGCGGGAGCTGGGCGCGGCCCTGCTCGCCCTGGCCGAAGGGTCGGACTGCCTCGTGGCGCCGGAACAGCAGGCGGTGATGCCGGCGGACCAAGGCGACAGCCTGGGGCTCACCCCCCGCGAAGCCGAGGTGCTGCGCTTCCTCAGCTCGGGCTTCAGCAACAAGGAGGTGGCCCGCCGCCTGGCGCTCAGCGTCCGGACGGTCGAGACGCACCGGCTCAACCTGCGCCGCAAGACGCAGACCGGGCGGCTGAAGGACCTGGTCTCGCTGGCGCGCCAGCTCGGGCTGGCTCCGGTGGTCGATAGCGACCCGAATCGGCGCGGCGGCGGCTCCGGCAATCAGTCCCGGCACTGACCGGGATACCGGGCAGCCCCGGCGGGGCTGCCCCCCTATGCGGCGCCGACCTGCGCCCGCGGACCACCGGACGACCGCTTGCCCCCCGTCGCGGACTTGGCCGCCGATTTGGCCCGGGACACGACCTGACTGGACTTGCTCCGCTTGCGGGCCTGAGTTGCAGCCGGCTTGACCTTCTTTCCCGCCCGGGCATCGCCCTCCGACGCGGCCAGCCGCGCCTGGAGCAGCCCGAGCACCGCCGCCTCCTCGGAGCGGAGCTTGCCGAGATCCCCGCTCAGCTCGGACTCGACCGCATCCTTCACCTGCAGGAGGAGATCGCCCTCCAGGTAGCAGTCGAGGATCTGGGGGTGGATGTAGCACTTCCGGCAGATGGTCGGCGTGTTGCCCAGCCGGCCGGCCACGCTCTCGATCGCCGTGCGGACGTTGCGCTTGGCGCCCGCCTCGCTGTCGAAGCTCTCGAATTCCCGCAAGGCCAGGGCCGCCAGGACGGTGCCTGCCCAGGTCCGAAAATCCTTGGCGGTGAAGTCCTGGCCGGTGATTTCGCGCAAATACGCGTTCACGTCCGATGAGGTGACGTCGCGCTGGACCCCGTCGCCGTCGATGTACTGGAACAGCTCCTGCCCCGGCAGGTCTTGGCAGGCCTTCACGATCCGGGCGACGCGCCGGTCCTTCAGCGACACATCCCACGTCTTGCCGCTCTTCCCCTTGAACCGGAACGACAGTTCGGCTCCCGCGATCCGGACGTGCGGATCGCGCAACGTCGTGAGGCCGTAGCTCTTGTTGGTGCGGGCATAATCGTCGTTGCCGACCCGGATCAGCGTGGTCTCGAGCAGGTGGACCACGGTGGCCAGCACCTTCTCGCGGCATAGGCCCCGCCGCTTCATATCGGTATCGACTCGCTGGCGGATGCTGGGAAGCGCATCCGCGAAGGCCATGATGCGCGAGAACTTGTTGGCCTCCCGCGCCTGCCGGAATTCGGGGTGATAGCGGTACTGCTTGCGGCCCTTGGCGTCCCGACCGGTGGCCTGGATATGGCCGCTGCTGCGCGCACAGATCCAGACGTCCGTATAGGCTGGCGGGATCGCCAAAGCGCGGATGCGGGCCAGAATCCGCTTGTCGCGCACCGGGGCGCCCTTCGCGTCGAGATAGCGGAAACCGGTACCGCTGCGCTTGCGCGTCAGGCCCGGCCGGCTGTCATCGACGTAGACGAGGCCGGCTTCCTCGGCCGCCGCCCGCAAGCTTCCGCCGTTCTGGTCCGTCTCGACATCCGCCATGGTCGCCCCTCCCGGATACGCCGCCGGGGTACCGCCCGGCGAGAAGGCGCTGATCAACCGGCGTCGCCCGACCGCCGTTCCGAGTCTGCGCATCCGTCGCAGGCCGATCCGCGGTGCCGTGCTAGAGGGACTGGATGGATTCCGAACCCGCCCGCGACACCCGCCCGAACCCGAAGCGAAGCCTTGTCTTCGTCGTCACAGAGGATTGGTTCTTCGCCTCGCACTTCCTGCCCATGGCCCGCGCCGCAATCGGCATGGAGCTCTCGGTGGCTGTCGTCACCCGGGTGCGGGCGCACCGTGCCGTGATCGAGGCGACCGGCGCACGCGTCGTTCCGCTCGAAGCGGACCGGGCGAGCCTGAACCCGATGGCCGCCGGCTACGCAGCCGGACAGCTCGCCGGGATCCTGAAGGCGTTGAACGCCGACATCGTCCACTGTATCGCCCTGCGAAGCATCCTGGTGGGCGGCACCACGGCCGCGATGGCCGGCATCCCGGCACGGGTCTACGCGCTGACGGGCCTCGGCCTCGTCGGCGCCCGCGACGACCGGATCGGGCGCGCGGCTCGGCTCGGCCTGAAGGCGCTGATCCGCGGCCCGCTGGCTTCCGGGCGCACCCGATTCCTGTTCGAGAACCCGGACGACGCCCTGGCGCTGGGCCTCGATCCCTCCGAGCAGGCGGTGACGGTGCTCGGCGGGGCAGGAGTCGATTGCGGCTCCTTCGCGCCACACTCGCTCCCGGCGATGCCACCGCTCAAAGTCGCCGTGGTGGCGCGCATGCTCTGGTCCAAAGGCATCGACGTGGCTGTCGAGGCGACCCGGCTGGCGCGGTCCCGGGGCGCGCCCGTGGAGCTCGCCCTGTTCGGGGCGCCCGACCCGTCCAACCGCCGCTCGATCGACGAGGCCACTTTGCGTGCCTGGAGCCGCGATGGCGTCGCGTGGCATGGCCTGGCCTCCGACGTGTCCGCCGTCTGGGCGCAACACCACGTCGCCTGCCTGCCGTCCCGGGGTGGGGAAGGACTGCCGCGCACCCTGCTCGAAGCCGGGGCCTGCGGCCGGGCGCTGGTGACGACCAATGTCCCGGGCTGCCGCAGCCTCGTGCGGGACGGCATCGAGGGCCTGCTCGTGCCTCCGGGTGACGTCCCGATGCTGGCGGAAGCACTGGTCCGCCTGAGTGGCGATCCCGCCCTGGTGGCGCGCCTCGGCACGGCGGCGCGGGCGCGGATCGAGGCGGGCGGCTTCACCGAGGCCGCGGTCACCGATCGGGTCTGCGCCGTCTGGCGCGACCTGCTGGACGCCTGATCATGCGCCCCCCGGACGATCCGCTCGGTTTCATCGAGGCCCATACCCGGCTGCTGCCGGTTCCCTACGCGCCGGAGATCCAGCTCTACGTCGCCGACGAGGCGACCGAACTTTGGCAGAAGACCGAGGACGAACTGCAAGAGATCGGGCTGCCGCCGCCGTTCTGGGCCTTTGCCTGGGCGGGCGGGCAGGCGCTCGCCCGCTATATTCTCGACCACCCCGACATCGCATATGGACGCCGGGCCGTGGATTTCGCCTCGGGCTCCGGCCTGGTGGCGATCGCCGCAGCCCGCGCCGGCGCCCAGCATGTCCTCGCCAGCGACCTCGACCCGTTCGCCGTGGCGGCGATCGGCATCAACGCCGCGGCCAACGGGGTCGCCGGCCTGATCGAGCCGGTCTCGGCCGATCTCCTCGGCACACGACCCCAGGCCGATCTCGTGCTCGCCGCCGACGTGTTCTACGAGCGCGACCTTGCCAAGGCGGTGACCGACTGGCTCACCGACCTCCAGGCCACCGGAGTCACGGTGCTGATCGGCGATCCGGGACGCACCTACCTGCCGCGCGACCGCCTCGAATGCCTCGCAACCTACGCAGTGCCGGTCTCCCGCGCCCTCGAAGACGCCGAGATCAAGCAGAGTCACGTTTGGCGGTTGCATGGCTGAGACGATGGCCGGCGCGTCGCGCTGTCAATCGCACCCGCCGGAGCATCGAGGCTTCATCCGCGGCCGGAATGCGCTACCTTGCGGTCGGACCACGATCTGCGGGCGCGCCTCCGAAAGAAGCGTCGCCGGACGCTCGGGGGGCTCGAGATTTGCGCGTGTCCCGCCACGGGGCGCACGGCGTCTGAATGAACATGTCCAAGTGAGCGTCGAGTCGTGAGCGTCAAGCCCAGCCTTCCCCGTGTCGTCGCCTTCTCCGGAAGCGCCAAGCGACCCTCGCGGACCCGCGATCTCGTGGAGGCGGTGGGCGCCGAGCTCGGGCGGCTGGGCCGGATCGACCTTGCGGTCTACGATCTGGTCGATGCCGGACCCGGGATCGGTGCCTCACGGCTCGAGGATCTGCCATTGCCGGCGGCGGACCTGATCGCGGCGATCGAGGGGGCGGACGCCCTGATCGTCGGGACGCCGGTCTACCAGGGCGGCTATGCCGGGCTGTTCAAGCACGTGTTCGATTTCGTCGATCCGGCGCGGATGGCGGGCATGCCGGTGGTTCTCACCGCAACGGGTGGCGGCCTGCGCCACGCCCTGGTTGTGGAGCACGGGTTGCGGCCGCTGTTCGGCTTCTTCGCGGCGCATGTGGCGCCGACGTCGGTCTATGCCGGCCCCGACGACATGGCCGACGGCCGGAT
Source organism: Methylobacterium sp. GXS13 (assembly GCF_001455965.1). Taxonomy (GTDB): domain Bacteria; phylum Pseudomonadota; class Alphaproteobacteria; order Rhizobiales; family Beijerinckiaceae; genus Methylobacterium. The sequence continues at coordinate 39,137 of NZ_LKKO01000039.1, forward strand.
CACCGACGTGACCGTGGCGGCCCGTCTGGCCACCGCCGCGGTGGAACTGGCCGCGCTGCTCGACGTAGCCCGGGCGATCGACGCGGGGGCGGCCGCCTGACACGGGTGCGCCCGCCGCTAGCAGTAAGTGTGATGTGTCCCGCGACGATAAAGTAGGATTATTCTTAAACTTGATCAAACGTGGCATTGGTCCGGCACCGTCGGTCTGCTTAGATCCACGGTGAACGATGCGCATCCGCGAGGGATCATGGCAGGTTCGACGATCACGGCCGGCAAGAAGGCGGGGACGCCGCTTCCCGCCACCTACGTCACGGCTTCAGGCCTGCCACGCTACCACCCGGTCTCGCAGGCGTTGCACTGGGTGACGGCCGCCCTGGCGCTCGCGGTGCTGCCGCTCGCCTGGGTGGCGGTGAGCCTGCCGCCGGCCCCCGCCAAGGGCAGCCTCTTCGTGCTGCACAAGTCGGTCGGGCTGACGATCCTGGCGATCGTCGTCCTGCGGATCGTGTGGCGGATGATCCGGCCGGCCTCGACCGATCCCCTGGCGCCGCGGCTGCTGACGCTGATCGGCCGCGTCAATCACGGGCTGCTCTATGCGATCTTCCTGATCATGCCGATCAGCGGCTACCTCCTGAGCGCGCTGTCGGGGCGTGACACGCCGTATTTCTGGCTGTTCACCATCCCGGGCCTGACCAAGGACGAGGGCGCGCAGAAGATCGCCGAGTCGATCCATCTCGTCGGGCAATGGTTCGTCTACGCGCTCGTGCTGCTGAACGTCGCCGCGACGATCTGGCACCTCGTGATCCGCCGGGACGGCCTGCTGGAGCGGATGCTGCCGGTCCAGGACGGCCGCGGATCCCGATAGGATCACTCGACCCGGCGCAGCACGAAGGTGGTGCCGACCTCGGGCTCGCGCCGCCACCGCCCATCGTCGGTCGCCACCAGGTCGATGGTGTGGCCGCGCTTGGCGGTGAGGGTCATCCGTCCGTTGGCGTAGCGCCAGCGGACGGGGTCGAACACCTCCAGGCCGCCATCGTGGCAGCCCGGGACGACGTGAACGCCGCCGCCGGCTCCGTCCAGGGTGATCCGGCAGGTGTCGCGTTCCTGGAAGCGGTCGAGGGCGTAAACACCCGGAGCAGGCCCCGGCGCCGCCGTGGCGGTCGCATTCGCACTACGCTGCAATTCAGCGGGCACAGCCGGCGCGGTCTGCAAGGAGGACTGCGCCGGCGCAGCCTCAATTCCGGCGATGTCGGGTGCGGCAGACACGGCCGGACGCATCGCCGCGATGTCGAGGGGGACCAGGCTGTAGGTCTCACCGCCTTCCGTCTTTGCGACCAGGCTACGCTGGTCCGGACGCCGGGCGAATTCGAGGATCGGGCGGACGTTCCGGTCCACCAGGCGCACGCCCCGGTCACTGAACAGCCAGCCGGCGATGCCGCTCACGACCGGCAGGGCGCGCCGGCAACCGGCTGGGAAGCTGATCCGCTGGCCGGCGTCGCCGTTCTCGCTTCGCAGGGTCATGACGCAACGGCGATTGGTGCCGTCGCGCGACAGGTCCCAGGTCCCTGGCACTTCGCTGAGACGCTCGGGCAGGCTCGGCGGGGCAGGGGGAGCCGCTTGTGTTGCGATCGGCGGAGCGGCCAGCGTCCCCGGATCCAGGAGGCTGGGCTCCGGCGCCGTCGGAGGAGCGGCAAAGTCCTGCTGCGCCGCCGCCGGCCACGGGATCAGGGCCAGGGCGGCAAGCAGCGGGGCCAGTGCAGGTCTCACGCGGGCGGGCTCCAGGGTGTCTCGGAAACGGGGGTCAGCGGACCGCGCCCCTCGAACCACGACAGGACGTTGTCGACGACGAGTTGCGCCATCGCCGTGCGGGTATGCTCGGAGGCGGAGCCGACATGCGGCAGCAGCACGGTCTTGTCGAGGGCCGCGAGCTCCGCCGGCACGTGCGGCTCGTTCTCGAACACGTCGAGCCCGGCCCCCAGGATCGTGCCCGCCTGAAGCGCCGCGATCAGCGCGGCCTCGTCGACCAGGCTGCCGCGGGCGACGTTGATCAGGATCCCCTCGGGTCCCAGCGCCTCGAGGATTCCGGCATCCACCAGGCCGCGGGTGTCGTCGCCCCCGGGCGCGACCACGATCAGGATATGGACCGCCCGCGCCATGCCAAGCAGGCTGTCGTGGTAGGTGTAGGATACGTCGTCCTTCCGGCTGCGGCCGTGATAGTCGATCGCGACGCCGAAGCTCTCGAGCCGATGGGCGATCGCCTTCCCGATCCGGCCGAGCCCCAGGATCCCGACCCGCCGCCCGCGCAGCGAAGCGGTCAACGGGAACGGCGCCTTCGGCCAATGACCTTCGCGCAGGTAGCGGTCGGCCTGCGGGAGCCGCCTTACGGTCGCCAGAACCAGGCCGACGGCGAGGTCGGCGACCTCGTCGGTGAGCACGTCCGGGGTGTTGGTGACGACGATCCCGCGCCGCTGCGCCTCGACGGCGTCGACGGCGTCGTAGCCCACGCCGAAATTCGCGATCAGTTCGAGCTTCGGCAGCTTATCCATCAGGGCGGCGTCGACCTGGCCGCCGACGCAGAGCCCCCGGATCCGCGGGCCGATCTCGGCGAGCAGCGCCTCCGGGTCCGCGGCGCCCGCGAGCCGGTGCACCATGAAGCGCCCCTCGAAGGCGGCCTCGACCAGCGGATGCATTTTCTTGAGGAACAGGATCTCGGGCGGCGCTTCGGACATCCCACACTCCCTTGTTTTTGAACGACCGCCGATGCGGCCGGTCATGCTCGCTTCGGCATAGGGCCAGTGGCCGGTGGGGCGCCAGCCACGCTCGGCCTCCGGCCGTGACATCGGGGGCCAAGCGCCGAGCGGCCAATTGACAGGGCGAGGACTTGCCTCTTCCGAAAACCGCGCGCGATGCCTACTAAGGAACCCGCATTATCGCGAGAGCTCTGCACCGATCCCATCCGAAGACGAAAACCGATGACCAGCCCGCGCACCCTCTACGACAAGATTTGGGACGACCACGTCGTCGATGTCCAGCCGGACGGCACCAGCCTCCTCTACATCGATCGGCACCTCGTTCACGAAGTCACGAGCCCGCAGGCGTTCGAGGGTCTACGCGTGGCCGGCCGCAAGGTGCGGCATCCGGAAAAGACGCTGGCGGTGGTGGACCACAACGTCCAGACCTCCGATCGCTCGAAGGGCATCGACGATCCCGAGAGCCGGACCCAGCTCGAGGCCCTGGCCGAGAACGTGCGCGACTTCGGCATCGAGTTCTACGACGCCCTCGACCGGCGCCAGGGCATCGTCCACATTATCGGTCCGGAGCAGGGCTTCACGCTGCCGGGCCAGACGATCGTGTGCGGCGACTCGCATACTTCGACGCACGGCGCGTTCGGGGCGCTGGCCCACGGCATCGGCACCTCGGAGGTCGAGCACGTGCTCGCCACGCAGACGCTGGTGCAGAAGAAGGCCAAGAACATGCGCGTCACGGTGGACGGCGCGCTGCCGGCCGGCGTGGGCGCCAAGGACATCATCCTGGCGATCATCGGCGAGATCGGCACCGCGGGCGGCACCGGCCACGTGATCGAATATGCCGGCGATGCGATCCGCGCCCTCTCGATGGAGGGCCGGATGACGATCTGCAACATGTCGATCGAGGGCGGCGCCCGGGCCGGCCTGGTGGCACCGGATGCCACCACCTACGCCTACGTCAAGGACCGTCCGAAGGCGCCGAAGGGCGCCGCCTTCGACAAGGCGCGCGCCTATTGGGAGAGCCTGCTCACCGACGAGGGCGCGTTCTTCGACCGCGAGGTCCGCCTCGACGCCGCGAGCCTGCCGCCGATCGTCAGCTGGGGCACCAGCCCGGAGGACGTGATCTCGGTGCAGGGACGCGTGCCGGATCCGGCGGCGATCGCTGACGAGAACAAGCGTCAGTCCAAGGAGAAAGCGTTGGCCTATATGGGCCTGACCCCGGGCACGCCGATCACCGACATCACCCTGGACCGGGTGTTCATCGGCTCCTGCACCAACGGCCGGATCGAGGACCTGCGGGTCGTCGCCCAGATGGTCGAGGGCCGTAAGGTGCATGAGAGCGTCTCGGCCATGGTTGTGCCGGGCTCGGGTCTCGTGAAGGCGCAGGCCGAGGCCGAGGGCATCGACCGGGTGCTGAAGGCGGCGGGCTTCGACTGGCGCGAGCCGGGCTGCTCCATGTGCCTCGGGATGAATGCCGACCGGCTCAACCCGCTGGAGCGCTGCGCCTCGACCTCCAACCGGAACTTCGAGGGCCGCCAGGGCCATCGCGGACGCACGCACCTGGTCTCGCCGGCCATGGCGGCGGCGGCGGCCGTGGCCGGCCGGTTCGTCGACATCCGGGAATGGCCGCGCAGCTGAGGCCAGAAAGGCTGAAATCGCGATTGACGGGCCCCGTCCGTCCGAATAAACGAAGCCGTCGCCGACCGCTGGGTCGGCGGCAAGCCCAGGTGGCGGAATTGGTAGACGCGCTGGTTTCAGGTACCAGTCTTGCAAGAGGTGAAGGTTCGAGTCCTTTCCTGGGCACCATCAGCCGCCTAGAGCGCTGATCCGCTTAATACGCTCCCCCGACGTTTACAGAATGACAGGCTCTGGCAGCCAGTCAGTCCTGCCTTCGGATCCGCGTCGATCGAGGGTGCACATCCGCCTCCCATCCCAGCTTCGCGCCACCAAGACCCGTTAGGGGAAGCGCGCCGTCTCCGGGAATGCCCGCATTGCGCCGTTGGCATCACCGCCCCGGCGCACGGCTCTCGATGTCCGGCACGTCGACGTCGGGCTGCGCCGGAAGGAGAATCCCAGGATGACGAAATTCTCCGCCACGCTCGCCGCGGCCCTGCTCATGGCCGCGTCCCCCGGCCATGCCACCGAAGCCCAGACCCCGATTCAGGCGGACGAGGACGACCTGGCCGCGAAAATCGTCGGAACCTGGGAGCTCGTCTCCTATCAGGTCGAGGATAAGGCGACCGGATCGCTCGTCGACGCGATGGGCAGCGCACCGCGGGGCCGGGTGATCTTCACGAAGGACGGTTGGGTCGCGTTCAACTTGGAAGGCACCGACCGGACGCCGGCCGAGACCGATGCCGATCGCGCCGCGCTGATGAAGACGCTGGTGGCCTATATCGGCCGCTATCGGATCGAGGGGGACCAGTGGATCACGCAGGTCCAGACCGCCTGGGCACCGGAATGGGTCAACACCGAGCAGCGGCGGACGATCGCGATTCACGGTGACGCGGCGGACGTGACGACACCGTGGCGAATCATGCCCAACTGGGATGCCGGCCGCCTGTCGCGCAGCATCATTCGCTTCCGCCGCAGCCGATAGGGTCGGACAGACCGAGTGCCACCGCGCCGGGCGCACAGGCGTCGCCTGTTTAGATCGGGTGCAATCCGGGCAATTGTCCAGCACCACAGATTGTTCTTTCAGACCTCATCCCTTAAGACGCGGACGGCAAGCCAGTTGGCCATACCTGTCATCCTCGATTCGCGTCATACGACGGCTGATTTTCGAATCCGGTCATGGCTTTATTCGGCATTGCGCGAACGAACCGGGTTATAGGTTAAGAAAAGTCTTTCCGATCGCGTATCGGGTTTCTCGAAGCTGCTTTTGTCAGCGCTTCGAGGGTGTGTTCGGCCGCTAATTATAAGAACGATCAGATAAGATCGATCGATCACTCTTCGAGTGCCGCACCATCGGCGGGGGAACGTTCTGGAAGGCTGGACGCGCGGGTCTCCCGGTCGTGTCGATCCGACGCCTTCTTGACCGGAGAGTGCGAGCCGCACTGTCCCGGTCCGCAACGATGAGATGTGGCGATGCGTGCCGACGACACCAACAAGCCCCGGTCCGGGCACTCCGCGCAGGAGAGGCTGGCCTTCAGCCGCCGGCAGCTGCTTGGCACCGCCGCCACCGGGCTCGCGGCCGCCTCGCTGCCGAGTTCCCTGGCCTTCGCGGATAGCGCCGACGGCAAGGTCGACGTGCTGCTGATCGGTGGCGGCATCATGAGCGCCACGCTCGGCGTGTGGCTCAACCAGCTGGAGCCGACCTGGTCGATCCAGATGGTCGAGCGCCTGGATCAGGTCGCCCTGGAGAGCTCCAACGGCTGGAACAATGCCGGCACCGGCCACTCGGCGCTGGCCGAGCTGAACTACACCCCCGAGAAGAAGAACGGCCAGGTCGAGATCGCCAAGGCGGTCGAGATCAACGAGGCGTTCCAGGTCACGCGCCAGTTCCTGGCCTCGCTGGTCAAGACCGGGGTCCTCAAGAACCCCCATTCCTTCATCAACTACACCCCGCACATGAGCTTCGTCTGGGGTGACGACAACATCACCTATCTGAAGAAGCGCTTCGAGGCGTTGAAGGCCAGCCCGCTGTTCGCCGGCATGGAGTACTCGACTGATCCGGAGCAGCTCAAGACATGGGTGCCCCTGATGATGGAGGGGCGCGACCCGAAACAGAAGGTCGCCGCCACATGGTCGCCGCTCGGCACCGATGTCGAGTGGGGCGAGGTCACCCGTCAGTACGTGGCCCATCTGCAGGGCCAGCCGAACTTCAAGCTGAACCTTTCGACCGAGGTCGAGGGCATCACCAAGAATGCGGATGGCTCCTGGCGGGTCACCTCCCGCAACACCAAGGACGGGTCGCGGCGCAGCGTCGATGCCAAGTTCGTGTTCATCGGTGCGGGCGGCGGCGCCCTGCACCTGCTGCAGAAATCAGGCATCCCGGAGGGCGCGGATTACGGGGGCTTCCCGGTCGGCGGCTCGTTCCTGATCAATGAGAACCCGGACGTGGCGACGCTGCACCTCGCCAAGGCCTACGGCAAGGCGTCGGTGGGCTCCCCGCCGATGTCGGTGCCGCACCTGGACACCCGTGTGCTCGGCGGCAAGCGCGTGATCCTGTTCGGGCCGTTCGCGACCTTCTCGACCAAGTTCCTCAAGGAGGGTTCGTATCTCGACCTTCTCAGCTCGACCACGACCAGCAACATCTGGCCGATGGTCCGGGTCGGAATCGACGAGTATCCCCTGGTCGAGTACCTGGCCGGCCAGCTCATGCTGTCGGATGACGACCGGATCGCGGCCCTGCGCGAGTACTTCCCGAAGGCCAAGAAGGAGGAGTGGCGCCTCTGGCAGGCCGGCCAGCGCGTGCAGATCATCAAGCGCGACCCGAACAAGGGCGGCGTGCTGAAGCTCGGCACCGAGATCGTGAACGCCAAGGACGGCAGCATCGCCGCCCTGCTCGGGGCCTCCCCGGGCGCCTCGACGGCGGCGCCGATCATGCTGCAGGTCCTGGAGAAGGTGTTCGCCAAGAACGTCGCCACGCCCGAGTGGCAGGCGAAGATCAAGCAGCTCGTCCCGAGCTACGGCCTGAAACTCAACGACGATCCGGATCGAGTCGCCGAGGAATGGGCCTATACCAGCGAACAGCTGCAGCTGCCGGCCCCACCGCAGATCGACAAGGCGGCGCTCAAGGCCGTCCCGACCAGCAGCACCGTGCTCAACAGCAGCAACACCACCGTCCCGGCGCCGGTTCACGACCTGGCCCCCTGAACCGAACGGGTCCCGGGTCTCGCGCACTTGCGCGAGGTCCGGGATCGGCTCCGGTCGCCCCACTCAGGCGGAGCGAACCGGGGCTGCGCGGCTGGCGAGGTGAAGCCAGCCGAAATCCACCGGATAGCCGAGGCCGTGAAGCATCTTGACCCGCTTCCACGAGGCCGAGCGCGCCGAGGTCTCGTCCTGCCCGGCCTCGATCTCAGCGGCTTCCATCTCCTGAAGCTCCCGGGTCAGTTCCTCGCGCAGCCCCGTCGCCTTCATGGCGCCGAGCGCCGCCGTGAACGCCCGTTCGGTGACCCGCACCTGATCGCAAATCTGACGCACGCTCATCAGTCTTGAGCCCTCTCGCGCTACCGCTTGACTGCCGTCCTGCAGTCATCGAACCGTAGCATTTGCGGCGGCGACGGGTGATGTACGTCTTTGGTGCAGACAGGCTTACTATTCGGCGTCGTTCATCGCGCCGTCTACCGCAGCGGGAGTGAGCCGAGCCGCCGCACCACGCGGGATGGGCGACGCCAGGGCCGCTTGCGTCCGAAGGTCCGGCGCGGGTCCAGGATACCCGAAGCGAGGTCATCCTTCTGAATGATCGGCGGCTGCACGGCGGCGCCGATCGCGACCAGCGCGGCGGATCCGACCAGGGCGATAATCGCGGCACCCCAGAAGAGACTCTCGAACATCTGGCCCTTCCGATCACTATGTCCTCATATAGGCATGAAGTCTGATCTAAATTGCGGCAGAACCTGGGCAAGGCCGATTAATTTGCATACTCATCAATATCCATTGTGGAGCTTGAAAAAACACGGCTGCTTCGACGGCGATCATATCAGCTGACGATTGGTCCCGGCACGGTCGCGCGCGCAGCCCTGGCCATGCTGACGGCGAATCGGTGTCGGGGGATGCCGTGGGACATCGCCAAGGCCCGGGGCGAAGCCGGCACACCGTCCGCCTCCAGACAGTCGATCCCGCGCCGGTCGCCAACATCGCCCTGTCGATCCACGGCGCAGACGCCTGTCGCAACCCGCGGGACGGTGCCGACGACACGCTGATCCGTGCATCACGAGCCCCCCAGTAAGGCTCAGCGGGCCGCCGCCGGTTGTACGATTTACGACTCGTTCATCCTCTAGGTGTCCCCTGGTCCAAGCCGGACGCCGATCCAGGCCTCCGGTGGAACAGGACGATCACGCGGGGCGAGGGCCCCATCCGCAGGACAGCATGCAGAACGGGGATACGGAAGCGATGCCGCGCAAGTCCGAGACGACGACCCAGGAACCGATCATGGAGCTTTGGCGGATCCTGGCCCTTGCGCTGATCGTTGCCGCCGGGATGCTGTTCGTTCACCTGGTCGTGCCGGCCGAGGCCGAAGCCTCCGGCGAGCCCACAAGCGCCATGACGACGGTTCGGTAGCCAACTGCCGGGTCTGTCAGAGGAGCCTGGGCCAGAGGTTCGCCGGGTCCAGGGACACGGCATCGCCGGCAAGATCCGCCGGCGTCAGCCCGATCAGCAATGCGACCGCGAGGATCGCAGCGGTCAGGACCAAGACGATGGCGATACGCTCCGGATCGATCCGTGTCGCGTGCAGCACGGCGCACCCGAGCGTGAAGGTCGCGGCCTCCGTCAACGGAAGAAACTGCGCCAGGGCCATGACGGACGGTCCGGACGGCGCGACCTACTCGGCGCCCGCAGGTTTCAGGCCGGCCGAGTCCAGGGCGGCCGTGGCGGCTCGGATGTCCCGCCGGGCCTGCGCGATCGCCGCCGCCTTCGCGTCGCCTTGCGCATTGAGTGCCTCCAGGAATGCGATCCAATCCGCCCGCGCCTGGCTCGGGATTTCCCGATCGAGCTTCTGCCGGAGCTGGGCGATCCGGCCGTCCGGCGTGGCGGCGGTCGGCGCCGCCTGATCGGTGTCGTAGACGCCGACCCCGCACATCTGGTCGCCGGCCTTCGTGTAGTAGGTGGTCTTGGGTTCCTCGATCGTGCTGCCGGGCTTCGGGAACAGGTAGTGGATCACCGCGATCTGCCCGGGCTTGGCCGTATCCAGCATCGTCTGGATGAAGTGGTTGCCGGTCCTGTCGTGCAGGTCGCGAACGTCGTGGCCCTTCAGGATCGGGTTGGGATGGGCACTCATGACGCCGTCCGGACCGACGCAGAACACGTAAGTGTCGGCGGTGCGGAAGCCGTTCGTTCCCGCGGTGAATTCACCGAGCGCCTGGGCCGAGCCGGCGTCGAGAGCCCGGCCGACACGCCCGAGCATCCAGGACGCGAAGCCGTTCGGGCTCGGATCGTCGCAGGATGTCGGCGCTTCGCCATCGCCGCAGGCGAGCGCGGCCGCCGGCGGCTGCACGGCACACATCAGTGTTGCCGCAAGCAGCCCTGCTCGCAAAGCCATGAAAAACCCCCGAAATCAATATAATCGATTCAACACGGGGAATTAAAACTGGATCGACTGATTATGCAAGCGCGCATGATTATCGCCCCGCGCCAAGCGGGCCGTGACACTGGGCAATTCGGGATCGAACGGGGCGTCGAACCTGCGACCGGATCCCGGTCCGGGTCGCCTACTGCATCGGCAGCGGGAGTGCCTCGACGGCGATCTCGCCGATGCCGCGGGCGGCGAGCGAGGCGCGCAGCGGAGCGGTCAGGCAGGTGCCGGCGGTGAAGGCGCCGTGCACGGAGCCGTCATGGTCCGCATTCCGCCGGGCGGGACCGATCAGCTGAATCACGCGTCGGGCGATGGCCGGAGCCGGATCGATCCACGTTACCGGCCAAGGCGCGAGGGCTTCGAGGCGCGGCAGCAGCAGCGGGTAATGGGTGCAGGCGAGGCAGATCACGTCGGTGCGTCGTCCATCCGCATCCGAGATGAAGCAGGGGGCGATCTCGGCGGCAAGAGCCGCGTCGTCGATGGGCGTGCCGGCCAGTTCGGCCTCGGCGAAGCCCGCGAGGTTCGGCGAGCCGACCAACGTCACCGCGCAGGATCCGGCGTAGGTCGCGATCAGGTCGTGCGTGTAGGAGCGCGCCACCGTACCAGGGGTGGCCAGCAGGGAGATCAGGCCCGAGCGCGTCGCCGCAGCGGCCGGCTTGATCGGCGGTACCACGCCGACGAACGGCGTCGCGAAGCGTTGGCGCAAAGCCGGGAGGACCAGGGTCGACGCCGTGTTGCACGCGATGACCACCAGATCGGGCCGGTGCGTCGCGAGGAGTTGCTCCATCACCGCCAGCACCCGGGCGACGAGGGCGGCTTCGCCCAGCCGGCCATACGGGAAGGCGGCATCGTCGCCCGCATAGATGTAGCGCCCATCAGGCCGGGCCCGGCGCACGGCATCGAGGACGGTGAGGCCGCCCAGCCCGGAATCGAACACCAGGATGGTTGGTTCAGGCGACACGCGGAATGCCGCGGCGGACAGGCTGGCCCCGGCCATCAGATCGATCCGCATGGAAATTCTGGACTCCGCACTCAGCGCCTCGAATCTCGATGCCGAGGGTTAAGGCCTCCTCACTGCGGCGCAAAAAAGACCCGCGAATTCCCGTTCTTCTCATTAACCGCGGCGGCGCCACCGGCGAATAAGCGGATCGGACTGAGCGGCGGCAGAATCACTGGCGGAGGTTGTCTGACCACGGCGGGGACATATCTTCTGCGACCAAGCTGGGCGTCGACAAGACGATCCCAGGAGAGATGCGAATAAGGGAAGATCCGCATGGCAGCCACGGCGGCACTCCGCTCCGGCGAGACGCGCGCGCAAACGGCCGCGGCTTTCCCGCCACCGCCCGTGACGGCACGTCCGATCGACCGCGCCGCCTGGATCGCGGCCTTTCGCTTCGTCCGCAGCGAGACCGAGCGTCGGGCCGCGCCACTCTCAGCGGAGGATCAGCAGGTCCAGTCGATGGCCGATGCCAGCCCGACCAAGTGGCACCGCGCGCATGTGACGTGGTTCTTCGAGCAGTTCCTGCTGCGCGAGCACCTGCCCGGCTACGCCATCTACGACGAGCGCCTGCACTACCTGTTCAACTCGTATTACGTGGCGGCCGGCCCGCGGCAGCCGCGCATCCAGCGGGGCATGATCACCCGGCCGACCATGGACGAGGTGACGGCCTACCGGGCGCATATCGACCGGGCGGTGGAGTCGCTGCTCGGTCAGGCCTCGGAGAGTGCCCTGGAGGCCGTGCTGCCGATCCTGGAGATCGGCCTCTACCACGAGCAGCAGCATCAGGAGCTCCTGCTCACCGACATTCTGCACGCCTTCGCGCAGAACCCCCTGGGGCCGGTCTACGACGCCGAATGGCGGTTCCCGGCTGCCTCCGGGCAGACAGGCCAGGCCAAGCTCGCCCAAGGCATCGCCTGGATCGGGCATGAGGGCGACGGCTTCTCGTTCGACAACGAGTCGCCCCGCCACGAGGCGCTGATCCTTCCCGGCCGGATCGACGAGGCGCTGGTCACCAACCGCGAATGGCTCGCCTTCATGGAAGCGGGGGGCTACGCCAAGCCCGAGCTGTGGCTCTCGGACGGCTGGTATGCCGGGCAGGCCGAGGGTTGGGAGGCGCCGGGCTACTGGCGCCGGGACGGCGACGGCTGGGCCACCATGACGCTCGGCGGCGTGCGGCCGGTGGCGCTCGACGCGCCGGTCACCCACATCAGCTACTACGAGGCCGACGCCTATGCCCGCTGGACCGGTCGCAGCCTGCCGACCGAGTTCGAATGGGAGGTCGCGGCCCGCGACGGCGCGCTTCCGGACGCCTTCGGCCTCGTCTGGCAATGGACCCGCAGCGCCTACGCGGCCTATCCGGGCTACCGCCCGTTGCCGGGGGCACTCGGCGAATACAACGGCAAGTTCATGGTCAGTCAGTTCGTGCTGCGCGGCTCATCGGTCGCCACGCCCGAAGGCCATGCAAGGCTGCCGTACCGCAACTTCTTCTATCCGCATCAGCGCTGGCAGTTCACCGGCCTGCGCCTCGCCGACGCCGCCTGACGCGCCCCGGAGCCTCCCTTGACCGTCAAGCCCATCTTTTCCGACGCGACCCCCGTCGCCCTGGACACCCCTGAACTCGCCTTTCTCGCCGACGTGCGGGACGGCCTGTCAAAGACGCAAAAAGCGCTCTCGCCGAAATACTTCTATGATTCCGCCGGCTCTGACCTGTTCGAGGCGATCACGCGGTTGCCGGAATATTACCCGACCCGCACGGAGGTCGGCATCCTCGACCGCAGCGGGCCGGAGATGGCCGCGTTGCTGCCGGCCCGGGCGGCGCTGGTCGAATTCGGCAGCGGCTCGACCATTAAGCTGCGCCGCCTCCTGCGCCACCTCGACAAGCTCGCCGCCTACGTGCCGGTGGACGTGTCGGGCGAATTCCTGAGGTCGCAGGCGGAGGTCCTGAGCGGCGACTTCCCGCATCTGCGGGTTGAGCCCGTGGTCGCGGATTTCACCCGCGATTTCGACCTGCCCGAGAGCCTGCGCGACATGCCCCGGGCCGGTTTCTTCCCGGGCTCGACCATCGGCAATTTCGAGCCGAGCGAGGCCGAGGATCTGCTGCGGCGGTTCGGGCGGATCCTGGGGGAGGGCGCGCACATGATCGTGGGCGTCGACCTCGTGAAGGACGCCGCGATCCTCGAGCGGGCCTATGACGACGCCGCTGGCGTCACCGCAGCGTTCAACCTCAACCTCCTGACCCGGATCAACCGGGAGCTCGCCGGTCGTTTCGACCTCGGCGCCTTCTCCCATCGGGCCGTGTTCAACCCGCAGGCCTCGCGGATCGAGATGCATCTCGTCTCGGCGGGCGCGCAGGACGTCGGCATCGGCTCTGATACGGTCGCTTTCGCGGACGGAGAGACGATCCATACCGAGAGCAGCTACAAGTATACGGTCGAGACCTTCCGGGCCCTTGTGGAAAGGGCCGGCTGGACCTGGATCCAGGTCTGGACCGATCCGGAGGGGCTGTTCTCGGTCCACGCGCTGCGGCAGGACTGAGACCGGCGCCGCGAACCGGCGGGTGGGGTGAGGGCGCCCGGATGCGTTTCGGCCCACGCTGGTTCTATCTCGTGGCCCCGGGGCTCGGTGCCCTGGCCGGCCTCCTCTACGGATCGATCTTCGCGGTCGGTCCGCTGCTCGGCTCGGCGATCCGCGGCGCGATCATCGGCACGCCGATCCTGCTCTACGAGCGCCGGCTGCTATGGCCGCACATGCGCGAGCGGGTGCGGCAGATGGCGACGCCGCTGTTTTTGCTCGCCACGGTGGCGCTCTACATCCTGATGATCGTGGTCGGCAACGCCGCCGCCAGCACGGTGCTGAACCGCCTGTTCCGCTTCATGTACAGCGAACGGAACGCGATGCTGATGTCGCAATCCGGCCTGCTCTACGCCCTCGGCATCTCGGCGCTCACCGTGTTCGTGTTCCGGGTGCGGGACCTGATTGGCCCGGGCGTCTTCGCCAACCTGCTGATCGGCCGCTACCACCGGCCGATCAGCGAGGAACGGATCTTCCTGTTCCTCGACGTCACCGGGTCCACCCGCTTCGCCGACCGACACGGCGACCGTGCGGCCCAGGCCTATCTCGGGCAGGTGTTCAACGCCCTGGCACTGCCGGTCGCGCGCTCGCGGGGCGCGATCGACGATTATATCGGCGACATGGCGCTCGTCACCTGGACGATCGAGCGGGGCACCCGGGACGCCGCCTGCCTGCGCTGCGTCTTCGACTTCGCCGCCCGGCTGACCGAGGAATCCGCGGCCTGGACGCAGCGTTTCGGGCAAGTCCCTCAGTTTCGTGCGGCCCTGCATTGCGGCTCCGTGGTCACGGCCGAAGTCGGGTTGGAGCGCCACAAGATCGCGTATTTCGGCGACGTGGTGAACACGACCGCCCGGCTGGAGAGCCTGTCCAAGAGCCTCGGCGTCCACGTCCTTGTGTCAGCCGACCTGCTGAACCGGATCGGCCCCTTGCCGCACGACTTGGTTGCCGAGGATCTCGGCGCCCATGCCCTGCGGGGCCGGGACGCGCCGCTCGCCGTGGCGGCCATCCGGCAGCGCCATCAGACGCCGCCCGTTCAAAGGGGCGCCCGGTGATCGGGCGTTCATGAGGTGCTGTTAGGCGCCCAACACCTTCAAGACGTCCCGGGCGGCGCGCTCGCCGTCCAGGGTCGCACCGCCCACCGTCATGGCGCCGCCGCCGGCCAACGCTTCCCCGGCGAAGAAGACGCGCCCTCCGACCGGCTCACGCAGGCGATCGCGCGCCTCCGCATGCCCTGGATTGACGATGGAATACGAGCCTTGGGCATACGGGTCGGTCCACCAGCCGGCGAGCCCCCCCGCCTGGACCGCGCCCGGCGCCTTCGAGCCCAGGATCACGCCGAGTCGCTCGGTGGCCAGCGCGACCGCGGCGGGCTCGCCCGCGCGGCACAGGTCCCGGGCAAGGTCACCGCCCAGATTCGCCACCGCGATGGGACGGCCGAACGGGCCCATCTCGAAATAGATCGTCGCCCCCCCGGTGATCACCGACACTGCGTCGCCCAGGTCCGCCGGATCGACCTTGGCCGGGTCGAGGCGCAGGGCAATCTTGGTGTAGGCACCCATGTGAAGCCCACCCAGCGCCGTCTCCACGGGCTCGGGCAGTCGCGGCGTGAACCGGATCGCACCGGATTTCAGCACGCCGATGGGCACCGTGACGATGGCGGCCGCCGCCCCGAGGACGCCAGCACCGGTGTCGATCCGGACGGTCTTCTCGGACCAGTCGATCGCCCGCACCGGACAACCGAGGCGCACCGGCAAATCGGAACCATGCCGCGCCACGAGGGCCCCGTAGCCGTCGACCCAGAGGTCGGTGCCGGACCACAGCCGATCGTAATCGGCCGCTGAGACCCGTTCGGGATCCTCGCCCAGGGAGAGGCGGCTCAATCCGGCCGCCGCCCGTTCGGCATTCGGGCCGCCGGCGCGGGCGGCCTCGGCGAGCGATGGATCGCCCCCCTTCGGCGCCAGCAGCGCATCGAGCCCGGAGAAGCCTGCGCGACGGCTGGCATTCTCGGCCTCGGTCGCCGGACGGCCGTCGATCGTGAGCGTGCGCGCCCAGCTACCGTCCTCGGCGAAGCGCACGCCCGCCCGGCGGGCGATCGGTGCCCAGGGGTTGCGCTCGGCCCAGTGGATGTACTCCGCCCCGGCATCGAACCGGCAATCCGGACCGAGGGCTTGATCGGTGAACGCGCGGCCGCCGATCCGCTCCCGGGCCTCGAGCAGCACGACTTCCTGCCCGGCGGCCCGCAGGACCGACGCCGCCGCCAATCCGGCCGCTCCGGCGCCGATCACGACCACGGTGCCGCCCCGCGCCGCCGCATGCAGGGCGGGGGCCGCCAGGAGGGCGGAAGCCAGGATCGTGCGTCGGGTCGGACTCATGGCGTACCCGCTCGGATCTCTGGTCGACCGGCGCACGTGCCGTAGAGGCCGGATGAAACGCCCGCGGCGATCCGGGATCCGAAAGGCGCGCGTGCTAGCCGCGCGCGCCCTGCGTACCGGAGCGTTTCTCCATCATGGTCTTGACCTGCATCAGCTGGTCCCAGACCTGGCCCGGCGAGGTCCCGAAGAAGTCGAAACCGGCATTCACCCCGAGATAGATTCCCACGCAGATCAAAGGCACCAGCACCCAGGCCAGAACCTCCTCACCGCGCCGACGCCGTTGGCGGCGCCTGCGGCGCTCCTCCCGTCGGGTCAGCTTCTGGGCAGGCGCGGGATGCGTGACGGGGGAGAGCGGCCCCTCGTGCAGATCTTCTGTCATCAGGCGCCTCCTCGCCGCGGCGCGTTCACGTCGCGGCGGTCATAGACCGGCTTGGCTATGTCCGGAAGCCTGCCGACCGGGATGCGCGCCCTTATGCGCGCACCAGTGGCACCTTCGGCACGGTGCGGACACCGCCCGAACCGCCACTGCCCCCGCCACCCTTGTCATCCTTCGGGGTCTTCTTGCGGGTGGCCGCCCGGGGCTTGGCCCGCTTGTGCCGCTTGGCGGCGTTGGTGACATCCGCCTCGGGCTTGGGCGTGACCGGGCCGGCCGGGAACTCGAAACCCAGGCTGTCCTTGGCGCCGGCCTTGGCTTCCTCATCCTCGGGCTTGCGCACGACCACCTTGACCGCGCCGCCATCCTTGAGCTTGCCGAACAGGACCTCGTCGGCCAACGGCGTCTTGATGGTCGCCTGGATCAGCCGGGCCATCGGGCGGGCGCCCATCGCGTCGTCGTAGCCGTGCTCGACCAGCCACTCCCGGGCCTCGTCCGACAGCTCGATCGTGACGTTGCGGTCGGCGAGCTGCGCCTCGAGCTGGAGGACGAACTTGTCCACCACCTTGGCTACAACCTCCTTCGGCAGGTGGCCGAACGAGATGATCGCGTCGAGACGGTTGCGGAATTCCGGTGCGAACAGCCGGTTGATCGCCTCGACATCGTCCCCCGTCCGCTTGGACTGGGTGAAGCCGTAGGCCGACTTTGCTAGATCGGAGGCGCCGGCATTCGACGTCATGATGATGATGACGTTCCGGAAATCGACCTGCTTGCCGTTGTGATCGGTCAGCTTGCCGTGGTCCATCACCTGCAACAGGATGTTGAACAGGTCCGGGTGGGCCTTCTCGATCTCGTCCAGCAGCAGCACGCAATGCGGATGCTGGTCGATCCCGTCGGTGAGCAGGCCGCCCTGGTCGAAGCCGACATAGCCGGGGGGCGCGCCGATCAGGCGGCTGACCGTATGGCGCTCCATGTATTCCGACATGTCGAAGCGCAGCATCTCGACGCCCAGCGACGCGGCGAGCTGCTTGGCGGCCTCGGTCTTGCCGACGCCGGTCGGTCCCGCGAACAGGTAGGAGCCGATCGGCTTGTCCGGATCGCGCAGGCCGGCGCGCGCCAGCTTGATCGCCGAGGTCAGCGCCTCGATGGCGCTCGGCTGACCGTAGACCACCCGCTTCAGGTTCTCGGTGAGGTGCTGAAGCACCACCGCGTCGTCCTTCGAGACGGTCTTCGGCGGGATGCGGGCCATCGTGGCGATGGTCGCCTCGATCTCCTTGATGCCGATGGTCCGCTTGCGGCGGGCTTCCGGCACCAGCATCTGCGAAGCGCCGGTCTCGTCGATCACGTCGATCGCCTTGTCGGGCAGCTTGCGGTCGTTGATGTAGCGGGCCGACAGCTCCACCGCGGCCTTCACGGCTTCGGTCGTGTACTTGAGCTTGTGGAACTCCTCGAAGTACGGACGCAGGCCCTTCACGATCTCGATCGTGTCCGGGATCGACGGCTCGTTGACGTCGATCTTCTGGAAGCGCCGCACCAGGGCGCGGTCCTTCTCGAAGTACTGGCGGTACTCCTTGTAGGTGGTCGAGCCGATGCAGCGCAGCGTGCCGGAGGCCAGCGCCGGCTTCAGCAGGTTCGACGCGTCCATGGCGCCGCCCGAGGTCGCACCGGCGCCGATCACCGTGTGGATCTCGTCGATGAACATGATCGCGTTCGGGTGCGCCTCGATCTCCTTCATCACCTGCTTGAGACGCTCCTCGAAGTCGCCCCGGTAGCGGGTGCCGGCGAGCAGCGTGCCCATGTCGAGGGAGAACACGGTCGCGTCCGCCAGGACCTCCGGCACTTCGTGCTGGATGATCTTGCGGGCAAGCCCTTCCGCGATCGCGGTCTTGCCGACGCCCGGATCGCCCACCAGCAGCGGGTTGTTCTTCTGGCGGCGGCAGAGCACCTGGATCGTGCGCTCGACCTCGGAATGGCGGCCGATCAGCGGGTCGATCTTGCCGTCCCGGGCCTTCTTGTTGAGGTTGACGCAATAGGCGTCGAGCGCGTCACCCTTCTTCTTGGCGCCGCCGCGGGGATCGGCCTCGTCGCTCGGGCGCTCGGCAGCGCCTTCCTCTTCGGCGCCGCGCACAGGCTTGGCCTCGGACGCGCCGGGGCGCTTGGCGATGCCGTGGCTGATGTAGTTCACCGCGTCGTAACGGGTCATGTCCTGCTCTTGCAGGAAGTAGGCGGCGTGGCTCTCGCGCTCGGCGAAGATCGCCACCAGCACGTTGGCCCCCGTCACCTCCTCGCGCCCCGAGGACTGGACGTGGATCACCGCCCGCTGGATCACCCGCTGGAAGCCCGCTGTCGGCTTGGCGTCCTGGCGTCCGTCGCCGGTCAGGTTCGAGAGTTCGGTGTCGACGTAATCGACCAGGCTGCGCTTGAGCGTGTCGATCTCGACGTTGCAGGCGCGCATGACTGCCGCCGCGTCCTGGTCATCCACGAGGGCGAGCAGGAGATGCTCCAGCGTCGCGTATTCGTGCCGTCGCTCGCCGGCGAGCGCCAGGGCTCGATGGAGGGCTTGTTCTAGGCTGCGTGAGAAGCTTGGCAAAGCTGGCCTCTGTGTGGGTGCCTACCGCGAACGGCGCCTATTTCTTTTCCATAACGCACTGGAGAGGATGTTGGTGTTTGCGCGCGAAGTCCATGACCTGCGTCACCTTGGTCTCCGCCACCTCGTAGGTGAAGACCCCACACTCACCGACCCCGTTCTGATGCACGTGCATCATGATGTGGTAGGCGTCCTCGTGGCTCTTGTTGAAGAAGCGTTCGACAACCAGCACGACGAATTCCATCGGCGTATAGTCGTCGTTCAGAAGGAGTACCCGGTAGAGGCTCGGCTTCTTGGTCTTCGGCTTGGTGCGGGTGATGATCGCGGTGTTGGACCGGTCGTCGCCGCCCGGCGCGCGCGAACCGGAGGCCGTGATCGCTGGTCGCGCAGGCCGATGAAGCGTCGTCGATATCGCGGTGCCCTGCAGGGGGACCTGTGTCATGTGCGTCGAACCGATCCCTCGATTGGAGCGGGCGTCGCCGGCCCCCAATACCGATCCCGTCATGACCCTGCCGGGAGCGGCGTCTGGGTCGGCGGACATTAATCTACAGACCGTGAGGCGACTTCGCCAGACGCCTGCGCGCACTTGTCCGCCCCGCAAAGCTTGCGCCAGGCGCGTCGGCCTCGCGCCGCTCACGCCGGCGGGCGGAGGGCAGGACGGCGGGCCCGCCGGACAGGAGGGGCTGCGGGGCTCACGCATGTCACGACTCGGAATGGGTGACGCTGGCGCCCCGTCGAGCCGCAGACAATCCGGCCCGCGAGATGGGGATTCCGTGAGCCGCCGGGCAGGCGGAGGATCGCTGCATGGCCGGCCTCCTCGGCACCGCCGAACCGGCTTGGCGCGACCGACACGGACAGCGAAACCGGATGTCCCGGAAAGATTGTGCGCCGCCTCCACCCGCGTCAAGCGGCGCTCCGGCCGACAGGATTTCGAAGTCGCGGGGTTCGCATTAACGGGCCTGTAACTGCACCCGCCTAATTCTCAACCGATGCAGCGGGGCCACGCGATCGGCGCAGGCCTGCACCAGAGATACGACCGGCCATGCGCCGGTCCCGCGAGGCAATCAGGCGTGATGCGTAGCGTTGTAGGCCGCCCCCGGACGATCCCCGCGCTGCCGGCCGCCCTGGCGGCTGCCGCGGTCCTGACCGCCCTGGCGGCGCCGGCCGAGGCCGGGCGTGGGCGGCATCACCACCACGCGTCCGGCGGCGGCTACAACCCGCCCTACGCCGCCATGGTGGTGGACGTGAAGAGCGGGAAGACGCTGCACGCGGTCAACGAGGACGCCCTGCGCCACCCGGCCTCGATCACCAAGGTCATGACGCTCTACATGCTGTTCGAGCAGATGGAGCGCGGCAAGTTCGCCCTCGATTCCGACCTGACCATCTCGGCCCACGCCGCCGCCCAGGCGCCGTCGAAGCTCGGCCTGCGCCCCGGCCAGACCATTACGGTCGAGGATGCGATCAAGGCGATCGTCACCAAGTCGGCCAACGACGTGGCCTGCGCGATCGGCGAGAACATCGCCGGCTCCGAGGAGCGCTTCGCCCAGATGATGACCGCCAAGGCGCACGCCCTCGGCATGAGCCGGACGCAATACGCCAACGCCTCGGGCCTGCCGGATCCCGACCAGCTCACCACCGCCCGGGACCTGACCGTCCTGGCCCGGGCCATTCAGGACCGGTTCCCGCACTACTACCGCTACTTCCAGACCCGGTCCTTCGCGTTCCGCGGCCGGGTGATCGGCAACCACAACCACCTGCTCGGCAACGTCCAGGGCGTGGACGGGATCAAGACCGGCTACACCCGCGATTCGGGCTTCAACCTGATGACGGCGGCGAAATCCGACGGCCGCCAGATCGTGGCGATCGTGCTCGGCGGCAAGTCGGGCGCCAGCCGCGACCGGATCATGGCCGACCTGGTCCGCTCCAGCCTGCCCCGGGCCTTCGCGGGCGCCCGCCAGGCCCCGCCGGTCACCGAGGTCGCCGACCGCGCCCGGCCGGCGGTCGTGGCCGATGCCGTCTCGCGCACCCGCACGCAGGTCGCCTCGGCCGACGACGAGGATGTCGAGACCACCGGAACCACCGGCGAGCCCCTGGACATCATGCCCTCCCGGACGACCACGACCCCGGGCGGCACCTGGAAGCCGGGCCCTCAGGGCGCTTCACAATCTCTGCCGAAGGCGGCCCAGGCCTACGCCGGCACCAGCAGCGCGCAGGCCCCGTTCCCGGGCGCCTCGAAGACCGCGGCCCGGATGGCGTCCACGGAGCGCGACGAGCCGCCGAAGGCGGTCACCGGAACCCGCGTCGTCCCCACCGCCTGGGTGATCCAGCTCGGCGCCATGGACGACGAGGCCAAGGCCCGGTCGATGCTGTCCGAGGCCCGCGCCAAGGCGGGCGGCAGCCTGTCGAAGGCGGCCCCCTACACGGTCAAGGTCGAGCATGGCGGGACCACGCTCTACCGCGCCCGCTTCTCGGGCTTCGCGGAGCAGGATTCGGCGCAGGATGCCTGCACGGCCCTGAAGCGCAGCGGCTTCAGCTGCTTCGCGACCCGCAGCTGAACCACCTCAACAATCAGCGTCGCGCCCACAAGGTGCGCCGGCACGGCGTCGTCGCGGCCCAGTTTGCCCGCGGCTGCGAATCAGTAAGTATCTGACAACGCGCGTGGAGTTCAGCGATGTCGGTTCAAAAGCCTGTCTCGGGCCGCGTTAACCCGCGCCGCCCTCTCGGCACTTCCGCCCTGGTCGGGGTGGGTGAGCTTCATCAACGACCTGTGGGCCGTCCGGACCTGCTCAGCGGTCGCCCCGCGCTGAAGCCCCAGGATCTGGTACGCCTCCTCCTGCGTCATCGACCCTGGATACGTCGGGCGTCCCGGCCGCGGGTCTCGATCGCGCTCAGCGTCTACACACCAGCCGGGCGCCCGGCGGTCGAGATACGGCTCTAGCAGCGCCGCCCCCTCGGGATCGGTCTGACGGCAGGCGGCAAGCAATTCCGCCACCTCCGCGACCGAGAGGGCGTCGAGCCAGGCCCCGGCGCGCCGCCCGGCGATCACCCGGCCCTCGCTGAAGCTGCCGTCCGGACGCAGGCGGATCTCGATCAGCGCCGTCCGGTGCCGGCGGCCGCGATCGACCCAGGGCTTGAGGATCGGGGTGAGGCGTGCCGTCATCGCGGCCTGCCCCTCGATCATCCAGATGCCGCCGAGGCCGAGCAGGGCCGCCAGCACGAAGTTACCGTGCAGCAGCAGGAATCCGGCCGCCCCGAGGGCGAGGACGCCGCCGATCTTCTCCGGACGGATCGCGCCCATCATCGCGGTCACGCTCTTGCCGAAGGCGCGGCCGAGCCGGCGGCCGAGGCCGTCGCCGTTCTTCGAGAGCCACCAGAGCGTGAGGCAGGCCAGAAGGGCCGCGAACAGCACCATCGCTCAGCGCCGCGCGCCGAATTCGGCGCCGGCGCGGCCGCCGATCTGCACCGTCGTGCCGTCACCCAGATCGTAGAAGCCGCGCCGCGTCGGCGTCGGCGTCGACGGCTGCGACGCGGCGCATCCGGGGCGCGGCGGCAGGCGCACGCCCTCGGGCAGGTCATCCGGGCAGAGGCGCGAACGCACCGGCTGCTCGGCCGCGGACGCGGCGCCGACGAGCAGGCAGAAAACAATCAGGGCGGGCAAGTTTTTCACCGGCGGTTCTCCGCGACATCGGCGGTGGTGATCCGAATCTGTCGGATCCGGCCGTCGCGCTCGACCTTCAGGGTTACGGGCGCGCCGAGGCCGGCCTCCTCGATCGCCGTCGTCAGATCGGCGAGACGATGGACCGGCTGGTCGTTGGCGGCCACGATCACGTCGCCGATGTCGCCGGTCTGCGGATCGACCCCGCGCAGACCGGCCTGGGCCGCCGGGGAGCCGGGCAGGACCCGCAGCACCACGACGCCGTCGATCCCGAGCCGGGCGGCGGCGGCCTCCTGGGCGGCGATGATGCCGATGCCGGGGTTGCGCACCCGGCCGACCCGGATCAGCTCCGGGACGACGCGGTTGACCACATCGACGGGGATCGCGAAGCCGATCCCGGCGCTGGCGCCTGAGGGCGACACGATGGCGGTATTGACCCCGATCAGCCGCCCGGCGGAATCGAGCAGCGGGCCTCCGGAATTGCCGGGGTTGATCGCCGCATCGGTCTGGATGACGCCCGACAGTTCGCGCCCGGCGCTGGTCGGCATCCGCCGGCGCACGGCGCTGATCACGCCGGTGGTCAAGGTGTGGTCGAGGCCGAACGGGTTGCCGATGGCGAAGGCCGATTGCCCGACCTTGAGATCCGCCGAGGATCCGATCGCCAGCGGCGGCGGCATCTTGGCCACACGCCCCAGGCGCAGGACGGCGAGGTCGTAGGACGGCGCCAGCCCGACCAGGGTCGCCGAGACCACCGCGCCGTCGCTCATCCGGACCGAGACCGAGCCGCCCGTTTGCGCAGCGTTCTGCACGACGTGCGTGTTGGTCACGATGTGGCCGGCGCCGTCCCAGACGAAGCCGGTTCCGGTCTGCGTACCGCTCTGCTCCCCGCTCTCGTCGTCCGCGTCGAACAGGTCGCGTCCGTTGGCGGCGCTCTGCGCGAAGACGTGGACCACGGACGGGCTCGCCCGCTCGAACAGCGCGATCGTGGCCGTTTCGGACTGAGCCAGATCGCCGCGGGCGGCGACCACACGGGGCGCCTCGGCCGAGTAGAGAAGCGGCTGCACATACGGTTGGGCGACGTAGAGCGCCAACAGGACCAGAACCGCGGCGAGCACGATGCGCACGGTACGGTCCGGCAAGACGCTGTCTCCAATCGGGGCCCATCGGCGGGCGAGGGCCTTAAGTGCGCGTTCAGGATCAGGGCGTCAACACAGACGGAGCGCGGTCGCCGACCAGCCCCTGACGTGTCCTGGCGCACGTCGGAAACTGGCGCGCACTGGCTAACGGAATGGTCATCAATCGAGCGCCACAATTCTCGCAAGTTCAGGGCGGATCAGATGTGACCGGTTTGGGCATGGAACACGGCAACGCACCTTGTCCTACGTACTCGGACAATGTTCTGGTGCCTGGAATGCCCAAAATGATCGCAAAGCTGCCGCAGAGATGCTTGCATTGACGCTCAGCCTTTCAGTCCCCGCAGGAGGCCGGCTCGACCGGACTGCGGGAGTCTGAACGGTCCCAAACGGTTCGGAAGGACAAGTTGACATGGAAACCGAAGCTCTCGAACGCCCGGCCGAGCTGACGATCTGGCGCACGGCCCCGGCGAGCACCCCGCTGGCCCAGCCCGAGCGGTACGGCACCCTGCGCGAGGCGATCGCCGCCGCCGCCGGTGCCCTGACCGATCCGGCCAAGCAGCCCTGGATCATCACCGAGGAGGGCGAGATCCTCTCCCCGAACTGGATCCGTACCTACCTGAACTGACACGACGATGCGGCTTTGCACCTCGAAGATCGCCGCGCGAACTTTCAGAGCGCGAAAATCTTCGGGTGCAAAGCCCCGTCATGCCGCGGCAAGCGCGGTCCATTTACGCCAAGCGCGTCCGGCCCGGTCTGCCGTTGACAGGACATGCGCCCGGCAACATCCTCCGCGTATCGCAGCGCGCGGCGTACGATTCGAATGTCGTCCTGAGACAGGACCTTCGGCGTAAGCCGCCTCCTAAAAATCGCGAGCCGCGTCCGTGACCGCCGTTGCGTTCGATACGCTGCGCTTCGTTCGCACCCTCCGCGACAAAGCGACGATGTCTTCGGAGCAAGCCGAAGTGTTGGCCGACGCCGTCGCCGAGGCGATCCAGAGCAATCTCGCGACCAAGTCGGATATCGAAGCTCTGCGGCTCGCCAACAAAGTGGACATCGAGGCCCTGCGCCTCACCAACAGGGCCGACGTCGCCGAGACGAAGGTTGAGATCCTCAAGTGGGTGCTACTGGGCGCGGTTGGGCTCCAGACGCTCGTGATCATCGGTGCGGTCATGGCCCTGACACCGGACCTGCGCTGACCGCACGCGCAATCTGCCACGCGCGATCACGCAGGGACGGCAGCCTTCGCTGAAGACCGGGGATATCGGGGATCGCAATCGGTGCCCCGCCGGCTCACTCGGCCGCGTCGGAGCGGCGGAATCCCTCGATCCCGACCTGCTCCGGGTTGATCGCGTGCAGCGCCCGGCGCGCCGCCTCCAACGGGTGCTCGGCCTCGATCCGCACCGACGTCAGGTCCGGGCTCTTGTAGACGGTGACGATGGTGTCCATCACCTCGGTCAGGGTCGTGCGCTTGTCCTCGGGGGCGGCGATCAGCAGCTGCAGCCCCCAGGCGCGGTAGAGATCGACCAGCGCCTGGCTGTTGCGCACGTCGAGCTTGGAGAATGCCTCGTCGAGGAGGCACAGCCCCAGCCCCGGATTCTCGTCGCCGGGCCGGTCGCCCGGGTAATAGGCGCTGGCGAGCGAGGCCGCGATCGCCACGTAGAACGGCGCTTGCGCCTCGCCGCCGGAGCCGCGCAGGGCCCGCGCTGACATGGTCGTGCGGTTGCCCGCCGCGTCCTTCATGCCGATCTCGTAGACGAAGTAGTTGCGGTAATCGGCGAGCCGCGCCGCATCCTCCTGGCCGGCGATCAGCGCGGTGATTTCTTCCAGCGCCGCCGCCATCGGCCCTTCGGTCTCGCCCGCCAGGAGCGCCTGCGCCGCCTCCGGCGAGCGGGCGGTCTCGGTGGCCAGCGCATGAACGGCGGCGTGGCGGCGGTCCACCGCCGCTTCGAACGCATAGGTCTGGCCGGTGAAGCTGCGCGCGGACAGCCGCTCGTTCAGAGCCGCGAGCCGGGCATGGACCCGCTCGAACCGGTCGGCCAGGCGCGTCAGCAGGTCCTCGGTCATGAGGCGGCGCATCTCGACCTCGGCCCGCTCGGCCTGGGCGCGGTAGCGGCGCAGTTCGTGGCCCTCCACGGCCTCGTATTCCTTGCGGACCCAGGCGTAGCCATCGATCGCCGGGGCGTCGCCGGCGTTCAGTGGATTCTCCACCCGCCAGGCCGAGCAGGCCTCGGTCAGCTCGCGCTCGGCGACGCGGCCGTGGGATCGGGCCGCCTCGGCCGCCTCCCGGGCGAGCCCGCGCTCGGTGGCGGCCCGCGTGGCCGGCTGCGGCTTCCGGACGGTCGAGCCGCTCGGCCGCGCCCTCGACGGCGCGAGCGGCTGGCTCACCGGCCTGCGCGCCGGTCAGTCGGCCAACCGCGCCGAGACGCCGCTCGCCGAGTTCGATCCCGCC
>NZ_LKKO01000040.1 GCF_001455965.1 Methylobacterium sp. GXS13
CGGGGCCGGGGCGGCAAGAAGCCAAAATACGGGGGGGGGGCGGCCCCCAGGCGGGGCCGCCCCGCCTCGGTCAGGCGGCCCGGTCGCCCCGGCCGGCGTAGCGGCTCGCCACCGCCTCGCCCTCGTCCACGAGCGCCTCGGCAATCCGGAGGGCGAGGGCGTTGCAGGCCTCGTCATAGGCGTGGGGATCCGCCTGGACGGCCGCCCGCGTCACCGCGCCGACCCGGTCGCGAACGATCTCGCGGGCGATGCGCAGGGCATCGGCGAAGGGCTCATAGGGGCGCGGCATGGTCGTCGCTCCGGCGGCGTCGAGCCATGATGGCCCGGGTGGCGGCTGCAACGGCCACGCGGGCGAAAGTGTTCCCGCGGGTGCTGGGCGTCACTGCCGCACCGGCCCGGCTCGGCCCTCATGCGCATCGCGACGCCCCCTCGCGCAGAACCCGCCCGGTCTTGTCCGGATTGCGCACGACGTAGATGGCGACGACCTTGCCCTCCTGAACGTGCAGGGCCGTCGTCTGGACGAGGCCCCCCGCCTCCACGGTGACGAAACCCGGCACTCCGTCGATGACGGCGTAGCGCACGAGCTGCGACGGGTTCAGGCCGAACTCCCCGGCCATGGCCGCGTGGCGTGCGATGACCGCATCCTGCCCGACCAGCGGCTCCGGCGATGCGGGAACCTTGCCGCCGCCATCGGCCGTGGCGACGACGTCGTCGGCGAGCAGGGTGCGCAGCGCCCCCAGGTCGCCGCTGCGCGAGGCGGCGAAGAACGCGGCGGCGATCTTCAAGCCGTCCTCCCGGGAGACCGTGAAGCGCGGCCTGGCCTCCCGGAGATTCGCGCGGGCGCGGCTGGCGAGCTTGCGGCACGCCGCGTCCTCCCGCCCGATCGCCGCGGCTACCTCCGGAAACGGCATGCCGAACACATCGTGCAGCAGGAACGCCGCCCGCTCCAGCGGCGACAGGCGCTCCAGCGCGATCATCAGCGGCAAGGTGATGTCGTCGAGATCCTCCGGCTCGTCGGGATCGAAGATCGGCTCGGGCAGCCACGGCCCGAGATAGGTCTCCCGCCGGCGACGAGCTGATTTCAGCTGGTTAAGGCAGAGGCGCGTAACCACGATCCGCAGGAACGCGGCTGGCTCCCGCACCACCGCCCGATCGGCGGCTAACCAGCGGGCGTAAGCGTCCTGCACCACGTCTTCCGCATCGGCCAGCGAACCCAGCATGCGGTAGGCCAGCCGGATCAGGCCCGGACGCGATTCCCGGAAGCCAGTTTCGGGGACGGCGGCCCCGTTGCACGAGGGGGTCACAGGCTCAGCGTCTCCCGGCCGCGCACGAAGTGGCCCGTGACCTGCGCCACGCGCCGGCCGAGATGGCGCGCGGTCGCGCGATCGGCCTCCGGCGGTGCGCGGTCGGGACCCTCGTCCGTGTTCCACTGCGCCGCGGCACCGAGCCAGCAGCCGAGCCGGTTCAGATCCTGCTCCGATCCGAGGGTCGAACAATTTGCCGGCGGAAGGTCGAGGCTGACCCAGTGCATGCCGTGCTGCGCCGCGAACAGCGCCATCTGGATGAGCGTCGCCAGCTTGTCGCCGGCCATCGCGCCGGAATTGGTGAACCCGGCGGCGATCTTGTTCGTTCACAGATAGCCCTTAGCCATCATAGCGTTCGAACTCGATTCCTGGAACGCTTTGAACGCCGCGGATGGCCCGGCCACATAGGTCGGCGCGCCGAAGATGATGGCCGGTGCGGCCTCAAGAACCGCCCAGGACCGTTCCACCTCTTCGACAGGCAGCAGCACGGCGTCGGCACCGTCGACCAGCCGCACGCCCTCCGCCACGGCCTCGGCCTGCCGCGCGGTGTGGCCGTAGCCGGAGTGGAACACGATCGCGATACGGATGGGACCCAATCCCATCGCCCGGTCCATTGCGCGCTCACGCACGGTCATATCGGCCATCGTTCCCCCTGTCAGTCGCGGTGCCGATGACATGACAAGGATGGGGGCCCCGATGTGACACCGCGCTCGGTGTCCGCAACCCTGCATCCCGGGAAGCGTTTTTCGCGATGCTGGACAGGGCCGGCTTGCCGTCCCAGATCAGCCCGAGATCGAACCACGCGAGCGACGATGAACCCCGAGACGAGCACGCCCCCGGTCCTCGACGACGAAACCCTGGCCTTTGCGGGCCGGATCTTCCAGTTCGCCCGGATGGGCCATGCCGACGAGCTGGCCGAGCTGTTCGGCCAGGGCCTTCCGGCGAACCTTCGCAACGACAAGGGCGACAGCCTGCTGATGCTCGCGGCCTATAACGGTCAGGCGGAAGCGACCCGGGTGATCCTGGAAGCCGGCGGCGACCCGGAACTCGCCAACGACCGCGGCCAGACCCCGCTGGCCGGCGCCGCCTTCAAGAACGACCTCGCCGTCGCCCGGCTGCTGCTCCAGCACGGCGCCGCCGTGGACGGCACCGGCGACGGCACCCGCACGGCCCTGATGACCGCGGCGATGTTCGACCGCACCGAGATGGTGACGCTATTGCTCAAGCACGGCGCCGACCCGGATCACCGCGACGCCGCCGGCCAGAGCGCCGCCGACATGGCCCGGGCCATGGGCGCCCAGGCGACCCCGGACCCGCTCGACGCGGCGGCGCGGAAGGCGGGGTGAGGGGTCAGCGATTGTCGGCCGACGCTGCCGGGACGACCGCGAGGGTCAGGCCGAGGGCCGAGACCACGCGCTGAACCGTGTCGAGGCTCGGATTCCCGCTCCGCGAGAGCGCCTTGTACAGGCTCTCGCGGCCGAGGCCGCTGGCATCGGCAACGGCCGCCATGCTTCGGCCCCGCGCCACGTCACCCATAGGCCCGGCGGAAAGCGGCGGGATCGTTCTCCTCCAGGGCGGCGGACAGGTAGGCGGCGGCATCCTCCGGCGTACGCAGATACATCGCCACGTCGAAGGGCCGGGTGGATGTCTCGGAACCGGCCATAGGCGTCCTCCTCAAACCGTCAGCGCGCGTTCCTAGAACTGGATCGCAACGAACGCGTTCGCCGTTCGATCGAGCTCGCCAAGGGTCAGGCCGACCTTTGCTTCAAGAGCAGCTGGATCGCCAACGCCACGCGATCCCTGACAGTCGCAGACCCGAGCTTTGCGATACCCTCTTCGGCCAGCGCGATAACCGCGAGGGCATCGGCACGGGTCACGCGATGCGTCGGGTCATAGTCCGCACTGTGCCGCTGCACCATCAGCCCCTGAAAGATGTCGCCGACCTGGATCAACTCGGTTGGGAACCCAAGACTGCGCAGCTGTTTGCAGGCATTCTTGACGTCCCCGTGATTCAGGGCGCGATACGTGTGCCGCCATGCCTTGTCGGGACGGTCCCGCCCCGTGCCGACAAGCCGATCCGCACAGTCTTTTGCGAGCGCGTGGAAGAGCGCGTAATAAGCCGTGCTGATCGCGCGCTTGAGATCCGACTGCCGCGGCTTGCCGGGATTCGCCCGCGCCAGTCGCCGAGCAGTCCCAAGGAGCTCTCGGCTCACCGCCGGCCGCGCGACTCGGGCATGGCCTCCGGCACCTTGTGCCTAAGGTAGGCAAAGCGCGGCTCTTTCAGTTCAAACAGCTTGTCGTTGAGCTTCGTGAGCGCCCCGGAGGCCACCTTGAAATCCGGCTCGGCTTCGGGATCCCGATAATGGACGTTGACGAGGATGACGGGGTCCCCATCGGCATCCTCGGAGTCGATCACCTCGACCTCGCTGACACCAAAACGGCCAAGCTCCTGTCGAATGACGGCTTCGATCGCAGCCTGTAGCGTCGGGGAGATTTCAGTACCGATCATGTCCGTGCCCTACCGCGCATGAGGACGATCCACGTTCGAAACAGACATCGGGCCAAAGATGATCTTAGCATAGATGCCGGTGCGGGTCGTCGATCGCTGTCCCAATGGGATGATGAATCCGAGACGTCGAGCCGGTCTGTCGTCCGAAGCTTTCCAGGCGATCCGATCGAGGATGGAAACTCGGCGCGACGACTGCAATGCGAAGACGAGCCAGAGGCATGGGCGCCGTTCGACCCCGCCCGGGATGGCGATGGCTCTGCGGGTTTAGGAGGCCGCGCATTGTGTTCGCGTGCCAAGCGCGTGAATGACTAGAGAAACGACACATAAGAAGGAAACGCCGTGCCGCCCATGACCGGACTCCGCCCCGCGCTGATCGCCCTCGCGACGTTCCTACCTCTC
Organism: Methylobacterium sp. GXS13; assembly: GCF_001455965.1. Classification (GTDB taxonomy): domain Bacteria; phylum Pseudomonadota; class Alphaproteobacteria; order Rhizobiales; family Beijerinckiaceae; genus Methylobacterium. The sequence continues at coordinate 4,213 of NZ_LKKO01000040.1, forward strand.
CCGGCCATCGCCGCCGAGACCCCGTGGCCGGCCTTCGGTCACGACCACAGCAACCGCAACTTCTCCGACCTGACCCAGATCGACCGGGCCAGCGTCGGCCGCCTGCGGGCCGCCTTTCTGTTCCAGACCGGGGTGACCGGCTATTTCCAGGCGCAGCCGGTGATGGTCGATGGCACGCTCTACGTTTCGACGACTCAGAACAACGTCGCGGCGCTCGATGCCCGCACGGGTCGGCCGCTCTGGACCTACGCGCATAAGCCGCGCACGGAAAAGATTTTCGGCCCGCCCTCCAACCGCGGGGTCGCGGTCTCGGACGGCCTCGTGTTCGAGGCGACCATGGACGGGCGCCTGATCGCGCTCGACGCTAAGACCGGGCGGGTGGTCTGGGACAAGGAGGCGGTGCGCCCGGAGGAGGGCGAGAGCGAGACCGCCTCGGATCTCGCGGGCAAGCTCGGCGGCAAGCCAGTGCAGGGCTCGAGCCGGCTCGGCTTCAAGATGCCGCCCCTGGTGGCCGAGGGGCTGGTGATCGTCGGGGTCACCGGGGCGGGCTACGGCCTGCATATCGAGGACGAGGCCGGCGGGCTCGATGGCGGCGCCGTGGTCGGGATCGAGGGCGGCTACGGACGCCGCGGCTGGCTCGCCGCCTACGATGCCAAAACCGGGGAGGAGCGCTGGCGCTGGTACGTCACCCCGTCCGAGGGCTGGGAGGGCGGCTTCGTCGCGCAGACCGTGGACGGCGTGCCGCTCCAGCGGGACATCGCCGCCGAGAAGGCGGCGGCGCCGGCCAATCGCGAGGCCTGGCGGGTCGGCGGCGGCTCCCTCTGGATGACCCCGGCCTACGACCCGGATCTCGGCCTGATCTTCTTGGGCACCGGCAACCCGGCGCCGCAGAATTTCGGCCTCTCGCGCCCGGGGGACAACCTCTACACGATGTGCCTCGTGGCCCTCGACGTGCACACCGGGCAGCTGCGCTGGTATTCCCAGCAGGTGCCGCATGACGAATGGGGCTACGACGTCGCCGCGCCGCCGTTCCTGCTCGATGGGCCGAACGGCGCCAAGGCCGTGGCCTCGGCGAGCAAGACCGGCTGGATCTACGTCCACGACCGCGCGACGGGGGCGCTGCTCGAACGCTCGGCCCCGCTGATCGAGCAGAAGAACCTGTTCGCGCCGCCGACCCCGCAGGGCACCGTGGTGGCGCCCGGGCCGCTCGGCGCCGTATCGTGGCCGCCCACCGCCTATGACGGACGCCTGGCCTACGTGCAGGTCCGCCACGGGGCGACGACCTACACGGTCAAGACCGTCCCGGCCGCCGGGGACAGGCCCGAGATCCGCTACACCGAGACCGGCGAGGCCAAGGGCGAGCCGTCCTTCAGCACCCTCACGGCGGTCGACCTCGCGGACGGCGGCAAGATCGCCTGGACGATACGCGCCGGCAGCCGGCTCTCGGGAGGGACGCTCGCCACCGCCGGCGGCCTGGTCTTCTCCGGCGAGGAGGACGGCCATCTCGACGCCCACGATTCCAGCGACGGCACATTGCTCTGGCGCTTCCAGTGCGGCGCCGGCATCAGCGGGCCGGCCATGACCTACGCGCTCGACGGCAAGCAGTACCTTGCGGTCGCCGCGGGCGGCGCGTCCTTCACCAAGGCCGCCGGGTTCGGCACCGGCGACGCACTGCTGGTCTTCGCGCTGCCCGATTGACGCCCGTCGAGCTTGGCTGGAGGAGTTCCAGTCTTTGGCGGTGGGGATTCGACCGGACCATGACGCACGAGCAGGGCAGGGACGGCGCGGCTGCGGACGCGCAGCCGAGCCATCGCGGGGCGCCGGTGATCCGCACCATCGCGATGCCCGCCGACACCAACCCGGCGGGCGACATCTTCGGCGGCTGGCTGATGGCCCAGATGGATCTGGCCGCCGGCAACGTCGCGGCCCGGCGCTCGCGCGGGCGCTGCGCCACCATCGCGGTCGATGCGATCACCTTCCACCACCCGGTCTTCGTGGGCGACGAGGTCAGCCTCTACGCCTGGCTCATCAAGGTCGGGCGCTCGTCCCTGCGCATCCAGGTCGAGGTCTGGCGACGGGAGCGGGCGAGCGAGACCACCATGAAGGTCACCGAGGCGACCTTCACCTTCGTGGCGATCGGCGAGGACCGCCGGCCGCGGCCGGTGCCGCCGGAGGCGGGCGGGGTCTGATCCGGCTCACCCCCGCGCGATCGCGTAGCGCGTCCGCAGGCGCAGCCCGAACACCGCCATCATGAACATGCAGCAGGTGGCGTTGTTGCCGTTGTAGAGCACCGTCTCGAACGAGGCCGAGACCAGACCCAGGAACCACAGGCGCAGGAACAGCAGCGTCTCCGCGTCGAGCCGCCGGCCGCCGGTGCTGCGTTGCAGGTCGCGCACCGGCGCCAGCACGAAGGCCCAGAGGGTAAGCACCAGGAACGGGAAGCCGCCGATCAGCGCCGTGTCGAGATAGGCGTTGTGCGAGTGGTTGGCGGTGTTGACCCAGGTCAGTTCCTCGGAGCCGCCATACATGGTCCGCTCGGTCATCCAGAAGGCGCCGATGCCCCAGCCCCGCCAGGGGCGGACCATGATGTTGTCGAGGGCGAACTGCCAGATCTCGCTGCGGCCCGTGAAGGTCGCGTCGGTGAGCAGCGCGCCGATCGCGTCCTGGATCGCCGGGACCAGGACCGAGCCGATCGAGATCAGCGAGAACCCGACGATCGGCCCGAGCAGCAGGAGGCCGCGCATGCCCCCGCCGGTGAAGATCCGGCACAGGCTTGTGATCGCGAGGATCACCGGCAGGAGCAGGATCGCGGTCTTGGAGCCGCTCGCCACCAGCAGGCCGACCGCCAGCGCAACGATCGTCCAGCCGAGCCAGCGGCTCGCCGCGGAGCCGACGTAGAGTCCGACGATCACCAGGATCACCATGGCGGCCCCGGCCTCGTTCTTCTGCGGGAAGATGCCCCGCCACAGGCCCGGATGGCTCGGATCGGAGTTCACGTCGAAGGCCGAGTGGATCGCCAGGTCCGGCACCAGCGCCACCGCCAGGTACGAAGAAACCAGGATGACCAGGGCGGAGCCGGCGAGCGTCAGCGCCAGCTGGCGCGGCGACCGGGCGACCAGCAGCACGCCGGCGGACAGCATCGCCGCGATGGCGAACAGCGCCAGCCGCCGCAGCGACAGGCTGGGCTCCACCGACATCAGGGCGGTCAGCCCGAGCCAGGCGCCGCAGAGGATCAGCGGCCGGGTCATCAGCGGGCGCAGATGGCGGAAACCGATCCGGTGGAGCGCCGCCGCCATGCCGAGCCCCGCCGCCACGAACAGCACCTGGGTCAGCAGGCTGCCGTCCTCGGAGGCCGCCAGGGACGACCGGTCGGACAGGTCCTTGAGCCAGACGTGGTTCCACAGCAGGACGAACACCGCCCCGTTCAGGAGCACGCGCAGGACGTCCGGCACGTCGCGCCCGGCCGCGCCGTGCTCAGTCCTCTCGGCCGGGATCCCGATCGCCGCGTCCGCCGAAGCCATGCCGTTCCACCGCAGGGGCCGCGTGTTGCGGCGCTGCCCATTGTAGCGGGTGTGGTCGCCGGGGCGATGGGTCGGCCGGTGGTTGCACCCGTGGATCTGACGATAACCTTAGCGGGTTGGTCAGGTCGGGAAATGCCATGCGTCCCGCAGGTTTGGGTGCTGCGCGAATGCCGACTGGTTCACCTCGTCATTGCGAGCGCAGCGAAGCAACCCAGGGCAGCGCGCGTTCTCAAACCACAGCGTATCCCTAGGTTGCTTCGCTGCGCTCGCAATGACGGTGGGGTCCACGCGCAGCGTGCAACCATCGCGGCGGCTTTGCGTCTACAGACGCTCCGGAGCGGGCCGGCTCGCGTTGCGGTACGATCGGCCCGCGCAGTCAACAGGTGCACCATGACCCAATCGGCATCCCGGGCCGTCATCGTCCAGCCCGGCGGCGGCTTCGACACGGTGACATTCGGCGAGCGGCCCGTCCCGGAGCCGGGCCCCGGCGCGATCACCGTGCGCCTGCGAGCGAGCTCGCTCAACTATCACGACTACGCCGTGGTCAGCGGCCTCTGGGGGCCGAGCGAGCCGCGGGTGCCGATGTCCGATGGCGCCGGCGAGGTCGAGGCGGTCGGCCCCGGGGTGGACGGGTTCGCGATCGGAGACCGGGTGGTCAGCACGTTCTTCCCGACCTGGCTCGAAGGCACGCCGCAGGTCGAGGGCTTCGCCACGGTGCCAGGCGACGGAATCGACGGCTACGCCCGCGAGCAGGTGACGGTGCCGGCCACCGCTTTCACCCACGCGCCCCGGGGCTGGGACCATGCCGAGGCGGCGACGCTGACCACGGCGGCGCTCACCGCGTGGCGGGCGCTTCACGCCGATGCCGGGCTCAAGGGCGGCGACGTGGTGCTGGTCCAGGGCACAGGCGGCGTCTCGCTGTTCGCGCTACAATTCGCCAAGGCGGCCGGCGCGACGGTGATCGCCACCTCGTCGAGCGACGCGAAGCTCGAGCGCCTGCGCGGCCTCGGCGCCGACCACCTGATCAACTACCGCGCCGATCCCGCCTGGGGCGCCACCGCCAAGCGGCTGACTGGCGGGCGCGGGGTCGACCATGTGCTCGATGTCGCCGGCCCGGGGACGCTGGAACAGTCGATGGAAGCCGTGCGCGTCGCCGGCCACATCTCGGTGATCGGGATCCTGACGGGGGTGGCCGGGCCGCTGCCGCTGGTCCCGGCGCTGATCCGCCAGATCCGGCTCCAGGGCGTGCTGGTCGGCAGCCGTCGCCACCAGATCGAGATGATCCGCGGCATCGAGGCCTGCGGGCTGCGGCCGATCGTGGACAGCGTCTACCCGCTGGCCGAGCTCGTGGCAGCGTTCCGGCACCAGGAGAGCAACCGCCATTTCGGCAAGATCTGCATCCAGATCTGAACGGCGGGAAGCGGGTCGAGGGCTCGCCGCCCAAGGGGATACCGGTTCGGCGCAAACGCGCTTGTCCCACCGGGGCCTTGGGGGCGAGCCCGATTGCACCGCGATCGGGACCGCCTCTAGACTGGCGTGCTTCGCCGTCGCCACACCGCCGAGCCGATGCTCTCAAACTTTGACGCCCCGGTGCTGTCCCCCGGCTTCGCGGCGGTCCCGCCGGGCCACATCGCCGCGATCGTCACCAGCCTCGAGATGGTCGAGCCGCCGGCCCTGCGCGATGCAAAGCCATTTCCGGACGGCACGGTGTTGCACCGCCTCGTCCGGCCGGATGGCGAGACCTATCGCAGGCTGTACCGGGTGGTCGGCGCCGATTGGCTGTGGTTCTCACGCCTGACGCTGGGGGACGAAGTGCTGCGGGCAATCCTCGACGACCCGCGGGTAGAGATCCTGGCCTTGCGCCGGGAGGGGGCCGATCTCGGCCTGCTGGAGCTGGACTTTCGCCAGCCGGACACCTGCGAGCTGGCCTTCCTGGGCCTGGTCCCGGAGGCACTCGGGCAGGGGCTCGGCCGCACCCTGATCCATGCGGCGATCGAACGAGCCTGGTCGCGGCCGATCCGGCGGTTCTGGGTGCATACCTGCACGTTCGACCATCCCGGAGCCCTCGGCTTCTACCGACGCTCCGGCTTCACGCCCTGCGCGGTCGAAGTCGAGATCGCACCCGACCCGCGGCTCACCGGCATCCTGCCCCGGACCTGCGCCGCGCACGTGCCGCTGCTGGCGTGACCGCAACGCCACGGCGCTCTCTCGGGACGGCGGGCATGCCCGGCCCCGGCTTGCGCCACCCGCCCCCGCGGTTCTAGCCTTCCGCCGCAGCCATGGAGGAGCGTGCCGCCGTGAACGACTGGACGAACATCGCATGTCGCCCTGTCTCGTCCACGCACCCGGCTCGCCATGTCTGCCTTTCTCACCCTCGACGGGGTCATCCTCCGCACGCCTGAGGGCCGGACCCTCTTCGACGACCTGACCCTCTCCCTCGGCGCCGAGCGGATCGGCCTGGTCGGACGCAACGGCTCGGGCAAGTCCTCGCTCCTGCAGGTCGCCGCCGGCCTTGCCGAGCCCGCCGCCGGCTCCGTGCGCCGGTCCGGTACGGTCGGCCTGCTCCGGCAGGACTGGCCGGACGCATGGACGCTCGCTGACGCCCTGGGGGTCGCCGAACCCTTGGCCGTGCTCAGGCGCGTCCTGGCGGGAGACGGCAGCGCCGACGATCTCGAGGCCGCCGACTGGACCCTGGAGCCGCGCCTGGACGCCGCCCTCGCAGAGGCCGGCCTGCCCGGATGCCCTCTCGATCGGCGGATGGGCACCCTGTCGGGTGGCGAGCGCACCCGGGTCGGCATCGCGCGCCTGCTGGTCGAGGCGCCCGACCTGATCCTGCTCGACGAGCCGACCAACAATCTCGACGGGCCCGGGCGGGTCGCGGTCCGGGCACTGCTGCGGGATTGGCGCGGGGGTGTACTGGTGGCGAGCCACGACCGCGTGCTGCTGGAGCATGTCGACCGCATCGTCGCGCTGACGCCCCTGGGCGTGCGGGTCGTCGGCGGCGGCTGGTCCGCCTTTGCGGCCTGGCACGAGCGCGAGCGAGCCCGCGCCGCCGCCGAATTGGAACGGGCCGGCGCCCAGCTGCGCGAGGCGCGCGACACGGCCCAGCTCCAGCGCGAGGACAAGGAACGGCGCGACCGCGCGGGCCGCGCCGTCGCTTCCAAGGGGTCGGAGCCGAAAATCCTGCTCGGCGCCCGGGCCGAGCGGGCCAAGAAGACCGGCGCTCGCACCCGGGCCATCGGCGAGCGGCTGATCGGCGACGCCGCCGCTCGGACCAAGACGGCACGGGCGCGGGTCGAGGTGCTGGCGCCGCTCACGATCACCCTGCCGCCCTGCGGCCTACCCTCAGGCGCCGAGGTGCTCGCCCTGGAAGGCGTCGTCGCCGATCCCGGCGGCGGGCCGCTCGGCCCCTGGACGCTCGCGATCACCGGGCCGGAGCGGGTCGCGATCGGCGGCCCGAACGGCGCGGGCAAGACGACCCTGCTGAAGGTGGCGGCGGGCGCGTTGAGGCCGGTTGCGGGGCAGGTGCGGCGGGCGGAGGGCCGTGTCGCCCTGCTCGACCAGCATGTCGGGCTGCTCGATCCCCGGGCCAGCATCCTGGCCAATGTCCGCCGCCTCAACCCAGGTCTCGCCGAACGGGACGCCTATGCCGTTTGCGCCCGCTTCGCCTTCCGCAATCGTGAGGCCGAGCGGCAGGTCGACACGCTCTCAGGCGGCGAGCGCCTGCGTGCCGGGCTGGCCGGCCTCCTCGGGCGACCGCAGGCGCCCTGGCTTCTGATCCTGGACGAGCCGACCAACCACCTCGACATCGAGTCCGTGGCGCTTCTGGAGCAGGCGTTGCGCGGCTACGACGGCGCGCTGTTGGTGGTCAGCCACGATCCGGCTTTCTTGGAAGCGATCGGGATCGAGCGGACAGTCGAGATCAAGGTCCGAAGCTGAGTGGTGTCGGCCTGCGCTTCGTCGTTCCCCGAAGGCCGGCGACCACCTTGGGCGGCAAAACCCTTATCGCCGCATCGTGTACTGCGACCGCCCCGCCGCCTGGCGCATCAGGAAGGACGCCATCTCGGCGAGTTCCGGGGCCTTGGAGCGGAAGGTCACCGACAGCGCGAGCAGCGTGTCCTTGTGGTCGAGCCCGGGATAGACCCGCTCCTGCACCGGCACGTGGGCGGCGCGCAGCTTGGCGGCCAGGCTCACCGTGTGCCGCGGCTTCACCACCGTGTCGGCCTCGCCGGTGGCCAGGAAGGTCGGCGGCGAGAGCGGGCCCGCGAAGGTCATCGGCTGGGTCAGCGGCAGGTCCGGGGCCTGCCCGAACACCTTGATGGTGGTGTCCTGATCGAGCGGCAGGAAGTCGTAGGGGCCGGACAGGCCGGCGACCGCCTTGATCACCTTGGGATCGACCCCGGCGGCATTGAGGTAGCGCGGATCGAGCCCGAGCATCACGGCGTTGTAGGCCCCGGCCGAGTGGCCAGCGAGGACGATGCGGCGCGGGTCGCCGCCATAGGCCGCGATGTTGTCGCGCACCCAGGCGATCGCCGCGGCACCGTCCTCGAGGAAGCCCGGGAAGGTCGTCTCCGGGTAGAGCCGGTAATCCGGCAGCACGGTCACGAAGCCCTGGGCGGCCAGCGCATGGCCGACAAAGGCGTAGTCGTCCTTGGAGCCGCTCTGCCAGGAGCCGCCGTAGAAGAACACCAGCACCGACGCCCGCTCGGCCGCCACCGTGGGGACGTAGACGTCGAGGCGCCGCCGCTTCCCCTCGCCGAAGGCTTGGTCGCGCACCGCCAGGCGGCCACCGGCATCGCGCGGGCCGATCGCGTCGAACAGGGTCAGCGGCGAGGCGGCGGCGAAACCGTAGGCCGCGAGCCCGAGGCCGAGAAGGCTGGCAAGCGCGATGAGGAGCCGTGTCATATCCCGTCCGGTTGCCCTGATTGGCACATTCAGCGCGCCGCTCGGGGCGGATTGATGACGGGAGCGGGGCCGGACGGTCAAAATCAGGTTCGAAGCACGATGCACGCGCCCCCGACCTTGCGGATACGGCCGCACAGATCGTCGGCGGCCTGCCGGCTCTGGGCGGGGAGGCGGATCCGGTAAAAGGCCCGGGTGCCGCGGTTGCGCAGGCGGGTGCCGATGATCATCGGCCGCGCCTCGCCGATCACCCCGGCATAGGCGCTGCGAGCGCGGTTGAAACTCTGCAGGGCCAGCGCCTTGGAGAAATTCCCCGCGAGCTGGATGCCCCAGGGCGCCGCCGGCCCCTCGTTCGGACCCAGCGCGAAGCGGTCGCCACGGGACGGAATGCGCAGGCTGGCGGTGACCTGCAGGCAGGTCGCCGGCGCCTCGGGCTTGGCCTCAAGCTTCGCCTCGGGCTTGGACTCCGCCTTGGCTTCGGGCTTCTCCTTCGCCGCGGGGGCCCCGCCCTCCGGATAGGTGATCGCGGCGCCGCCCCGCCAATCCTCGGCCGGGGTCCCGGTGAGGGCGGCGACGTAGGCACGGGTCTCGGCGGGCAGGCCGCCATCACCGGCGAGCCATTTGCTCACCCGGCCGGCACCGCCGTTATAGGCGGCGGCCGCGAGCCCGAGATTGCCGAACTGGGCCTTGAGGTCGGCGAGCAGATGGGCGGCATGCGGGATCGCCTGCTCGGGATCGAACGGGTCGAGCAGGCCGCGTTCCCGCGCCGTGCCGGGCATGAACTGCGCAATGCCTTGCGCGCCGGCCGAGCTCACGACGCCGACGCGAAAGCTGCTCTCGCGCCAGATCAGCCGGGTCAGGAACGGGATCGGCAGCCCGCGCGCCTTGGCGGAGTCGTCGATGAGACGGCAGAGCGCCTGCTCGACGGTCTCGGTCGCGCCCTCCGACGGGGCCGCCATGGCCGGGCCGGCGAAGAGGAGCGGGAGCAGGGCGAGGCGGCGCAGGCGGGGGGCGATCACGCAACCGCTTGGGGGGGGGCGCACGGGGGGATCAATCCGTACGGTTGGGGGGTGATGCCGCGGCGCGAGCTCTCCGGAGATCCCGCCCGCGCCGTCTTCCCGAGGCCTTGGCTACGCCGCGACGTATCCAGATGCGTGGAGGACCAAGAAATATTAGATCGGCTGGCTTTTGTCGGATCCGAAGCAAGTCCACTGATGCCGATGATTTTCAGGCGATGCATCTCCGCTTAAGTTGCAAAACCGGAGGCAACTTTCCCCGGATCGACGCTGGGGACCAAACGTTTCATTTGTCCGGCTCCAAACTTGGCCCCCGACTTGCTTAAGCCAGACCGTCCTTGACGCATCCGGATCGGGAGACGGGAAGCGAGATGGCAGAGGCATCGGGGTTCAGTCGTCGCAAGTTGATATCGCTGGTGGGCGCCGCGGCCGGGAGTGCGGCAGCCTATCAGGTCATGACCAGCCTCGGCTTCGCCGAGGAATCGCCCTATCGCGGGCCGATCCGGCTCGACGGCGATCCCAAGGGCGCCTCGGTCCTGGTGCTCGGGGCCGGGCTCGCCGGCATGACCGCGGCGCTGGAGCTGCACCGGGCCGGCTACCGGGTGCAGATCCTCGAATACAACACCCGCGCCGGCGGCCGGAACTGGTCGCTGCGCGGCGGCGATACCTACACGGAGCTGGGCGGCGCCACGCAACGCTGCGACTTCGACGCGGGCCTCTACCTCAATCCCGGCCCCTGGCGGATCCCCTACCACCACCACGGCGTGCTCGATTACTGCCGCCGTCTCGGGGTGGCCCTGGAGCCGTTCATCCAGCTCAACCACAACGCCTTCGTGCACAGCACCGCGGGCTTCGGCGGCACGCCGCAGCGGATCCGCACGGTCAAGACCGATTTCGACGGCGCCACCGCCGAGCTCCTGGCCAAGGCCACCCGCAAGGGCGCGCTGGACGCGGAGGTCTCCAAGGAGGACCAGGAGATCCTGATCGAGGCCCTGCGGTCGCTCGGCGGCCTCGACAAGGACCTCGCCTATCGCGCCGGACCCGAGTCTTCGGAGTTCCGCGGCTACGCCCACGATCCCGGCGGCGGCCTCTCGGCGCGTCCGGTCGACGGCGAGCCGATGGCGCTCCACGACATCCTGACCTCGCGGCTCTGGCGGGGCCTGCAGAACTTCCTGCTGTACGAGTTCCAGACCACGATGTTCCAGCCGGTCGGCGGCATGGGCGGCATCGGCGAGGCCTTCGCCCGGGCCCTGCCGCCGAACACGATCCGGTACGGCGCCAAGGTCACGACCATCGCCCAGGATGGCCACGGCGTCACCGCCACCTACCAGGATCTCGCTAACGGCGGCGCGGTACGGCAGGCCCAGGCGGATTGGTGCGTCTGCGCCCTGCCGCTGACCGTGCTGAGCCAGATCCCCACCCAGGTCGGCCCCAAGATGAAGGCCGCCATCGACGCCGTGCCCTACGCCTCGTCGGTGAAGATCGGCCTGCAGTTCAAGCGGCGCTTCTGGGAGGAGGACGAGCACATCTTCGGCGGCATCTCCTACACCGACCTGCCGATCCGCCAGATCTCGTATCCCTCCACCGGCTACAATGCCGGCGGCAAGGGCGTGCTGCTCGGCGCCTATACGTGGAACGGGCCGAATTCCTACGAATTCACGGCGCTCAGCCCCGCCGAGCGGGTGCGCCGGGCGGTTGCGTACGGCAGCCAGATCCACCCGCAATACCGCACCGAGTTCGAGACCGGGATCGCGGTGGCCTGGCACCGGGTGCCGTTCACGCTGGGCTGCGCCGGCGACTGGACCGACGCGGCAAGGGCCGAGCACTACGACAACCTCTGCGCGATCGACGGACGGATCATGCTGGCCGGCGAGCACGCCTCGTACATCCCGGCCTGGCAGGAGGGCGCGATCCTTTCGGCGCTCGACACGGTCACGCGGCTTCACAAGAGGGTCCTGGCGGCATGAATGTCTCTTCGATCTCCCGAACCCTGGCGCTGCTCCTCGCCACGTGCGGCGGCGCCGCCGCGCAGGAGCACGCCCTCCACGCGGCCGTCCCGTCGGCCGGCCCGGCGATGAGCGAGGGCAAGACCTTCACGGAGTCCGGGGGCGCGGCGCTCACGGCCCGGGTCTGCGCCGCCTGCCACCAGGCGGGCGGGGAGGGCGCGGTCGGCGCCGCCGCCTATCCGGCGCTCCGGCACAATCAGAAACTCGCCAGCGCCGGCTATCCCGTCACGCTGATGCTGTACGGCCTGCGCGGCATGCCCCCGCTCGGGCGCATGATGAGCGACACCCAGGTCGCGGACGTGGTGAACTACGTCCGGACCCATTTCGACAACCCATACGGCGACGCGGTCGCCCCAGGGGATGTGAAGGCAGCACGGCCATGATCGAACGGATCCTGATTTCCGCCCCCCTCGCGCTGGCCCTGCTGGCCGGGCCGGCTTCGGCCGAGGACATCATCCGGCACCCGATTCCGGGCTCGGACTTCCCGATCTCCGAGGCGGTGGAGGTGCCGGCCGGGCACGCCACCGTCTATCTCAGCGGCTTCGGGCCGGCGGTGACCGACCCCAACGCCGAGAAGAATACCGTGGCCGCCTTCGGGGATACCCGCGCCCAGACCGCCTCGACCCTGGCGTCGATCGAGGCGGCGCTCAAGCGCCGGAACCTGTCGCTGCGCGACGTGGTGAAGATGACGGTGTTTCTGGTCGGCGACCCGGCCAAGGGCGGCCGGATGGATTTCGCCGGCCTGATGGAGGCTTACCGCGAGAAATTCGGCACGGCGGCGCAGCCGAACCTGCCGACCCGCTCGGCCGTCCAGGTCGCGGCGCTCGCCAATCCCGGCTGGCTGGTGGAGATCGAGGTCACCGCCGTGCGCCCGTGATCGGAGGAGCGCCATCCCCACAGGATCCCCGGCATCCCGGACCCGCGACGCGGCGCCCGGGATGCCAGTGTTTCCAGGAGAGCGCCTTCGCGGGGGCCGTGGCACGCCGCCACCGCAGGGTGCGGTCGCGAGAACCGGATGCCGGTCGGACCATGCTCCCGCGCGGCCCACGCCTTGAGGAGCGGCCTCGCCGCCTTGCCTTGCGCCCGGCCGGCGCTGTTGCCCGGCAACGACGCCGGCGGCGCAAGTTTGCATTCCGTGCATGAAAGAGCCGCCGGAGCCCCGTCGCCATGCAATAACGGCCAGCCGAAGATCGGGCACGTTGGGCCCCTGGAATGACAATGGCTGGATGGAACCGGACGGTCCGCGCTCTGGGGATGACCGCCGCGCTCATCGGCGGGCTGGCCGGCATCCCGGCGCAGGCCGGTTCGTCGGCGCAGCCCGGACAGACGGTCGGCATCCCGACCGGCGCGCCGCTGCCGATCGGCCTCTACTTCATCGACACGTCGAGCTTCGGCGCACGCGATATCAGGCCCCGCGGCACGGATTCGAACGTCAACCTGCCGTCCTTCATCTGGGCAACGCCGGCCGAAGTGATCGGCGGACGGCTGCAGCTCGTCGTGCTGCAGCCGATCACGGCCTTGAGCACGCGGGGTGCCCCCTACCAGAGCGGGTTCGGCCAGACCTTGCTCGCCGCCCAGGTCGCCTGGAAACTCGGCGCCAATCTCAACTTCAGCTACCTGCTCGGGGCGTACCTGCCCAGCCAGACCAAGATCGTCATCCAGAACCCGGTCCTGCACCAGCGCTTCGCGATCACCTATAACGGGGACGGCTGGAACCTGACCGGCAACTTCTTGTACGGCACCTTCTTCGACACCCGGTCGAGCGCCGGTGCCTATTACCCGGACTTCCTCAATCTCGACCTCACCGCGACGAAGCATTTCGGCAAGTGGGAGATCGGTCCCGTGGCGTTCGGATCGACCGATCTGCCGACCGCCAACCCGTCCTATGCGCGGCAGGGGCAGTTCGCGGTCGGCGGGCTGGTCGGCTACAATTTCGGGCCCGCGAACCTGCAGGCCTACGTGACGCGGGATGTGGTCCAGCGGAACTATGCCGGCCTCGAGACCCGGGGCTGGCTGCGCGTCACGGTGCCGATCGGCACCGAGCAGGCCGGCACACCCGCGCCGAGCCCCCTGGCGCGCCGATTCTGACAGCCTGTTTCCGAACTCCACCGGCCGGCCATAAGCGGGCGCTCCGCATCCAGCCGATGTCCGGCGTCGGGACGGTGGTCTGCTCTTCCCGAAAACCGATCCCCCTCGGCCGCTCCCCGGCGTCGGCGCCAGGTGGACGACGAGATCGCGAACGCCCGATCCTGACGCACTTAGCCGTCGGCATCGTGCGCAGAACGGCATCTCTGGAACAACAGGATGCCGTCATCCTCAACGCGATCGGTTTTCCAGATCAGGTGGCCGGGAATGTTTGCCGTTACGCAATATCCCTTTTCCGATCCCGCCGCCCTGTACGCGTCCAGATCAAGACCTGGCGGGAGATCGGTCGAGAGGACGATCAGGTCGTACCCTCCGGCCAGCGCGGCGCGGAAGGAAACCAGTTCCACGCGCGGCGAGAAGCGCTGCCGCCGATCCCACAGGTAGAAGGCTGGATTGGACGCGCCGCCGACGTAGTTGGCGAAGACGTTGCGAGGTAACCAGGGCTGAATGGAAAAGGCCTTGAAGCCAATCGCTGCGACCCGCGCCGCCGAATCCCGCTCACGCGCCGCCCGCACGAGCGCGGCCGCCTCCCGACCTGACGAGTAGGGTTCTCTCACCTCCCTGATCCAGGCTGCAGCGGTCTGGACGTCCTGGAGCAAGACGAGGCCGGCGACGCTTGCCAGCACGAGCCTGCGCAGGGTGCGGCTGCCGGCGTTCAGCGTCGGCCAGCTGATCCAGAGACCGAAGATCCACACGAGAAACAGGATGCCTGAGTGCCAGAGATTGGCATGCTGCACGGCCGAGAAGACCATCAGGCTGAGAATGAGGGCGCCGACGAGGATGAAGGTTCCGGCGCGGTGAAACAGAACGAGCGACGGGAGCAGGATCAACAGCGTGGCGAGTCGCTGGACCAGCACGGGCACGTCCAGGGTCCCGAAAGGCACGCCGCCGACGAACGCTTCGCTGAGGAGTCTATCGGCGCGGTCGAAATGGATGCCTGCCGCACCGAAACTCACGTCCGGGGCCGGCCATGCCTGCAGGATGGCACTCAACGCGCACAACGCGAACACGACCATGCTGCTAAGGAAGGCAGGTTGCCTCCAGGTGCCCGCACGCAACCCGAGAAGCAGCGTCTCGGCGCACAGCGTTCCGGCGACGAGGAAGCTGTGCGTATTGGTGTTGGCCAGCAGGCCAAGAACGATCGCGTAGGGCAGCGGGCGCGTTGCCCGCTGCGGGAACAGGCAGGCGGCCAGCGGGACGAGCAGGAGATCGAGCGCATAGCTGCGCGCCACGACAGAATATTGGTAGGCGAAGAAATAGGAACCGATGATGCCGAACCGGAGCCAGACAGGGAACGGCGCCGCGCGAAGGATCAGAAACGCGCTCGACACTGCAATCGCGGAACTGATGAGCCAGAGCGCCGCGAACGGGTAGCCGGCGTGTGAGGCAAGCCACAGCACGGCGTGCCAGAGGCCGGGCGACCCCTCGTAGTGGAGACGTTCGCGGAGCAGCTCCGTGAGTGTGCTGTCGCGGGCCAGGAGCCACGCCTGCGCCTCGTCGAACCAAGCCTCGTGGTGCGATCCGACCGCGATGAGGGCAGCCGCAAGGCCGACCGCGCCGATCGCCGCCAAGGCCGCCTCATGCGACCGCGACGACGTTGCAGGGGTCAGCAATGCGGGCGACGGCATCGCGGCACGCGCGGTCAATCAGGACACCCATTTGAGGAGGCGGATCACACCCATATCGGCCGAGCGGTTATGGGCGGACACGTCGCGTCGCAGGGCGATCTCGGAACGGTTGGCCGCGTAATAGCGATAGGCGCAGAGCAGCATCTCGCGGTTCGTCAGCGTCGGCCGCCAGCCCAGTGCGGCTTTGATCCGCGTCGTGTCGAAGACGAAATCCGAGGCGATCATCCGCGCGTGGTACGGCCCGAGGGGTGATATCCGCAGGGCATGCGCAGCGCGCATCGCCAGGACGGTGGGCCTTTTCGGCAGGCTGCCGATCCGCGATTGGCTTCCGGCGTTCGCGATGACATGGGCGTAGCTATCGCGCATCGTGCCGACATCGTCCGAGCCGATGCCGAACACGCCGGCCGTTCGACGCTGCCAGGCCAGCAGCATAGCCCCGATCAGGTCACGCGCGGCGATGAACTGATACCGGTTCGAACCGTCGCCAACGACCCAAACACGTCGCCCATCGGCGATGAACTCGAACAGGATCGCCAGGAGGCCGAGCCGCCCCTGGTCCAGGATCGTCGGCGAGCGCAGCACAGTCGTGGCGAAATCGCCGGCATGGCTCGCGAGGATCTTCTCGCCCTCCCACTTGCTCGCGCCGTAGATCTCGCAAGGCTCCGGCAGGTCATCCTCGTGCACCGGGCGGCTGAAGCCACGGCCCCACAGGCAATTGCTGGAGATGTAGATCAGGCTGCGGATACCGGCCGCGGCGACGGCCGCCCCAAGCGTGCGTGTGCCCTCGACGTTGGCCGACCACAATTCACCCGGCGAGATCGAGCCGTGCGCCAAGAGCGCCGCACAATGGAAGACGCCGTCGTGCTCGCGCCCTGTCAGCAGCCGGTCGAGCAACGGTCGGTCACGGATGTCGCCGACGACCGCGGTCAAGTTCGGGTGTGATATCCTGCAGGGAAGCAAATCGATGCTGGTCACGGCGTGCCCGTCATCGAGCAGCCGCGCGATCAGCAATGAGCCCAGGAAGCCTGAGCCCCCCGTCACGAGAACACGTGCCACGCGAGTTCCTTCACGCCGGCGCCAAACGCGTAACCGGCGCCAAAACTTGCAACCGCTTGCTTAAGATTGCGTGGCTCCGCGCGCCGTAGGCCGTCCCCCAAGCACCACCGGAGCCGTGAGCGGCATCGCCGGTGCTCCTCGCTCGGGAGCGATGCCACCCCCGCCCTCGCCGCAGCACGCTTGGGTGTCCGTACGCGGACCGGCCGTCATCCCCTTGGGTGGGCCGTTCCGGTCGCGATTCATGACCGGCCCGGTGGAGTGCGTCTGGGTGTTCGCGGACAGAACGTTTCTCCGCTGCCCTTCAATGGGGGCTTCGGGTGGCCTGATCCCGGAATCTCAGGACGACACGCGTGTCGCCACCCCTTCCTGGCTGGGCACGAGCCAGACCGGATGTGTCGGTTTCCCGTCAGGGTCCGTTGCCAACCGGCCGACGCAGCGAGCGGCCGTGATCGCCATGACGGCGATCAGCGCACCCGCACCGACATCGATGAAGTAGTGGCCGCCATCGATCGGCGTCGCCGCAATCAGCATCACGTTCAACGCGAGGCCAGGCCAGCGCGTGATCCGGGACATCCAGAAATAGCGGATGAACAGCACGCCGAGTGCTGCATGGAAGCTTGGGAAGGTGATGATGCCTTCCATGTGGTCGAGGGACACGCTCCGGAGCGTGCCGTCGCGAAGGCCAGACAGATGGGCGAGATGAACGTAAGCCGCGGCCGGGTTCAACCCGGGGAAATCCTCTGGCTTCAGGCCGAGATGCACGAACATCGCCATCGCGGGCATCAGACCCGAGAGCAGGACGGTAACGAGTCCCGCGGTCACGAAGGCCAGCACGAACTCACGCACAGCGCCCAGCCGGCCGCTAAACCCGAGCACGACGACCACTAGGATCATTTGCGGCATCAGGCTCTGGTAGGCCAAGGATAGGACGAAGCCGAGTCGCGGACGGTCGTTCAGGCCGTGAAGGTAGGTCAGCCAATCGAGGCCAAGGGACCTGTCGATGGCCTCGAAGGTAACATCCCAGAGCGGACCGCCGGTGGCGGCGACAGCGTAGGAAAGGAGAGCCGCGCAAGAGCTGAAGGCGATGATGTGCGCGAGGCTCGACAGGCTCACTGCGAAGCGTGGCTCAAGGCGCCGCGTGCTGTAGACCATCGCCAGGACTTCGAGTCCCGCGCAACTCAGGGCGGGGGTCAGTGTGCTCGTGGCATCCAGGGCGAGGCCAGCTGCACGCATCCACGCGGCCGTGAGGATGGCGGTGGCGAGGATCAGCAGCCAGAGACGCGCCCGCGTCTGATGAAAGTCGGACGGCAGGACGAGGACGTGTCGCGATCCTGCGCTGTCCTCACTCTGTTCAGACATCACGGACCTGCCGGCTTCGGTGACGCGGCAGTCTAGAAGGGGGCCCTTAACGGACCTCACTTAGTCGCGCTGAAACAGTGGCACCAATCGTGATTGCGAAGGCAGATACGGATCGTCCGTCGAAAGCGACGCGCGACGCCTGCTTCGTCCGACTTTTGCTCGGCAGCGGATTGGCGCGGATCCACCCGTTGCAATCGTAAGGTACTGCTTCGTCAAACAGCTGGACGCGAACCATTCCGAGCCTGCTAGGGGCCGGAGCCGAACGGCACCATGCGCCCGATCGTGCCGAGGCATTCTGCACCGACGCGATTGCCCAACCCCCTCTTTTTACCGCGCGCCCACCCCTCGCTCACGCCCCCAGGCCGGCGCATCGTCCCCGAGTCGGCGTGCCGCCCGGTCCCAGCGCATCGCGGTCCCGGCCACGACGAGGGGCGGGCGCAGGCGGCGGGCCGGCCCCCAGGAGGTCGCCTCGATCTCCGGGGCCAGATCCTCTCGCGTCTCAGGCGCGAGCGCCGGCGCCGGCTCGGCCGGGCCGGCCGCGATCAGGATGGCCGCGGTCCGGGCGAGCGATAGCCGAGCCTGGCCGCCGGTGCCGTCCGACAGGCGCCGGGCCAGCAGCCGGAGCACGGCCGCCGCCATGAGGTAGCCGGTGGCGTGGTCCAGCGCCTGGACCGGAAGCGGCACCGGGCTCTCGGCCTGCCGCCAACGCTGCCCGGCCTCGGCGAGGCCGCAGCTCATCTGCACCAGGCTGTCGAAGCCGCGCCGGCCGGCCCAGGGGCCGGTCCAGCCGTAGGCGTCGAGCGACACGTCGATCAGGCCTGGGGCGAGGGCGCGCCGCGCCTCCGGGCCGTAGCCGAGCCCGTCGAGGGCACCGGGTCGGTAGCCGTGGACCAGCACGTCCGCCCCCGCCAGCAAGGCCGCAAAGGTCGCCCGGTCGGCCGCCCGGCGCAGGTCGAGGCGGGAACAGGTCTTTCCGAGCGTCGTCTCAGGGACGATGGCCGGCTCGTCCCAGTCGGGCGCATCGATCCGCAGCACGTCCGCCCCGAACCCGGCGAGGAACCGGGTCGCCACCGGGCCGGCCAGCACCCGGGTCAGGTCGAGCACCCGGAGGCCAGCGAGCGGCCGCCCCGCTCGGGGATGCCAGCGCGATGCGGTGCGCTCGGCGGCCGGCGTGAACGCCACCAGGGGTTCTGCAGCCACCGCCCGGCCCTGAGGATGGCCCGTCCAATCCGCGAGCCCGCGCATCTCGGCCGCGCAGCCACCCGCGTCCAGAATCGCCGCCTCCAGCGCCGTCTTGTCCCAACCGGCCACGGCCCGCGCCATGCCGGCCCGGTCGGCCTGGGCGCCGAGCACCCGCTCCGCCGCCGCCCGGTGGTGCGGTGCGTTGGTGTGAAGCCGGATCCAGCCGTCCCGGGTCCGGTAGTCGCCGGCCACCGGGTCCCAGGGTGCCGGCACCCGCCAGTTTTCCGGCCGCAGCGACGTCGCGAACCAGAACGACGCGAGTCGCCGGTCCACCGCCACCGGTCCGTCGAGGCCCGCAACTTCCGCGAGCGCCAAGCCGGCGGCTGCAATCGAGGCCGCGGCAAGCTCGGTGACCCGGAACGCCGAGGGGAGGGTGCCGGTCCCGCTGATGCGAAGGGCCCGGGCAGCCTGCGACGGGTCTTCGACGGGAAGCCGGGTCTGCGCGGCCAATTCTTCGGCGAGATCCGGCATGGCAAGTCCCCGAGTTGCAGGTAGCGCGCATGATCGCGCATCCGCGGCCGGGTAGGCTAGGGTTCCGGCCGCGCTATAAGGATCCCATGTCCGAGGCCGAAACCCCGCCGCTCCTGTCCGTCGAGGGCCTGTCCGTCGCCTTCCGCTCCAGGGAGGGCGAGACCGCGGCGGTCGATTCGATCGGCTTCACCATCCGCCGGGGCGAGACCGTCGCGCTGGTCGGCGAATCGGGCTCCGGCAAGTCGGTGACCGCCCTGGCGATCCTGCGGCTGCTCGACGGCGCGGCGCGTCAGAGCGGAAAAATCCTGTTCCAGGGCAGGGACTTGGCAAGCCTGCCGGAGCGCCAGATGCGCGACGTGCGCGGCGCCGACATCACCATGGTGTTCCAGGAGCCGATGACCTCGCTCAACCCGCTCCACACGATCGAGCGGCAGATCGGCGAGGTGCTGGGCCTCCATCGCGGTCTCTCCGGCAAGGCCGCCCGCAAGCGAATTCTCGAGCTTCTGGAACTGGTTGGCCTGCGCGACGCCGAGAGCCGCATGGGCGCCTACCCGCACGAGCTCTCCGGCGGCCAGCGCCAGCGGGTGATGATCGCCATGGCGCTCGCCTGCGAACCGGACCTGCTGGTCGCCGACGAGCCGACCACCGCGCTCGATGTCACCGTGCAGGCGCAGATCCTGGCGCTGCTCGCCGACCTTCAGAAGCGCCTGGGCATGGCGCTGCTGTTCATCACCCACGACCTCGGCATCGTCGAGCGCATCGCCGACCGGGTCTGCGTGATGCTCAAGGGCAAGATCGTGGAGGCCGGCGAGACCAAGTCGGTCTTCGCCAACCCGCAGCACGCCTACACCCGCCGCCTGATCGCCTCGGAACCGAAGGGCCGGGCCAACCCGGTGCCGGCCGATGCACCGACGCTGGTGGAGGCCGGGCCGCTCAAGGTCTGGTTCCCGCTGAAATCGGGGGCGTTCCGGCGCGTCACCGGGCACGTCAAGGCGGTGGACGGGGTCTCGCTCAAGGTCCGGGCCGGCGAAACCGTTGGCGTCGTTGGCGAATCCGGATCCGGCAAGACCACGCTCGGCCTCGCTTTGCTGCGGCTCACCGGCTCGGAGGGGCCGATCGTCTTCCTGGGCAACCGCATCGACGCCTTCACCGTGGCGCAGATGCGGCCGCTTCGCCGGGACATGCAGGTGGTCTTCCAGGACCCCTACGGCTCGCTCTCGCCGCGCATGTCGGTGGCCGATATCGTCGCCGAAGGGCTGATCGTCCAGGGCGCGGCGCGCTCCGGGGCGGAGCGTCGGGCCGTGGTGTCCAAGGCGCTCACCGATGTCGGGCTCGACCCAGCCGCCATGGACCGCTACCCGCACGAATTCTCCGGCGGCCAGCGCCAGCGCATCGCCATCGCCCGGGCCATGGTGCTCAACCCTCGCTTCGTCGTGCTGGACGAGCCGACCTCGGCACTGGACCGCTCGGTCCAGGCGCAGATCGTGACGCTGCTGCGCGATCTGCAGCGCGAGCGCGGACTCGCCTACCTGTTCATCAGCCACGACCTGAAGGTGGTCCGGGCGCTCGCGAACTACGTGGTGGTGATGCAGAACGGCCGGGTGGTCGAGGAAGGCCCGGCTGAGACCATCTTCGCCGACCCGCAGACAGGCTATACCCGGGCGCTGTTCAAGGCCGCCTTCGCCCTTGACAGCGATGCCGTCACCGAGCTGGAGCCCGCCTGATCGTGGCCCGTGCCCTCCTCATCGTGCTCGATTCCGTCGGCATCGGCGGCGCCCCGGATGCCGCCGCTTACGGCGATGCCGGGTCCGACACGCTCGGGCACATCGCCGAGGCCTGCGCGATCGGGCGCGGTGACCGGGTGGGCCTTCGCAGCGGGCTCCTGCGTCTCCCCCATCTCGCCGAACTCGGGCTCGGCCTCGCCGCCGCCGGGGCGTCCGGCCGGATCCCGCCGAACCTCGCGCCTCAGGGGGATCCGCGCGGCGCCTATGGTCACGCCGTCGAAACAGCCGCCGGCAAGGACACGCCCTCCGGCCATTGGGAAATCACCGGCCTGCCGCTGCCCGAGCCCTGGGGTCACTTTCCGGATACGCGGCCAGCCTTCCCGCCCACTCTGGTCGCGGCGCTGATCGCCGAGGGCGGCGTGCCCGGCATCCTCGGGGATCGGCACGCACCGGGCGTCGCCATCATCGACGAACTCGGCGCCGAGCATGTCCGGACGGCCAAGCCGATCTGCTACACCTCGGCCGACAGCGTCTTCCAGATCGCCGCCCACGAGGAAGCGTTCGGGCTGGAGCGGCTCTACGAGCTGTGCTGCGTGGCGCGCCGCCTGTGCGATCCCTACCGGGTCTGCCGGGTCATCGCCCGGCCGTTCGTAGGCTCGGCGGAGACGGGCTTCCGCCGCACCGGTAACCGCAAGGATTTTGCCGTGGAGCCCCCCGGCCGCACGCTGCTCGACCGGGCCGAGGCCGCAGGGCGGGCGGTCGTCAGCGTCGGCAAGATCGGCGACATCTTCGCCCACCGCGCCACCGGCCGCGAGATCAAGCCGGGCGCCAACGCGGCCTGCCTGCAGGCCGGGCTCGACGCCCTGAGCGACCTGCCCGAGGGTGGCCTGATCTTCGTCAATCTCGTGGATTTCGACACGGAGCACGGCCACCGCCGGGACGTGCCGGGCTACGCCGCCGAGCTGGAAGCGTTCGACGCCCGCGTTCCCGCAATCCTGGCAGCGCTTAAACCCGGCGACCTCGCGGTGATCACCGCCGACCACGGCAACGATCCGACCTGGGCGGGGACCGACCACACCCGCGAGCAGGTGCCGGTCCTGGCCTTCGGCCCCGGCATCGCCCCCCGGGCGATCGGGCGGCGGGACACGTTCGCCGATATCGGCGCCACCCTGGCAGGCCATCTCGGGCTCCCCTGGGATGGTGCCGGCCGCGTATTCCTATAGGGGGCCGCACCATGCGAGACGACGACGACCGGCCGCGCAAGGCTGTCGCCCACGAAATCGGGCAGCCCCTCGACACGCTCTCGCTCTCCGACCTCGACGCCCGCATCGCGCTGCTGCGGGAGGAGATCGCCCGGATCGAAGCGGCGCGGGCAGCCAAGCAAGCGGCGCAGGACGCGGCCGACGCCTTTTTCAAGCGAGGCTGACGCTTTGGACCGAACCGAAACGCTGGCCGCCCTGCGGCGGGGCGACCTGGCGGGTGCGCGGGAATTGCGGCTGCCCGACGGGCTTTCCGAATTTCCCCGCGAGATCTTCGGCCTCGCCGACACCTTGGAGGTGCTGGATCTCGGCCGGGGCGGCTTCACCGACCTGCCCGCCGATCTCGGCCGCCTGAACCGCCTGCGGGTCCTGTTCGCCTCCGGCAACCGGTTCGAGCGCCTACCGCCGGTCCTGGGCGATTGCCCGACGCTGAGCCAGCTCGGCTTCCGCGGCTGCGGCATCCGGGCGGTGCCGGTGGAGGCGCTGCCGCGCGACCTGCGCTGGCTCACCCTCACCGACAACGCGATCGAGACCTTGCCGGACGCCCTCGGCGAGCGCCCGCTGCTGCAGAAGCTGATGCTGGCGGGCAACCGGATCGCGCATCTGCCCGGCGGTCTCGCAGGCGCGGACAATCTCGAACTGATCCGTCTGTCCTGCAACCGGCTCGACACCCTGCCACCCTGGCTCGCCCGCCTGCCGCGCCTCGCCTGGATCGCTTATGCGGGCAATCCCGCCGAGCCCGTATCGGAGCCGACGGCGTCGACGCCGGTGCCGTGGTCGGCGCTGCAGATCGGCGCGTTGCTCGGGGAGGGGGCCTCGGGCCGGGTCCACCAGGCGATCTGGCGTGGGTCATCCGGTCTGGAGGCGGTGGCGCTCAAGCTGTTCAAGGGCACGATGACCAGCGACGGCCTGCCGGAGCGCGAGATGGAGGCCTGCCTCGCCGCCGGCACCCATCCGGCGCTCACCGGTGCGCTCGGCCGGCTCGTGAACCATCCTGACGGAGCGCAAGGACTGTTGCTCCGGCTGCTGCCGGCGCATTGGCGCGCGCTGGCCGGCCCGCCGAGCCTCGCGAGTTGCAGCCGCGATGTCTACGATCCCGCCCTGCGGCTCGACACCGGACAGGCCCTGACGATCGCCCGCGCCGTGGCGGAGGCGGTGGCCCACCTGCATGGGCGCGGCCTGCTGCACGGCGACGTCTACGCCCACAACACGCTCTGGGATGCCGAGACCGGCGCAGCCGTGCTCAGCGATTTCGGCGCGGCCTCGGCGCTGCCGACAGGAGACGCGGGCGCAGCGCTGGCGCAGGTCGAGGTGCGGGCGGTGGGTATTCTGCTCGACGAGTTGCTCGACCGCTGCGACGCGGCGCCGGACGGGCTGCAGGCTCTGACAGATGCGTGCCTGCAGTCCGATCCGGTGCAGCGGCCCCGCTTGGAAGACGTGGCCGCCGCAATCGGACGGATTGCGGAATAACACGCCAAAAATCTCGCGTCCGGGAAGATCTTCCATTGCACGCAGCACCATTGAGGGGTGATCTCCACCATCCTCGAACGTGACCGTGGCGACATTCATGAACAATTTCGGCATCGCGTCCTTAGGGACTGTTCCAGAAACTCTTCTGATCCCGCTTGCCGCCAGGATGATCGCACCCGATCGGCATCCGGATCTTCAGTTCCGGGACGGCGAAGCGGCGCGCATCGGAACAGCACTCGGCTTTGATCCGGCGCGTTTTGCCGACGACACCGGAAGCATGCGCGGGTCGGTGATCCGCGCCCAGTGGTTCGACCGGATTGCGGGCGCCTTCATCGCGGCGCACCCCACCGGCCTGTGCGTCAGCATCGGCTCGGGGCTGGACGACCGCCCGGCGCGCATCCGGTTGCCCGCCACGGTGGACTGGATCGACGCGGATTTCGCCGAGGTCGTCCGTCTCCGCGAGGCCCTGATATCCCGGCGCGACAATGTCCGGATCATCACCGTCTCGAAAACGGAGCCGCTTGCCTGGATCGATGGGATCGGTTGGCAGCCCGGTCGACCAGCCCTGGTGCTGGCGGAAGGCGTCTTCATGTATCTCGCACCGGCTACGGGCGAAGATTTGCTCCGCAGGCTCGTCGACCGCGCCGCGGAAAGCGGCGCCCCGCTCGAATTGGCCGCCGATTTCGCATCGCCCGTCATGGTGCGGCAATCGCGGCGAAATCCGAGCCTCGCCAAGACCAGGGCGTCGTTCCACTGGGCGATGGCGCGGCCGGAGGCCGTGGAAGCGATTGCGCCCGGTCTAACTCTGGTCGAGCATGTCGATATCGCCAAGCGCTGTGGCACGCTGGCTTGGACCATGGCGCGTCTGCACCAGCTCGTGACCGGCCGGCCGGTCTATTTTTGCGGACATTACCGCTATCGACCTTGTGGAACCCCGATGACGGGACCACCGACCGACAGCGCGTAAACAGCATTCAGATCCGTCGGTCGGGACAGAAATCCCGCACTGTCTGTAACCGACTTCAAGCATCTGATAAAATGCCCGGTCGCTGGGCTTTCTCCCCCGGTATGCGACGGTACCGAGGAAGTTCCGCGTGAGGCTCTTCGCGGGGCGTCCAGAGCCCATCTCATACGGGATCGGCGATCACGCGTCCGGGGCTGCAACGATGACTGGGGTCTCTGGCCTGAGTTCCCGGGATACGTACCAACTGTCCCATTGCGAGAATTGGCGGAAAACCCGGATATATCCGTTCGCCGCAAGAAGTTCGTCGATCAAGACTTCATTCTTCGGATTGTTTTCTACGGATATGACATTGAACTTACGACTAAAACTGAAATCCGACAGAATGTCGAGCTCGCTGCCTTCCGTATCGATCGATAGATAGTCGATGCGCTGCGGAGCCCTGTGCTCATCAAGCAGATCGTCCAAGGAGATGGTTTCGATTTCGATCCGTTGGCCACGGCTGCGCGTTTCGGCAAAATGATCGGCATCGGCATAGCGGGCAATACCGCTCAATTCAGGATCTGTATCGTTGGTCGCGATGAATGTCACCGTTTCCCGCGACTTCGAAGACACGCATCGATACTCGATTGCCGCGTCCCGTTCAGCCACCAAAGCGGAATGCCAGATCGGATTCGGTTCCGCCAGAATACCCTTCCAGCCGAGCGTCTTTTCGAGCAGCCACGTGTTACTATTTTTGATGCCGTTCGTCGCCCCGAACTCTACAAAATAACCATCCGTCTTCTCTCCAAGCTCAAAACAAACCCAGAGATCCTGCAAGATCTGAGATCTCGAACGAGCCCTGCGCGCCAGACAATACCCCAGAAACGCAGCATTGCGGTTCAATATGAGACTTCTCACTTCTTTTCTATTGAGGCGCAAAGCATTGAATAAAATTTTCTGAACAGATGCCTTGTCAAAAATCTTATTGAAAAAACCAGCAGCGCTCGACAATATCAATTCTTTTAACAACATCACCAGCCGATCCAGATACATCCATTCGCGATAATAAATAAATATTTTTTGAAGTAAGTCAAGAACAAGGCATCAATGCTTGCACAGCTGGAAGCCCGTTCTGGCCTGCCTGAGTCGGCGGATGAGTTCGCTGCATTGAAACGTTCAGGTCCGTCAAGTCATCGTAGGGCGCAGCGTTCAGGAAAGGCGTCTCGGGCCCTAAATCGAGGGCAGAGTAATCGACCTGCATCATCAGCGCTTCGAGCCGAGGGCCACGCTCCTCAGCAGCCCGGGTCCAACCGGATAGAGCGCAGCGGGTTCGTCATTATCGCGCAGGCCCCGTTCCCGGATCAATCGCCGGCAACTCGTTCGCCGGCAGGCCCGTTCCGGCCTGCGCCTGGCCGACGCCGCCGACGCCGCGGGCGCGGTTAGCGAGCGTCACGGTTAGGCGTTCGGCGGTATCGGGCTGCATCACTGCCAGAACCTCGGCCATCTTGCGCGGGTTCATGGCCAAGACGATCGGCACCAGCACGTCATGGCCGAGGCGGTCGAACACCCGGGCGGCGTCCTTCGGCTTCATCGACTCGTACATCGTGACGATGTTCTTCAGCCCCTGCTTCTCGGCCTCCTCGCGGGCCTTGGCAGCCGCATCGACCTTCTCCTCTGCCTGCTTGAGATCGCCCAAGCCAGTCTCAAGCTTGCGCTCGGCCTCGTTGAGCATTTTCTCGCGCAACTCGAGTTCGTCGTTCTTCTGGCGCAGGGCGTCACGACGGGCGCCGAGCTTCTCGAGAAGCGCACGTTCCGTAGGGGAGCCGGATGCGGCCTTAGCTGGCTCGGGTGCGGGCATCTCCGGCGGCTTCTCGGAAGGCGCCGCCGGCGGCTCCTCCTTGGCACCGACCGAGCCGGTCGTGACGGGATCGGGTGGTTCGTAGCCCGTGCGCGCCCGGGCCACCGCGCGGCCGTATTCCGGCAGGGTCCCGACGCCCGGCAGGCCGACCTGCGCCAGGGTAAGCAGCTTGAGCAACAGAAGGCCGCCGGCCGCGATCGCCACGGCATCGATCAGGCGCAGCCGCATGGGCTGCACCGGCTTCAGACGTGAGCGGCGCAGGGCCGTCGTACCCTGGCGCGGCGGCTTCGGGGTCGGCTTGGCCGCAGGCGGGATCTTTGGAGCCGGGACGCCGGTCACGCGGCGCGCGCCCGCACGCGAGCCAGGGCGCGCTCGCTCATCGCCAGAGCGGCCGCAGCGGCGGCGCCGAGACGCTCGCCGTTCGGGCTCGTAGGCTCGGTCCGGCGCACCTCCGGCTCGGGCGCAGTCCGCGGAGCGGGCGACGGCTCGGCCCGGACCGGTACGGTCCGCATCTGCGCCACAATCGCGCCGATCCGCATCACCACAGTCTCACCGGCCTCAACCTGTGCGGCCAGTTCGGCGGAGCGGGTTGTGGCGGCCTCAATCCGTGTGGTGAGGGTACGGTCACTGTCGTCGATTGCCGAGCGCAGCCCTGCGATAGCGCGCTCGGCTGTGCCGGTCGCCACCATCAGGTCACCGATAGTCTGACGCAATGCCGCCTCGTCACCCTTGAGCTGGCTGATCCGGCGCGACAGCCGCAGGCACGTGACGATCGTGGCCGCCAATAGGACCGCGACCAGGATGTCGGCGGCGAGCGTGACGAAGAGGCTCATGGTTTGGACCGCGCGCTAAACATCGGAATGACTGTTCATTGAGGCCTCGTAGGCCTGGATGGTCGTGCGCGATCGGCGCAGGGGCCGCGTAACCTGAACGGCGATATTGCCGTCGACCTGGCCGATCCGCCCCTGGGTCAGGGCCCAGTCACCACAGCGCACGGCGATCAGGTCCGAGGGCTTGGCGTCGAACATCAGGGTATCGCCAACCTTGAGGCGCATCACCTGCTTGAGCGGCAGCATCATCTCGTGCAGCACCGCCTCCATGGTGACGTCGGCCTGCCAGATTTCGGTAGCGAGGTGCCCCTCCCAGACATGGTCGCGGCCGAGCTTCTCACCCATGAAGCTCTGGGTCAGCAGTTCCCGGATCGGCTCGATCGTTGCGTAGGGAAACAGGATCTGCAGCATGCCGCCGCGCCCATCGACGTCGAGGCGCAGGCTGATCAGGATCGCGGCGTTGCCGGGCCGGGTGATGGTGGCGAAGCGGGGGTTGGTCTCGATCCGGTCGATGCCGAAGGTCACGGGCGAGAGCGGCTGGAACGACTGCTCCAGGTCGCCCAAGATGATCTCGACGAGGCGGCGGACCAGCGTCATCTCGATCGACGTGAACGGCCGACCGTCGAGGCGGCTCGATGAGCCGCCGCGCTTACCCCCGAGCAGCAGATCGAAGGTCGCGTAGGCAAGGTTCGAATCGACCGTGACGAGGCCGGAATTCTCCCATTGCTCGGCGCGGAACACGCCCAGCAGGGTCGGCAGCGGGATCGCGTTGAGATAGTCGCCGAACCGGACCGAGGTGATGTTGTCCAGCGTCACCTCGACGTTGTCCTGGAACAGGTTGCGCAGGGAGGTCGACAGCAACCGGATCATCCGGTCGAAGACGATCTCCAGCATCGGCAGGCGTTCGTACTGGACGACGCCCGAATCGACGATGGCCTGAACGCCCCCGGCCCCTGAGGCCGAGAGTTCGCGCATGGAGAAGCCGAGGACGCCGTCGATCTCGTCCTGGTTCAGCACGCGGTCGTTGCCGGCGAGTTCGGGGAGGTTGTCGCTCTCCCCGTCCTCGATCATCGTCGCCCATTCGGCGGCGACGTCTCCGGCGTTGCGCGTGGTGCCCTGCTCAGCGAGCGCCGCGCCCCATTCCTCGGCAAGCGACGTGTCGCCGCCCTCGGCGCCCTGTTCCAGGAGGGCGGCCGACCAATCGTCTTCGGGGAGCTCGTCCTCGGGTTCCATCAGGCGCGTCCGCTCTTGGCCTGGCTCTTGAAGACCGTCAGGGTCATCCGGTGGATCACTGGACGATCACGTCCTTGAACAGCACCGCCTCGACCTTGGCGGGGTAGACGGCGACGTTGACCCGCCGCAGCAGCTCCTCGCGCAGCCGGTAGAGGCCGACCGAGCCGGTGAGGTCGCTCACGCGCAGCTCGCGCATGTAGACCTGAAGGGTGTCCTCGATGCGCGGCATCAGGGGCTTCACCTCGTCCTCGACCCCGGCATCCTTGAGCTCCAGGGCGAGCCGCAGCTTGGCGTACTTCGCCTTCTCCTGCGGCATGTCGGGGCTCAAGTTCAGCAGCATCTCGCGCAGCTCAACGAACACGATCGGCCTCTTGCCGTCGGGACCGACGCCCTTGGCGGCGTCCCCATGCCCGCCACCGTGACCGCCCCCGCCGTGACCGCCGCCCCCGGCGGCCGCCTCCTTGCCTTCGGCGTTACCGCCTTGGCCCATCATCATGAAGGCGCCGCCACCGCCGACCACCAGCAGGGCGGCGGCGGCTCCGATGATCACGAGCTTCTTCTTGCCCTTGGGGGCGGCGTCGGCACCGGCCTCGCCGTCTTCGGCGGCCTTCTTGGGCTTCTTGGCCATGGGAAATAATGCTCTATCGCGGATATCCGCGTGCCGGGTATGCTCGGATATCGAAGCATTACGGTTAACGTGTCGTTAAGCGGGCAAATCCTGCCGGGCCAGGATTGCCGCCACGCAGCTCCAGCCTGTCGACGGCGTTACCGGACCCGCACCCAACCCATTACAATTGAAAGAAAAATCTAGGTCCTCGCCGTTGGCACAGCGGATGCTGAATGGATCGTTGCCGCCACCGCGGCACGCGAGTGTCAGAGTCCACGATGCAGAATGCCCTCTTCGTCGGCGTGTCGAGCCAGATGGCGCTCCAGCGCGAGTTGGACGTCATCTCCAACAACATGGCGAACGTGTCGACAAGCGGCTTCAAAGGCCGGAGCACGCGCTTCCAGGAATACCTGATGCCAGTGGCGAGCGCGGATTCGTTCGCCCGGCCCGACCGGCGCCTCTCCTACGTCATCGACCAGGGCACCACCCTGGATCTGGGGCAGGGTCCGATCGAGCAGACCGGCAACCCGCTCAACGTCGCCGTCAAGGGCTCGGCGTTCATCGCGGTCCAGTCGCCCCAGGGCGAGCGCTACACCCGCAACGGCGCCTTCGAGGTCGACCCGACCGGCGCCCTCGTGACCAGCGACGGCTACAAGGTGGCGGGCGACGGCGGGCCGATCACCATCAACCCGCAGGAGACCGGCCTGACGATCGGGACCGACGGCACCGTGTCGACCAATCTCGGCATCCGCGGCAAGATCAAGCTCGTCACCTTCGCCAACCCGCAGCGGCTCACCAACGAGGGCGGCAACCTCTACGCCTCCCCGGAGCCCGCGCGCCCGGCCGGGCTCGAGGGCCGCGTGGAATCCGGAGCGCTCGAGCGCTCGAACGTGCGGCCCGTCATCGAGATGACCCGGCTGATGGACGTGAACCGCTCCTACGCCATGGTGTCGAGCATGATCAGCCGCCTCGACGACCTTCGAGGCACGGCGATCCGCCGCCTCGCCGACGTCGCGTAAGGAGGGCTCGACCGATGCGCGCCCTCTACTCAGCCGCCACCGGGATGGCGGCCCAGGAACTGAACGTCCAGGTCATCTCCAACAACATCGCGAACCTGCGCACCACCGGCTACAAGCGCCAGCAGGTCCACTTCCAGGATCTGCTCTACCAGAACCTGCGCCGGGCCGGCTCCTCGACGTCCGAGCAGAACACCCAGCTCCCCGCCGGCCTCGCGCTCGGCTCGGGCGTGAAGACCACCTCGACCGCCCGCGTCATGTCACAGGGCACGCTGAGCTCGACCGAGAAGGATTACGACGTCGCGGTCCGCGGCGAGGGCTTCTTCCGGGTCACGCTGCCGGACGGCCGCACCGCCTATTCCCGAGACGGCTCCTTCGACCTGTCGGCCACGGGCCAGCTCGTCACCCGCGACGGATACCTACTCGATCCGGCGATCACCGTGCCGCAGACCGCGACCGCGGTGACGATCAGCGCCACAGGTGCCGTCCAGGCGACGCTGCCCGGGCAGACCGCGCCGCAGGCGCTCGGGCAGTTCCAGCTGTCGCGCTTCGTCAACAAGGTCGGCCTCGAATCGATCGGCGACAACCTGTTCATCGAGACCGCGGCCTCGGGGCCGGCGATCAGCGGCCTGCCGGGAGCGGAAGGGTTCGGTAACCTTCAGCAGAGTTATTTGGAAGAGGCGAACGTCAACGCCGTCACCGAGATCTCGTCCCTGATCGCCGCCCAACGTGCCTACGAGATGAACTCGAAGGTCGTGACCGCCGCCGATCAGATGCTCTCCACCACCTCGCAGATGTTCCGCAGCTGACCGCGCGTCCTGCCCTCATTTCAGGTCTCCGCTCATGTATGCTGGCCTCCATCCCGACACGGCCTTCGCCGATCTGCCCCTTGTCAGCACGGCGGCGGACGAGAGCGACCTCAGCCCGATCGTCCGACGGGACCGCCCGCGGGTGGCCGCCCCCGGCGCCGCGGTGCTGCTGCGCGCAGCGCTCGCTTTCATGACCTTCGCGGCCATCGGCGCGCTGGCGATCCCCGCCATGGCCGAGCCCGGTGTGCAGCAGGCCCAGACGCAGAAGGCCCAGCCGCGGCTGCGCGGCGACGTGACGGCGCGGGGCGATGTTCTGGCCCTGGCCGACCTCATCGAGGGCGCACCCGACTCGCTGGCCGCCCGACCTCTGTTCCGCTCGCCGGCTTTGGGCGCCACCGGGACGATCCAAACTCGCCGCATCGCCGATGCGGCCGCCGCCCTGGGCATTACCGGACTGGAAACCGGGGGCCGGATGCAGATCGCCGTGCAGCGCGCCGCCCGGCGCCTGGGGCCGCCGGATCTGGAGGCGGCACTCAAGCGCGGCCTGGAATCCGGCTACGGCCTCGATCCAAGCAGCGTCGCTGTTCGCTTCGACGGCGACGGCCCGACCCTGCTGGCGCCCATCGACCTCGCCGGTCAGGCCACCGCCCTCGACCTGACCTACGATCCGCGCTCGCGTCGAGTCTCGGGCCTCGTGAGCCTGGGCGAGCGGCAGGCCTCGCTGCGGGTCTCGGGCGTCGTGATCGAGCTGCGTGAGGTGGCGGTGCTGACCCGGGCGCTCAACCGCGGCGACCCGGTGCGCGAAGGCGACCTGGTCGTCGAGCGCCGCCCCCGCGAGGCGGTGGCGAGCGACGTACAGCTCGGCGGCGCCACGGTCGTGGGCGAAGTCGCCCAGCACCCGCTCCCGGCCGGCACGGTGCTGCGGGTTTCCGACACCGCCCTGCCGGAGCTCGTCGCCCGGGGCGAGAGCGTGACCATCGTGTACGAGACCGCCAGCGTCAGCCTGTCGATGCGCGGCCTCGCCAACGAAGCTGGCCGTATGGGCGCCGTCGTCAACGTCGTGAACGTCGCCTCGAAGAAGGTCCTCCAGGCCACCGTGATCGGACCGGGCCGGGTCTCGGTCGGGCCTGGCCCGGTGGCCCAGCAGAGCGCCGGCACCCCGCAAGTCCAGGCGACGGCGTCCCTGCGCTGATCGCCCTTATCGATGCGTCAACGAGTTTCCCCGATGGCCAGTCGCCTTGTCCTGAACCCGCTCGTTGCCGCGCTCATCGCCGGCGCGCTGGGCGCCTGCAACACCGCCGACCGGCTGTCCCAGGTCGGCGCGACCCCGGCCCTGTCGGCGATCGAGGATCCCACGACCCAGCCCGGCTACAAGCCGGTCCGGATGCCGATGCCCGACGTGCAGCCGGTCTCCTACGCGCCGAACTCGCTTTGGCGCACCGGCTCCCGAGCATTCTTCAAGGACCAGCGGGCCGCCCGGCTCGGCGATCTCCTGACCGTGAAGGTCAACGTCACCGATCAAGCCAACATCAGCAACGAAACCAAACGGTCCCGGGCCAATACAGAGAGCTTCGGCCTGCCGAATGCGCTTGGGTTGGAGAACAACGCGCTCGGCAAATCCTTCGGTGTCGGCAGCACGGCGCTGCTGGCCGCGACCTCGGCGACCGCCAATGACGGCGCCGGCTCTGTTCAGCGCGCCGAGACCGTGACGACCAATGTCGCCGCGGTGGTCACCCAGGTCCTGCCCAACGGCAACCTCGTTGTCGAGGGCAAGCAGGAGATCCGGGTGAACTTCGAGGTCCGCGAGATGGTGGTGGCCGGCGTCGTCCGGCCGGAGGATATCGAATCCGACAACACCATCGACTCGACCAAGATCGCTCAGGCCCGGATCGCCTATGGCGGCCGCGGCCAGATCACCGACGTGCAGCAACCCCGTTACGGCCAGCAGATCGTGGATATCCTGCTGCCGTTCTGAGGCGCGTCAGTTCGGCTCCTCCGGCTCCGGCCCGCGGGTCACGTCGAGACCTGTGCCGGCACCAGCCGGAGGGCCGACCTTCACCGGTGTGCCGGTGCGGGCGGATTCGTAGATCGCCTCCATCAGTACCTGGTCCTGCAGCCCCTCCTCGCCGGGGGTGCGGGGGCGCAGGTTCTCCTGGATGCACCGGGAGAAGTGGTCGATCTCCAGGGCGAACTGGTTCTTCGGGCTCAGAACTTTCTCGTCGCGGGCGCCGGACTTGCCGTCGCGGTGAGAGATGAACAGGCGCTGGCCCTCGTACGCGAAGGCGTTCTGCAGATCGACCGCGGCGTTGCCGGTGTGCAGCGTCAGGCTGCGCGCCTCGTAGACGCCGTAGCTCGACGTGCATTGCGCGATCACGCCGGACGGGAAGTGCATCGTGAAGCTCACCGTCTCCTCGACCTCGCGGAACTTCGGATCGTCGGGCGGCGAATGGATCTGGGCCTGGATCAGGTCCGGCTCCTCACCGAGGACCGCCCGGGTGGTGTTGAGACAGTAGAGCCCGATATCCGGCAGGGAGCCGCCGCCCGCGAGCGCCTTCTTGAGCCGCCACTGCTCCGGCAGCCCGGTTGTTTGACCGTTGAACGCCTGGATCATCCGCGGGCGCCCGAACTCGCCCGAGCGGGCGAGCTTGATCACCGCGCGGTTGTGCGGCTCGTACTGGCAGCGATAGGCAATCATCAGCTTGACGTTGGCCTGGTTACAGGCCGCGATCATGTCACGACACTCCTGCGACGCCACCGCCATCGGCTTCTCGCACAGCACCTGCTTGCCAGCTGCCGCCGCGGCCAGGACGTTCTCCCGGTGCACGCTGTTGGGCGTCACGATGTAAACCGCCTGGATTGCGGGATTGGCCTTGAGCCGATCCCACTCGTCGTAGCCGTAGACGGCATCATCCGGCAGGCCGTATTGCCGAGCTACGAGCCTGGCCTTGTCGGGGGTGCCCGACATCACCGCGGCGAGACGCGAACGCTTGGCTGCCCCGAACGCCGGAAGGATCTCGTCGAGGCTCAGACGCCCGAGGCCGACCACGCAGTAGCCGATGCGCTGACCCGGGGGCTGGGGCGCCGGGCTTGGCGCCGGCGGGCGATCGGCCGGACCTCGCCAGTTCGGAAACATCACGCGCCCGCCTTGGACCGCGCCGGTATCAGCCGGAACCGCGGGACCGGGCTGGGCCGCCTGGGCCGCGCCGCCGAGGCTGGCACCGGCCAAGGCGCCCCCGGCCGCCAAGAGATTGCGTCGTGAGAGTCGGATGTCGTCCGCCATGAGCCTCGCCGTTCCGCTAAATCCGGGTCACGGCGCCGAATCGCCACGCCGTCGGGCGAGCGTCCGATATCGCTCCTGTCCCCTCAGTGAACGCAGTCCAGCATCCGGTCGTTTCCACTAAGAAGCGCGGCGCGCAGACGCGTGACTTCGGCTTCGCGATCGGCGAGCCGGCGGACGATCGCTTCCGGCGTGTTTGCCGCCCGCGTCGCCTCGAAACCGATGCCGATCACGGTGGCGGTCCGCCAAGCCACGAAGGCCCGCCGGATCTCATTGCGAGAGGGTATGAACAGATCGAAGCAGTCCGGTAGCGTGGCCATGGGCGGGACACCGAGTTTCGCACCACCAAGCGAGACGTCGCGCACCACGCAATCGATTTCCGGCAGAAAGGCGGCGACCCGGACACGTCCGCCGAAACAGACGCGGCGGCGGGCGGTTTGACGACGCTCGGTCACGATCGCTGTCCTCAGGCTATAGGTCGCTTCGATCAATCGCTCGACAACCTCATTCGAGCCTAGATGGTGCTGTTAGGTCCACCTTAACCTTCGGTTTACCTTAATCCTGTGGTCAGGCTGGGGGCGGCGGATCCGGTGCCTCGACTTCGCCGCGACGCTGGAGCTGGAGGGCGACGAACCAGCACAGAGAGGCCCAGGCCGCACCGATGCACCAACCGGCCACCACGTCGCTCGGCCAGTGCACGCCGAGATAGATTCTGCTGAGCCCGACGAGCAGGGTGAGGCCAACACCAAGTCCGAGCACCAGAGCCTTCGCGCGCCGGTTGCGGTCGATCCGGGCGACCAGCGTCGCCAGGGTCAGGTAGGCAATCGCCGACATCGTGGCATGGCCGCTTGGGAAGCTCGCGGTGAACACCTCCATACCGTGGGGCACGAGATCCGGCCGCGGTCGTTGGTAGAAGAGCTTCAGCACCGTCGAAACCAGTTCGCCGCCGCCCACCGCGGCGAGTACGAACACGCCAATCCGACGCCTCCCGGACACCGCCAGGTAGGCCGCCACCGCGCAGGTCAGGAACAGCACTGTGAAGACGCTGCCGAGCCCGGTGATGTCGCGCATCGTCTCCTCGAGCCAGGGCGGCCCGATCGGGTCGGAGAGATCGGCCGGGTTGCGCAGGGCGAGCAGGATCTTGCGGTCGAGCGCGGCGGTCGAGCCCTCGCCGACCTCGTGAGCGAGATAGAAAAAGCCGTAGCCGAGGATGCTGACGCCCAGGAGGGCGACCAACGGACCGACTTCGTTCAACCGCAGGCGCAGCCAGACGGCCATTGCCCGCCCGGTGAGCGGATTGTGCTGCAAGCCACCCGGCGCCCTCATGGCGCTCTCTCCCCAGTCAGCGTGAGAACCATCAGGCATTCTCCCCGAAGGCCAGCGTAGCGACGGCCTCCCAGGGGCCGCCCAGATAGCGCCACAGCCGGGTAGCCGGCGCCGTGAAGTGGAACGGCGTGAACCCGGTGGCCAAATCGGCGTGGAGCGCACGCGCCTTGTCGGGGGCAACCTTGTTCTGCACCGTCACGTGGGGGCGCCAGCCCTGCTGATCCTGCGGGGTGAGGAAGGGCTCGAAGGTCTTGGCGAGCCGAGTCCGGAAGTTCGACAGCGAAGAGGAATCGAGGACGTAGGCGACACCCCGCCCTGTGAAGCGCAAGCCCGTGACGGCGACCTCCGGGGCCGGCACCGTACGGGCCAGGGTCGTCACGGCCTCGATCACGCCGCGCTCCCGATCCCCCGGCAGGTGGTGGAACAGGGTCGCGTGGGCCGGGATGAAGTTCAGGGCCTCGGGAAAGTGGCGCCGCCGCTCGCCATCGAAGCGCGCGAAGGTCGGATCGTCGAAAGCCAGGGTCAGGATCAGGGGGGCCGCGTCATGCATGCAAGGCGACATGGCGCCTGAACCCACTCAGGTCCAGTACAGCACCCGCGCAGCCGGCAGATCGCGGGCCAGGCAATCCGTGAGATGCGTGCGCATCGCCTGCATCAACGGCTTCGGGAAGACATGTTTTACCGTACCGAACTTGGTGCGCTTCTCGACGCGGTCAGCTTCGTCCAGGGGCAGGTCCGAGCCGGGATACCAGGCACGCAAGACCGTCTTCGAGATCGGCGTGAACCGATGGGTGATGAGTTCTGCGGTGAGGTCCAGATCGGGGATTCCGGCGAGCGCGTCGGCGGCGTCGCGGATCAGGCCGGCATAGGCGGCCTCCCAATTGGCAACCGGAATGATCGGCGCGATGGTCAGCCCCACCGGATATCCGGCCCGCGCCATCGCACCCATCGCGGAGAGACGCGCGTCGAGCGGATCCGTGCCGCCCTCGTAACGGGCGGCCGGCCGGGCGTTGACCGAGAAGCGGATGCGCGTGCGCCGGTTGTGCGGCAGGTCAAGGAGCGGCGCGACAGCAGCGAACTTCGTAGTGAAGCGCAGTTGCACAGGCGCGTCCCAGGCGCCGAAATGCCGGATCGCTGCCGAGAGGGAGCCGGTGAGGTGCTCGATCCCCAGCGGGTCGGTGTAGCAAGAGGCCTCGAAGGTCGTGCCTTCATGCGCACGCTCGACCGAAGCCGAGGTCACGGCGCCCTGGCCGGCATAGGCGGCAAGGTTGTCCAGGATCGCGTCGAGATTGGCATAGGCGCGGGTGACCGGAGGACCCTGGAGCGAACCGGCGAGGTAGCAATACTGGCAGTGGGCCGGGCATCCTTCCGCCAGGTCGAAGCGCCAGTCGGCCGAGGGCGGGATCGGCTGGAGCCTGAGCTTGGTCGGCGGCGCCACCGTGATGGCGAGGGTCGCCTTGGCGGCAATGTAGGCCCGGCGCGGATCGGCGTCGCGCAGGCCGGTCAAGCGGTTGGCCGAAAGCCGCTCCACAGGTAGCCCCATCGCCTCGGCGCGCGCCACCATGGCCCGCCCATGCGCGAAATCCAGCGCGGACGGGGTCACCAGAACCCGGCGGGGATGCCACAGCCGACCCGGACGGGGACGTTCCGAATCGGGGCGTTCGGTCGGCAGGGCGGGCATCAGGGCTGGGGACGACGACATGCTTGTCGAACGCAGGCCCTCCGCGTCGGGTCCGCCCCAAGCGTCCGGGTGCGGTGCGGCCGAAGCGCTCGCCGCCGTCGCGGGGCTGGTTGGGCTCAGGCGAGCGTCCGACGCCCGCAGCTCGGAGCCGTTCCCGATTGCAAGCGGATCCGGAACAGATCTAAAGCACCGCCATGGCTGCAGGCAGGGAGAGCGTACATGTCGGCCGCAACGGATGGCTGTTCCTCATCGGCGGCAGCAACCGCGTCATGGACCGCTACCGGGGCGGGCTACGGCACTGGCTGCTCCTGCGCGGCTGGACGCGGCTGATCGAAGCCCGGGCGCGCCGCGCCGAAAGCCTCGGGATCCGCTGCCTGCACGTGATCGTGCCAGAGAAGCTGTCCGTCTACGACAACAAGGTCGAGGGGCTGCGCTACGCCCCGGCCAAGGCCTCGACCCGGCGCCTCGCCCGGCGCCTCGCCCGGCACCCGGCTTATCTCGATCAGCTCGGGCCCCTCCGCGCGGGTCGCGACGGCCCGACTCCGCTGTATCTGCGGACCGACACGCACTGGACCATCCAAGGCTGCCTCTTGGCCTATCGCGAGATCATGCGTGCCCTCGGGGCGATCCCGCCGGCCGATATCGGGGCGCGGCCACAGATCGTCTCAGAGGCGATCATGGATCTCGGCGAGAAGCTCCGGGAGCGGCCGCGGGAACAGCTGGATCGGCTTATGCTGCAGCGCGACGCGAAACGTGTCGAGGTCGGCCCGATGCTCGCCGCCTACGAGGCGCAGGGGCGTGACCGGGAGGCGCATGTCGGCGCCCATGTCGTTTACCGGAACGAGACGGACGGCGCCGATCCGCGCCGTCTCGTTCTGTTCGGCGATTCCTGCGCGCATTTCGACCCGTTCCTGCTGACCGGGCTGCTGGCCGAGAGCTTTCGCGAGGTCCACTTCGTCTGGTCAACGAGCCTGGATTGGCACTACATCGAGCGCGTGCGTCCCGACATCCTGCTGTTCGAGCTCGCCGAGCGCTTCCTGGCCCGGCTCCCGAAGGACGATTTCGACGTGGCGGTGGCGGGCCAGCGCGGAACCGGCGGGCGCGTGGCGCAGATGAGAGCTGCTCCCGCTCAGTAGATCGCTGGATCCAGGCGCGCGAACTCGGTCACGCTCGCAGCCTGGTACTTGGCGAAGGATTCCGGCGCGCAAGCGATGCCGATCATCAGGAGGAGTAGCGTCGCCACACAGGCCAGCGTCGCTGTCACGAGGTCCGCGTGCCGCCGGAGGGTGTGGATGATCAGGCACCCCAGGGTGAACAGGGCCGCCTCTGCGACGGGCACCAGCGCGAACGACATCTTCCAGCTCCATCCAGTCTCCCACCGGGCCAAAGCCTTCGCGAGCACGCACCGGCAGGCGGGTGTCGCCTAGATGGCCGATTATGCTGCACTGCAATAGAAGGGGTCGCGCAAACCAGCGTTGCACGCGGCTCTTGAGCGCAGCGCACCAGGGATTGATCGTCCCGCGCATGGCCCTTTCCCCGCGGCGCCGGCCTCCCATCTGGCCTCAATCGCCATTTGCAACAGGATACGACCATGGGCCTCCTCGTCGACGGCGGCGGGCGCGACCAGTGGTACGACACCGCCTCGACCGGCGGTCGGTTCGAGCGGAAGGCTTCGTCCTTCCGCAACTGGGTGACTGCGGACGGCGCGCCGGGCCCCTCGGGGGAGGGCGGCTACAAAGCCGAGCCGGGGCGCTACCACCTCTATGTCTCACTGGCCTGCCCCTGGGCGCACCGCACCTTGATCGGTCGCGTTCTGAAAGGCCTGGAGGAGGCGATCACCGTCTCGGTGGTCGATCCGCATATGGGCTCAGAAGGATGGGTGTTCGGCGACACGCCGGGGGCGACGCCGGACCCGATCCATCAGGCGAGCCGCCTCTACGACGTCTACCGGGCAGCCGACCCGACCTATACCGGCCGAGTCACGGTGCCGGTTCTGTGGGACCGGCACCGCGCCACCATCGTGTCGAACGAATCCGCCGACATCCTGCGGATGCTGAACGGCGCCTTCGGGGGGACAGGGCCGGACCTCTACCCGGAGGACCTGCGCGCCGAGATCGATGCGATCAACGCGCGGGTCTACGACCGGGTGAACAACGGCGTCTACAAAGCCGGCTTCGCCACCGCGCAGGACGCCTACGCGGCCGCGTTCGAGGCGCTGTTCGCCGAACTCGACGCCCTGGAGGAACGCCTCGATCGCGGTCGCTATCTCTGCGGCGACAGGCTGACCGAAGCCGATATCCGGCTATTTACAACGCTGGTGCGGTTCGACGCAGTCTATGTCGGGCACTTCAAGTGCAACCGGCGCCGGATCGCCGATTATCCGAACCTGTCGAACTATCTGCGCGACCTCTATGCGCTTCCCGGCGTCGCCCCGACCGTGAACCTCACCCACATCAAGCGCCACTATTACGAGAGCCACCCGACCATCAATCCGACCGGGATCGTGCCGTTGGGACCGGATCTGGACTTCTCCGCTCCGAACGACAGGGCCCTCCGCTTCGGCTAGCGCTCGAGGTCCCAGACGAAAAGGCGCGCCCGGCTCGACAGGAAGCCGCCCGAGCCTAGTTCGACGGCAAACGGAGGAGACCCGGCCCATCATGACCATACGCCTGCGCCTTGCGCTGCTCTGCACCCTTCTCAGCCTGCCGAGCGCGGCGCAGGCCCAGGCGGCGCTCAAGCTGGAGGGGACCTGCGAGAAACTGGTCGTCGATGGACGCGATCTCAGCGCCTCCTGCAGCAACGTGCTGGTCAACGCGGTGAGTCGCAACCGCACCAGCTTCGACTTCAGCGCCGCGGACGGCCAGGCGCTGAGCTTCAGCGGCAACGGTGCCCAGCAGGAGGCCACCGAGGAGACCGATCCGCTGCAGCCGATCAACCTCGTGATGGTCGGCAAGGATGGCGCCCCGACCCTGGCGATCGGAGCCTGTCGGTTCTCCACGCCGGAGCCGGGCCGCACTGCGATTACCTGCGAGGCGAGCACTTCGGACGGCCATGCCTATGCAGGGACTTTCGTCACCGCCGCGAAGGCTGCGGAGAAGGCAGTTCCTGGGACTCAGGCTCGCTGAGTTTGGGCTGGTCAGAGCGCGTCCGAAGCCCCATCTAAGGCGCTCCACGAAAAAAGTTCCGAAGCCAGGCCAATGCTGAATGACACCCTCGCCGGCGGCGCTGCCCCGGCCGGCGATACCGCTGCCCTGATCAAGGATACGACGACCGCAGGCTTCCGGCAGGATGTCATCGCCGAGTCGATGCATCGGCCTGTCCTGGTCGATTTCTGGGCACCGTGGTGCGGCCCCTGCAAGCAGCTCCCGCCGGTCCTGGAGAAGGTGGTCAAGGCGGCCAAGGGCGCAGTTGCCCTGGTCAAGATGAACATCGACGATCATCCCTCGATCGCCGGCCAGCTCGGCATCCAGTCGATCCCCGCCGTGATCGTCTTCCAGAAGGGCCAGCCCGTCGACGGCTTCATGGGCGCGGTGCCCGAGAGCCAGATCAAGGAGTTGATCGACCGCGTCGCCGGTCCGGCGCAAGACCCGGTCGAGCTGGCGCTGGCCGACGCCGCCGCCCTGATTGAGGAGGGCGACCTCGCCGGCGCCTCCGAGATCTACGCGGCCGTGCTGGAACAGCAGCCCGACAACGTGACGGCGCTCGCCGGCCTGGCGAAAATGCAGCTCGACGCCGGCGAGATCGAGAACGCCAAACGTGTGCTGGCGATGGTCCCGGAGGCGAAGGCCGCCGATCCGGCGCTCGCCGGCATCCGCGCTGCCCTCGAACTCGCCGAGCAGGCGGCCTCGCTGGGCGATCTTGCGGGTTTCCAGCGGGAGATTGAAGCCAACCCGGACGCGCATCAGGCGCGGTTCGACCTCGCCCTGGGCCTCGCCGCCGCGGGCGAGCGGGGTCAGGCAGTCGATCACCTGATCGAGCTGCGCAAGCGCGACAAGGACTGGAACGAGGACGCCGCGCGCAAGCAGCTGCTGCAGTTCTTCGAGGCCTGGGGCGTGATGGATCCCGATACGATCCGGGGACGGCGCAAGCTCTCGGCAATCCTGTTTTCGTGACGCGTCGACTCGCACTGGGACGGATCGTCCGCCCCAGCTTTCGGTCCGGCTTCGGGTCCATCGGGGAAGCGCCATGAGCACCCACGCGAGCTACAAGGGCCCGGCGGATTGCCCCGCCGTCATCCCGGTCTTTCCGCTGCCCGGCGCACTGCTGCTGCCGCGCGGTCAGATGCCCCTCAACATCTTCGAGCCGCGCTACCTGTCGATGATCGACGACGCGATGCGCACGGACCGGATCATCGGGATGATCCAGCCCGATCCCGAAGGCTCGGGCGCGGCCAATCCGAAGCTCTTCCGGGTCGGTTGCGCCGGACGGATCACGCAATATGCCGAGACCGGTGACGGCCGATACTTGGTCTCGCTGACCGGCATCAGCCGGTTCCGGCTGGAGAGCGAATTGGCCTCAACCAGTACCTACCGCCGTTGTCACGTCTCCTACGACGACTTCGCGGTGGACTTCGAGCCACGGGCGGGCGAGGAACAGGTCGACCGCGACGGCGTCCTCAAGGCGCTGCGCGACTTCGTGGACTCGAACGACCTGAAGGTGGACTGGGCCGGGATCGACGAGGCGCCTGACGAGGCACTGGTCAACGCCCTCTGCATGATGAGCCCGTTCGGCGTCCGCGAGAAGCAGGCGATGCTGGAGGCCCCCGACCTCAAGACCCGGGCGGAGATCCTGATCGCGGTCACGCAGATGGAACTGGTTCGCGGCTCCGGCCCCGAGCCGACGATGCAATAGGCTGCACGACCAATGACCAACGCTCTCACAACCGCCGTCGAGGCGACGCGCGTAGACCCCAAGCTCCTGGAAATCCTGGTCTGCCCGCTGACCAAGGGCACGCTGGAATACGATTCCGCCCGCCAGGAGCTGATCAGCCGTTCCGCCAAGCTCGCCTACCCGATCCGCGACGGCATCCCGATCATGCTGCCGGAAGAGGCACGCCCGCTGACGGATTGAGGGCCGCAAAAAGCCCGATCCAACGATGGCGCGCGTCTCCCTCCCCCCCTCTGCAGGGGAGGGTGGCCCCCGAAGGGGGTCGGGAGAGGGGAGCGACGGTGCGGAACAGAACGTCGCCCGTTATGCTGGTCGCGCCCCATCCTGAACCCGGGTTCCCCTCTTGCGGGACTTCGTCCCGGCCCGACCCGGCCTGACGACCGGCCCACCCTCCCCCGCAGAGGGGGGAGGAAGAGGCGCATGTGCTGCGCCCCTGTACCCATTCATCGAAGATCCAAACACGAACTTCGAACGGACACCCGCCCGCTCCGCGAATACTGCCAAGCAATCGCAAAACGCAGCGTGGCTATTCCCGTCCCATCCGCCCGCAGATCCTGATCTCACCTCAGAAACCACGCGGTCATACTCTCGCCGCTTCTCGCATTCAGCATCGAGTCATCCTCCATCGACGAGTGTGACCCAGCGCGCCATGACGGGCGGCGCGTGCTTTGCTGAAAGAAAGTCCTGCATGATCAAGCTGGTCGCCGCCACAGCTCTCGCCGCCGGCCTGTCCTCCATGGTCTCCCTCCCGGCCCAGGCTGAGCCGGGGGCGAACAACGGGACATGGTCGGTGGAGTTGGTGACGGAAAGCGGCCTGTGCAGCGCCCGCTATTCTTACGCGCTGGCGATCCGTGAAGGTCAGGTGCAGCTCGTCTCGGGCGCCGCGGGCGCGCGGGTGAGCGGCCATGTCGGCGCTGACGGGAGCGTCGGGCTCGCCGTCACCAATGGGACGGCGAGCGGCACCGGGACCGGCCGGCTTCAGGCCGGGACCGGCTCGCGCACCTGGAAGGTCGCGTCCCTGTGCTCCGGCCGCTGGACCGCGCGGCGCCGGGATGACCGTACCGCGCAGGCTGACTGATCGCGCTCAGGCGGCCCCGGCGAGCCAGGTCCGCGCCTCGGCGAGACGCGCGCGCTCGAACACCTTGATCTGTGTGGGCGAGACGAAGTTGAAGGTCTCGGCCAACGCCTTCAGCCAGGGTGCATCCGTCACCAGGGCGACATGGCTGACGCTCTTCATCATCGAAATCCCGAAGCGCGGGTCCTTGAAGAAGGCCGCCGGCTCCATGCCTTCGAAAGCGCGGATATCCTCGAGCAACTTGAGTTTGCCGCCCTTGTCGAGATCCGCCTTCATGGCGTTCATCGCGGTGTTCATCTCCTCGTCGGAGATCTTGCCGTCGACCACGATCTCGGCGACGTTCGAATCCGGCGTCTTGGTATAGGTCAGCACTGATCGCTCCTCCGGGAACCGCACGCGTCCCGCCTCCGGCATCCGGAAGCGGGTCCGCCGCCCGTGTCCGCAGTGTCTTACAAAAAGCTCTGCGGGTCGACATCGATCGCGACCTTGACGTTGCCGCGCACCTTCGGCCCGCGGGCAATCCAGGCCCGTAAATAGGTCTGCATGTCGATGTTGCGCTCGGTCTTCACCAAGAGCCGGAACCGGTAGCGGCCCCGGACCAGGGCGACGGGCGCCTCGGCCGGCCCGAGCACCATCACGCCCTCGGGCGGGTCGGCGGCGCGGGCGAGTGCCTGGCCATGGGCCTCCGCGACCTCCCGCTCGGCGGCCGAGACGATCAGTGCGGCAAGCCGCCCGAACGGCGGCAGGCCCGCCGCCTCCCGAGCCTGGATCTCCTCTTGGTAGAAGCGCTCGGCATCCCCGGACAGCAGCGAGGCGATCACCGGGTGCTCGGGTTGGTAGGTCTGGACCAGCGCCCGCCCGGGCTTGTCGCCGCGCCCAGCCCGGCCGGTGACCTGCTGGAGCAGCTGGAAGGTGCGTTCGGCCGCCCGGGGATCGCCCGAGGTCAGGCCGATATCGGCGTCCAGCACCCCGACCAGGGTCAAGCCCGGGAAGTTGTGGCCCTTGGCCACCAGCTGCGTGCCGATCACGAGATCGCACTCGCCGGCCGCCACCGCCTCCAGCTCCTGCCGCAGACGGTCGGCGCCACCTGGAAAGTCGCTCGACA
Source organism: Methylobacterium sp. GXS13 (assembly GCF_001455965.1). Lineage (GTDB taxonomy): Bacteria > Pseudomonadota > Alphaproteobacteria > Rhizobiales > Beijerinckiaceae > Methylobacterium. Next base: position 48,659 of record NZ_LKKO01000040.1, read on the forward strand.
GGACGACGATGCGGCGGTCGGGAAACAGCCCGGCGGCCTCCTCGGCAATCCGCTCGACCCCGGGGCCGCAGGCCGTCAGGTTGTCGAAGGTGCCGCACTCAGTGCAGGCGTCGGGCCGCCGCTCGGTGTAGCCGCATTGGTGGCAGACGAGCGCCCGCCGGAACCGGTGCTCCACGAGCCAGGTCGAGCAGTTCTTGCACTGGTACCGGTGCCCGCAGGCCCGGCACAGGGTGAGCGGCGCGTAGCCCCGGCGGTTGAGGAACAGCAGCGCCTGCTCGCCACGCTCCAGGGTGGCCTTCACGGCGTTGACCAGCGGGGGGCTGAGGAAGCGGCCGCGCTCGGGCTGGTCCTTGCGCATGTCGATGGCGGCGATGTCGGGCAGACGCCGGCCGCCGAAGCGCTCCGGCAGCAGGACGTGGCGATAGCGGCCCCGCGCGGCGTTAACCCGGGTCTCGATGGAGGGCGTCGCCGAGGCCAGGACCACCGGGCAGCCCTCCAGGCGTCCGCGCACCACCGCCATGTCGCGGGCGTGGTAATGAACGCCGTCCTCCTGCTTGTAGGCGGCCTCGTGCTCCTCATCGACCACGATCAGGCCCAGGCGAGCAAACGGTAGGAACAGCGCCGAGCGGGCGCCCACCACCACCAGAGCCTCGCCGGCCGCGACGGCTGCCCGCAGGCGCTCCCGCCGCTTACCGCCGATGCCGGAATGCCAGGCCGCGGGCCGGACCCCGAAGCGCTGGGCGAAGCGCTCGAGGAACTGAGCCGTCAGGGCGATCTCGGGCATCAGGATCAGCGCCTGCCGCCCGGCCCGGATGCAGGCCGCCACGGCCTCGAAATAAACCTCGGTCTTGCCTGAGCCGGTGACGCCCTCGAGCAGGACCGGCCGGTTGTCGGCCGCCTCGGCCTCGCGATGCTGCCAGGGGAATGCCTCGACCAGTTCGGTCACCGCTTCGGCCTGGGCCGGCGAGAGCGGCGTCCGCGGAAAGTCGGGGTCGGGCCGCGCCGCCACTGGTTCGGGCTCCACCGCGACAGTCTCCAGGACGCCGTCGTCGATCAGGCCGTCCACCACCGAGAGCGAGACCCCGGCTTCCTTGGCGAGCGCGCTCTTGCCGCGCAGTTCGCGGTCCACCGCGACCGCCAGGACCTTGGCCCGCGCCGCGGTCGGCCGGGTCGGCTGCTTGTCGGTGAGGCGCACCGCTACCCGGGCGGTCTCGGCGGCGGCGGCCTCGTCGGGCAGGCGCAGCACCATGGCGAGTGCCGAACCCTTCGGAGCCAGGGTGTAGCGGGCGATCCAGTCGACCAGGCTGCGCAGGGGCTCGGAGAGCGGCGCGTAGGGCAGGCGGCCGGTGACCGGGCGCAGGTTCGAGCCGCCCGGCGTCTCGGCCAGGCCCCAGACCACGCCCACGATCTCCCGGGGCCCGAGCGGGACCTGCACCACGTCGCCAACCGCCAGCTCAAGGGTGCCGGGCACGACGTAGCTGTAGGGCGCATCGAGCGCCAGCGGGATCAGGATCTCGGCGACAAAGGGCATGCGGGGCGTATCGGGCGGGTCCGTTCCGGGTCCGTACCACAGGGCCGGGAAAAGAACCCGCGGCTTCACTCGTCGCGTAGGCCCGGCACCAGCGGCAGGGCGGCGAGGCTGAGCGCCGCCATCGCCCAGAAGGCCGAAGCGCCGAACGCCCCGTAGAGCGCACCGGAGGCCAGGGTCGCGAGCACGCCGGACAGGCCCAGCGCCACGGTGCCGTAGAGCGCCAGGGCGGTGGCGCGGAGTTCCGGCGGTGTGGCGGCCTCGATCAGGCCGAGGCAGGCGAGATGCAGGAGCGCGAAGCTCAAGCCGTGCAGGGCCTCCGCGGCAGCGATGAGCGGGACCGCGGTGGTGGAGGCGAGCACCGACCAGCGCAGGGCGCCGGCACAGGCCGCGACCGCGATCCCGGCGGGCAGGCCGATCCGTGCCAGCAGCGGGGGACCGGCGAGGAGGAAGACCAGCACCTCGGCGGCCACCGATCCGGACCAGAGCAGACTGGCGGTTCCGGCCCCGATTCCGGCGCCGCGCCACAGGATCATCGCGAAGGCGTCGTGAAGGGAATGGGCGCCGATTACCAGCGAGCCTGCGAAGAGAATGCGACGGAAGCGTGCGAGCCGGAGCAACCCGTCGACGTTCTGGCCAAGCCATCCGCCGACCTTCGCCGAACCGTCCCGAACCGGAAGGGCCAGGGCCGCGGCGGCTGCCGCGACGAACAAGCCGCCACCCGCGATCAGGGCGGCGGCCAGGCCGGAGGCGGCGATCAGCCAGCCGGCGGCGGCGGTGGCGGCGATGAAACTGGCCGAGCCGGCGGCCCGGACCCAGCCGTACTGGAACACCGTCCCACCCCGGGCGGCGGCGAGCGCCAGTGCGTCGGCGGGGGGCGCCGGCGCCGCGGTTCCGGCGGCGTAGAGCAGCGCCGGCCCGAGGAGTTGCCAGAACCCGGCACCGGGCAGATGTGCCAGAACCGCGAGACCGGCGAGCGCGACGCTCGCGGCCAGGACCGGGCGGCCGGCACGGCGCCGGTCGGCGACGGCGCCGGACAGAGGCCCGACCACGATCCGCAGGGCGCCTGCGGCGGCGAGGAGGGTGCCGATCTCACCCGGAGTGAGGCCCCGGGCCGCCAGGAATCCAGGCAGGATCGGAGACAGGATGCCGTAGGCGCCATAGAGGCTGGCGTACAGGACAAGGAAGCGGGCCAGACCGCCCCGCCACCCCGTGCAGATCGCGCCCGGATCCATCGGGGCGCCGGGTCAGGATGCCGGCGGGGGGCAGGGGGGCATGCGGGTCCGGTCGGTCGGGCTACGAAAAGATAGCCCAGACAAGCGTATTCGGAGTGCCGACGCAAATCACGCGGGCGGCTGGACTATAGATCCGGCCACTGTCCCAAAAACTTCAGGATGAAGGCACGGGCGGGACAAGCATCGCGCCGGCCACGTCACAGCGTTGGGCCGAGCGACGCGATCCGGTCCCCCGCGCCATCCCGGCGCGCCCCCCCCTCACGAATGCCGGCGAACCGCGTAGCGGTAACGGCGGCCGTGCTCGTCCAAGAGTTCGCTGTCGGAGCCCTCCTGCCAGACGACCTCGTCCTTCGGCCCCTTGGCATTGGTCAGGGTCGCGCCTCGGACGATGTCGAGGCTGAGGCCGAAGCCGTAATTGGTGGCGGTGGCGTCGGTGATCGCGGCCGAAATGTCGGCCCCGTCGGGCAAGCAGGCAAACAGGACGCCGTCGGCGATGGCCAGGGTGTAGGTTTGCACGGAGGGCTCCGGAGATCGAGGCGAGGGGGGCCGGCACGTGAGCCCCCCAAGCTAGGAGACCCTTTCGGGATGTGAAGCGCGTTTTTAGGAATGCGGCATTGCAACATAGGGAGAGGCCGCGCCTTCACAAGGTGCCGAGCCCCGGCGTCTCAGCGGGCCAGATGTGCGTCCAGGAACCGGGCCATCTCGCCGAACACCGCTTTGGTCTCCGGCGCGTTCGGCGCGGCGAGGTACTGGGCGTGCGACATGCCCTCGAACAGCTGGAGATCGGCCTCGATCCCGGCAGCGCGCAACTTCCGGTGAGTGCGCACCGTGTTCGAGAGGAACAGGTCGCGGGTCCCGCTGATCAGGATCGCGGGGGGCAGGCCGGCAAAGTCGCCGTTAATCGGCGAGAGCTGCGGATCCTTCAGGTCGCGGCCGGCGGCGTAGAGCTTGGCGGCGGGCGTCAGGTAGCCGGAATAGCTCACCAGCACGTTGTCGAGCCATTCGTTGGTCCGGTACGTGTCGCCGGTCTCGGTCATGTCCGACCAGGGCGTGCCGAGACCGATCGCGGCCGGCAGGGCCAGGCCCTCCTGCTTGGCCCGCAGCATCAGCGCCAGGGTCATGCCGCCGCCCGTGGAGGTGCCGAAGACGCCCATGTTCTGCGGCTTCTGCATGGCCAGCATCGCCTTCCAGACCGCGGTCGCATCGTCCATGGCGGCCGGGTAGGGGGCGTCGGGCGGCATGCGGTAATCGACCGAGATCACCTTGAAGCCGCCGAGCCCGGCCATCAGGATCGCCTCCAGGGTGCCGGCCTCGCCCGGATTGTAGACATAGCCGCCGCCGTGGATGTGCAGCAGCAGCCGGTTGCGGTTGGCCTCCGGGATCGTCTTCGGCTGAACCACGAACACCTTCACACCGCCGATCATTGCGGTCTCGCTGGTGACGCCAAGTTTTTCGCGCAAAGCCGGCAGGGTGGCGGCGCCGGCGGCGGCCAGCCGATCCACCAGGGCCTTCCAGCCGGCGGCATCCGGCGGGTTCGCGTTCCAGGCCGGCACCCGGTAGGGGGCCGCCACGGCATTGCGGAAATCCGGGCTGATCGTGTCGGGCACGGGGATGACCCGGCCCGGCACCGTGCGGGGTCCGGGCGCGGCATTGGCCGCCCCCATCTCGGCTTCCAGGCCTTTGAAATCGGCCCCAGGAGCCGCTTGCCCGAAGGCGGCGTGCGTGCCGAGCGCGATCAACAGCAGGGCGGGCAAGCTCAGGCGCATTGGGTTTCCTCCAGCGAGCGACTTCTCGCGATGGCCTGTCGTTGCAGGCAGGGGGCGCTCGGCCGTCAAGGATACAGGGGGTGAGGGCAGGATGGGACCTGTTTTTCGTCCTAAGGTTCGGGCGTTGCACGAACCTTTGAACGCAGGACCGTCATTGCGAGCGCAGCGAAGCAACCCAGTGATGCGCAACGTTCTGAGATCGCGCGTTGCCCTGGGTTGCTTCGCTACGCTCGCAATGACGGTGTGGGGGGGACAGCTCGCTCCCCCCAAAAAGTATCACCCGGCCACCCGGGGCAGGGCGGCCGGGTGTTCCGGCTCGACCACCACGGTGGCGGGTACGCTGCCATCGCCGATGAGCGCGTCCGCCACGGCGTCGGCCGAGATCGCGGCCTCGCGCGCGGTCTCGCCGGGCTCGGCGGTGAGCCGGGCGGTCTCGCGGCGGGGCGGCGTGTCGGCGCCGGCGTGCTCGTCGGCGACGCGGGCGACCGCATCGGCGGTGATCAGACCGATCCCGGCGGCGTGCTCGGCCATGGCGACGCTGTCGGCGGCGAGGACCAGGCTGGAGCCGGCCCGCGCGACCGCCCCGGCGAGCCGGACGATCTCTTCCACCCGGGCGGCATCGTTGGACACGTTGCGGATGTAGACGGCCAGCACCCGTCCGGGATGCTCCTCGACGATCTGGGCGTAGACCTCGGGGTCGTGCTGGCCGCTGTCGCCGATCAGCACGAAGGGCAGGTCGTGATAGAGGGACAGCATGTGCCGGATCAGCGCCTGCTTGTGGTCGGTCGCCCGGCGCGGCAGCGGGTGCGTCCAGGACAGGCCCCATTCCCGCAGGAACAGCACCGGCCCCACCGGGATGCCGTGCCGCTGGAAGAACTCGGACAGCATCTCGTAGAGGCCCCAGGGCGCGCGGGAAACGTAGAGCATCGGATTGCCCTCGGCCCCGCCGGCCCCGTCATGGAGGGCACGGTACAGGGCGGCCACACCCGGAAAGGCGACCCGGCTGTCGGCATCCTCGACGAACAGCCGCCACAGCATCTTCAGTTTGTTGGCGACGCCGGTATGCATCACCGTGTCGTCGATATCGCTGATCACGACGCAGCGGCTGTCATCGGGCGGGATGAACACCGCACCCTCGGCGGGGATCGGCGTCTCGTCCTCCAGCACAAGCTCCACCGGCGGGCCCGCCCCGGGGCGCCCGGGCAGCGCGCGCGGATGCAGATGCAGGCGGAAATAACCGTCCCGGTCGGTCTCGACCCGAGCCGCATCACCGCCGAACCGGGCCGTGATCGCGGCGCCCGCCACCGTGCGCCGGGCGATCCGCCGGCGCAGGTCGCGCCACTGCGCCCTCAACGAGTCCGGGTCCTCGCCGGGGATCCCAGGGGATTGCCGGAAGACCCGGCCGATCAGGAAGATCTCGCGGCGGGAGCCGTAGCCGCGATAGGGCTCGACCACGAGACGGCGAGGGCCCGTCCCGCCATGCCCTTGGGCGCGGCGGACGGGGCGGGTAAGGACCCGCACCGCCTTGTTGACGCCGCGGCGAACCCGGGTAGCCATACCGCTGGTCTCCGGTCTGCGCGTCAGGCTTGGGGCAATTCGGGGGTCAGCCCCATCGCGTCGAGGCCCTCCTCCAGCAAGTCGCCGGCATCCGGCGCGCCCAGCAACTCCTTCACGGCGCCTTCACCGACGGCTTCGCGCTCGCGGGCGAAGCGGACCGCATCGCCCCACTCCTCCGGCTCCATGTCGCCGCGGCCGATATAGAACAGGGCCAGGAGTTCGGCCCGGGCATCGTCGTCGAGCCCGGCGATGGCGCCGCGCACCTCGGATTCGGTGGCGTCATCGGTGCCCGAGATCAGGACGTCGGTGGAGCCGTCGTCGATCGGGTTCGACCCCGAATCCGGATCGGTGTTGCCTTCCTTCACCTCGATGGCACGCAGCCGCAGAACGAGGTCGGTGACGGTCTCGACGGCGATATCCATGCTCTGATCTCCGGACGCTGACTGGGTCGGACGTTTCCGCCCTCAAGCGGCGACAACGGGCGAGCGGCCCCCGGGTTCGCCTTGCCGAACGCGACGGGCGCGCACGTTGCCCGGTATGCGTGGTCCGCGCCACTTCCCGGTTGCCGGACCATAGGCTAGAGGCTGCCGAACCTTCCGAACAACCGGATCGACAGCGGCGATAGACGTGACATCTTTGAACGCCGCCGCAACGACGCCTGTCGATACCGTCGATTGTCAGTCTAAGTGCCCCGACCAGCCCCGGCGCCCACCCGTGCCGGTCGCGGCGCTGCTCGGCGCCTTCGCGCTCGGCATCGTCGCAGCACCGGCTCCGGTCTCCGCCCGGGCCGCCAGCGCCGAGGCCAGCGCGCCAAGCTGCTACGTCACCGGGGGCGGCGGCCTGGAAATCTGCCGCGACGGCGCCGAGGCCGAGGGCGTGCTGATCGCGCCGGCGCCCTGCGCGTTCGTCCGTGGCGTGCAGATCCTGCGGCTGCCGCGGGCCGAGGCGCCGGGGCCGCTGCAGATGATCTTCCAGGGCCAGAGCCCGCTCTCATCACGTCGCCGGGACGAGCCCTGCCCGGAGCGGCGCGCCACCGACAGCCGCGACGCCGGGTCGCTGCGCACGGGCCGCAGCCCGGAGGCGCTGGCCACGACGCTACCGCCCTCGGCCGATCGCTTCTCGGTCGATCTCCCGGAGGAGCGCGCGGCCAAGCGCGGCGCGTCCGAGCCGGCCGCCGAGGGCATCGGGCCCCGCGACCCGATCGCGGTCTCGGGCCGCGACTGGGCCGGTGAAGCCTACAGCTACGTCTTCCTGCTTGGTCAGGAGCGGGTCGGCGGGAACACCGACCCGGACGCGGAGCCGACCGGCGGACGGCGGGGTCGCCACCGGGCCGAGCGGGATGAGCCCGCGGCGCAGCCGGCGGATATACGGCGCCGGGTGCAGATCGCGGCCCGCACCGTCGACTTCCAGACCTTCGAGATCCGCACACGCACTTCGGACGGATACGGGCTCACCTGGACGCCGTTCACCCCCGGCGGCCGCGGGACGCCGCCCAACCCCGCTCCGGTGGTCGACGAATCCGGCAAGCCGGTCGCCTCGTCCTGCCCGGCCCCGGCCTTCGAGACCCACGGACTTGCCGGTTCGATCAGCATCGTCGACCGGACCTACCACTACGTCTACACCGACGTCCTGCCCGAGGATTGCGGCCTCGCCCCGGAGAAGCGCCGCACCGCCCTTTACCTGCGCACGTCGAAGGACCTGTCGGCCTCGAAAGTCTGGTCGGCGGCCAAGCAGCTCGCCGCACCGCTGCCGCCCGGGAGCCTGGTGCGGGTGGCGCGGGCCAAGGGCATGCAGCGCTGGGCGGTGTCCTATACCTGCCAGCGGCCGGCCAACGCCCCGGGCGGCCCGGTGGCGGATATCTGCCTGCAATACACCCCCGACCTGAATCTCGACGGGATCGGGGCGCTCACCCTCTACGCCGACCCGGTGGAGGCGGGCCGCTCGCCGGCCTATCTCGGACTCCGCTCGGGCGGCGACGGCAGCGGCCGGTTCGACCGGAGCGCGCACTTCTGGATGACCGATGCGCAGGGCAACCTCGACACCCCGTCGATCTATCCGGGCAAGGCCGGGTACCTGACCTGGCTCGACCGGCTGGCGCCGACGGCCTCCGGGCGCGACACCTCGAGCCTCTACGGGCGGCCGGTCTACTGGGCGACGTGGACGGTGCGTCGGATCGGCGCGCAATAACCCGCACGAGACGCTATATGGGCGGCCTCCCCGCCGCCTGAGTCGCGCGTCTTGGAACCGATGGACACCCATATCGACCTGTGGTTCGCCGCGAGCATCGTGGTGATCTCGCTGCTGCTCTCGGCCTTTTTCGCGGGTGCCGAGACCGCCTTCACCGCCGCGTCCCGGGCGCGGATGCACGCCCTCGAGCAGGCGGGCGATCCACGGGCGGCGATCGTGAACCGCATCCTGGCGATCCGCGAGCGCTTCATCGGCGCGATGCTGATCGGCTACAACATCGTGGCGATCGGCGCCTCGGCCTTCACCACCAGCGTGCTCACCGCGCTGTTCGGCAAGAGCGGCGTGATCTACGCCACCGTCGGCATGTCGGTGCTGGTCATCGTCTTCGCCGAGGTGCTGCCGAAGACGCTGGCCATCTCCAAGCCCGACAAGGCAGCCCTGCTCACCGCCCGGCCGGTGGCCTTCGCGGTCGCCATCATGGGTCCGGCCGCGATCGCCATCGAGCACCTCGTGCGGCTGATGCTGAAGCCGTTCGGCGTCACCATCGGCGAGCACCAGTCGATCCTCACCGCCTCCGAGGAGTTGCGCGGGCAGGTGGCGCTGATGCACCGGGAGGGCGGCGTCGCCAAGGCCGAGCGCGACATGCTCGGCGGCCTGCTCGACCTGTCGAACCTGTCGGTCTCGGACGTTATGGTCCACCGCACCAAGATGCGGGCGATCGACGCCGACCAGCCCTCCGAGGACATCGTCCGGGCGGTGCTGGCCTCGCCCTATACCCGCATGCCCCTGTGGCGCGGCACGCCTGAGAACATCGTCGGCGTGCTCCACGCCAAGGACCTGCTGCGGGCGCTCGACGCCGCGGGCGGCGACGCCTCGGGGCTGAAGGTCGAGGCCCTGGCGCTGGAGACCTGGTTCGTGCCGGGTACCACGTCCCTGCGCGCCCAGCTCAAGGCGTTCCTCACCAAGAAGACCCACTTCGCCCTGGTGGTCGACGAGTACGGCGAGGTGATGGGCCTCGTGACCCTGGAGGACATCCTCGAGGAGATCGTCGGCGAGATCGCCGACGAGCACGACGTGACGGTCTCCGGCGTGCGCCCGCAGGGCGACGGCTCGGTCAATGTCGACGGCGGCGTGCCGATCCGCGATCTTAACCGCGCCATGGACTGGAACCTGCCCGACGACGAGGCCACCACCATCGCGGGCCTGGTCATCCACGAGGCCCGGACCATCCCCGACCAGGGCACGGCCTTCAACTTCCACGGCTTCCGGTTCCAGGTGATCCGCAAGGCCAAGAACCGGATCACCACCCTGCGGATCACGCCGCTGACCACGACCGGCCTGCAGACCACCGCGCAGGCGGAGGCGCAGCGCGACCCGGTGTGAGCCGGGCCGCGCCGGGTCTCCTCAGGCCGGCAGCGCCTCCAGCCCCTCGGCGCGGATCCAGTCGCGGGTGCGGTCGAGCGCCCGGCCCAGCCGATCGAACAGCGCGTCGATCTCGTCGGGGGTGATGATCAGCGGCGGGCAGACGGCGACGCGGTCGCCGGCCAGCGACCGCACGATCAGGCCCTCGCCTTGCGCGAAGGCGACGCAGCGGGCGGCGACGCCGGCCTTCGGGTCGTACTGGCGCTTGCTGGCCTTGTCGGCGACGATCTCCAGCCCGCCGATCAACCCGATGCCGCCGGCCTCGCCGACGATGTCGTGGTCGGCCAGCGCCGCGAGCCGGCGCTGGAAATGCGGCGCCTTCTCGGCCGCGCCCTCGATCACCTGGTCACGCCGGTAGATCTCGATCGCCTTCAGGGCCACCGCGGCCGCCACCGGGTGACCGGAATAGGTGGTCCCGTGCCCGAAGGTCCCGAGCTTCTCGCTCTGGCCGATCATCGCCTGGTAGAGCGGCTCGTCGATGCTGACGCCGCCGAGCGGCATGTAGGCCGAGGTCAGCGCCTTGGCGAAGGAGATCGAGTCCGGCCGGATCCCCAGCGCTTCGCTGCCGAACCAGGTGCCGAGCCGGCCGAAGCCGCAGATCACCTCGTCGGCGATCAGCCGGACCTCGTACTTCGCCAGCACCGCCTGGATCGCGGCGAAGTAGCCGCGCGGCGGCACGATCGCCCCGCCGGCGCCCATCACCGGCTCGGCGATGAAGGCCGCCACCGTCTCCGGCCCCTCGCGCAGGATCGTCTCTTCCAGTTCGGCAGCGAGGCGGGCCGAATAGGCCTCCTCGGTCTCGCCGGGCTCGGCGCCGCGATAGAAATGCGGGCAGGACACGTGCAGGAAACCCGGCAGCGGCAGGTCCCAGTCGGCGTGGTTGGCCGTCAGGCCAGTCATCGAGGCGCTGGCCACGGTGACGCCGTGATAGCCCTTCTGCCGCGCGATGATCTTCTTCTTGTTCGGCCGGCCCAGCGCGTTGTTGTAGTACCAGGTCAGCTTGACCTGCGTGTCGTTCGCCTCGGATCCGGACGATGTAAAAAAAATCTTCGAGGTCGGGACCGGCATCAGCTCCTTGAGCGTCTCGGCCAGCTCGATCCCGGGATCGTGGCTGCGGCCGGAGAACAGGTGCGTGAAGGGCAGCCGGCCCATCTGGACCCGGGCGGCCTCGACCAGTTCCGCGTTCGAGTAGCCGAGCGCCGTGCACCACAGGCCCGACATGCCCTCGATGTAGGATCGGCCCTCCGTGTCGTAGACGTGGACGCCGTCGCCGCGCTCCAGCACCAGCGGGCCGGTATGCCGGTGGGTCGACAGGTTGGTGTAGGGGTGGAGCAGGGTTTCGACGTCGCGGGTCGCGAGATTCGAGAGCATCGTTCGCACCGTCCTCATGCCCAGGGGATCCGCCACACTACCGACCCGATGCCCGTGCAGGTAGTCCCGCGGCCCTGCGCCCGGCCGTTACCGGATGCATGCCCCCGTGTTTGACCCGCGCGACGCACGATCCATGCTCAATTCCGGTCCCTCGCCCGTCCTGGCGCCCGAAGCCTTCGTGGCGCAGCCGGCCCCCGGGCGCGCCTGCGGCGCCTGCACCCTGTGCTGCAAGGTCTACGACGTGCCGGCGGTGGAGAGCGTGGCGGGCCAGTGGTGCCGTCACACCAAGGCCGGCCAGGGCTGCGCGATCCACGCCACGCGCCCCGACCATTGCCGGGCGTTCCATTGCCTCTGGATGACCGAGAGCTGGCTCGGTCCGGAATGGAAGCCCGACCGCGCCAAGATGGTGCTCACCCTCGACCCGCTCTCGCGCAACATGAACGTTCAGGTCGATCCCGGTCAGGCGAATGTCTGGCGCCGGGAGCCCTATTACGGCCAGCTCAAGCGCTGGGCGGTGGCCTCGGTGCCGCTGCGCCGCCACGTGCTGGTGCACGTCAACAAGACCACGACGGTGGTCCTACCCGATCGGGACGTCAGTCTCGGGGTGGTCGGGCCGGACGAGCGGATCGTCTCCCACGACCGGATGACCCCGCAGGGTCCGAGCTTCGACGTGCAGAAGGTCAAAGCCGCGTAAGGGCCTTGCAGCCTCCAGAGGTTTGCCCGACTGATCGGGTATGACGACGATTCACGATCTCACCGTTCCCGCGGCGGACGGGAGTCCGTACCCCCTCGCGCAGCATCGCGGCGAGGTGCTGCTCATCGTCAACACCGCCTCGCGCTGCGGCTTCACCCCGCAATATGCCGGGCTGGAGGCGTTGTGGCGGGCGCATCGGGACCAGGGCCTGACGGTGCTGGGGTTTCCCTGCAACCAGTTCGGCGCCCAGGAGCCGGGAGACGCCGCCGAGATCGCGCGCTTCTGCTCGCTCACCTACGACGTCAGCTTCCCGGTGCTGGGCAAGGTGGCGGTGAACGGCCCGGAGGCTGAGCCCTTGTTCGACCACCTGAAACAGGCGCGCTCAGGTCTGTTCGGCACCACGGCGATCAAGTGGAATTTCACGAAGTTTTTGGTCGGCCGGAACGGCCAGGTGATCGCCCGGTTCGCACCATCGGCGAAGCCCGCCTCGCTGGAGGGGAAGGTGCGGGAGGCGCTCGCCCAGCCGGTGGGGTAAGCGGTCGGCGCGAGGAACGCCGCCGGCATTGCGAGCGCAGCGAAGCAATGCCGGCAGTGAAAGGTCGGACCGCGCCTCAAACCGGATCGAGATCGGCCTCCGCGAGCCGGCGCGGCTCCGCCGCCAGCCGCAGCAGGCTGCGCAGCGGCGCAATCCGCGACGGGCGCATCGCGTCGCGCAGGATGCCGACCAGGAACCGGGCCTCGGCGATCTTGGCCAGGGTCGAATCCGTGGCGCCCGCGATCAGCGCCCGCCGCTCCAGCCGCAAGAGGGCCGCGAACAAAGCCTCGCGCGCTACCGCGTCGTCGGAAGACTGTTTGCTGGCAAGGAGCGCGGCCAATTCGTCTTCGAAGCGACTGTCACGGCAAGGATCGGCGCGCATGGATGATCCGACGACTAGAATAGCCGGACCCTAAGTCAATCCTCACGGCCTGTCAGCCGGCTATACGGCCTCGCGGCAGCGAATTCGGGCATGTTGCGCAAGTGCATCTGCGCAATCCACCCAGCTCCCGATCAGACGCTGGCGATCAGCTCGGCCGCGGCCTCGAACTCGGTGCGGCGGATCGCCAGCCGCGCCTCGGCTTCGGCATCCCGGCCCCATACGGCGGCCTGATAGGTCTCGTCCACATGGGCCGCGTCCCAGGCCTCGGCCGGGCCGAGGCGGCCGCGCAGGACCGCAAGCGCGATCAGCAGCGAGCCGGTCAGCGTCGTCAGCGTGTGCAGTCCGGCCAGCCGGAACGGGCTCTCAACCGCGGCCACCGCCTCGGACAGCGCCCGCACGGTATCGGGCGGCTGTTCCACATGCATCACACCCTCGCTGAGGATCACCCGGGCTCCGAAGGTCTCCCGGGCCCAGTCGAGGACCGGGTCCCAGGCGGCGGCCTGGGCCGAGACCAGCCGGTCCGGATCCCCGGCCCGATAGGCGACAAGGTCGGTGCTCGCATAGGCGCAGAGATCCTCCACCACCGCGGCGTGCCGGGGGGCGACGCCGTCGATGCTGGTATTCGCCAGCCGGGTCAGCGGCATCCTGGCCGGGTCGATCACCGTGTCCTGCGCCGCCCATTCGGCCGCGATCTTCTCGGCCAAAGCCCGGGTCGGCAGGCTCAGCGGGTTGCGGGCCGGCGTGTTGGCCGGACGACCGTCCAGGGTCAACCGAAATCCATCCGGGCCCTCGGCGAAGCCGGCCTCCTTGTAGAACCGCCGGGGCAGGGCAGGCTTGGCATGGCCGCGGGCCGCCCGCATCGGATCGGGGCGTTCCCCGTCGCCCGGTCCGCCGAGCCACTCGTTCGTCACATCGCTCATGGATGCCAGATAGGGGTTTTGGGGTTCGTCGGCGAGCCTCGCTGGACATCGCGCCGTCATTGCGAGCGGAGCGAAGCAACCCAGGGCGGCGGGCGTTCTCCGAGCGGTGCGATTCCCTGGGTCGCTTCCCTACGCTCGCGATGACGGCGAAGCGGGCGGGCCCGAAGGCTCCCCCCCGGAGAACAACCCCTCCAGCGCACCCGCGCACGAGACCACGGTGACTGCCCCCGCCCCGTAGAGGGCGCCGGCCGGGTGATAGCCCCAGCCGACCCCCACCGCGACGGCCCCGGCCGAGACGCCCATGCCGATGTCGAAGGTGGTATCGCCCACCATGATGGTGGCTTCGGGGGCGCAGCCGGCCTCTGCCATCGCCTGGCGCAGCATGGTTGGATCGGGCTTCGACGGCGCATCGTCGGCACTTTGCGTGGTGACGAACCAGTCGGCCCAGCCGTGATGCTCGATCAGCCGGTCGACGCCGCGGCGCGACTTGCCGGTCGCGAGGCCGATCAGCACGTCCTCCCGGGCGCGCAGGCGGGCCAGCAGGTCGCCCATCCCGGGAAACAGCGGCTCCTCGTAGGCGGGGTCGACGCGCAGGCGATTATAAGCCTGCTTGTAGCTTTCGGAGAGTTCCGCGATCGGCCCGTCCTCGCCGACGAGGCGGCGGAAGGCCTGCGGCAGAGACAGCCCGACCACGGAAAGCGCCTCGCGCCGGCCCGGGGCCGGCAGGCCGTTCTCCGCGAAGGCGAGTCCCTGCGCGGCCACGATCAGATGCTGGCTGTCGACCAGGGTGCCGTCGACATCGAAGACGATCAGCTTCATCGCCCGGGCGCACCCGGCGCGGCGCGACCGGTCACGGCTTGCGGCCTGGCTGCACCGGCTGGGCGGCACCCGGCTGCGCCGCTTGCCCGTGCGTGCGCTCGTAGCCGAGCCGGCAGCGGATCAGGAACCGCCGCCGCCTGCCGCCGCGCAAGCCACGCTGGTGCGATGCGCGGTTGCAGGCCGCGTAGGATCGCCGCCGCCGCTCGGCCCGGCCGCTCGATGCCGGGCGAGGGGCGGTCTGCGGCTGGGCCGCGGACGGGGCGGGGGTCGCAGCCGGCTGCGGCGCATCGGCCGAAGGGACGGGCTGCGCAGGCTTGGCCGCATTGGCCGGTGGTGCGGCACTCGCCGGGGCGGCCGGCTTGGCGGCTTCACCCGGCGCGGCATGGGCGGCCGGCCCGACCAGGCAAAGGGCGGCGAGGCAGGCCAGCGTCGCGAGCTTCATGCGTCAGGGTCTCGAACCGCGGGAAATCGGCCCCGCGGCGGAACGGCGGGTCGCGGGTCAGCATCTGAGGCGAGGCGGCCCAGTGCCCAGGCGCGGCCGGCCCTAGAGGGTTGGGGGGCGGGGCGCCCGCCGCCGGGGCGGGCGCGACGCCGCGGGGCTCGCCCGCCCCCTGCACCTCGCCCCCCTCCCCCGCTTCCTCACCGGTCCCGCGCTCTCGGCGGGCACGCGCCCGCC
>NZ_LKKO01000041.1 GCF_001455965.1 Methylobacterium sp. GXS13
TCTGGCCGATCACGTAATTCTCAGACGGAGCCTCACAATCGATCCCGCAGCGCTTCACAGCGCGACGAAATCGGTGAGCTCAAAAAGAGATCCGACGATCGGCACTAGTCTCTCACTTGTCGAAGCCAAAGCTCCGACCGCAAGGACAAACGCCGTCCGCGTCTCCCTTCCTCAAATCCAACAATGTCAAAGACCCAGGCGAACCGGTGACCGGCCCGCCATCGACAGAACGACGATCCGGGCCAAAACCCCGATCACCCGCTTGTCCGACTGGGAGAACCGTGATACCGGCCCGACCATCCGGTCGGCCGCCTCAGCGGTGGAGGGCGTCTAGAGCCCGCCGATCCCCCTGTCAACCCCGCTGCCGAACCCGCCGAAGCGAACCCGACCCCGAAGCCAGCATCGGACAAAAACAGACTATCGCCCGGCAAACCCGCCGGCCAATCGCCGATCCTGTCAGAAGATGCCTCAGCGCCCGGTCCACTTCCGCGGCCGGCGCCGATGAACAGGGGTATACGCAGGCGCCCCGGGCCCGTCAACCGGGTTTGTGCGGTGCGATCGTTTTTTCTCGCGCAATCGCATGACGGGCCTACGACAGCCCCCTAACGCGCTCAGTAGCCCTTCTTGACCTGAGCCAGAGCCTGCCCGAGCCCGTGGGCGATGCGGGCGCGCTCATCCGGATCGGCATCGCGCGCGACGAGCGCCTGCTGGCGCCGAGAGACCAGAGTGACGCGCTGCAGGCCGTACTCGTCGTCCTCCACGGTCACGATCTTGGTCCAGAGCGGATTGAACCGCCATTCGTGCCGCACGCCCTTATGGCTGACCCGGGCGAGCAGGATCTCGAGCTGGGAGATCATCACCTCCTCGAAGGACCGCCCGCGCCGAAAGCTGACCTTCAAGGCCGCGTAGATCGCCAGCATGTCGAGGCCGAAGAAACCGGCGACCGGCCAGAACCCCATCCGCCAAGCCCAGACCGAGACGGTGAGCGAGACCAGGCAGCACCCGGTCATCACGACGCGAAAGCCGAGGCGGCTCAGGGATTGATGCGGCCGGATGGTGGCCGAGAAGACCGGCCGGTCGATCGTATCCGGATCGAGCCCGTAGGGATGGACAGAAGGATTGCCGCTCGCCATGCGATCCATATAACGCGCGGATGCCCGCCAGAAAGACTCCGCCTCCGGTAAAGAACGTGCCTCGACCGCGTGCCGCAGGCGGCGCCGTCGGATCCGTGAAAGGCGTGGCCTCCGGGCAGCTCGGCGGCTGGATCACACCGGCCTCGACCGCCCCTGTCGAGACCGCGCCCGAGGCCGTGGATGCGGGGACACTCACCGAGATCTTCCGGCGCTTCCACGCGGCCGAGCCCGAGCCGAAGGGCGAGTTGCACTATGTGAACCCGTTCACCCTTCTCGTCGCCGTGGTCCTATCGGCCCAGGCGACCGATCGCGGCGTCAACCTCGCCACCGGCCCGCTCTTCGCGGTCGCCGACACCCCGGAGACGATGCTGGCGCTCGGCGAGGAGAATGTCCGCAGCTACATCCGCACGATCGGGTTGTTCAACACCAAGGCCAAGAACGTCATCGCGCTCTCGCGCATCCTGGTCGAGCAACACGGCGGTGCGGTGCCCGCGAGCCTGGAGGCGCTCCAGGTGCTACCCGGAGTGGGCGCGAAGACAGCCAGCGTCGTATTGAACATCGCCTTCCAGGTGCCGCGGATCGCGGTCGATACCCATATCTTCCGGGTCTCGAATCGGATCCCTCTGTTCGTCGGGTCCACCACCGACAAGGTTCAGGCGGGCCTGGAGGCGATCGTGCCGGAGCCCTACCGCCTGCACGCCCATCACTGGCTGATCCTGCACGGGCGCTACACCTGCAAGGCGCGCAAGCCCGAATGCCCCCGCTGCCTCATCGCGGATCTCTGCCGATACCCGGCGAAGACCGCCGCGTGATCGGGTGAGGCGTCGGGCTCGGAGGCACGTCCGGACCCGCGCCCGCAATCCCGCCCTGCGGGCTAACGCGTTGTGCTGGAAGCCCGGTTCGGCTAGTTTCAGGGGCAGTAGCCGGGCCCTCGGGCAGAGGCCGTCCGGTTGCCCGACCTTCGCATCCGGTCGCCGCGCCGCGGATTCCTCACACTCGTCGCGCATCAGGAGCCTCGGCCCATGGACTTCCTCAAACCACGGTACACGCCTATGAACCGCCGCCGTCGCATCTACGAGGGCAAGGCGAAGGTCCTCTACGAGGGGCCCGAGCCCGGGACGCTCATCCAGCACTTCAAGGATGACGCCACGGCCTTCAACGCGAAGAAGCACGAGATCATCGACGGCAAGGGCGTGCTGAACAACCGGATCTCGGAATTCGTGTTCCAGCACCTCAACGATATCGGCGTGCCGACGCACTTCATCCGCCGGCTGAACATGCGCGAGCAGCTGATCCGGGAGGTCGAGATCATCCCGCTCGAGGTGGTGGTGCGCAACGTCGCGGCGGGCTCGCTGGCGACGCGGCTGGGCCTGGAGGAAGGCACCCAGCTGCCGCGCTCGATCATCGAATTCTACTACAAGAACGATGCGCTCAACGATCCGATGGTCTCGGAAGAGCACATCACGGCGTTCGGCTGGGCGACGCCCCAGGAGATCGACGACATTATGGCGCTGGCGATCCGCGTCAACGACTTCCTGTCGGGCCTCTTCCTGGGCGTCGGCATCCGGCTCGTGGACTTCAAGATCGAGACCGGCCGCCTGTGGGAAGGCGACATGATGCGCATCGTCGTGGCCGACGAGATCTCCCCGGATTCCTGCCGGCTGTGGGACATCAAGTCCTCGGACAAGCTCGACAAGGACCGGTTCCGCAAGGATCTCGGCGGCCTGATCGAGGCCTACACGGAAGTCGCCAAGCGGCTCGGGATCATGTCGGAGAACGAGAAGGTTCAGACCGGCGGCCCGCGCCTGGTCCAGTAGGACCGCTCAGGCGGGCGTCCGGCGCACCATCGCCGGTCCTGCCGCTTCCCAAAAACCCGCGCGCAGACGTGCGTGGGTCGAGAGGTCCGGGTCGAAGCCCGGGTGATAATGGGGGTCCTGCGCCAGCAGCGGCCCCCATCGCCTTTTGAGCGCCGCGATCTCGCGCTCGTGGCGGGCGCGGGCCTCCGGCGTCCAGCGGCGGCTCGCCGATTCGCGATGGTGCAGCACGGCCCCCGGCACCAGCAGCGTGCGGAGGCCGGCCGCGTTCAGGCGCAGGCACAGGTCGACATCGTTGAAATCGACCGCGAAGACGGCATCGTCGAAACCGCCGACCGAATGGAATTTCTTGGCCTCCACCATCAGGCAGGCGGCGGTGACCGCCGAGACCGCATGGGTGGCGCGCAGGCCCGCCAGGTAGCCCGGCGCATCCGCGGGGAAATGGCGGTGCGCATGGGTGACCAAGCCGCCGGTGCCGAGCACGATGCCGCCGTGCTGGATCCGCCCCTCGCCATCGAGGAGCTTCACGCCGACCGCGCCGATCTCCGGGCGCAAAGCCTCCCGGGCCATCCGGGCCAGCCAGTCGGGCCGGAACGCCTCGACGTCGTTGTTGACGAAGACCAGCAGTGCCCCGCGGGCGCGGGCGGCGGCGGCGTTGTTCATGGCGGCGAAATTGAACGGCCCGGGACAGGGCACGACGCCCCCCCTCCCCTCTCGCTCCAGGGTCTTGAGGAAGGCCAGCGTCTCCGGCTCACGGCTGTCGTTATCGCAGACCAGGATCTCGAGGTTCGGCCAATCGGTGCTGGCGGCGAGGCTGTCGAGACAGGGGCGGAGCAGGTCGAGGCGATCGCGGAGCCGCACGATCACGCTCACCAGCGGCCGCGGATCGGGCAACGGGTGCTCGACCTGCAGCAAGCCGCCCTCGCCCGCCATGATGCGGCTTCCAGCCCGGCCTGTCCGGTCGAGATGGCGGCGCAAGGCGTCGCGATGGCGGTTGCGCCCCCCCTCCCCTGCCGACGACACAGGGTCGACCGGATCGCCACGCCGGATCGTCAGGATCTCGGGGAGGTGGCCGATCGCGGAGGCGCCGTGACGCTCGGCGATCTGGAACGCGGCGTCGGCGGGGCCGTTCGGCTGGGTTTCCGGCGCCAGGGCTCCCGGCCGGCAGGCCAGCAGGGGCGCGAGGTAATCGACCGCCGCCAGCAGCTCGGGATCGAAGGCCGGTGGCAGCAAGGGCCGGACCGGACCGCGCGGATGGTCCTGGATCAGCGCGTCGCCGTAGATGGCCTGAAGTTCGGGATCGGCCGCGAAGGCGTCGGCGATGCGGGCGGCCGCGCCGGCGACGAGAAGACCGCCACCGAACAGCCGGAAGCCGTCGCCCGGCCCGCCCGGCGCCGTCGGGAATCCGTCGAGGATTTTTGGCGGCAGAGCGAGCCGGTGGTCGATGCCGATCAGGGCCGCCAGCTTCTGGCGAGATCGGAGGCGTTTCCCCTGGAGCCGCGCCGCCAGGATCTCGACCGTCGCCCGGGGTCGGCCCAGGAGCGCACGCAGCACGCCCGGCAGCGCGTGCCGGGGGCGACGCGGGATCCCGAGTTGCAGCATCTGCGCGAGGCCCACCACAGGCTCCGTCATCGGCGTCGCGTCATTCGAGATCCTCGCCGAAGGTCGTGAGCGACAGGGCGGGATGGTAGTACGGATCGTGGCGGATCACATCGCGCCAGCGCTCGGAGAACCGGGCGGCCTCTTGCTCGAAGCGGGCGCGCTTGGCGCCGACCGAGGGGCCCCGGCTGACGGATTCGAGATGGGCCAGCGTCGCGGCCGGGGTCCAGACCGTCTTCCAGCCGGCCGCAGTGAGGCGCAGACAGAAATCGACGTCGTTGAAATCCACCGGGAAGGCCTCGGCGTCGAAGCCGCCGACCGCGAGATACTTGTCCCGGGCGACGGCGAGGCAGGCGGCGGTCACGGCCGAGACCTCGTGGGCCACGCGCAGGCGGCCGAGATGGCCCGGCGTGTCGCCGGGGCGGCGGCGCAGGATGTGGCCCGCCCGTCCGCCGAGGCCGACCACGACCCCGGCATGCTGCAGGGTGCCGTTCGCGTAGAGGAGCTTTGCGCCCACAGCGCCGACCTCGGGCCGGATCGCCTGGCGGACCATGGCGTCGAGCCAGCCGGGCTCCAGCACCGCCACGTCGTTGTTGAGCAGCACCACCACCGCGCCGGTGGCGGCGGCGACGCCGTCATTGACCATGGCGGCGAAGTTGAACGGACGCGGATCGATCAGGATGCGGACCCGCGGGTCCCGGCGCAGCGCTTCGTAATGCGCCAGCACGGCCGGATCGGTGGAGCCGTTATCGACGATGATCAGCTCCAGATCCGGGTAGTCCGTTTCGTGCAGCACGCCCCGGCAGACCCGCGCGATCAGGTCGAGGCGGTCCCGCGACGGGATCACGATGCTGGCCTTCGGGGCGGGATGCGGCAGCGTCCAGTCCAACTGGACGGCGCCGTTGCGGAGCATCGCCCCGATCGGGGCCGCCGAAGCCTTGAGGCGCGCGTCGAGCGCCTGCGCCCGGGCTGGTGGGTCGAGACAGTCGCCGGTGGTGCGGGCGAGGACGCGCGCGACATGGGCGCCGCGTGCACCGGCCAAAATCGCGGCGGTCTCGATCGCCAGGATCGCCTCGGCCATCGGCCCGACCGGTTCGGCAGGCAGCCGCGCGAGCAGGGCACGGGAGAACAGCGCGGCGCGGCCGACATAGCCGGTCGCCAGCGCGAGATCCGGGCTCCAATCCGGCTTGAGCCGGGGCCGGTCGTCGGGGCCGAGCGCGTCGCCATAGGCGAGATCCGCCTCCGCCAGGGCTGGGGCCAGCAACGCCAGCGCGTCGGGAGCCGGAATGTCGCCGGCCCGGAGCAGGCACAGGGCGTCGGCCCCGGCGATCAGCGCGGCGGGAGGCGCCTGACCATCCCAGCGCCGGTGCTCGGCACGGCGATCCGGCAAGGCGGGGAGCGCATCGGCCCAGGCGACCGCGATGGTCCGGGCAGAATGGCCCTGCGCGTCGAGGGCATCGAGCGTCGCGGCGAGCAGGGCTTCCTCGCCGGATCGGGCGAGGACGAGGCAGCGGATCCGCAGATCGCTCGGGACGATCCGGATCGGGCGATTCCGCGATGCCGCCCAGAATCGGTAGTGGCGCAGGGGCGTCACCGCGCAGGCGCCACGCAGCGTATCGCGGTAGCGCCGCTCGGATCCGCGGGCGCGTTCGTAGAGAGCCGCGACGCAGCGCCAGGGCCGGCGCAGCAGGCATTGGGCCAGCACCGAAACCTCCCGCCGGGCCCCAACCCGCTCCAGCACTAAGCCGGGGCCGGCCGACAGGCGGATCTCCCGGGCATCCGGGGGGATCAGGCCGAGCCAATGGGCGGCCCCCTGCGCCGCACCCGGCAGGATGAAATCCTGCGGGGTGCCCTCGGCCCCACGGAGAACCCGCAGGATCGGCCGGCGCGGCGGTGCGCCCGGATCGCCGGCATAGCTCAGCACGAGCCAGCCGACCGGGTGGTCGGGCAGGACGAGGCGGCGATCGAAAACGGGATCGTCGGTCGGCTCGAGGCGGAACCGCGTCGCGCGGCCGAGCCAGGCAGCGTGTCCGGCTGTTCCCGTCAGCGGAGTCGGATCGACGAGACGCGCCGCGGCATCACTGGGCAGCGTCGCCTCCGCTGGCGGGCTCCGCGGCCACCGCCGGCTTCCTGCGCCGCGCCTTCTGGGCGGTCTTCCCGCCGGCGCCCTTGCCGCTGCCGACACCGACGGTGATGTCATAATCCTCGGCGACAGCCGCGGGCACCGTCAGCGCCTCGGCGACGATGGTGGTGAAGCCCTGCGCTTCCCCGGGGGCGACCACCACGGTGGAATGCTCGACACGGCTCGCGACCACCTTGCCCTCGTGGAGGATCTGGATCGTCACCGGCACATCGAACCGACCGGGAGCGCCCTTCGGCCCGAGAAGGACATTCGCCTCGACACCGACCTTCACGGTCACCGAACCGTCCTGGCGGCGGGCGCATTCCCGGGCCAGCCGGCCGACCGAGAACTGGGTGCGCACGTCGCTCCCGGCGAGGACGCGGTACGCCGCGCCGTTCTCGGCCACCTCGACCGGCGGGCAGTAGGGCGGATCGAGGCTCTGGTTCTGCGACGGCGGCACCGTCGTACCGCCGAACTTGAACAGGTTGGAGAGGACGTTGCCCTCCTCCGCGCGCGCCGGCCCGGCCGACAGCGACCCGGCGAGGATCAGGCCACACAGGCCCAGGACCAAGTCACGACCTCCGATCATCGCACGGCTCCCGAGCGGCATCGTCATTTCAAGCTGTCGAACCCGGCCGCGAAGCCTTTCATCGAGAGCGGAATGCCGACGCCCTCCTCGGGTGTCTGGAACACGATGAAGGTCGCCTGCGTGCCGCCCTTGAACTGGCGGATCAAACCGTCATCCATCACCACCTCGGCGACGCAACCGGTGGTGAGGCAGCGCACGAAGCCGGCCCGGCCGACATCGGTCTGGTCGATCTTCAGGCCGAGGCCGGAGGGGAGGAGCACGCCCAGCGGCGCCACCACGCGCAGCAGATAGCCGCGGTTGTCGGCGGTCTTCAGCACGATCACCACGAGGGTGAGGTTGGGGCGGTCCTCCGCGGCCAGGTACTGCACCAGCGCGCATTGCTCGGCCTTGGCGCCGGCCGGCGTCTCGCAGCGCAGCTGCCAGTCGTCGAAGGTCTTGCGCACCATGCCCTGGGCGGCAGCCGGCCCCCCGCCGGCGAGCCCCAGTGCGGTGAGGGCGAGGGACACCGGCAGCGCGACGCGCCGGACCACGCGCCGAAAACGATCGAGCCTCGCGTGAAGCGGCACCACCGAACCCTTCGGAACGCCACCGCCGAGGACCGGCGGGGCCGTAAAATCGGGGGTGTTCCGACCATGGCCGGCCCTGCGCTGTCAAGCGATGCCGGCTCCGGTGTTGCGCCTGGACGCTACCCGGGGGTTGCAGAACGGCCTAAATGAAGGGAGCTTTTCCTCCAGCGCAGGATCCCGAAGCTGTGATGCGCCTGTCCGCCCTCTCGGCCGCCTGCTTGATGGCCACCCTCGCGCAGGCCGGGGCGCAGTCGCTTCCGGTCGGCGAGACCACGTATGTGGAACACTCCCTCAACCACTCCGACACGCTGATCGTCGAGCACCCGCCGGTGGCCGTGAATCCGTATGGCGGACGCAACGGCCAGGCCGCGATCGCCGGCTATTGCCGGGAGGGCGGTCTCGTCCGCCGCCGTGACGCCTTCGGAAATCCGGTGATCATCCGCCAGCGCGAGGTCTGCGACAGCGTGGCCCCCCGCACGTTGGAGCCCGGCCAAGTCGATCCCCGGCCGGTCTGGCCGGGCGAGGCCGTGACGCGCCAGAAGGTGCTGCGCGCCAAGGGTTGAGCGGGACGGGCCGAACCCTGCCCGGTCAGCCGTAGCGGTGCAGGCTGGTGCCGTTGCGCTTCAGCCACGCCTCGGCCGCGTCGACATTCGGGCAGAGACCGTGCAGCAGCGCCCAGTACCGGGCCGAGTGGTTCATCTCGCGCAGATGCGCCATCTCGTGGGCGACGAGGTAATCGAGCACCATCGGGGGCGCCAGGATCAGGCGCCATGAGAAATTCAGCTCGCCCCGCGCCGTGCAGGAGCCCCACCGGCTGCGGGTATCCCGCAGGGTGATGCGCAAAGGCCGCTGGCCCAGCAGCGGCACATAGCGCTCCACAGCCTCCGCGAGATCCCGCCGCGCCTCGCGGGTGAGGTAGTCCCGGATCCGGCGCGGGACATGCGCGGTCTCGCAGGACACCGAGATGACCGGCTCCCCCTGTCCCTCCCCCACCCCGGCCTCCACGCGCACCGCGCCACTGCGCGTGTCGCGCAGATGCACGCGGTGCGGCGCGCCGCGCAGCGGCAGGATCGCGTCGGGCGCGAACAGGATGCGCTCGGGTACGCGGGCGAAGCGCGCCGCGATCCAGCCGGCGTGACTCGCGGCGAAGCGCTGGGCGGTGTTCACCGCGGTGCGGCTCGGCAACGTGATCACGACCTCGCCGGTGGCGGCCGAGACCCGCAGGGTGATCCGGCGCGCAGTGGGGCGACGGCGCAGCGCGATCTGGAGGCTGGCTCCCTCGTGCTGGACCTCAAGGTGGTCGGGATCGGGACGACGCAGCAGCGCGAACGACATGGTCTCGTTCTAGCCGGCCCGGAACCGGCGCTCCAGATCTTGACCGTGGGAATCGTGGCCGTTCTGGCATGCAGCTTCGCGACGCGCGGCCGCGTCAGCCGGCGAGCGCCCGGGCCCAGACCTCGGTCTCGGGCATCACAAGCAGGGCCGCCGCGGCCAGGGCGATCCCGTAGGGGATACCGGTCTTGGCGTCATGAAGATGCAGCGCAAACGGCAGGCGCGCGACGCGCTGCGGCAGCGGATAGGAGCGGGCCGCCAGGATCGCCAGGGTCAGCGCCCCACCGAAGATCGACGCCACAAGGAGGTAATCGCCCAACCCGTCGAAGCCGAGCCACAGCGCCGTGGCGGCAGCCAGCTTGGCATCGCCACCGCCGATCACCCCGAAGGCGAACAGCGTGAAAGTGACGGCCAGGACGACGGCTCCGGCGCCGAGGTGAAACCCGATCTCGGACCAGCTCATCGGGCCGGTCACGGCGAGCAGGGTGAATCCCGCAACGAGGGCCAACGAGATCCGGTTTGGGATCAGCATCGTCAGCAGGTCGCTCGCCGCCGCGTAGGCCATCAGGAATGGGAACAGCACCAACAGGCCGAAACCCGCCGTGCCGAGGCTTGCAATCGCCGATCCTGCGCCAACCATCTCGGGACCAACCTTATCCATGCTCGACGGGGAAGCGGCTCGGGATCGAGGCCGCTGCCGAGCGGTGGATCCGGCCGGCCGAGACCCCATCGCGGGAGCGATGGAGCCTCGAACCTGCCGCAGATCCTGACCGCTTCGAGAACCCGATCAGTTCAGGTTGCCGGCGATCGCGCTGAACTTGGCGGTGAGCGAGGTGCCGACGGTCTTCAGCGCACCGATGATGACGACGGCGATCAGGGCGGCGATCATGCCGTACTCGATCGCGGTGGCGCCGGACTCGTCCGAGGCGAAGCGCGAGAACAGGGTCTTCATAAGAGGCGATCCTTCGATCAAGAACTGGTAGCGTGGACGTTGTGAGATGACCGACGAAGATTTCTACGTCTCGATCGGCGGCCTTTGCAGAGTGTCGGATACGCCTTGAAATTCGGTTAAATCGCGCTTCGATCAAAGTTCGGACCCGAACCGCTCCGAGCTTAGTGAAAGATCGGTTTCACCACTGCCGAGCATTGGCGCTGCTATCTCATGCTTAGCGGTTCCTTCACCGATCCCGGATTACCGCTGAGGCTTCAGGCGTCGCCACGCGCAGGCGCCAGCTGCTTCCGAGAAACCCGATGCGCCGCACCCTGTCGAATGGGGCCCGAGCCGGCCTCGTCTTCTTGCTGACGGGGACCGCGGTCGCGGCCGCCCAACCCGAGCCGCTGCCCATCGTCACCGTGCTGGTGGACAATGCCAAGGTGATCCGCCTGCCGGAGCGGACCGCGACCGTCATCGTCGGCAACCCGATCATCGCCGAGGTCACACCGCAGAAGAACGGCGTGCTGGTGCTGACCGGCAAGAGCTTCGGCTCGACCAACCTGATCGCGCTCGATACAGGCGGCAGCCTGATCGCCGAAACGATGATCCGGGTCGAGGCATCGCGGGACTCGACCATCACGGTGCAGCGCGGCCTGGATCGGGAATCACTGTCCTGCACGCCGAACTGCCAGCCGGCGGTTCAGCTCGGCGACTCGGCGAACTACTTCGGCACGACCACCGGCCAGGCCGATGCACGCCGCAAGCTCGCCACCGGCGCCGGTGCGGCAGGCCCCCAAGCCGCGGATCACTGAGCCGGCGCCGCCCCATCGACCGCCGGATCGGGACCGCGACATCGGGCTGATCCTGGGGCAGGATCCATCTCTGGCTCGATCGGACGAATCCCGCCCGGCCCGCCGTCAGGGAGGTTCCTCGCCGATGCCTGCCGTCACGCACAATCCGCCGCCGCCCGCCGTCGATCCCGATGTGCTCTCCGCATTCGAGGACGTTTCCACCGCGACGATCAGCGATTGCCTCGACCGGATGCCGGTCCTGCTCGGCCTGCGCGCCTTCCACCGGCGCGGCCGGCTGCTCGGCACGGCTTTCACGGTGCGGGTGCGGGCCGGCGACAACCTCGCGATCCACCAGGCCTTGGAGCAGGTCCGTCGCGGAGATGTGATCGTGGTCGATGGCGGCGGCGACACCAGCCGGGCGCTGGTCGGCGACATCATGAAGGCGATCGCCGAGAGCCGGGGTGTGGCCGGCTTCGTGATCGACGGGGCCGTGCGCGATACCGATGCCTTCGCCGCGTCGGACTTCCCCTGCTACGGCCGCGCTGCGACGCCCCGTGGACCGTTCAAGACCGGGCCCGGCGCGATCAATGTGCCGGTCAGCATCGGCGGCTGGACGGTGAACCCAGGCGACGTCGTGGTGGGCGACGCCGATGGCGTGGTGACGTTCCCGCCCGCACTCGCGTCGCGCTTGATCGAAGCCGTACGCGCGCAGGCGGCCCGGGAGGCCGAGGTGCTGGCGCTGATCCGGGCCGGCCAATACGACGGCCGCTACGCCCGAGAGGCGAAGGGCTGAGGATCCAGCGGGACGCCTTGCGGATCGGGCGCCGCCCGTGGACGATGCCGCATGGACTCCCAGACCCTCACCTACGCCATCGGCGACATTCACGGTTGCGCCGACCTGCTCGACAGCCTGCTGGAGCGGATCGCCGTCCATGCCGGGGACCGCGCCCACCGGCTGGTGTTCCTGGGCGACTATATCGACCGCGGCCCCGACAGCGCGGCGGTGCTGCGAACCCTCAGCCGCCTGCACTGGGCCGAGCCCGAGCGCGTCACCTGCCTGATGGGCAATCACGAGCGCATGCTGCTCGACGCGCTGCTGACGCCGGACGCCGCGCGGCACTGGCTCTATCATGGCGGCGAGGAGACGCTCGACTCGTTCGGTGCGCGGGATCTCGGCGGCCTGCCACGGGACACCCTCGACTGGATCGAGGCGCTGCCGACCCTGCACGAGGACGCGGCCCGCTGGTACGTCCATGCCGGCCTCCCTCCGGGCACGGCCGCGCCGGACTCGGACGCGCATGACCGCCTCTGGATCCGGGAACCGTTCCTCGAGGGGGATCACGATTTCGGCCGGCACGTAGTTCACGGCCACACGCCCCAGCGCGACGGCCGCCCGGAGGTCCGCCGGTTCCGGACCAACCTCGACACCGCCGCGGTCTATGGCGGCGCGCTCACCGCCGGGGTCTTCTCCGACGCGCAGGGGCCGGCGCTTGAGTTTTTACAGGCTCGGACCAAGAGCTAGCGCATCGTCCCGGTAGGTGAGACGGCTTTCACAACAGGACGATGCGCTAGACGCGGCGCACCGGCACGAGAGCGCCCAGGATCCCGGCGAACCAGCCCCCCATCAGGGCGAAGCCGCCGATGGGCGCGGCCATCGGGAAGAGCGGGTGCTGCAACCAGGCTCGCATCGACAGGTCGCCGCAGAACAGGATCAGGCCGAGGACGAGGAGGCCAGACGCCAGCCGCATCAGGCCCGGTCGGGCCAGGCCGGCGGCGGCGAACCCTGCAAGGGCTAGGATCGCGGGAGCGTGGAACAGGAGAAATTGCGCCGCGGTCTTGAGCGAATCCGCCCCGGGAATGTGCGCCGCCGCGGCGCTGAGCGCGACGCCGAGCAGCCCGGCGAGGCAGGCGAGCGCCACCAGCGCGCGGTCGATCCCAAAAAACCTCACGCGCCGCGCTCGACCAGAAGCTTGGCGACAGCCGCGCGCAGCTCGGGCACGCCGAGATCGTCCCGGCTGGAGGTGAGGATCACCTGCGGGAAGGCCGCCGGCCGCTTGGCCAGCCCCGCCTGGATGCCGGCGATTCGGCTCGCGACTTCGCCCTTCTTCAGGGAATCGGCCTTGGTGAGCACCACCTGATAGCTCACCGCGGCCTTGTCGAGGCCGTCGAGCACGTCGGTGTCGATCGACTTGAAGCCGTGGCGGGCGTCGATCAGCATGAACACCCGGGCGAGGTTGGCCCGGCCTTTCAGGTAGGCATGGATCAGGTTGGTCCAGGCCTCGACCTTGGCCTTCTCCACCGCCGCGTAACCGTAGCCCGGCATGTCGACCAGCGACAGGCGGTCGCCGATCCGGAAGAAGTTGAGCTGCTGGGTCCGCCCCGGCGTGTGCGACGTGCGCGCCAGTGTGTTGCGACCGGTGAGCGCGTTGATCAGGCTCGACTTGCCGACATTCGAACGCCCCGCGAAGGCGATCTCCACGCCCTCCATGGGCGGAATCCGGTCGAGCACCTGGGCAGCCGCGTAGAAGTCGGCGGCGCCGGCAAACAAAAGGCGGCCGGCCTCCAAGAGGTCGGCCGCGTCGTCGTTGGTCTCGGTCACGGCTTTCCTTACCCGCCCTCGGTCAACCCTTGGTGGTGGCTGCTGCCTTGGTGCCGCCGCGCCGGAATGTGGTCCGCAGGTTGTCCCACAGTTCCACCTTCACGCCGTTGCGACGCATGATGACGTATTGCTGGATCACCGACAGGGTGTTGTTCCAGGCCCAGTAGATCACCAGGCCCGCCGGGAACGAGCCCAGCATGAAGGTGAACACGATCGGCATGAAGGTGAAGATCTGCGCCTGGACCGGGTCCGGCGGCGCGGGGTTCATCTTCATCTGCACGAACATGGTCACGCCCATGATCAGCGGCCAGACGCCGAGATGAACGAAGTCCGGCGCAGGGAACGGCAGAAGGCCGAACAGGTTCACGATGCTCGTCGGATCCGGCGCGGCGAGATCGTGGATCCAGCCGAAGAACGGCGCATGCCGCATCTCGATGGTGATGAACAGGACCTTGTAGAGCGCGAAGAAGACCGGGATCTGGATCAGTACCGGCCAGCAGCCGGCGACCGGATTGATCTTCTCCTTCTTGTACAGCTCCATCGTGGCCTGCTGCTGCTTCATGCGGTCGTCCTTGTACCGCTCCCGGATGGCGGCCATCTCGGGCTGCACGGCCTTCATCTTGGCCATCGAGACGTAGGAGCGGTTGGCGATCGGCAGGAACAGAAGCTTCAGGCAGAAGGTCACCACCAGGATCGAGACGCCGAAATTGCCGAACAGATGGAAGAAGAAGTCCAGCGCCCGGAACATCGGCTTGGTGATGAAGAAGAACCAGCCCCAATCGATCATCAGATCGAAGTGCTTGATGCCGAGGTCCTTCTCGTAGTTGTTGATCAGGTTCACTTCCTTGGCGCCGGCGAACAGGCGCTGGGTCGTGGTCGCCGAGCCACCTGCGGCCAGGTTCACGGCGTCACCGCGGACGCTCGCCTGGTAGACGTTGGTGGCGCCGTCGGTGCGGTCGGTGAAGGCGCCGGTATAGGGCGCGTCCTGGTCGGCGGGCATCACGGCCGCCGCCCAATACTTGTCGGTGATGCCGACGAAGCCGCCGGTCACGCCGTTCCAGGCCTTGCCCTTGGTGTTGGCGCCGCCATAGGCGCCCTCCTTGGCGAGCTTGTCGTAGGTGAATTCCTGCAGGCCCTCGTTGCCAAGATAGCCGATCATGCCCTCGTGAAGGACGTAGTAGCCCTGGGTGTGTGGCTTACCCCAGCGGGAGACGAGGCTGTACGGGTAGAGCGTGACCGCGCCCGAGCCCTTGTTTTCGACCTCCTCGCGGACCGTGAACATGTACTTGTCGTCGACCGCGATGATCCGCTTGAAGACGAGGCCGGCGCCGTTGTCCCAGGTCAGGGTCACGGGCATGCCAGGGGAGAGGGTCTTGCCGTCGCTGGTCCAGAGGGTCTCGCTGCCGGGCAGCGGTCCGGCATTGGCACCGACCCAGCCGAACTCGGCGTAGTACGGCGTCTCGCTGCCGGCCGGGGAGAACAGCACGATCTCCGGGCTCTTCGGGTCCACCGTCTCGTGGTAGTTCTTGAGCGACACGTCGTCGACGCGGCCGCCCTTCAAGGCGATCGAGCCGCTGAGCGCCGGGGTCTCGATGCGGATGCGCGGCGAGCGGGTCAGCGCCGCCTCACGCGAGACCGGGCCGCCCTGGCCGGGAACCGTGCCGGGCACCGGGGCTGCTGGCCCGCCCTCCTTGGGCGAGGGCGACGGAACGCCATCCGGGGTCACGCCCGGCGGTTGCTGCTGCTGTTGCGCGGCCTTGTTCTGCGCCTCGATCAGGCGTTGCTGCTCCACCCGGGGACCGGCCACGAAGTACTGCCACCCGAGCAGCACCAGCAGCGACAGGCCGATGGCCACGAACATGTTCGTCTTGTCATTGCCCATCGGGGACACCGCCGCACGCGTTCGGAGTGGCAACAGGAGCGGCGCCGGCCCTATCGGGCTGGCGCGCTTCCGTGACTTGGAGACCTCTGGCAGCGCCCCGCTTCGGATCGCAATCCGCGTCGCCGGAGACCGCAGGCTGTGCGGGATTATGGCCCGCATCGCGCTGAAGAGGTGTGGATTTGAACGGCCGGCCGCCAGACTTGCTGCCGGATTTGCCGCCGGGGCGATGGCCGGGCGGCCGCGGCGCGGCCGGACGCGTCACCGCCGGGATGGCGCGGCGCAGATCCTCGGCTAGGGCCTCGAAAGGCGCAGTCAGGGCCGGGCGCCGGGCGATCAGCACGATGTCGGCGGAGAGCCTGGTCAGCTCGCCCGGGAGATCGGACGCAACCAAGCTGACGGCCGCGCGCAGGCGCCGCCGGATGCGGTTGCGTTCGACCGCATGGCCGACGCGCTTCGTGATCGTGAAACCGAGCCGAAGGCCCTCCGCGGCTTGCGGATCCCGCAGCCGGCCCTGGGCAGTCATGCGCTCGGTATGAAAGCGGCGGCCTTCGGCTGTCGCCAGAAAGTCAGGCCGCTTTTTCAGCCGCTCGATCGTCGCCATCGATGGTTCGATCCCGGCCGATCTCATTGTGTGTGCCGCATGACGCGTT
Organism: Methylobacterium sp. GXS13; assembly: GCF_001455965.1. GTDB lineage: Bacteria > Pseudomonadota > Alphaproteobacteria > Rhizobiales > Beijerinckiaceae > Methylobacterium. Next base: position 16,012 of record NZ_LKKO01000041.1, read on the forward strand.
CGGAAAACCGGGTTCCACGTTTCCGCATCATGCTCACGCCTCGCAGGGCGGCTGCCTGAGCAGGGCCGCGCCGGCGAGGATCCGCCGGATCAGGCCGACAGCTTCTTGCGGCCGTGGGCGCGACGGCGCGCGATCACCTTGCGACCACCGGCGGTGGCCATGCGCGCACGGAAACCGTGGCGACGCTTACGGACGAGCCTGCTCGGCTGATAAGTTCTCTTCATGGCACAGAGCCTTCAAAGGTCGTGGCGCGCTCGCGGGCGGCTGATGCCGCACCCGACCTTCACGCGTCCTGGTTGTCTGCAAACACGAAGGGCGCCCAGGCGGGGCGCCACGTCGCGAGTGGCGGGCTTATGGCGGATGGGTCCCGCGAAGTCAACATTTCGCGGCCCCTCAATGACCCTCGAACTGCATCAACGCGCGGACCTCGACGCCCATGTCGCGCAGGCGCTGCGCCCCGCCGATCTCCGGCAGGTCGATGACGAAGCAGGCCGCCACGATCTCGGCGCCGATCTTCTGGAGCAGGTTGACCGCGGCGGTGGCGGTGCCGCCCGTGGCGATCAGGTCGTCGACCAGCAGGACCTTGTCGCCGGGCTTCACGGCATCGACGTGGATCTCGATCTCGTCGGTGCCGTATTCGAGCGCGTAGGCCATCGAGACGGTCGTGTGGGGCAGCTTGCCCTTCTTGCGGATCGGCACGAACCCGCAGGACAGCTGGTGCGCGATCGCCCCGCCCAGGATGAAGCCCCGCGCCTCGATGCCGGCCACCTGATCGATTCGCCCCCCGGCATAGGGATGGACCAGCGCATCCACCGCCCGCCGGAAGGCGCGCGGGTCGCTGAGCAGCGTGGTGATATCGCGGAAGATGATGCCGGGCTTCGGGTAGTCGGGAATCGAGCGGATCGATTCCTTCAGCGCGACGTGGCGGCGGGCTTCCATGGGTTCGGGCCTTCCGTGGGGGACGGCGCGCTTAAAGCAGAAGCCCCGTCCCCTGACCAGTTTCGAAGCGCTTGGAGCGACTCAGGCCGCCTGGACCTTCTTGAGGAGGGCGAGCAACTCCCGGTGCAGCACCTCGTTGCCCGAGGCCACCGAGCGGGCAGCCAGCGGCTCGGCCGCACCGTCTGCCGACGTAACGTAGCCGCCGGCCTCGCGCACCAGGATCACGCCCGCGGCGAAATCGTAGGTCTGGAGATCGCGTTCCCAGTAGCCGTCGAGGCGCCCGCAGGCGACATAGGCTAGATCGAGGGCCGCCGAGCCCATCCGCCGCGTGCCGCCGGCCATCGCCATCACGGCGCCCAGTTCGCGCAGCAGGCGCGGATGGCTGCCGCGGCCGAGATAGGGCGTGCCGTAGCCCATGAGCGCGTCGGCCATGTCCTGTCGGCCGGAAACCCGCAGGCGACGGTTGTTGAGATAGGCGCCCTTGCCGCGCTCGGCGACGAACAGCTCGTCCTTGATCGGGTCGAAGATGACGCCGGCCACGATCTGGCCCTCGCGCTCGAGACCGACCGAAATCGCGAAATGCGGCACGCCGTGCAGGAAATTCGAGGTGCCGTCGAGCGGGTCGACGTGCCAGGTGTGGCTCTTGTCGGTCCCCTCGATGATCCCGTTCTCCTCCAGCACCAGGCTGTAGCCGGGGCGCGCCTTCATGAGGGCGTCACGCAGGGTCTCCTCGGCCTTCCGGTCCGCTGCGGAGACGAAATCGCCCGGGCCCTTCCGCGAGACCTGGAGGTTCTCGACCTCGCCGAAATCACGGCGCAGGCCGCGGGCAGCCTTGCGCACGGCATCAACCATCACGGTCATGAGCGGGGAGGAGATCATTGGTCCGGGACTTTTCGGGGATGGAGGTTGGCGCCGTGGTTACAGGTCGGCACCGGAAAAGACGAGCCTGCCGGGGGGATGGCGGGGATTGGAGATCCTGGAACGCCCCCTTGCGTAGAAGGCCGATCGAAAACCACACCCGTCATCCCTTCCTCCTTTGCGAGGGGAAGGTGCGCCAGCCGTCAGGCCAAGTCCGGAGAAAGGAGCCAGCGTTTAGATCAAGGGGTGGAGCAACCGTGCGGACGGCAGCATAAAGCCGCGCCCCGCTTCTCTATCCCGACCCGCTTGGCGGGCCGCCCTACCTCACACAGGGGCCAGGAGAGGCGCGTGGTTCCAACCGCAGAGGGCGACCGCGAAACCCCTATTCCGCCGCCTCGACGAACACCGTGCCGGCCCGCGGAAGGTCCAGGGTCTCCCAGGTCTCCGCCAGGGCAGCGGAGAGGCGGGCGATATGAGCCGCGTCGTGGAACGGCGAGGGCGTGATCCGCAGGCGCTCGGTACCACGCGGAACCGTCGGGTAGTTGATCGGCTGGATGTAGATGGCGTGGCGCTCGAGCAGGTGGTCAGCCGCGGCTTTGCACAGCTCCGCGTCGCCGACCATCACGGGAACGATGTGGGTCTCGGTTTCCAGCACCGGCAGGCCGGCCTCGGTGAGCGCCGCCTTGGTGGCGGCAGCCTGGGCTTGGTGCGCCTCGCGCTCGGCGTTCGAGCGCTTCAGGTAGCGCACCGAGGCCCGGGCGGCCGCGGCCACCGCCGGCGGCAGGGCGGTCGTGAAGATGAAGCCCGGGGCGAAGCTGCGCACCGCGTCCCTGATCGCCGCCGAGGCGGTGATGTAGCCCCCAACGCAGCCGAACCCCTTGGCGAGGGTGCCCTCGATCACGTCGACCCGATGCATCACGCCGTCGCGCTCGGCGATGCCGCCGCCGCGGGGGCCGTAGAGGCCGACCGCATGGACCTCGTCGAGATAGGTCATGGCCCCGTAGGCGTCGGCGAGGTCACAGATCTTGCCGATCGGCGCGACGTCGCCATCCATCGAGTAGACAGACTCGAACACGATCAGCTTCGGCCGGTCGCCGGCCGCGCGGAGCAGTTCCTCCAGGTGCTGGAGGTCGTTGTGACGAAAGATCTTCTTCTCGCAGCCGGAATGGCGGACGCCCTCGATCATCGAGTTGTGATTGAAGGCGTCGGACAGGATCAGACAATTCGGGATCAGCTTGGCGATCGTCGAGATGCCGGCCTGGTTCGAGACGTAGCCCGAGGTGAAGACAAGCCCGGCCTCCTTGCCGTGCAGGTCGGCGAGTTCGCGCTCCAGGTCGACCAGCGGCGAGTTGTTGCCGGCGATGTTGCGTGTGCCACCCGCTCCGACGCCGCAGCGCGCGGCGGTGTCGGTCATCGCGGACACCACCTCCTTGTGCTGGCCCATGCCGAGATAATCGTTGGAGCACCACACGGTGATCTCGGTGGTCTTGCCGTCGGGCTTACGCCACTTGGCGGTTGGAAACCGGCCGGAGATGCGCTCGATATCGGCGAAGACGCGGTAGCGGCGCTCGCCATGAAGCTGGTCCAGGGCGCCCCGGAAGTACCGCTCATAGCCAGATCCGGCGCGCGTCGAGCCCGCTTGGGCGAGCACCGTGCTGGGCATCCGGGTGACGGTCATCGAGCGTCCTTCGCGTGTTCGGCCGTGCGGGCGGTACCATCGCGGCACCCAAGTCCCGCGATCGAGGTACGGCCTCGGTCCAGTCCTTCGCGTGAGAGGCGCAAGATACGCGCGGATCTGGAACTGGTTCAAGGTAAGGTTCCGACATCTCTGCCCTGCGCCCGTTGAGAGGCGGCGACGAACTCGCTAGCCTCGTGGACGCTGCCAACCCATCCGAACACGGCGCGAGATCCTTGAGCACCTGCCTGTCTTCCTGCCGAATGGCCTGCCCTGACGCCGAAGGGCACACCTCAAGCCTGCGGCGACGAAGGGTCGCGCGATGAGCGAGAGCAAAGACGTGCGTGCCGAGCGCCTGAAGGTGGCGCTCCGGGAGAATCTGCGCCGTCGCAAGGCGCAAGGCCGCGGACGTGCGGAGGCCGGATCGGCGCCGGAGGCGAACGGATCGGATCCGCATGCACCTGATTCCCGCGGTCCAGATTCCGACAAATCCGGTCTATAGGAGACGGCCAAGCCTGGGCGCCGCGGCGTCCACCAGGAGAACGGCCGGCCGCGCGCCAGGGAGGTGCGCCGCCTGAGGACATATGATGGACCGCATTCACATCACCGGCGGCGCGCCCCTCAACGGCGTGATCCCGATCTCGGGCGCCAAGAACGCGGCGCTGCCGCTGATGATCGCGAGCCTGCTCACTGGCGAGACGCTGGAGCTGATCAACGTCCCCCGGCTGGCCGACATCTCCGCTCTGACCCGGATCCTCGGCAATCACGGCGTCGACCACATGGTCGTCGGCAAGCGCCCCGGGCAGACCACCGAGACCGGCCAGACGATCCGGCTGACCGCCTCGAACGTCATCGACACCACCGCCCCCTACGACCTGGTCTCGACCATGCGGGCGAGCTTCTGGGTGGTGGCGCCGCTGCTTGCCCGGTTCGGTGAAGCCAAGGTGTCGCTGCCGGGCGGCTGCGCCATCGGGACCCGGCCGGTGGACCTACTGATCATGGCCTTGGAGCGGCTCGGGGCCGAGATCGAGATCGACGCCGGCTACGTGGTCGCCAAGACCAAGAACGGCCTGCGCGGGGCCGAAATCAATTTCCCCAAGGTCACAGTCGGTGGCACGCATGTCGCCCTGATGGCGGCGGCGCTCGCCTACGGTACCACGGTGATCGAGAACGCCGCCCGGGAGCCCGAGGTGGTCGACCTCGCCGAATGCCTGAACAAGATGGGCGCCAAGATTCGTGGCGCCGGCACGCCCCGGATCGAGATCGAGGGCGTCGCACGGCTGAACGGTGCGCGCCACGAGGTCCTTCCCGACCGGATCGAGACCGGCACCTACGCCATGGCGGTGGCGATGACCGGCGGTGACGTGATCCTCAAGGACACCCGGGCCGAATTGCTGCATTCGGCGCTCGACGTTCTGTCGACCACGGGCGTCGAGATCAGTCAGGTCGAGGGCGGCATCCGTGTGCGCCGCAACGGTGCCGGCATCGCGGCGGTCGACGTGACCACCGACCCGTTCCCGGGCTTCCCGACCGACCTTCAGGCGCAGTTCATGGCGCTGATGACGCTCGCCAAGGGCCAGTCGCATATCCGCGAGACGATCTTCGAGAACCGGTTCATGCACGTGCAGGAGCTGGCCCGCCTCGGCGCGAAGATCCGGCTCGAGGGTGACCTCGCCATCGTCGAGGGCGTCGAGCGGCTCAAGGGTGCGCCAGTGATGGCGACCGACCTGCGCGCCTCGGTCTCCCTGGTGATCGCCGGCCTCGCCGCCGAGGGCGAGACCCAGATCAACCGGGTCTACCATCTCGATCGCGGCTTCGAGGCTCTGGAGGCCAAGCTCGGGCGCTGCGGCGCGCAGATCGAGCGTGTGCGGGCGTAGGGAGCCTCAGCCCTCAATCTGCCCGCGCTTGTAACCGAAGCCCGGTATCTCGCAGCCGCAGGGCGCGTTGTCTGGGGCGGGAGGCGTCGGGCAATCGCCCCGGGCGGTGACGCACAGGCTGCCGCTGCGCCAGCGCCGGTCGAAGCGGGGCCGATCGTCATCGTCGTCCAGGGGCGGCGGAGGCGGCCGCCGACGCGGGCGGTCGTAATCGTCATAGGGCGGCGGCGGGGGCGGAGGCCGGCGGGGCCAATCATCGTCCGGGGGGGGGGGGGGCGGCGGTCGGCGCCGACGGTCGTACTCGTAGCGGTCCGGCCCGGGGCGGCCATAGATGTAGACGTCTGCGTCCGGGCCGACCTGCGCGCACACCGGAGCGACAATCAGGGGTGCCAGGGTCAGAGCGGCCAAAGCCGCCAGCGGGATCCGTTTCACCATCATCGTCCTGCCTCGAATCGTCACCTCGGTCGTCCGGCCGGCCTTTCTGATGACGCGCGGTCGGTCTTGGGCTGTTCTCGATCGCGCGGTAGCGACAGGGAACGGCTCGAGGCCTTGTTTGCGCGCGCTGGCTTGCGCCGGCCCGGTGCCCACTCCGGCGGCGTATGCACGGGCGCCGTCCGGATGAACCGCCGCTGAAGACCGCCATCCCGGCCCCGGCCGTTGCCCGAGCGGGGTCGGGCCGCTACCTACGGCTTGCTGCGAGGCCGCCGCCGTCCCGCTTCGCCCGCGCCCAGCTATCCCCGAGGATCCTTTCATGGAGCTGCTCAAGCTCGCCGCCCTCGATACCGAAGACCTGACCGTGATCTCCGCGCATCTCCAGGATGCGATCCTGCGTCCGGAGGATCTGACCTACCTGGCGGGTGAGCAGCGCTTCCTGATGGTCGTTCGGCGCTTCGACTGGACGCCGGACGTCCCGCCGCGTCGGCGGCTGGCAGGTGTGCATGTCGAGCGCGTCCTGCGCGTGAAGACCCGCGGCCTGGCGCCGGGCGACGCGATGCCGATGAGCCTGCTCGCCCTCACCTTCGAGGCGACCGACGCGCCGTCCGGCCATATCGACATGGTCTTCTCCGGCGGCGGCGCGGTGCGCCTGGAGGTCGAGTGCATCGAGGTCCGGATGAAGGATCTCGGCCCGGTCTGGGAGGCGGTCGCCCGCCCCGGCCACGAACTCGATGTTACGACCGCGCCCGGCCCGGTGGCCTGAGACAGACGAAAGACATCCGATGGTCCGGCTCGACAGCCAAGCTCCGAACTTCGCCGCCGACTTCGCGCGGCTGCTCACCGCCAAGCGCGAGATCGCCGAGGATGTCGACGAGGCGGTGCGGGGCATCATCCACGAGGTTGTGACCCGCGGCGACGCCGCCCTGGTCGAGTTCACCCGGCGCTTCGACCGGCTGGGTGCGGATTTTTCGGCCGACGCCCTGCGGATCACCGAGGGCGCGATCGACGCGGCCGTGGCGGCCTGCCCGGCCGAGGCCCTCGACGCCCTGCGCCTCGCCGCCGAGCGGATCGAGGCGTTCCACGCGCAGCAGAAGCCGCAGGATCACCGGGCGACCGACGCGCTCGGCGTCACCGCCGGCTGGCGCTGGACGGCGCTGGAATCGGTCGGCCTCTACGTGCCCGGCGGCACAGCGAGCTACCCCTCCTCGGTCCTGATGAACGCGGTGCCGGCCCGGGTGGCGGGGGTGCCGCGGATCGTCATGGTGGTGCCGACGCCGGACAACACCCTCAACCCCCTCGTGCTCGCGGCCGCCCGCCTCTCCGGGGTCCACGAGGTCTACCGGGTCGGAGGCGCCCAGGCGGTGGCGGCGCTGGCCTACGGGACCGCCAGCATCGCGCCGGTCGCCAAGATCGTCGGCCCGGGCAATGCCTGGGTGGCAGCGGCCAAGCGCCGGGTGTTCGGCCAAGTCGGCATCGACATGATCGCCGGACCCTCCGAGGTGCTGATCCTGGCCGACGGCCACGCCAACCCGGACTGGATCGCCGCCGATCTCCTCGCCCAGGCCGAGCACGACACCGCCGCTCAATCGGTGCTGATCACCGACAGCGCCGAGCTGGCCGAGGCGGCGGAAGCCGCCGTCGAGCGCGCACTGACCACCCTGCCCCGGGCCGAGATTGCCCGGGCGAGTTGGCGCGACTACGGCGCGATCATCCGGGTGCGGGATTTCGACGAGGCAGTGCCGCTGGTCGACCGGCTCGCCCCCGAGCATCTCGAGATCGAGACGCAGGACGCCGAGGCGCTCGCGGCCCGGATCCGCAATGCCGGCGCGATCTTCTTGGGGTCGCACACGCCCGAGGCGATCGGCGACTATGTCGGCGGCCCGAACCATGTCTTGCCCACCGCCCGCTCGGCGCGGTTCTCCTCCGGCCTCGGCGTCCTGGATTTCATGAAGCGGACGACGATCCTCGCCTGCACCCCGGAGAGCTTGCGGGCGCTCGGCCCGGCGGCGATAACGCTCGGCCGGTCGGAGGGTCTGGAGGGTCACGCCCGCTCCGTCGCGATCCGGTTGAACCTGTGAGGTCTTGGGGATGGCCGAAAAGCAACGCGGGCCGAACCGCCTCGCGAAGGTGAGCCTGGACGAGGCGTCCATCGCCCGTGGCAATCCGGATCAGGAACACGAGCGGGCGATCGCGCTGTTCGACATCCTGGAGGACAATTGCTTCACCATCCCGGGCCGGGAGGGCCCCTATGCGCTCACGCTGGGGCTCGTAGAGAACAAGCTGTCCTTCGCGATCAGCACCGTGGAGGGCGAGCCGGTGATGACGCATCTCCTGTCGCTGACGCCGTTCCGGCGGGTGATCCGTGACTACGAAATGATCTGCGAGAGCTACTACAACGCGATCCGCACCGCCTCGCCGTCGCAGATCGAGGCGATCGATATGGGCCGGCGCGGCCTGCACAACGAGGCGTCCGACACGCTCAAGCAGCGCCTCGACGGCAAGGTCGATCTCGACCACGACACCGCGCGTCGCCTGTTCACCCTGATCTTCGCCCTGCACTGGAAAGGCTAGGGCGCCTACCGGCCCCGAGCGGCGATGGCTGAGCCTTTCCCCGAGACCACCCCGAAGAAGCGGCGGGTGCAGTCGGTCCTGTTCATGTGCAACTTCAACGCCGTGCGCTCGGCCGCGGCCGAGGCGATCGCGCGGGCCTATTTCGGCAGGTCGACCTACGTGCAATCAGCCGGCGTTCGCTCGGGCGAGCCCACCGACCCGTTCATGGTCGCGGCGCTCGACGAAATTGGCATCGATGCGACCCGGCACCGACCCCGCACCATCGAGGAGTTGGAGGACTGGGAGGGCCTGAATTTCGATCTGATCATCACGCTCTCGCCGGAGGCCCACCACCGGGCCCTCGACCTCACCCACACGCTCGCAGCCGATGTCGAATACTGGCCGACACCGGACCCGACGCTGCTGCAGGACGCCTCCCGCGAGCAGCGCCTGGATGCCTACCGGGACGTGCGCGACGGGCTCACCAAGCGAATCAAGGCGCGGCTGAAGACGTAGCGGTCATACGCTCCACGCGCGACAGTAGGCAGCCCGGCCGCGCGGTGTGGACATTGACGAAGGCGGTACGTGGATCGTCGAGGGCGCGCAGCAGCGCCGTATCGACCTCCGCGCCGGGGCAGACATGGCCGAGATCGTAGAGGCACAGATCCTCCGCATCGTAGGCCCGCACCGACACAAGACTGTTGGCGCGAATGATCGGGGCGACGACGTTTAGCGCGTCGAAGCTGGGGCAGGGCTGCGCGTGCAAAAAAACTGGGCTCGGGGTCCAGTAGATGCCGCGCGGACGCCCGAGATCGTAGGATCCGAGCAGCATCGGCTCCCCCGGCTCGGCGCAGCACAGGCAGCGGCGGCAGGGAAATCCGCCCGTCCCGGTCGCCGTGATCCGCCGGAGTGGGTTGTCGAAATCGTCGCGGCCGCTTTGGCGGAAACGCTCCACGACGGCGTCGGCGATCGGAACGCAGCGATATCGGGTCATACGGCTCCCCCTGTCGCAGGCATCCTGCCGCCCCGGCCAAGGGAAAACGACCCGTTCCTTGCTGTCGATTCTCCTTCGTTGGCGCCGCGGAGAAGGTCACCGCCGACCGCGGCGCTCCAAACACTTCACCCCTTGATGTAACGACTGCCTAACGTTCGGCGCCCTGCAAGGTTTAGCGCGTGGCGTTCCCTGTTGTAGATGCCGCATCAACCACTTTCTTTCGGGAAATTCCGATGCTCAATTTACGATTGTTTACAATAATTACTGCGGCCCTAGCCTTTTATTGTACCCCGGCAGCTGCGCAGTGGAGCCCCGTCGGCGGCCTGTTGAATGTTGCCGTCACCCACGACTGCTCGCAAACCTCAGGAAACGTCGCCTCTGCCAAGACCGAAGGCCTGTTCCTGTGCCAAGCCCGAGCGGATCTGGTCGATTCGCAGGTCAAGGATGCCAGCCATTTTTACGTCGTTCACGAATACGGTCTTCTGGCGATCCGAACGACATCGGATCGATTGGCGGATTGCTGGGCGGCGCACCAGCTCGCCGATGCCCCCAATGGACGCTACTATCTCAAGCAATGGATCACGCACTGGACGAATTACGGTGTGACTCGCCCAGGTTACGGCACGCCGACGCAGAGGATCGCCAATGTTCGGTCGTGCTGCGCGTGCGGAATATGAGGCGTCAGATTCCTCTCGAACCCTGATCGCCCAGTCCGGTTACGCCCTTGGCTTACCCACGGCTGCCGACCAGCCAGGCTCGGATGCGGCCGGCGAGAAGCGGCCGGGCGCGGGCAATATCGTCATCGTCGAGGAGCGGGGAACTTGCCAGGGCCGCGAGATAGGCCTCCTCGACGCTTCTGCAGGCTCGGAAGGCGGCATCAGCGGCAAGATCGGGAGCGGTGAGCACGGCCTCAATCCGGAAAGTGCGACTGAGGCAGTCGCGCCAGCGCTCGTGGTGCATCTCGGCTTCGCTGCCCGCATGCGCCGGTGTTGCGACGAGCAGCGTCGCTGCGACTAGCGAGAGGGATGCGAGGGAAGCAGGGGGCATGGATCGGGCACTCGGTCCAGGGACTGGGTGACGCCGACAGGGTTAGCGAAGCGTTAAGGCCCGCCTTGGAATGCATCCGGGATTACCCGGGGCAAAGACGCGGCCGTGATCTTCTTGGTCCGGGCGTACTAGCCTGCTCGATTGCAGAAACTGGCAGGGCTGGCGCGATCAGCGGTTGGCAGTGGTGACCGGCGACGTGACGCCGCCGAGCGACACCCAGGCCGTCATGTCCTGGCTCTCGCGCTTGATGAACACGTAGCCGGTCTTGTGCCACGGCACGATCGCGTTCGTCTTGTTGTCGAGGACCATGTCACCGCGATCGGTGATCAGGGTCAGGACCGCGTGGCCCTCGCCCTTCTCGTCGATCACCACGGTCATGCGCATCGCCCGCCGGGGCAGGCCGGCCTCGGCCAGCAGATGGCGCTTGAGCAGCTGGAAATCCTCGCAATCGCCGATGCCGTCCTCGGCCAGATCCCAGCGGTCGGCGACATGGAGATGCTCCATGTCGGTCTTCGGCTCGACCGACTTGTTCACCCGGCGGTTCACTGAGACGATCGTCGCCCAGATTGCCGGCGTCAGGCTGATGCGGGCCGGCTCGCTCCGGTCCACCACGCATTCCGCAGCGTAGGATTGGCAGAACGTCACCCAGGCCGCGATCGGCCGCGCCGCCCCTTGGGGCTCGGCTCCGAACTGGGGAGACGGCAGGCTCGCGAAGGTCTGCGCCTGCACCGCACCGGCCCCGAGCCCGGCGAGGGACAGAGCCGCCCAGGCAAAGCCGGCCAGGACGCGACGGCGGCGGGAAACCCGACGCGGCGCGGAGTTGGCGACCGAACCCTGCACCTTGGAAGCCGCGAACCGCATCGCCGTGACCCAACCGTTAAGCTCTCGTTAACGAAAGCTCTCACGCCGGGGGGCCGGCGGCAATCAGCGGATTAACAAAAGGTTAATGCTGTGCGCAACGCGGATGACGGAGGAATATCCCGGCCTGTGGCGCCGATGCCGCCCAGTACCCCCGTTCCACGCGAAAACGTGAAGATTTCCAACGGTCTTGGGAAGCGATGTTCGCCGTTGAACACCGCCGCCACCCAAAATCAACACCCGTAGGCGGCTGGAGGAACGCTCATGCCGTGCACAACAGATGTGTTCGCGGGAATCGCCCGCGCGGGACTCGTGATTGGAATCCTGGCGGCCGGTCCGGCTTCAGCCGCGAACCCGGCCCCGTCGTCAGCCCCGCAAACGAGCCCCGCCAATCTCAAGAGCGACGGCCCGACCCAGCCGGCCAAGGTCCAGGACGGTCAATACACCGACGCGAACGGCGACCCGACCTATCACGTCACCGACGGCGGCAAGAAGGTCGATTGGTACACCATGTCCGGGTATCTGCGGTACAACGCCAACTGCATCGTCTGTCACGGCCCGGATGGCATGGGTTCGACCTATGCGCCGTCCCTGGTCGATGCGCTCAAGGGCATGGATTACGCCCATTTCGCCGGCATCATCACCGGCGGTAAGAAGGACGTGAACGCCTCGCAGGAGCTGGTCATGCCGGCCTTCGGGGATAACCGGAACGTCATGTGCTACATGCCGGACATCTACACCTACCTACGCGCCCGCTCGGACGGCGCGGTCGGGCGCAACCGGCCAGCCGAGCACGAGCCGAAACCCGCCGCCTTCACGAAGGCGGAAGATGCCTGCATGAAGTGAGGCCCGGCATCGTTCTGCGTGTCCGAGCGCATCGCCGCGGGCGGTGCGACGCCCCGTTGCGCCGCTCGGTTGCGCACGACATACTCTCGGCAAGACTCTGAAGAGCGAGTGCAAAACTCGCCGAGGGGGAGGCGCCAGGGGGTGAAACGTGGCTGGAGGGACGGGAGGACGCCGCAATCTGTGCGGCATCTGGACGGCCTGGACGGAGGCGGCTTCGGCTTCCGACGCGGTCTTCGACATCACGCGGGCGATCGGCGCCCCGCCCCTGTCCCAGATCGTCGCGTTCTTCTCGGCCGACTATGATCCCGAGGTCCTGGCCGGCACCCTGGCGACACAATTTCCCGGCGTTCCGGTCGCCGGCTGCTCGATGTCGGGAGGCATCGCCCCAGCGGGCGGCCTCGATCGCGGCCTCGTGGTCATCGCCTTCCCGGCCGAGCGCTTCCGCATCGTGTCGACGGTGCTCGACGCCATCGACCATCTCGATGTCGAGCGGACCGCCACGGCCGTGCGGGCCCTGCGTCGAACCCTCGATCCAATCGATCCGTGCCGCGAGACCGATGCGCCTTCTGCTGGCCGCCGCTTCGCACTGTCGCTGATCGACGGTCTCGCCAACGCGGAGGAGACCGTCGTCTCAGCCATCGCCTGGGCCCTCGACGGCATCCCGATCGTCGGCGGCTCAGCAGGTGACGACCTGCGCTTTCGGGACGCGGTGCTGCTCCACGGCGGCCGGATCCACCGCAAGGCGGCGGTGCTGGTCCTGGTCGAGACCGATTTTCCGTTCGAGATCTTCAAGAGCGACAATTTCGAGCCGACGCAAACCAAGTTCGTGGTCACCGCCTCGGACAGCGAGCGCCGCACCGTGCACGAGCTGAACGCCGAGCCGGCGGCGCGGGAATACGCCATGGCGATCGGGCTCGACCCCGAGGGCCTATCGCCGATGAGCTTCGCCGCCTCCCCGCTCGCCGTGAAGGTTGGCGGCGAGTATTTTTGCCGCTCGATCCGCCGCATGAATGAGGACGGGTCGCTTAGCTTCTTCTGCGCCATCGACGAGGGTGTGGTGCTGACCCTGGCCGAGCCGCGCGACATCGTCGCCTCCACCCGGGACGAGCTGGCGCGCCTCGACACGATGGTAGGCGGCGTCGACCTCATCATCGGGTTCGAATGCGTCCTGCGCCGGCTCGATGCCGAGAGCCGGCAGGTGGGCCATGGGATCGCCGATCTGTATCGCCGCTACAACGTCGTCGGCTTCGAGACCTTCGGCGAGCAATACAGGGCCATGCACCTCAACCAGACCTTCACGGGCATCGCCATCGGTAAGGGGGCGCCCGTCGGACCGGGGTCCGGCGACGTGCCGGTCGCGTCATGACCCTGCACCCAAGCGGGCTCGAAACCGACGAATCCCTGCATCGGCGGATCGAGAAGCTGGAGCGGATCAATGCGGCACTGATGTCCCATGTCGAGCGCAGCATGGACCAGCGCGGCAGCGCCTACTCCCTGTTCCAGACCGCGATCATGCTGGAGGGCCGCGTCCGCACCCGAACCGAGGAGCTGACCGGGCTGATGCACCGCCTGGAGCGCTCCAACGAAGCCCTGGCGGCGGCCAAGGAGGAGGCCGAGACCGCCAATCGCTCCAAGACCCGTTTCCTGGCGGCGGCGAGCCACGACCTGCTGCAGCCGGTCAACGCCGCCCGCCTGTCGATCTCGGCGCTGGACGACCTGCCGCTGCCCACTGAGGCGCGCGCCATCGCGGGTCAGGTGGAGCGCGGCCTGCAGACGATCGAGGATCTGATCAAGACCCTGCTGGACATCTCCAAGCTCGATGCCGGTATTGTCCGGCCGCAGCTCCAGCCGGTTTTCCTGCCCAACCTGCTGGCGGAGCTGGCGGAGAGCTTCAAGCCGTTCGCCGAGCGCAAAGGCCTCAGGCTGGCGGTCCGGTGCCCGGATCTCACGGTCACCAGCGACGTGATGCTGCTTCAGCGCATCATCCAGAACCTGGTCTCGAACGCCATTCGATACACGACGACCGGCGGCATCGTGCTGGCGGCACGCCGCCGCGCTGATGGGATCCGGATCGACGTCACGGATACCGGCTGCGGCATCGCCGCCGACGAGCGCGATCTCGTTTTCGAAGAGTTTTTCCGGGGCGGCGCCCGGACCGGCACCGCGGAGGAGCCGGGCCTCGGCCTTGGCCTATCGATCGTCCGCCGCATGGCTCAGGCCCTTAACCATCCCCTCACCCTGGCATCCCGGCCCGGCCACGGCACCCGGGTCACCCTGGGCCTACCGCTGAGCCAGGTCCCGGCCGCCACGGCGCCCCCTGCCCCGGTGGCGACCCGACTCTCGGGCGCCCATGTCCTCGTGGTCGAGAACGACGCGTCCACGGCCGACGCGATGGCCCGCCTGCTGCAGAATTGGGATGCCCGGGTCTCGACCTTTCGCGATCTCGCCGGTGTACAGACGGCGATGGAAGCCGGGGCCGTCCCGCCCGATATCCTGCTGCTCGACTACCATCTTGACGACGGCGCCTGTGGCCTCGATGTGGCGGCCTATCTCCGCGGACGATCTGCGCGCCCGCTCCCCGCGATCGTCACCACCGCCGACCATTCCGGAGCGATCGAGGCGCGGGTGGCGGAGGCCGGCGCCGAATTAGTCCACAAGCCGATCAAGCCGGCGCAGCTGCGCTCGCTCCTGACCTACATGCTCGCCTGACGAACAATCCCGTCCGCGCCGTGACATAGGACACGCCGCAGCCCTCGACGCTGTGCCGCGCCTGCGCAAGAGGAAGCCGGCATCCGCGGTGCGTCCCACGCCCGGATCGTCCCACGCAATCGACGTCGCCGGCCCTCCGGGACGCCGCAGGAGCGCGCGAGCATGGCGCAGGTCCCGGCCGGTACAGGCGCCCCCGTCCAGCATGACGGCCTCCCGCCGCGGGAGCGCGTCCTGGCGATGGCGGCGATCGGGCTGGCCATGACCATGGCGGTCCTCGACGGGGCCATCGTCAACGTGGCGCTGCCCGTCATGGCGAAGGACCTCGCGGTCAAGCCGGCCGACGCGATCTTCGTGGTCAATGCCTACCAGATCGCCGTGACGGCGAGCCTGCTGCCCTTCGCGTCGCTGGGCGACATCTTCGGCTTCCGGCGGGTCTACCTGCCCGGGCTCGTGGTGTTCGTGGCCGCTTCGCTGGCCTGCGCTGTGGCGCCGAGCCTGTCCTTGCTGATCGTCGGACGCATCGTCCAGGGGCTCGGCGCCGCGGCGATCATGAGCGTCAATATTGGCTTCGTCCGATTCATCTATCCGCACCGTATGATCGGCCAGGGCGTCGCCAACGTGGCCCTGGTCGTGGCGGTGGCCTCGGCGGCGGGGCCGACGGTGGCGGCCGCGATCCTGTCGGTGGCGACCTGGCCGTGGCTGTTCCTGGTCAACATCCCGGTGGGACTCTTGGCCCTGGCGGTAGCGACACACACCCTGCCGGTGACGCCGACGAGCGGGCGGCGCTTCGACTGGGTGAGCGCCGTGCTCAACGCGCTGACCTTCGGCCTGCTGATCATCGGCATCGACGGGCTGGGCGACCCGGAGGGCCAACCGGTCGCCGTCGCTGAACTCATCGGCGCCGTGGTGATCGGCACCGTGTTCGTGCGACGCCAGATCCGGCTACCCGCTCCGCTGCTGCCGGTGGACCTGCTGCGGATCCCCGCCTTCGCCCTATCGATGGCGACCTCGGTGGCCTCGTTCTGCGCCCAGATGGTGTCCTACGTCGCGCTGCCCTTCTATTTCCAGGATGTTCTGCACCTCTCCAGCACCAAGACCGGCTTCCTGCTCACACCCTGGCCGATCGCGGTGGCTGCCATGGCCCCGATCTCGGGGCGCCTGGCCGACCGCTACCCGCCGGGCCTCCTTGGCGGCATTGGCCTTGCCATGTTGGCCGCCGGCCTCGTCTGCGTGACGCTGTTGCCCGAGGCGCCCGCCACCCTCGACATCGTCTGGCGGCTGACCCTGTGCGGCCTCGGCTTCGGCCTGTTCCAGTCGCCCAACAACAAGGTGATCGTCACCTCGGCGCCGCGGGAGCGCGCCGGCGGCGCGAGCGGGATGCAATCGACGGCCCGCCTCACAGGCCAATCGCTCGGCGCCGCCCTCGTGGCGGTGATTTTCGGACTGACCCACGGGCTTGGGCCTGAGCGTGCCGTGACCCTGTCGCTCTCCTGCGCGGTGGCCCTCGCTGCGATCGGCGGCTGCGCCAGCGTCCTGCGGCGGGGTAAGGGCGGTTAGGCAGGGCGGGCATGCCACCGACCGGCATGGCACGCGTTGGACCGAGATCCGCATTCGCGCGTTCCACGCCCCGGAGTCTCCGCCCATGGACCTCGACCTCACCGGCAAGAAGGCCCTCGTCACCGGCTCGACCGGCGGCATCGGCTACGCCATCGCCAAGGAACTCTGTGCTCTCGGCGCCGAGGTCGGCATCAACGGCCGCACCGCCGAACGGGTCGAGGCGGCGCTAACCAAGCTGCGCGGCGAGACCAAAGCCGGACGAGTCTTTGCGGCGCCGGGTGACGTAGCGACCGCGGAAGGGGTCGACGCCCTCACCCGGGCGCTGCCGACGGTCGACATCCTCGTGAACAACACCGGGATCTTCGAGCCGAAACCGTTCTTCGAAATCCCGGACGCGGATTGGCAGCGCTTCTACGAGGTGAACGTGATGAGCGGCGTCCGCCTGTCCCGCTCCTATACGCCGGCCATGGCCGAGCGCGGCTGGGGCCGCGTGATCTTCATCTCCAGCGAGTCCGGCCTCAACACGCCGACCGAGATGGTCCATTACGGCATGACAAAGACCGCACAGCTCGCGATCTCCCGCGGCCTCGCCCAGACGGTCGCCGGCAGCGGCGTAACGGTCAACAGCGTGCTGCCCGGGCCAACCCTGTCGGAGGGCGTTGCGGAGTTCATGAAGCAGATGGCCGGAGGGGCGGCCGATGCCGACCTCGACGCGATGGGCCGGGCTTTCGTGGCCGAGCATCGCCCGTCGTCGCTGATCAAGCGTCTGGCGACGGTGGAGGAGGTCGCGAATCTCGTCGCCTATCTCTGCAGCCCGGCAGCGAGCGCCACGACGGGCGCTGCGCTGCGGGTGGATGGCGGTGTTCTTCAAGGTCTCGCGTAGACCGCCTCGGGTAAGACGGTCACCAGATCGGGGCGACCGGGCCCCGTTTGATCGCGAGCCACCGGTCCGGCTGTCGTGCCGGACACGGTTCTAGCTGATCAAGACTTCAAGTGCGCCGCGAGATGCTTGTTCATCTCGAACATGGAGCACTTGTCCTTGCCAAAGACCTTCTTGAGCTTGTCGTCGGCCAAAATCTCGCGCTTATTCTCGGGATTCTGCAGGTTGTGCTTCTTGATGTAGTCCCACACCTTGCTGACCACCTCGCCGCGGGGCAGCGGATTGGTGCCAACGATCGCGCCGAGATCGGCGGAGGGCTTCAGCGGCTGCTGCAGGGCGTTCGGCTTGGCACCGGCGGCGGGCTTGGCGGTCTTCGCGGGCGCGGCCTTGGCGGCCTTCGGCTCGTCAGCCTTCGTGGTCTTGGCCGCCTTCGGCGCAGCCTTCTCGGTCTTCGTGGCCATAAACTTCCTCCGGTTCTCGGGCCGCAGGCCGGGGCATGAGCGCCCCACGGCCGAGCCAGCATAGCAGCAACTAAGCGGTGCTGCCGCCGTTCCAAGGGGAAATCGCCTTCACGGGGGCCTCATCCACAGGGCAGGCGCGGAAATCCACACCGGAACCGGCCGATTTGCACCGCGACGAAGAACAATTCGGCGGATCCGCCCGCTCGAAACCTGCTCTTAACGCCTGGGTCCAACAGTACAGTCATGTTTACCCCGGCTCTCGCGCTCGCGCTGTTGCTCGCCACCGGGCTCGTGCTCGGTCTTGGTCTCGGTATCCAAGCCGAACCGGCTGAGCCCGGCCTGAAAAGCGGCCGCCAGTTGGTCTGAGTGCGGTCGGGATTGCCGCGCAGAGCCGCCCGGCCCATCTGCTGGGACCATGATCGATCCCATCACACCGACCACTTTGGACAGTACCGCCCACGTTGTTCAGGTAGCGCTGAGCCCGGTCTTTCTCCTGTCCGGCGTTGCGACGCTGCTCAACGTGTTCGGCGCCCGGCTCGCCCGGGTCTCGGATCAGGCCGAGCGGGTCTCGACGCTGCTGGCCGGCGCCGACGAGGCCGAGCGGATCATTCTGGGCCAACGCCTCGACCGGCTGCACACGCGCTCGCTGGCGCTCGACGCAGCCGTGTTCCTGGCCGCGCTCGGGGGCGTGGCAACCTGTGGCTCGGTGCTGACGCTGTTTGTCGGAGCCCTGCGCGACAGTACGGTGGCGAGCCTCCTGTTCGGCTTGTTCGGGGCCGCGATCCTATGCACGCTCTGCGCGCTCATCGCCTTCGGCTTCGAGATGCTGCTGGCCAGCCGGTCGGTCCGGGACCGGATCAACCAGCGCCGGGCCAATGCCGGAATGCTCGTGGATCTCTGACACCGCGGAACCCAGGTCCGCTCGGACGTTTAGTCAGCAGGGTCGGAGGGACGTCTGGCCTGGTTTGCGTAACCCGGGAGTCACCATGCCGACGGATCTGCCCACCGAGCGTCCCGTAAGGAAGACGGGTTCCCTGGAGCTCGATCCCACCGGCGAGGGGATCGCCATCGAAGAGACGGCCCGCCTGATCGCCTCGAACAAGGTCGAGGGTACGGCTGTCTACGATCGCGAGGGGAAGCACCTCGGAGCCGTCCACAACTTCATGGTCGACAAGGTCACCGGACAGGTCGCCTATGCGGTCCTCGCCTTCGGGGGGTTCCTGGGGCTCGGCGAGGACCATCACCCGTTGCCCTGGAAAGCGCTGACCTACAGCACCGAACTCGGCGGCTACGTGGTCGATATCGATCCCGGTAATCTCGCCGGCGCCCCGAGCCACGGCCCGGGTGAAGACGCCTTTGCCGATCCAAACTATCGCGGGACGATCGAGGATTATTACGGGGTGCGCGCGCCGACGATATGAGGCGGCCGCGTCGTGAGCATTTCTCCTCTCCCGTTCCACGGTGAGAGGAATAGACCCCTTAGAACTTCCCGCCGAGGCCGACGCTACCACCGGGCGAGAGCATCGGCCCCATCGAGTTGCTACCGCCGCCGCTGGACGCGTTGCCGCCCTCGATATCCTCGCGCCGAATCCGGCGCTCGCCGGCACTGGCCGACTGCGTCGCGCCGCCTGCGCTCCTGGGGATCGCGAGTTGCTTCGTCGGTGCGGTCTGGAGCGGCTGGCCGTCGGCATCGACCGCGGCGTTGCGAGCCTCGCGGTTGGGCAGGGAGCCGCGCAGTGACGGCGGCAGGCCGACGTCCGTTTCCGGCATCACGCCGCCACCGCCACCCAGCGCCTGACAGCCGGCCACCAGGCCGACGAGGGCGGCACCGAGCGCGAGGCCACGCGCAGCAGCGCATCCCGACGAGGTGAGGGTCGACATCGTGTGGTCCTCGCAAGTGGCCGCGGTGGTCTCCGCAGCTCGCAGGGGTTTATCGTCGGCTGTCTACGCTGGGGTTGCGGCGAAAACCAGACACATGCGCGACAGCGTCGGGCGCGGGCGCCCCCACCACAGCGGCGTGGAACTTGCGGACTGCCTGCGACGATCCATAACTTCGCCCAGGTCCGGCGGCAGGGTGGCGTTCGCAGGCGGGGTCTCGCCGGCGGCGGGCCCGAATCTGGCGGATCCGGTCCAGGTGCTGCCGGCCCGTCGGCTCGGCCCGGCTCTTCCTTAGAGGACGTAGCGTGTTCAGAACCAACCGGATGATCGCGGCCGTGACGCTCGCCCTGTGGGCATCTGGCGTGGCGGCGCAGGCCCCGGCCCATGGGGGCGATGGCACATCCGGACAGACGCCGCCGCCGAGCCCGCCCGTGCAAAGCGCGCCCAACGCTCAGGTGACGCCGAATGCGCCCTCGGTGACGACGCCCCCGGTAACGGCACCCATGCCGGCGCCCATGCCGGCGCCATCCACGACCGCGACGCCGGGCGCCCCGACGGTTGCGCAGCAGCAGGGGACCCCGGCTACCGTCCTCGACACCCAGGATTACGAGAGCCTGCTCGGTCGCAGCGTACGCAGCGCCGGCGGCGACGAGTTGGGCCGGGTGATCGACATCATCATCGACAAGGATGGGCATCCCCGGGCGGCGATCATCGATTTCGGCGGTTTCCTGGGCGTGGGCACCCGTAAGATTGCCGTGGACTGGCGGGCCCTGCGCTTCACCCCCGACGGCAACAAGGAGCGCAAGCTGTCCGTCGCGCTGAGCCGCAACCAGGTCCGCGTGTCACCCGAATACAAAGCCGGCGAGCCGATCGTCGTGCTGGGCCCGGCCAGTCCCGCCGCCGCCACGCCCGAAGCCGACCAGGCGACGACCGCGGCAACGCCGGCCGCCCCCCCTGCTGCGCCCGCACCCGCCGCCGCTCCGATGCCCCTCCCTACTGCAACGGGAGCTGCCAATCCGGTGCCGGCCACCCCGCTCCCCGCCACCCCTCCGGAAAAGGCTCCGGATAAGTGACGGTGGCCCGATCGAAGGCAAGACCCGCCGTTTCGCCCCGCGAGCGCGAGGTGTCCCGACAGGATCCGCGGTGGCGACCCGTCCCCCTGAAGGATCCGTCGGCCGAGGCCGCGCGCGAACCGGCTCGGGCCGCCGCGGAGGTCGCGCCTTTGGACCGAACGGTATCGGCGGTGAGCCGCCACGGCCTCGACGCCTTCGCGTTCTTCGTGGCCAACCTGCAAACCGGGTTCGGACCGTTCCTGGCCGTCTACTTCTCGCAAGCGAAGTGGACGCAGTCCGATATTGGCTTCGCCCTGACCGTGGGGAGTCTCGTCGCCCTTCTGGGGCAGGTGCCGGGCGGTGGCTTCGTCGATGTGGTGCGCTCGAAGCGCTTTGCGGCCGCGGTTGCGGTGATCGGCATCTCGGGAAGCGCCTTCGCGCTGGCGGTTTGGCCGAGCTTCCCGGTGGTTCTACTCGCGATGGCCGTCCATTCGGGGGCGAGCTGCGTGCTGACCCCGGCGATTGCGGCGATCAGCATCGGGCTGGTTGGCCGCGCCCGGGCGGGCGAGCGCCTCGGCCGCAACGCGAGCTTCGCGGCAGTCGGCAACGCGCTCGGCGCCGCCGGCATGGGCGCCATCGGCTACTATCTGTCGAACGGGGCCGTGTTCTATCTCACGGCGGCCCTGGTGGTGCCGACGATCATCGCGCTGACGCGGATCCGCGCCGAGGAAATCGATGGCAACGTGTTCAGGGAACCGGCCCCCGCGCAATTACCGCGTGCCTCCGGGAAAGACGGGATCCGGGCGTTGCTGACCAATCGCGGGCTCCTGTGCTTCTCGGCCTGCATGGTGCTGTTCTTCCTCGCCAACGCCGCCATGCTGCCACTCGTGGGCAGCGTCCTGACTTTGCGGGCGAGCGAGACCGCCACCGCCCTGATCGCCGCCTGCATCATGGTCCCGCAGGCCGTGCTCGCGGTGAGCGCCCCCGCGGTCGGGCGGGCCGCAGAACGCTTCGGCCGCTACCCGGTGCTGCTCCTCGGCTTCGGTGCCCTGCCCGTGCGTGGCCTGATGCTCGCCTATACGACCAACCCTTATGGCCTCGTCGCCATCCAAGTGCTGGACGGGATCTCCGCTTCGGTGCTCGGCGTGATGGTTCCGCTCGTGGTCTCGGATCTCACCCGGGGGACGGGGCGTTTCAACCTGGCGCTCGGGGCGGTCGGCACCGCGATGGGCGTGGGTGCCGCCCTTTCCACATCGCTCGCCGGGATCATGGCGGATCGTCTGGGCAGCCACAGCGCTTTCCTGGGGCTCGCCCTTATGGGCTTCGCGGCCTTCATGCTGGTGGCGCTGATCATGCCTGAGACGCGCCAGCCCGCGGAGGATGCGTGAGCCGCGGCACCAGATTCGCTTGCGTGTATCCGCGCCGCTCAAGCGGCGTTCAGGTTTGACAGATAAAAGCGCGCGGGAGGTGCGGGCCGGTGCAACATATGGCAACGCTGTCGCGTTGCCGCTGCGGGTCCGACTGCGCCCGCGTTGCACTCCGCCTCAGCCCGCACCAGCCAGTGCCGCGTGAATACGGAATGGTCACCGCGATGGAAGAGCTGCACCAATACGCTGAGAGGCCGTTCGCCTTCGTCGGGCGATACCTCTGGCGCCGCTGGGTGCCCCACCTGGTGATCCTGATCTCCGTGCTCGGCGCGGTCGGGTTCTCGGTCTCGACCGACTATGCCCTCAAGGGCGTGGTCGACGCGCTGACCAAGGGTCCAGGCCCGGGCAACACCGTTGTCTGGGGGGCGCTCGCCGTCCTGATCGGCTTCATCGCGGCCGACAACATGCTCTGGCGTGTGGCGGCGCTGACCGGGGCCTTCACCTTCGTGGGCGTCACCGGCGACATCCGCCGGGACCTGTTCCGGCACATGACCGGCCATTCCCCGACCTTCTTCTCCGACCGGCAGCCCGGCACCCTGGCCTCGCGCATCACAGCGACCTCGAACGCGATCTTCACGGTCGAGAACATGTTCGTGTTCAACGTGATGCCGCCCACCGTCGCGGCCTTCGGGTCGATCGCCTACATCGCCACCGTCAACACCACCATGGCGGCGATCCTAGCGGGCGTGTTCGCTGCCGTGGTCGTGCTGATGTTCAAGATGGCCGCGGCCGGCAAGCCGCTGCACCACGATTTCGCCGCGAAGGCCGCCTCGGTGGACGGCGAGATGGTCGACCTCGTCGGCAACATGTCGCTCGTGCGCGCCTTCTCGGGCTTCAAGCGCGAGGGCCAGCGCTTCGAAGGCACCATCGCCACCGAGATGCGTGCCCGGCGCTCGTCGCTGCTCTATCTCGAGAAGCTGCGTATCGTGCACGCGGTGCTCACCGTGCTGGCGGTGTTTGGCTTGCTCTACTGGGCAATCCAGATGTGGGAGGCCGGGCAGGCGACCAATGGCCAGGTGGTGCTGGTCTGCACGCTGGGCATCCGCATCCTCGCAGCCACCCGCGACCTCGCGGTGGCCCTGGTCGACGCGACCCAGCACACCGCCCGCCTCGCCGAAGCCCTGCACACCCTGCTCCAACCCCACGACCTCGTCGACCATCCGGAGGCGAAGCCCCTCACCGGCCAGGGCGCGAAGATCGAGTTCAACCATGTCGCCTTCAACTATCCAGACGGGCGCCCGGTCTTCACCGATTTCGACTTGGTGCTCGAGCCTGGCCAGAAGGTCGGCCTCGTCGGCAAGTCGGGCGGCGGCAAGTCGACCCTGTTCTCGCTGCTGCAGCGCTTCTACGACGTGAAGAGCGGCGAGATCCGCATCAACGGCCAGACCATCGAGCGGGTGACCCAGGAATCCCTGCGCGAGGCGATCACGGTCGTCCCGCAGGACGTGTCGATGTTCCACCGCAGCTTGCGTGAGAACATCCGCTACGGACGGCCGGAGGCCACCGACGAGGAGGTCTGGCAGGCGGCCGAGGCAGCGCGCTGCACCGAGTTCATCCAGGCCCTGCCGGAGGGCTTCGACACCATGGTGGGCGACCGCGGCGTCAAGCTCTCGGGCGGCCAGCGCCAGCGCATCGCCATCGCCCGTGCCATCCTGAAGAACTCGCCGATCCTTCTGCTCGACGAGGCGACCTCGGCGCTCGACGCGGAATCCGAGCAGGCGATCCGTCAGGCTCTGGCGAACCTAATGAAGGGCCGCACCGTCATCGCGATTGCCCACCGTCTCTCAACGCTCCAGGATTTCGATCGGATCGTGGTGCTGGAAGGCGGCCGGATCATTCAGGATGGCTCGCCCGACAACCTGACCCATCTCGACGGCTTCTTCCGCGAGTTGATGAAGAAGGAATCGATGTCGATGTCTCTGGCCGCCGCCTGAGCGAGGCGCCCGGGTAAGCCGGCCGTGCCCGACCTCGACAGCGTCGTCCGGGAGATCTCGGAGGAGATGGCGCAACGCTCCGATCGGGGGGCGGTGGCCAACTACATCCCCGAACTCGCCCACGTGGACCCGAACCAGTTCGGCATCGCGGTGATCGACGCCGAAGGCCAGGTTACGACCGGCGGCGGCAGCGACACGCCGTTCTCGATCCAGAGCGTGTCGAAGGTGTTCACGCTCACCCTGGCGCTCGGCATGGTCGGCGACCGACTGTGGAAGCGGGTCGGGCGGGAGCCATCGGGCAACCCGTTCAATTCCATCGTGCAGCTGGAGCGCGAGCGCGGGGTGCCGCGCAACCCGTTCATCAATGCCGGGGCCATCGCGGTGACCGACGTGATCCTCTCCGGCCACGAGCCCCGGGAGGCGCTGGGCGAGATCCTGCGGTTCATGCAGTTCCTGGCCCAGGATCCGACCATCACCATCGACGAGCGGGTGGCGGCCTCGGAGAAGCGCACGGGCTTCCGCAACACCGCGCTCGCCAACTACATGAAGTCCTTCGGCGTTATCGAGAACCCGGTGGACTACACGCTCGGCGTCTACTTCCACCACTGCGCCATCGCGATGACCTGCCGGCAGCTGGCCATGGCGGGCCGGTTCCTGGCCCATAACGGCCGCAACCCGTCGACCGGTCACAACGTCGTATCGGCCGAGCGGGCGCGCCGCATCAACGCCATCATGCTGACCTGCGGCCACTACGACGGCTCGGGCGAGTTCGCCTACCGGGTCGGCCTGCCGGGCAAGAGCGGCGTCGGCGGCAGCATCCTCGCGGTGGCGCCGGGCAAGGCTTCGATCGCGGTCTGGTCGCCGGGCCTCGACGCCGCAGGCAATTCCCATCTCGGCCGCGTCGCATTGGAGCGCCTGACCCAGCGCATGGGCTGGTCGGTGTTCGGGGCCTGAGGAGCGCCCTGGCTCAGCGCGCCACCGTCACCGCGAGATCCACGCCCACGGCCTTCTGGACGCTGCGCAGGATCGCGAACAGGTTGCTGGCGGTCGGGTTGCCAGACGGGCCGAGCATGCGCATCAGGCTCTTCGAGGTCGAACCCGTCTCCTGCGCCAAGCGCTCGAACCCGACGGTGGCATTGACGCAGTCACGCAGAAGCGCCTTCCCCGTTTCCACCTCCCCCGCCAGGAAAAGTTCGACCGCCTCCGTCAGGAGTGCGGCACGGAAGGCAGGATCGCGCTCGGCTCGGGCTTTCACCGTCTCCTTGAAGCTGCGCGTCAGGGCCATCATCCCTCCTTCTTGAGCCGTTTGTATGCAGCCCAATGTGCACGGGCGTCACCGATATCGTCCTGCTGCCGATGCCTGGTTCCACCGCAGAGCAGGAGGATCAGGGTGTCTCCGTCCCGTCCGAAGTAGAGGCGGTATCCCGGTCCCCAGACGATTCTGCACTCCTCGACCCCACCGCCCACCGATTTGGTGTTGGACAGATTTCCCTGTTCCATCCGCATGAGAGCGACCGTCACCTTGGCAGCAGCCTGAGCGTCCAGAGCGTCGAACCATTCGGCGAAGGGGCTCCGCCCACGCTCATCGATGAATTCCCGGATCCTCATCCCAATGGTACCATATAAGGAACCATCTTCGCCAGCGGATCCTGGCCCGACTCGCGGGCGGTTACGACGAAAGCGCACCAACGAACCCTTGCAGGCGTGACAGTTCCAAGGCAGTGGCGAGCGCATAAGTGACAAGGCTGGGTACTGGAGGCGCGGGCGGATGGCGACGACACGGATCGCGCAGCCTGACGGACCCGCCCTGGAGCGCGGCGCCATCCTGGCCCGCCTCGACCGGCTGCCGCCAACGCGCACGGTCTGGCGCTTCGTGGCTCTGCTCGGCCTCGGCTTCTTCTTCGAACTCTACGACCTGCTGTTCACCGGGTACGTCGCCCCCGGCCTCGTGAAGGCCGGGATCCTCACGCCGACGACCCCCGGGCTGTTCGGGGCCAGCGGCGTGGCGAGCTTCGTGGCGGCCCTGTTCACCGGGCTGTTCATCGGCACCCTGGTCTGCGGCTGGCTCGCCGACCGGTTCGGCCGCCGGGCGATCTTCACGTGGTCGCTCCTGTCCTACACGGCCGCCAACGTCGTGATGGCCTGCCAGACCGAGGCGTTCGGGCTGAACCTCTGGCGGCTGATCGCCGGGATCGGTCTCGGCCTCGAGATGGTGACCATCGGCAGCTACCTCTCGGAATTGGTGCCGAAGGCAATCCGCGGCCGCGCCTTCGCCCTGTGCCAGGGCATCGGCTTTACCGCCGTGCCGGTGGTGGCCTTCCTGTCCTACCTGCTGATCCCGACGGCGCCGCTGGGGATCGACGGCTGGCGCTGGGTGGTGCTGATCGGCGCCGTTGCGGCGATCGGGGTCTGGTGGCTGCGCGCCGGCCTGCCGGAGAGTCCGCGCTGGCTGGTCGAGCGCGGGCGGCTCGCGGAGGCCGACGCGGTTCTGCAGCGCCTCGAGGGCCAAGTCGCCGCCGAGTACGGCCGCCCCCTGCCGACGCCAGCCGCTCCGGAGTCCGTGCAGCGGCGCGGCGCGTTCGGCGATCTCTGGGTGCCGCCCTATCGGCGCCGGGCGCTGATGATGGCGGGCTTCAACGTGTTCCAGACGGTGGGCTTCTACGGCTTCGCCAACTGGGTGCCGACCCTGCTGGTGGCCCAGGGCATCACCATCACGTCGAGCCTCGCCTACACGGCGCTGATCGCGCTGGCAGCCCCAGTGGGACCGCTGATCGGGCTCGCCATCGCCGACCGGTTCGAGCGCAAGCATGTCATCGTCGCCGCCGCGCTGGTCTACATCGCCTGCGGGCTGGCCTTCGCGCAGACCCGGGACGTGTCGGTGATCGTCGCGCTCGGGATCGGCCTGACGCTCGCCTCCAACGTGATGTCCTACAGCTTCCACGCCTATCAGGCCGAGCTGTTCCCCACCGGAATCCGGGCCCGCGCGGTCGGCTTCGTGTATTCGTGGAGCCGCTTCTCGGCGATCTTCACGGGGTTCGTCATCGCCTTCGTGCTGCGCGAGGCCGGCACCCAAGGGGTGTTCCTGTTCATCTCCGCGGCGATGCTGGCGGCCGGGTCGCTGGTCGGGCTTCTCGGACCGCGTACCCGCGACGTGGCTCTGGAGAAGATCGCGGGGTAAGACACGCTCCGCGCGCGGTCGAATCGTGTTAGCCTCCGCTCATGGTCACACCGAGCGCACCCTCGACCTGACCCCGCCCGGAATGAGCCTGTCCGTGGCCGAGCTGTTCGCCGATCTCCCGCCCCCCGCAGAGCCCGCGGCTTGATCCGATCCGAGGTGGATGTCACAGCGGCGCAAACGCGAATCAGGACGCCCGGATGACCACACCCCTCGATCTCCTCGTGCTCGGCAACGCCATCGTCGACGTGATCGCCCGCACGGACGACGCTTTCCTCGCCGCCCAGGGCGTCACCAAGGGCGCGATGCAGCTGATCGACGAGGAGCGGGCGGAGACGCTGTTCGCCGCGATGGGCCCGGCCACGATCGTCTCGGGCGGCTCGGGGGCCAACACCGCGGTGGGCGCGGCCCTGCTCGGCGCCCAGACCGGCTTCATCGGCAAGGTCCGGAACGACGAACTGGGCGGCCTGTTCGGCCACGACCTCAAGGCCACGGGCGTCGGCTTCACGGTGCCGCCGGCGAGCGAGGGGCCGGCCACGGCCCGCTGCTTCGTGCTGGTGACCCCGGACGGCGAGCGCACGATGAGCACCTATCTCGGCGCCTGCCAGGGGCTGAAGCCCGAGGACGTGGACCGGGCGCTCGTCACCTCGGCCCGGGTGGTCTACCTCGAAGGCTACCTGTGGGACCCGCCCGCCGCCAAGGACGCGTTCCGCAAGGCGGTCCAGATCGCCCATCAGGCCGGCAACGCGGTGGCGCTGACCCTGTCGGACGCGTTCTGCGTCGGCCGCTACCGGGACGAATTCCTGGGGCTGGTGCGCGACGGCAGCATCGATATCCTGTTCGCTAATATCGGCGAGCTCCAGAGCCTCTACCAGACCGACGATCCCGAGGCTGCCGTGGCCGCCCTGCGCGACGAGCGCAACGCCCGCGGCCGGCACCTGCTCGGCCTGGTGACCCGCTCGTCGGAGGGCGCCCTGGTGGTGCAGGGCGGCGAGGTCCGGTCCGTCGAGGCGAGCCCGGTGCGCGAGGTGCTGGACACGACCGGGGCCGGCGACCTGTTCGCCGCCGGGTTCCTCGCCGGCCATGCCCGCGGCCTCGACAACGTCGCCAGCGCCCGCCTGGGTACCCTCGCGGCCGCCGAGGTGATCCGGCATATCGGCGCACGCCCCCAAGCCGACCTCATCGGCCTGGCCAAGGAGCGCGGCCTGCTCTGACGCGCCGCGCGAAGCCGCTCAGCCCCTCTACCCGGTTGGCAGTCGCAGAAGCATTCTCAACGGCGGCCTGCCGGATCACGGCTGAAGAAGCACCTTACCCACCGCCGCCCTGCGGGTCAGCAGGCCGAACGCCTCCGGGAAATCGGCGAGCGAATAGGTGCCGTGGACCTGCGCGGTGAGCTTGCCCTCGGCGACCCAGGCCAGCAGCCGGCGCTGGTCGGCCCGGTGCGTCTCCGGCTCGCGCTCCAGAAAGGCGCCCCAGTGGACGCCCTGCACATCCAGCTCCTTCAGGAGCATCAGGTTGAGCGGCAAGCGCGGGATGCCGCCGGCCGCGAAGCCGATGACGAGGTAGCGGCCGCGCCAGGCCAGGGCCCGCAGGGCCGGCTCGGCGTAGTCGCCGCCGACCGCATCGTAGACCACGTTGGTGCTGCCGCCGCTGATCCGGCGCAACTCGTCCTTCAGGGTCGTGGGGTCGTAGACCAGGGTGGCTTCGGCGCCGTGGGCGCGAGCGACCGCGAGTTTCTCCTCCGAGGAGGCGCAGGCGATCACCCGGGCCCCCATCAGCCGGCCGAGTTCCACCGCGGCGAGGCCGACGCCCCCGGAGGCGCCCAGCACCGCAAGCCACTCGCCCGGCTGGATACGCGCCCGGTTGGCCAGCGCGTGCAGCGAGGTGCCGTACGTGATGGTGAGCCCCGCGGCCTGCGCGTCCGGCACCGCCTTCGGCACCGCCGTGAGCTTGCCGGCATCGACGGCGATCAGCTCGGCGCAGCAGCCGTGGCCGGCATGGACGATCACGCGGTCGCCCACGGCGACGCCCGAGGCCCCCTCCCCCAGCGCCTCGACCACGCCGATGCCCTCACCCCCCGGCGAGAACGGCAGCGGCGGCTTCACCTGGTAGCTGCCGGCTACGATCAGCGTGTCGAAGAAGTTCAGGGCGGCGAGCCGGATCCGCACCACGGCTTGCCCCGGGCCCGGCACCGGATCGGGGATTTCCACGATCTCCAGGTGCTCCGGCCCGTCGAGCCTCGTGCACAGCAGCGCCCGCATCCTGTCCTCCCGGTTGGTGTCTTTCGCTCTGTTCAGGCCCGGACCGGCCGCGCGGTCAAGCCGTCCCGATCATCTCGCGGATGCGCGCCCCCAGCACCTCGACGACGAACGGCTTGGTGATCACCTGCATGCCGGGGTCGAGCTGGCCGTTGCCGAGCACCGCGTTCTCGGCGTAGCCAGTGATGAACAGCACCTTGAGGCCGGGGCGCGTGGCCCGGCCAGCCTCGGCCATCTGGCGTCCGTTCATGCCGCCGGGCAGCCCGACATCGCTCACCAGCAGATCGATGCGCACGTCGGATTGCAGCACCTTGAGGCCGGCGACGCTGTCGGCCGCCTCGATCGCCGTGTAGCCCAGATCCTCCAGCACCTCGGTGACCAGCATGCGCACGGTCGGCTCGTCGTCGACCACCAGCACGGTCTCCCCCGGCGCCGCCCGGGCCGGCGCCCCGACCGCGGTGTGCGGATCTTCCTCAACCGCGCTGCCGCGGTGGCGGGGCAGGTAGAGGCAAACGGCGGTCCCCCGGCCGACCTCGGAGAGGATCCGGACCTGGCCGCCCGATTGCTGGGCGAAGCCGTAGATCATCGACAGGCCGAGGCCGGTGCCCTGGCCGATCGGCTTCGTGGTGAAGAACGGCTCGAACACCTTGCCGACGATCTCCGGCGCCATGCCGGTACCGGTATCGGTGACGCGCAGCACGAGATACTGCCCCGCCGGCATGTCCTTGCGCCGAGCTTCACGCGCGTCGAGCCGGGTGTTGGCGGTCTCGATCGTGATTCGGCCGCCCTCAGGCATCGCATCCCGGGCGTTGATGCACAGATTGAGCAGGGCGTTCTCGAGCTGCGGTGGGTCGACCAGGGCCGGCCAGAGGTCCGGGGCGGCCGCCACCTCGACCGTCACGGCGGGGCCGACCGTGCGCCGGATCAGCTCCTCCAGGCCGGCCACCAGCCGGTTCACGTCGGTGGGTTTCGGGTCGAGGGTCTGCCGGCGGGAGAAGGCGAGCAGCCGATGGGTCAGCGCGGCGGCGCGCTTCGAGGCGCCCTGGGCGGCATTGATGTAGCGGTCGACATCCATGACCCGGCCCTGGGCCAGCCGGGTTTGGATCAGCTCGAGCGAGCCCGAGATGCCGGCGAGCAGGTTGTTGAAGTCGTGGGCGATGCCGCCCGTGAGCTGGCCGACGGCCTCCATCTTCTGCGACTGGCGCAGGGCCTCCTCGGCGGCCGCCAGGGCGTCGGCGCGCTCGCGCTCGGCGGTGAAGTCGCGCCCCACCGCGTTGATGACACCCTCTCCGGGCCGAGCCGCCCAGGTGATCCAGCGGTAGCTGCCGTCCCGGTGGCGGTAGCGGTTGTCGAACCGCGTGTGGCTGTGCCCCTGTGCCAGCAGCTTGGCCCCCTCGATGGTGCGGTCGAGATCATCGGGATGGACGAAGCTGATCAGGTTGGTGCCGACGAGTTCATCGGCACGCCAGCCCAGAACCTCCGTCCAGGCCGGGTTCACGGCGGTCATCGTCCCGTCGAACAGGCAGCGCAGCATCATGTCCGAGGAGAGCGTCCACAGGGCGTTGCGGTCGGCGGTGCGCTCCTCGACCTGCCGGGCCAGGGAAGCGTTGAGGTCGCGCAGCTCCGTCAGCGCGGTCTCCAGCCGGGCCTGGCTCTCCGTGAGGGCGGCATCGGCCAGCACCCGGCCGGTGGTCTCGTTGGTCAGGATGAACAGGCCCGCGACCTTGCCGTCCGCATCGAGCACCCGCGAATACGAGAAGGTCCACCACGTGTCCTGCGCGCCCCGATCGGTGTCGAGCCGCCACGGCAGGTCGATGAATCGCTCGGGCCGGCCGTCCATGGCGGCCTCGATGATCGGCTTGGCCTGCACCCAGCCATCGGCCCAGACTTCGTCGAACCGCGCGCCCATAGCCCAGGGCAACCGCGGCCCGAGCAGGGGGAAGTACGTGTCGTTGAAGAAGAAATGGAGATCCGGCCCCCAGGCCAGGATCATCGATTCCGGCGAGTTGAGCACCAGCGACAGGGCGGAGCGGAACTCCGGCGGCCAGGCTTTTGGGGGGCCGAGCGGATGGTTGGACCAGTCGCGCGCACGGATCATCCGCGCGGCCTCGCCGCCGCCGGAGAGGAAGGCCAGGGGATCGGTCACGGGGTGATGGTGATCTGCATCATGGGTGATGCCGCGTATGACCGTCTTCGACCGTACTTCCAAGGCTGCTAGGCGTAAATTGAAGATTGACGGACATGATCCACGCTCAGCACTTCCATCTGACCGAAGACAATGACGCGGCCCACGCGGCTGCGGACCAATTATTCGCGGTGGTCCGGCGCGCACTCATGCCGATCCTGCCGCCCGCGGCGGAAATCCTGCACGTCGGCGCCACGGCCATACCGGGCTGCTTGACCAAGGGGGATCTCGATATCGTCGTGCGGGTCGAGGGCGCGGATTTCGCTGCGGCTGAACGTTGCCTCGCGGCACGCTTCACACGCAACGAGGGGTCAGTCCGCACCGATAGCTTCGCGGCGTTCGAGGATGCCGGCCGGACGCCGCATCTCGGGATCCAGCTGACCGTCAAAGACGGCCCCATCGATGTTTTCCACCGTTTCGCTGCGAACCTGCGCGCCGATCCCGAACTGGTGGACCGCTACAATACCCTGAAGCGCGCTCACCACGATCACCCGATGACGCTCTATCGCGCCGCCAAGGACGCCTTCATCAGCGATGTCCTGCGATCCCGGGCGTCACCGCCATCGCCGTCGCAGGACGGCAGTCAGACGGCCGGGCGTAGGCCAACGGACGCCGTCAGTGCGCCTCCTGCCAATTCCCCGCCGCGTTGGCCTCCACCACCAGCGGCACCCGGAGCGTCAGAGCCGGCGCCGGCGCCTCCTCCATCACGCCGCGGATGATCGGGATCGCCCGGTCGACCTCGTCCTCGGCGGCCTCGAAGACCAGCTCGTCGTGGACCTGCAGCAGCATGCTGACCTTGAGCTTCTTGGCGGTGAGCGCCCCCTCGATCCGGGTCATGGCCCGGCGGATGATGTCGGCGGCCGAGCCCTGGATCGGGGCGTTGATCGCCTGTCGCTCGACGCTGGCGCGCTCGGAGGGGTTGTTGGAGCGGATCTGCGGGTAGTGGCAGACCCGGCCGAACAGGGTCGTGACGTAGCCCTTGTCCCGGCAGATCTTCTTGGTGGTGTCGATGTAGTCGCGGATGCCCGGGAACTGCTCGAAATACTGCTTGATGAACGCCGAGGCCTCTTCCCGGCCGATACCGAGCCGGTCGGCCAGACCAAAGGCCGAGATGCCGTAGATGATGCCGAAATTGATCGTCTTGGCCCGGCGCCGCAGATCGGGCGTCATGTCCTTGAGCGGCACGCCGAACATCGACGCGGCGGTCGCCGCGTGGATGTCGATCCCGTCCTCGAACGCTTTGCGCAGCTCCGGGATGTCGGCCATGTGGGCCAGCAGCCGCAACTCGATCTGCGAGTAATCCGCCGAGATCAGCCGGTTGCCCGGCGCAGCCACGAAGGCGCGCCGGATGCGACGCCCCTCCTCGGTGCGGATCGGGATGTTTTGCAGGTTCGGCTCTGAAGAGGACAGGCGCCCCGTGGTCGTCGCCGCCAACGAGAACGAGGTGTGGACCCGGGCGGTCTCCCGGTCGGCATGGGTCTGGAGTGAATCCGTGTAGGTGGATTTCAGCTTCGAGAGCTGGCGCCACTCCAGGATCTTTTTCGGCAGTTCATGCCCGGCCTGGGCCAGTTCTTCGAGCAGGGTCGCGGGCGTCGCCCACTGGCCGGAGGGCGTCTTCTTCGCCCCCGGCAGGCCCATCTTCCCGAACAGAATGTCGCCGATCTGCTTAGGCGAGCCCACCGAAAATTTCTCGCCGGCATCCTCCTGGATCTCCTCCTCCAGGCGGACCAGGATCTGCGAGAAATCGCCCGAGAGCCGGCTCAGCATTTCGCGGTCGACCCGGATGCCGCGCTGCTCCATGCGGGCGATCACTGGCAGGAGTGGCCGCTCCAGGGTCTCATAGACGGCGACCCGATGCTCGGCGACGAGGCGCGGCTTCATCATCCGCCACAGGCGCAGGGTCACGTCCGCATCCTCGGCCGCGTAGGCCGTGGCCTTGTCGATCGCCACCCGGTCGAAGCTGACCTTATTGCGGCCGGTGCCGGCGACATCGGAGAACGTGATCGGCTGGTGGCCGAGATGGCGCCGGGCCAGTTCGTCCATACCGTGGCCGCCCTTGCCGGCATCGAGCACGTAGGAAATCAGCATCGTGTCGTCGAACGGCGCGATCTCGATGCCGTAGCGGGCGAGCACGACCCAATCGTATTTCAGGTTCTGGCCGACCTTCAGCACCCCCGGGTTCTCGAGGAGCGGCTTCAGCCGGGCAATGGCATCCTTGAGCGGGATCTGGCCGGGCACCGGCTCGGCCACATCGGAGGCCGCCGCGCCCTCGCCGAACAGGTCGGTGGAATCGGCCTGCACCTTCGCGGCCTGGATATGGGCCAGCGGGATGTAGCAGGCCCGGCCGGTGGCGGTGGCCAGTGAGACGCCGACGAGCCCGGCCTTGTGGGCGTCGAGCGCGTCGGTCTCGGTATCGACCGCGACCACACCGGCCTCCTCGGCCTCGGCGATCCAGGCGTCGAGCTGCTCCAGGGACGCGACGGTCTCGTAAGCGGCCGTATCGAACGGCGCGACAGCTTCCGCGGCCCGGGCGGCCACCACGTTGCCCGGCGTCGCCTCGATCGGCGCCCGGGGCTTGGCCGGCGCGTCCGGCAGGTCGAGATCGGCGAAGGGATCGACCTCGCCCCCCTCGGGCGGGGCGGCGCCCGGCGGCCGCTCGGCCCCCGCCGCCGCGGTCTCCGGGTCCGGCGGCACGGAATCGCCGAAGAACGGCACCGCGTCGCTGCCGCCGGCGCCTTGGGACTTCGCGCCCGGCAGCAGCGATGGATCCGGCTTCACCGCCTCGGGGTCGACATGCAGCATCTGGGCGATGCGGCGCGTCAGGGTGTTGAACTCCATCGCCTTGAGGAAGCCGACGAGCTTTTGCGGGTCGGGCTCGGGGACGCGCAGGTCATCCAGGTCGACCGGGACCGGCACGTCCTCCACCAGGGCCACCAGCTTGCGCGACAGCTTGGCCTGCTCGACATTGGCCAGCAGGGTCTCCCGGCGCTTGGGCTGCTTGATCTCGCCGGCCCGCTCCAGCAGCGCCTCGAGGCTGCCGAACTCCTTGATGAGCGCCGCGGCGGTCTTCAGGCCGATGCCGGGCACACCCGGGACGTTGTCGGAGGTGTCGCCGATCAGCGCCAGCGCGTCGCCGATCTGGTTGGGCTGCAGCCCCTCCCACTTGGCGATGATCGCCTCGACATCGAGATTGCGCTCGGGCCGGTAGCCGGCCTTGCCCTTGGCGCCGGATTCGAAGTCGTAGAACCGCACAAGCGGCCCGACGAGCTGCATCAGGTCCTTGTCGGACGAGACGATGATGACGCCCGCGCCCCTTGCCTCCGCCTGCCGCGTGTAGGTGGCGATCAGGTCGTCCGCCTCGTAGCGCACCAGCTCCACCGCGTGCAGGCCGAAGGCCCGCACGGCGTCGCGCATCAGCGGCATCTGGCGCTTGAGGTCGTCCGGCGCGTCGGGGCGATGGCCCTTGTAGTCCGGGAACATCTCCTTGCGGAACGAGCCCTCGGACTTGTCGAAGATGATGCCGAGATGGGTCGGCATGATGCCGGCCGCGCCCTCCTGGATGAACTGGGCGATCTTCGTGCAGAACAGCCGCACGGCGCCGGTGGGCAGCCCGTCCGAGGGACGCGAATTGTACTTCTGGTCCTGGTTGATCGACTGGAAATAGGCCCGGAAGATGAACGAGGAGCCGTCGACCAGGATCACCTGATCGCCCGGGCCGACCTTCTTGGGACTTGCAGCGGCGGTCTCGACGGTCATGGGCGCAGGCGTCTCGGGGCGATCAGGGCTCGGGCACGCGGTCGACCTCGGCACGGCAGGCCGCGACGAGAACGGGCAATTCGTCGTGGACGGTGAGCCAGACGATGTCCAGGGTCACGCTGTCGTAGCCGTGCCGGTAGACGTTGCCCGCCCCCGCGATCAGTCGCCACGGCACATCGGGAGTCGGGCCTTCGCGGCAGCGCTCAGCCGGCGGCTCGCTTCCGAGATGATCTCCAGGCAGCGCACGACGGCATAGTGGGTCCGCTCGTCAGCCGCGAAGGTTGGAAACGTGAACCCAGCCACGAAGGCGACGGCCCGCTGTGCGTTAGCGACGATATCCGAGCAGGCGGCGCGGTCGCGCTCAGAAGGCAACAAGGGCATCGCGCTCGGCCCGCTCCGGGATCCGGTCCTTCAAGCTCGCGCGATTGGCGACATCGACGCGGATCGGGAACAGGTCGCCGATGAAGCGGCACAGCCCGACATACCCGTAGACGCCGCCCACCACAGGGGCGTCGATCTCGATCATCACGTCGAGATCGCTGTCGGCCCGGGCCTCGCCGCGGGCGACGGAGCCGAACAGGGCCGCATGCCGGACGCCGCGGCGGCGCAGCTCGGCCTCATTGGCGCGCAAGATCGCAAGGGCGGCCTGACTGTCCATCCGATCACGCTAATGCGGAACGCTCCCGCACTGAACACCCCGCCAGCGCCAAAAAGAGAGCGCGCAATTCTCAACCGGATGCCGATCAGGCAGCCAGTTCGCGCCCGAGCTCCGCCACCCGGCGCAGGTCGTCCACGAAGGCCGCGTAGGCCTCCGCCTTCGCCTCGTCGGGCAGGCGCAGCAGGTAGGACGGGTGGACGGTGATGAAGCCCTGGAAGCGGTTGTCGAGCCGGTCGAACCGGAACGGGCCGCGCGCCCGGGTGATCGGGACCGCCTTGCCGGTCAGCGCCAGCACCGCTGTGGCGCCCAGCGCGACCACCAGTTTCGGGGCCACGAAGTCGAGCTCCCGGTCGAGCCACCAGCGATAGTGGCTGACTTCGCCGGCCGTGGGCTTCTGGTGGATGCGACGCTTGCCCCGCTCCTCGAACTTGAAATGCTTCACCGCGTTCGTGAGGTAGCTTGCGCCGCGATCGACCCCGGCCTCCGTCATGGCTCGCGAGAGTAGCTGCCCCGCGGGCCCCACGAAAGGCCGGCCCTGCCGGTCTTCCTGGTCGCCCGGTTGCTCGCCGACGAAGGCGATGGTGGCACCGACCGGCCCCTCGCCGAGGACCGCCTGCGTGGCGCCCGGCACCAGCGGCTCGGTCCGCTTGATGATCGCGTTCAACGCGTCGAGGGTCTTCGGGTCCTGGTCGGCCATGGCTGCGACGGCGCGGGCGGGTTCGCGGCGTGTGGGCAAGGTCGGCTCCCTCTCGATCATGGCTTCGGTCCGTCCGGCCGCCGCCCGGGCGGCGGCGGGGATCGCGGCGGTCTCGGGCATGTTGCGCCAGTATTTTTTGGGCATCTCCGCCCGCATGGCCTTCAGATTGGTTCGGGCCGGGTTGAAGGTGCTCTCGTAATAGGTCTGCCAGCCGGCCTCGAAGCCGTCGCCCTCGGGCAAAGCCGCCCGGTCTCCCGGCGGCCCGTAGGTCAGGGTGTCGGTATCCCAATGCGCCGACCCGTCGGGGGTCAGGATCGACCAGCGCATGCCGCGGAAGCGGGCGACGAAGAACGGCGCGGCCGCCTCCAGGATGTGGTGATCGGGCTCGAACCAGGCCACGAAATGCTCGCCGCCCGAATCCTCGGCGCGGCGGAAGCGCAGGAAGGCGTGCATCTTGTGCAGGTCGCGCCCGATCGCCTTCGCCATCCGGTGCAGGCGGTGGACCAGGGGATCGCTGCCGACCTCCATCAAATGCCGCTCGCCGTGGCAGACCCGCCAGATCAGGGCGTAGAGCAGGCCGTAGCGCTCGGGATCGCGATGCGGGATCACCTGGGGGATCAGGCTGGCGACTGCTCTGGGCAGGGCGAGCGGCGCGCTTTCAGCCTGAACCGGCTCGGCACCGAACAGGCCGGGCGACTCCGTCACCGACCACGTGATCGCCTCGGGCGGCACGCTCAGCGCCACGAGCCGGCGCGCGGCATCGCGGAAGCCCGCGAGATCGGCGCCCGGACGCAGAAGAATACTCTGCAGTCGGCGCGCATTCCCTCCCCCCTCTGCGGGGGAGGGTGGGCCTCGCGTCAGCGAGGGTCGGGAGAGGGGCAGCGCGACGTTGGTGGATAAATCTCCCGCCGCGCCCTGTACGGCACCGTCGCTCCCCTCTCCCGACCCGCTTCGCGGGCCACCCTCCCCCGCAGAGGGGGGAGGGAATGCACGGAGGCCGCTCATCAGAACAGGCTCAGCTGCCGGACCGGCTCGACGAGGCGTTCGCGCAGGTCGAGGCGGTCGGTGAGCCCGACCGGGCGATGGTCGGCTGCGATCAGGAACGGGCGGGCGCGCTTCAGCCCGGAGGTCAGCCGAGCGACATCGTCGAGGCGCAGGGTCGCATGGCGGCGCGCCTTGATGATCTTGTCTACGGCCTTGGCCCCGAGGCCCGGTACACGCAGGAGCCACTCCCGGTCCGCCTTGTTCACGTCCACGGGAAACTTCTCGCGGTGCTTGAGCGCCCAGGCGAGCTTCGGGTCGATATCGAGGGCGAGCATACCCCCTTCGGAGGCGTCGGCGACCTCATCTGGGGTGAATTCGTAATACCGCAGCAGCCAGTCGGCCTGGTACAGACGGTGCTCCCGCTGGAGCGGTGGCGGCTTCGGCGGCAGGATCGCCGACCCGTCCGGGATCGGGCTGAAAGCCGAGTAATAGACCCGCTTCAGCCCGACGCTGCCGTAGAGATGCGCGCTCTTGCGGATCAGGGCCTCGTCGGTGGTGGCGTCGGCGCCGACGATCACCTGGGTCGAGTGCCCGGCCGGCGAGAAGCGCCGCTTCTCGGCCTTGGCCTCGACGATGCGCTCGCCGATCTGCGCCATCGCGTTCTGGATCGCGGCGCCATCCTTCTCGGGGGCTAGCCGCTCCAGGCTCGCCTCGGTCGGCAGCTCGACATTGATCGAGAGCCGGTCGGCATAGAGGCCGGCCTCCTCGATCAGCCAGGGGCTCGCCTCCGGGATCGACTTCAGATGGATGTAGCCGGCAAATCCATGGTCGCGCCGAAGCGACTTCGCCACCCGGGTCAGAAGCTCCATCGTGTGGTCCGGCGACTTGATGATGCCGGACGACAGGAACAGGCCTTCGATGTAGTTGCGCCGGTAGAAATTCAGCGTGAGGTTCACGACCTCCTCAACGGTGAACTTCGCCCGTCGGACGTTCGAGGAGCGCCGGTTGATGCAATAGGCGCAATCGAACAAGCACCAGTTGGTCAGCAGGATCTTCAGCAGCGAGACGCAGCGCCCGTCCGGCGTGTAGGCGTGGCAGATGCCGGCCCCGGTGGTAGAGCCCAACCCGTCCTTACCGGCCGCGCGCTTCGGCGCCGCCGAGGAGGCGCAGGACGCGTCGTACTTGGCGGCATCCGCGAGGATGCGCAGTTTCTTGGCCAGAGTCTCATCCATCGAACAGACAATGAACGAGAGGCCTAAAGAGGCAAGGCCGCCCCGCGCCCGGCCCCCGTCCGCGATGCCGCACCCCGCCGATAGCTCTGCCGCGATGTTTCATTCCATCTCGTCGGGGTCCGCATCGACCACGCGGCGGGCGAGGTCGTAGGAAAAGCCGGCCCGGGCCAGGGCTCCGAGGTCGCGGTCGCGGTGGAGCGCCCGCGTGTCGGACCGGCGATGCGTGCCGAGGCGTCGCCGCTTGGCATAGGCGCGGGCCGCCTGCAGCTCGATATCGGCGGCTTCCGCTTCGGGGATCGCCTCGCGCTCGGCCCGCATCGTGGCCTCGACCACGTCGCGGGGCACTCCCTTGGCGGCGAGCTTCGCCGCAGCACCCCGGCTCGACGTGCCGCGCCGGCGCAGCGTGGCAAGCCGGGCATCGGCAAAGCGGGCATCGTCGACGAGCCCAGCCGAGACCGCCCGCGCCACAGTGGCGGCGATCATGTCGGCGAAAGCGGAGGGATCCTCGCCCCGCAGCCGTGCCCGCTTGTCGACCCGCCGTGCCAGGGTCCGCCGCAGCATCTCGGTCGAGGCGCTGTAGCGTTCCAGATAGTAGAGCGCGACCCGCTGCAGCCAAGCCGGGCTGACTGGACCGGGCGGCCGCCGCTCCGCATCGCGGTCTTTTCCCGCATCCCGGGCTGCTGATCCGGGCTCTGCAACGTTTGGTGGTTTCACCGGTTCTTCACGATCTCGACAGGTTTGCGTTCCATGATTTGGGGATGGAACGCGCGCAACGCGACAGGCTCGGCCATGGTCCGGAGCAAAGTCCTTCGCCCGATCTCACCCACGGCCCGTGGCGGCGACGCCTGCGCGCCGCGGCGACGATCCTGATGCGTCGCGAGTGGCTCCTCGTTCTGGTCGCCCTCGGGCTGGCCGCCGTCGCGGCCGGCATCGTCTATCTGTCGCGCCCGACCACCCTCACGGTGGCGGTCGGCCCGCAGGACGGGGCCGAAGCCGCGCTGATCGAGGCCTATGCCAACGCCCTTGACCGAAGCCGCGAGGATGTCCGCCTCAAGGTCGTGCGCTACGGCGACGTCCGCGACAGCGCCCTGGCGCTTCAGCGAAACCGCGCCGACCTCGCGGTGGTGCGTCCGGACGTGTTCCTGCCCGAGAACGGCCTGACGCTGGCGATCCTGCACGACGAGGCCCTGGTGATCGCGGCGCCCGAGGGAG
This sequence comes from Methylobacterium sp. GXS13, assembly GCF_001455965.1. Taxonomy (GTDB): domain Bacteria; phylum Pseudomonadota; class Alphaproteobacteria; order Rhizobiales; family Beijerinckiaceae; genus Methylobacterium. The sequence goes on from NZ_LKKO01000041.1 coordinate 56,143, forward strand.
CCGACATCGACGACGTGCCGGCGCTCGCACGCAAGCGTCTCGGCATTGTCGTACGCCACGGCGCCGACCTGCCGTTCCTGACGAACCTGCTCTCCTTCTACGACCTCCTGCCGGACAGTCCCCCGATCGCGGATCCGGCAGAGGGCGACCATGCGGCCGAGACCGAGATCGCTGCGGGCCACGTGCAGGTGGTGCCGTTGAAGATCGGCGAGGTCACGGCGGCGCTTGCGGAAAAACGCGTTGACGCGGTTGCTGTGATCGCGAGCCCAGCCTCGAAGATCACGGGGGCCGTCGTGCGCGCCATCGAGTTGGGCTCGCCCGACCGCAAGATCGGGTTCGTGTCGATCCCGGACGGGGACGCGATCCTGCAGCGCTTCCCCGAATTGCAGGCGGTGACGATCCCGGCCGGGACCTTTGGGGGCCGCCCGAAGCGTCCGGATGAGGAGGTCCGCACCGTGGGCGCCTCCTACCGCCTGATGGCTCGGGGCGGCGTCAGCCGGGTCGCCATCGCCTCGGCGACGCAGCACCTGTTCGAGTGGCGCTCGCGGCTCGCCGCCGCAGCCCCGGCCGCGAAACTGATGAAAGCACCGGATTTCGACACCACGGTCGCGGCAACGTCAGCACGCTTGCCGAACCACCCCGGCGCCGTCGACTATTTCGAGCGCGAGCAACAGACCTTCCTCGATCGCTACGAGGACTACATCTACCTGCTCGCCTTCTTCGGCGGCACGATCGGCTCCGGCGTCGCCTGGATCGGTCAGCGGCTGGCCCGGAAGCGCCGGGAGCGCATCGACATCGTCCTCGACCGCCTGCTCGACATCATGCGTGAGGTGCGGGCCGCCACCAGCGCGGCCGAGCTCGATGATATCGCGATCGAGACCGATGGGCTCGTCTCTGACGTCGTCTGTTACGCCCGGGAACGCAGCATCGACTCCCGGACGGTGAGCGCGCTGATCCTGGCGGTGGACGGCGTCCACGCGGCGATCGCCGATGCGAGGCGGCGGGCCGAAGGCTCGCTCCCTGGCACGGCCGCCCGCCCGCGCACCGGACGTCTGCTGGCCCTGAACCTGCCGGCGGCGGAGTAGCGATGGCCCTCGTTCGCGCTGCGGCAGCCCGCGATCAGGACGGAACACGGCCTTGGGAGACGCGGCGCGGCCATGCGCTGCGCATCACCGCACGGCTGGCGGCGTAGGCATATCATGCTAACGGGGGGCATGTTCGATCCCGTCCCCGCCCTCAAAACGGTTCTCGAAAATCTCGACCGCGAAGCCCGCGAGCCGACGAAGCTGCGCGCCGCCCTGGTGCCCGAGCTGCGTCGAGTCATCGAAGAGGGCCACCGCGCCGCCGAGGCGCAGCTGCTCACGGATCGCAACGGGCTTCACTGCGCCCAGACGCTGTCGGCGCTGACCGACGCCGTGGTTCGGGCGATCTACGACGCCGTGATCTGGCGGCTCTATCCCAACGACAACCCCTCGACTGGCGAGCAGCTCGCCGTGGTCGCCACCGGCGGCTACGGACGAGGCACAATGGCGCCGGGTTCCGACATCGATCTGCTGTTCCTGCTGCCCTACAAGCAGACCGCGTGGTCGGAGAGCGTCGTCGAGGCGATGCTCTACGTCCTGTGGGACCTGAAGCTGAAGGTCGGCCACGCCACGCGCTCCGTGGAGGAATGCCTCCGCGAGGCGAAGGCGGACATGACGATCCGCACCGCGCTCTTGGAGGCGCGCTACCTGTTCGGCACGCGGGTCCTGTTCGAGGAGCTGGTGACGCGCTTCGACGCGGAGCTGGTGGTCGGCTCCGCCGCCGAGTTCGTCGATGCGAAGCTGCGCGAGCGCGACGCGCGGGTCTCGAAAGCCGGCTCCTCGCGCTACCTCGTCGAGCCCAACGTCAAGGACGGCAAGGGCGGCCTGCGCGACCTGAACACGCTGTTCTGGATCGCCAAGTACACCTACCGGGTGCGCGATCAGATGGAGCTCGTGGGCGCCGGACTCTTCACCCAAGAGGAATACACGCTGTTCGAGCGCTGCGACGAGTTCCTGTGGCGGGTCCGCTGCCACATGCACTTCGTCACCAAGCGGTCGGAGGAGCGTCTGTCCTTCGGCCTGCAGCCGCGGATCGCCGAGCGCTTCGGTTACGAGGCGCGCGGCGGCCTGTCCGGGGTCGAGCGCTTCATGAAGGCCTATTTCCGCGTCGCCAAGGATGTCGGCGACCTCACCGCCATCGTGTGTGCCGAGCTGGAGGCACGCCACGCCAAGCGCACGCCGGTGCTCGACCGCTGGATCGGCCGGTTCCGCGACCGGTTCCGCGCCACCGCCATCGAGGCGGAAGATTTCTGGATCGACCACGGCCGGGTGAACCTGCGCGCCGAGGACGCGTTCGAGCGCGACCCGGTCAACCTGATCCGCCTGTTCTGGCTGGCCGACCGGCACAATCTGGCGATCCATCCGGATGCCAAGCGGCTGGCGAACCGGTCGCGCCGCCTCATCACCCCAACCCTGCGGTCGGACGCGGAAGCCAACCGGCTGTTCATCGACATCCTGACCTCGCGCAACGCGCCCGAGGAGGCTTTGCGCGAGATGAACGAGGCCGGCGTGCTCGGCCGCTTCATCCCGGATTTCGGCCGCATCGTCGCGATGATGCAGTTCAACATGTACCACCACTTCACGGTGGACGAGCACCTGCTGCGCACCGTCGGCATCCTGGCGGCCATCGAGTCGGGCCGCGCCGAGGAGGCCTACCCGCTGGTCTCGCGCCTGATCCACACGGTCCACAACCGCACGGCGCTCTACGTGGCGATCCTGCTCCACGACATCGCCAAGGGTCGCCCCGAGGACCATTCGATCGCCGGGGCAGCGATCGCCGCGCGTCTCTGCCCGCGCTTCGGCCTGAGCGAGGCCGAGACGGAGACCGTAGCCTGGCTGGTCGAGCATCACCTTCTCATGTCGATGACCGCGCAGAGCCGCGACCTGTCAGACGGCAAGACGATCGAGCGCTTCGCCTCGGTGGTGCAGAGCCTGGAGCGGCTGAAGCTCCTGACCATCCTGACGGTGGCTGACATCAGCGCGGTCGGCCCCGGCGTCTGGACCGCCTGGAAGGGCACCCTGGTCCGCACCCTCTATGACGAGACCGAGGTGTTCCTCTCGGGCGGCCATTCCGAAATCGCCCGCACCGACCGGGTGCGCCTCGTCCAGATGAGCCTGCGCGAGCAGCTGCCCGGTTGGGCGTCGGAGGAGTTCGACGCCTACGCGGCGCGCCACGGCCAGGCCTACTGGCTGAAGGTCGACAGCAACCGGCAGCTCAAGAACGCGGTCTTCCTGCGCGATGTGCTCAGCGAGGGCCGCACCAGCGCCACCGACGTGGCCCTCGATCCCGTCCGCGGGGTGACCGAGATCACGATCTACTCGCCCGATCATCCGCGCCTGCTCGCGATCATCACGGGGGCCTGCGCGGCGGCGGGCAGCAACATCGTCGACGCGCAGATCTTCACGACGACGGACGGCTTCGCCCTCGACACGATCTTCATCTCCCGGGCCTTCGAGCGCGACGAGGACGAGTTGCGCCGGAGCAAGCGCATCACGGCGGCGATCGAGCGTTCCCTGAAGGGCGAGATCCGCATCGCCGACCTCGTGGCCGACAAGCACCCGCCGACCAGCGCCCGAGCCAAGACCTTCCTGGTGCCGCCGGATGTCGGGATCGACAATGCCCTGTCCTCCCGCGAGACCGTGGTGGAGGTAACGGGCCTCGACAGGCCCGGCCTGCTCTACGAGCTGACCACGGCCTTCGGGCGGCTGTCGCTCAACATCACCTCGGCGCATGTCGCCACCTTCGGCGAGCGCGCGGTGGACGTCTTCTACGTCACCGACCTCACAGGCACCCGGGTGACGCAGCCCGACCGGCAGGCGGCGATCCGCAAGGCGATGCTGGATGTGTTCGCCGGGGACGTGGCCGCCTTGAGGGCCGAGGGGCTGGAGGCCCTGGTCGCCGCACCACCGCCGCGTGAGGCATGAGCGTGCGGGTTGATTTCGGCCGTTCCGGGTCAGATATCAGCGCCGAATTCGATTCCCCTCACCCATCCCTGTCGACGACTGAAACGTGATGACGAGCAACGACATGTCCCAGGATAACCAGCGCCAGACCACGGTCGAAGCCGGTGCCAGCGCGGCTCAGGAGACCGCGTCGCCCGGCAAGGGCCCCGAGTCGACATCCGTCGATCCGGTCGCCGAGGCCCTGACCCGGCCGACCGGCGAGCGCGACGAGCTGAAGGACCGGACGCTGCGCACGCTCGCCGAGATGGAGAACCTGCGTCGCCGCACGGAACGGGAAATCGCGGATGCCCGCGCCTACGCGGTCACGAACTTCGCCCGCGACGTGCTCAACGTGGCCGACAACATCCACCGGGCCCTCGAGAGCGTCCCGGCTGACGCGAAGGCGGCGGCGGACGGCGCCTTCAAGGGGTTGATCGACGGCATCGAGCTGACCGAGCGCGACTTGGCCAAGACGCTGGAGCGTCATGGGGTGAAACGGGTCGAGCCGGAGGGCCAGAAGTTCGATCCGAACCGGCATCAAGCCATGTTCGAGGTGCCGAACCCCGATGTTCCGGCTGGCACCGTCGTGCAGGTCGTGCAGACCGGCTACGTCATCGGCGAGCGCGTGCTGCGGGGGGCCCTGGTCGGTGTCGCCAAGGGCGGCCCCAAGGCGGCGGCGAGCCCCGCCGACGCCGCCTAGGGGCATCGCGAATCAGCGCACCTGCGCGGAGGCCTCCGCGCAGGGCAGCGTTGTGGCGAAGTCGGAAATGAACCGCGCCGTCTGCCGGATCTCGGCCGGCGCGTGCGGGTTTCGGGCGACCGCACCCGCTTCGACCTGAAGGCGCCGGTTGCAGCCGCAGGTCGGCATCCGGCCCGAGGCGGGATCGGGCCAGCAGGCATCGTGGTGCGCGCAGGCACGGTCCAGCGCGTCGATCGGCGGATAGCCCGGGCCGCGGTTCCCCGGCCCGCAGAAATTGCCGTGTATCAGGAAGCCGCCCTGCCCGGATGGACCGGGCAGCATGATCTCCTGCGCGGTCGCCGTGGCGACGACGAATCCGAGGGCGAGCAGCGTCGCCGCGATGGGGTTGAGCCTGGGAGCGTTCACGGCCGATCCTGCATCGGGGATCCTCCTGACGCCGCGTGGCCATACCGACGCGGCATCCGGCCACTGCCTGAGCCGCGCGCCGTGGAGATCCCGACCGGCAGACGGAGTCGCGAAGCCGAACGCCCTGCATTGCGACCGAATGCGGCGAGATCGTCAAGATCTATGACCGCGAATATTGATGACTGTCAGCAATCTTAATCGGCGCCGGGCAAATGGCCCGGCGAATTTTGTTGGTCGGCACATCAATACTCGGCACATGGGCGGCATCGCGGGCTGTTCGGGCATACCGAGGTGCCTGTCACAGGGCGAGGAGCAGCAGGCCGACAACGGTCACCGAGAGGATCAGGCAGAGCGCAAGGTCGAGGATCGGAGCGCCGCCGCAGGTTGGCCCCTGCCGGGTACCATCGTCCACCGCCGGGATCATCACGCTCACGACCGCGCCTCGACGGTCGTCGGATCCAGCGTGGCAATCTTCTTCGACCGCGCGGCGCGGGCGGGCGTGACGCCGCCGGAGGGTGCCGCAGCCCCGTCTGAGGGGATAATTGGGTTGGCGGCCTGCGACTCTCGCGTTTCACCGGCCCGGTGAACCGTGTCCGCGACGGTGATGCCGAGGGCGGGCAGTGTGAGAGCTGCGACCACGCACAGGATGCGCTTCATCCGCGGCAAAAGGCTGGTCTGCCGGCACCGGCAGAGCGGAGTCTTGGGGAGCGTCAGCGGCGGCCAGGTTTCGGCCAGCGGTCGGCACAGATCGGCTCGCATCATCCTGGACTCCGTCATTGACGTGGGAAATTTGACCACGCTACCGAGTTACGTGTGCAAAATTCCCACGTCAACCGGAATTCGACGCTCCGGCGTGCGGATGCGCACGCCGTGGGATTGTCTCCCACGACACATCCGCTAACGATGCCGCCATGTCCGAGAGCACCGACACGAAACCGGAGGGCGCCAGCCTGCACGCGCCGCTCGCGCGATTGCTGCGGCCGCTGGTGCGCCTGCTCGTGGCCCGCGGCATCACCTTCCCGGCGCTCACCGATCTGCTGCGCGAGCTCTACGTCAACGTCGCCGAATACGACTTCGCCCTGCCCGGCAAGGAGCAGACCGACAGCCGCGTCTCCCTGCTCACCGGCATCCACCGCAAGGAGGTCCGGCGCCTGCGCGGGGCCGGGGCGCCTGTCAGCGTGGTGCCGGCCGTGGTCTCGCGCACGAGCCGGATCATTGCACGCTGGATCGCCGACCCGGCCTTCACCGATCCGCAGGGCCAGCCCCTGCCGCTACCACGCACGGCCGATGCGGGCGCGCCGTCCTTCGAGACCCTGGTCTCCGGTGTGACCCGCGACCTGCGCCCTCGCGCGGTGCTCGACGAGTGGCTCGATCGCGGGCTCGTCTTCACGGACGTCCAAGACCGGATCGTGCTGGCGGAGGCGGCCTACGTGCCGCGCGGGGACGGTTCGGCCGAGCCGCAGCTCTATTATTTCGGCCGCAACCTCCACGACCACATCGCGGCGAGCGTGGCCAACATCGTCGGCGATACGCCGCGCTTCCTGGAGCGGGCGGTCCATTACGATGGTCTGTCCAAGGAGCTCGCGGCCAAGCTCGAGGCGCGGGCGCGCGAGATCGCCATGGAGGCCCTGCAGCAAGCCAATCGCGAGGCGCATGCCGCCTGCGAGACCGATCCCGGCGGCGAATACCGCTGGAATTTCGGCCTTTACGTCTACGCCGAGGCCGTGCCGCCGGCCCGGCCCGCAGACGGGCGCTGAGAGGCCGGCCGGTGCGATCCTCGCCAAACCGTCGGTTCGTCCTGCGCCTGCTCGCGGGCGCCGCCACCCTGCTGCCGGGTACCGCCTGGCCGCAGGAGAACCCGCGCGATCAGGGGATCGGCGGCACCGGCATGAAGATGATCGAGGAGCCGAAGGACGGCGCCCTCGGCGAGGGCGACCGCGGCATCGGCGGCACCGGCGTGATCGGCACCATCCGCCGCTTCGGCTCGATCGTCGTCAACGACCTGCGCATCGCCTATCCGCCGGAGGTGGCGGTGCAGATCGACGGTGAACCCGCCAAGGCCACGGACCTGAAGATCGGTCAGGTCGTGCAGGTCGTGGCGCGGCCTGAGCGCGGCGGCCTCGGCACAAGCCGCATCGACGTGACCAGCGAGGTCGTCGGACAGGTGGAATCGGTCTCCCCGGGGCGGATGATCGTGCTCGGCCAGCGCGTGGATAGCGCGGGTCTCGCGGGCGACTGGCAGGCAGGCAGCCGGGTGGCGGTGAGCGGCCTGCGCCGCCCGGACGGCGTCATCGTGGCGAGCCTGATCGAGCCGCGCACCTCGGGGCCCGACCGCGTCGCCGGGCCGGTGCGCCTCGCCGCGGGCGGCGGCCTCGCCATCGGCG
>NZ_LKKO01000042.1 GCF_001455965.1 Methylobacterium sp. GXS13
GGGCCGACCGGGCGTGCGGGGCCCGGGCGGCCTCCTGGGCGGCGGCGCTCCGAGCGGGCTGCGGCGGTTCCTTGACGACAGCCCGGATCGCCTCCGTCGCAGCCGCTGCCGCCTCCCGGGGGGCGGGGGCCTTCTGGGTCGCGACCTTGGGCAGGATCGGCGCCGGATGGCGGCCGGACTGGTGTCCCAGCGCGTTGAAGCAGATGAAGCCCGCCGCGCCCACGGCCACGACGCTGCTCAGCACCGTGCCCGGGCTGTTCCGGCAGGAGGCGCCCGTGGCCTTCACCGCACCGACCAGCACGCCGCGCCAATCGCTCGGGGCGGCGGCACGGCGCGGCGCCGGACGGCGGGCGGAGCGTGCCTCGCCCGGGACGGTGATCTCGCGGTAGCCTGACATCGTGTCTCCTTCTCGCGGATCGATGGTTCACCCGGCCCGGCGCAGGGTCGGCTCCGGGGCGGCCGGCTCGGCGTCGAACAGGCCGAGCGGCAGGCGCACCACCGAGCGGCGCGGGGGAGCGGCGCCCCGCACGGCGGTGCGGATCGGGGCGGGGCCGGCGGCGGCCGCCGGATCCCGGCAGACCAGGGGCAGCGTGACGGTCACGACGGTGCCGGCCTGGGGGGCGCTCTCGATCAGCATGGCGCCGCCATGCAGGCCGACCAAGCCCTGCACCACCGAGAGGCCGAGGCCGGTCCCCTCGTGCTGGCGCTTGTAGCCGCCGCTGCCGGCCTGGAAGAACGGCGTGCCGAGCTTGGGCAGGTCGATCTCCCCGACGCCCACGCCGGTATCGGCGACGACGATGTCCAGCCCGTCCGGGCTCGGGCGCAGGGACAGGTCGACCCGGCCGCCCCGCGGGGTGAACTTCACGGCGTTCGAGATCAGGTTGATCAGCACCTGACGGCAGGCGGTCGGATCGGCCGTGATCTCGATCGGGCCCGGAACGGTTGCCAACAGGGTCACCCCGGCCGCCTCGGCCTTGAGGCGCATCAGGTCGCAGCAGGACCGGACCAGGGCAGCGGCGTCGAATGTCTCCGGGGCGTAGTCGAAATTGCCGCTCTGGATCCGGCTCATGTCGAGCAGCGTGTTGACGACCCCCAGGAGGTGGTGGCCGGAGGCGCCGATGATCCCGGCATATTCCCGCGCCTGGTCCGGGCTGAGGCTGATCGCGCCTTCGCCCGCCAGCACTTCGGAGAAGCCGATGATCGCGTTGAGCGGCGTGCGCAGCTCGTGGGTGACGTTGGCCAGGAACCGGCCCTTGATCGCATCGGCGCGCTCGGCTTCGGCGCGGGCGCGCTCCAGCTCCTCAGCGTGGCGGTGGTGCTCGGTCATGTCGCGGGTCACGGCCACGACCGTCATGGCTGCGTCGTGCGGGCCGTGCGCGATCCGGTGGGCGCGCATCTCGGCATGGATCAGGCGGGCGCCGTCGGGCCGGCCGGCGGCGGGCTCGACATGGAGGCGCAGGGGCAGGGTGGCGGGCCGCCCGGTCGCGGCGACGTCGCTCACCGCCTTGAGGAAGGCCGGCCGGTCGGCGACGTGGACCCGCTCCAGCAGCCCGTGGCCGCGCAGCTGCGCCGCGTCGCTGCCGACCAGGCGGCTTGCCGAGACCGAGGCCTCCAGCACCCGGCCGTTGCGGTCGTGCCAGGTCACGAGGTCGTCGATCGCCGAGAGCAGCAGCCGGTCGCGGGCCTCGTTGTCGCGCAGCCGCTCGCGCCAGGTGCCCTCGTTGCGCATGTGCTCCAGAGCCTGGGCGGCGACATGGCCGATCGCCGTGATCGCGAAGACCGGCAGGGCGACGCTGGCGGAGATATCCATCATCGGGACGGTCCCGGCCCAGGAGCCGAGGGAGACGACGCCGAGGACGCCGAGCACGGCGAGGAACGCGGCGGCGAACGTGGCGCGCATCGAGCCAGAGACCAGAGCCTCCAGGGGGATCGCAACCAGCCAGACCGCAGCCGGGGAGGCGGCGCCGCCGGTGAGGCCCGCGAGGCAGACCACCAGCCCGGTCAGGCCCGCCGATGAGATCGCGTGCGCCACCCAGAGGGAGCCGGTGCGGGCGAGCAGCACGGCGGCCAGCACCGGCAGCAACAGGCTCGCGATCGCCAGAACTTCGATACCCGATGGGACCCCGCGCCAGACGAGATAAGGCGGGAGCGCCGCCATCATCACCATGCCGGTGGCGAGGCGGGACACCAGGAAACGCTCATGCCGGAACCGCACGCTCGCATCGTCGGCCACGGATTCGTGGACCAGACCCGCGAGGCGGTCGTCGAGCAGAGAAGTCAGGGCTTTTTTAACAGGCAAGGCTCACACGCGCCGCGGTGAATGCCAATCGACATTTCCCGCGCCTCCGGCTCGACTTCAAAACGACTACCGGACAGTCGCAGGGGCGGCTTAAACGAGTGTTGCGGGACTTGGCCGAATGCGCGGGATGCTTTCCGTAAGGTAACCAGCGGCCCCTGCGCGGGCTTCGTTCACCATGGCGCGCGAAAACCCGACGCGGTTGAGGTGGAGTTCACGAAAACCGGCGGATTTTCACGGGCGAGACCCGTGAAGGAGCTTGTCCGATGACCTTCCTGCTGCGCGCCGCGCTGGTGATCGGCGCGCTCTCGTACCTGGCGCTGCTGCGCAACGGCACCGATCCGGCTGCGGAAACCCGGAAGCTCACGGGATCGGCGGTGGCGGGCGCCAAGGCGGCGCTGCCGCCCGCTCTCGAGGCGGTTCCTGTCGAGACCCGCGACCGGGCCGTGCGTGCCGTGCTGGCCCGGGGCCTGATGGCGGAACTGAGCCGCCCCGCGGGCGTGGACGAGCCCGCGTCGAACGACACGCTGGAAGCCGCCGACCGGCAGCCTGCCTGGCATGGTCCGGCCGAGCCGCGCTGATCCCACGCAAAACCCTGGGTTTCCAAAGGGCTCGGCCCTTTTGAATCCCTGACTTTCGTGCCTCAGCCGGCGTCGCCGCCGGTTGCCCGGAAGGCGCGCATCGGCAGGGGCGGGCGCTGGACGCCGGCGCGCTCGGGACCCTGGCGCAGCTTGGCCTCCGGGCCGTGCAGAGGCTGGTGGGCCTCGCTCCGTCCGCGCTCGGCCAGGGGCGTGTCGAGGATCGCCGCGATGAGGTCGCGGGAGGCCGGCCGGCTTACGGTCCGGAACAGGCGCACCAGCCCGGCCACCCGCTCGGCGGAGCGCGCCACGCCCTGGTTCAGCGTGAGGAAGATGTAGACTGCCTCCTCCTCGTGCAGGCCGGCGGCGCGCAGGCCCAGCGTCAGCAGGTCGTAGCGCGCACCCGGGTCGGTGACCACGGAGAGGAAGTCGTGCGCCACGCCGAGGCCGTCGGCCAGGGCCGCGATGAAGGTCGGGACGTCCTGCGAAGCCGAGAGGCCGGTCAGAGTCTCGCCGAGGCCGCGCGGCGGGGGCGGGCAGGGGTCCAGCGCCGCGGTCGCCTCGACGGTCCGGCCGATCACCTCGCGGCGGATCGGGTCGGCATGGAGATAGAGGGGCACGAGGTCGGCGGCCGAGACGTCGGGGCGGGCGAGCAGCAGGTGCGCCAGTTCGGCGACGCTGCGGCCGCGGTTCACGAGCCGGGCGAGCGCTGCCCCGCGCAGCGTGATCCCGACATTCGCGGCCAGGGCGAGGTCGATCTCCGGTCGCCCCTCGCGGGAGAGTTCGTCCACCGCCTCGCGGCTCAGCCCGACCCGCGCAGCGATGCGGGCGGCGATGTCGGAGCCATCGGCCAGCGCGGCCTCGATCAGGCGGTGGCTCAGCACGGGGGCGAGTGTCACCACCGTATCGCGGACGCCGCCGCCCCGCATGGCGAGCGCCTCCAGCACGGCGGCCGGCGTGTCCGGGAAGGCGGCGAGCTTGGTGGCGACGACCTGAGCGGTCTCGTCGTCCACCCGGGGGATCAGGCCGCAGGCGAGGGACTCGAAGATCTCGATCTGGGCCCGATCCCGGCCGGGTGACCGAACGAAGAGATCGGTCTGCACCCGGAGGATTACCGGCTTGAGATCGAGATTCTCGATCCGTGACAATTCGAGGAGCCCGGACAGGTCCGGCGGAGCATCGACGGATGGGGGCATGAGGATCGGGTTACGCAAGACTGCAGTAAGCTCACGCTAACCGCATCGACGTGAATCGACCTTTAAGCCGCCCTCATCGGAGCCGTGTCGTCCTGCACCATCCCGGGACCTTTCTGGGCTCAGTGCAGCAGCCAGAGCGACAAGGTCAGCACCGCTGCGATCGCCACGATCGCGCTGGCAAAGGCTGATGTGATCCACGGGGTGCGCTGCTGCATGATGCCGGCCGCGGCCTTCTCCGAGGGCGCGCGCTCGTTCTGCCGCGCGAGGCGGACTTCCTGCGAGGTCGGCGGTGTCCCTCCGGCTTCCTCGCAGGTGCCGAGGGGGGCAGCCCCGACATCGACGTGAGGGGCCTTGTCGCCAGTCCGGCCGCTGTCGATGTCACCCTTGAGCTGGGCCGAGGTCGGGCTGTTGGAATCCGGCGGCGGATCGGCCTGCAGGTTCCCGGGGGACGGTGGGGTCTCGGATCGCAGCATCGGTGGAACTCCAGTATTGCCGGGTCAACGCCCGATCCTGGTCGCCGGCTGTGCCCATGATGTCGCGGATCTCAAGTCTCCGCCGATCCTCGCTTCAGCAAAGGACGGGTGAGGATCTGCCCGTCGCCCATGAAACCGGCCGCGGCGGCGAAGGCGTGCAGCACCTCCTGCCCGGGGCCGATGTTCAGGAGCATCCGCTCGCAGCCGGCCTGCCGGGCCGCCCGCGCCGCCGCCTTCAACAGCACCCGGCCGATACCCCGGCGCCGGGATTCCGTCGCCACAACGAGGGTCGTGATCAGGCCCAGGGCCTTTGCTGCCTCGAGGGTGCGGACGGGCGCGAGCGCGATCAGCCCGCTCGGTGGCCCCCATTCCACCGCCACGAGCGCCGTGCCGCCGCTGCCCTGAAGGGCGTCGAGCCGGGCGGCGAGATCCGCCGCGCCGATCGCGATGCCGGCCTCACCCAGCAGCTCCGCGAGGCCCGGCGCGTCGGGTCCCGCGGCGGCGCGGATCTCCAGCCCGTAGCGATTGCCCAATCCCTGCTCCCGTACCGTGCTGCCGGGCGGTCAACGCGGGCCGGCGCGATCGGTCGCCTCCGGTCGATCGGCGTCAGACCCGCCGCCAGCCCGGCTGCGACGGGTCAACCAGCGCGTAGTTCACCGGTGCCATGCCGCAGATCGCGATCACGGCCGGCTCGCTGCCATCGCGGACCACGCCGTCATAATGTGGCGTGCCCGCCACCCGGCGCACGAAGCTGCCGGCCTTCACGGGCACGCAGGCCGCTGGGTCGAAATCCGGTCCGCTGTTGCACCACCTCGTGCCGGACAGGATCATGCAGAACCGGTCCGTCGTGTAGGTGTGCGGCGCGCTCATGTAGCCCGGCCACCAGCGGATCAGGGTATAGTAGAGGCCGGTGCCGTTGATGTCGCCGGTGAGCGTGCAGCGGTCGGCGCTGCGCTCGGGATAGCCTTTCGTCGGCATCCACGGGAGCGCGTCGGGCGACAGGATGATGGTCTGCTCGGGGTTGAGCGGGCTGGCCTGCGCGGCCGCGCCCAGAAGGAGCGGAAGGGCTCCGAACAGCGAAGCCGCCAGCAGGTCGCGGCGGCTCGCCTCCGCGCCGGGTTGCGTGTCCGTCATCGCAGGTTCCATCCCTCACGCAGCGGATCGTGGCGTCCGTCCGCACGGCGTCACCGTTCCATCTTTCCGCCGGCGCCTGAAGGCCGGGGGCTTTCCGGTTGGTGCATCCTGTCACCGCGCACGCGGCATCGCGCGTGGAACGGGCGCCGGGCCGGCGGTTTTGATCGACAGACGCGATGTCGACGGGGAGGGCGCAGTATGGCGGGCCGGGTGCCGGACCAGACCACGGACAAGCAGGGCGGCGATGCGCCCGGGGAGGGCGGGCCGCCGCCATACCCCGGTCGGCAGCCCGAGGCCGACAAGACCCAGAAGAGCGAGTCCGAAAAGGCCGAGACGGAGGAGGCAGCGGGGGACGTGGCAGACGATCTCGCGGATTTCGCCTGATCGACGCGACGGACAACCCATCCCGCGAAGATTGGGACAATCCGAAAACGATCCGGGCGGCACGCTGCGCGCGAGCCGCCCGGATCGTTAGTCTCAGTGCGGCGCCAATCCTGGGCCGCGCGCGATCAGGCCGTTTCCTTGGCCTTGCGCGGACGGCTGGCCTTCTTCGGCTTCTCGACGGGCTCCTCCTCGGGCTCCGGCGCCGGGGCGGCGGCCGACTTGCGGCGCTGCTGGCCGAGGCCGAGGCTGCGGGCGAGCTCCGAACGCTGAGCCGAGTAGCTGGCAGCGGTCGACGGATAGTCCCGCGGCAGCCCGAAACGCTCGCGATACTGCTCAATGGTCAGGCCGTTGCGCGACAAGTGGCGCTTCAGGGTCTTGTAGGGCTTGCCGTCGATGAACGAGATCAGCGCATCCGGGGTCACCGACTTGCGGATCTGGGCCGGCGTCGGCTTGTCGGCCGTCTCAGTGACGGTCGCCGCCGGAGCGGAGAGCTTCGCCAGAGCCGCGTGAACGCCGGCCAAGAGTGCCGGTAATTCGCTGATCGGGACTGAATTGTTCGAGACATACGCGGACACGATGTCCGAAGCCTGCTCGATAAAGGTCTGCTGCTGATCTGTCGCGATATCGTCCATCGATGATTCCCTCTATCCCACGCTGGGGCACGGTTCTATCGTCTGTGCAGCAAAATCAAGTCGTCGTCGAGATTTTCTTTGCACAATGCGTCGGTCATGAACACGCATATTACTCAAGCCGTCGGTGCAGCTGCAATCGTCGCCTGAGCAAACCGATAGCGGCGCACCCCACTTGGACGGGATCCGGTCCTTGCGGACCGCACACGTTACGCCATTGGCCATCACCAATCCGGCTGCTTGGTCTGCGAAAAGCCCTGGCCGGTCTCGTTACGAACCAGAAACACGTCGGTTCGGGCGCGATCCGTCGCACGGACTTAGATACTGTTCGCGCGATGACGATGTCGGCGGGACGAGATCTGGGGAGATGGGCGTGGATCGATCATCGGAGCAGGGCACGGTTTTCGGAGCCCACATCCCGTTTGTGAATCATTGCGGGATCGAGGCCCTGGACGTGCGAGAGGGCCGGACCCGGCTGCGCCTCGCCCTGCGGCCGGAACACGCCAACAATCTCGGGATCGCGCATGGCGGCGTCATCTGCACCCTGCTGGATGTCGCCCTCGGCACGGCCGCCCGCCTCAAGGCCGGGCGGCCGGTGGTGACCCTCGACATGCAGACCCGGTTCCTCGCCCCGGGGCGGGGCATCCTGATCGCCGAGGGCCGCGTCACCCGGGCCGGGCGCTCGGTGATCTTCTGCGAGGCCGAGATCCGCGACGCGGAGGGCGATCTGGTCGCGAGCGCCACCGGCCTGCTCAAGCCTGTGAGCGAGAGCGCCCTGGGCTGATGCGCGCCCCGGTTCGGCGAACGCACGCGCCGAACCGGGGCGCCGAGAGCCGTCCTACGCGCTCTTGAGGTGGTCGAGTTCCGTCAGACCGCTGCCGCCATCGGCATAGGCCGCCTTGAAGCTCGCCCGCGCCTGCCAGCGCCGCCACAGGGCGTCGAGCTGCTCGAACCGTTCGTCGAGCGGGGTGGCGCAGACCGGAAATTTCGAGAACGCGATCGCCGTGCAGAGCGTGATGTCGGCAAAGGTCGGCTCATCGCCGCCGAGCATCCACGAGCGGCCGTCCGCCAGGTGGCGGTCGACCAGCGCGGCGTGCCCCAGCGCCTCCTTGCGGCAATGCTCGCCCCATTGCGGGTTGTGCGTCAGCTCCAGCTTCGGCCCGAGCCCCTGGTGCAGCACGTGGAACATCGTGGTGATCCGGTAGAGGATGTGCACCCAGATCCGGTTGTCCCACATCGTGTCGAGCCCCTGCTCCAGAGGCGTCTCGCCGGTGAGGCGGCGGCCCGGATGGGCCGCGTCGAGGTAGCGCACGATCGCGGCCGTCTCGGACAGCACGGTCCCGTCAGCGAGCAGGAGGGTCGGCGTCTCGCCCCAGGGGTTCATCTTGAGATGGCGCCATTGCCGCTGCTCGCCGCCCGGCGCCATGTCGTAGATCACCTCGTCGAACAGGTGGGCGATGCCCTTCTCATGCGCGAACAGACGCAGGCGCTGCGGGTTCGGGAAGGCGGAGGGCGAGGTGAAGAGGCGGAGCGTATCGGCCATGGGCTCGGACTGTCCTGACGGTTCGAGGGTGCGCGCCGCACGGGCGCGGGACCGGTTGATCTAGGGCGACAACGCCGTGGCGACGCAGGGCGATGCAGAAGGCCGAATTCAGGCCCGGCGATTGACGCCTCATCGGCGCAGTGGGAAAGCCTACGGCATGACGATGCCGGACGACGCCCGCGCGGCGCTGACTGCCCCCCTGTCCGAGGCCGACGTGACGGCCATGAAATCCGAGGCCGCGGCCTGGTTCGCGACCCTGCGCGACCGTATCCTCGCGGCCTTCGAGACCCTGGAGGCCGAAGCCGAGGGGCCGTTCCATCCGGATGCCCCCCCCGGGCCCGGGACCTTCGTGAAGACGCCCTGGGACCGCACCGACCATACCGGCCAGCCCGGCGGCGGCGGGGTCATGGCGATGCTGAAGGGCCGGGTCTTCGAGAAGGCCGGGGTGCACATCTCCACCGTCCACGGCGAGTTCGCCCCGGAATTCCGCGCCCAGATGCCCGGAGCCGCCGAGGATCCGCGCTTCTTCGCCACCGGCATCTCGCTGATCGCCCATCCGTGGAACCCGCATGTGCCGACGGTGCACATGAACACCCGCTTCGTCGTGACTACGAAGGCGTGGTTCGGCGGCGGCGCCGACCTCACGCCGGTGCTGGTGCGGCGGCGCAACCAGGACGACCCGGACAGCCGCCACTTCCACGCCTGCCTGGGGCGCGCCTGCGCGGCCCACGGGGTCGATCATGCCCGCTACAAGGCCTGGTGCGACGAATACTTCCACCTCAAGCATCGCAACGAGCCCCGCGGCATCGGCGGCATTTTTTATGATTATCGCTGGACCGGCGACGCGCAGGCGGACTTAGCCTTCACGCGCGATGTCGGCGGCGCCTTCTTGGAGGCGTATCCAAAGATCGTCCGCGACAATGTCGGGACCGCCTGGACCGAGGCCGACCGCGAGGAGCAGCAGGTCCGGCGCGGTCGCTACGTCGAGTTCAACCTGCTCTACGATCGCGGCACGATCTTCGGGCTGAAGACCGGCGGCAACGTCGCCTCGATCCTGTCGTCGCTGCCGCCCACCGTGCGCTGGCCGTGAGTGCCGGGCTGCCCTCGGCTTACGCGCCGCAGCAGGACGCGGCGCTGAAGGCCATCGCCGCTTGGCGGAAGGCGGGCGGAAGCCAGGTGTTCCGGCTGTTCGGCTATGCCGGCACCGGCAAGACCACGCTCGCCCGCCGCATCGCCGAGGATGTCGACGGCACGGTGGTGTACGGCGCCTTCACCGGCAAGGCGGCCTCGGTGATGCGCCAGAAGGGCTGCTACGACGCCGCCACGATCCACTCGCTGATCTACCGCACCAAGGAGGCGGAGGAGGGCGGCCCGACCTTCACGCTGAACCGATCCGGCCCGGCCGCGAAGGCCGACCTGATCATCATCGACGAATGCTCGATGGTCGATTCCGACCTCGGCAACGACCTCCTGTCCTTCGACCGTCCGGTGCTGGTGTTGGGCGATCCGGCGCAGCTGCCGCCGGTGCGCGGCGGCGGCTTCTTCACCGAGGCCGAGCCTGACGTGATGCTCACGGAGGTGCATCGCCAGGCTAAGGACGACCCGATCGTCCGCATGGCCATGACCGTGCGCGAGGGGGGGCGGCTGGAGATCGGCACCTACGGCCAGAGCCGCATCGTCTCCCGCCGCACGCTGGACCCG
Organism: Methylobacterium sp. GXS13; assembly: GCF_001455965.1. Taxonomy (GTDB): domain Bacteria; phylum Pseudomonadota; class Alphaproteobacteria; order Rhizobiales; family Beijerinckiaceae; genus Methylobacterium. The sequence goes on from NZ_LKKO01000042.1 coordinate 9,935, forward strand.
GCCGAGGTGCTGGAATGCGACCAGGTCCTGGTCGGCCTCAACAAGACCCGCCGCCTCTACAACAACCGGCTCCGTGAACTCGCCGGCCACACCGACCCGATGCCGGCGGTGGGCGAGAAGCTGGTGTGCCTGCGCAACGACCGGGTGAAGGGCCTGCTCAACGGCTCGACCTGGACGGTGCAAGCCCTGCGCGCGCCGCCGCGCCCGGACCTGGTCCGCCTCGATGTCGTCCCCGAGGACGATCCGGCGCTCCGCCGACGGGCCACCGACATCAAGGTGCTGCGCGCGATGATCTCGGGCACGGACGAGGAGATCCCGCTGTTCCTGCGCCGGGAGACCGACGAATTCACCTACGGCTACGCGCTGACGGTGCACAAGGCGCAAGGCTCGCAATGGGACCGCGTGACCCTGTTCGACGAATCCTACGCCTTCCGCGAGCACCGCGCCCGCTGGCTCTACACCGGCCTCACCCGGGCGGCGCAGGCCATCACGATCGTGGTCTGATCGACTCTCGGCGCATCGACATCGCTTGTGAAGCCCGACCGCGCGTGCTAGGCACCGCCCGTCTCATCGAGGCACCTTGCGGAGAGGTGGCAGAGCGGTTGAATGCACCGCACTCGAAATGCGGCATGCCTGCAAGGGCATCGGGGGTTCGAATCCCCCCCTCTCCGCCAGAATTGCCTAACTCATTGATTTTGTTAGATGATTTTTCCCCTAGGGGGTGTTTTGCCGTCGTAGTTGTACACACGGGTGGTACACACGATGGTTCTTGCGCTCGCTCGACCTTGGCGCCATCCCAAGACTGGAACGTACTGGTTCCGGCGGCGGGTGCCGAAGGAACTGCGCCCGCTCGTCGGAAGGAGCGAGGAGCGTAGGAGCCTCCGGACGAAGGAGCCGGAGTTGGCTCGGACGCGATACCTTCAGGCAGCCGTCGAGATCGACGAGCGCTGGGGACTCCTGAGGCGATCGGCGGCGGCCCTCGCCGCCCTCGCGCCTCCGCCCGGCGATGTGCTCGAATGCGGATCGGACGATCCCGTCAGCGAACTCCGGCCAAAGTTTCGTTCCTTCGAAGGAGCGCCCGATCGGATCGTAACCGCTCCTTCGATCGTCCCTGCTCCGGCGCCCTTGACGACGGGATCCGTGCCCTGGCGTTCGATCTTCGACACCTACGCGGCCGAGGCGAAGCTCGCTCCGTCCACGATCAAGCGTTGGACGGGGGTGCTGGCCGCCCTCGAGGAGGCGGTGGATACCGACGACCTCGCCCTGGTGACGCGCGGAGACTTGATCGCCTGGAAGCGCGATCTGCTCGCCGCCGGCCGCGATCCGCGAACCGTCCGAGATGCCTACATCGCCGCGCCGAAGGCACTCATGAACTGGGCTGTGGCCAACGGTCTTCTGGACACCAATCCCGCTGCCGGGGTCGTCGTCGCGGTGCCGGACAAGCTCCGGCTTCGCGACCGGGACTTCACCGACCTCGAGGCGCGGACGATCCTACGCGCCTCGCTGGATCCTCCGGAGCCCAGACTGTCGCGACAGCATGCTGCCGCACGGCGTTGGATACCCTGGTTGTGCGCGTACGGCGGCGCCCGCGTCAACGAGATGACGCAGCTTCGCGGTTGCGACGTGCGCGTCGAGGGCGTTGCTTTGGTGATCCGCATCACGCCGGAAGCAGGAAGCGTGAAGAGCGGGAAATGGCGCGACGTCCCTATACACCCGCACCTCGTCGAGCAGGGCTTCCTCGAATTCGTCCACGGTTGCGGATCCGGTCCCCTCTTCTACGACCCGGCACGCGGCCGGAACGGGCAGGCCGCGCACCCGATCTACAAGAAGGTCGGTGAGCGTTTGGCCGCCTGGGTCCGCTCGATCGGAGTGGACGACATCGGCGTGGACCCGAATCACGGCTGGCGACATCGCTTCAAGACCGTCGCACGGCGGGTCGGGATCGATCCATCGGTGATCGACGCGATCCAAGGGCACGCTCCGCGCACCGAAGGCGAGCGATACGGGCGTTACCCCACCGACCTGATGTACGAGGCGATCTGCCGGATGCCGCGGTATGACGTCGGATCGGACGCGGCGACCCTAAGGAGGTCATGAGGTTTCACGTCCGAACGGGAGCGCAGGTCGTGTAGCCTCGACGTCGACGTGAAAATCCGTCCGAGCAGCCGAACCGGATTCCGTACCGCTCGCCCCGCCTGTATGGCGGAGTTCCTGGGTTCGCGTGGGGGCCTCGCTTCGAGAGCCGCCGCGCGCGAAGTGGTCTTGGAAGTGGGGATGGCGTCGAGAACCTTCGAAGACCTCGTCGGGATCTTCCCCGAACTCGGGCGCGAAGGCGCACGCGAGGAATGCCGGCAAAATCCGCTACCGCGGTACCTGAAGGCGTCGACCGATGCCGCTGAGAGCGGATACGATTTGGCCCTCCGCGAGGCTCTCGATGCGTGGGTCAAGAACAACGCGAAGCTCGTACCTTATCTGACGGACCGCGTGAAGCTCGGGGAAGACCGCGCCCGCCAAGCCTTCGTGGTCCGGAGGGGCAGGGAACTCGAGGGCATCTTCGAATCGGAGGGCGAACTTGCCGAGGCCGTATCGAGCTTCGTCGACCTCTACGAGATGTACGCCCGTCAGATACTCGCAGGTTTCGAGAATCCCTGCTTTCCGGGACGCGGGCATGTGATTGCCCGCGGTTTCGCATTGCCCAAGGAAGCGTTCGAAACCTATTGGGCCGTCGGCGAGACAATCCGTTTCGACGTACCGACGGCGTTCACGCTGAACACCAACCTCGTCCCCCTGCATTTTGCCTGGAAGCAGTTCACCCAGGACAAACCAGACGGTGACCCCGGCGAATTCGCAGCGGTGATCCTGGGGGTCGAGATCCAGTCGCACGACGATTGCCCTCTGCTGTGGACCTCGTTCTTTGAAGCGGCGTTGCCTGGAATGGACTTTCGATGGCAGCAGGAAGTGATCACGCCTCCGAATTTCGAAATCTCGATCAAGTCGCAGGAGCGGTTGTCCGTCGATGGCGCTCTGCATCGCCTGACGGCGCATGGAACACGGCTACGAAACGCTTGATCCGGGATGTCCGCCGGAAGGTAGCCCAGTCAGGATTCATCATCGGCTATTCGGATTTCAGTGTTGAAACTCTTTTCGGAGGGTCGGCGGGGCCGACGCCTCCCGCACCGGGGCAAGCCGTTGCCCCGACGACCTCGCGGGACGGCCGTCGCCGCCCCCGCCCGATGGAAGGCAAGCCTCCCGTCACCCCGGCGGCCGGCGAGTGAACCCCGCTCGCCGCCGCTGACCGAGCCTTCCGGCTTGACCGCGCATGCGCCTCATGCGCCGCTTTCCACTCGGCAGGTCGGCGAGCAGCTTCTCGGCCCGACGTTGATCACCGCCGGGGGCGGCCTTCAGCTCGTGGATCCCCCGGGCAGTTCCACGAGGAGGATGCGCTTGCGCGCGATCTGGCGTTCCTGGGCCTGGATGCGGGTGCGCAGATCCTCGACCTGAACCTTGGCCAGCTCCGCCACGGCGCGATGCTTGGCCTGGACCTGCCGAAGGATGTGGTCGAGGTTCTTGGCCGAGATGCCGGCCGGTCGCCACATCGTCCTTGCGAGCGTCCTCGCATCCTCGCCGCGTGCGAGCGCCGCGTCGACTCGGCGAGCGACGGACGAGAACAGATCCGCCGCTGCCGCGAGTGCGGGCTGGTCCCCGTCGAGGCGGGTCTGGAAAGTGCGGGTCGGGCTCGGCGCCTCCATAAGCCAATTGACGCTGAACGGAAAGGGAACGATCTATCCTGAATGAACGGTCGCGATCACGCCATTTTTACATCGGAATCCGAACAGTCCACCATCGACGCCTGCTTCCGAGGTACGTTTGCAGTCAACTGCGTCCGTCGAGAACACCATCGGTCGGGCATAGGTGTCAGCGACGCGTGGTGTAGCTCCGGTCCAGCGAGGGCCCGGGCGGTCCAAGGGCGGACCACGATCGGGCATACGTCGTACAGCGACGACGGGCACTTCGATTGAACGGAAGCTGTCTCCCTTGGCATAAGACCGTTCCCATGTGTCTGTCATCTGGAAGCTTACGGGCAGGTGACCAATCAACCCGCCGTTTACGGGCGCCCACCGGCTGAACCGGATTTGGCCGGAAACGGAACGACCGCTTCGGAGGAGGCCGGCTGTAAAACCGGACTGGCTCCTACCGACCCATGCCGGGCATATGGGAGCCCGCTAGCGCTTCTCGAAAGCAGACGCGATAGATCCACTGCTCAAGGGCGCGCGAGAGTGGTCATATGCCGTAGGTCGTCTGCCGGGGGATCGTAGGCTTTGGCAAAGTTTTGCGGCGGGGTTGTCACCGCAAGGTAGATCAAAGGTCCTAAGCCCGTGTTCTCCACCCCATGGACCTCGCCCGCTGGGGTACGAATGATATCGCCCGGATGAATGCTCTCGGAGCGATCATCGGCCAGCAGCAATAAGCCTTCGCCCTGCTCGACAATCCATATTTGCTCGGCGTGCGCATGCGCGTGCCGCTTTGACACTGCGCCGGGCACCATCGTGACGAGCGTGATCGTCACCTGAGCGTCAGGCGAGTTGTTTGACCAAATCAACTGTTGAGACTGAATACCGGTCTTGGTGAGGATGGCGCAGTCAGCCACGCGCAGTCTCTGAATGGCCATTCGGCGCTCCAAGCCCTGGTAGGTTCAGGCTAAGCCACAGGAAGGACTAGGGGGAAGGGGAGTTCGGGATTGTGAACGATCTCCGCCCCTACGTCCGCCCCGCCAGCACGACTCTGGGAAGCCAAGCGGCCCAAAATCATCCCGAGCGGACGTTCCGCGACCGACCCAACCCGGCCATGTGAGCAGCCCTCAGCCATTTCCAAAAGCAGCCATTAGGTGGCCGGCGACCTCACGACGAACGGCGGGCCTCACCACTTTCGTTTGAGCACGTCCTGCAGCATCGAGCGGTCCATCGTCAGGTCAGCGACCAGCCGCTTAAGCTTGCTGTTCTCGTCTTCCTGCTGCTTCAGCCGCCGGATCTCCGGCACGCCCATGCCGACGAACTGCTTCTTCCAGCGGTAGAACGTCGGCTCAGACACGCCCATCTTCCGGCAGACCTCGTCCACCGTCGCACCGTTCTCCGCCTGACGTAGGGCAAAGCGATCTGCTCGTTCGTGAAGCGTTTGCGAGGCATGGCATCCACCCTCCTTCAGGGTTCAGGATGCCCGAAAAACTTGCGCTCGGCCTGGACCAGTTTGCTGGGTCAGGGTCAATCCACGTCATGCGGCACGATCGGACATGGTGAAGATCGTATCGGGACCCCCACGAGCCTGCTTATCGTTCCGCGTCCCCGCGAGGCACCATGTTCCCCGACCCATCGCCTTGGCGCGATAGAGCGCGGCATCCCCGTCCAGCAGAAGTCGCTCGACGGACTGGTCCGAGCCGTCGACGGGGGCAATTCCGATGCTCGTGCCGATCGAAAGATCGATGCCTTTGATCGTGAAGGTCTCCCGCAACGCAGCCACGATCCGCTCGGCCAGGGCGATCGCAGAGATGGGCTGCGGTCCCGCCGCTCTGCGCCCGTCGGCGCCGCAGACCACGGCGAACTCGTCCCCGCCGAGGCGGGCGAGCAGATCCCCCTCGTCCACGACGCGACGCAGACGATCGGCTACGGCCTTCAGCAGGGCGTCGCCGCAGGGATGGCCGTGGACGTCGTTGACCTGCTTGAAGCCGTCGAGATCGAGCAGGAGCAGCGCCCCGTGCCGATCCCGATCGGGCGAGGCAAGCAGGCGCCGCACGGTGTCGTCGAACAGCACCCGGTTCGGCAGCCCGGTCAGGGCGTCGTGGTGCGCCATATGCGAGATCAGGGCCTCGGCACGCCGCCGCTCCGTCTCGTCCTCGAACGTGCACACGAGATCGCCGGCACCGACGGGTTCGACCGCGACGCCGAGGATCCGTCCGTCCGGAAGCGGGCAGGTCAGCTTCGCGGGCGTGCCGGCCGTCGCAGCCGCGCCGAGCGCCGCCGCGAAGGTCGCCGTCGGCCCGTCGGGTGTACGATCACGGATATGGGCGCGAAGGCCGTCCAGGGTCGCTCCCTCGCGCCGGAACGCCTCCGGCAGTTCGAAGAGCGTGGCCATCCGCGCGTTGAGGAACAGGACCCGTCCCGCGGCGTCGAAGACGCAGAGCCCCTGGCCCATGCCGTCGAGCGCGCTCCCGAATCGGGCATACTCGTCCTTGATGCGGCGATCCGCTTCCGCCTCCACCTCCGCCGCCCGCAACGCGGCCTCGGAGCCGGCCAAGAGTGCCCGATCCCGGATCTGGCGCGCGTTGGTCGCGAGCAGCAGCAGGAGCGCCCCAGTCAGCATGACGACGGCGACGCCAAGACCCAGCGTCTGCCGGCGCCATCCGGTCAGCGTCGCCTCGACGGTGCGGCTCGCGCCGACGATCAGCGGGAAGTGGTCGAGGGGACGGATCGCGATGTAGCGGTCGCGGCCGTCGATCGGCGTCGTCATCCTGGACACGCCGGATCCCTCGGGATCGCCCGGAGAGCGCCGGAGGCCCGGCACGGGTGGGACGACGCGGCCGATCGCACCGGGCGGCGAGGGATGCCGGGCCAGCATGGTGAGGTCGTCGGACACCATCGAGATCACGTCCGCCGCCATCGGCGACACGTTGGCGTAGAGGCGCTCGAAATACCGCATGTCGACGGCGGCCAGGACGTAGCCGGTCGCCGAGCCGCCGGCGGCCGCGATCCCGCGGGCGACGTACAGGGTCATCGCCACGCCGTCTTCCGTCCTCGTCGGCTCGACGACCGTCGATCGGTCGGCCGGGGTCGCGGCGAGGCGACGGAAGAATGGACGTTCGGATACGTCACGATCCAAGGCCGGCCACCGGCTGGACGCGTTCAGGACGGCGCCCTGCCGGTCCACGATCGCCATGGCGACGACCTGGGGGAGGGCGGACGCGATGGCGTCGAGGCGCTCGCGCACGACGGTCGTCGCCGCAGATGCGTCGAGCCGGTCCACGTCATCGTCCCCGGCGCGCATCCCGGCGAGGCGTTCCGCCAAGCCGTCCTCGGCCACCTCCACGGCCATGAGGATCCGGTCTGCCTGCTCCGCCAGGAGCGTTGTCAGGCCCCGGAGGTCGCGTTCGGTGTTCTCGATCGTGCCGTCGCGCAGATCCTTCGCGAGAAGGCAGGCTGCGAGGACTAGGCCGAGAACGAGCGCCGACCCCAGGACGGCGATCGATCGCGGATTCCGCAGGGCCCCTCGCCCTGCCCCGAGAAGCCTCCGCAGCGGGCCCGGCGATCGCATCGAAGAGGACAACCACCGCTCCGCAACGAGCAGATCCCCGCGGATCAGGCGCGGAACTGCGGATCGGCCCATCGCCGACGATATCGGAGGACCATCATGACACACGGTCCTTGAGAACGGGTGAACCCGGATAGGGCATTTAGGCGGATCAGACGGCCGGCCGCCGGCCCGGGTCGTCGCCGACGGGCTCCGCCGCCCGCCGCATCGTCATGCCGTCACGTTAGCGCTGTCGCCGGCGGTCACGGCGTAGCTCGTGCCGCTGAGCGGTGCCGAGCTTCGTCAGGGCGGCGTGAACGGTCCCTGGGGCCGTATCCGCTTCGATGCACCTACCTCCCGAAAGCGGACCGGCCGAAATCCACCCTGACCCGCCCACTCGCTTCCGACTAACTCCGACTATTCGCCCCTCCGTCTCCTTAAGAACGTGGATCAGCCTCCGTCCCTCACCTCAAATGCCGTTCGTCATCAGGATGCCCGGGCTTACGGCCTGAGGCCCAGACAAAGACGGAAGCTTTCACCGCTACCGTAGGTAAGGTCGGTGTAGCGATCCGGCCCATCGACGCGGATGGCGGAGCGTTCGGTGGCCCGCTCTACCTTGGGGCCGCCGAACTGACGGCAATCCTGCTCAATCTCGAATACGTTTCCCTTCTTAGACAACACCCGGCTCCGGCAGTCATTCGCCTTCGAACTGCCCAGGCCGCCGCCGTCGTACGTGCGCAGGGCGACGTTAGGCGGGTCCTTGCAGTCGGTGTCCACGCTGACATAGGCGCCGTGGCGCAGCGGCAGGGTGTCCGCAAGCGCGGGACCGGTGCACAGAAGCAAGACGCAGGCGGCGACGTTTCGAACGGTCATCGGTCATTTCCTCGCGGGTCAGGATGGCACGGATCAGCCGTAGCCTAGGGGCGTGGCTCAGGCTCCGATGGGACCCAGCAACCGGCTGAGGAAGCGGTAGTAGACCGGCTGCTTCTGCCGGAGCTCGTCGCGCGTGAAGGGCTCGCGCGCCAGCTTGCCGTGCAGGTAGACGCTCGCCGTCATCGCGAAGAACTCGCCCTGGTTCTTCAGGAGGTAGGCGCCTGCCGGGTAGAACCCGCCGTCCTTGGCGCGCCCGTAGAACGTCAGGATGTCCGGATTATTCCGCCCACCCGGCATCTTCCGGAAGTGGTAGACGTGCATGTACTCGTGCAGCAGGATCGGGCGGTTGTCGTTCGGATCAGCCACTGCGATGGTGACGCTGTCGCCACCGCTGTAGTGGCTGCCCTCGCCGGAGCCAGACCGAACGACGATTGGGAAGCGACGGAGGAAGGCCTTCGTGCCTTCGTTGAGGCTCGTCGCCTCCACGATATCGACCTGATGCTCGGCCGCTTGGCGCAACTGGCGGATCTCGGCGTTCGGAACGTCCTGGCCCATCTCGATCCGATAGCCGCGATAACTTTCGCCACCGTCGTCAAAGTGGAGCGCCCCGGCGGTCGCTTGCCGCGGGGCCGCGTGCGCCGGCCCACCCTGAATCGCGAATGTCCCGGCCACCGCCAGGGCCGACACGACGTGCCAGATCGGGGATGTCGCCATGCTGATCTCGCCTCCGTTCCTCTCGCCCCGGGGAAGGGCCGGCTTCGATACGGGCGACCATCGCGCTCGGCCCGTTCCGCGATGTGACGGGATACCGGGGGCATGTAACGATGTGTAACGACGTCGGTTTTCGCGTTGCCGCTCCGCCCTGCCGACCTATCCTCGGGGCATGACCGACGCCGCCACCATCGCCATCGTCGAGGACGACGACGACATCCGCTGCCAACTCGCGAGCTACCTGGAAGACGAGGGTTTCCGCGTGGTCTCCCTCGAAGGGGGCGCCGGCCTCGACCGCCTCATCGCGACGGGTCCGAGGCCGAACCTCATTGTGCTCGACTGGATGCTTCCGGGTAAGGACGGGCTGTCGATCTGCCGGCGCCTTCGCGAGGCGGGAGGGCCCCCGGTCGTCATGCTGACCGCCAAGGACGAGGACATCGACCGGGTGCTGGGGCTTGAGATGGGCGCCGACGACTACGTGTCGAAGCCCTTCAGCTCCCGCGTGCTCCTGGCCCGCATCCGTGCCGTGCAGCGCCGGGCGAACGGCGCGCCGGCCGCCGCGGAGGCCGCCGCGGAGCGGCTCGCCGTCGCCGACCTCGTGGTCGATCTCGCGGGCCGAGCCGTCACCCATGGCGAGCCGGCGAGGGAAGTCCCGCTCACCAGCGCCGAGTACGACCTCCTGCACTGCTTCGTCACCCGACCGCAGCGGGTGCTTTCCCGCGACCAGCTCCTCGACTGGACCCGCGGCCGCACCGCCGACGCCTTCGATCGCACCATCGACGTGCAGGTGAGCCGCCTCCGGCACAAGCTCGACGACGCCGGGAGCACGGCGTCGTCCCTGATCAAGACCGTCCGCAATGCCGGCTACATCCTCGCGGCGCCGGTGAAGGCCGCCCCATGATGGCCCGCGTCGGCCTGCTCGGGCGGATCATGCTGGTCCTCCTTGGGGCGCTCTCGCTGCTGGTCATGGCGACCTTCGGCATCGACCAGTGGCAGCGCGGCCAGGAACGCTCGCCCTACGGCTCGCGCTTCCCCCGCCTCGACCAGGCGGCGGGCATCATGGCCCTGATGAAGGACGCCGACCCAGGGCAGAGGCCGGCCATTCTCCGGGCGGTGAGCGGTGAAGCCCTCAAGGCCGAGATCGTCGACGCCCCGCCGGACGAGACCGCGTTGATCCGCGAGCCGGTCCTCGAAGCGCGCCTCAGTCGTCTGTCCGGCGGCGAGCCCTACGGCATCCGGGCCTTCACCACGACCGACAAGCTCTACCGGGGCAACGGCCCGGTGGATGCCGGCAACCGGCATCAATCCATAGGCAGCCTCGCCCAGGCGACCTACCGGCTGCCGGACGGGCGCATCCTGGTCGTCTCCGCCATCACGCGGCACCGCTCGCTCATGCCATGGCTGCTCGGCCAGCCGCTGAGCCTGTGGGTGGCCGTGCTGGGCGTGGCCGTGGCCGGCCTCGTAACCGTCGGCGCGCGGCACGAGCTCGCTCCCCTGCGCCGCCTCACCGAGGCGGTCTCCCGGTTCGACGGCCGCGCGGCGGAGCCGTCCCTCGCGAGCCAAGGCGCCCTGGAGATCCGGCGCCTCGCCCAGGCCATGCAGGCGATGCAGGAGCGCATCGTCGGGCTGATGGGCGAGCGTTCGATGCTGATCGGCGCCATCTCGCACGACCTCAAGACCTACCTGACGCGCATGCGGCTGCGGGCGGAGCGCGTGGCCGAGCCGGAGAGGCGGGACCAGCTCCTGGAGGATCTCGACGCTATGACCGCGTTGATCGAGACCTCGCTGGGCTTTGCACGGGGCACCGCCGCCGAGGTCGGTCGCGCCCCGGTTGACCTCGCCGACATCGTGGCGGTCGAGGTGGCCGAACATGCCGCGCAGGGCGCGCACATCAGCCTGTCGGGCGAGGAGGTGGCGGACGCCACCGTGGCCGGCGACGCCGTCGCCCTGCGCCGGGTGGTGGCCAACCTGATCGGCAACGCCGTCAAGTTCGGGCGCTCCTCCGTCGCCGTCGCGGTGCGCTGGGCCGGGACGGCCTGCGAGGTCGTGGTCGAGGACGACGGCCCCGGCATCCCGGAGGACGAACGGTCGGCGGTGTTCAGCCCGTACTACCGGGTCGAGCGCTCGAGGAATCGGCGCACCGGCGGGATCGGGCTTGGCCTCGCCATCGCCCGCCAGATCGCCGAGGCGCACGGCGGCACCATCGTCGCCGAGGCCGCCTCGTCCGGTGGGGCCCGGCTCGTGATGACGCTGCCCGCCCTCGCGTGACGCCGGGCAACGCTTCGAGAGCGGCCGTTACACGACGATAAGATCCGGCGAGGACCCGTCACACCCGGGATCATCGCGGGAGCGAACCTCCCCTCGACCCGATGCGGCCCCTCCGCCGCCGGGACGGGTCGGCATCGAGCCGTCCCGGTCCATTCGAGAAGGAGATCCCCGATGGTGAAGATCCTCGCCCCCGCCGTGTTGTTGGCCACCCTCGTGGTGCCCGCCACGGCCATGCCGCTGGTCCAAGACGCGGTGTCCGATGGGTCGGACGGAGCGCAGATCATCCAGGTCTACGGCGGCTGCGGTCCCTACGCCCACCGCGGTCCCTACGGCGGCTGCCGGACGGGCGGGCAGTGGGGCGGGTACGTCCGCGGCGCGTCCTGCCCGGCCGGCTTCCACATCGGCCCTTACGGCCGCCGCTGCTGGCCGAACTGATCCATCCATCCCCCAGACCCATCGCGTCCGGCCTCACGCCGGACGCCCAAGGAGCGCGTCATGATCCGCAAGCTCATCGTACCCCTCGCCCTGGCGTCGGGCGTGCTGTTCACCGCAGCCGCCGCGGAGGCCCGCGACGGGTGCGGCCCCGGCTTCCACCGCGGCTAAGGGCGCCCCGCGTCGCCGGACGACGGCCTCGACGCGGCACCGATGGCCGCGGACGGGCGGTTTCGAGCAGGCCATCGATGCCCATGCGCTCGAAGAACCGCTGCTGCAGCGTCTCCGTCATCCGGCCCAGGCATGGCTGCGGGATCTCCTGGCGTCCTCGCCTCCCAGCGATCGAGGACGGCCTATCGAGAGCAGTAGGCCTGGAAGACCTCGACGAGGTGATTGAACAGGGCGTCGATGCGGGCGCTGCGCCGCACGTCCTCGTGCGCCACGATCCAGGTGTCGAGGTCGAACACGACGCGGTCCGGCAGGACGCGCACGAGATCCCGTTCGCCGACCGGCACCTGCACCACGCCGATTCCGAGGCCGGCGCGCACCGCTGCGAGTTGCGCGGGATGGCTGTCGCTGCGCAAGGCGATGGGCAGAGGCCCGCCCGCCTCCCGGCTCAAGGTATCCATGATCGCGACGTAGGCCGGCATGCGGTCGGGCCCGACCAGCGCGTGCCGGGTGAGGTCCGCGACGGTCTCGGGGATACCGTTCAGGTCGCGATAGCCCGGCGATGCGAAGAACCCGAGCGGGATGCTGCCGACATGCCGCGCGACGAGCGAGTTTTGGCTCGGCCTCGCCATGCGCACGGCCACGTCCGCCTCCTGGCCGGGCAGGTCGGTGTTGGCGTTGGTGAGGACCAGCTCGACCGTCAGGCGCGGGTGGCGCTCGCGCAAGGCCGCCAGCATCGGAGGCACGACCTCGATACCGACGAAGTCCGAGACGCTGAGGCGGACCGGGCCGGCGACCTCGGACGCCGCACCCTCGGCCTCGCGCCGGAACGCCTCGGACGCATGGGCCATCCGCCGGACATGCCCGGCCAAGCCCACTGCCTGGGGTGTCGGCGCCAGCCCGTTCACACCGCGGATGAAGAGCGGCTGCCCGATGGCCCGCTCCAGCGCCTCGATCCGGTGGCGGACGGTGGGCTGGGTGAGGCCGAGGGTTCGCGCCGCGGCCGAGAGGCTGCCGGTGTCGAGCACCGCCAGGAAGGCGCGCTGGTCATCCCAGGCGAAGGTCGCATCACTCATCGAATTTCGATAGGCAGACCGTCAAGACTCGTCAATTTCCTCGGACTTCCGTTCGGCGCATCACCAAGCGACGAACAGAGGGACTTGGCGATGAAAACGGCTTTGGTGCTTGGGGCGACCGGCGGTGTCGGCGGTGCGGTGACCCGGGCGATGCTGGCACGCGGTTGGCGCGTCGTCGCGCTCGTGCGGGATCCGGCTCGGGCGGCGGCCGCCTGGGGCGCCTCGGTCGCGCCGGATTGGCGGGCCGGTGACGCCATGGACCGGGCGGACGTCGTTCGCGCGGCGCAGGGGACGGGCGTCATCCTCCACGCGGTGAACCCGCCTGGGTACCGCAAGTGGGACCGGCTGGTCCTGCCGATGCTTGACAACACGCTGGCGGCGGCGCGGGACGCCGGTGCCCGGATCGTCCTGCCCGGCACGGTCTACAACTACGACCCGACCCACGCCCCGGTGATCGACGAGGCGACCCCGCAGCATCCACGCGGGCGCAAGGGCGCGATCCGCGTCGAGATGGAGCGGCGCCTGACGGAGGCCGCCCCGGAGGTGAGGAGCCTCATCGTGCGAGCCGGTGACTTCTTCGGTCCGGGGGCGGGACAGAGTTGGTTTGCGCAGGCCCTGGCAAAGCCACCACTGACGCGTATCGTCAATCCCGGCACGCGGGGCGTCGGCCATGCCTGGGCGTACCTGCCCGACCTCGCCGAGACCGTCCTGCGCCTACTCGAACTGCCTCCGGAACGGCTGATGCCGAACGAGCGGCTCCAGTTCCCCGGCCACTATGACGCCGACGGCGGCGAAATGGTCGCCGCGGTCCGCCGCGCCTCGGGCCGCCCGGACCTGCAGGAGCGCCGCTTCCCCTGGATCATGATGCAAGCGCTTTCACCGTTCGGCGGGTTCCCCCGGGAGGTCATGGAGGTCCGCCCGTACTGGGCGCACGCGATGCGCCTCGACGGAAATCGTCTAACGGAACTCCTCGGTGATGGGCCGTGCACTTCGCTGGATGCTGCGGTCATCGCCGCATTAAGATCTTGAGCGGTTCGAGATGCAGGCCTCACCTTTTGTCTCAGTCGGTTCGTTTCAAGGCCGCATGCTCTGGCGGCGAACCATCTACGCTGGAGGACCCTTACTTTCGGTCAGATTAAGCCCACTCGTGGGGCGTCCGCTTTATCCAGTCTGCGCTAAAAAGCGGAAGGGCGGAAAACCACCCTAAGCTGCCAGCCCGCTTCCGACCCAAGTAAGTCGTACCGCTGATCATCGGAGCGGCCGGAAAGCGGTCATGGGCCCGCTCCCCATCCCTATGGCCTACGTTGATCTGTGCACGCCTGTCAGCGTCGCGCGACGAAGCGACGAAGCTTGCCGGGGGCATCCTTCGTGATGGCCTTGCCGTGCCCGAACGCGACGGCCTGGAAGTCGAGCGCTGCGAGCTTGCGTTGGCTGGCTCGCCCTTCCGCCTCGTTCTCGAACGCGATCGGGTCGCTCACACCCAGGATGTTGATGAACGTATCGCCGCCGAGCAGGAGCCGTCCGCCTCGCCACATCAGAGCGACCTGTCCGGCGCAATGACCGGGTACGTGTATCGCGTGCAAGCCACCCAAGATCGGCAGCGTCTCACCATCAGCGATGTGCTGGTCGATCGGGAACGGCTGCATGCGCTCGTTCTGATCCCAAACAAGCTTGTACATCAGCGCGTGCACGAGGCCGGGCGCAGGGGCCATCGGCCGGAACGGGCCGCCGCTTTCCGCCAGGGGAGCGTCGGCGGCATGCATATAGGTCCGTGCACCCGTCGCGCGGATGATGGCGGCCGCGCTCCCGATGTGATCGGGATGCCCATGCGTGAAGACGAGGTGCTTCAGGTCTGAGGGACGCCGACCGAGTTTGCTGATCGCGTCGAAGACGATCTGCTCCTTGCCGGGGAAGCCCGCGTCGATCAGGGCCAGTTCCTTACCTTGACGCAGCAGGATGGCGTTGCCGTTGCCCAGCGCCAACAGCCAAGCATCCTCGACGATCTGCTGCATGATCATGACCTCTGCGTCTTGCCCTAGACGGGATGCGCTCCCGCGAGGATCGTGTTACCATTGGCAACATACGCTCAATGTTACCACCGTCAACACACCGCACGAGGTTCTCGTGAACACATCCGCGTCAGCCGCCCCGTACCACCACGGCGATCTGCGCCGTGCCCTTCTCGACAGCGCCACGGCGATCCTGACGGAAACGGGCCGATGGGACTTCTCGCTGCGCGAGGTCGCCCGCCGCGCCGGGGTGAGCCATGCGGCGTCCTACCGGCATTTCACGGATAAGGAAGCGCTGATCGCCGCGGTGGCGCTCACGGGTTACGAGACGCTGCATACCCGCATGACCGCGGCGATCGATGAGGCCACGGGTGCGGTCGGGACCCTGCGTGCCATCGGGCAAGCCTACATCGGGTTTGGCGTGGCGAACCCCGCCCTCTACCGGCTGATGTTCGGTCAAGCTTTACCCAGCATCGAGGGCCTTCCGCCCGCGGTCTTGGCTGTTCTGACCGAGGCGCGTGCTGTGCTGCGGGGCGTGATCCTGGCCGGTGCACGCGCGGGCGCATTCGCGATCGACCCGGAGGATGAGCAGGAGGTCTCGGTGGCGGTCGTCACCGCATGGTCGCTCGTTCACGGGTTCACCCTGCTGACAATCGATCGTGTGGTGGACCGCGAGGTTCGCCCCCAGGTGATCGACGCCTTAGCGGCCCGCGTGGCCGAGCGCCTGATCATCGGCCTGTTGCCGACACAAGGTAGAAAATAGGTTTGATGCCGGTTCGCCCGCGGATCGGGATCGCCCCAGCGCAGGCACGCGGTGATGTCCGCGTTAGCGTATGCGACGCCGGAAACCAGACAGTCTCCTATCCACCCAACCCAGCCGTTCAGAGGCGCTGGCGAACGCGACCAAAGCTGACCGAAAGCAGAATATCCGCTTCAGAGAAGGTCGATCGGAAAAGCGGCCATGCTGCTTACGACCCATGTCAGACGCCCGAACCGCCGTTGGCGCCTCCCCAAAGCGGCCGTTCCTCGTCAGTCCGGCAGTTTCGTCTCAGCGTGGGAGGCGGACTTCAATGGCTCGTAGAGAAGGTTGCGGCCGGCCTACGCAAGAGGGGGTTTAATGCGGAGACCGGCCGTCCATCATGCGGTCGACGACGAGCGGACCGCAAGATCTATTTGAGCCGTGGGGTCAGTGGGCCTCGATGGGGCCCGTCGTCCGCTGCGGCTTCTTCAGGATGGCGACCACGGCGAGGCTCAGCACGAGGCTGACGCCGACGAGGTAGAAGCCATCGGCATAGGCCATGACGTAGGCCTCGCGGCGGACCTGGGCCGCCAGCATGCCGAGGGCGGCTCCCTTAGCGGCGGCCTGGTCGGCGATGTGCCCGTGCAGGCCGGCAGCCAGGGCGGCGATCCGATCCTGGGTGCGCGTGGCGTTCACGGTGATCGCCTCGGCCAGCACCGCGAAGTGCATGTGCTCGCGCCGGTCGATCATCGTCGACAGCATCGCGATGCCAATCGAGCCGCCGAGGTTGCGCATCATGTTCGACAGGGCCGAAGCGTCGGCGGTGTCGCGTGGGCTCAGGCCGACGGTGGAGAGCTGCGAGAGCGGGATCGTGAACAGCGGCTGGCCGATGGCGCGCAGGAGCTGCGGCAGGATCAGCTGATCGGCCCCAACGTCGTGGGTCAAGCCAACGTTGATCCAGCAACTCGCGATGAAGAATAGCGTGCCCGCGACGACGAGCAGCCTCGCGTCGAGGGTCCGCATCAGCAGGGGCATCATCGGGAATAGGACGAGCTGCGGCAGGCCCGACCACATCACCACGTAGCCGATCTGCTGGGCGTTGTAGCCCTGGATCTGCGCGCAGTAGACTGGGATGATGTAGATCGATCCAAACGAGACCGCGCCAAGCACCGTCATCAGCACGCAGGCCCCGCCGACCGAGCGGTTTGCCAGCACTCGCAGGTTGATGAATGGGCGCTCGGCCATCAGCTCTCGCACGATGAAGCCGGTGATGCCGGCGGCGGCCAGGAGGCTGACCTGGACGATGACGGGGGACCCGAACCAGTCCTTCCGCTGACCCTCCTCCAGCACGTAGGTCAGGGCCGGCAGGCCGGTGGCCATCAGGCCGATGCCGATCCAGTCGCCCTTCAGGAGCTCAGCCCAGCGTGCCGGGACGTTGTCGAAGGCCCCGAGCTGGATCCCGGCGGCGAGCGGACCGAAGATCAGGTTTAGGTAGAAGATGTAGTGCCAGGACAGGTTGTCGGTGAGCCAGCCGCCCACCGTCGGGCCGATAGCTGGCGCGAAGGTCGCGGTTAGCCCGAACAACGCGATGCCGATCGGCTGCTGGCTCTTCGACAGGCGGGTGCGCACGATGACGATGGCGGTCGGGATCAGCACGCCGCCGGTGAAGCCCTGGCCGGCGCGAAACAGGATCATCTGCGAGAGCGAGGTCGAGAGCGCGCAGGCGAGCGAGAAGGCGGTGAACAGCATCGTGTTCACGGACAGATAGCGGCGCAGGCCGATCACCGACGAGAGCCAGCCGGTGAGCGGGATCACGATGATCTCGGCCATCAGGTAGGCGGTCGATATCCAGCTGCCTTCCTCGGTCGAGGCGCCGAGCGCCCCCTGAATGTCGGCGAGCGATGCGTTGGTGATCTGAATGTCGAGGATGGCGGTGAACGCGCCGAGGATCGCGCCAAACACCGCGAGCCAGTCGCGTGCGCTCGCCTTGACCTCGGGCCTGCCCGCGGCCGGCACGACGCTCATTGGGGGAGAGCCTCGCTGACGAGGGCTTGGGCGGGTCGATGACTGCGGGGCTTCACCGGCTCGACGGCGTCATGGATATGAACGGTGGCTTCGACCGAGAGACCCGGGCGCAGGCGGCCAAGCATCGGATCGGCCTCGTCGAGGGCGACCCGCACGGGCACGCGCTGCACAACCTTGGTGAAGTTGCCGGTGGCGTTCTCGGGCGGCAGCAGGGCGAACTGCGCGCCGGTGCCGGGTGAGAAACTCTCGATCCGCCCCTCGAACTCGTGGTCGCCCAGCGCGTCGACGGTGAAGGTCGCGCGCTGGCCCTCCAGCATCTGCCCGGTCTGGGTCTCCTTGAAATTCGCTACGAGGTAGATGTCGCGACCCATCGGCACCACGGTTAGCAGGCCGGTACCGGCCGATACGAACTGGCCGACGCGCAGCGAGCGGTCGCCGACCGTGCCGTCGATGGGCGCGACGATGGTTGTGTAGCTGAGGTTGAGCTGGGCCTGCTCCACTTTTGCCTGCGCGGCCTCAAGACTCGCGCGGGCACTGCCCTCCAGTGCCCTCAGGCTGTCGACCTGCTTCTTGGCCGCCTCAAGGGAGGCGACGGACTTGTCGTGCGCCGCTCGCTTCTGGCGCAGGTCGGAGTCCGCCTGCTGCTGGCGCTGTGCCGTGCCCGAGCCGGTCTGCAGCAGGTTCTGGTAGCGGGTATATTCCTTGCCGGCGAAGTCGAGCGCCGCATCGGTGTTCTCGACCTCCGCCTTAGCCGAGGCGACCTGCGCCTGCTGCTGCAGGATGGCGGCGGCGGTCCCCAGCAGCTGGGCACGGCTCTTCCCGACCTCGGCCTCGGCTTGCTTGAGCATCACCCGGTACTCGCGGTCGTCGAGGCGCGCGATCACGTCGCCGGCCTTCACCGGCTGGTTGTCCCCGACCAGCACCTCGGCGACGTGGCCAGCGATGCGCGGTGCGACCGTCACCTTGTCGGCCTGTAGGTAGGCGTCCTCGGTGGTCTCCAGGAAACGGCCGACGGTCCACCAGTGCCAGCCGTAGGTCCCGCCCCCACCCAGGGCGGCAAGGAGTAGGACCGGGACGATCACGCGCGCCTTTCGACGCTTTGGCGCCGGCCCGGCGGTCCGGCCCCCCGGGGAGGCCAGCGCGGGACCGCCAGCAGCGATTGTGGTAGCGGTCGAGGTTCCGGTCTGGGGAAGGTCGCTGGGTCGAGCGTCCATGATGGTGGCCAACATCAATACGATACGGTAAGGTATCGATATATGACGGCATGAGGCATGACAAGGAGCACGACGATGGCAGCGACCGCCGAGCCCGAGTCGACGGCGAAGCGTGGTACAGGCGGTCGACCGACGCGCGAGGAAGCCGCTCGGCGCGAGGCACGCATCGTGGAGGTCGCCACCCGGCTGTTCATTGAGCGCGGCTTCGACGGCACCTCCATCGACGCGGTGGCGGAAGCCGCCGGCGTCAGCAAGCCGACTCTCTATTCCCGGTATCAGGACAAGCGTGCCCTGTTCGAAGCGGTCTTGCAGGATCGGATCCGCGAATGGCTCGCGCCCCTCTCGGCGGCGGCCGAGATGCAGGCGCTTCGAGCGACGCCGAAGGATGCCGCGACGGTGCTAGACGAGTTGAGCCGCAACCTCTTAGTCCGCGCCCAAGCTCCCGAGACCACGGCCTTGACCCGCTGCATCACCGCGCAGGCCCTGCAGTTCCCGGATCTTGCGCGGCTCGCCTACGAGGAGGGTTGGCTCCGCGGTGTCAGGACGGTCGGTCGCCTCCTCGGAGCCATGGCCGAGCAGGGACAAATTACGATCGACGACCCGGAGATCGCTGCCGACCTGTTCCTGAACCTCGTGATGGGACGCAGTTCGAAGCAGGCGCTGTACGGCATCGAGGTGGATGTGGAGGTCCAGGAGAAGCGCCGACGCGCGGCCGTCGCCCTCTTCCTCGCCGGCGTGCGTCCCAATCCTGCTTGAAGAGCGAGACCGTTATCTTGTTTTAAGCGGTGGATCGCCGTGCTGCCCCATCGAACCGCCCGCAACCGGCCATTCCCGGCTTTTGCACAAAGTCGGGACCGGGCACGTGGACAACGACCGCTTCTATTCATTGCCGAGCCAAAACGGACAGGCGGCTATCCACCCAACCCAGTTGCGGGGACCTCCGTCAGCGCCGCCCGAAAGCGGTCGTTAGTCGGTCAGCCGGCGGCTTCGGCTAAGGGTATCAAGCTGCTGTCTAAGGGCATTCGGCTACTCTGCTTTGAGGAGGCCGAGCTTGATCTGTGGGCGCGCTGCACGGCTGATCTCGATCGTCGCCGGGCCGGCATTGAGAGCGAAACGCACGCTCTTGCGCACATCGGGGCAGCCCACCTTGCCGCTGTGAGCCGTAGGCTTCAGGGTCGAGCGGCCGTCTTGGCTGACGTCGATCCAGGCCTCATCCGAGAGTGTCACCTGATAGGTGCCCGCAGCAGGCACCGTGGCAGTCACGAAGCCTGAGAACGTATCAGGCTTTGCCGGTCTCTCGGACGGGACGGGTAGCGCAATCTCCGAAGCAGGCTTCAGGGTCAGCTGCGCCGCGCCAGCCTCGCTCGGCAGAGCCGAACCGGACGCCAGAGCGGACAGTTTCGGCGCCGCGAAGGCGGTCTGCTCCCGCGCTATCGACCATGCGAAGCTCGCACAGGCCGGGGCGTCCGCGGCCTTGGCCGAACTGATCGAGATGGCTGCCAAACCGACAGCGAGGATGGCGCGGGAGATGATCATCGTCAGTCGACCGCAATCATGACGTCGGAGGCCTTCACCACCGCGTAGGCCTGACCACCAACCACAAGCTTCAGGCTGTCGACCGCCTCGTTGGTGATGGAGGAGGTGACCACCTGGCCAGGGCTGATCTCGATCTTGACGTGCGCTGTGGTGGCGCCCTTGTCGACCGACATAACCGTACCCTTGATGACGTTGCGTGCGCTGATCTTCACGAGGTTCGCCTTCCTGCTAAGCCCGCTACGGGGCCGGTCACTGCTTGCCGCCGTCGATGACGCTGAAGCCCTGGGCCTCGAAGAAGGGCTTGGCCGCCGTACTCTGGAGGTAGTCCAGAAAGCGCTGCGCACCCTCGCCCTTCGCATCCGTGGTGACGGCGAACGGGTACATGACCGGCGGGTGACTGTCCGCAGGGAACACGCCCACGACCTTCACACCAGGATCGGAGCGAGCGTCGCTCTCGTAGACGACACCGAGCGGGACCTCGCCGCGTGAGACCAGCAACAGTGCGGCCCGAACGTTATCGCTCGGTGCGAGGCGGGGCTGGACCGCACCCCAGAGGCCGAGCTTCTCGAAGGCGACCTTGGCGTACTTGCCGATCGGCACCGAGTTGACCTCGCCGGTGGCGAGCCGACCGTCCGAGCCCAGCGCCTTTACGAACGCCTCCGGGGTGAAGGCGACTGCGCTTTCCTTAGCGTCACGTGGTGCGATCAGGACAAGGCGGTTGCCGAGCAAGTTCACCCGGGTGTTCGAACGGATGAGGTTCTTTTTGGCGAGGTAGTCCATCCATTCGATGTCGGCCGAGGCGAACAGGTCGGCGGGCGCACCGGCCTCGATCTGCCGGGCAAGAGCGGAGGATGCCGCGTAGCTCGCTCTGATCGCGATCCCAGATTGCGCCGTGAATGCCTTGCCGGCATCGTCGAGGGCATTCTTGAGACTGGCTGCCCCGAACACGGTCGCGGTATCAGCAGCCTGCGCTACACCGGCGGCGAGAAACAGGGCGGCAGCGATGCTGGTACGGATCAGGCTGCGCATGCTCGAAGCGGTCCTCAACGACGAATGTGTCGGAAGCGCTATATCAACTCGTGCATACCGCTGGAAGCCACTGATCGGATTGCACCTGCAAGTGCTGGATCAGTCGGCGCGTCAGTCTGTGACATGAGGCGAGAGAGAAAGCCCGATGGCAAGCCTGAGCATCCGCATCGACGTTGGACCCGGCAACCGCATCGGTCCGGGCAAGGTGCAACTCCTGGAGATGATCGCCGAGCACGGATCTATCTCCGCGGCTGGGCGAGCGCTGGGGATGTCCTACCGACGGGCGTGGACACTGATCGAAGCGATGAACACCGGCTTCGGGCAGCCGGTGGTCGAGGCGCAAATCGGCGGCAAGGCGGGTGGTGGTGCACGTCTGTCGACCCTTGGGGTCGATCTCGTCGCGCATTACCGTGCCATCGAGCGTGCGGCTGATCGAGCTGCCGCACCTTTCCTGGACCGGATCGTCATCCCTGGCCGAAACAAGGACGTCGATCCGCCCACCACTTCACACTAGTCGAACCCGAATTTTATAAGCGCCTGCTGTATTTGAATGAGCATAGCGATTGCCGAGACCTCGATGGATGGGAGTGGAGACGACGTCCGCTTCCATGCATTGTCGCCCCAGAGCAGACTGACAGAAATCCACCCCGAGCGGCCCTTCCGGTAGCGACCCAACCCAGCCACTGAGAGGCCCCCGCCGACATCCCCCAAAGCAGACACGCTGCGGCAATCTTCTGCACATCCCCGACAAGGGGGCGTACTAGGTGCCGACTAGGTCGGCGCCGCCGAACCGACTGTAGCGGTCCTCCAGGTCGGCGAGGTCGGACGGATCCGCCACGTCGCGGCGGGCCGCGGCAATGATGAGACTGGCATGCCGGTAAAGCTCCGCCGTCCGGTCGGGCCGCCTCTCGACCTCGGCGACGCGGGCAAGGACGTCGAGCATCCGACCGAGCACGTGGACCGAGCCGGCTGCGTTCTGCCGGATCATGTGGAACATGGCATCACACAGCCCGTCGTAGTCCGTTACTGGATGGACGAGCACGGCGTGGCCATCCCGGAGCGTCACCCCGGTCGGCAGATGCCGCGGCGCGATCCGGCATAAGGCGTCGCCGAGATGGTCCACCACACTGCCGGCGGTGAACGGGTCGTTGATGCCGGGCGAAAGAGCCCGGACCGCGATCTCGACCAACTGCCGCACCGAGTATTCTGGGTCCTGGAGCGCGGCAGGGCGGTGGCCGAGCGTCACCGCGTCGAGGATGGCGGCCTCGGCCCCCTCAACCGGCGCGGACAATAACGCGATGGGGATGCCGCTCGGTACGTAGTCGCCGGACCGCACCCGCAGGGTGACCGCTATCCCGTGCCCGTGGGCCCAGTCCGCCAAGGCGTCCTCGTCTATGGCTTGCACGTAGCCGCCCCCGGTCGCAGCCGCGGCCCGTCCAACCGGCGCGCCGTCGGGACAGGCGGCCCCGGGTTCGTCCCGGGTATGGGCCGCGATGGCCCGGCAGAGGTCCTGCTGGACGGCGTCGACCACGGTCTCGATGTTGATGCTGGTGGCGATGTGGTGGACGAACCAGACCAGCGTGCCGACCGCGACCAGCGCTAGGACCAGGGCGCCGGTGATGGCGAGGTGCGGGACGAACGGGTCCTCCTCCACCGTCCGCACCGTGCGCAAGACCATCAGCGCGTAGGCGAAGGTGCCAAGGAAGATGCCGAGCACCGTCTGATTGCGGCCGTCGCGGATGAAGTTGCGCAGGAGCCGGGGGCCCATCTGGCCGGAGGCCAGGGTCAGGGCGGCGATGGTGATTGAGAAGGTTGTGCCCGCGACCCCAATGTTCGAGGAGGCGATGGCGCTGAGCAGCGCCCGCGCGCCCTCGGCCCCGCCGGAATAGCCCCAGTTCGTGTCCAGCGAGGAGGGGTCGAAGCCGGCGACGTGGGCTGTTTCCAGCCAGACCCCGAACTGGGCCAGCAGGATGCAGCCGAGGACGACGAGGGCCGGCCGAAGCCAGAACATGTCGCCGAGGATCTCAAGCCAGGCTTTGACGCGTACTTTCATCGTTGCGGACTGCCCCCTTCCGAGCCCGGCAACGACCAGCACGATGGGGCGTTCCGGATGACCGCAGGCGGGAAGGACGGCCATTGATCTCTATCTTCGACCTCGCAGCCATGCTGCTGACGTTGTCGGCGTTGTTCGGCTGGCTGAACCGGCGCTTCCTGCGCATGCCACACAGCATCGGCCTGCTCGTGATGGGGCTACTCGCCTCGCTCGCGCTGGTGCTCGTCGACGTCGCCTTCCCGGCGCAGCATCTCTATCAGGACCTGATGGGCGTCCTTGACCAAGTCGATTTCACCGGCGTGGTCATGAACGGCATGCTGGCGTTCCTACTGTTCGCCGGCGCAATGAACCTCGACCTCCGGGCGCTTCGGGAGCGGTCCGTGGCGGTGGCGACCCTCGCGTTGCTCGGGACGGTCATCTCCACCGCCCTGGTCGGCGGGGCGTTCTGGGCGGCGGGACAGGCGCTAGGCACCCCGCTGCCGCTGGGCTGGGCTCTCGTGTTCGGCGCGCTGATCAGCCCGACCGATCCTGTCGCAGTGCTGGCTACCCTGAAGAACGTCGAGGTGCCGGAAGCCCTTGAAGTCGAGATGCAGGGCGAGGCGCTGTTCAACGACGGCGTCGGCATCGTGTTGTTCACGGTGCTCGTCGCCTTCGCCTCCGGCAAGGGCGGTGAGGCGACGAGCACGGGCGGGATTGCGACGCTCCTCCTCCACGAGGCCGGGGGAGGCATGCTGCTTGGCGTCGTCACCGGCTACGTCGCCTACCGGGCGATGAAGGCTATCGACGACTTCCCCGTGGAGGTGCTGATCACCCTGGCCCTCGTGACAGGGACCTACGCCATCGCGCAGAAGCTCGGGGCGAGCGGCCCCCTCGCGGTGGTGGCTGCCGGGCTTCTCATCGGCGAGCGCGCCCCGCGCTACGCGATGAGCGATAACACCCAGAAGTACGTCTCGACCCTATGGGACGCTCGTCGATGAGGTGCTGAACTCGGTCTTGTTCCTTCTGATCGGCCTGGAAGTGCTCGTCCTGCGTTTCCAGGTCTCCGGGCTGGCCCTGGCAGCCTGCGCAGTGCCCATTGTGCTCGTCGCTCGCCTCGTGGCGGTCACGACGCCTGTCCTCTTGTTCCGCTGGGGAGGCAACCTCTCGCTTGGCAACGTGCCGTTCCTGACCTGGGCGGGCGTGCGCGGCGGCATCTCGGTGGCGCTGGCCCTTTCGATCCCGGAGAGCGAGGCCAAGCCCGCGATCCTGGCGGCGACCTACGCCGTGGTGTTGTTCACCATCATCGTGCAGGGGTCGACCCTCGGCCTCGTAGCGCGGCAGACCCTTCGAGCGAGCTAACCGTCACTGAACTTCACTGAGCCAATGCGAACTGACAGTGACGGACGAAATTACGAGAGGTCTGTTGGGAAGTGTAAGCGGCTGGCAACAACGTCCGCTTGGATGCATTGCGAGCCGAAAAGCGGACCTACAGAATTCCGCCCCGAGCAGCCATCTCGCTCCCGACCCAACCTAGCTGCCCAGACCGCTGGCGGCGCTGCTCCAGAGCGGCAATTGATGAGCCCTCCAGCAACTTCGGCTCGGGGTGGGAAGCGGACCTCAGGTGCGCCGTCATCAGCAGACCTCGGCAGGAGGCAGAGGTTCATTCTCGATGACGTGAAACCCCACCAACTGGCTATCGAAGCGCCGGTGAGGACGACTGAACTCATCCCGCTAGCGTCCAAGCGCCACACAGAGGTTGTCAACCTTTGACATGCCAGCGTGGCTTGTTAGGTGCATGCTCATGTCGACCACACCGACCCGTAACTTCTCTCTGACGCCAGAACTCGATGGCTTCATCCGCGATCTCGTGGCCTCAGGTCGTTACAGCAATGCCAGCGAGGCGGTCCGCGCGGGTCTGCGCCTGCTGATCGAGCATGAGCAGATGATGAAGCGCGGGCGCAGCAGACAAGTGTCGACACCCGCCCAGCCTCGCCCCTGAGGCATCGGTGACCGCTTCTCCGCATCCGCTCACGCCAAGGGCGCTACCCTCGTTCCCCGCCGCCGGTGGAGATGTCGCTGCGGCGATCCGGGCACACGATTGGTCGCCGTTTCCGCTCGGATCGCCGCACGCTTGGCCCACCGCCCTGCGCCTCGCCATCGAGCTGATCCTCGCTTCTCCCGAAAGCATGTTCCTGGCATGGGGGCCGGAGCTGCTGTTCTTCCATAACGACACATACAGCCCGATCCTCGGCCCACGTCGCGCTCACGCCCTCGGCGTACCGATCGCCGACCTCTGGCCTGACGTCTGGGACCAAGTCCGACCCATTGCCGAGAGCGCGCTGGCGGGGGAAGCCAGTCGGTTCGACGACCTGCCCCTGACCATGGCGCGCTATGGCTACACGGAGCAGACGTGGTGGTCGTTCTCCTACTCGCCGTTGCGGGACGAGAGCGGGGCCGTCGTCGGGTTGTTCTGCGTCACCAACGAGACCACGCGGCAGGTTCTGGAGAACCGGCGGCAGGCGTTCAACTCGGTGCTCGACGATGCTCTGCGCGGCCTAAGCGATCCCGTCGAAGTTCAGGCAGCGGCCTGCTCGACACTGGGCACGCATCTCGGTGTCGGCTGTGTCGGCTATGCCGAAGCGATCGACGAGACCGGTGAGCGCACGTACATCCAACGGGACTGGACCGCCCCCGGCTTCGTAAGCGCGGCGGGGCTTCACGTGCTCGACGAGTACGGGGCAGCCGTCAGCGCTCATCTGCGGGCTGGCCGCACGGTCCGCATTGACGATACGGCTACCGATCCAGCCGCCGGTCCGGATACGGCATCGGCCTATGCTGCCATCGGAACGCGAGCGTTTCTGAACACGCCTCTGGTCAAAGAGGGTCGGCTCGTCGCCCTGCTCTATGCGCTCAGCGGCACAGTGCGCCGCTGGACCGACGATGAGGTCCGGCTCATCGAGGAGGTGGCCGAACGGACCTGGGCAGCGGTCGAGCGGGCGCGCTCCGAGGTGGCGTTGCGCGAGGAGCGGCGGACGCTGGAGACCCTTAACCGGGTCGGGACGGTCTTGGCCGCCGAACTCAACCTCGAACGTGTGGTCCAGATGGTCACCGACGCAGGGGTCGAGCTGACTGGGGCACAGTTCGGGGCGTTCTTCTACAACGTGCTCGATCCGAAGGGGGAGAGCTACATGCTCTACACCCTCTCAGGCGTCGACCGCTCCGAGTTCGACAAGTTCCCGATGCCGCGCAACACTTCCGTCTTCGCCCCGACCTTCGGCGGTGAGGGCGTGCTGCGTTCAGACGACATCCTGACCGATCATCGCTACGGCAAGAACGCGCCGCATCGTGGCATGCCCAAGGGGCATCTACCCGTGCGCAGCTACCTCGCGGTGCCGGTCGTCTCACGCTCCGGGGAGGTACTGGGCGGCCTGTTCTTCGGGCACCCTGAGACAGCGCGGTTCCAGTCCCGGCACGAGCACCTCATGACGGCCGTTGCGGCACAGGCGGCCATCGCCATCGACAACGCGCGGCTGTTCAAGGCCGCACAGCACGACCTGGAAGAGCGTCGTGTAGCCGAGGCGCGCTTGCGGGACCTCAACGACACCCTCGAACAGCGTATCGCGACGGCCATGGTCGAGCGAGCGGCCGTCGAGGAGGCCCTACGCCAGTCGCAGAAGCTGGAGGCGATCGGCCAGCTCACCGGCGGCGTCGCCCACGACTTCAACAACCTGCTGACGGTCATTAAGTCGTCGACCGACCTGCTCAAGCGACCGGATTTGCCCGAGGCGCGCCGCCTCCGCTACGTGGCCGCGATCTCGGACACCACTGACCGCGCCGCCAAGCTCACGGGCCAGTTGCTCGCCTTCGCCCGGCGCCAGGCCCTCAAGCCGGAGGTCTTCGACGTCGGCAAAAGCGTCGCCGCCATCGGCGACATGCTCGGCACCCTGACTGGTTCTCGCATCCGGGTGGCGACGCAATTGCCGGCGGAGGCCGTCTACGTCGACGCCGACCCGAGCCAGTTCGATACCGCAATCGTCAACATGGCGATCAACGCCCGTGATGCGATGGCCGGTGAGGGCGTGCTGGCCATCGTAGTCGAAGCAGTGTCGGGCATCCCGGCCCTGCGGGCCCACGCACCCGTGCCGGGAGACTTCGTGTCCGTATCTATCACGGACACGGGTTCGGGGATCGCCGCCACTGACGTCGACCGGATCTTCGAGCCATTCTTCACGACGAAGGCCCTTGGACAGGGGACGGGCCTCGGCCTCAGCCAAGTGTTTGGCTTCGCCAAGCAGTCCGGGGGCGAGGTCACGGTGACGAGTGTGGTCGGGCAAGGCACGACCTTCACGCTGTACCTCCCTCGCGCCGGACAGGATCAGCGACCGATGGCGTCCGAGCCTGAGCCGGCGGCGCTCGTTGAGGGCCACGGTACGCGTGTGCTGGTCGTCGAGGACAACGTAGAGGTCGGCAGCTTCGCGACCCAGTCGCTGGCCGAACTAGGCTACCGGACGGTCTGGGCGGCCAACGCCGATGAGGCGCTAGCCGAGTTGTCCAAGGAGGCGGCCAGGTTCGATGTGGTGTTCTCGGACGTGATGATGCCCGGCATGAACGGGATCGAACTCGGGCAAGAGATCCGGAAGCTGTACCACGACCTGCCGGTGGTGCTGACCTCGGGCTATAGCCACGTCTTGGCTCAGAACGGCACCTACGGGTTCGAGCTGCTGCATAAGCCGTATTCGGTCGAGCAGCTTTCACGCGTGCTGCGCAAGGTCGCGACGTGGCAGAGGCGTAAGCGCATTCTCGCTGGCTGATCGCTTTCCGTCAGCTCGCAATCGACCCGGTACGCCCGCGCGTCTCGGCCATACATGCAATCCTGGATACCGGCGGAGACAAACGATCAGTTCACGGGCCGGGTCGTACTTAAACCCAGTGCCCCACGCCCAGGTGCTGCCACGAAGCGGGCGTTCCGAATGTCTCAAAAGGGTCGGTAGAAGCCTGTCCGCTTTTCCGACCGATTTTCTCCGAAGCGGACAGGCAGCTTCCGGCCAGCTGCGGCTGTCCTAAATGGTTCTTCGGGCGTCTGCGTAGGGTGGTCAGCGGAAGTTCGACAATCGTTCAACGAATGTCCGGAACACGGACACAGCAGACGATTACGGGGCTCTACACGTTCATGATGCGCTTGCGGCGTTGCCACGCCGCGACCTTGCTCAGAAGACGCGACAGGTTCTCGATCGAGTAGGGTTTGTGCAGGAGCTCGAACCCGTAGGTGCCGTTCTGCGCGAGCACGTGGCTGTAGCCCGAGGCCAGCAGGACCGGCAGATCAGGGTGCTGACGGCGGATCTCGTGGGCGAGGTCGATCCCGGTCATGCCCGGCATCACCACGTCCGTGAACACCACGTCGAAGCGGTCGGCATCCTGTTGTAACTCGACCAGCGCCTCCTCGGCGTTCGTTGCTAGCACGGTCACGTAACCAAGGTCCCGCAGGCTCTGAACCGCGAAGGTGCCCACCTCCGCATTGTCCTCCACCACGAGCACGCAGATGCCGTGACCGTCCATCGGGACCTCGGGTTCGAAGGCGACCGTTACCTGTCCCATCGTCTCGACGCTCGGCAGGTACAGGGTGAACGTAGTGCCTTTGCCAACCACACTCGCGACCGCGATCTCGCCACCGGATTGCTTGGCGAAGCCGAACACCTGCGACAGGCCAAGCCCTGTGCCCTGTCCCACGCCCTTGGTCGTAAAGAACGGCTCGAAGATGTGGTCCAGGCGTTCCTCAGGGATGCCGGAGCCGGTGTCGATGATGGACACGGCGATGAACGCCCCAACCACCGCCGCGTGCGCTCGGACGGCTGGCATCTGATCGACGGCCTCGACCCGGATCGTCAGTTGCCCTGCGCCGTTCATCGAGTCGCGTGCATTCACGACCATGTTTACCAGCGCGGTGTCGAACTGGCTGTGGTCGGCATTTATGAAGCGGGGATCGGCCGGAAGCTGCGTAATGATGCGGATACGTGAGCCGGTGAGCGTGCCCATCATGTCGCTGATCGCCCGCACGCTCTCGGCAGCGTCGAACACCTCGGGCTTGAGGGCCTGCCGCCGGGCAAAGGCGAGAAGTTGACCTGTGAGCTTGGCAGCGCGGTCAACCGTATCGGAAATTGCCGCGACGTAACGAAGACGGCGCTCCTCGGCGAGATCGAGGCGCTTGAGCAGGTCGGTGGACGACTTAATGACCGTCAGCAGGTTGTTGAAGTCGTGGGCGACGCCGCCGGTGAGCTGGCCGATGGCTTCAAGTTTCTGTGACTGACGTAGGGCTTCCTCCGCCAGCATGAGTTCCTTGGTGCGCTCGGCCACCCGTTGTTCGAGGGTCTCGTTGAGTTCGCGCAACGCAACCGTCGCGCGGTTCTGTACGGTGACATCATAACCGCCAGCGAAGATGCCGGTGACCACGCCGTCATCGTTGCGGATCGGCTGGTACAGAAGATCGATGAAGCGGTCTTCGTCCTCGCTGCCGAGGCGGATCGGGATACCACTGGCTAAGAACGGCTCGCCCGTCGCGTAGACTCCATCAAGCAACTCGAAGAAGCCCTGTCCCACGAGGTCTGGGAACACGTCTCGCACCTCGCGACCGAGGAAGCTGCGCGGACCCGCTATCGTCACGTAGGCTTCATTGACGTACTCGTAGACGTGGGTGGGACCATTCAGGATCGCGACGAAGCCGGGCATCTGCCTGAAGACTTGCCGCTGCCGCTCGTCCCGCTCGCGCAGCCTTCGCTCGGCGTTAACTTGCGACGTAACATCCATGGCGTTGACGAACACGCCTGCGACCGCGCCGCCCTCGCCGCGCACGGGTGCAAAGCTGTAGAACCAGTAGGTCTCCTCCATGCGCCCATGGCGCCTCATCAGCAGCCGTTGCCGGTCTGTTGCGTACCCTTGCCCGGTCTCGATGACACGTTCGAGCTGGGGTTCGAGCACGGGCCAGATCTCGGACCAGACCTCGCGAAGCGGTTGGCCTAGCGCCTGCGGATGGCGCTCGGCGAGAGCGGGAGCGTAGGCGTCGTTGTAGATTAGGACGAACTCAGAGCCCCAGTAGAGGGCACTGACGATCGACGAGTTTAGGCAGACTGACAGGGTGGAGCGCAGGGACTGCGGCCACGATGACGGTTCGCCAAGTGGTGTAGCCGCCCAGTCGTGGACGCGGATGCGCGCACCCATCTCACCACCCTCGCTGAGGAAGTCGAGGCTACCCGACATCGGATCAGGCACGGTCATGAGGAGGAGGAGTCCGCTGCGCCATCGCTTGCCGGGAGGTCGGGGCCTTACCCAACTCGGCTCGCTCAAACTCGCGTAGGGCAGCCCGCACGACCTCGCTGACGCTGCTGTAGCGGCCAGTGGCTACACACCCTTGCAGGAACGCCCGCAGTTCCGGGGGCACGGAGATGGTGATGGTTTCGCGCACAGCCATGCTTGGCCCTAGCATCGCCTTACAGTGTCTTACAGTTACATATGTTTGATCCGGTTGCGGTCTTTATGCCGTCCGCTTCATCGCAGGAGCGGACGTTGGACAGTGCCTACGCCAGTGTCTGAGTAGGGTCGTGAGTGGGCGCGGTGGTGATGTCCGCCCTTATGCATGGCCGCCCGAAAGCGGAATGGCGGTAATCCACCCGGAACGGTCATTCCGGAAGCGACCCAACTTGGCCGCCCGGCTCACCAGGGAGGCATCCCGCAAGCCGTCATCCGTCGGCCATCCGGCAACTTCGGCTCGGGGTGGATGTCGGTCATTTGCCGCCTATCAGTGAGGCGACTGCTTCGCGGGTAAGAACCTGCATTGCTCGACCCGACGCGGTAACTCACGCAGCAGGGCGGAGCGCCGATAGGGTGAGAGCTTCCGCCACGCCTTGATCTCCGGGACGGTCCGACCGCAGCCCACGCACCAACCCGTACGCCCGTCCCACCGACACACCCCAATGCAGGGGTCATCTTTCTTCATGATACGAGGCCCCTCCGCCCCCAAGGCGATACCCACACTCGACATCATATAGGGTACCCCCCTATATGACCTAACTGGAAGGACCGTCGATGTCCCACACCGTCAAGGACAAGACCAAGCTGCTGGCGCGCGTGCGCCGGATCAAAGGACAGGCCGAAGCCGTCGAGCGAGCCCTGGAGGCCGAGATCGGCTGCACGGACGTGCTGATGCTGGTCGCCTCGATGCGTGGAGCCATCAACGGCCTGACCGCCGAGCTGATGGAGGATCACATCCGCCATCACGTCGTGAACCCAGCCACCGAGACCGATCCTGACCGCGCTCGGGGCGCGACCGAGCTGATCGAGGTGGTTCGTACCTACCTCAAATAACGAGGGGTCTGCCCCATGACGCCGTTGACCGAGCTGCTTCAGCAGGGGACCGCACACGCCTGGCTGTTCGTCCCGTCCGCGATCCTGTTGGGGGCACTACACGGCCTCGAACCCGGTCACTCGAAGACGATGATGGCGGCGTTCATCATCGCGGTGCGAGGCACGGTCACGCAGGCGGTGCTACTGGGGCTGGCGGCGACCCTCTCACACACGGCAGTGGTGTGGGTGATCGCGCTGGGCGGCCAGTACCTCGGACAGCAGTGGGGCGGCGAGACCAGCGAGCCGTACTTCCAGCTCGCTTCCGCCGTCATCATCGTCGGCATTGCGCTTTGGATGCTCTGGCGGACGTGGCGCGAGCAGCACGCCGAGCGTCAACATCACCACCACGATGAGGCGCAGCTCGTGACCGCCCGCGATGGCGTGTTCAAGCTGGAAGTGTTCGAGGACGGCGTGCCACCCCGTTGGCGTCTGGGCCGGGTCAAGGGCGTGCTGCCCCCACCGCAGCGCGTCAGCCTTGAGACCATTCGACCAGATGGCGTCCGTGAAACCTACTCCTTCGCGAACGGGGGCGACTTCTTGGAGAGCATGGAGGAGATCCCGGAGCCGCATGCCTTCACGGCGAGGCTGGACCTGGTTGGGTCGGCCGGCACGGAGATCCACGAAGTCGCGTTCGAGGAACACGACCACGATCACGACCACATGAACCTGGGCGAAGAAGACGATGCCCATGCGCGAGCCCATGCCGACGACATCCGGCGGCGGTTCGCGGGCAGGCAGGTGACGACGGGACAGATCGTGGCGTTCGGCCTGACGGGCGGTCTGGTCCCCTGTCCGGCGGCGATTACGGTGCTGCTGCTCTGCATCCAGCTCAAGCAGCTCAGCCTAGGGTTCGTGCTGGTGGTGTGCTTCAGCATCGGGCTGGCGATCACCATGGTGTCGGCCGGCGTGATCGCGGCGTTGAGCGTCAAGCACATCGCCAGCCGCTGGTCCGGGTTCAGCAGCTTCGCGCGGCAGGCACCCTATGCCTCGGCGGCGCTGATCGTACTGGTTGGCCTCTACACCGGCTGGCTCGGCTACCAGGGTATCCAACACGGCCCGGTTGAACATGCGACCGAGGCACCCGCTGTACAACGCTCCTGATTTTGCGAATGGCGGCTTATGCGTCGAGAACGGGCGGAACACCGATGTCCGCTTCGATACCTGCGCCGCTCGGAAGCGGACAGGCAGGAAACCACCCGTTGCGGACGTTTGGGGCGGGTACCAAGCGTCAGATTCCCACCATTAGACCGGAGCGCGCAGACCTATTGTCAGATCTATCAGCTTTGTCAGGGTGGGGTACGACGGCTGGAAAGAGCAGGCATGTTGGGATGTCTGGTCCGAAATGCGCCTGACAATAGAAGCGATAGCGACAGAAGGGTCGGTCACCCCACGTCGGCGTCGTACCCTAGTCTTACGCCGCCAATTCGAGAAGAGCCGCCGTCACCTCGTCGCGACGGTACGGCTTCTCGAAGAAGCGGCCGCGCACGGGAAAGTCGTGCGCGCCTGGACGAACCTTGCCAGACGTCATGACGATCTCGACCGGGGGCCAGCGATCGCGGATCGCGCGGGCGAGCTTCAGGCCGTCCATGCCGACCCCGAGATCGATATCGGAGAAGACGATGCGGATGTCGGGGCGAGCTTCCAGCAGCCGCACCGCGTCGTCCGCACTGGAGGCCTCCACGGCCTCGAAACCGGCATCCTCGACGAGATCAAGGGCCATCATGCGCATGATCGGCTCATCCTCGATCACGAGCACGACGGGTCGTGTCGTCTCTTCAAAAGCCACGGCGCTGTCCTCAACCCTGCTGCAGCTGGACGAGCGGCGCGCGCATCGTCGCCCCGAAACCTGAGGAGGGGTAACGGAGCGCGACGCCGCCGGATCCCGCCAATCCCATCTGGATCAGCCGCGAGCCGAATCCGCCGCGCCTGGGTTGCACCGGCGCAACAGGTGCGGGACCGCCGCGCTCGGTCCAATCGAGTACGAGCTCTCGGGTGTCGCCTTCATCGTCGATGCGCCACGTCATCACGACATGCCCCTCTGGGACGGACAGCGCCCCGTATTTGGCGGCGTTCGTCGCGAGCTCATGCAGCAGCAGCGAGAGCGAGAGTGTCGCCCTCGGGCCCAGATCGATCGCAGGTCCCTCAAGGGTGACGCGATCGCCATGTCCTGCGGCGCTTAAGACCGCTTGGGCGACGTCCCGGAGCGGAGCCGCAGTCCACGTCCGGTGGAGCAACACGTTGTGGGCGGTCGAGAGCGCATGGATGCGGCGCTCGAAAGCCTCGACCGGGGCGCGATCGGGCACGTTCCTCAACGTCTGCATGGCGATCGACAGCACCATCGCCAGCATGTTCTTCAGGCGGTGGGAGATCTCCTCATTGAGAATGCGCTGGTCTTCCTCGGCGCGCACCCGTGCGACGCCGGCCTCCAGGCGCTCGGCGACGTTGCGCAAAAAGCCCAGCGTTTCCTCCGACCATCGGTGAGGCTTGTCGTCGTGGACGATGAACACGGCGACCGAACGGCCACGGTCGCGGACCGGCATATTGACGATCGCGCCGATGCCGATGTCGAGCAGCGGCTGAGGATCGTGACGGGTGCGCGGATCCGTTCGCACGTCCTCGATGACGAGCGCCTCGCCGCGACGGAGGTCCTCGCGGATGTTGCCGTAATCGGCGAACCGGTGCCGGCCGGCGATGCTGACGGTCCCGGGGGCCGTCCAGTCCTTCTCGATGTTGACACATTCCATCGCCGCGTCGACGCGTCCAAAGCCGGTGCGCGTCACCCCGAGGGTGGTGCCGACGATCTCGGATGCAGCAAGGATCATCTCGGGGATCGCTGTGAGGTCGCGCAAGCGATCGCCGAGTGTGAGCAGAGCCACGCGTCGGGCGTCGGCCTGAACCCGGTCCGTCATCTCGAGGAACGTGACGGCAAACCGATCCGCACCGACGGCGAAGGCCCGACCCTCGTACCAGCGGTCGAGCGTTTCGACGCGGCGCAGGAACTCCCGCGGTTCACCGGTCTCCACCACCTGCGCGAAGTCGGCGACCCAATCGTCCTCGACACCGGGCAGGACCTCGCGGATCGTGCGTCCGATGACGCTGTTGCTCTTGACGCCGACGAGTTCCCCCCATGCGTGGTTCACCTCGACATAGCGCCAGTCGATGATCCGTCCGGCGTGGCGGACGACCTCGCCGACGAGGAAGCCTTCGCTCAGGCGCTCGAACAGGCTGCGCCAGTAGGCCCCCGTTTCGGCGAGTGCCTCCTCGCCGTCGAGGCGCTCGTGGACGGCCGCCATCAGGCGGGCGAGCGTCTCGAAGAAGGATAGCGTTTCGCGGTCGAAGGCTGGCATCCGTGTGGAGACGAAGGCGATGACGGCCTGCAATTCACCCCGGCTGACTACGGGAAAACCGGCATACGCAGTGAGCCCGTGACTGCGGGCGGTCTCCCATCGTGGATCAACCCCGGCCTGGAGATCTTCGAGGATCAACGGCTGGCGGGTCTCGGCGACGAGGCCACAGATCGGCGTTCCAAACGGCAGGCGCTTCAGATCCTCACGTGCCTCCGGGGCGACGTTGACCGCATGGGTCAAGCGCAGGTGTCGACGGTCGGGCGTCACATCGTAGAGGCAGGCGCGGTCGAACCCGAGCGCCTCAGCTCCGTCGCGCAGGATTGGTTCGAGGACGGCCGCGGGATTGTCTGCGGTGAGGAGGGCCGACGAGGCGGCAGCGACGACGTCGAGGCGCTGGGCTCGCCGCAACGCCCCCGCCTGGAACGCGACGATCTGATCGCGCTCGCTCACCGCGCGCCGCATCTGCAACTGGGTGCCGACCTGGGCCGCCAACGCACGCAAGTCGTCCTGCTGCTCCGGTGTCAGCCCCTGAGGGCGCGGGACCGTATCGATGACGCACAGCGAGCCGAGCACCTGTCCCTCTGGCGTGCGCAGCGGCGCGCCGGCGTAGAAGCGGATGAATGGCTCACCCGTCACCAGGGGGTTTGCGGAGGTGCGCAGGTCGCGGGTGAGGTCGGGTATGATCAGCAGGTCGGGCTCGGCGAGAGCGAACTTGCAGACCGAACTGTCAAGATCGGTCTCGCAGGCGGGGAAATTGACCCGCGCCTTGAACCATTGTCGGTCGGCGGCGACGAAGCTGACGAGGCCGACAGGGGTCTGGCAGAGCCGGGTCGCCAAACGCACGATGTCGTCATAGGCGGCCTCGGGAGGGGTATCGAGAATGCCGGTGGCATTCAGCGCCGCGAGGCGGAGGTCGGCGGCGATGCGGAGATCGAACGTCGTGTGCGTGTTCACGCCGGGACCTCCTCCGGCGCGAGCAAGGGGGCGGGCGCACTTTCGGGTTCCAGGGCGACGAGGGTCCCAGACGGGCTGAACCGTGCCCCCAGAGCCTGAAAGTGCGGTGCGTTCAGAACCGCTCCGAGGCGGCGGGGCATCGTCGGCTCGGTTGGCGGCCGGGTGCAAAGGCGCAGAGTGTCATCCAAGGGCGGCGAGGCGTTCGGTGGCATAGGCGAGATGCGTGCAGGTCGATGTCTGCCCATAGGGTAGTGAGACTGTTTCGTCCGTTCGGGAGTGGACACGTTTTGATGAAAACCCGCCTGTGAGCGTATCAGACCGCACTGTCGGCGGTATTTCACCCTCTCAGCCTCGCGCGCCGCCTTCGGGTCACGCGCCTCAGAATTCGAGACAGCTGGTCGGCCGAGTACGGCTTGTGCAGCAGTTCGAACCCATGGGCGTCGTTCTCAGCGAGCACGTGGCTGTAGCCGGACGCCAGCAGAACCGGCATCGCGGGCAGGCGCTGTCGCAGTTCCTGGGCGAGTGCGATCCCGCCCATGCCCGGCATGACCACGTCCGAGAAAACGGCCTCGAACCCGCCCCCGTCGGCTCCGAGGCGTTCGAGCGCGGTCTCGGCGTTGGTCACCCACTCGGTCCGATAGCCGAGGTCTTCCAGGATCTGCGTGGCGAACCGTCCGACCTCGAGGTTGTCTTCGACCACGAGAATGCGCTGGCCGGTCCCAACCGGGGCCGGTCCCGTATCCTCCTCGTCGCGCTCGTCGTCGCGCTCGGCCTGAACCTCCGGCAGGTAGAGCGAGAACGTCGTACCCTGGCCGACCGTACTGGCGACCTCGACGTCGCCACCGGATTGCTTCGCGAAGCCGAACACCTGGCTAAGTCCGAGCCCGGTCCCCTTGCCGACGTCCTTAGTCGTGAAGAACGGCTCGAAGATCCGTGCGAGATCCGCCTCGGGGATCCCGCAGCCTGTATCGGTCAGGACGACCTTGGCGAAGGGCCCAGGGCCGCCGCCATGGCCGCGGATCGCGGGCATCGACGCGCCGCAGACGAGGCGCAAGATAAGCGCGCCTTCGCCGTCCATCGCGTCCCTGGCATTGACCGCAAGATTGACTAGCGCCGTTTCGAACTGAGCCACGTCAACGCGCACGAAGCACGGATCGTCCGGCACATCGACCGTCACCCGGACGCGCGCGCCGGTCACCGTATCGAGCATGTCCGCGAGGCTCCGTAGGCGCTCACCGACATTCAAAACTTCGGGCTTGAGCGCCTGTCGCCGGGCGAAGGCGAGGAGCTGTCCCGTCAGCTTGGCGGCGCGATCCACCGTGTCGGAGACGGCGTCCATGTACCGGGCGCGCCGGGCGTCTGGCAGATCGGGGCGGCGCAGGAAATCGACGGACGAGCGGATGATCGTCAGCATGTTGTTGAAGTCGTGCGCGACGCCGCCGGTCAGCTGGCCGACCGCCTCCATCTTCTGGGACTGGCGCAGGGCTTCCTCGGCCTGTCGCAGCGCCTCGCCTTGACGCTTTGCCGCCGTGACGTCGCGGACGGACGCGTAGATCAGTCCGTCGCGTGGCACCGCGTTCCAAGACAGCCACATATAGTTGCCGTCCTTGTGACGGTAGCGGTTTTCGAACGTGAATTGCGCCTCGCCGCGAAGCAATCCGCCGGCGGCCGTCTCGGTCGCGCCGACATCGTCGGGATGGACGAACTCGAGAAACGGCCGCGCCTTCAATTCGGCCTCGGTCCAGCCCAGCGTCGCGGCCCATGCGGGATTGAGGCTGACGAAGTACCCCTCGAAGTTGGCGACACAGAGTAGGTCGGACGACGCCTGCCAGATCTGATCGCGCTCGGCCGTCCGGGCGGCGACCTGTCGAGCGAGGTTGGCCTCCGTCTGCTTGCGGGCGGTCACGTCCTGCACGAAGACGTGGTAGCCGTCGACGCGCCCGTGGGTGCGGCGAGGCAGGTAGCGGATCTCGGCGATCCGGGGGCTCCCGTCCCGATGCGGCCAGTCCATCTCGAAGGCGACCGCTTCGCCGGCCAGCGCACGCTCCATGAAAGGCCAGCGCAGCGCATAGCCCTCGGCCGTGATGAGGCTTTTGACGTCTTGCCCGATGACCTCATGGGCGGGTTTGAAGAACCAGTCCTCGTAGGCCTTGTTGGCGAAGCGGTAGATCTGATCGTCGCCGATGAAGGCGATGAGAACCGGCAGCGCGTCCGTGATCAGGCGCAAGTCGCGCTCACCCGCCTCGGCGCGCTGCTCGATCTGGCGGCGGTCGGTGATGTCCGAGAAGAAGATCGCGACCCGATGCGCGTCAGGCTCGCCGGTCCGCAAGGCCCGCACGTCGAACCAGCGACCGAAGACCTCGGCGTAATGCTCGAGATGCGCGGGCTCACCGGTCAGGGCGACATGCCCGTAGGTGTCGAACCACTGCTGCTCCAAGTTGGGCGCGAACGCGCTGACCCATTGCCCGACGACGTCGGCCCCGGTCTGCTGAACGAAGGCCGGATTGGCCTCGACGATCCGATAGTCGATGGCCCGTGTGCCTTCGAACTTCATCTCGATGATGCAGAATCCGACTTCGATACTCTCGAACAGGGTTCGGTATCGCGCTTCGCTCTCGCGGAGCGCGGCCTCGGCGACGGTCTGATCGGTGACGTCGTGTCCCTCCACGAAGATGCCGGTGACGGCACCGTCGGCGTCGCGCACGGGTTGATAGACGAAGTCGAGATACCGTTCGGAGGCCTGGCCGTCCGGCCCGATCCGGACCTCGAACCGAGCGCGGGACGCTCTGTGGGCTCGACCCGTCCGCAAAACGTCATCGAGCAGGTCGACATAGCCCTGCGAGACCGCCTCCGGCAGCACCTCGGCGACGGCGCGGCCGGTGATATCGCGGCCTGCGACGATCAACCGGTAGGCGGCATTGGCCAGCGTGAACCGGTGCTCGGGACCGCTCAACAGCGCGATGAATCCCGGGGCCTGCTCGAACATCTCGGCGACGGAGGTCGACTGCGCGCGCAGACGCCGGACTTCGGCTTCGAGTTCATCGCGAGATAAGGTGTCCAGTGGCAGTGCAGCCGAGCTTTGCATGGGGTCCGAACTAGCTCGGCATTCCGTCGCGGCGAGAGGGTGCGCTGCGCCGTTTGCCACGACAGACGGCGTGAAGCGGCGTGAGCCCCTTGGCGCGGTCAATCTGTCTCGGTCCACCGCTGCACTATAGCCGGTGGCGGCGAGCGGACCGAATGTGATCGACGCATCTGGAACGATCCGATTGCGACCGGGTTCGGTCGCAGTTCTGGAGACCGACACCCCATGGTTATGATCCTCATCTGCATCCTCGCGCCATGGCTCGCGATGTTCCTGCGCGGGAAGGTGATCCAGGGCATTCTGTGCATCCTTCTGCACATCACTCTGATCGGCTGGATCCCGGCGACGATCTGGGCCCTGGTGGTCACGCGGAAGGAAGCCGCCTGACGCGCGTTGTTCTTCCGGACTTTAGGATCGGAGAACACACCATGCGCGTGCGTCGGAGATCACCAGGCAAGACCGCATCCCTGGTCACCATGGGCACCGAACTCGCGATGCTCGGCGTCGAGGCGTAGATCGTCATCGGTCAGCGGATGGCGATGTTCATGCTCGGCGGCCCGAAGGCGCGCAAAGAAGGGCGGCTGATGGTGACCGAGAAGGTCAAAGCCGTCGGCGAAGCTGCGGCGACGATCGCCCTTGGGGGCACGCCAAACAAGGTCGTCCGCGGCTACCGGCGGAAGGTACAAGCCAATCACCGGCGACTGAGCAAAGGCTGAGCGACGCTTCAGCCGTTCAGAATGCGTCGTCGCCGCTGCCACGTCGCGGCTTTGCGCAGGATACGCGAGAGCTGCTCGACCGAGTACGGCTTGTGCAGCAGCTCGAACCCGTAGGTGCCGTTCTGCGCCAGCACGTGGCTGTACCCTGAGGTCAGCACCACCGGCAGGTCGTGGTACCGCTTGCGGATCTCCTGTCCGAGTTCGATCCCCGTCATGCCCGGCATAACGACGTCCGAGAATACCACGTCGAACCGACCAGCATCCTTGGCCAAT
The DNA here is from genome assembly GCF_001455965.1 of Methylobacterium sp. GXS13. Lineage (GTDB taxonomy): Bacteria > Pseudomonadota > Alphaproteobacteria > Rhizobiales > Beijerinckiaceae > Methylobacterium. Next base: position 50,091 of record NZ_LKKO01000042.1, read on the forward strand.
TCCGCGAGGGCTTGAGGCCCATCGGTCGCCCACACTGTGGTGTAACCGAGTTCCTGCAACGCTTGCGCCGCGAACGCGCCGACATCGGTGTTGTCCTCGACGAGCAACACACAGGTGCCGTGGCCGTCGACCAGCGGCTCGATCTCGCTCGCTACGACCGCCACGCGGCTCATCCCGGCGACCCGCGGCAGGTACAGCGTGAACGTCGAGCCTTTGCCAGGCGTGCTGGCGACCCGGATCTCGCCGCCAGACTGCTTGGCGAATCCGAACACCTGGGACAGGCCAAGCCCCGTGCCGTGGCCGACGCCCTTCGTCGTGAAGAAGGGCTCGAAAATCCGTTCCAGATCGCTCACTACGATACCGGTGCCGGTGTCAGTGATCTCCACCGCGACGAACCCATCAGCAGGGGCAGACGATGAATTAGCCCCCGGGATGCCAGCGCTCGGTCCAACGGTGACCGTCAGCGTCCCTTCGCCGGACATGGCATCGCGTGCGTTGACCGCCATGTTGACCAGGGCGGTGTCGAATTGGCTCGGGTCGGCGTCGACGAAGCACGGCTCGTCGGGCACGCGGACTGCGATCCGGATGCGTGCACCCGTCAGCGTGCCGATCATCTCGGTAATGGCGGCCACACTCTGGCCGACGTCGAACACCTCCGGCTTAAGCGATTGCCGCCGTGAGAATGCCAACAGCTGCCCAGTCAGTTTGGCGGCCCGCTCGGCAGTGGTGGCGATGGCCTCGACGTAGCGGAGGCGGCGAGGTTCCGGCAGGTTCGGACGACGCAGCAGCTCGCTCGAGGAGCGGATCACGGTGAGCAGGTTGTTGAAGTCGTGGGCGACGCCGCCGGTCAATTGACCGATCGCCTCCATCTTCTGCGACTGGCGTAGCGCATCCTCGGCCTTCAGGCGTTCGCGCGTTTCCGTGTCGAGCGCCTCGACCCGTCCGGCGAGATCGCGTTCCAGCACGGTCCGCGCCTGCGTGAGGATGGCGTTGCGACTTCGCCGCTCGCGATCGAGATCGTTCTGGACGCGCCCGTCCCGCAAGATCAGCAGGATCAGCACCGCGACGGTGAGCGAGACTAGGAGGGCCATGGCCATGCCGGGCCCGACTTTCTGGGCGTCGGTGGCGCGCAGAAGGAAGGCTCCGAGGACGGGGATGAGCAACGTCACGACGAGTTGCCGCCGCGTCGGCCAGCCGCCCGCCAGGGTGGAGGCGATCACCGCTGCCGTCCCGCGATCCGGTCGGACGACGATCGCCGCGAGGGCGAGCAGGAACAGGGCCGTGGCCGTGTGCAGGGCGATCGTATTGAACGGGTTGAACGCGTAAAGATCGCGCACGCCATAGGCGTAGCCGATCAGGGCCAGGCCGCTAATCAAGCCGGCCAGCCCGGCGCAGGCGTCGCCGACGGCCGTCGATTGAACGTGTGCCCGAGCACTGAGGAGAACGCTGACTGCGATGAGCATCAGGCCCGTCGCCGTGGCGATGGACGTTCGCCCGGCGAGAGCGGGATCGTAGCCGAACAGATGCGCCGCCAGCGGCGCGCTGATGCTGTCCGCGCCCGTAATTGTATGGCTAAAGAGGATCGTCAGGGAGAGAGCCAGAACCAGCGTGGATGAGAGGCTGGCGAGCCGCCGCCATCCTAGGCTGCTCGCGCTCACGGCGATGGCTGATAGGATCAGGCCGGTCGCGGTGAGCACCGACATCGCCTGGAGCGTGGGGTGCAGCGTCGTCAGGATCGGCCGGTGCAGGGCGTACCCGCCGAGAACCGCAACGCCGACGAGCATCACTACGGTGCTCGATCCCTGAACGAAGCCGATGAACCCGCGTGCGGCTGTGCCGCTGATCGGATTGACCGCATGGGGAGGCCCCCAGTCGAAGCTCGCGGGCGCGCTGCGGTCGATCATCGGGCGTTGATAGCACCGAAGCGCGGAGATCCGACGAATTAAATGTTTGCGCTACCGGGCGTGACCTCGTGATTCACGCACGGTTTCGACAAACGCAATTCGTCGCACGTTCCCCAAATGTTCAAGGTATTGGGATTGCTGGACCGCATTGCCTTACGTGAAACGCGATCGTGTCCCTGTTGCGGGCATCGAGTGAGGCGTCGAACGAATGGGGCTAGCCGGGATGGCGGGGCGATGTCCGCCGGAGTTGTGGCGGATGTTTCTCGTCCGGCATCGTCTTGCGGACGTGATGGTGGACGACTTCGGCGCTGAAGGGCTTGGCGATGAACGTCGCGCCCTCGGGTAGATCGTCAGGGCCGGGTTTGGCCTCACCGGAGGCGACTACGATGGCCACGTGCGGAAAGCGCTCGGCCGTCCGACGTGCTAGGGCGAACCCGTCCCAATCGCCCGGCATGTGCACGTCGGTGAACAGCAGGTGGATGTCGCGGTGGTGCCGGTCGAGGACGGCGAGCGCGTCAGCGACGTTCATCGCCTCGAACACGCGAAACCCTGCGTCCTCCAGAATCAGGACGGCATCTATCAGGATCAAGGTGTCATCGTCGACAACGAGGGCGCAGAGCGGGTCGGGAAGGGCCTGGTCTGTCACGCGCGACGGGTCCGAGCAGGGGCGAAGGGAACCCGGTCGCACGAATCGGTGCGGAACGGGATGCGAGCGCTCTACGTTTCAGAGCCAGATTTGATCCTGGAGATTTAGCATGCGCGCGCTGACCGCCGTTTCCATCCTCGCCTTGACCGCCCTGGCCGGCGTTGGACAGGCCGAGGCCAAGGGCTGCATCAAGGGTGCCGTCGTCGGAGGCCTTGCCGGCCACATGGTCGGCCATGGCATCGCCGGTGCGGCCGCGGGCTGCGCAGTCGGGCGTCACCAGGCCAACAAGGCGACGACCACGAACACGGTGCCAGCTTCGACCGGTCCGGCGACCACGACCACGACGTCGCGCTCGTACTGACCGTTCGATCGGTCTCGTCGATCGGAAAAGGCCCCGGCGTATTGCCGGGGCTTTTTCTATTGGGTCGCCACCACCGACCGATTGTCAGGATTGTCAGTTGTGTCGGATCGCCCCGCGATCTGGGGTACGATGATCGGGCATTGGGGGTTGTTTGGTCCCGAGCATCTGCGCGTTTCGAGCCAAACATAATCCTGTCGCATCCGGTCGCTCATCTGTGCGTAGCGGCCGATACATCGGGACGTCACAGATGGCACAGCAGAACGGCATGCGCAGCGCAGGCATCTCGGTGGTCACCGCCGTGATAGCGATCGCACTGGGTGCACCGGGTCGTGCTGCCGATGAGCCATCGGTATGTCGGCTGGACCAATCGGGTGCACCCTATTCGTTGACGTTGACGACGAGCGCGGGCGACCTGGTCGTCGATGCGGAGCGCCAGGGCGATACGATCCGTATCGCTGGGCGGTGGGCCTCGGGCCGTACGTATCATCTCGACCGTCGCAACGGCTTCGACACCTACTACCAGAGTGGAAGCCGATCGATCGAGACGGTCTTTCCCGAAGGCCTCACCAACGTGTCGATTGCGGCTGGTAGGCCGGGCGAGTACGGCGCGACCAGCACACTCCTGAGGGATGGCAAGGTGACCGAGGTCCTGCGCCCGGTCACGAAGGCCACGTATCTCGGCGAGGAGCCTGTGCGCGTCGGCGCGTGTACGTTCCCGACCGTCCACATCGTCGAGGAGCCGTCGGACGCCAAGCCGACCGATCCGGTCGTGACGACGCAGCGATGGTTCTCGCCCGGCCTGAACATGAACCTGCGCATGATCTCGGATCGGCGTGAAAGCGACGGCACGTCGAAGCGCGTGTTCTCATCGGAGGCGGTGGCGATCGCCGAGCGGCCGGCGGGCAGCGACCGGGCACGCTGACGGGATACGCGTCGGCTCATCGTCCGCTGGGCCATGTCGTGGCCGAGCCGCTCGCCAACGCGCTGACGACATCGGTCAGAACGTCCAGTCCGACTGCGATATCTGCAGGGTCGACGATCCCACCCGGCCCCCAACCGATGCCATCCCGGCACCGGATCAGCACCGATCCGATCGGTGCCAGCACAGCCAGATTGATGGCGTCGGTCGTCGCGCCCTGGGCCAGCCGCACGACGGGGTGGCCGGACGCTTCCACGGCGCGTTCGAACAGGCAGACGATGCCGGGATCACAGCGAGTGGCATCGGGATCGACGCTGTGTTCGATGCCGATCTCCAGCTGACGACGTCGCGCGACGTCCCGGAACGCCGTATCGAGCTCGTCGATGGCCGCACGCCGCGCGGCATCGTCGGAGGAATGGACGAGAACCCCGAAGGTCGTGGAGCCCGTGACTACGAAGGCCGGAGCCGGCTCGACGTCGAGGCGTACGACCGTCACCGTGACGTTCTCGCGGGCGAGCCCGATGCCTTCGGCAGCGAGGATGCACGCGGCTGTCCCGGCGAGCGCGTCCCGTCGGCCCGACATCGGGACCGTCGCGGCGCTGGCGGCCTGTCCCGTCAGCGTGACCCGCAGGATCGCGGACGCCGACAAAGCCTGGACGACGCCGACCGGTGATCCCGACTGTTCCAGTACG
>NZ_LKKO01000043.1 GCF_001455965.1 Methylobacterium sp. GXS13
CGACCTCGTCGCCAACGCCGCCGACGCCAACATGCCCGCCGACGACCTGGAGCACGCGATCGACCTCGGCGAGGCGGTGCTCGACGGCCGCGCCGATCTCGCCCTTCTGAACCGGCGCTCCCTGGCCTGGCGGGGCAAGATCGCCACCGCCCCGGTGCCCGACGGCCTCCGGGACGGCGACCTGCTCCTGCGCCGCTGGCGCCCGGACGATACGGCCCCGTTCGCGGCGCTCAACGCCGACCCAATGGTGATGGAGTTCTTCCCCCGGCTGCGGACGGAGACGGAGAGCGCCACCGAGGCGGGCCGCTGCGACCGGCGCTTCGTGGCGGACGGGTTCGGCCCCTGGGCGGTCGAGCGGGACGGGCGCTTCGTCGGCTTCGTCGGCGCATTCCGAATCATGCAGGCCATGCCGTTCCCGGGGGGCGAGCGGATCGGCGCGACGATCGAGCTGGGCTGGCGCCTCGCCCGGGATGCCTGGGGCCACGGGATCGCCACGCGGGCCGCGCGGCTGACGCTGGCCGACCTCGTCGGGCGCTGCGGCCTCCGCACCGTCGTGGCCTACACGGCCTCCGGCAACGACCGCTCCCGCGCGGTGATGGAACGGCTCGGGATGGTCCCGTCCGGGACCTTCCCGCATCCGGCGGTGCCGGACGGGCCGCTGCGCACCCACCGGCTTTACCGGCTCGACCCCGTGGAGGTTTCGGCATGAGCGCGTCGATCAACGTCGTCGGCGGCGGCGCCTGGGGGACGGCGCTCGCCAACGCGGCTGCCGCGGCCGGGCACCCGGTCACCCTCTGGCTGCGCGACCCGCAGGCCGCCGCCAGACTTCAGGCCGAGCGGGAAAACCCGCGCTACCTGCCGGGCGTGCCGCTCCAAGCTGGCATCCACGCGACCGCGCTCTCCGAAAAACTCGCGGGCGCCCGGGCGACCCTGCTGGTCGTGCCGGCCCAGACCGTGCGCGGCGTGCTGGAGGCCTTGCGCGAGCCCCTGGCCTCGGCCGGGCCGGTGATCCTCTGCGCCAAGGGCATCGAGCGCGGCACCGACAGCTTTTTGAGCGCGGTGGCCGAGCAGGTCCTGCCCCCGGGAACGCCGGTGGCGGTCCTGTCCGGCCCGAGCTTCGCGGCCGACGTCGCCCGCGGCCTGCCCACCGCCGTGACCCTGGCAGCCGCCGATCCCGAGCTTGCGGCCGCGTTGAGCGCGCTGCTCTCGGGGCCGAGCTTCCGGCTCTACCACACCGACGACGTGCGCGGCGTCGAGATCGGCGGCGCCGGCAAGAATGTGCTGGCCATCGCGTGCGGGATCGTGGCGGGCCGGGGGCTGGGCGAGAGCGCCCGGGCAGCCCTGATCGCCCGGGCCTTCGCCGAGTTGATGCGCTTCGCCCGCGCCTTCGGGGGCCGGCCCGAGACCCTGATGGGCCTCTCGGGCCTGGGCGACCTCGTGCTCACCGCCTCCTCGCCGCAATCGCGCAACTTCGCCTTCGGGCAGCGCCTCGGCGCCGGGGCGAGCCCCGAGGCGGCGTCAGGCGGCAAGCTCGCCGAGGGTGCCTTCACGGCCGCGGCGCTCGCCGGCCTCGCGGCGGCACGGGGCATCGAGATGCCGGTGGCCCAGGCGGTAGCGGCGATCGTGGCCGGCGAGGCCGGCGTCGAGGACGTGATCGCCGGCCTGCTGGCCCGGCCGCTGCGCGGCGAGACGGATTAGGGTTTCAAAAGGTCCGAGACCTTTTGCGGGTCCAGGGCGGAGCCCTGGTCGCCTGAAAGGTGTCTCAGGGGCTCCGCCCCCGAACCCCGCCAAAGGGCTGAGCCCTTTGGAAACCCGCGATCCGTCGTGCGAGCGCCCTAACCCCGCCGATGCTCCCGGAATGCCGCCGTGATCGCCCGGAGCGCGTCCTTGCTCCGCGGGTCGGTGAGGGACGAGTGCAGCACGAGGGCGAGCGCGGGGATCGGCGGGAGCCTCAGCGCGTCGCCGACGTCGATCACGTCGGCCGGGGCGAGCCGGCGCGGGAAGGCCGCGACCGCCAGGCCGGCCGACAGGGCGGCGCTGATCGCCGCGGTGCCGCCGACGAACACCTCCGCCCAGGGAATGCCGGCCCGGTCCAGGAACTGGATGGCGACGTCCCGGACGGAGCAGCAGGGCGAGGTCGCAGCCAGCCGCAGCGTCTCGCCGGCCCGGTGCTCGAAATGCGGTGCCGCGAACCAGCCGAAAGGCTCCGGCCCCAGGATCTCGCCCTCGCGCCGGTCGTCGTCGCTGCGGATGATCACCGCGTCGAGCGTGCCGGCCTCGAACCCGTCGAGCAGGGGTCGGGCATTGTCGAGCAGCACCTCGATCGCCAGCGCCGGGTCGAGGCACTTCAGCCGGGCGAGCAGGCCCGGCACCTCTGGGCCCATGACGTGGGCGGCGATCCCGAGCCGGAACCTGCGGCGCGGTTCCGCCAGGCCCGCCACGGCCCGCTCATGCGCGGCCAGGAACTCGCGTGCCGCGCCGATGAAGATCTCGCCCTGCGCCGAGAGCCGGACCTGACGCGGCGTCCGCTCGATCAGCCTTTGGCCGAGCCGGTCCTCCAGGCGCCGCAGCTTCACGCTGACGGCGCCCTGCGTTACCCCGAGCGCCTCGGCGGCGCGGGTGAAGCTCTTGTGGTCCGCCACCGTTACGAAGGTCCGCACCGCGTCGACGTCGAGGGTCAGCACCGGCACCATCCCGTTTCGTCATCACTGAAATAGATTTGCATTCGATTGTGTTGTGATCAAGCACGCGCCAGGGTCCGCTACGTTCTCGTATCACCCGTGACGGTGCGGATTCATGCCGAGCAAGCTTGGTGACCTTCAAGACATTCCGGATTCCCTGCCCGGTTCCGGGTCGGATCACGGTCCCATCGATCGCAAGACCGGAAATAGCCTGGCGCTGGCGGCCGTCTGCCTCTCGGCCCTGATGCTGGGGCTGGAGATCTCCAGCATCCCGTCGATCCTGCCGACCCTGGAGCGGGTCCTGGGGGCGGATTTCCGGCAGCTCCAGTGGATCATGAACGCCTACACGGTGGCGATGACCACCTGCCTGATGGCCATGGGGACCCTGGCCGACCGGTTCGGCCGCAAGCGGGTGTTCCTGATCGGCGTGACGGCGTTCGGGGCGGCCTCCCTCGTCTGCGGGCTGGCGCCGAGCGCCCCGGTCCTGATCGCGGCCCGGTTCCTTCAAGGATTGAGCGCCGCCGCGATGCTGGCCTGCCAGACCGCCGTGCTGTCGCACCAGTTCCGGGACGGGCGCGAGCGCGGGACGGCCTTCGGCTGGTGGGGGATCGTGTTCGGCTTCGGTCTGGGCTTCGGCCCGCTGATCGGCGGCGTCACCGTGGCGGCCCTGAGCTGGGAATGGGTCTTTCTGGTCCACGTCCTCCTGGCGCTGGTCGCCCTGGGCCTGGCGCGGGCCGGTGTCGTCGAATCCCGCGATCCGCACGCCCGGCGCGTCGACGGCCCCGGCATCGCGACGCTGTCGGTGGCGGTGTTCAGCCTGGTCTACCTGATCACCCGGGGGCAGCCGCTCCAATGGGACGATCCGGCGAGCCTGCTGGCGCTCGCCGGCGCCGTGAGCTTCGTGGCGTTCGTCGTCGTGGAGACCCGGGCGGCGCGGCCGATGTTCGACTTCGCGGCCTTCCGGAACCGCCGCTTCGCGGGGGCCCTGCTCGGATCGAGCGCGATGAACTTCAGCTTCTGGCCGTTCGTGATCTACCTGCCGATCTACTTCCAAGCGGTGCTGGGCTACGACAGCGTGACCGCGGGCCTCGCGCTCCTGGCTTATACCCTGCCGACCCTGGTGGTGCCGCCCTTGGCCGAGCGGCTGCTCCTGCGCCACGGCCCGGGGCTGGTCATCCCGCTCGGCCTGTTCACCATCGGCGCCGGCTTCCTGCTGATGCGCCTGGCCGCCGCCGGCGCGGAGGCGAGCTGGCTGACGCTGCTGCCCGGCTGCATCCTGGCCGGCACCGGGCTCGGCCTCACCAACACGCCGGTCACCAACACCGCCACGGGCGCCCTGCCCCCGGAGCGTGCCGGGATGGCCTCGGGCATGGACATGAGCGCGCGGATGATCGCGCTCGCCGTCAACATCGCCCTGATGGGCTTCCTCCTGCTCCAGGGCGTCCGGTCCGGCCTCGGCCCGCTGGCGCAGGGGACGGCGCTCGACGCCCTCGCGGAGGCGGTCGCCGCCGGCAACCTTGCGGTGGCCGGGGCCGCGGATCTCACCGAATCGATCGCCCGGCAGGCGCTGGTCCGGGGCTTCGACGGGGTGATGCTCTATGGCGGGCTCTGCGCCTGGGCCTTCGCGGGGGCGAGTCGGCTCGTGCTCGGCCGCAACGGGCGGTGAGCGGTTGCCCGAGGGGCCTGTGCGCATCGGGGAGAGCTGCGCTATGGGGGCCGGGCCGCCGCGACGGGGCGGCCCACGAGAGACGGCGTGATGGCGTACTGGCTGTTCAAATCCGAGCCCGCGACCTGGTCGTGGGATCAGCAGGTCGCGGCCGGTGAGGCCGGGACGCACTGGAACGGCGTGCGCAACCACCTCGCCAAGAAGCAGCTGATGGCCATGCAGGTCGACGAGCAGGGCTTCTTCTACCACTCGAACGAGGGCAAGGCGGTGGTCGGCATCGTCGCGGTGATCCGGCCCTACTACCCCGACCACACCGACGAGACCGGCCGCTTCGGCATGGTCGACGTGAAGGCCGTCGAGGCCCTGCCCCGGCCGGTGACGCTGGACGCGATCAAGGCCGATCCGGCGCTGGCCGACATGGTGCTGGTGAACAACTCGCGCCTGTCGGTGCAGCCGGTCACCGAGGCCGAGTGGGACCGGATCCGCGCCATGGCCGAGACCCCGTAAGGTCCCGGTTTCGAAAGGTCGATGACCAGCGCCTTCAAGGTGTCTGGCTAGGTGCGTGTCATGGGATCGGCGCTACCGAGCCGATCACGCGCCCCCCTTTTCCCGGACAGGTGAAGCGAAGCGGAACCTGATCCGGGACCCAGCACACGAAGCGCCGCGCCAGCGGCACGGGTCGATCAGGCGGACGCTGCGCGCCGTATTGTGCTGGGTCCCGGGTCGCATTCCGCTGGCGCTGCATGCGCCCGGGAAAAGGGCCGTGCAGACCGGCCCGACGCCACGGCCTGGCTCTCAGACCAACATCTTGAAAGGGCTTGCCCTTTGGGAACCCCTTTTCCTCAGGCGGCGCGGTTGAAGGCGTTCCTCGCCGGCACGAAAGCGTCCGCGCCGACATCGACCGGCGGCAGCGTGTCCATCACCCGGGAGGCTGGCAGGGTCACGATCACCTCGGTGCCCTCGCGCGGCCGCGAGGACAGCTGGAACTGGCCGCCGTGGAGCTCCACCAGCCCCTTCACGATCGGCAGGCCCAGCCCCGACCCCTGCTCGGCGGTCTTGATCGCCAGGGAGCCGCGGCCGAACGACGACATTACGGTGCCGAGCTCGTCCTCGGGGATGCCGGGGCCGCTGTCCTTCACCGAGACGTACTGCCCGCCCGAGGCGGTCCAGCCGACCTTCAGCCAGATCTCGCCGCCGGGCGGCGTGAACTTCACGGCGTTCGACAGGAGGTTCAGCACGATCTGGCGCAGGGCCCGCTCGTCGGCCCAGAGCCGCGGCAGCGAGCCGTCGACGAGGTCGTGGAAGGTCTGGTTCTTCGCCTTGGCCCGCAGGCCCATCATGTGGCGGCACTCCTCCACGATGTGGGCGAGCTGCACCGCCTCCTCGTTGAGCTCGTAGCGGCCGGCCTCGATGCGCGACAGGTCGAGGATCTCGTTGATCAGGTTGAGGAGGTGCATCCCGCTGTCGTGGATGTCGTTCGAGTACTCGCGGTAGGACGGCGCCGTGTGGATGCCGAACACCTCGTTCTTCATCACCTCCGAGAAGCCCAGGATGGCGTTGAGCGGCGTGCGCAGTTCGTGGCTCATGGTGGCGAGGAAGCGGGACTTGGCGAGGTTCGCCTCCTCGGCCCGGCGGCGCGCCTCGTCGGAATTGGCCTTGGCCTGCTCCAATTCGCCGAACACCGCATCCTTCTCGGCGCGCGAGCGCAGGGCGCCCACCGTCGAGGCATAGAGGCGGCGGGACAGGCCCAGGAAGAAGATCTGCGCGCCCCCGGCCATCGCCACCAGCAGCAGCGCGTCCATGCCCTTGGAGAAGGCGGCCAGCGACGCGGTGGCCAGCGCCAGCGGCATCAGGGCGGTCACCGCCGCCGCCGGTACGGTGGCGGCCAGCATGGTGGTGACGGCGGCCGCGATCACCAGGCCGAACAGCGCGAAGGTCCAGCCACCGGTGGCGCCGAGGCCGATCATCGCCGACCACGACAGGCTCTGCAGCACCTCGCCGATCAGGAACCGGCGGCGCCAGCGGGCGAGCGGGATCGTCGCCGCGTCGGCGCGCAGGAAGCTGCGGCTTAGCGTGGTGTTGAGCGTGATCATCAGGAACACGCCGAGCGCCCAGAGGGCGGCGACGACCGGCGCGATCCAGAAGGTCGCGGCCGTGGCCATGATTGCCGCGAACAGGACCAGCGGGATGCCGGCCCCGGCGCGGTACTGGGCGTAATGGCGCAGCAGCTCGTGGTCGAAGGCCCGCTCCAGGCCGGTCTGCGAGGTCAGCTTCTCGCGGGCCGAGCGGATCTCGCGGGCGACACCGAGGCGTCGCGCCGCCTCCTCCGTCGAAGGGCCGCGACCGCGCTGCACCATCTCGACGGTGAGATCGGACATGGGTCTCTTGAAACTCGGCTCGAACGCGGCGCGGGCCAGCTGGGAAGGGTTGGTGATGGCGCCAGGATGGGGCGGATGTCTTAAGAAGCGGCTGCCGACATCGGTCGGATCTTATGCATCGGCCCCGGTTTCGCGGCGGCCCGAGCTCGGGGCGTCCGTGCGCTGCCACACATCGTTGCCGGCCCGGGGCCGATTACGGTAAACGACACGCGTGGCGGGCCGAGTGCCGCGATCCGGTGCGCGCCGGATTCCGCGTGTCGACCGAGGGCCGCCGACCATGCCGAAGCTCACCGTCAACGGCGTCACCCACGCGATCGACGCCGATCCGGACATGCCGCTGCTCTGGGTCCTGCGCGACCGCCTCGACGCGACCGGCACCAAGTACGGCTGCGGTATCGCGCAATGCGGCGCCTGCACGGTCCATCTCGACGGGCAGCCGGTGCGGTCCTGCCAGACGAAAGTGGGCGATGTCGGCACCGCGCAGGTGACGACCATCGAGGGCATCTCGGGCCGGGTGGCCGAGGCCGTCCAGGCCGCGTGGCGCAAGCTCGACGTCGTGCAGTGCGGCTACTGCCAGTCCGGGCAGATCATGTCGGCGATCGGGCTCCTGTCCGGCAACGCCAAGCCCAGCGACGCCGACATCGACGGCGCCATGGACGGCAACATCTGCCGCTGCGGCACCTACCAGCGCATCCGCGCCGCGACCCCCGAGGCCGCGCGCGACCTCGCCTGAAGACCCTGCCCCTCCCCGCGGTCCTGACCGGAGCATCGCCGCCATGCTGAACGCCCGTCGACCGAACGCATCGCCTGTCCGACCCAGCCGCCGCGGCCTCCTGGCCGGTGCCGGCGCCATCGTGGTCGCCTTCCGGCTGGACGCGAAACCCGCCCGGGCCGCCGCCGGCCCGGACCTCGCGAGCGTCAAGGCCCAGCCCAACGCCTTCGTGCGGATCGCCCCGGACGACACCGTCACGGTGGTGATCAAGCATCTCGACATGGGCCAGGGCAACACCACCGGGCTGGCCACGATCCTGGCCGACGAGCTCTGCGCCGACTGGAAGACGGTCCGCACCGAGTTCGCGCCCGCGGACGCGACGCTCTACAACAACAGCCTGATGGGCCCGATCCAAGGCACCGGCGGCTCCACCGCGGTGGCCAATTCCTGGTTCCAGCTGCGCAAGGCCGGCGCCGCCGCCCGGGAGATGCTGATGGCCGAGGCCGCCTTCCGCTGGAAGGTCCCGGTCTCGGAGATCACCGTCGCGGACGGCGTGGTGCGCCACGCCGCGTCGGGCCGGCAGGCGCGGTTCGGCGAGCTCGCCGCCTCGGCCGCCTCCCTGCCGGTCCCGTCCGAGCCGCGGCTCAAGGACCCGAGCGAGTGGAAACTCATCGGCCAGACGGTGCCGCGCCTCGATTCCGTTGCCAAGACCAACGGCTCGGCGATCTACTCCCTCGACATCCGCCGCCCGAACCAGGTCACCGCCGTCGTCGCCCGCGCGCCGCGCTTCGGCGCCACCGTGAAGGGTTTCGACGCCGCCGCGGCCCGGACGGTCGCCGGTGTGCTCGATGTGGTCCAGGTCCCCACCGGCGTGGCCGTGATCGCCCGGGACACCTGGGCGGCCATGAAGGGCCGCGAGGCGCTGACCGTCACCTGGGACGACAGCACCGCCGAGACCCGCTCGTCCGAGGCGATCCTGGCCGAGTACCGCGAGCGCGCCAAGGGCCCCGGCCTCACCGCTTCGGAGCGCGGCGACCCGCAGGCGGCGCTCAAGGGCGCCGCCAAGGTGATCGAGGCCGAGTTCACCTTCCCGTACCTCGCCCACGCGGCGATGGAGCCCCTGAACGCCACGATCGAGCGGGCTGCCGACGGCGGCTACGACGTCTATGCCGGCTTCCAGTTCCAGACCGTGGAGCAGGCGACCATGGCAGCGATCCTCGGGGTGACGCCCGACCGGGTCCGGCTCCACAGCAACTGGGCCGGCGGCTCCTTCGGGCGCCGGGCGACGCCCACCGCCGACTACCTCGCGGAAGCCGCCACCGTGCTCAAGGCCTCCGGCGAGAAGGCCCCGGTCCACCTGGTCTGGACCCGCGAGGACGACATGGCCGGCGGCTATTACCGGCCGACCGTGCTGCACAAGGTCCGGGCCGGCATCGACGCCAAGGGCGCAGTGGTCGGCTGGGACCACGTCATGGTCGGCAAGTCGATCATGATCGGCTCGCCCTTCGAGGCGATGATCGTCAAGAACGGCATCGACTCGACCACCGTCGAGGGCGCCTCCGACACGCCCTACGCGCTGCCGGCCTACCGCTTCGGCGTCCATAACGGCCGCGAGGGCGTGCCGGTCCTGTGGTGGCGCTCGGTCGGCCACACCCACACGGCGCACGTGATGGAGGTGATGATCGACGAGCTGGCCCATGCCGCCGACGTCGATCCGGTGGCCTACCGGCTGTCGCTGCTCGCGCAGGCGCCGCGCCTCTCCGGCGTGCTGAAGCTCGCCGCCGACAAGGCCGGCTGGTCGGCCAAGGCGCAGAACAAGCCGCAGGAGAAGGGCCGCGGGCTCGGCGTCGCGGTCCACGAATCCTTCGGCTCCTACGTCGCCATGGTGGCCGACGTCACAGCACAGGATTCCGGGATCCGGGTGAACCGGATCGTGGCGGCGGTGGATGTCGGCATCCCGGTCAACCCGGACGTGATCCGCGCCCAGGTCGAGGGGGCGGTCGGCTTCGCCCTCTCGGCGGTGCTGCGCAACCGCATCACCCTCAAGGACGGGCAGGTGCAGGAGCACAATTTCGACGCCTACGAACCGACCCGGATGAGCGAGATGCCGAAGGTCGAGGTGCATATCGTGCCGAGCCAGGCGGCGCCGACCGGGATCGGCGAGCCCGGCGTTCCGGTGCTCGCCCCGGCCATCGCCAACGCGGTGTTCTCCGCCACCGGCCAGCGCCTGCGCGCCCTGCCCCTCGACCTCTCCGGCGTGAAGGGCGCGTGACGAATCGCACGCCGCGCCGGTCTACGCCGGCGTAGGACTGAGGGGCCTTCCCCCCAAGGCAAGAGACCCGACTGACGACGGCGCGGCGCGACACCGCGCCGTTTTTTTTGGTTTCTGCGCGGCCGCTCGCCATCTTGGAGTCGATGCCCGCACCCGTCCCGTTCGAAGACACCGCCACCCGCGGACGAGCCGGTCGCCTCTGCCGGGACAGCCCGCTCTACGGGCCGCCCCTGCCCCAGGAGCCGCGGCCGATCGTGCAGGGCAGCACCGGCGCGCGGCTCTGCGTGGCGAGCCAGGCCCCCGGGACGCGGGCCCATCGCACCGGCCTGCCGTTCACCGATCCGTCGGGCGTGCGGCTGCGGAGCTGGCTCGGCCTCGACGAGGCGCGGTTCTACGACCCCGCTCAGGTGGCGATCGTCCCGATGGGCTCCTGCTTCCCCGGTCTCGACCCCAAGGGCGGCGACCGGCCGCCGCGCCGGGAATGCGCCGAGCGCTGGCGCGCCGAGCTGTTTTCCGGCCTGCCGAACCTCGATCTCATCCTGGTGATCGGCCAGTACGCGCAGGCCTGGCATCTGGGCCGGATGGAGGACGGCCTGACCGGCACCGTGCGGCGCTGGCGCGCGATCCTGGCCGAGCCCCGCCGCCCCCGGCTCCTGCCCCTGCCCCACCCGTCCTGGCGCAACAACGGCTGGCTGAAGCGCGAGCCCTGGTTCGAGGCGGAGTTGCTGCCGGTGCTGAAGGCGGAGGTGGCACGGGTGCTGGGTGCCTAAATCCAGCTGCGGATTTCGCCGAGCTGCCGCTTCCGGTCCCAGGGTTTGGGTCTATGCTGCGGTTCGTGAAGTTCATCGCGCAGGAACCGAAACGGTCGGCGAACATCGCCAAGCACGGATTCGATCCGGCCCAGTTCGAGGAGGCCTTCAGCTTCGACCGTTACGCAACTGCCCCGACCAAGCCGAGCCGCACCGGCCGTGCGCGTTTCCTGCTCATCGGGACTTGGTTCGGCGAGGCCGTGGTTGTCGTGATCGTCTCGCCGCTGGGGACCGAAGCCTTCGACGTCGTGAGTGTCCGCCGCGCCAACCGGACGGAAAGATCCCGCTATGAAGCCCTCTGACCACGCCCCCGGCTATGTCCCGAACGCGGCCTATTCGCAGGCAGATTGGGACGTGGTGTCCGACAATCCCGAATTGACGACCGAACAGCTGGCCCAGATGCGGCTCGGCTCCGAAGGTCTGCCGCCGGACCTCGCGGCCGCCCTGGACCAGCGCGGCCGGCGCCCCGCGAAGGCGCAGGGCGTCCCCGTCTCGCTGAACGTCGATCCCGACGTGCTCGCCGCCTACCAGGCCGGCGTCGCCGGCTGGCAGGCGCGCATGAACGCGGCCCTGGCCGAGGGCATCGCGCGCGGCAAGCTGCGCACCAAGGCCGTCAAGCGCGGCTGATCGGCTCCGGTCCTGATTGACAGGGATCGCCGCGGCATGGTCGGTGCCGCTAGCCTGAAGGACGACTCGATGACCGTGCGTGCCGACCCCCGCGACCGCCTGATTGTGGCCCTCGATCTCCCGAGCGTGCCCGAGGCCGAAGCGCTGATCGACCGGATCGGCGATGCCGCGACCTTCTACAAGATCGGCTACCGGCTGGGCTATGCGGGCGGGCTGGCGCTGGCCGAGCGGCTGGCGGCGCGGGGCCTCAAGATCTTCCTCGACCTGAAGCTCCACGACATCGGCAACACCGTCGAGGAGGGCGTGCGCTCGGCCTCGGGCCTGGGCGCCACCTTCCTGACCGTGCACGCCTATCCGCAGACCATGCGGGCGGCTCTGCGCGGGCGGGGCGAGGGCCTCAAGATCCTGGCCGTGACGGTGCTCACCTCCTACGACGACGCCGACGCCGCGGAGGCCGGCTACGGCCTGCCGGTGGCCGAGCTGGTCGCCAAGCGCGCCGCCCAAGCCGCGGAGATCGGCGTCGACGGCTTGGTCTGCTCGGCCGCCGAAGCGACCTCGGTCCGGCGCATCGTCGGGCCGGACCGGCTGATCGTCACCCCGGGTATCCGCCCGGCGGGCGCCGAGGCCGGCGACCAGAAGCGCGTGATGACCCCCGGGGACGCCCGCAAGGCCGGGATCGATCACGTGGTGGTCGGGCGCCCGATCACCGGCGCTGCCGACCCGCGCGCGGTCGCCCAGGCGATCGTCGCCGAACTGGCCTGATCCCCGGCATTGCCTTCGGGCAACCGGAATCCATCTCAACTTCGCAACCGATGAGGCGCAGGATGGCGAAGGGCTACTGGATCGGGCGGGTCGATGTCCGCGACGCGGAGGCCTACAAGGATTACGTGGCCGCCAACGGCATGGCCTTCGCCAAGCATGGCGGGCGCTTCCTGGTGCGCGGCGGCGCCTTCGAGGCGGTGATGGGCCAGCCCCGGTCCCGCAACGTGGTGATCGAGTTCCCGAGCTACGCCGACGCCCTCGCCTGCTGGAATTCCGACCTCTACCAGGCGGCCAAGGCCAAGCAGCGCGGCGGAGTCGATGCCGAGATTTTGGTGATCGAGGGCTATGACGGCCCGCAGCCGAGCGTGTCCGAGCCCACGCCGGAAGCCGGACGGGCCTCCGAATAGGGTTTTCGGCCCCGGGCCTCGAAGCTGGTCTTTGTCTGACTGAGGCCGTGTGAGGCGTCCTACGCCGATCCATCCTGGGGGGCGGTCCGCCCCGTCGGCGCGAGGCCCCGCAGCAGGAACGCGGTCATGGCCTCGAGCGAGGGCACCGGCTGGAGCGCGGTTTGTCCGACCAGCAGCGGATGCGTGTAGCGGGCGATGCCGGCATGGATGCAGGCGGCCGCTTCCGCCGGGTCGGCGGCCTCGAACTCGCCCAGGTCCACGCCCTCGCGGATGATGCGCTCGAACCCGGCGGTGACCCGGGCGATGTGGTGGCGGCAGACCTCCCAGCTCTCGCCCATGGCCGCCTCGACCATCTCGTGCAGCCGGGGAAATTCCTGGCAGCGCCGGGTGCAGTCGCGGTGCAGCAGGTCGATCGCCGCCACCAGCCGCTCGGTGGCGCTGAGGCCGGGCCGGGCCGCGACTTCCGAGACCAGGGCCTCGATCTCGCCGATCAGCCGCTCCAGCACCGCCTCGTTGATCGCCTTCTTCGACTCGAAGAACCGGTAGACGTTGGCCGGGCTCATCTTCAGCGTCCGGGCGATGTCCGCCACGGTGGTCTTCTGGTAGCCGATCTCGCGAAAATACGCCGCCGCCGTCGCCAGGATCCGGCAGCGGGTGGTGGGCGCGCTCTCCTCTGCGAGCAGGGGGGTCGGGGCATCCAGGGACATGCACCCTCAGTAGGGCACGGGCGCGGCGGGCGTCAAAGACCCTGGCTCGAGCCCTTGCGGAGGCGGAACGGCCTGCGGCGGGTCGGCGCGTGCGGAACCGTCCCCGGCCGCACCGATTGCCCCGGCATCCGGCCGTCTCCGAAGGCGGCGAGCGAGCGAGATGCGCAGAATGAACCTGACCGACAAACGAGCCCTGATCACCGGAGCCGATTCCGGCATCGGGCAGGCGACCGCGGAGCTGTTCGCCCGCGAGGGCGCGGACGTGGCGATCACCTACCACTCCGACGAGACCGGCATCCGCGAGACCGCCGCCCGGGTCGAGGCGGCCGGCCGCCGCGCCCTGGTGCTGCAGCTCGATATCGGCGATGCCGCCGCGGTGAACGCCGCCTACGATCGCATCGGCAGCGAGCTGGGCGGCCTCGACATCCTGGTGGCCAATGCCGGCCAGGCGATGAGCGGCATGCCGGTGGCCGAGATGGACGACTCGGTGCTGGAGCGGATCCTGCGGGTGAACCTGATGGGCCCGCTGTTCTGCGCGCGCCCGTTCATCGGGATGCGTCGCGCGGAGGGCGGCGGCGGCAAGATCGTGTTCGTCTCCTCCGTGGCCCAGCATCTGCCGACCCCCGAGAGCGCCCCCTACGGCATGTCGAAGGCCGGGCTCGGCTCCCTGTGCCGGAGCCTGTCGCGGGAGCTCGCCGAGGACCGGATCAACGTCAACAACGTCGCCCCCGGCCTGATCGAAACCCCGATGACCGCCGACCGCTTCGAGAAGACCGAGGTGCTCGATCAGTCCCTGGAGCGGATCCCGTGGCACCGCGCCGGTCAGCCGGACGAGATCGCCAAGGCGATCCTCTATCTCGCCTCCGGCGCGTCCGACTACGTCACCGGCCACACGCTGGTGGTGGATGGCGGCCTGACGATGCAGTGGGGCGGCGCCTGAAACGGCGGCGGGCGCCGGGTTTCTACCCGGCGCCCGTCGCTGACCTCAACGCGTCGAAAAAAAGGCCCGCCGGCAGGGTGCCGGTCGGGCCGATACCGATCGTGGGCTATGAGCCGAACTGCGAGCCGAGCTGCTCCAGATACTCGGCGAGATCGAGGCCGCCGACGCGCTTGCCGTAATCGAAGCGCATGCCCTGCTGGATGTCGATGCTGGCATCGCGCGTGGTCAGGGTGAACGGCCGAACGCACACCCAGGCCCCGTCGCGGCGATGCTCAAAGTAGCCGAGGATCTCGTGCTTGGCCATGTCCTGCCCTCTGGAAAGTGTTCGAGGACATAACGGTCAGGCTGCCGTTCGGTTCGCAGGGGCAGGACTGTTTTTCACGCGTGATCCGGTGCGGATCGCGTATTCGTGCTCTGAACCTCGCCCGGCCCGTCTCCGTAGAGCTTGACTATAACAGGTCAAGGCGGCGCGCAGCCGCTCGCTTACCATCCGCGCGTTTTGGGTCCCGGAGCAGTGGTGTATCCGCTCCCCGCCGGCCGGGACCCGTTGCCTCAGCGGTCGGCCTTCTCGCCGGCCGCGGTCAGCGCGAGGTAGCGCTCGGTCGTCGGCTTGATCAGCGCGCGCACCGCCTCCGCCATGCCCTGCTCCTCCTTGAGAGATTGCTGGAAGCCGGTCCGGTGGCCCTGCTGACCGGCCGCGTCGGCGATCGTGAGCAGCGACTCGTAGGCCGCGATCTCGAAATTCTCGAAGGCGTGGTTGGCGTAGGTGTTCTTCAGGATCTCGTCCTGGGCCGGCGTATGGCCCAGCGCCATCATGTTTCCGACGAAGCCCAGGAACCCTTCCTTGAGCGCCGACGGCCCGTCGCCCAGGCTCTGCAGGGCTTCCTCCAGGCGCTGGCGCTGGCCGTGGGTCTCGCCGATATGCCGGCGGAGGGCCTGCTCCATCTCCGGGTAGTGCTCCAGGCGCTCCACCTGCCGCTCCATGATCTGCAAGGCCTGCATCTCGACGGCGTGGGTGTTCTTCAGGGCCGTGACGTAGATCGAACGTGCGTCCAAGGTCATGCTGCTGGCTCGCGATTGGGGTGGATCGTGGCGATCCGGTCGCCAGGGCAACCCCGTATGCGCACGGCCAAGTTCCGGCCCAGGCTGCCCTATGGCAGCCCCTCCTCCTGCAACGCCGTCCGCACCGCCGGACGCCCGCGCACCCGGCCGTACCAGGACTGGAGGTTGTGCAGGTGGTCGAAGTGGATATCGGCCCGGTAATAGGAGGTCAGCCACGGGGCCTGTCCCCAGCCGGTGAGCGCGAACAGGTAGGCGTCGGCCACCGTGAAGGTGTCGCCCAGGAGGAAGTCGTGCGCGGCGAGCTGCGCGTCGATCCAGGCATAGCGCGCCGCGAGCTTCGGCTTGGCGGTCTCGACCCAGCGCCCCGCCAGCCGGGCGTAGAGCAGGGGAACGAAGCCCTTGTGGATCTCGGACGAGAGGAATCCGAGCATCTCCTGGAGGCGGTAGCGATCGACGCTTCCGTTCGGCGGGGCGAGACCCGCGTCCGGCTTCAAGTCGGCCAGATATTGCAGGATGGCGGGGCCCTCCCGCAGGACGGTGCCGTCGCCGAGATCGAGGGCCGGGACATAGCCGTGCGGATTGACGGCGACGTAATCCGCGCCCGCCTCCGTCCTGTGCGTCGCGGGATCGACGCGGCAGAATGTCAGATCGAGGTCGAGTTCACGGGCGATGATATGGGGCGCAAGCGAGCAGCTCGCGGGGATGCAATACAGTTTCATAGACAATCTCTGAAGACGTGCGGTAACGTCGGTGCCGGTATCGGTGGTGTCCTGAATTTTACGTAGCGCAGTCGAGACGATGTTGGAAGAACGCAGTAGTTTTAGTGCAGGGAACAAGAATTATACTTTGGGACATGTGGGGCCCGGCCGATGAGGGCGACCGTGACCGGGTGCTCCGTCGAGCACGCGATGCACCTGCTCGGCGGCCGCTGGCGCCTGCTGCTGGTGTCCTACCTGATCGACGGCCCGAAGCGCTTCAACGAACTCCGGCGCGACCTGCCGGGCATCTCGCCGCGGATGCTGACCCTGGACCTGCGCGCCCTCGAATCCGCCGGCCTGATCAGTCGGACCGTCTATCCGACGACGCCGGTGAAGGTGGCATATGCCCTGACCGAGGACGGGATGCGGCTGAAGACCGTGGTGTCCGTCGTCCAGGAATTCGGCCTGTGGTTGAAGCAGCGCGACGCGGCCTGAGCGGTTCCATCCGCCTCCCATCCTGTCCGGTGCGGTCAATGCAGGGATTGGTTCGCCGGCGCGCGCTGCCGGTCCGCAAGATGTTTGCCGATTTCGAGAAGCAGGGTCTCCGTCAGCGTGACGATGCGGGTATCGCCCAGGTCCGAGACGGCGTTGTGCAGGGACAGGCACAGGTCGGCGGTCTTGTTCAGGGCATCCTCGATCGTGTTGCCGTCCCGGGTCGCGAAGGCGATGCCGGCGGCCTTGCTGTCCGAGATCTCGACGACGACGCCTCGCCCCGTGGTCGGCCGGCCATTCTCGTCCAGGTAGAAATGGCCGCGGGTAAAGACCCAGCGCAGCCGCCCGTCCGGGGAGCAGACCCGGTACTCCGCGGTATAGGAGCTGCCGGATTGCACGCAGTCCAAGATAACCTGCGAGATATGCGCCTGATCGTCGTGATGGACGGCCCGCATGATCTCGGCGAGGCTGACGCCGGCTCGCGACCGGGCCGGGCTGATGTTGAACAGCAACGCCGTGACCGGATCGGCCCGGGCGTCGTCGTTGGGGATATCCCACATCCAGAAGCCGACGCCGCCGGATGCTTCGAGCGCCGCGATTAGTGCCGCCTCGGAGACGACATCGTCCGAATGGTCCACCTGGATATCCCCCGATATCGGTATCACGCTTTTTCGCCATGCCGGTTACTGGATCGGCATGGCCAATCTGGCGGGATGTATCAGAAATCGACGGTCGAATAGAGCGCTGTGGCAACAGCCGGGCCGGGTCCGCGTGCGGCGGGACACATCCGGATCCGACGATCGGCGGGTCGCCGCAGGGCCATCGCGCGGTCGCGGATCCCATCGACCCGACGGCCTTGAGACAGGCGTGATTCGTGCGGGTCCGGCTCCCCGCCGCCGAGGCTGTGGCCGATACCTGTGGACCACACAA
Source organism: Methylobacterium sp. GXS13 (assembly GCF_001455965.1). Lineage (GTDB taxonomy): Bacteria > Pseudomonadota > Alphaproteobacteria > Rhizobiales > Beijerinckiaceae > Methylobacterium. The sequence goes on from NZ_LKKO01000043.1 coordinate 17,144, forward strand.
AGTACCGATAGATTTGCCTTTCAGAATCCAAACCTTTATAAAACAGCTCAATTCGCTTCAAAAAAATGAATTTAGGCTAGATCATGTCGGGACTGCGATACATTCTTCTCGGATGCTCGGCTCTATCGCTGGCTGTCGTGTTGGTCTTCTGGACCGTGAGCGGGCATGCGGGGGATCTGACCGTGTTTTTGGTGATGGCGTTTCTGGTCGCCAACAGCATCTATCTTCTGTTTTCCCAGCCAACATTGAAAGCGAGTTCCGTGTTCGACCGTGCAGCCACAGGGCTTGCTTTCGCCTCGCTCGAACTGCAGCACCAGGCCAAGGAGGCCAAGGTCCGGGAAGCCGAAGCCGAGCGGATTCGGGCGCAAGAGGCGGAGCAGAACACATCAAAACTGCGAGCGGCCGAGGAATTCATCAGCTACGTGCGCCAGAACCCGCTCATGCGGGGGCGGCAGGCGGTGGAGATCAAGCAGATCACGCTGCTCAGCGACCCGAAAAGCATCACGCTTCCGGCCCTCGAACTACCCCGTCCCGCTCCGACGGAGCTGAATGGCCGGCACCACGCCGACCCGGTTACCCCGATCACGCCTCAGCCGCCGCCGCCCGGTGCGATGCCGCGGCTCGAGAACTAAGCGCGCGCCCTGCGACCCTGCCGGTCGCAGACGTGAACACCGATGTCTCCTCGATCGCGGCAGCGCCAGGGGTCGTCATGACGCTTGCAGAACCTTTGCGGGTCTTCGCGTTTGGCGGGTCGCACGCGCTCTGTAGGGAGTAGCCGGTCGCGAGCAGCTTGCGGCCCGCCGGCGCCGTATCGATCACCAGCGCGCGATTCGGGTCGGTGCCGTCGTCGAGGATCCGGTGCGACTTGACGAGCCGGATGGAGCAGACGGCGTCATCGTCCCCCGCCCCCAGGATGAGATCGCCGGGGCGCTGCTCCACGCCGCAATCGGCCTTCTCGGTCGCCAGCACCGTGGCCACCGGGTCACGGTAGCCGTGCCAGGCCACGGTGGGTGCGGCGGCTTGCCCCGCCCCGCGGAGGCCAACGCGCCGGTGGTGAGGACGACGAAGAGCGGCCACCGCACGCGCATCAACGGAATATCCGGTCGTCGTCACGCCGCCCGACACGCCGATCTGCCATGGCGACCACCCGGCCTTGCGCGGATCGTGTGCGCCCGTGATCCGCCCGTCAGGGCGATTCGAGCTCAGATGCTTCGCCGCGTTGCGCGCTTGCTTACGCGGATCGCACAGGTCCTGTCCGGCGGCGGCGATTTGTGCCGTGGCACGCCTTGCCCCGTCCGGTGCCCCTGCCGCCACCTGTCCCGGCCGTCCGGGCGAGCGCCGCTCTCCCGTTTCCGATGTCTCCTCGGCCACGGTGGAACCAACTTGGCGGTCCGCGGCTTCTTGAGCGGGTTCCGGGAAGGATTTGCTCCTCTCACGGCTCCGAGGAAAACAACCGCCCTCGACGGCGGATATGAGAGGAAATATCCTTTGCGCACCACGCTCATCACCGCAGCCCTGCTCGCTGCCTTCGGCGCCGCCGTCGCGTCGCCCGCATCCGCCGCGCCGATCGCTCCCGGTGCCGTCGCCGCCCCGGCCGACATCGTCTCGACCGTCCAGATGGACCGTATGGAGCGCCGCATGGAGCGTCGCCACATGGAGCGCCGGATGATGCGGCGTCACATGGAGCATCGCATGATGCACCGTCACATGCGCCACCGCATGATGCGCCGCGAGATGATGCACCGCATGTAGTCGATCGACTGGCCCCCGCCGGCAGACGCGTCGGCGGGGGCCTGGCTCTGCTTCAGAAATCCGCCGAGAGGGATGCCAGGAACGTCCGCGGCATGCCGTAGGTCAGAATGCTCGATCCTGCGGAACTCCAGTATCGTTTGCCGGCCGCGTTCTCGACGTTGAAGCGGGCCGTCAGCGGCGTTCCGTTCGCCGTGAAGCTGTAGCGGACGCCGAGATCGAGGCGCGTCCAGTCCGGGATCTTCTGCGTGTTCGCCTGATCGTAGTACTGGGCGGACGTGTAGATCACGCGCCCGGTCAGGGTCATGCCGCGCAGCATCCAGGCCGGCAGATCCACCTCGCCGCCGAGATTGGCCTGCACGTTGGGCACGCCGGGCGCGACGTGGCCGTCGAAGCGGCCCGCCTCCGTCTTCACCAGGCGGCCATCCGACAGGGTCAGGCCGCCCAGCACGCGAAACCCCTCGGCCGGCGCGCCGAAGACGTTCAGGTCGATGCCCTGATTGCGCTGCTCGCCGTTCAGCCCGAAGATCTGCGTCTTCGGGTCGAGAATCCCGGATGGCTGCGTGATCTCGAAGAACGCCAGGGTGAGCCCGACCGGGTCGAGATCGAGCTTGGCCCCCGTCTCGATCTGGCTCGTCACCACGGGCGGGAATACCGTTCCGGCATTGCGTGCGAGGTCGGGGACATCCGGCCCGAAGCCGAAACCTTCCGCGTAGCTGGCGTAGAGCGACAGCCGATCCCACGGCTTGACGATCAGCGCCGCCACCGGGGTCGAGGCCGGCTTGTCGTAGCGCGATGAGAAGAGGCCATTTGGCAGGATCGTGTCGCGTTGCGCGTTCTGGAAACGGCTGCCGGCGATGAGTTGGATGCGCCCGTCGAGGACGGACGCGGTGTCGGTGACGGCCAGACCGTCCAATCCGGACTGGGTCGTCAGCTGAAGCGGGGGCCTTGTCCGGTATGGGCGCGGGACGATGACTGGAACGTAGAGTGACGACGTGAATCGTGGGCCGGATGCGGAAGAGGACGGCTCCCGCGCCTCGTAATGCGTGGCGACGACCGCCACCGCATGATCGATCGGGCCGGTCTGGAAGTGGCCCCTCAGGCCGGTCTCGCCCGACCACTGGCCGTTCTTGACGGATATGGTTGTCGCTTGTTGCGACAGCGTGCCGGACGCGCGTGTGATGCTGCTGCGCGTGGTGAAGAAATCGCGTTGCGTCGCCGAACCGCCGACGGCGCCGAACAACGCGATGTCCGGCGTAATGTCGAATTCCGCCCGCAGGACGGCGAACTTCTGATCAATGTTCGAGCGCTCCCATGGTTGCTGCACGTTGCGGCTCAGGCGTGGCGCGCGCGGGATCCGGACTCCCGGAAGAACAGAGAGGCCCGAACTTTGGGCGTCCAGGTCGAGGTGCTGGTAGCCGGCATCGAGGCTGAGGCGGAGCGCGTCGCCGCGGAGATCAAGGCCCAGCGTCAGGGCGCCGAGGTTCTGGTTCTGGCGATCGATCGGGGTCGGCCCGTCGCGGTAGACGCCGTTGATCCGGACGCCGACGGCGTTGCCTTCTCCGAAGCGACGGCCGACATCGAACGTCCCGCCGACATTGCCGCGCGAGAGGTATTGCGCCGTGACGCGCGTCAGGGGCGTCTCGGTTGCGCGCTTGGGGACGAGGTTGACCACGCCCACGGCGCTGCCCGAGGGCGGGAAGCCGTATAGGAACGAGCCGGGCCCGCTCAGGACCTCGACGCGCTCGATGCCCTCGATCGCCGGCCGGTAGACGCTCGCGATGCCGTACAGACCGTCGAATGCCGTATCTCTCGAGATGACGACGAATCCGCGGATGAAAAGGTTCTGTTGTGAGCCGTAGGGCGGCTGTTGTTCGCGGACGGAGGCGTTGTTCGCCAGGACGTCGCCGACCGTCAGTGCCTGCTGGTTGCGGATCAACTCCGCGGTGTAGTTCGATTGTGTGAACGGCAGGTCGAACACGCTGCGATTGCCGAGGAAGCCGGCACGGCCGCCGCTCGCGACTTGCCCGCCGGCGAACGGGGCCGGGGGCTGTCCGATCGTACCGATCGGCGGCGGCGAGCCGGGATCCGGAGCAGTTCCGCCGTGGGACTCCACCGAAAGTTCGTCGAGCAGCATCGCCGGCTGTGCCGCTGCAGCTTGGCTCATCACGGCCATCGATACTGCTGTCAGCAAGACTTGGATGAAAGGACCGCGGTCCGACGGAGCTCGATGACTCCGTTTTTGATCGAATAATTTGTATAAACTCAAATATTGTTTGGTCATTCTATCGACGCATCCCGCGCACGAAGACTTTTTCGTGCGTCGTTCGCTTATAAGGCGCGCAATAAAATCCAAAATCTCAAGTCATTGATTTGAGTGATTGCAATTTATGTTGCGGCGGCATCTACGTTATTGCCAAATCAAGATATAATCATCGAAATTTTACGATAAAATATTTAAAGATCTCATGCAGAAAATGAGCACAAAATAAATTGGTGTAAAAAATATTTTTACTGAGGCATGTCTGTGGACATTTCGCTGGGACACCTTTTTCTCCGACTGACGAGGCGGCGGATTTCGTCAGCGCCGGCATATGGAGCGCCAGTGGCGGCCATCCGGGTACGCCCGAGCTTCGGCGCAAGCGCCGGCTTCAGAGCGATCCGACCGGGATGGCCGATGGTTGGGCCGTTCGCACGCACGCTGTTCAGTCCAAGGCTCCGACGCGCTGAATGGACATCCCGCGAACGGGCGCCCCCGCGCTCTCGGGGCGACCCGCGGATGGGTTTTCCGCGCTACGCGTCTCGACCGGCAGGCCGAGCCGATCGAACCATCTGGGCCGCAACGCGTTTCAAGCCTCCGGTAGGAGACAGGTACGATGAAAGCGTTTTTGGCAGCGGTCGCCGTCGGTTTCGGCGTGATGTCCGCGCTCGGGCCGGCTCTGGCTCAACGCGGCCCCGATTACGGCTATGGCGATCGGGATTACGGCGGCCGGGATCGCGATGACGATTACCGGGGCCGCGACCGCGGCTATCGGGACCGCGGCTACGGCGAGCGCGCCTATGGCGGCTTCGACGAGCGCGAGTATCTGCGCTGCAACCCCGATGTCCGCCGGGCGATCGCGAACGGCCAGATGGAATCCGGCGCGGCCCATTACCGGACCTTCGGCCGCCGCGAGGGCCGTCGCCTGAGCTGCTGATACGCCGCGCGCATCGCCCCGAAAGGCGGCCTCCGGCTTTCGGACATACGACGATGGGGACGAGACGGACAGCGCGTCGTGCCGGTTTTCGATATCCCGGCCGATGCGCTAGCGCGATCGGGCTCGGTCGCGCAGCAGATTGAGGATCAGCGCGGTCCAACCGGTCTGATGCGAGGCGCCGAGCCCCCGGCCGGTATCGCCGTCGAAGAACTCATGGAACAGCAGAGCCTCCTCGGCGCCGGGTGCCGGGGGAATCGGTGGCCGCGCCCCGAACGCGGGCCGGCGCCCCGCCGGATCCTTCGCGAACAGGGCGATCAAGCGGTCTTCCAGGGCGTCGGCGATCGCGCTCAGGGTGCACATCGCCCCTGAGCCGGTCGGGTATTCGACCACGAATTCGTCGCCGTAATAGGTGTGGAACCGTCGCAGCGCCTCGATGATCAAGTAGTTCATCGGCATCCACACCGGCCCGCGCCAGTTCGAATTGCCGCCGAACATGTTCGAGGTCGAGTCGGCCGGGTCGTACCGGACCGTGAAGGAGGCGCCCAGCTCGTTGAGCACGTAAGGCGCGTCCCGGTGGACTTTCGACAGGGAGCGCACGCCGTAGGGCGAGAGGAACTCGGCCTCGTCGAGCATGCGCCGCAGCAGCGCCTTCATCCGGTGGCCGCGCAGCAGCGACAGGAGCTTGCGGTCCTTCACGCCGCCCTCGTTCCAGCGCGAAACCAGGCGGGCCAGGTTCGGCCGGTTCTCCAGCGCCCAGTTCAGCCGCCGGGCGAAGTCCGGCAGCCGCTGGAGCACGGAGGGCTCGATCACCTCCACGGCGAAGAGCGGCACCAGCCCGACCATCGAGCGGACCCGCAAGGGGAGCATCCCGCCGCCGGGGATGTCGACCTCGTCGTAGTAGAATTCATCGACCTCGTCCCAGAGGCCGAACCCCTCCCCGCTTCCCTGCGCGCCCCCCTGGCCGCCCATCTCGGTCATCGCCTCGGCGATGAGCAGGAAGTGCTCGAAGAACTTCGAGGCGGTGCTCTCGTAGACGTCGTTGTGGAGCGCCAGCTCCAGGGCGATGCGCATCATGTTGAGGGCGTACATCGCCATCCAGGCGGTGCCGTCGGCCTGGTGGACCACCCCGAAGCCCGGGGGCGGTCGCGATCGGTCGAACACCCCGACATTGTCGAGACCCAGGAAGCCGCCCTGGAAGACGTTGCGCCCCTGCGCGTCCTTGCGGTTCACCCACCAGGTGAAGTTGATCAGCAGCTTGTGGAACACGCCCTCCAGGAAGGCGAGGTCGCCGCGCCCGCCCCGGCGGTCCCGGTCGATCTCGAACACCCGGTAGGCCGCCCAGGCATGGACCGGCGGGTTGGCGTCGCCGAACTCCCACTCGTAGGCCGGGAGCTGCCCGTTCGGGTGCATGTACCATTCGCGGGTGAGCAGCAGGAGCTGCTTCTTGGCAAAGTCCGGGTCGAGCAGAGCCAGCGGCAGGCAATGGAAGGCGAGGTCCCAGGCGGCGAACCAGGGATATTCCCAGGTGTCGGGCATCGACAGCACGTCGGCCGCCGCGAAGTGGCGCCACTGGCTGTTGCGGCCCCCCTCGCGCTCGGGCGGCGGGACCGGCTGGAGCGGGTCGCCCTCCAGCCAGCGCCGCACGTCGTAGCAATAGAGCTGCTTCGACCAGATCAGGCCGGCGGCGGCCTGCCGGAAGATGGTGCGGGCATCCGGGTCCGTGATGCCGTCCTGAAGCCCCTCGTAGAACGCGTCCGCCTCGGCCACGCGACGCCGGACGACGGCACCCTCGGTGTCGACCGGGCGCACCCTTGAGCCGGCCGACAGGCGCAGGCGGATTTGGGCAGTGGCGCCGGGTTCGAGCCGCAGGGCGTAATGCAGGCCGAGCTTCGTGCCCGCATCCCGGCGGATCGCCGCGGTCTCGCCCTCGACGATCGCCGCGTGCAGGCCGTCCTTGAACGGGCCGGGCGCGTCGGGCTGGGCGCCGTGCAGCCGGAGGTTGGTGTCGTTCTCGCAGAACAGCAGCTCCGGCGTGCCGTCATAGGCCAGGCGATAGGGGCCGAGCCGCGGATGCGTGCAGGTCGCGCCGCCCTCGGGATCGGCGGCGATAAGCGGGCGGCCCTGCCCGGCCTGCCAGGACCAGGTGTTGCGGAACCAGAGCTGCGGGATCAGGTGGAGCTCGGCAGTCTCCGGGCCCCGGTTGAGCGCGGTGACGACGGCGTGGATGTCGTCGGCATCCGCCTTGGCGTATTCCACCGTGATGTCGAAGAACCGGTCGTCCTCGAAGATACCGGTTTCCTCGATCTCGTATTCCGGCTGGTCGCGCCCGCGCGCCAGGTTCTCGCGCACCAAAGCCTCGTAGGGGAACGGCGCCTGCGGGTAGCGGTAGAGCTGCTTGAGGTAGGCGTGGCTCGGGACCGCGTCGAGGTAGTGGTAGACCTCCTTGACGTCCTCGCCGTGGTTGCCCTCCTGGTTGGTCAGGCCAAACAGACGCTCCTTCAGGATGCGGTCGCGGCCGTTCCACAGGGCCAGCGCCAGGCAGAGGCTGCCGCGCTCGTCGCAGATCCCGGCCAGCCCGTCCTCGCCCCAGCGGTAGGCGCGCGAGCGGGCCTCCTCGTGCGGCAGGGCCCGCCAGGCATTGCCGTCCGGGCTGTAATCCTCCCGCACCGTCCCCCATTGCCGCTCGCTGAGATACGGACCCCACAGGGACCAGGCGCGATCCCCCCGGCCCTGCTCGGCGATTCGGCGGCGCTCCGCCCAATCCACGGAGTCATCCCCATGCGGACTCATCGGCCGTGCCCCGGCTGGGTGGTGGCGGGCGGCCTGCGGCTAGGCGGTGGAGGAGCGGTCATCGATCTCGACGGGCTGCGACGGACGTGGCCGTCCGATGCATCTTCGAAGCCACGCCACCTGAGGTCGGCGAACGCCGAGATCTCTCCGGCAGGATCGGGGCGGCGTCACAGAAAGCCGGCGCCCATCATCCCTATGCGTGTGGCCTTGACGGCGCGGCACGTTGAACTGAGGGTCGGTCCCACGTCGCCGCAAGCTGATACGCGGTTTGTAAGTCCGGCCGAAATGTCGCGTGCGGATGGCGGTGCGAGTTTATCTTCGAACGCGGGGGCGGATATGAAGACAATACTTTCTCTGGCGATTGTCGGTCTGATGACGATCGGTGCCGCACAGGCCCAGGACAGGAGCGGGCCGGTGAAGATCGGTATCTCCGCCGGCGTAACCGGACCGTATGCGGCCTTCGGGGTGCAGGTGAAGAACGGCGCCAGTCAGGCGATCGAGGACATCAACAAGGCCGGCGGGATCAAGGGCCGGCTGTTCGAGCCCGTCTATGGCGACGATGCCTCCGACCCGAAGCAGGGCGTCTCGGTGGCCAACAAGCTCGCCGCGGACGGCGTGACGATGGTCGTGGGCGCCTTCGCGTCGAGCGTGTCGATCCCGGCTTCCGACGTCTATCTCGATGCCGGCATCATCCAGGTCACGCCGTCCTCCACCAACGTGAAGTTCACCGAGCGGGGGATGTGGAACACGTTCCGCACCTGCGGTCGCGACGACCAGCAGGGTGTGGTCGCCGGCGCGTATCTGGCCAGTCACTTCAAGGACAAGAAGATCGCCTTCGTCCACGACAAGTCGCCCTACGGAAAGGGGCTGGCCCAGGAGACCCAGATGACGCTCAAGGCCAAGGGCGGAAAGGCCGTGCTGGTCGAGGGCATCAACCCGGGCGAGAAGGATTTCTCCGCGCTCGTCTCCAAGCTGAAATCGGCCGCGATCGACGTGGTCTATTACGGCGGCTTCCACACCGAGGCCGGGCTGATCCTGCGCCAGATGCGCGATCAGGGCCTGCCGTTCGCCCTGGTCGGCGGCGACGGCCTCGCCCCGAAGGAGTTCGTGCAGATCGCCGGCGACGGCGCCGAGGGCACGCTGATGACCTTCTCGCCGGATGCCCGCAAGAACCCGAGCGCCCAGGCGGTGGTCGCGGCCTTCAAGGCCAAGAACATCGATCCCGACGCCTATACGCTCTACGCCTATGCGGCCGTGCAGGTGCTGGCCAGGGCCGCGGCCGAGACCGGCTCCACCGAGGGCAAGGTGCTGGCCGACTGGCTGCACCAGGGCAAGACGATCGAGACCGTGGTCGGCCCGATCGCCTACGACAAGAAGGGCGACCTCACCCGGCCCGATTACGTCCTCTACGCCTGGAAGAAGGGCGCCGACGGCCGGATCGACTACGCAGGCAACGAACTGGCGCCGTGAGGCCGGCAGCCGATCCCCGCCGTGACCCGCGCGCCGCCGCACCGGTGGCGCGCGCTTCGGAAAGCCCCCCACAGGCGTCGCAGCGCCGTTTTCGATCCGGGAGCGAATCGTGAGAGCAACCCTGACGTTTTGTCTTCTCGGGCTCCTGATGGTGGGCCCCGCACAGGCACAGGATAAAGGCGGGCCGGTGAAGATCGGCATCGCCGCGCCCCTGACCGGGCCCTACGCGGCCTTCGGGGCGCAGATCCGGAACGGTGCCGCCCAGGCAATCGAGGATCTCAACAAGGCCGGCGGCCTCAAGGGCCGGACGTTCGAGACCACGGTCGGCGACGACGCCTCCGATCCGAAGCAGGGCGTCTCGGTGGCCAACAAGTTCGCCAGTGCCGGCGTGACGATGGTGGTCGGAACCTACAATTCCGGCGTGTCGATCCCGGCCTCGGACGTCTATCTCGACGCGGGCATCATCCAGATCACCCCGGCTTCCACCAACGTGAAGTTCACCGACCGCGGGATGTGGAACACGTTCCGCACCTGCGGGCGGGACGACCAGCAAGGTGCGGTCGCCGGCACCTACCTGGCCACGCACGTCAAGGACAAGCGGGTCGCCTTCGTTCACGACAAGACCCCCTACGGCAAAGGTCTCGCCGACGAGACCCTCAAGGCGTTCAAGGCCAAGGGCGGCAAGGAGGTCATGGTCGAGGGCATCAACCCGGGTGAGAAAGACTATTCGGCGCTCGTCTCCAAGCTGAAATCGGCCAACGTCGATGTCGTCTATTACGGTGGTTACCACACCGAGGCCGGGCTGATCCTCCGGCAGATGCACGATCAAGGCCTGAAGGCGATCGTGGCGGGCGGCGACGCCGTGGCCGACAAGGAGTTCGCACAGATTGCCGGGCCGGCCGCCGAGGGCACGCTGATGACCTTCCCGGCCGACCCGCGCAGGAACCCGAATGCCAAGGCGGCGGTGGCTGCGCTCAACGCCAAGGGAATCGATCCCGAAGCCTTCACCCTGTACGCCTATGCGGCGGTGCAGGTGTTCGCCAAGGCGATGGCCGAGACCGGCTCCAGCGACGGCAAGACGCTGGCCGACTGGCTGCACCAGGGCAAGCCGGTTGAGACCGTCATCGGCCCGATCGCCTACGACAAGAAGGGCGACATCACCCGGCTCGACTACGTCATGCACGTCTGGACGAAGGGCCCCGACGGCAAGATCGATTATGCCGGCCACGAGCTGACGCCGTAAGGACGCCGCGCTTTCGGGGCTCCGCGCCCCGAACCCCGCCAAAGGGCCGCGGGCCCTTTGGGATCCCTGGACCGATGCGTGGATCCGGTCGAAGCGCGTACCTCTATCGGGCGAACCACCGAGGAGCGCCGAGGCTTTATGATCCTCCTTCGCGTCCCGGCGCGCAGGGGAAAACCGATGTTCGACTTCAGCCAGCTCCGGTGCTTCGCCGCCGTGGCGGAGGAGCTGCATTTCGGCCGCGCGGCCGCCCGGCTGAACATGACGCAGCCGCCCCTGTCGCGGCAGATCCAGGTGCTGGAGCGGATCCACGACGTACAGCTCCTGGAGCGCACCAGCCGCTCCGTCCGGCTGACCGCGGCCGGGCGCAGTTTCCTGCCGGAGGCGCAGCGCATCCTGCGGCTGGCCGAGACCGCGATGCTCGGCAACGGCCAGGTGGCGGCCGGGCGCGCGGGGGTGCTGAAGCTCGGCTTCACGGCGGCCTCGGCCTACGATTTCCTGCCCCGCCTCGTCACGGTGCTTCGGCGGGCGCTGCCCGATGTCACGCTCGCCTTGCGCGAGATGGTCAGCCAGGATCAGCTTGAGGCGCTGCTCGCCGGCCGCGACGGCGCCGCCCTGGTCCGGCCGCCGGTCACCCATCCGGACCTGATCGCCGTCCGGGCGCTCGCCGAGCCGCTCGTTGCGGCGCTGCCGGCGGGACATCCTCTGGCCGCGCGCGTGCAACTCACCCTGGCCGACCTCGGCGGCGAGCCGATGATCGCCTACGCGCCAAACGAGGCCCGCTACTTCAACGACCTGATTCAGGGCCTGCTGGCCGAGGCCGCGGTGGAGCCCCGGATCGTGCAGCGCCTTACCCAGATCCATGCGATCCTGGCCCTGGTCCGGGCCGAGCTCGGGATCGCCCTGGTGCCGGCCGCGGCCGAGCGCCTGCGCTTCGAGGGCGTGGTGTTCCGGCCGCTGCTGCTGCCGGCCCCCCGCCCCGCCGAGCTGGTCCTGGCCTGGCGGCGCGACGCGGACGAGCCGCTGCTGTCCCGGCTGGTCGCGATCCTGACGGAGATGCCGTCGGCTTGATCGATGCGTGGGCCGCATCGATCGATCCAGCCTTTGGCTTTGACCTTCGGCGGAAAGGCTGCGCCTGATAGCCTGACGGCACGCAGATGCCGAGACGCTCCGGAGGAATCGCCATGGACAGCCTGACCAACCGCTTCAAGGCTGCCCTCGGAGACGGGCGCCAGCAGATCGGCCTGTGGTGCAGCCTCGCCAGCCCGATCTCGACGGAGATCGTCGCCGGTGCCGGGTTCGATTGGCTGCTCCTCGACATGGAGCACTCGGCCAACGATCTGCGGGATATCTATTTTCAGCTTCAGGCCATGATGGAGAACGCCACCAACCCGGTGGTGCGGGTGCCGAGCGACGATCCCATCACCATCAAGCGCATCCTCGATGCCGGCGCGCAGTCGCTGATGATCCCCAATATCGACGATGCCGCGCAGGCCGAGCGGGTCGTGGCGGCGACGCGCTACGCGCCCCGCGGCATCCGCGGCTTCTCGCAGGCGCCCCTCGCCGGGCGGTTCGGCCGCATCCCCGATTATCACACACGCTGCGAGGCCGAGATTGTCGTGATCGTTCAGGTCGAGTCGCGCCGTGCCCTGGACAATCTGGATGCGATCGCGGCCGTCGAGGGCGTGGATGGCGTCTTCATCGGGCCCGGCGACCTCTCCACCAGCCTCGGCCACCTCGGCCAGCAGGGCCATCCGGAAGTGGTGCGCACCATCGAGGACGCGATCGGCCGGATCGTGAAGGCCGGCAAGCATGCCGGCATCCTCACGCCGAGCGAGGAGCTGGCCAAACGCTACATCGCGGCCGGCACCCGGTTCACCGCGGTCGGCTCCGATCTGGGACTGCTGGCCCGCAACGCCGAGGCGCTGGCCGGGCGCTTCCGCACCGCGGGCTGAGCGAGGAGCATCCGATGCAGGCCGAGATGGACGCCGCGACGCAGGATCGCCCGACGCTCGAGCGCCCGGCCGGGGACGTGCCGCGCACGATCCGGTTGAGCGCGCACGACAACGTCGCGATCGTGGTCAACGCCTTCGGGCTGCCCGCGGGCACGACCTTCCCGGATGGGCTGCGGCTCACCGAGTTCGTGCCGCAGGGCCACAAGGTGGCGCTCAGCGACATTCCGGAGGGCGGGGAGGTGCGCCGCTACGGCGAGGTGGTCGGCATCGCCACGCAAGACATCCCGCGCGGCGCCTGGGTCGAGGAATCCCGGGTCGCGACGCCCACCGCCCCGTCCCTGGACGCGCTGGAACTCGCCACCCGGGTGCCGGCCCCCCTGGCGCCGCTCGAAGGCTACACCTTCGAGGGCTACCGCAACCCGGACGGGTCGGTGGGCACCAAGAACATCCTGGCGATCTCGATCAGCGTGCAATGCGTCGCCGGCACCCTCGACGTGGCGATAAGGCGGATCAAGCAGGAGCTGCTGCCGCGCTTTCCCAATGTCGACGACGTGGTCGGCCTGACCCACGCCTATGGCTGCGGCGTCGCCATCAACGCCCCCGAGGCGGTGATCCCGATCCGCACCCTCCAGAGCCTGGCCCAGAACCCGAATTTCGGCGGCGCCGTCATGGTCGTGGGGCTGGGCTGCGAGAAGCTCGTCTCGGAGCGGCTGCTGCCCGATGGCGGCGCGGCCGGGGATGGGGTGGTCCGCCTCCAGGACGAGCGCCACCAGGGTTTCTCCGCGATGCTCGACAGCATCCTGGCCATGGCGGAAGCCCGCCTGGAGGTCCTGAACCGCCGCACCCGCGAGACATGCCCGGCCTCCGAGCTCGTGGTCGGCCTGCAATGCGGCGGCAGCGACGCCTTCTCGGGCGTCACCGCCAACCCGGCGCTCGGCTACTGCGCCGACCTGATCGTGGCCTGCGGCGGTACGGTCCTGTTCTCCGAGGTCACGGAGGTGCGCGACGCCATCCACCTCCTGACCCCCCGGGCCAGGACACCGGAGGTCGCCCAGGCCCTGATCCGCGAGATGGCCTGGTACGACGCCTATCTCGCCAAGGGCGAGGCCGACCGCCGGGCCAACCCGTCGCCCGGCAACAAGAAGGGCGGCCTCAACAACATCGTCGAGAAGGCCCTGGGCTCGGTCGCCAAGTCCGGCACCGGGGCGATCTCAGGCGTGCTGGCGCCGGGCGAGCGGGTTCGCGAGAAGGGCCTGATCTTCGCTGCGACTCCGGCGAGCGACTTCGTCTGCGGCACGCTCCAGCTCGCCTCGGGGATCACCCTGCAGGTGTTCTCCACCGGCCGTGGCACGCCCTACGGCCTGGCCCAGGCCCCGGTGATCAAGGTCGCGACCCGGACGGAGCTGGCCGAGCGCTGGTCCGACCTGATCGACCTCGATGCCGGCCGCATCGCCACCGGCGAGGCCACGATCGAGGAGGTCGGCTGGGAGCTGTTCCACCTGATCCTCGACGTGGCGAGCGGGCGCAAGCGGCCCTGGTCCGACCGCTGGGGCCTGTTCAACGACCTGACCCTGTTCAACCCGGCGCCGATCACCTGAAACCCCGGCATGCGCGGCACGGCGTCGCATGCCGGGCCGGACTCTGCTAGGCATTCGGCACTGTGATGTCGCTGCCGATTCCCGCCCCCCGGACCGTCCTGTTCCGCCTGCACTGGGCGCTCGGCCTCACCGCCGGCTTCGTGCTCGCGCTGATGGGCGTGACCGGGTCGCTGATGAGCTACGAGGAGGCAATCACCGCCTTCGTCAACCGCGACCGGACACGGGTCGAGGCGAGGGATCGGGTTCCGCTCGCGCCATCGGCCCTCGCCGCCCGGATCGACGCGCAGGCCGGCGGCCGAACAGTGAACGTCCTCACCCTGTCGGACGACCCGGAGGCGAGCGTGTTCGTGCGCTTCGCCCGGGATCCCGAGACCCGTGCGCGGCCGCCCTCTCTCTATGCCGACCCCTATGACGGCGCGGTGCTCGGGCCCGTGCGACTGGAGGCAGCGTTCTCGACGGTGCGGGACCTGCACCGCTGGCTGCTGATCCCCGGCGGGTCCAAGGGCTGGGGCCGGACCATCACGGGCGCCTGCACGCTGGCGCTGATCGTGTTCCTCGCCACCGGCCTCTACCTGCGCTGGCCCAAGATCCATCGCTGGCGGATCTGGCTGAAGCCGACCCTGTCGCGGCCTGGGCGGCCGCGCTGGTGGTCCCTGCATGCCGTGGCCGGGACCTGGCTCTTGCCGATCTACCTGGTCATCGCGCTCACCGGACTGACCTGGTCCTACCCGTCGTTCAAGGACGGGGTCAGCTGGCTGCTCGCCGGGACGCCGGAGCGGGGCAAGCCCACCCGCATGGCCGGAAGCCGGGAGGCGCCCCCGGTGCCGGAGGCCAGCGCCGGGCCCGCCCTCGACCGCGCCTGGGCGGCATTCCGGGCCGGCGAGGGGCACGCGGCCGGCCTCGCCATCCTCACCCTGCCGGGGGCCGACACGCAGGCCATCCGCATCCGCTGGCTGCCCCGGGGCGTCGACGCCCTGAGCGCCCGCAACGAGGCCCGCTACGACGCCGCCACGGGCACGCCGCTCTCCACCGCGCACGCCGCCGACACGCCGCTGGGGCGGCGCATCGTCGAGAACATCCTGGAGGTGCATCGCGGCCGGTTCTTCGGCAGCCTGTTCGCGCTGCTGTTCTGCCTCGCGGCGCTATCCCTGCCGGGCTTCGCCGCCACCGGCTTGGTCCTCTACATCCTGCGCCGCCGCGCGAGCCGCCGACGTGCGCAGCCGAGAGCCGCGACGCCGACCCGTGAAACGAGGCCTCGCGAACAGCCCGTCGTGGGCGCCGATCGATAGCACGCCGGCGAAGATCGGGTTTCCAAAGGGCCCAGCCCTTTGGCGGCATTCAGGGGCGGAGCCCCTGAGGCCGCCAGACTTCGTGCACCCCAGGGCTCTGCCCTGGACCCGCGAAAGGTCCCGAACCTTTCGAAACCCAAACTTTGGCCGACCCGGCTCACATCCGCGCGGTGATCGTGGCCAGCACCGACAGGGGCGCACCGGGCGCATTGTTCCACTGGTTGAACGGCTGCTCGATGTAGCGCCGGTCGGTCAGGTTGCGGGCGTTGATCGAGAACCGGGCATGCTCGTTGAAATCGTAGAACACGGCGGCGTCGAGCCGCGCATAGCCGCCGACCGAGTAGCTGTTGTTCAGATCGCCGGTGCGCCGGCCGACATAGGTGATCCCGGCCCCGATGTTCCAGCCGAGCAGGAAGCCCTCTTGGAACTGGTAGGTTGACCAGATGCTGCCGCTGAAAGCGGGCGCGCCCACGAGGCGATTGCCGACCGGGAAGACCTGATCCTTGGTAATGCGCGCGTCGAGGAAGCTGATCCCGCCGATGACCTTCCAGCCCGGCAGGATCTGGCCGGCGAGATCGGCCTCGACCCCCTCGGAGCGTTGCTGGCCGGTGATCACCGAATAGAGGCTGTTGGTCGGATCATTGGCCGCAACGTTGTTGCGGGTAATACGGAAGGCAGCCGCCGACAAGGTCAGGTCAGGGGTGAGGTCGAGCCGGCTCCCGATCTCGTACTGGTCGCCGGTCTCCGGCGCCGGGTTGGTGACGTTGAGGACGTTGGCGATCTGCGGCTTGAACGAGGTCGAATAGCTCACATAGAACGTCAGCGGGTCGAATGGCCGGTAGATCAGCCCGACCCGCGGTGAGGTGCCCGAGAGCTGCTGATCCGGCGGGATCGTGCGCGAAGCCGGCAGGCGGTTGAAGTAGTACTGCGTTCCGGTGTCGTAGCGGACGCCCAGCAACACCTGGAACCCGAGGCCGAGATCGATCTGATCCTGGACGTAGAGGCCGTTCAGCTCGTTCTTCTGCTTGAGTTCGGATTGGAACTGGAGCCCGACGAGGCCGGCGCCGAAGACCGGATTCTGGAAGCTCACCGACGGGTAGTTCCGGCTCTCGGTCTGGTAGGCGTGCCGGTATCCGTTGGTGTATTCGATCCCGGCCAGCACTGTATGCTTGAAACCCAGCAGATCGAACTTGGCCACCATCTCGGTCTGGCTGTCGACGGCTGCGTAGGTCGAGTTGACCGTGGCCTCGCGCCGGCTCACCAAGGTATTACGGTTGGTCAGGCCGGTGGCGCGGGTCGCCAGCAGGGCGAACGCACCCCATTGCACGTTGAGCACCTCGCGCAACGTGATGTTCTCGTTGAGGTCGTGCTCGACCTTCAGAAGCCCGAAATTCGCGTTGCTGTTGTACCGGGAGAACGGCTCTCCGTAGAACCGCGCGATGTTGTCCAGCGGCACGCGGCCGTTCCGGGCGATCAGGCCCTCGTCATACTGCGTGTCCACCCGGGTGAACTCGCCGAGGAACGAGACCCGGGTGTCCGGGCTCGGGTTCCAAGTGAAGGCGGGGGCCACGAAGGTGCGTGAATTGTCCCGGCCTCCGAAATTGCGGAAGGTCGGGTCGGACTGGCCGGCGAAGCTGACCCGTCCGGCCAAGCCGTCCACGCCCGCGATGGCGCTCGAGACCGAGCCCTGAACGCGGCGGAAGCCGAAGCTGCCGCCCTGCAGGCTGATGTCGCCGGACGGTTCGAGCGTCGGCTGGCGGGTGACGATGTTGATCAGGCCACCGGGGTCGCCGCGGCCGTACAGGACCGAGGCCGGGCCCTTCAGCACCTCGATCCGCTCCACGTCGGCCAGATCGCGGGTGACCGACGAGAAGGTGTTGGTCGGGCTCAGCAGCACGCCGTCGATGGCGTAGATCTGGGTCTTGAAGCCGCGGATGATGAAGCTGTCGCTGCGGCCCTGGATCGTGCCCCCGGGCTGGACGCTGCTGACGTTCTGCAGGGCGTCGCCCAGGCGGATGTCCTGCTGGTCGACCAGTACCTCGCGCGGCACCACCTGCACCGATTGCGGCGTGTCGCGCAGGGGCGTGTCGGTCCGGGTCGCGGTCGCCGAGCGCGTGGCGCGGTAGCCGACGACCGGGCCACCGGCCCGCTCCACTGCGGGGCCGGTGCCGGTGACGCTCAGTTCTGAAAGGGTGACTTCATCCTGTGCGGGATTGGGTTGTGCTTGAACGACAGTCGTCGATGCCAGAATCAGAGTGATCGCCAGTCCAAGGCGCGTATTGGTGCTGCGTGTGCGACAAACGTTTGCGATAACAGCGCGGTCTGATCGGCCCTGTGGCATAGCTTTTAGTCGTTCTCAAGAAGATCGTCGCCACGAGGCGCCTCGATCCTTGAGTACGATTGCCCGAGCGGTTCAATGCTCGATTGTAACGGATGGGCTCAGAGCCGCGGTAACTCGGTGGCCGTGTCCAACGCGTCACAAATTACCATTGGAATAATTTTAAATTTGGGTGGTAGTGCAAACTTAGGCGTGCGCTGAGACGACGAATGCACGTTCTAACGTTGATTCGGAGCAGCGCCGTGATTGGGATCGCCCATCGCATCCACGGCCTTGTGCGAATCAGAGGCGGGCTCGCAGCGCCCAGGAGGCGGGCTTTCCCGGACGGTCTCGCTGAATGCGGCCGGCCGGCCCGCGTGAGGGGGGATCGCGAGCCGGCCAGCCTACCGCGCGCCGTGATTCGACGCGCGATCTCGGTGATTTCGGGGGACGAACGCGGAGGCGTCGCCATCGGGATTCTGCGGCGCGGGTCAGCGCGGTGGGGCGGCTTTCTCGTCGGAGCCCTTGGCCTTCGTGCCGGCGGCAGCCCATTCGGGATCGGATCGGGGGCCGCCCGGCGCGTCGGTCGCGGCCTGCAACTGGCCCGGCTCAACGCCCGTCACCCGCGTCCAGGTCTGCGTGCCGCACAGCACTGTGAGCAGGCAGCCGCGCACCGAGAGCTCGCTCGGCTTCTCGCTCCAGATCGACACGTCGTAGGACTTGCCGTTGTCGCCGTTGTAGATCCTGCCGGCGTAGCGGCCGTCCGAATCCGGCTTCAGCCCGAGGATCATCTGGTGGCCGAGCAGCGGGCGGGCCTGCCGGCGCGGATCCGGGTTGGCTTTGTCCAGCGGGCCCTGCGCCTTGTCGTCCTTCGGATTGCGCCAGACGACGTAGCCACATAGATGCCCGCGATCCGATCCGCAGAGCTCGGTCCGCACCCGGGCACGCCCGTCCTCGGTAAGCCAGGTGCCCGTGGGATCGGCCGCAGCTGCCGGACCGCACTCCAACGCGGCGACGCCGATGACGGCGACCGTGACGAGGCGGGCGAGGATCTGAGGCATGCGGTATCCTTCTTCGTGCAGGCGCGCGTGGTGCAAGCGCGCGTGGTGTTTGGGGCGGGGCAGCGCGGGAACGCCGACGGATCGGTGCCCGCGTGCACGGGCCGACACGGATCAGCCGTTCGGTGGCGGCCCAGCGGTGACGGCGCGCGGCAGGCGCCCGTCAAGGCCGGTCTCCAGCAGGGTGTGGAGCTCGGTGACTGCGGGACCCGGGTCGTAATCGGGCAGGATCGCGCGGCCGACCAGGATTCCCTTCATCAGCGGCGCCAGCAGCGCGTAGAGCCGGTCCGGATCGCAATCCGGACTGGTGGCCAGCGCCGAGAAGGTTGCGGTGAACCAGTCCCGGGTCTCCGCCTCGGTCCGCGCCGTCAATGCGGCGATGGCCGGATTGCGGGTCGCTTCGGACCAGACCTCCAGGCGCAGCACCGCGGCCGCACGGGTGATCGACACGAAGTACCGCGCGATGATGTCCAGCAAGGCCCCGCGCCGGTCGCCGCTGCGCTCCATCTCTTCGACAAGCCGGGCACCACGCTCGCGCTCGCGCTCTACCAGCCCGACGACCAGAGCCTCCTTGGATTCGAAATAACGGTAGAAGTTGCCCGGGCTCATCGCAGCCTCGCGGGCGAGGTCCTGCATGGTGGCGCGATGGAAGCCGTTGCGTACGAAGCAGGCTTCGGCGGCGTCGAGGATGTGCTCGCGCCGGGCGGCCGGGTTGCCGCGCGCCTCGACGCTTGCCGGTATGCTCACGGGGCGAGCTGCGTGACCGGAGCGACGCGGCTCTGGTCCTTCGCGGAAGCGGCAGCCGCACAGGCCTGGGCGGTCTGGCTCACATCTGCACAGAGACGCGCCTGCCAGCCTTTCGGGCCGGCACCGGTCCAGCTGATCAGCGCCATCCAGGCCAGGACAAGCACGGCGGCGAAGGTGAGATTCGCGGGGCTGCAGAAAGTCCGGAGCGCTGCGCGGAAGTGCGCCCCACCCGGCCCGGACGAGTCAAAGCTGTCCTGTTCGAGATCGGACCAGCGGCCTTCGAGCGACAGAGCCATGGCTCACTCCTGCTTGCCCCACCTTCGTAATGAACGTTCATTCTCGCGTCAATGAACGGTCGTTCTCATACGTTGGGGAGAGGCGGGCGTTGAGGCGACATGGTTTCCAGACCCTTGCTTCGGCGCCGTCCCGGCACAGCGAGCGCAGGGAAGCAAGCCGGTGCGGCCCCACGGTTGACCGGCGCGCACAGGGCCGGGGCACCGCGCTGCGCTCGCGAGGACGGTGAAGGCCCGCTTGACCGCGGCCGCTGGCCGGGGCGCCGTCGGAAAGCTCTCTCCCGGTGGGGCTGCTGCGTGGACGCTAGCGGGCCCGTGTCGAAGGGCGACCCGCCACCCGCAGGCCGGTGCGATCGCTCGGGCGATTCAAAGGGCCGTTCCTCCGGGGCCGAGGTCGCTGCCTCGGCCTCCGGGATCGCGTCGGCTCAGGCGTGCCCGGCCGGCTTGAGGGCGCCGGTCCGGTCGTGGAAATCCGGGCCGTTCACCGTTCGGGCCACGTGCCCGGCCCGGATCAGGTAGTCGCCGAAATGCTCGCCCGGGTTCCGGCCCTTGGCGAAGTCGGCGAAGAGCGGATCCAGGGTGTCGCGGATGTCTGAGGCCGCCACGTCTTCCTTGTAGAGCTTGCTCAGGCGCGAGCCGTCGAAGGCGGCACCGAGATAGAGATGGTAGCGCTCGGGGCCGCGGCCGACGAGGCCGATCTCGGCGATGAACGGGCGGGCGCAGCCGTTCGGGCAGCCGGTGGAGCGGATCGTGATCTCCTCCTCGGCGAGCCCGTGGGTGGCCAGGCTCTCCTCCAGCTCGGTCATCAGGTCCGGCAGGTAGCGCTCGCTCTCGGCGAGCGCCAAGCCGCAGGTCGGCAGCGCCACGCAGGCGATGGAGTTGCGCCGCAGCGCGCCCGCGCCCTTGGTGATGCCGTACTGGTCGACCAGGGCCTCGATCGCGGCGCGCTTCTCCGTCGGCACGTTGGCGATGATCACGTTCTGGTTGGCGGTGAGGCGGAAATCGCCCTCGTGCACCTGGGCGATCGTGCGCAGGCCGGTGAGGAATTGCGGACCGTCCTCGTAATCCTTGATCCGGCCGGAGGGGACGTAGAGCGTCAGGTGGTGGCGGCCGTCGTCACCCTCGGTCCAGCCGAATCGGTCGCCGTTGTTGGTGAAGGTGAAGGGCTTCGGCTCGCCGAGCGTCTTGCCGATCCGGGTCTCCACCTCGGCCCGGAACGCCGCCAGGCCGTAGCGCTCGATCGTGTACTTGAGCCGGGCGTTCTTGCGGTTCTTGCGGTTGCCCCAGTCGCGCTGGACCGTCATCACGGCCTCGGCGACCTTGATGGCGTCCTCGGGGGCCACGAAGCCCATCACGTCGGCGGTGCGCGGGAAGGTCTCGGGCTCGCCATGGGTCATGCCCATGCCGCCGCCCACGGTGACGTTCCAGCCGGTCACCTGGTTGTTCTTGTCCAGGATGGCGATGAAGCCGAGATCGTGGGCGAAGATGTCGACCTCGTTCGAGGGCGGCACCGCCACGACGATCTTGAACTTCCGCGGCAGGTAGGTGCGGCCGTAGACCGGCTCGACCTCCTCCTCCTCGCCGCCGACCACGCGCTCACCGTCGAGCCAGATCTCCCGCCAGGCGCTGGTCTTCGGCAGCAGGCTGTCCGAGATGTCCTTGGCGAGCCGGTGGGCGGCCCCGTGGGCGCCGACCTGGGCGGGGTTGGTCGCCGCCATGACGTTGCGGTTCACGTCGCCGCAGGCCGCGATCGTGTCGAGCAGGGCCCCGTCGATGGCCGCCATCGTGCGCTTGAGGTTCGACTTGATCACGCCGTGATACTGGAAGGTCTGGCGCGTGGTCGCCCGCAGGGCGCTGCCCGCATAGGTGACAGCGATGTCGTCCAGCGCCAGCCATTGCTGCGGGCTGATCACGCCGCCGGCGATGCGCAGGCGGATCATGAAGCTGTAGGCCTTGTCGAGCTTCTTCTTGGTCCGCTCCGGGCGCAGGTCGCGGTCGTCCTGCATGTACATCCCGTGGAACTTCACGAGCTGCCCGTCATCCTCGGAGATCGCCCCGGTGGCGTGCTTCAGCAGGCCGTCGGCCAGGCCGCCGCGGAGATAGCCGCTGGCGATCTTGATGTGCTCGTTCGCGGCGAGCTGGGCGGCGCGGGCCGCCTCGGCATCGGTGATCGGCCGATCCTTGGGCGGGGTCTCGTAGACGCGCGGCGCCGGGGTTGGAGCCAGGGCCTGGGCGTCGTCGCGGGGGCTATGGTCGTCCATGGGATCACTTCCAAAGTCTTGACTGCGTCCCCGCCCCCTGAACGGGCGGGATCGTCACAAATCCCAGATTCAAAAGGTCCGGGACCTTTTGCGGGTGCAGGGCGGAGCCCTGCTGTCGGGCTCCGACCGGTGCATCAGGGCTCCGCCCCGACAACCCGCCAAAGGGCGACCCGCCCTTTGCAAACCCGGATCTACCGGTGCTCCGTCGCCATAGGGTCTAGTAAACGTCCTGCTGGTAGCGGTGGCTGCGCTCCAGGGCCGCAACCTGCGCCTCGGCGTCGGCCGGGCTGAGGGATTTGGCGATCTCGTAGGCCCGTACCACTGCCGCGCGCACGTCCTTGGCCATGTTCTTGGCATCGCCGCAGACGTAGAAATGGGCGCCGCCCTCCAGCCAGGAGACCAGCTCCTGCGCGTTGTGGGTGATGCGGTTCTGCACGTAGATCTTCTCCGGCTGGTCGCGGGAGAAGGCGACGTCGATCTTCGTCAGCGATCCGTCCTCCAGGGCCTCCTGCCATTCGAGCTGGTACAGGAAGTCGTGCAGGAAGTGTCGGTCGCCGAAGAACAGCCACGAGCGGCCGGGGGCCTCGATGGCGCGGCGCTCCTGCACGAAGGCGCGGAACGGCGCGACGCCGGTGCCGGGGCCGACCATGATGATGTCGGTGGCCGGATCCTGCGGCAGGCGGAAATGCCGGTTCGGCTTCACCCGCACCCGCAGCTTGGCGCCGTCCCGGATCCGGTCGGCGACATGCACGGAGGCGACGCCCGAGCGGGCGCGGCCATGGGTCTCGTAGCGCACCGCCACGATGGCGAGGTGGACCTCGTCGCCCACTTCCTTGCGCGAGGACGCGATCGAGTAGGCCCGGGGCGGCAGCGGCCGGGTGATGGTGTTGAGGTGCTCGGCGGTCAGCGTGGCCGGGAAGGTCGCCAGCAGGTCGATCAGGTGCCGGCCCTCGATCCAGGCCCGGGCCTCGCCGCTGTCGATCAGCGTCTGCGCGTCCGCGTGGCCGGTCGCCTTGACGAAGCGCTCGATCGTGGCGGCCGACAGGGTGGTGATGTCCCGCTCGGCGAGCAGCGCCTGGCGCAGGGTCTCGTCGCCCAACAGTCCCGCGGCGTTCAGGATCTCGTCCACGAGCTGCGGGTCGTTCTCGGGGAAGATCTCCAGCGAATCGCCGGGCTCGTAGGCGGGCGCCCCGTCCTCGAAGGCGAGCGCCAGGTGGATCGTCTCCTTGTCCGAGCGCGAGGAGTTGAGGTTCACGTGCTCGACGACCTCGACCACCACCGGCTCGCGGCTCGGCTCGGCCTCGTCGTCCTCGCCGGCGGCGGCGCGGGCGAAATCCACCGCCACGACGTTGTCGGGCGTCTCTGCCGGGGCGAGTGCCTTGAGGGTGTTCTTGATCCAGTCGGCGGCCGGCTTCTCGAAATCGAGGTCGAGGTCGGCGCGCTCGGCGGCGCGCTTGCCGCCCAGGGCCTCGAAGCGCGCGTCGAGCGCCTTCCCGATGGCGCAGAACTCGACATAGGAGGTGTCGCCCAGCGCCAGCACGGCGAAGTCCACGCCGTCGATGCGGGGTGCGCCCTCCCCCATCAGCTCGCCATAGGCCCGCACGGCCCGGGCCGGCGGCTCGCCCTCGCCCCAGGTCGCCGCGATGGCGATGAGCTTGCCGGCCTTGGGCAGGCTCGCGATGTCGAGATCGGAGAAATCCACGACCTTGGGCTTGAAGCCCTGCTTGCGCGCCAGCTTGGCGACGTTGCCGGCCAGCGCCTCGGAATTCCCGGATTCACTGGCGTAGACGATCGTCAGCGGCTCGGCCGCCTTGGGCGGGGCAGACGGGGCCGCGGCCGGCTGGCCGCCGGCCGCGTCGAAGGCCGCCAGGAAGCCCGCGAGCCAGGCGCGCTGCACGGGCGTCGCGGCGCCGAGCACGGCATCGAGGCTGGCGCGCTCGCCGTCGCCGAACGGGGCGGTGCGCGGAAGGAGATTCTGGCGTGCCATCAGGGGACCATGTCGTGGCCTACGGGGCCGGTGTCAATCGAAAACGTTCTTTTTGCAGAACGCGCCTGAACTAGGATATTGCTTTCGCTGCGCCGCAGAAAAATAGAAAATCATTCTCCTACGACGGCGAGCACCGGGGCGGTCCCGGGTAGGTGGCGCCCGGTTTTCGGCGGTGCCGGCAGCGGCAGGGCGGCGGTGGACTTCACCTTCTCCATGGCGAATCGCGACGTGACGTTCTTCAACGGCAGCACCGCGATAAGCTGCTTATAGAAACTGTCATAGGCCTGCATGTCGGCCACGACGACGCGCAGCATGTAATCCACATCCCCCGCCATCCGGTAGAATTCCAGTACCTCCGGCATGGCTGAAATGGTCGCGGCGAAGCGCTGCAGCCATTCCTGGGAGTGGTCGGCGGTCTCGATGGAAACGAACACGGTGAGCCCGAGGCCGAGTTTGACCGGGTCCAGCACCGCCACCCGCCGATCGATCACCCCGTCCGCCTCCAGCTTCTGGATGCGCTTCCAGCACGGGGTCTGAGACAGGCCGACGCGCTCGCCGATCGCCGCGATGGACAGGGTTGCGTCCGCCTGCAGCAGGGCCAGAATCTTCAGATCGATGGCGTCCAAAGTCGTCTCCGTGGGATCCTTCCACGCTGCGCCGCGCGCGGAGAGTTTAGGCGTTTCACAGGGCCGCCGAGAAGAATCTTTTGTCGTGCGGGGTCTTGGGTGCCGAGGAACAGAGTGCGCCACCGCACGCCAGGCCGCCCGGATATGCCCGACAAGCAACCCGCGCCGCCTTGACTTCGTTCGTTATAGCGAACATCTCGACCCTTCGACAACAGGGTGCGGCACCGTCTGCATCTTTCCCATGATCCAACCTCAGGACATGTCGCGATGACCCGTCCGGACCGAACGATGGCCGACTCCCTCGCGGAAAGGTTGTCCGGGCTCGACCTGCCAGGCCGCCTCCACCTGATCGCCGCCGAGATCCTGGGTCGCCTCGTGTTCACCACGAGCCTCGGCGTCGAGGACCAGGCGCTGACCCACGGGCTGGCGATGGCCGGGCTGGCGAAGGGCCGCGTCGAGATCGTCACCCTCGATACCGGCCGGCTGTTCCCGGAGGCCTACGACACCTGGGCCGAGACCGAATCGGCCTACGGGATCCGGATCGGGGCCTACGCGCCGGAGCGGACCGCCGAGGAGGCGTTCGTCCGCGAGGAGGGCATCAACGGTTTCCGCCGCTCGGTGGCGGCCCGACAGGCCTGCTGCGGCTTCCGCAAGGTCGAGCCGCTCGGCCGCGCCCTCGACGGCGCGAGCGGCTGGCTCACCGGCCTGCGCGCCGGTCAGTCGGCCAACCGCGCCGAGACGCCGCTCGCCGAGTTCGATCCCGCCCGCGGCCTGATCAAGCTCAACCCCCTGGCCGACTGGACCCGGGCGCAGGTCGACAGCTTCGTCCGGGAGAATTTCATCCCCTACAACGTGCTGCACGATCGCGGCTTTCCGTCGATCGGCTGCGCCCCCTGCACCCGCGCCGTGAAGCTCGGTGAGCCGGAGCGAGCCGGACGCTGGTGGTGGGAGCAGGAAGAGAAGAAGGAGTGCGGCCTGCATGTCGGGCAGCCCTCCGCGTCGATCCAGCCGGGCCAGGAGCCCGCCATCTTCGAGAGCAACCCAGACGTGAAGACCCGCCAGCCGGAGTTCGCCCGATGAGCGCCGCCCCGGCCGCCGTGCCGCCGGGCGCGCCCGCCTCCGCCGACCGCCTCAGCCACCTGAAGCGGCTCGAGGCCGAGAGCATCCACATCTTCCGGGAGACGGTCGCCGAGGCCGAGAACCCGGTGATGCTCTACTCGATCGGCAAGGATTCCTCGGTACTGCTGCACCTGGCCCTGAAGGCCTTCGCGCCCGGCACCCTGCCGTTCCCGCTGCTCCACGTCGACACCACGTGGAAGTTCCGGGAGATGATCGCCTTCCGCGACGCCCGGGTAAAGGAGCTCGGTCTCGACCTCCTGGTCCACACCAACCCGGACGGGCTCGCCCGCGGCGTCGGGCCGGTGAGCCACGGCTCCGAGGTCCATACCGACGTGATGAAGACCCAGGCGCTCCGGCAGGCGCTCGACAAGTACAAGTTCGATGCGGCCTTCGGCGGCGCCCGCCGGGACGAGGAGGCGAGCCGCGCCAAGGAGCGGATCATCAGCTTGCGCACGGCGCAGCACCGCTGGGATCCCAAGCGCCAGCGCGCGGAGCCCTGGCACCTCTACAACCTCAAGAAGAAGCGCGGAGAATCCCTGCGGGTGTTCCCGCTCTCGAACTGGACTGAGCTCGATATCTGGCTCTACATCGAGCAGGAAAACATTCCGATCGTGCCGCTCTACTTCGCCGCCGAACGCCCGGTGGTGGAGCGCGACGGCCAGCTGATCATGGTCGACGACGACCGCCTGCCGCTCGAGCCCGGGGAGGTTCCGCAGCAGCGCCTCGTGCGCTTCCGGACGCTCGGCTGCTACCCGCTCACCGGGGCGGTGGAGAGCGACGCGGCCACCCTCCCGGAGATCGTCGGCGAGACGCTGGCGGCCCGCACCTCGGAGCGCCAGGGCCGGGTGATCGACAAGGACGGCGCGGGCGCCATGGAGCGCAAGAAGCAGGAAGGCTATTTCTGATGACGGTGCACCAGGCTCCCACCGCGTTCAGCGACCGTGCCGCCACCTATCAGGCGTTCCTGGCCGCGCACCAGAACAAGGCCGTGCTGCGCTTCATCGCCTGCGGCTCCGTGGACGACGGCAAATCGACCCTGATCGGCCGGCTGCTGCACGACACCAAGCAGATCTTCGACGATCAGATCTCGGCGCTCCAGCGGGATTCCCGCCGCCACGGCACGCAGGGGCAGGAGATGGACCTGGCCCTGCTGGTCGACGGCCTCCAGGCCGAGCGCGAGCAGGGCATCACCATCGACGTCGCCTACCGGTTCTTCTCCACCGACAAGCGCTCGTTCATCGTGGCCGACACCCCCGGCCACGAGCAGTACACCCGCAACATGGCCACGGGCGCCTCGACGGCCGACGTGGCGGTGATCCTGGTGGACGCCCGCCAGGGCCTGATCCGCCAGACCCGGCGCCACGCCCTGCTGGTCTCGATGCTGGGTATCCGCCGGGTGGTGCTGGCGGTGAACAAGATGGATCTGGTCGGCTGGTCGCAGGACAAGTTCGACGCGATCGTGTCCGGCTTCGGCAGCTTCGCCCGCGAGCTGAACTTCGCTGAGGTGAAGGCCATCCCGCTCTCGGCCAAGAACGGCGACAATGTCGTGGAGCCGGGCATCGCCGCCCCCTGGTATCGGGGCGGCACCCTGCTCGATTACCTGGAGACCGTGCCGGTGCACGCGGAGGCGCTCAACGCTCCGTTCCGCATGGCGATCCAGTGGGTCAACCGGCCGAATTCCGAGTTCCGCGGCTATAGCGGCCGGATCGCCAGCGGCCGCGTCCGGCCGGGCGACGCGATCACCATCCAGCCCTCCGGCCGGACCTCGACGGTGGCGCGGATCTACACGGCCGACGGCGACCTCGCGGAGGCCGGCGAGGATGAATCGGTGACCCTGGTGCTCGCCGACCAGATCGATGCCTCCCGCGGGCAGGTGATCGCGGCGTCCGATGCCCCGCTGCGCATTGCCGAGCAGTTCGAGGCCCGCCTGTTCTGGGCGGCTGAGACCGAGCTGGCGCCGGGGGCGAGCCTGCTCGCCAAGATCGGCACCGCCACGGTCAACGCCACGGTCGAGCGGATCGTCTCGCGGATCGATCCCGAGACCGGCAATCCGGGCCCGGCCGAGCGCCTCGCGGCCAACGACATCGCGGACGTGGCCCTGCGCCTCGACCGCCCGGTGGCGGTGGATGCCTACGCGGCCAACCGCGAGACCGGCAGCCTGATCCTGATCGACCGGGAGACCACCGACACGGCCGCCCTTGGGCTGGTCCTGGCGCCAAAGGGTGAAGCCGCCCCGGCAGCCCCCGCCGCGCCGTCCGCGAGCGAGAAGTCTGCCGGCCTGCTCGGTCGCCTCGGCCGCCTGTTCGGCCGCTGACGCTGATAAAGTCCCGGATCCACAAGGTCCGGGACCGTGTGCGGGTCCAGGGCGGAGCCCTGGTTCATCGGGGCTTCGCCCCGATACCCCGCCAAAGGGCTGAGCCCTTTGGGATCCTCTTAGGCCGCTTCCGAGACCGCGCCGAGGCCCCAGGCTTGGGCCAGCCGGGTATAAGAGTCGTGCCGGGCCGCCTGGTCGGGGATCGCCGTGACGATCATCAACTCGTCGGCCTGCGTCCGCGCGACGAGATCCGTGAGCGTCGCCCGCAGGGTCTCCGGCCCGCCCACATGCAGCTTGTCGCGGCCGCGCTCGAGCAGGGCGCGCTCCGCATCGGAATACGGATAGGCCAGCGCTTCGTCCAAGCTCGGCAGCGGACGGTACTCGCCACGCTCCCGCCGCAGGGTGGACAGCCGCGCGCTCGCGGCCAGTCGCTCGGCCTCCGCGTCGGTGCTGCCGGAGATCGCCGCCACGGCCAGGATCGCGTGGGGCCGCGCGCCCAGGCGGGTCGGCCGGAACAGGCGGCGATACGCCAGCATCGGCGCCTCGGCCGGCATCCCGGAGAAGTGCTGCGCGAAGCCGAAGCCGCAGCCGATCTCCCCGGCGAGCTGGGCGCTGTAATCGGACGAGCCGAGCAGAAAGATCGGCGGCAGCGGCACCCCGGCGGGGCTCGCCTGGATCTTGCCGAACGGATGCCCCTCCGGGAAGCCGCCGTCCCAGAACAGCAATTCCTGCAGGCGGTCCAAAAAGTCGTCGTTGCCGCCCTCGCCCGGCGCCTCCCGGCGGCGCAGGGCCCGGGCGGTGAGCCCGTCGGTGCCGGGCGCGCGCCCGAGGCCGAGATCGATCCGCCCCGGGAACAGGGCCTCCAGCACCCGGAAGCGCTCGGCCACCATCAGCGGTGCGTGGTTCGGCAGCATGATGCCCCCCGAGCCGACCCGGATCGCCCGGGTCGCGGCCGCGATCTGGCCGATCATGATCTCGGGGGCCGGGCTCGCCACGTTGGGCAGCGCATGGTGCTCGGCCAGCCAGTAGCGCCGGTAGCCGAGGCCATCGACGTGGCGCGCCAGCGCCAGCGTGTCGTGTAGGGCCTGCGCCGGGGTCGAATCGGCGCTGACGAAGGAGAGGTCGAGGACGGAGAGCGGTGTCATCGACAGGAGATGGGGAGGCCGATGGGCCGGTGCGAGGGCCGAACCATCCGCGTCGGCGCGGTCAAGGCGCCGGCTCGTCGTCCGACCGGTCGCTCCGGTACAGGGCCTCGAAATCCCGGCCGCCGTAGAACACGTTGGTGATTATCACCCGCTCGGCTTGGACCCGATAGGCGATGATTGCGGATCGCTCGAACGGCACCGTCCGCAGACCGGGCTCCAGGTCGTCGCGCGGCCGACCGCCATGGGGCGCATCGCCGATGCGCCGGCAGCGCGCGATGATCCGACGGATGAAGCCCTCGGCGATATCGTTGTCGTGGCTGGCGTGGAGCACGACGCCGAAGATGTCCGCGAGGTCGATCCGGGCCTCACGCCGGAGAGAGACCGGCAGCCTACGCACGGCGGCGATCGTCCCGGGCCTGGGCGAACAGGACTTCCATCTGCGCCTCCACCTCCTCGAGGCTCAGATCGGGGCTAGGATCCTCCAGAGACCGGCGGATGCGAACTCGGATCGCGTCGAGGCGCTCGGCATCCTCCCGGCGCCGGCTCTGCCAGGCCTGTACCGCATCCTCCAGGGCTTCACCGAGCGAGGCGTATTCGCCGGCTTCCACGCGCTCGCGCAGGGCGCGGAGCGTGTCGGGGGGCAGCGTGACGCTGATCGTCTCGGCGGGTGGCATGAATCGCCCTCGTCAATCGCCCTCTTCGAATCGGCACGATCTTAGCATGGAAACCGAGCCGCCGCGCAGCCTTGTCCGCACCGCACCGTCGGCCTAGGGTCCCGGCCGAATCGCGGACGCCCGAGACCGCCGCGCCCCTCACGGAGATCGAAACGCCATGGCTCTCCTCGCCGACGTCCTCTCGCGGGTGAAGCCGTCCGCAACCATCGTCATGACCCAGAAGGCCCGGGACCTGAAAGCCTCCGGCGTCGACGTCATCAGCCTGTCGGTGGGCGAGCCGGATTTCGACACGCCGGACCACATCAAGCGGGCCGCGATCGAGGCGATCCACCGCAACGAGACCCGCTACCCGCCGGTCTCGGGTATCGCGCCCCTGCGCGAGGCGATCGTGCGCAAGTTCAAGCGCGAGAACGGGCTCGACTACAAGGTCGCGCAGACCATCGTGGGCACCGGCGGCAAGCAGGTGCTCTACAACGCGTTCCTCGCCACCCTGAACCCCGGCGACGAGGTGGTGATCCCCCGCCCCTACTGGGTGTCCTACCCCGAGATGGTCGGGCTGTGCGGCGGCACGCCGGTCTTCGCCGACACCGACATGGCGCACGGCTTCAAGCTCCAGGCCGAGGAACTCGACCGGGTGCTGACGCCCAAGACCAAGTGGATCGTGCTCAACTCGCCGTCGAACCCATCCGGGGCCGCCTATACGCGCGACGAGATGAAGGCGCTCACCGATGTGCTGCTGCGCTATCCCGACGTGCACATCCTCACCGACGACATCTACGAGCACCTGACCTACGGCGACTTCGCCTTCGTCACCCCGGCCCAGGTCGAGCCGCAGCTGATCGAGCGGACGCTGACCATGAACGGCGTCTCCAAGGGCTACGCCATGACCGGCTGGCGGATCGGCTACGCGGCCGGGCCGGAAAAGCTGATCAAGGCGATGGACTTCGTCCAGGGCCAGCAGACCTCCGGGGCGAGCACCATCGCGCAATGGGCCGCGGTGGCCGCCCTCGACGGCCCGCAGGACCACCTCGCCACCTTCCGGGCAGCGTTCCAGGGCCGGCGCGACCTCGTTGTGTCGATGCTCAACCAGACCAACGGCTTGACCTGCCCGACGCCGGAAGGCGCCTTCTACGTCTACCCGTCCTGCGCGGCGCTGATCGGCAAGACAACCGAAGCCGGCAAGACCATCGAGACGGACGAGGATTTCGTCACCGAGCTGCTTCAGGCCGAGGGCGTGGCCGCCGTGCACGGCTCGGCTTTCGGGCTCGGCCCGAACCTGCGCATCTCCTACGCCACCTCGAACGCGGTGCTGGAGGAAGCCTGCCGGCGGATCCAGCGGTTCTGCGGCTCGCTGCGGTAGGGCTCAGAGCGCCGGCCGCGCCGGGCTCAAGCCACCGGATTGCTCCCTGGGGTTGAGGAGCGATCTGCCGGCCTGTGAGGTTCGGGCAGGACGTTGATGCTACGCAGCCGCATCAGAGACCGGCGTCGCGGGCCGGGATCGCCACGGGCTCGGATTCGAGATCGATATCGCGGAAGGGCGATGCCTGTAGCGCATCGATCAGCGCCTGGCCCGTCACCGGTCCGGTCAGCTGACGGAACTCCGCGGCCGAGATGATCACCACAGCGTCCTGGCCGGGCACGATCACGCACTGCGGACCCTCGGTGCAGGCGCGTTGGACCACCTCGCCGAAACGGGCCTTCGCGTCTTGAAAGCACCAAGTTTCGGACTGGCTGAAGGGTTGGACTGCGCCGGTGGTCATGCTGAACAAGCGACCCATCGATTTCTCAATCGCGCCAATCGAATGCTGCCGCGATGAAGCGTAACGCTTCGACTTCCTCGCTGGCGCCCTTCAGAAGCGAAGCCTGCCGGGCCGCTTCCGCGTTGAAGCCCGGCCTCGATGGATCGGGCACCCAAACGCGCGGGACCTTCAGGTCGTCGCGTCGCCGCGCGCTGCGGCAACGCCGTGACCTCGACAGAGCATCGCTGGGCTTGGGCTGGTTCATGACGGTGATCCGTTCCGCGAAACACTATGACCCCGCCGGCGCGCTGGCTACCATGGTCCCAGCAGCGCATGTTCGGAGCCTCCCATGCCCACCATCGTGGTGATCGCCCCCGGGGCCATGGGCAGCGCCATCGGGGCGCGGCTGGTCGAGCACGGTGCTCGCGTGCTGACCGCGCTCGATGGGCGCGGAGAGGCGAGCCGGGCACGGGCCGCGGCGGCCGGCATGGTCGATGCCACCATGGCCGAGCTCGTGGCCGCCGACATCCTGCTGTCGATCGTGCCGCCCGCCGACGCGGAGACCCTGGCCCGCCGCCTCGCCCCCGCTCTGGCGGCGGCCCCGCGCAAGCCGGTCTATCTCGACGCCAACGCCGTCAGCCCGGACACCATCGCGCGGATCGCCGCGGTCGTCTCGGAAACGGGGGCCCCCTTCCTCGACGGGGCGATCCTGGGCCTGCCGCCCAAGCCCGGCAGCCAGGGGCCGCGGGTCTACGTCTCGGGGGCCGACACCGCCTCGGCGCTGGTCCTGCGCGATCTGGGCCTCGACCTGCGCGTTTGCCCCGGGGGCGTCGGCGCGGCCTCCAGCCTCAAGATGAGCTATGCCGGCCTCAACAAGGGGATCACGGCGCTCGCCGCGATCATGATCCTGGCCGCGGAGCGCACCGGCGCCGGCCCGGCGCTGCTCGACGAGCTCACGGAGAACGAGCCGGCGCTGCTCGCCCGGTTCGCCAAGGCTCTGCCCGACATGGCGCCGAAGGCTTATCGCTGGGCGCCCGAGATGGACGAGATCGCCGATTTCCTCGGGCCGGACGCGGCGGGGCGGCAGGTCTTTTCTGGTTATGCCGATCTCTACACGCGCCTCGCTGCCGAGGTGGGAGGGTCCGAGACCGCCGCGCTGATACGCTTCGCCGCGGCCGCCGCGGAGCGCTGATCGCCGCGGGGGCGCCGAAACCGCCCGCGCTCTGTTGCCGGCTCGGCTGCCACCCTCTACACGGACGGTCCCCGCAGCCGATGCGCCTGAAGGTTTCGCGAGCCCGCTCGGGCCTGCATGGTAGCGGGGTCGGCAGTGACGGGGTGGTCCGGACCAGTTCTCTGGGCCGATCCTGTGAGGCTCAGTGGGCCGAGTCGCTGCAGGAGTGTCGGGAGCGCGGGGAACAGGAACCGCGGGCTCGGCGCAAGGCCCACTTAGAATTCCGGCTTCTCGCGTTCGAGAACGCGCGTTCCTCCGGCGCTTTGCCCCGATCCGGGACAGCCGCAGAGGGAATGTTTGCAGCTTCGTTCACGCTCCGGCGCGATGATGTGACGAGGCCGGGGATCCGGTCCGGCGTAACCGCGTTCTTTCGGGCCTGACGACCATGCGAGCCCTGCTCACCGGCGGCATCAAGGCGATCCTCGGGATTGCCGCCCTCTCCACCGCCGCCCATTGGACCTTGCGCGTTCAGCGCGAATCCACCCCCGCGAGTCCGATCGCGGCCTTCGCCAGCCTTCCCGATCCGGCGGCCACCGGCTCGATCGAGCCGCGCCGGCCCGTGAGCGCCCCCACCGTCGTGCCGACCCCTGTTGCTATGCCCGCGCCGAATGCGGGCCTCGACCAGGGCCATCTGGCGGCGCTGATCGCGGGTGCGACCCCAGCCAAGGCGAAGGTCGCCAAGGCGGCGACCAAGACCGCGGCCGCCGAGAAGGTCACGGCCAAGCGCTGAGCCGGATTGCGGGCCGGCGAACCGTGCCGGCTGCATACTTCCCCTGCGCCGTGGCGGGTGCCGCCGCGGCGGTCGGCATGGCAGGAATACAGGCCTCCACCGAGATTTGGCAGGCATGAGCACGCAGGTCGCGACAACCGTCGCCAACGACAGGGCCCCCGCCCGCGCGGCCCCGTCACCCGACCTCGCGCGCCGTCGCCGGATCGTCGGCATCGCCCTGATGTGCGGCGCCGTCGCCTTCTTCGCGAGCCTCGACGCCAGCGCCAAGACCCTGGCCCGGGCCGGGGTCGACCCGCTGGTCACCACCTTCATGCGCTACGCCGCCAGCGTCGCGATGATCTCGCTGTTCATCAACCCGGTGCGCACCCCGGGGGTCGTGAAGAGCCGGCGGCTGACGTTGCAGATCGTCCGCTCGCTGCTGCTGTTCGCCTCCACGGCCCTGAACTTCCTGGCGTTGCGCTACCTGCAGCTCGCCGAGACGATCTCGATCCAGTTCGCCGCGCCGCTCACCGTCGCGCTTCTCGCCGGGCCGCTGCTCGGTGAATGGTCGTCCCGGGGCCGGATGGTGGCGATCGGCGTCGGCTTCATCGGCGTTCTGGTGATCGTACGCCCGGGGTTCGGCGGGATGCACCCGGCCGCCTTGCTCTGCGTCGCCAACGTCGTGGTCTACGCCTTCTACGCGATCATCACGCGCAAGCTTGCAGCCTACGATTCCACCGCCACGACGATGTTCTACACCGGGCTGGCGGGCCTGGCGCTGATGGCCCCGCTCCTGCCCTGGATCTGGACCAGCCCGGCCAACCTCACCCATTGGGCGCTGCTGATCGCGGTCGCGCTGTTCGGGACGATCGGGCACTGGCTGCTGGTGCTGGCCCATGCCCGGGCGCCGGCCAACATCCTGGCGCCGTTCATCTATACCCAGCTGCTGTGGTCGGTGACTCTGGGCTTCCTGCTGTTCGGCGACGTGCCGAGCCGCTGGACGGTCGCCGGCGCCATGATCGTGGTCGGCTCCGGCCTCTATCTCCTGGCGCAGGAGACGATCCACCGGGACAGACCGGCCGCCTGAGGCGACCGG